>NZ_JAKNQJ010000009.1 GCF_022662335.1 Sphingomonas sp. CROZ-RG-20F-R02-07 | reverse complement strand
CCTCGACACCGCGGTGATCTCGGGCGCGACCGGTGCGCTCCAGACGCATTTCGCGCTGTCGGATCAGGCCCTGGGATTTACCGTCGCGTCGGCGTTGATCGGGACGGTGATCGGGTCGCTCGGCGCCGGTGCGCCGGCCGACCGGTTTGGCCGCCGGCCCGTGCTGCTCGCGATCGCGGCGCTCTACATCCTGTCCGCGCTCGGCACCGCGCTTGCCGCCGGCTGGTGGATGCTGCTCGGCTTCCGGCTGCTCGGCGGCGTGGCGATCGGTGCCGCCTCCGTGGTCACGCCCGTCTATATCGCGGAAGTCTCGCCCGCACGGTTTCGCGGGCGTCTGGTGGCGCTCAACCAGCTCAACATCGTCGGCGGCATCCTGCTCGCATTTCTCTGCGACTATCTGATCGCGCGAGCGCTGCCCCCGGAGACCGCGTGGCGCATGATGCTGGGGATCGTCGCGGTGCCGTCGCTGCTGTTCCTGCTCATCGGTATCGCGCTGCCGGAGAGCCCGCGCTGGCTGGCGGGGCAGGGGCGGCTTCCGCTCGCGCTTCACGTGCTGCGGCGGCTCGGTTCGCACGATCCGGATGCCGATCTGGCCCGGATCGCGGCGCCGGCGAACGGAGATGCCGAGGGCGGACGCGCGCGGCTGCTCCAGCGGCGCTATGCCTTTCCGGCATCCTGCGCGGTGGCGATCGCGCTGTTCAACCAGCTCTCCGGGATCAACGCGCTGCTCTATTACGCGCCGCGCATCTTCGCGCTCGGCGGCGCAGGCCAGGACAGCGCGTTGCTGCAATCGGTGGCGGTCGGCGGCACCAACTTTCTGTGCACCGTGCTCGCGCTGTTCCTGATCGACCGGTTCGGCCGGCGCCCGCTGCTGATCTTCGGCTCGGTCGCCTGTGCGGCGGCGCTGCTCGTGGTTGGCTGGCAATTGCAGAGCGCCCGGCCCGACGGCACGCTGATCCTCGCCGGATTTCTGGGCTTCATTGCGGCCTTCGCGGTCAGCCAGGGCGCGGTCATCTGGGTCTTCATCTCGGAGGTCTTTCCGAGCGCGGTGCGCGGCAAGGGGCAGGCGCTCGGCGCCACCACCCACTGGGTGATGGCGGCGGCGATCACCTGGGCCTTTCCGGTGGTGGCGGGGGCGACCGGCGGATGGGTGTTCGTCGCCTTCGCGTTCGCGATGCTGGTCCAGCTCGTCTGGGTGCTGCGCATCATGCCGGAGACGCGGGGCGTCCCGCTGGAGGCGATGGACCGCCTCTGCTGACGCGCCGGATCAGTGTACCAGGGTGGGTGCCTCTGTAGCATCGCGCCCGGCGAGCGGTGCACGGCGCGCCGCCAGCGCGAACCCGGCGATCAGCAGATAGCAGACGAGCGGCACCACGAACGCGGCCGAACGGCTGCTCGCATCCGCGACGTGTGCGAAGACGAGCGGCACCACCGCGCCCCCGACGACCGCGGTGCAGAGCAGCCCGACCGTCGCCGGCGTCGAGGCGGTCGACCGTTCGAGCGTCAGCGTGAAGATGACGGGAAACATGATCGCGTTGGACAGGCCGATCGCCAGCGCGACGATCCCCGCCGCCGGGCCGCTGATCCCGACGACGACGAGGCAGGCGAGCGCGGCGGCGAGCGCCGCACCGGCGAGCAGCATCCCGGCGGGCAGGCGGGTCAACGCCGCGCTGCCGACGAACCGGCCGACCAGCGCGCCGAGCCAGTAAAGGCTCACCAGGCTGCCCGCCACGACGGGGGCCACGCCCATGATGTCGGGCTGTTCAAGGAAATTGGTCATCGCGCTGCCGATCGCGACTTCGGCGCCGACATACAGGAAGATCGCCGCCGCGCCGAGCAGCGCCCAGCGTGAGCCGAACGCCGACAGCGTGCCGCCCGCCAGACGCGTATCCGCGGACGCCGAGGCGTCGAGCAGGCGCCGCACACGGAACAGCAGCACCGCCAGCGCCAGCACGATCACGGCAATCACTTCGTAGGCGATATCGATCCGATGCAGCGAATCGGCGATCTTGTCGGGCGTGGGCGTTCCTCCCGCGAACAGGCCGCCCTGGAGTAGCGTGTGCGCGGCCAGGAACGGCCCGACGACGGTGCCGACGGAGTTGAACGCCTGACTAAACACCAGCCGGAAATGCGTGCGGGATTTGGGGCCGAGCGCGGCGGACAGCGGGTTGGCGGAGACCTGGAGTAGCGTGATCCCGCTCGCGATGACGAACAGCGCGATCAGCACGATCGGATAGGCGCGCAGCGTGGTCGCGAGCGGCATCAGCAGGCAGCCGAGGATCATCACCCCGAGCGCGGTGACGATCGCCCGTGCGGAGCCCAGCCGCCCGGCCAGCGCCGCGGCGGGCAGCGACACCACGCCATAGGCCAGGAAGAAGGCGAATTGCGTGAGGAACGCTTCGGTGTCGGAGAGCGCAAACACCGATTTGACCGCCGGGATCATCACGTCGTTCACCGACGTGACCGCACCCCAGATGAAGAACAGCGTGGTGACGAAGCCGAACGCCAGCCGGGTCTGCGGATCGGCCGCAACCGACGCCCCGCTCGGAGGAAGCTGGGCCGGGGTCATGCGGCGACGGACGGAGCGGCGGGGACGGCGTTCGGCATGTTCGGGCTTTCGAAGTTCGTGGACGGGGGGCTCAGCGGCTGGCGAGCGTCGCGCCGCGGCCCGCCGGCAGCCAGCGCTCGGGAAGCGCGACCGTCACACTGCTGCCGGCATCGACCGCGGATGCCGCGAGCGTCACGCGGTAACGGCCGGCGGCGACATGCCAGCCATGGCGCCCCTCGTCCCAGGTGGCGAGCAGGCGCGGATCGATCGTGAGCGCCACCGTCTGCGCGGCGCCCGGCGCCAGCATCACCTTGCGATAGCCGCCGAGCCGCTTGGGCGCTTCCCATCCGCCGGCGACGGGCGCCACATAGATCTGGCCCACATCGGCGCCGGCCATGGATCCGCTGTTGCGGAGGCGGAAGCTCACCTGCAGCGCGTCGCCATCGACGCGCGCGGCGAGCGCATCGCGCTGGAACCGCGTATAGCTGAGGCCGTGCCCGAACGCGAACAGCGGCGCGGCGCCCGTCTTGTCGAGCCACTTGTAGCCGACGGCGGCGCCCTCCGTATAGCGCACGGTGAAGGGCTGGCCTTCGGGCAGGCCGAGGCCGGGGATGACGGGGCGCGGATATTGGTCCGCCGAGCGCGGGAAGCTGATCGGCAGATGGCCCGACGGATTCACCTTGCCCGCCAGCACACGGCCGATTGCGGCGCCGCCCCGCGTTCCGGGATACCAGGCCTCGACGATGCCCTTCACCTTGCCGGCCCAGGGCATGGTCACCGCCGCGCCGGTTTCCAGCACCACGACGGTGTTGGGGTTGGCGGCCGCGACCGCCTGCACCAGCGCATCCTGATCGTTCGGCAGCGTGAGCGGGAAATCCTGCGACTCGGCGGTCCACTGCGTCACGAAGACGATCGCGACATCGGCATGCGCCGCGAGCCGGACGGCGGCGGCGCGGTCGTCGCCATCGGCATAATCGATCGTGGCGCCGGGCAGTTCGCCCTTGAGCGCTTCGACCGGAGACGATTTGTAATAGACCACGGGATGGGGGAAGCCCTGGGCGGCGTCGGGATCGGGCACCGCGGTGCCGCCCGGCGAATAGACCTGCGCGGATCCGCCGCCCGACAGCACACCCTTGTCGGCATGGCCGCCGAACACCGCGATGCGTCGCGCCTTGGCCGCCAGCGGCAGCACGCCGCCTTCGTTCTTCAGCAGCACGATGCCCTGTTCGGCGGCATGCTGACTGGCCGCGGCATGCGCGGCATAGTCGATCGTGCCGGGCGCGACGGGGTCGTCCACTGCACCGGTCGCGATCAGTGCGCGCGCGATCCGCCGCACCTTGTCGTCCAGCACCGCCATCGGCACCTGGCCCGAGGCGATCGCCGCCTTCAGCTTGTCGAGCCAGACATGATAATCGACATTGCTCAGCCCGACGCCGGTTTCCTGATCGAGGCCGCCGAGCGCATCGGCGACGGCGTCATGCTGCGCGCCCCAATCCGACATGACGAAGCCCTTGAAGCCCCAATCCTTCTTCAGCACCTGGTTGAGCAGCCAATCATTCTGGCAACTATGCGCGCCGTTGACGAGATTGTACGAGCACATCACCGATCCGGCATCGCTCTGCTCGATCGCGATTTGGAACGCGAGCAGGTCCGACATGCGCGCCGCGGCCTTGTCGATCGCGATATTGACGAAGTTGCGCCCGGTTTCCTGATCGTTGAACGCGTAATGCTTCACCGTCGAGACGATCCGGTTCGACTGGATGCCCTTGACGAAGGCGCCGACCATCGTGCCGGCGAGCCAGGGATCCTCGCCGCCATATTCGAAATTGCGGCCATTGCCGGGGTCGCGGTCGAGATCGACGCCGCCGGCGAGTTGCTCGTTGAAGCCCGAGGCGCGCGATTCCGCACCCACGACCGCGCCCGCCGCCATCGCCGCCGCCGGATCCCAACTCGCCGCCGACAGGATGCCCGAGGGAAGCGCGGTGCGCTCCAGCGCGGGCGGGGCTGCGCCCTGGGTCGCAACGCCGCTTCCCGCATCCGACTGCCATTGCGGCGTGAAGCCGAGCCGCGGGATGCCCGGCACATAGCCGGCCGATTGCGGCCGCGCCTCGGCCCGGCGATAGGCGGGCTGGCCGGTGCTCGCGCCGAACAATCCGGTCACCACGGTCAGCTTCTCGTCCTCGGTCATTGCCTTGACGAGCAGATCGGCGCGCGCGTCCGCCGACAGGGCGCGGTTCTGCCAGGCGGTGGGCGCGGTCTGCGCCGACGCCGCGCCGCATGCGGTTGCGAGCAGGGCGGCGACGATGCGGCCGAGACGGGAGCGGGCGAACGGACGCGCGGGCATGGGCATCGGGGCTTTCCTGATGAGGAGGGACGGATCGGATGAGGCGCCGGCGATCCGGTGCGACGGGCTGGCCATGGTGCGTGCGTTGCCGCGCGGTCCGCGGCGGAGCCGCCGTCTCGAAAGCGTCGCCTGTTTCACCCGGTGCCTCCCCTTGGCGGCGTCGTGGTCGACACCGGCTCGGGCGAATCCATCCGCCAGCCATCCGCTTAAAGCAATTGATTTTTCATCGCTCCCGCGGCGTTGATGGCACGGTCGAAGCGGGTTAAGCCGGATGCCCATCGCCCGGTGCCGCGTCACTCGCCGGGCAGCGAATGGCGCATCACATGACGCTGCGCCAACCACATAGCGGCTGGCGCAAGGCCGCTTTCGCGACCGTCGCATCCTGGCCGATCGACAGATAGGCGCGAGTCGTCACCGCATAACGCGGCCAACGCAGAAGACCGCCGGCGTTCGGATCGGCTGCTTTCACGAACGCGGTCCAATAGGTCTGAACGGGCGGATCGTCCGATCGGGGCGTGCCGAAGACATAGCTGAGTTCGCTGCCATGTGTGACCTCCGATCCGGCGCGCGCATGATCGAATTGATATTGCCACACGGGCAGCCCGGCCCGTGCGAACGCATCGGAGACGGCGATCGTCGGGCAGCGAAAGGTGAGATCGTCCGCCAATTGCTGGGTCACGTCACCCAGCCGCGGATCATGGACCGGCGTTGCGCCCGGCTCCAGACCGTAGAAGGCGAGCGCCCGTGCCGCATGCGTGCCGAATTCGCGCCGCACGATCGACGGCGCAGGAGCGAGCCCATCGTGGAGCGGCAGTTCGCGCGCGTTCATCCCGATCAGCAACGCCGCGTGATTGATGCGGCCTGCGGCGAGCGCCGCGGCCGGAGTCTCGCGCAGGAACCGGCCGTCCACCACGGCCTGAAGCCAGATGAAGCTGTCGTCATCGAGATCGGGCACGTCGACCGCCTCCTGCGCGGCAAGGATCGCGCCGACCGGCGCGGCGCGGAGCGCGGCGGCGGAGGCGGTCGCGGGCAGCCCCGCCTTCGCCGCGATCATCGCGCCCAGGTGCTCGTTCTGCGCCAGGGTGCGCGGCGGCACGCCGAAGCCGGGGGTGCCGCTCTCCTCGATGGCGGCGCGGAACAGGCCCGCGGAGCCCGGCGCGAGGAGTTGCAGCCCCACGTCCTGCGCGCCGGCTGAGCCACCCGCGATCGTCACCTTGGCCGGATCGCCCCCGAACCGCGCGATATTGGCGTGCACCCAGCGCAGCGCCGCCTGCTGGTCCATGAGGCCGTAATTGCCCGATGCGCCGCCCTGTTCGGCCGAAAGGCTGGGGTGCGACAGGAACCCCAGCGCGCCCAGCCGATATTGCACGCTGACGAGCAGGATGCCGCTATCGGTGATGGGCGACTCGACCGTGCCGCCGCCTTCACCCCCGCGATTGCCGCCGCCATGGATCCAGACGAGAACGGGTAGCCGCGCCGCCGGATCGAGCCGCGGCGTGCGGATATCGAGGAACAGGCAATCCTCGCTTCCCCCGTTCGCGGCCGCCCGGTTCCAATCGCCATAAGCGGGTTGCGAACAGGCGGCATGCGCGGCGGCCGCATCCGCCACCGCTGCGTGGGGCCGGCGCGGCACGGGCGGGCGCCAGCGCAGCGCGCCGACCGGCGGTTCGGCGAAACGGATACCGCGAAACACCGCGCCGCCATCGCCGATCGCCTGGCCGCGCACCGGTCCTTGTTCGGTGACGATCACGGGCGCGGCGAGCAGCGCGAGTGCGAGCGCGATCATCAGGGGCGGTGTCCGACGGGGCCGGCAAGCGCGGCGCGGATGGCGGCATCGGCGACGGGCGCCATCACCGCATAGCCCCCCTTGTTCGGGTGCACCCCGTCATAGGTCAGCGCCGCGCGCAGCGCCGCGCCGTCGTGCAGCGCGCTCCAGTAATCGGCATAGGTCGCGCCCGTCCGCGCCGCATAATCCTTCAGCCACGCGTTCATCGCCGCGATCTTGTTCGTGGTTTCGAGGCCGGGCCGCCAGGGGAAGCGCGCCGCCGGCGGGATCGAGGCGAGGATCACGCGAATTCCGTTCGCGCGCGCCAGATCGGCCATCGACATGATGTTGGCCTTGGTCTGTTCGGGCGTCAGCGGGCCGGTATTGCCCGCGATGTCGTTCGTTCCGCCCATGATCTGGACCGCGGCCGGGTGTAGATCGACCACGTCTTGGCGGAAGCGCAGCAACATCTGCGGCGTGGTCTGACCCCCGATCCCGCGGCCGAGCCGCCCGGCCACGAAAAAGGCCGGCATCATGTCGTACCAACCCTGGGTGATCGAATCGCCGATGAACACGACCGACACCGGCCCGCGCACCGCGGCGTCGGCATCGCGATACCGGCCAAGCCACGCCCAATCGGTGTGCAGCCGTTCTTCCGCCTCGCGCTCTGCCTGCGCCTTGCGTTGGGCATCGGTGGCGGTCTGGGCGAGCGCAGGGGCGGCGGTGAGAGCGGCCAGCAACAGCGCGACGATCGTCTTTTTCATGAGGCTTCCTGTCGATGGACGGGGTGATCGCGGCGGCGCGGACCGTGTCACCGCGGCGCGATGTGCGCCGCGGTGACGTTCCAGCCGCGTACCGTCACCGCACCGTCATGCGCCTGCGCGGTCGGATAGCGGATCTCCACGGTCCGCGTGTCGCCCGGCAGCAGCGAAACATAGTTGTCGGTGAAATAGGCCGGCAGGATCTGGGTCCCGTCGGCGTTCATCATCGTCAGCTTCGTCTCGATCGCCGGCGTCGCGCTACGGTTCGCGAGCGTCACCGTCGTCACCGTTTCCGCGCCGTCGATCCGGCTCGACGCCTGTGTGGCGAGCGTGACGGGGGCGAGCGCGTTCATCGCGCGGAACGCGGCATCGTCCCTGGCCTGCCAGTAGAAATTGGTCGAGAGCAGCGCGCCGTCGGCGCCGTGTGCCTCCAGCCGGACCAGCGCGACGCCGTTCGCGGTGAGCGCGGGCAGGTCGAGCGTCAGCGCCTCGGTCGCGGCTTCGTGGAGGCCGACGATCGCCGCCTTGCGGTCGGCGATCGGCTGGCCTGCGAGGCCGACCACCTTGGCGGTGACGGTCACGCCGCGCAGATCGGCCAGGCCGTTGTTGACCAGCACCACCTTGCCGTCGGGCAGGTTCATCTGGACATGAACTTGCTCCGCCGCCTTCTTCACGCCGTAGAAGGACGCCTGGGTGTCGTAATCATGGCTGAAGATGCTCCATGCAGACGACGGCCATGCGGGTTGCGTCATCCACAGCATGCGGCCGGAATTCAACGTCCACAGCCCGGCATTCATCCCCTCGAAGATCGCGCGGTAGGATTCATACTGCATCATCTGCGCCTTGCGCTCGAAATCCTCAAGGCTGGTGCCCGCGCCGAACCGCGCCTCCAGCGCATCGGTATAGGTCTTCACCGCGCCGTTCCCGGTCTGATGCCAGTCGTGATAGGCCCAGGCATCGCTGATCGGCCATTGGTCCGCAGGCGCCATGGCGCGCTTCCACGCCTCCAGCGTCGGCAGCGAGGGCGTGCCGCTTTCCACCGAGAAGCCGCGGGCATGTTCGGTGAAATATTCCACCGGCGGCTTCCAGTTGTACGGCCCGGAATTCTGCAGGTTCACCCGGTTGGACGAGCCCATGTAGAGCCGCGTGCCGTCCTCGGCATGGATCAGCGCCTCCAGCCCTTCGTTCACGATCGGCTGCGGCACGCCCTCGTTGCGGCCGAACCAGACGACGATCGACGGGTGGTTGCGATAGCGCTTCACCACATCGGCGGCGTTGGCGAGAAACAGCGCGGGGTCCTGAGTCTCGATATTATAGTCCTGGGTGGATTCCCAGAAATCGCTCAACACCATCAGGCCATATTCGTCGGCCAGGTCGAAGAAATTGTCCTCGGTGTTCTGCCCCACCCAATTGCGCACGATGTTGAGGTGCGCATCCTTGTGCAGCCGGAAATAGGGTTCGAGATGCGCGCGGTCGACGCGCTTCATGAAGTCGTCCATGCCGATATTGCCACCGCGCGCGGCAATCTTCACCCCGTTCACGCGGATGACGAGATAGGGCGTGAGGCCCGGCGCATCGGTGACAGGCGTGACGGCGGGCGATCGTTCCGCACCGGGCACGAGGCCCGCCGCCCAGCCGTTCGCCGTCTTGCGGATCGCGTCGTGGCGTTCGTCGACGATCCGCTCGCCGCGCTGGCGCGCGCGGGAGAGATCGATGCCGACGCGCTTCAGATCGCCATGCGCGTCCATCAGCGAGATGTCGTACGTCACCTGCCGCATGCCGAAGCGCAGCCGCTTGGTGTCGCTCGGCTGGCCGTCGATGCTGGCGGTGAGCGTCAGGTCGTGGAGCGCCGCCTCGCCATAGCCGTTCGGCCACCACAGCTTGGGATGCACCACGCGGAGTTGCGCGAAGTCGGCTGGCCGCATCACCACGTCCGCGCTCTGTCCAGGCGCCAGCGTGACGGGTTTCTCGACCGTCACGCCATCGAACGCCGCACGCACGGTGGCGGTCACGGTCCGTGCGGATGCGTTGGTGACGGGCGCGGTGATCTCCACCTCGGCCACCGAATTGTCGGCGCGCGGCAGCGTGGTGACGACATGCGCGTCGCCCAGCGTCGCGTCGCCCGTCTCCGCCAGCGCCACGCCCTGCCACATGCCGGTGTTGCGGTCGCGCACGCTCGGGATCCAGTCCCAGCCCTCGGACGCCACGAAGGTCGGCCCGTCGAGCATCATCATGCCGCCATTCTCGCCCACACCCGACGTGAGCGACTCCTCCTGCGCGAGGCCGGGGTGCGGCGGCGGCGACACCTTGACCGCCACCGCATTGCGGCCGGGGACGAGCGCATCGGTCACGTCGAAACGGCCGCGGATGAACGCGCCCTTCATGCTGCCCAGGTTGCGGCCGTTCACCCAGATCTCGGCGGCATAGTTGACGCCTTTGAAGATCAGATAGCGGCGCTTGCCCGGTGCGGCGGCCGTGTCGAATTCGGTGCGATACCAATAATCCTGATGCGCGAGCGTTTCGGGAATGGCCATGTTGTTGAGGCCGTAGGCCGGGTCCGGATAGACGCCGCGATCGACCAGCGTCGTCAGCACGGTGCCGGGCACGGTCGCGGCATACCAGGCACGCGCATCATAGCCGGCGCGGCTGATCGTGGGACCCGCATCGGCCACCTTCGGCGCCTCGGCCAGCCGCCAGCCGCCGATCATACGGCCGCCGTCCGGATCGGGCGCGCCGGCGTCGGTCGCCACCGGTTTCGCGACGGGCGCCGGGATCGGCGCGCGCGAACGGGGCAGGGTCCAGGCGTCCTGCGGCGCGACCTGACCGTACATCTGGTGCACCTGGACCGGCCAGTGCGGGCTGCCCGTCTGGAACGCGATCATGGCGGGATCGGGCCGCGCAGCGGCGCGCGCGCGCAAGGTCGCGGGGGCGACCGCGCCGGTCTCGAGCTGGAAATCCATGATCCGCCCGGCGAACGGCGTACCGCTCCCACGCGGCGCGAGCGTCGCGACCGGCAGCACCGCCGCCGCTGCGATCCGGCGCTGCGCCACCGCGCGGCCGTCCACGAACAGGTGCGCGGTGCCACCCTCATAGCTGACCGCCACCGCGTGCCAGCCGACGGCGAGACGCGTCGGGCTCGTCACCGATCCGGCATCGCTGACGAAGGCCGGTCGGCCATGATCGAGCGCGAGGAAACGGCGGGCTCCCACCGGATCGCCGAAGCCCGCGACGAGCGCAGTGGTGTCCGCGGCGCGCACATCGATCCAGGCGGACAGCGTCCAGTCGGTCCCCGCGATCGCCGCGGCACCATCGCCGCCGATCGCGGTGCGATAGCTGTCGCCGCCCGCGGGCAGATCGGCGTTCACCGGGCCATAGACCTGGGCCGTGGCGGGCATCGCCCAGGCCAAAGTCAGAATCGAAATCGCCGTCGTCCAGCGCTTGGCCATGTCCCGCATCCTCCGTGCCACACCGTCGGGGCGGCGCGTGCGAGCGGCATCAAGCACAGGTGCGCGAGAAAGCCAAATTGATTTGGGAATTTTCGCGAGCGATCCGGCTGGCTTGTCGGAAGCGGATCGCGCGATCATTTTCGCGCGCGGCGTGCGGTGCGTTGGCATCACGCCGCTCGCGGCGCGGGTTCGCCGTTCCCGGAACTCCGGGCTCCCCAAGCGTTATGGTACGCATGCGCAGGCCGTCGCCTGCCGGGAGACGGACGATGGCCACCACCTTGACTGCCACATTCGATAGCCGACGCGAGGCCGAGCTGACGGTGGAGCGGCTCGTTCAGGAACACGGGATCGATCGCGCCGCCATCTCCATCGCAGCCGATGGCGACGAGAATAGCGCAGGGACCGAAAAGAGCGGCTCGGACCTGCCGGACGGATCGCAGGACTCATCGTCACGGGACGATGCGGCGTTGACCGGAATGGTCATGGTGGTGGTCGATCTCGACGACGATGCGCAGGCCGAGCAAGTGAAGGATGCCTTTGTCGAATTCAATTCGGCAGGCGTCGTCGAAAACTGAACGTCACGGCACGGACGGAGCGCGAGGAGGGCGGGGCCGTGGTCGCAACGCGGCCCTGGCGGCCCGTACGCGTGCTCGTCACGCGATCGGCCCGGCAATGGGACCATGGGCGCGCGATCGGCGAGCGTGCCGAGGCTTCGGGCATCGCCACCGAGTGGCTTGCGTCGGACCGGCTAAACCTCGCATCCTCGGCCGATGATCGACAGGCCTATGCGCTGGCCAAGCGGACGCTGGCGGTGGTGGTCGCTCCTCCATCTCGGCGGCGGCTGCAACCGATAGCGCCATCGGCCGACTGGCGCGTCGATCTGGCGGAGGGGTGCCCGGCCCATTGCAGCTATTGCTATCTGGCGGGTTCGCTGAAGGGGCCGCCGATCACGCGCGTTTATGCCAATCTGCCCGAGATCCTGGCCGAAATGCCCCCGCATCTGGGCACGGGCATAGTCACCTCGCATTCGTCCGCGCGCAGCCATGAGGGCACCACGTTCGAGGCGAGCTGCTACACCGATCCGCTCGCGATCGAGCCGCTGACCGGCTCGCTGTCCGCGCTGATCGCGTGGTTCGGCCGATGGGAGGCGGACGTGCAGCTGCGCTTCACCACCAAGTTCGATGCGGTCGAGCCGCTTCTCGGGCTGGCGCATCATGGCCGTACGCGGATGCGCGCATCGGTCAACCCGGCCGCCTATGCACGGCATGAAGGCGGAACGAGCCCCGTCGCCGCGCGTCTGGTCGCACTCGCACGCATGAGCGAAGCGGGCTATCCGGTCGGCCTCACCATCGCGCCGATCATCGCCGCGGCCGGATGGCAGCAAGCCTATGCCACGCTGATCGCCGACGTCGCCGCCACCTTCGCCGACCGCCCGCCGCCCGACCTGACGATCGAACTCATCACGCATCGCTATACGCCCGGATCGAAGCGCGTGCTCGAAAGCTGGTATCCCGGCTCGAACCTCGACATGAGCGAGGTCGGGCGCAGCGAGAAGCGCACGAAGTTCGGCTCGGTCAAGCACGTCTATGATGCCGCCACGATGCGGATGCTTCGGGATTTCTTCACCTCCGAGATCGCGCGGATGCTGCCCTATGCGCGCATCCTATACTGGACGTAACCGGGTCCGCTCATCAATCGTTAACCATCGATCGGGCATCCCGAAGCTCCTGCCCGGAGAGCCATGTGACCATCGAGACGTCGAACACACCGTCCGTTTTCAATGGCTTGGCCTTGTCCGCCGCGCTGTTCACCGCCGGGGGCAAGCGCGCGGCGCTGATCGAGGCGCTGGACGCCACTTCGGCGCGGGTGGCGGGAGGGGGCGGTTGCCAGGACGGGTCGGTCGCGATCCTGGTGCGCCACGGCATCCGCGTCTTCGGGACGCTGCACCGCACCGACGACGAAGGGGCACGGCTGGATTTCGACGATCCGCTGGACGGGTGGCGACAGGCCCGGTTTCTCGACGATCGGGGTGCGCTTCGGCCGGTCCATGTTGCGGGGTTTGCAACGGCATGACCGTCGGTTCGGTCCGCCGGCGATGGACCGTGGCGCGGTGGCTGGTGGCGATCGCGGCGCTTGCCTCGATAGGGTTCGCCGACGCGGCGTCGGCAGCGCCGGTGTCGGCGCTGGTGGTCGACGCCAATGACGGGGAAACGCTCTATTCCCGGAACGCCGATCTCGTCCGGCCGCCCGCATCGCTCGCCAAGATGATGACGCTGTTCCTGGTGTTCGACGCGCTCGATGCGCGCACGTTGCGGCTGGACGACAGGATCACGATGTCGCGCCACGCTGCCGCGCAGGCGCCATCGAAGCTGGGCGTGCCCGCAGGCGGTGAAATCCGGGTGAGGGATGCGATCCGGGCGGTGGCCGTGCAGTCCGCCAACGACGTCGCGGTGGCCTTGGCCGAGCGGCTGGCGGGCAGCGAACCGGCCTTTGCACGGGCGATGACCGCCAGGGCGCGCCAGCTCGGTATGCGCCACACCCGCTTCGGCAACGCGACCGGCCTGACCAGCGACGCCAACCGCACGTCGGCCGCCGATATCGCCACGCTGTCGCTCGCGATGCTGCGCACGCACCGGCGCGACTATCGCTATTTTTCCACGCGCGCGATCGATTGGGGCCATCGCCGGCTGGTCAACCACAACCATCTGCTGGGCCGCGTGCCCGGGGTCGACGGGATCAAGACCGGCTACACCGTGGATGCCGGCTATAATCTAGCCGCCTCCGCGACGCGCCGGGGGCGGCGGCTGATCGCGGTGGTGATGGGCGAACGCAGCATCGCGGCGCGCGACCTGCGCGTGTCCAACCTGCTGGAGGTGGGCTTCTCGCAGCCCTGACGCTACCCGTCGATGGTCGGCGGGGCGGCGTTGACGTCGTCGGGGGCGTGCGTGTTGCGCAGTCTTTCCTCCTGCGCATCGGTGTCGATCCGGCGATGGCGTGCAAACGGCGCAAGCGGCTGAGGCTCGCCGGTTTCGAGCGCCCGAACGATCCCCTCGATCACGCGCAGATCGGCCAGGCCCTCCTCCGCATCGGGCTCGGGATCGGTGCCGTTCAGGATGCAATCGGAGAAGTAGCGCATCTCGCCGCCGAACTGGTCGGTCGGCTTGAACGTTTCGCGATGCTGTTTTTCGCCGATCAGCAGCGTGCGCTCGCGCGGCGCATTGAAGCCATAGGCGGGCATCATGTGGATGCTGCCCTTGGTGCCGGCCACGATCAGGCTGTCGATCCCGTTGGTGAAATAGGAGACGGTGAACTGCGCGAGCCGATCGCCCGGCATCCGGAGCGTGACCGCCACGGTATCGTCGAAATCGCCGAAACCCGCTTCCGCATGGCGCGATCCGACGGCGGAAACGACCGCGACCGGCTCCTCGCCGAACAGATAGCGGATCGCGTTGATCGGATAGGGCGCCATGTCGAAGATCGGTCCTGCCTCCACGCCATGCCTGGCGCGGTGGTTGGCGGGATCGAGCATCTGGCCGAAGCAGGAGGTGAACATCACCAGGTCCCCCAGCTCGCCGCTGCGGATCCGCGCGATCGCATCGAGCGTGCTCGGCTCGAAATGCAGCCGATACGCCACCATCAGCTTGGCCGACGACGCACGCTGCGCGTCGCGGATCGCTTCGGCGCGCGCCACGGAGATTTCGAGCGGCTTTTCGCACAGCACATGGATGCCCGCCGCCAGCGCGGGGATGGCGAATTCGGCATGCCGGAAATTGGGCGTCGCGATATAGATCGCATCGACATCGCCCGAAGCCAGCATCGCGTCGAACGCGTCATAGCCATAGGTCTTGTCGACGCCGTAGCGTTTGCCGAGCACCTGCGCCTTTTCGGGATCGTCCGTGACGATCGCGACCAGTTCGGAATTACCGGTGGCATCGATGCCGGGCATCATCGCCCGTTGCGCGATGTCGCCGGCGCCCACCACGGCGTAGCGGATCTTTTTGCCGAAACCGAAGGCCGATGCGATGCTCATGATATCCGTCCCTGCGTGGCGCTTGCGCGCTCAACGCGCGGTGCGGCGCTTCGGTCCGGGGTCAGGCGGTCCGGGCGATATAGCGATCGACCACGCGCTCCAGCAGCGTGAGCGGCACGTTCCCGGTCTGCACCACCACATCGTCGAACGCCTTGAGATCGTAGCGAGCCCCGAGTGCCCCCTGCGCCTTGGTGCGCAGGCGGTTGATCTCGTTATGCCCCATCTTGTAGCCGCACGCCTGGCCCGGCATCGCGCAATAACGCTGCAGCTCGGCGGTGAGCTGGCCGACCGGCATGCCGGTGTTCGCCTGGAACCAGCGCAGCGCCTGATCGAAGGTCCAGCGCTTGGCATGGATACCGGTATCGACCACCAGCCGGCACGCGCGGAAGTTCATCGACTGGAGATAGCCGATCCGCCCGAGCGGATCGCCGTCATAGGCGCCGAGCTCGTCGCCGAGTTGCTCTGCGTAAAGCGCCCAGCCCTCCGAATAGGCGTTGAACGCCAGCAATGAGCGGATCAGCGGCAGGCGATAGCTATATTCCCCCTGCCAAATGTGGCCGGGCAGCCCCTCGTGATAGCAGAGAGTCGGCAGCGCATAACGCGGCCAGATCGCGGTGCTTTTCAGGTTGATGTAATAGATGCCGGGTTGCGACCCGTCCATCGATCCCGGCCCGGCATAGCCGTTGGGCGCGCCGTTCTGGATCGCGGGCGGCACGCGCTTGATGATGAGGCGCCCGGGCACCAGCGTGCCGAAGGCGCGGGGCAGGCGGGTGCGGATATCGGCGATCCGGCCGTTCAGATAGGCCAGCAGCTCGGCACGTCCCGGATCGGTGTCGGCGAACAGCAGGTCCGGCCGCTTGCTGAGCGCGGTCATGCGCTCGCCCACGCTGCCGTCGCGAAGCCCCTGCGCTTTCAGCAGCGTGTCGATCTGTGCCGTCAGTGCGCGGTTCTGCTCGAGCCCCAGCGCGTGAAGCTCGTCCGGCGAGCGATCGGTCGTGGTGCCGGCTTTCACCAGCCAGCGATACCAATCGTCCCCGCCGGGACGCGCCCAGAGGCCTGGCGTATCGGTGGCCCGAGGCCGGAGCGTGGCGAAGGCCGCGATCTGGCGGCGCAGGGCGGGCGTGATCCGCGCGTCCGCCAGAGCGGCGGCGCGCGCGGCGTAAGTGGCGGGCAGCCCGGCCTTGGCGCATTTCTGCGCGAAGCTCTGGACGATGCCCCATTGCGCGACCGGCTGCCCGACGATCCCGTTCAACTGCCCCGACGTGATGTCGATCAGGAACGTCGGCAGGATCGCGCCGCGCGCACCGTCGGCGATGATTCGCGCCGTCTCGCCATCGGCGGCAGCGGCATAGGCTTCGAGCCGGGCGAGATAGGCATCGGCGTCGCTGCGATCGGCGACGTCGTGCTTGTTCTCCAGCAGATCGGGCAGGTCGGAATAGGCGCCACCCAGTTGGGAGACGAGATAGGGCGTGTTGCGGAAACTCTGGTTGGCGTTGAGGACGGCCACGTCGCCCACCGGCATCGTCCGCGCACCCTCGACGGCCAGCGCATAGGCCGCCTCGGTGGTGTCCAGATCGAGGGCGACGTCGGCGGAGAGCGCAGCGCGGTCGACCGCGCGCAATTGCCCCAGCCGCGCACCGGCCCGTGCCTTGCGCCGATCGTCCGCCACGCGGGTGCGATCGGCGAACCGCGACTGCAGCGCGATCCGTTTGCCATGATCGATGCCCAGCCCCAGCGCGGTCTCGGGATAATCGGTGAGCAGTTCCTCGGCGATGCCGGCGAGGAGCGCATGGGCCGCCTCGTCGCCGCTCGCGGCGGATGCGATGCGCGGCAGCGTGCCGATCAATCCGGCGCCCGCGGCGCCCGCCATCAATTCACGTCGGCTGGTATGCATCGCGTCGCCTTGCCCCGGGAAGAAGGGGCGAGGTTAGGACCAAGTCCCGCATCGGTGCAACCGCCACGAAAAAGGCCGCCCGCGAACCAGTCGCGGGCGGCCCCGGTTTCGCGTGTGCGCGAAGCTCAGACGTTGTCGCCGAGCGCGCCCTTGACGCTGCCCTTCACGTCTTGGCCGGTGCCCTTCAGCTCCTGCGCCTTGCCTTCCGCGACCAGCTTGTCGTTGTCGGTCGCCTTGCCGATCGCTTCCTTGATGTTGCCCGCGATCTTGTTGCCGGCGGCGTCGAGCTTGTCGGTGAATTCACCCATGGCGATATCCTCGTGCGACGGGCTCGATCGGCGAGACCCTCCATGTCGTCGGTCGCTTAACCAGCATCATGACGGCTGGTTCCCGATCCGCTTGATGTCCCCGCGCACGCTGCTACGGGCGCGGCATGAAGAGCGATATCGAGATCTCCCGCGCCGCCACGCTGCTGCCGATCGGGCAGGTGGCCGATCGCATCGGCATCCCCGCCGATGCGATCGAGCCCTATGGCCGTTACAAGGCCAAGCTGGATCTCGCGCGGATCGCGCCGCGAGCCGGGCATCGCGGGCGACTGATCCTCGTCACCGCGATCAACCCGACGCCGGCGGGGGAGGGCAAGACGACCACCTCGGTGGGGCTGGCCGATGCGCTGAACCGCACCGGGCGCCGCGCGGTGCTGGCGCTGCGCGAACCCTCGCTCGGTCCCTGTTTCGGCACCAAGGGCGGCGCGACGGGAGGCGGCCATGCGCAGGTGGTGCCGATGGAGGACATCAACCTTCATTTCACCGGCGACTTCCACGCGATCACCGCCGCGCACAACCTGCTCGCCGCCATGCTCGACAACCATGTCCATTGGGGCAACGCGCTCGGCATCGACGTGCGCCGCGTGGTGTGGCGCCGGGTGCTCGATACCAATGACCGGGCGCTGCGCGACATCGTCCAGTCGATCGGCGGCGTCGCCAACGGGTTCCCCCGCGAGTCGGGCTTCGACATCACCGTCGCCTCCGAGGTGATGGCGATCCTGTGCCTGGCGAACGACCTGGCCGATCTGGAGGCGCGGCTGGGGCGGATCATCGTCGCCTATACGCGCGACCGCCGCGCGGTCACCGCGCGCGACCTGAAGGCGGACGGCGCGATGGCGGTGCTGCTGAAGGAGGCGATCAAGCCCAATCTCGTGCAGACGCTGGAGGGCAATCCCGCGCTGATCCATGGCGGCCCGTTCGCCAATATCGCGCATGGCTGCAATTCGGTGATCGCGACGCGCACCGCGCTGGCGCTGGGCGACTATGTGGTGACCGAGGCCGGGTTCGGCGCCGATCTGGGCGCCGAGAAGTTCTTCGACATCAAGTGCCGTCAGGCGGGGTTGCAGCCGAGCGCGACGGTGCTGGTGGCGACCGTCCGTGCGCTCAAGATGAACGGCGGCGTGGCGAAGGCGGATCTGGCGCGCGAGGATGTCGATGCGGTGCGGCGCGGCGTCGTCAACCTCGTCCGGCATCTGGAGAATATCCGCCAGTTCGGCGTGCCCGCCGTCGTGGCGATCAACCATTTCGCGGGCGACAGCGAGGAGGAGATCGCCGTGGTGCGCGAGGCGGCCGCGGCGCATGGTGCGCGCGCGATCCTGTGCCGCCACTGGGCCGATGGCGGGGCGGGTGCGGTCGAGCTCGCAGACGCGGTGGCGGCGCTGGCCGACGCCGATAGCGCGCGGTTCGCGCCGATCTATGACGACGCGCTGCCGCTGGCGGCCAAGATCGAGACGGTGGCGCGGCGCATCTATCACGCCGACGGCGTGGTGATGGACGCCAAGATCCTGGCGCAGCTCGAGCGTTGGGAAGCCGAGGGCTTCGGCCATCTGCCCGTGTGCATGGCCAAGACGCAGTACAGCTTCTCGGCGGACCCCAGCCTGCTCGGCGCGCCCACCGGGCACCGGATCCCGGTGCGCGAGGTGCGGCTGGCCGCGGGCGCGGGGTTCGTCGTGGCGATCTGCGGCGACCTGATGACGATGCCGGGCCTGCCGCGCGTGCCCGCGGCCGAGCATATCCGGATCGGCGCGGACGGCGAGATCGTCGGGCTCAGCTAGGCGGCGCTGACGCCGCCCGTCAGCGCACGAAGAGCGCGACCGCCTTGGTGGCCGTCATCCACACGCCCCAGGCGAGCGGCACGCACACCACCGCCCAGGCGAGCAGCACGCGCGGCTCCCACCCGTCATGGCCGATCGTGCCCGCGCCCGTGCCGATCGCGGCGGCGGCCTCGGTCCCGACGGGTCGCGTGGCGGCGAGTTCGTCGGCGGTCATGTGGAAGCGTTCGGCGACCGGGCGCACGAACAGGTTGGCGACGAACCCTGCCACCAGCAACGCGGCGAGCACCCAGTAGATCGGCGGATAGATCGCCGCGCGCGGGGTGCCCGCCGCGATCGCCGAATCGCGCATCCGCGTGACGATCAGCGGCCCGAGCACGCCCGCGGTCGACCAGGCGGTGAGCAGCCGCCCGTGGATCGCGCCGACGAACTGCGTGCCGAACACGTCCGCCAGATAAGCCGGCACGGTCGCGAAGCCGCCGCCATAAAGCGAGGTGGTCACGGCGAAGGTGAGCGCGAACACGAGCAGCGCGCCCGCCGTCGCCGACCAGGGCGCGACCAGACCGTAGAGCAGCGCGCCGAGCGCCAGCATCACCGCATAGGTGGTCTTGCGCCCCAGCCGATCCGAGATCGACGCCCAGAAGAACCGGCCGCCGATGTTGAACAGGCTGATGAAGCCCACAAAGCCGGCGCCGACCGCCGCGGCGGCGGCCTTTTGCGCGGTATCGAAATCGAGGAACGCGACCTGCGGCTGGTGGAACAGCCGGCCGGCGAAGATCTCCTGGATCATCGGCGAGGCCACGCCGATGATCCCGATCGAGGCCGAGACGTTCAGCAGCAGCACCAGCCAGATCAGCCAGAATTGCGGCGTGCGGTGCGCGTTCTTCAGATGCACGTTCCACGGCGAGACGAGCCCGCTGCCCTTGGGCGCGGTCCAGCCCGCGGGCTTCCAGTCGACCGGCGGCACGCGGTAGCCGAGCGCGCCGGCCATCATGAATACGAAATAGAGCGCGGCGAGCGTCAGGAACGTCTGCCACACGCCCACGCCGCCGGCATTGGCGAAATGCTTCATCAGCAGGTCGGCGAGCGGCGAACCGATCAGCGCGCCGCCGCCGAAGCCCATGATCGCCATGCCCGTCGCCATGCCGCGGCGATCGGGAAACCACTTGATGAGCGTGGAGACGGGCGAGATGTAACCGAGCCCCAGCCCGACCCCGCCGATCACCCCGGTGCCGAGCCACAGCAGCCAGAGCTGGTGGATCGACACGCCGATCGCGCCGATCGCGATGCCGCCCGCCCAGCAGCAGGCGGCGACCACGCCCGCCTTGCGCGGCCCTGCGCGCTCCAGCCAGCCGCCCCACAGGGCGGCGGCGGCGCCGAGCACCACGAAGAACAGGCTGTACGTCCAGGTGAGATCGCTGACCCGCCAATCGCAGGTGGTGGTGGTCAGCGCCTGCAGCAGCGTCATGTCCTTGCAGACGATCGGATCGACGATCCCGATCGCATGGCCGAGCGGCAGCCAGAACACGCTGAAGCCATAGGCCATGCCGATGCACAGATGGATCGCCAGCGCGCAGGGCGGCAGCAGCCACCGGTTGTAGCCGGGCGTCGCGACCGTGCGCTCGCGCGCCAGCCAGTCGCCATCGGGTCCCGCCATCGCATCTCTCCTGCCGTGGCGCACGTCCGTCGCATGCCGTGCGGCGCAGGATAACGAGGACCCGCGGAAGTTCAATGCGTTGTGCGGAGCGCATCGCGCGCTCGTGCATTGCAGCGGGATGACCGACCCGCATGATCTCGATCGCTTCGTGGCCGCCCAGGCGGACGATTACGCCACCGCGCTCGCCGAGATCCGGCGCGGTGCCAAACGCAGCCACTGGATGTGGTATGTCTTTCCGCAGATCGCGGGGCTGGGTTCGAGCGCCATGGCGACGCATTATGCGATCCGCTCGCGCGACGAGGCGGTGGCCTATCTCGATCATCCCGTGCTCGGCGCCCGGCTGCGCGAATGCGTGGCGGCGTTGATGGCCCTGCCCGAGACGACGCCCGCGACGACGGCGGAGCGCGTGTTCGGCCCGATCGATGCGATGAAGCTGCGATCCTCGCTCACCCTGTTCCGCGAGGCGAGCGGCGAGCCGATCTTCGGCGCGGCGATCGACCGTTGGTTCGGGGGCACCGCCGATGCGGCGACGCTGCGCCGTCTAGGCTAGGGTCGGATCCACCTAAGCCCGTTCGTGCTGAGCTTGTCGAAGCACGGGCTCCGCGCGCCTGGCGTCGCATTCGGTACGGGCCCTTCGACGAGCTCAGGGCGAACGGAGAGAAGTAACGTCATCAGACGCTGGGTCCGCCTCACGCGGATCGCGCTCCCATCATCCCGGTCCCGCCCCCGTCGGGCCGATGATTGCCTTATGTTGCTCTTTGCGCAGATGAATTCCGGGCGGACGCGACCGGGCGGCGCCTGCTGCGTTCGGCGCTCACCGCTGCTTCTGGCGGATATTTCGAGAGATAATCCATGGCGATCAAATTCGCAGCGACGATGAACGCGATCAACCGGGGCCTCGATGCCACCAAGCCCACGAAGGGCGCCGACATGGTGGAAGATTGGGAGACGGCGCTCGCCGATCTCGACGTGCCCGGCTCCAAGGGCATCCTTCGCGACCTGGCCTCGCTGCGCAAGCAGCTCGAAAAGGGCGAGCCGGATGCGGACCGGATTCATGCGCTGCTGCACCGGCTGGGCGAGGCGACCACCAAGATCGCCGATCGCGCCGAGACCTCGCAGGACAAGCTGAAGGCGCTGGGCGCCGCGCTCACCGAAGCCGGCGAACATTCGCCCGATGAAGAGGAAGATGCCGAAGCCGCCGCCAACCCGAAGCGCGCGCGCAAAAAAGCCTGAGCGATCGATGGCGGGCCGCCGGTGACGGCCCGCCATTTTTCTACGGATCAGCCTTCGGCGCCGAGCGCCTTCTTGGCGGCGTCGAGCGCGGCCTTGCCGCCCTTGCGCACCGACTTCACCGCGGTTTCGCCGGCCTGCTCCACCTTGGTGCCCGCCTTGCGGCCGAGGCCGATCGACTTGGCCATCGCGCGGCGCGCCTCCGAATAGGTCGCGGCGACCATCGGGTAATCCGCCTTCAGGTTGAAACGCTCGCGATATTGTTCGGGCGTCATGCCGTGCGTCGACAGATGGCGGCGCAGCGTCTTGTACTTCTTGCCGTCGATCATCGAGATGATGTGGTCGGGCGAGGCCAGCGACTTGCGTGCCGAGACGGCGGGCTCGTAGCTCTGCTGCGCGGGCTCTTCGGCGCGCTCGGCGGCGTCGCCCGACAGGCGCGTCACGGCCGCGTGCATCGAGGCGAGAAAGGCGGGCACGTCGTCGGCGGACGTGCGCGTGTTGGGGTTCGCGAGCCAGGCCGCGGTGAGCTCGGCGGCGAGTTCGACGGCATTGGTGGAGTCGGTCATGGAAGATCCTCTTGCAGCACATCACGACCAATCGGTCGTAGCCGTCCTGCCATGACTATTCCGCGGATCGATGCAAGTGCTGATCGACCGCGAAGTCTCGTCCGTGCACTATTTGTTGCGATCGGCCTGCGGCGAACGCCGTTTTGACCGGCTTTGAGACCTTTGTCGGTCAAGTCGCCGTGCCGGGGACGGCGGTGTCGGCGCCATCGGTCGCGGTGACTACGCCGCCCACGAGGTGTAGCTGTTGCGGCGCGGTGCCCAGATCGATCCCGGCCGCGGGTAATTCGGCAAGCAGGCGGAAGAACAATTCGCTGCGCGTGGGATAGACGTCGCGAGGACTGGCCACATAGGCGAAGCTGTTGATGTTCACGCGGCCGTCCGCGATGGAATCGACAAACACGCGGGGCTCGGGCTGGTCGAGCACGGCCGACGAATCGGCATACATCGCCAGCAGCATCGCGCGCACCTTGGCGATGTCCGCTTCGATCCCGACCGAGAATTGGAGCTGCACGCGCCCGATCGGATCGGCGAGCGTCATGTTGCGCACCGTTTTGGTGATGAGTTCGGAATTGGGCACGATCAGCGTCGAACGGTCGGCGATCTGGATCTCGGTGGCGCGCACGCTGATGCGCTTCACGTCGCCCTCCTGGTCGCCGATGCGGATCAGGTCGCCGATCTTCACCGGCCGTTCGAACAGCAGGATCAGCCCCGAGACGAAATTCTGCGTGATCGCCTGGAGCCCGAAGCCGATCCCGACCGACAGCGCGGAGAGCAGCAGCGCGATCCGCTGCACGCCGATGCCGAGCGAGGCGAGCGCCCATAGCCCGGCGAGGATCAGCCCCAGATAGCGCGCGACCGTCGCGATCGAGTTGCGCGCGCCGGCATCCAGATCGGTGGCGGGCAGATAACGCTCGGTCAGCCAATGCTGCACCAGCCGCACCACGAACAGCCCGGCGACCAGCACCGCCGCCGCACGCAGCACCGCGCCCGGCGACAGCGTGAGCGAGCCGATCGTCACGCCGTCGGCCAGCCGCGAGAACTGGTCGAGCAGCGTGTCGACATTGGAGCCGAACGGCCCGGTGACCACCGTCAGCCCCAGCAGTACCAGCGCGAGGCGCAGCGCGGCCGACAGCGCGATGCCCGCCTGGTCGATCAGGCTCGGCCGCACGCCGAAGCCGCGGTGGAGGCCGAGGCCGAGGCGACTCTCGTGCGAGACGAGCCCGGTCGCCAGATCGTCGGCGAGGACGAGCGCGATCCAGAAGGTGGCGATCATCAGCGGCACCCAGAGAAGCAGCGCGCCGAGCAGTGCCGCGAGCGCCACATAGCCGATGAGCAGCGCGACCGCGGCGGCGAGCGTGCCGGTCCATGCGACGAGCGAGGCGAGCGCGGTGCCGGTCTCGCCCGCGCCGTCGTCGACCGCATCGCCGCGCGCGATCGCGCGCAGCCGGACGCGCCCGATCCAGGCGAGCAGACTGGCCACGAGCACGATATGCGCCAGCGCGATCACCGCGCTGATCGCCATGCGCGAGGCGGCGCCGGGCGCGGCGACCGTCCGCCCGGCATCGAGCAGCACGACCGCGAACACCACGGCGGCGGCGATCCAGCTCCAGGGCCGCAGCGCCTGCGCGGTATCGTCGGCGATGGGCAGCAGCCGCCATTGCGGCTGGCGCCGCATCAGCAGCGCCGAGCCGAGGCCGCAGATCAGCCCCGCGACCGTCGACGCGCGGGTGAGCGCGTCGCCGAGCGGCACCCAGGCGGGCGCGACCAGCCCCGCGGCGCGCAGCCCCGTCATAGCGCAGGCCGCGGCGATGCCGGGCAGCAGCGTGCCGCTCGCCACGATCCAGGCGGCCTGCCCCGATTTGCGCAGCCGGTTGGAGGGCGCGTGATCGAGCATGATCCGGCGCCCGACTCCGCGCAGCCACAGCCGCAGCGGAAACAGGATCAGCAGCGCCGCCGCCAGCCCCAGCACCGCCGCCCATAGGTCGCCCGGCCGCGCGCCGCCGATCGCATCGCCTTCGACATTGCCGAGCAGCATCAGCCGCTGCGCGTCGCGCGGCCATTCGGCGGCGATCGCGCGCCAGAAATCGGGCGAGAGCGGCGAATGGGTGCGCGTCGAGATCTGCTCGACCAGCCGGTCGGTGGGGCTGGCGGCGGTCTCGGCGAGCAGGCGCGCGGTGTCGGCGTAAAGCTTGCGGCCGCGCTCGACGCCCTGGTCGAGCGGCACGCGCTGCTTCTCCAGCCGCGCCCGGTCCACCCGCGCGCGCGGCGTCGCCGCTGCGGGCGCCTTCGCGGGGCCGAGCTGCGCGAGTTCGGTCTGGACCGTGGCGAGCTGCGCCTGGAGGTCGGCGGTGCGCGCGGCGGCGACCTGCGCGACGGCGGCGGCCTCGGCATGGAGCGTGCGCCGGTCGGCGAGGCTGGTGCGTGCGGTGAGCGCGACGTCGATCGCGCGATATTCGCGCGCCGCCGCATCGATCGCCTGCGCGTCGCGGTCGGCGGCGGTCTGCTGGCGGGCGGCGGCGGGCGCGCAGAGCGCCATGAGGAGAAGGGCGAGCATCGGGATCCGCATCGCCGTGCTTTGCGCGCGGCGCCGGCCGGGCTCAAGCGCTTTGCGGGAGGAGCGGGAGGAGCGGGCGGCGGGGGGCGGGACGGGATCGTTTCGGCGCTGCATCCACCCGCCACCTCGCGCCGTATCTCCCGCCGCACCGTGCCGGTGCCGACAGGAGAGACGCTCATGAACCCCATCCGCACTTCGATCGCCGCCATCGCGATCCTGGCCAGCGCCGGCGCGATCGCCGCCCCCAAGGACCCGATGGTCGGCGGTGCCGCCATGTATCCGACCAAGACGATCGTCGAGAACGCCGTCAATTCGAAGGACCACACCACGCTCGTCGCCGCGGTGAAGGCCGCCGGGCTGGTCGACACGCTGTCGGGCCCCGGCCCCTTCACCGTGTTCGCCCCCACCAACGCCGCGTTCGCCAAGCTGCCGGCCGGCACCGTCGACACGCTGGTGAAGCCGGAGAACAAGGCGCAGCTCACCAGCATCCTGACCTATCACGTCGTCCCCGGCCGCATCACCGCCGCCGACATCGCCGCCAAGGCGAAGGCCAACGGCGGCACCGCGACCTACACCACCGTTCAGGGCGAGCCGCTGATGTTCAAGAAGGCGATGGGCCATTGGACGATCATGGACGGCAAGGGCGACACGGGGACGATCACCATCCCCAATGTCTACCAGTCGAACGGCGTGATCCACGTCATCGACACGGTGATGATGCCCTGATCCGCCATCCCTTCCCGGCGCGACCGCCGGGAAGGGAACTCGGTTAGGCCGCCTGGCGCGCCGCGCCGACCGAGCGGATGAACTGCCACACCGCGGACGAGAAGGGCGGCGTTCGGCTGCCCTTCCACGTCTCGATGCCGTCGTACATCCGCGTGATGCCAGTGGTCATGGCGGGCGTGGCGATGGCGGCGAACGGCGCCAGCAGCGCCTGCCATTCGTCGTAGAGTGCGCCCGCGTCCGCCGAGTGCGGATCGAGCGGCAGCGCCGCCTCCACCTTTTCGCCGAGCGCCTTCCAACGCGCCGCATAGGCGGCCTGATCGAAATCGGCGGGTATCGCCGTCCGCGCCGCGGCGAAGTCCGCGCGCGCCTCGTCGGTCATGTAGCGGTCGGTGACCGCCTTCCAATCGTCCTGTTCCATCGTGTCGTTTCCCGTTCGAATGAGCGAGCAGAGCGTCGCGACGTCGATCGGCTCGCCACGATCAATGCGGGACCTGACGGTGCGGAGCAGCGCGCCGGCCTCGGCGATCGCCGCGGCGCGCCGGTCGATCTCGGCCAGCCGGGCATCGACGAGGCGGCCGATGTCGACGGCTCGGCCCGCCAGCAGCCGCGCGATCTCGGCAAGCGAGAAGCCCGCCTGCTTGAGCGCCAACGCCGCGTTCAGCCGCGCCAGCTCGCCGCGGCCATAGACGCGCCGGCCACCCGCAGTGCGTAGGGGTGCCACCAGCCCGCGGCCTTTGTAGAAGCGCAGCGCGCGAAGCGTCAGCCCCGTGAGCCTGGCCACCTCGCCGATATCGAGCATCTCCTCCATGGCGAATCGTCTACGCGATGACGCTGCGTCAGGAGCAAGCGCGAAACGCTCAGCCGATCAGCAATCCGGCGAGCGCCGCGCTCATCAGGTTGGCGAGGCTGCCCGCGGCCAGTGCGCGCAGGCCGAGCCTGGCGATCGTAGGACGCTGGTTGGGGGCGAGGCTGCCCGTCACCGCCATCTGGATCGCGATCGACGAGAAATTGGCGAAGCCGCACAGCGCGAAGGTGACCACCGCGATCGTGCGCGGCGACAGATGGCCTTGTTGGGTGCCGAGCGAGATATAGGCGACGAACTCGTTCAGCACGATCTTTTGCCCGAACAGCCCGCCCGCGATCCCCGCTTCCGACCAGGGCACGTTCAGGAGGAACATGACGGGCGCGAAGACATAGCCGAGCAGCGCCTGGAAGCTGAGCCCGGGCAACCCCACGAGATTGCCGATCCCGCCGAGCAAGCCGTTGGCCAGCGCCACCAGCGCCACGAAGGCCAGCACCATCGCGCCGACCGCGACCGCCAGCTTCACGCCGGTCTGCGCGCCCTGCGCCGCCGCCATGATGAGGTTGGCGGGCTTTTCCTCGTCATGGCTGGCCTGTGGCAGCGGCTCGCCCGCGATCGCCTCGCCGGGAATGTCGCCCAGCGGCAGTTCGCCCGGCGGCGGGGTGACGCCGTCGGGCATGATGATCTTGGCCATCAGGATTCCGCCGGGCGCCGCCATGAAGCTGGCGGCGAGCAGATATTCGATACGGATGCCCATCGAGGCATAGGCGGCGAGGATCGTGCCTGCCACGCCCGCCATCCCGCTCGTCATGACGGTGAAGAGCTGCGCGGGGGTGAGTGCGGCCAGATAGGGGCGGATCACCAAAGGCGATTCGCTCTGCCCGACGAAGATGTTCGCGGCCGCGCACAGCGATTCCACCTTCGACACGCCGATCAGTTTCTCGATGCCGCCGCCGATCCAGCGCACGACCAGCTGCATGATGCCCAGATGATAGAGGATCGAGACGAGGCTGGCGAAGAAGATGATGACGGGCAGCGCCGCGATCGCGAAGCTGTGGCCGCCGATCGCGGGCGAGGCCAGGGGGCCGAACAGGAAATCGGTGCCGGCCTTGGCATAGCCGAGCAGGTCCGCCACGCCGCCCGACAGGAACGACAGCACCGCCTGGCCGCCGCGGCTGTAGAGCACCAGCACCGCGATCCCCGCCTGGAGCGCGAAGGCGCTGCCGACGACGCGCAGCCGGATCGCGCGGCGGTCGGTCGAGAGCAGGACGGCGATACCGATGATCACCGCGATGCCGGCCAGGCCGATCAGGATGCGATTCACGCGCGGGCGATCCCGTGGACGATGGTGGTGTTGACGCGCATGAGCCCCTTTCCCCGGACGCGCGGGTACGGCCCGCGACATCCCCTGGCGCCGGGTATGGCGCCAAATCCGTTGAGAGGACAGCCGATTGTGCGCGCGCGCCGGGCGCGCTAGCACCGCAGCGATGGACAGACCCGCCCCCGCCATCCCGCGTTCGCTCTTCGCGCTGTCGATCTTCTATGGCGGCATGGTGTGCATCGCCGGCGTGCTGGGCAACAAGCAGGTGGCGCTGGGGCCGCTCTCGGCGCTCGGTCCCGTGCTCGGGCTGGGGCCGCTGGCGATCGAGGCGGGGATCTTCGCCTTTCTGCTGCTCGTCGCGGTGTCGAGCGCGGTGGCCGAGCTGCACGGGCGTACGGTCGCGAACCGGCTGGTGCGTTTCGGCTTCGTGCCGTTGATCGTGTCGATCCTGCTCTCGCTGATCGTCCTCGCGCTGCCGGCGTCGGGCGACATGATGCCGGCACGGCGCGACGCGTTCGCGCTGATGATGGGCGGCACGCCGCGGATCTGGGTCGGCGGCATCATTTCCTACGGCATTTCGCAGACGCTGAACGTCTCGGTCTTCTCCTGGCTGAAGGGGCGCGAGGGCGCGCCGCTCCTGTGGCTGCGCGCGGCGATCGCGGGGGTGCTGAGCCAGGTGGTCGACACGCTGCTGTTCGTCAGCATCGCGTTCCTGGGCGTGTTTCCGATCCGCGAGCTGCTGATCGGGCAGATGATCGTGAAGGTGATCCTGTCCGCGGTCATCGTGCCGCTGTTGATCTATCTGTTCGTCACGATCGGGCGGCGGCTGGATCGCGCCTGAGCCGCGCGGCCGGGGCCGGGCGTCTTTCACTCCCCCGGCGCAGCCGCTAAGGCCCCGCGCATGACCGACTATACCCCGAATGCGGACCTGCTCGCCAAGGCGCATACGCTGACCGAGGCGCTGCCCTATCTCCAGCGTTATGCCGGCGAGACTTTCGTCATCAAATATGGCGGCCATGCGATGGGCTCGCCCGCGCTGCAGCGCAGCTTCGCCAACGACATGGTGCTGCTGAAGGCGGTGGGGATCAACCCCGTCGTGGTGCATGGCGGCGGCCCGCAGATCGGATCGATGCTGAAGCGGCTGGGCGTCGAATCGCGCTTCGTCGACGGGCTGCGCGTCACCGATGCCGAGACCGCGCATATCGCCGAAATGGTGCTGGCCGGATCGATCAACAAGGAAATCGTCGGCTGGATCGGCCAGGCGGGCGGTCGTGCGGTCGGCATCTCGGGCAAGGATGCCAGCTTCGTGCGCGCCCGCAAGGTGGGCCGCGACAGCCCCGACGAACGCCAGGGGATCGAGCGCCATGTCGATCTGGGCTTCGTCGGCGAGCCCGTGGCGGTCGACCGGCGGATCATCGACACGCTGTGCGACGCCGGGATCATCCCCGTCGTGGCGCCGATCGCGATCGGCGACGACGGCCATACCTACAACATCAACGCCGATACCATGGCGGGTGCGATCGCGGCGCATCTGGGCGCACGCCGGTTCTTCCTGCTGACCGACGTGGCCGGCGTGCTCGACAAGCAGGGCGAGTTGCTGACCGACCTGAAGCCCGCCGACGTGGTGCGGCTGCGCGGCGACGGCACGATCACCGGCGGCATGATCCCCAAGCTGGAGACGTGCGTCGCCGCGGTGCAGGCGGGCGTGCGCGCCGCGGTGATCCTCGACGGGCGCGTGCCGCATGCCGTGCTGCTCGAGATCTTCACCTCGGCGGGCGCGGGCACGCTGGTGCGGTGCTAGGCTGAGCGTGGCGTAGCGAAGATCGGTTCACGCGAGGCCCGGAGGCGCGGAGAAGAAGAGTTTCGCGCTAAGCCGCGAAGACGCGAAGATGTTTCGTGCGCGGCAGCGTACCGGTATCCTGGCATGGGGATGAAGGGCCGCTGGCGCGGCCGGCCCTTTTTCTCCGCGCCTCCGCGCCTCCGCGTGAACCCATTTGCGCGAAGGCTGCAGGCGCCGCCGGGCGCGCCCTCTTCCCGTCTTGGCGTCTTCGCGCGAACGATCTTCTGCCCCTTCGAAGCCTGGTCCGTCGGTGCGGACGTCGATCGAGCCATTGGCCTCTGGCACGCCATGGCTTCATCGCCTATCTGCACCCCGTCCGCTGCTGGGAGGCTTTCGCGTTGATCCTGTTGCTTCAGATCGTTCAAATCCTGCTCGATGTCGTGTGGTGGATCATTATCGTGCAGGCGATCCTGTCGTGGCTGATCGCGTTCAACGTCATCAACACCTCCAACGATTTCGTCCGTTCGGTGTGGACCGCGCTCCAGCGGATGACCGAGCCGCTCTATCGCCCGATCCGGCGCATCCTGCCCGATTTCGGCGCGCTCGACCTGTCGCCGATGGTGGTGCTGATCGCGATCATCATTCTCGACAAGATCGTCCAGGCGGCGATCGTGCAGCAGATGTACGGTGGCGCGGTGGTGGCGGGCTGACCGCATGCCGGCTTGGGCGGAAACGCCGGCCGGGCTGACGATCGCGGTACGGGTGACGCCGCGCGGCGGGCGCGATGCGCTGACGCCCGGCACGGCGGAGCATTTCGCCGCGCGGCTCGCCGCGGCGCCCGTGGAGGGCGCGGCCAATGCCGCGCTGCTCGCGCTGGTCGCCCGGGTGTTCGGCGTGGCGAAGCGCGAGGTGACGCTGATCGGCGGGCAGACCGCGCGGCTGAAGCGGATCGCCATCGCCGGCGACGCGGCGCTGCTGGCGCGAATCGCCGCCGGCCTCTATGCCGCCGCCCCATGAACGCCACGATCATCGATGGAAAAGCCTTTGCCGCTGGCTTGCGCGCACGCGTCGCGGAGCAGGTCGCGGTCTTCGCCGAACGGGCGGGGCGCAGGCCCGGCCTCGCGGTGGTGCTGGTGGGCGAGGACGCCGCGTCCGCGGTCTATGTGCGCGCCAAGGGCAAGGCGACCGAAGCGGCGGGCATGGCCGGCATCGAGCATCGCTTGCCTGCCGACACGACCGAGGCCGCGCTGCTCGCGCTGGTCGCCACGCTCAACGCCGATCCGGCGGTGGACGGCATCCTCGTCCAGTTGCCGCTGCCCGCCCATATCGACGAGACCGCGGTGATCCTCGCGATCGATCCCGACAAGGATGTCGACGGCTTCCATCCGGTGAACGCCGGGCGGCTGGCGACCGGGTTGCCGGGCTTCGTGCCGTGCACGCCGCTCGGCTGCCTGATGCTGCTGCGCGACGCGCTGGGCGATCTGGCGGGCAAGGACGCGGTGGTGATCGGCCGGTCGAACATCGTCGGCAAGCCGATGGCCGCGCTGCTGACCGCGGCGAGCTGCACCGTGACGCTGGCGCACAGCCGCACGCGCGATCTGCCCGCGGTGGTCGGCCGCGCGGATATCGTGGTGGCGGCGGTGGGCCGCGCGGCGATGGTGTTGGGCGATTGGCTGAAACCGGGCGCGACCGTGATCGACGTAGGCATCAATCGCACCGCCGACGGGCTGGTGGGCGACGTGGATTTCGCCGGCGCCTTGTCGGTGGCGGGCGCGATCACGCCGGTGCCGGGGGGCGTCGGGCCGATGACGATCGCGGTGCTGCTGCGCAACACGCTCGTCTCCGCCGGCCGGCGCGAAGGCGTCGCGATCGACGAGGGCGCGCTGTGATCGAGCTGTTCGTCTCGTCGTTCATCACCTTCTTCGTGGTGATCGATCCGCCCGGCTGCGCGCCGATCTATGCCGGGCTGTCGGCGGCGGCCGGCCCCGCGCAGAAACGCGCGATGGCGATCCGCGCGGTGGGCGTGGCGGCGGCGATCCTGTTCGTCTTCGCGCTGTTCGGCGAGGCGCTGCTGAAGGGGCTGGGGATCAGCCTGGCGAGCTTCCGCATCGCGGGCGGCATCATGCTGTTCCTGATCGCGCTCGAGATGGTGTTCGAAAAGCGCACCCAGCGCCGCGAGGATCGCGCCGCCAAGGTGGCGCACGATCCCGAGGCGGACGACGTCTCGATCTTTCCGATGGCGATGCCGATGATCGCGGGGCCGGGATCGATCGCGAGCGTGATGCTGCTGATGTCCCGCAACGACGGGCTGGAGCGCAGCCTGGTCGTGTTGGGCGCGATGGCGTCTATCCTGCTGCTGACGCTGATCGCGCTGCTGGCGGCGGGCCCGATCATGCGGATTCTGGGCGCGAAGATCGAGGCGGTCATCACGCGCCTGCTCGGCGTGCTGCTGGCCGCGCTTGCCGTCCAGTTCGTGCTGGACGGGCTGTCGGTGGTGCTGCGCTAGTCGATCCGGAACAGCCGCAGCGGGTCGCCGCGCGGCAGCGGCAGCGGGGTGAGCCAGGCGAACCGCTTGCCGTGCGCCATCTGGTCGTAGAAGCGGCCGGGATAGCGCGCGCGGTAGATCGTCGCCTCCGCCATGTTGGGGCAGAGCAGCAGCAACGTCGCACCGTGGCGCTTCATGATCGCATGCGCCAGGGCGGGTGGTCCGCCGAACGCGTGCTGCACGTCGAGGATCGCGTCGCCATTCCGGTGATAGGGGCCCGCCACCGCGTCGTGATGCGTGATCGTGATGATCCGCGGCCCCAGATCGATGAAGCTGAACACGGTCTGCGCGGGATAATGGTTGAGCGGGCGCAGCACCGTCGTGCGCACGCAATTGCCCGAGGCGTGGTTGACGCGCGCGGTATAGGCACTCGGCTTGCCGACGGGCAGATAGGGCAGCACCAGCCCGGCGAAGAAGGACGAGGCGACCACCACCACCGCGGCCGGCGCCAGCACGCGCACCGCCATCGACGTGTGATCGAGCAGCCGCGGCAGGAACGCCCAGACGAGCGCCACCGCGCCCGGCACCGCGAGCAGCTGCGCACCCGGGCCCGCGCGCGCCTGCCACAGCAGCATCAGGCAGGCAAAGCCGGTGAACAGCGCGACCGCCGCCCAGCCGACCGCATTGGCGGCGCGGCGCGCGCGCCACGCGGCGAATACCGCGCCGATCAGCCCGATCACCGGAAACACCGCGATCGCGAAGGCGAGGCGGAAGGGATGCTGGTAGATCGGCTTGGCTTCGCGGACGTTGTTCAGCCAGTTCTTCGCCAGTTCGGGCGAGACCTGTTCGGGGCGGCCGAGGCATTGCGGGAAGAAATGCGCGAAGCCCACGCCGATCAGCACCGCGCTGATCGCCGCCAGCCCCAGCCGCACGCCCGCCGAGCGCGGCGACGCGAGGGCCAGCGCGAACAGCAGCACGCCGGCCGCGATCATCACCGACAGCCACACCGGCGTCAGCGCGTCGCAGCGCATCACGCGATTGGCATAGGAGGCAAAGGCGACGAAGCCGAAGGTGCTGCCGCCGCCCAGCGCCAGCGCATAGACCATCAGCCGCGGCGCCTCCGCCCGGTCGCGGATCCAGCGCAGCGCGATGATCGCGCCCGCCATCGCGGCGAAGGGCAGCATCTCCAGACCGATCGCCAGGCTGACCGCGCTCGCCAGGCCCACCGTCAGCCCGCCGCGGCGCATCGCGGGATCGCACAGCCCCGCCACCGTCAGCGACAGCATCGCGAGCTGCCAGCCATGATGGTCGATCCGTTCGGGCATGAACATCAGCATCGTCGCCGAGGTGCCGAGCAGGAAGACGAGCGCCAGCGGCCAGGCATAGGGGCTCACCAGCCGCCGCACCGTCGCCCCCACGCCCAGCATCGCGACCGACAGCGGCAGCAGCGGCGCCAGGCCGCAGGCGAGCCGCTCCGCCCAGGCGGCGCTCGTGAACAGGCGGAAGAACAGGATCAGCCCGGCGATCGGCAGATCGACGATGCGGCTCCAATGGATGTCGAACCCGCCCGGCGGGTTCATGCGGTATTGGCGCAGGTCGTACCAATCCTGCCCCGCCATCCAGGCGCGCACCTGCATCAGGCGCATATTGTCGTCGGTGTCGCCCAGCGACCACCAGCGAATCTGGTTCCAGTCGGACCACAGATACCAGGCGGTGACGGCCGCCCAGACGAGCAGCGTGAGCGCCATCCAGCGGCGATCGAGCATCCGGCGCAAGCGTGCGCCCGTATCGTCGTTCAAACGCATCATCCCATCAGGACCGTTTCCGGTTCCACTCCCGCGGAGATGGCCTTAGGGCGGGGACGGTTTTCAGGGAAGAGCGGCGTGTCGGGCTTGGCGAGGCGGTTGGATCACTGGCGGGCGAGCGGCATGCTGGCGCAGCTCGTCCGCTTCGGGATCGCGGGCGGGCTGTCGACGCTGGTGTTCGGCGTCATCTACTGGCCGCTCGCCACCTATGGCCACGAACTCGCCGATATCGGCGGACGCGCCGCCTGGCCCGTGGTGGCCAATATCCTCGGCTATATGGGGGCGATGGTCTCGGGCTATTTCCTGCACAGCCGGTGGAGCTTCCAGGGGCATGGCGAACGCGACGATTTCGCACGGACCGGCGGCCGGTTCTTCGCGGTCAGCCTGGTCAGCTTCGGCCTGAACACCGCGTTCGTCGCGATCCTCACCGGGCCGCTGCACGGGGCCACCTGGTGGCCGCTGGTGCCGATCGTGTGCGTCACCCCGCTCATCACCTTCGCCCTCAACCGTTTCTGGGTATTCGCCTGATATGGACCGTATCGTCTACGACCGCATGGCCGCGCATGATTCGACGCATTGGTGGTATCGCGCGCGCCGCGACATCCTGGCGGATTATCTGACGCGCTATGCCGCGCTGCCGGCGGAGGCGCGCATCCTGGAGATCGGGTGCGGCACCGGGCACAATCTGCCGATGCTGGGCACGTTCGGCACGGTCGACGCGATCGAGATCGATCCCGCCGCACGGGCGATCGCCAGCGAGCGGCTGGGCAAGCCCGTCGGCGACGCGCCGCTCCCGGCGCTGACCGGGGTGGAACGCGGCGCCTATGATCTGGTCGCGGTGCTCGACGTGGTGGAGCATATCGAAGACGACGTGGCCGCGCTGGCGGCGATGGCGACCTGCCTGAAGCCCGGCGGCAAGATCCTGATCGCGGTGCCCGCGCACCAGTGGATGTGGAGCGCGCACGACGTGGTGAACCACCATCACCGCCGCTATTCGCGCGCGACGCTTTCCGCCGCCATCGTGCGTGCGGGGCTGACGCCGACGCGGCTGACCTATTTCAACTCGCTGCTGTTTCCGCTCGCCGCCGCCGCGCGCATCGTGGGCCGGCTGCTGCACCGCGACGACAGCGATGATTCGCCCCCGCCCAAGGCGGTGAACGCGCTGTTCGAGCGGATCTTCCGGCTCGAGCGCCATGCCGTCGGCCGGGTGCCGATGACGCCCGGCCTATCGATCGTCACGCTGGCGGTGCCGGGATAAAGGCGGATACGCTCGGGGCCACCGCCGTTCGCGATCTACGCGGCTCCGCACGGATCCGCTGCGACGTCCGTCCCGCCCGCGGCCGCGTCGACCGGCTCCGCGCGAAACCCAAGCGTGGCGCGGCCCTGCACCGGCCCCGCGACGTCCGCCACGATGTATAGCGGCCGGTGCTTCGATTCGATATAGAGCCGCCCCAGATATTCGCCGATCATGCCGAGCACGAACATCTGCACCGCGCCCAGCAGCACGACGACGAGCATCGTCGAGGTCCAGCCCTGCACCGCGCTGCCCGTGAAGAAACCGACCGCGATATAGACGAGCAGCAGCAGCGAGGCGGCGGTGAGCGCGAGGCCGGCATGGCTGGCGAAGCGGAGCGGCGCGGTCGAGAAGCCCGTCACCGCATCGAAGGCGAGGCGGATCATCTTGCCGATCGGATAATTCGTCTCGCCCGCATGCCGTTCGGCGCGATCATAGGGGAAGGGTATTTGGCGGAACCCCACCCAGGCGACCATGCCGCGGATGAAGCGCGCCTGTTCGGGCAGCGACAGGAACGCATCGAGCGCACGCCGGCTCATCAGCCGGAAATCGCCGGTGTCGAGCGGGATCGGCGTGTCGGTCACCCGGTCCAGCACGCGGTAGAAGACCGCGGCGGTCGCCTTCTTGAACAAGGTTTCGCCCGCGCGCTTGCGGCGCACCGCATAGATCACGTCGGCGCCCTGCGCGACCATCGCCGCGCGCATGTCGCCGAGCAGCTCGGGCGGATCCTGCAGATCGGCGTCGATGATGAGGATCTGCGCGCCCGAGCACAGGTCGAGCCCGGCGGTGAGCGCGAGCTGGTGGCCGTGATTGCGCGACAGGTTGATCGCCACCAGCCGCGGGTCGGCGGCGGCGAGGCGCTGCATCACCGCCCAGCTATCGTCGCGCGAGCCGTCGTTGACGAGCACGAGCTCGTAATCGTGGCCCACGCACCCCCGCGCCGCCGCGCCGACGCGCGCATGGAGCAGATCGAGGCAGGCCGCCTCGTTGTAGCAGGGGATGACGATCGAGAGCGCGGGGCGTTGCATGGCGCGGATTGGTAGCGGTGGCGCGGCGCAGCGTCACCATTTTGTTGCCATGGGGCGACGCGGCCGAACGCGGAATGGAACACGGGGAAGTCCGATGGCGACGGCGCGGAATGGCATCGTCTCGACCGGATCACGAAATCCGTTCGTGCCGAGCGTGTCGAAGCACGCTCTTCGCGCTCGCGCCATCGCATTCTGGACAGGCCCTTCGACACGCTCCGGGCGAACGGGTCGAGGTGCCGTCATCGAATTCTAGACCCGCTCCACCGTGTTCACCACGTCGGCCGCGCGAAGCGCCGCGATCAGCCGCATGAGCTGCGTCAGGTCGTGCACCTCGACATCGATGATGTTGGTGTGCAGCCCGGTATCGCGGTTGTCGAGCCGCAGGTTGATGATGTTGGCCTTGTGCGCGCCGATGATCGTGGCGAGCACGCCCAGCGCGCCGGGCTCGTTCTTCACCTCCACCGCGATCCGCGCGGTCGCGCCCTGTGTCTTGTCGCCCCACGACACGTCGATCCAGTCGGTCTCGTCCTCCGACCGTTCGGCGAGATCGGACAGCGTGGCGCAATCGATCGCGTGCACCTCGATCCCGGCATCGGGGCGGCGCAGCCCGACGATCCGGTCGCCCGGCACCGGATGGCAGCAGGTGGCGAGATCATAGGCCATGCCCGGCGTCAGGCCCTTGATCGAGATGGCGCTCGATTGCGGTGCGAGCGCGTGCGGCTGCACCACGTCCGCCCCCGCCGAGCCGGGCATCAGCGCCTCCATCACCGCGCTGTCGGGCAAGGTGCGCCGCGCGATCGCCGCCATCAGCGCATTCTCGTCCGACAGTTTCAGGCGTTTGAGCGCATGGCTCATCGCGTCCGCGCCGATCTGCGCCGGGAGCCGCTGGACGATGTCCTCGTACAGTTTGCGGCCGAGCTTCACCTGCTCGCCCTTGGCCTTTTGCCGCAGATGGCGACGGATCGCGGCGCGCGCCTTGCCGGTGATCGCGAAATTGAGCCAGGCCGGCTGCGGCTCCTGCGCCTTGGAGCGCAGGATCTGCACCTGGTCGCCGTTCTCGATGGCGGTGCGCAGCGGAACGACGCGGCCGTTGATCTTGGCGCCCACCGCCTGATCCCCCAGATCGGTGTGCACCCCATAGGCGAAATCGATCGGCGTCGCGCCCTTGGGTAACTGGATCAGCTCGCCCTTGGGCGAGAAGGCGAAGATGCGATCGGCATACATCGCCATCTTGGTGTGTTCGAGCAGCTCCTCGGGGCTCTCGGCGGTGTCGAGGATCTCGACCAGATCGGCGATCCAGCTATGCTGCGTCTCGGGCCGCACGCCCAGGCCGCCCGCGCCGCCCTGCTTGTACGCCCAGTGCGCGGCGAGCCCGAATTCGGCCTCGGCATGCATTTCGGGGGTGCGGATCTGGATCTCCACGCGCGCATTCTCGGCATGGATCACCGTGGTGTGGAGCGAGCGATAGCCGTTGCGCTTGGGCGTCGAGATATAATCCTTGAACCGCCCCGGCACCATCGGCCAGCGCCGGTGGATGACCCCCAGCGCGGCATAGCAATCCTCCACGCGCGGCACGATCGCGCGGAACGCCATCACGTCCGAGAGCTGCTCGAAGCTGATGTGGCGCTCCTGCATCTTGCGCCAGATCGAATAGGGATGTTTCTCGCGCCCCGATATCTCGGTTTCCAGGCCCGACCGGCCGAGCAGCAGCTTCAGCCCCGATCCGATCTTTGCGATCCGGTCGCCGCCGTCGCCCTGTTTGAGCTGGTCCAGCCGGCGGGTGATCGATTCATACGCGTCGGGTTCGAGCTGGGCGAAGGCGAGCGTCTGCATCTCCTTCATGAACTCGTACATCCCGATCCGCTCGGCGAGCGGGGCGTAGATGTCCATCGTCTCCTTCGCGATCCGCCGCCGCTTCTCGGGCTTCGCGATGTGGTGGAGCGTGCGCATGTTGTGCAGCCGATCGGCCAGCTTCACCAGCAGGACGCGGATATCGTCCGACATCGCGAGCAGGAACTTGCGCAGATTCTCGGCGGCGCGCTCGTTTTCGGTCTGCGCCTCGATCTTGCTGAGCTTGGTGACGCCGTCGACCAGCCGCGCCACGCTGGCGCCGAACAGCCGCGTGATCTCCTCGGGCGTGGCGACCGTATCCTCGATCGTGTCGTGCAGGATCGCCGTCGCGATCGTCTCGTCGTCGAGATGCAGATCGGTCAGGATGCCCGCCACCTCGATCGGATGGCTGAAATAGGGATCGCCGCTCGCCCGCTTCTGGCTGCCATGCGCCTGCATCGAGAAGACATAGGCGCGGTTCAGCAGCGCCTCGTCGGCTTGCGGATCATAGTCGAGGACGCGATCGACGAGTTCATATTGGCGTAGCACGCGATCTAGATGGGGCCGGTGCCCGTCGCTTGGCAACACATTACCGCCGTGCCTCGCCACGGTTTTTCCGTTAGGGTGTCATGCGAGAGGATGCGGCCATGACGAAGTTGCGCGAACCGTTGCTCGCCTGCAGCCTGCCCGCCGCGCTGGAGGCGGTGGGCGAACGCTGGTCGTTCCTGATCCTGCGCGCGGCGTTCAACAAGCTCCAGCATTTCGAGGAGTTCCAGTCCGAACTGGGGATCGCGCGCAACATCCTGGCGAACCGGCTGGCGCGGCTGGTGGAGCACGGCATCCTTGCGCGGACGCCGTTTCCGGAGGATCGGCGCAAGATCGTCTATGGCCTGACCGACAAGGGCTTTGCGCTGCTGCCGACGATGATCGCGCTCCGGCAATGGGGCGAGCGGTGGGAGACGTGCGTGCCAGCCTATCCGATCCTGGTCGATGCGCGCGACCGGCGGCCGATCGAGCCGGTCGCAGTGCGCGCGCAGGACGGCCGCGTGCTGGGCCGCGGCGACCTGATCTGGGCGCTGCCGGACGACGTGGCGTGCGACCCCGATGCGGCGATCGCGGCGGAATAGGGCGGCCGAAGGGAGGGCACGCGGAGGCGCGGAGGCGGATCGAACGCGACAGCGTTCTGATGCTCACAGGCCGCGATGAAAGCCCGCCGGCGCGGCCGGGTCCAACTCCTCCGCGCCTCCGCGTGCTCTCCCTCCTTGGAGCCAGTTTGATCCAGTCCCCGAAGTCGGTTCGTGCCGAGCTTGCCGAAACACCCGTTCGCAATCGCGCCTTGCCGTGCGGCATAGGCCGTTCGCCACACGCCGCCGGACCCGCGCGCATCGCCGCACGTTGAGCGTCGCATGGCCTCTCCGTTTCCAAGCCCGCTCGTCCGCTCGCTCAAGTCGCGGATCGCGCGCGAGGTGGTGGGGTTGTTCAACGATCCGGCCAAGGGCGAGGCTCCGGTGACGCGGCGGCAGGACGGGCTGTTCGGTGCCGGATCGGTCGCATGGCGGGTGCATGGCGACGTGACGTCGATGCTGGTGGGCGGCGTGTCGGGGCTGCTGCTCCAGATGCTTCATCCCGCCGTGCTGGCGGGGGTGTGGGACCATTCCAATTTCCGCGCCGACATGCATGGCCGGTTGAAGCGCACCGCCAGGTTCATCGCGCTCACCACCTATGGCGGGCGCGACGAGGCGGAGGCGGCGATCGCGCGGGTGCGGCGAATCCACGTCCAGGTGACGGGCACGCTGCCCGACGGCACGCCCTATGCCGCGAACGATCCGGCCCTGCTCGCCTGGGTGCATGTGACCGAGGCGACGAGCTTTCTCGCCGGCTGGCGGCGCTATGGCGAGCCGCGCATGACGCGTGCCGATCAGGATCGCTATTTCGCCGAGATGGCCGACATGGCAACGGCCCTTGGCGCCGATCCCGCGCCGCGCAGCCGGGCGGCGGCGGCGGTGCTGATCCGCACGATGCGCGGCGACCTGCGCGTCGACGACCGCACGCGCGAGGTGGCCCGGCTCGTGCTCGACCAGAAGCCCGCCAGCCCCGCGATCGCGCCGATGCAGGCGCTGACGATGCAGGCGGGGATCGACCTTCTGCCCGAATGGGCGCGCACGATGCACGGCTTTTCCGGACCGGGGATCGCCGCGCCGCTGGTGCGCGCTGGCACGTTCGGCATCGCGCAGACGCTGCGCTGGGCGTTCGCCTGACGGATCGACCGGCCGCGCTTGCTTTTCCGGTGCGCCTCCGGAATGGAGCGCGCAAGGAGAGGCCATGTCGTCCACGATGCAGGAACTCGATCGCCGCCGCGAGGCCGCCCGGATGGGCGGCGGCGAGAAGCGGATCGCCGCGCAGCACGCCAAGGGCAAGCTGACCGCGCGCGAACGGCTGGCCGTGCTGCTCGACGAGGACAGTTTCGAGGAGCTCGACATGTTCGTCGAGCACAATGCCGTCGATTTCGGCATGGCGGAGCAGAAGATCCCCGGCGACGGCGTCGTCACCGGATCGGGCACGATCAACGGCCGGCTGGTGTTCGTGTTCAGCCAGGATTTCACCGTCTTCGGCGGCTCGCTGTCGGAACGCCACGCGCAGAAGATCTGCAAGGTGATGGACATGGCGCTGAAGGTCGGCGCGCCCGTCATCGGCCTGAACGATTCGGGCGGCGCCCGCATCCAGGAGGGCGTGGCCAGCCTCGGCGGCTATGCCGAGGTGTTCCAGCGCAACGCGCTGGCGTCGGGCGTGGTGCCGCAGCTTTCGCTCATCATGGGCCCGTGCGCGGGGGGCGCGGTCTATTCGCCGGCGATGACCGACTTCATCTTCATGGTGAAGGATTCAAGCTATATGTTCGTCACCGGGCCCGATGTGGTGAAGACGGTGACGAACGAGGTCGTCACGCAGGAGGCGCTGGGCGGCGCGGTCACGCACACCACCAAGACGAGCGTGGCCGACAACGCGTTCGACAACGACGTCGAGGCGCTGCTGGCGGCGCGCGACTTCATCGATTTCCTGCCCGCATCCAACCGCGTGGGCGTGCCCGAACGCCCGACCGCGGACGACTGGGACCGGATCGAGGAAAGCCTCGACACGCTGATCCCGGCGAGCGCCAACCAGCCTTATGACATGCACGAGCTGATCCGGAAGGTGGTGGACGAGGGCGATTTCTTCGAGACGCAGCCGGGCCACGCCGCCAACATCGTCACCGGCTTTGGGCGGATCGAGGGACGCACGGTCGGCTTCGTGGCGAACCAGCCGATGGTGCTGGCGGGCGTGCTCGACATCAATTCGAGCAAGAAGGCGGCACGGTTCGTGCGCTTCTGCGACGCGTTCGACATCCCGATCGTGACGTTCGTCGACGTGCCCGGCTTCCTGCCCGGCACCGCGCAGGAGCATAACGGCATCATCAAGCACGGCGCCAAATTGCTGTTCGCCTATGCCGAGGCGACCGTGCCCAAGATCACCGTCATCACGCGCAAGGCCTATGGCGGCGCGTATGACGTGATGGCGTCGAAGCATCTGCGCGGCGACTTGAACTATGCCTGGCCCACCGCCGAGATCGCGGTGATGGGCGCGAAAGGCGCGGTCGAGATCATCTTCCGCGGCCGCACGGCGGAAGAGATCGCCGAGCGCACGGCGGAATACGAGGCGCGCTTCGCCAACCCGTTCGTGGCGGCGAGCAAGGGCTTCATCGACGAGGTGATCCAGCCGCATTCCACCCGCCGCCGCATTGCGCTCGGTCTGCGCAAGCTGAAGGGCAAGGCGCTGGAGAACCCGTGGAAGAAGCACGACAACATCCCGTTGTGACCGACCATCCGACACATTATAAGGTCATGTGAAGGAGCGCTCCGATGCAGACCGAACGAGTCACGTTTCTGACCACGCCCGACCACAAGGCGGCGCTCGATGCCTTTGCCGCCAGCAACGGCATGTCGACCGGGCATGTCGTGCGCGAGGCCACCACCAGCTATATCGCCCAGGAAAGCATGGAGGAGGACGAGGCGCGAGCGCTCGTCATCGCCGAGATCGAGCGGGCGCTGCCGCGCATGCACGAGGATCTGAACGCCATGCGTGCCAGCATCGCGGAGGCCCGCGCCGCCATCGCGGAGGCGCTTGGACCATCGGTGCCGGGTCAGCAGGATATCGCCGCCTGATGTCGGTATCGGAAAAGACATGGAGCGTTTTCAAGTCGATCGTCCTCTATCAGGAGGCGATCAAGGCGATGCGGGACGATATGGCGGCGTTGAGCAAGGACGTGGTCGCGTTGAGCCGCGCTCACGCCTCGCTGTCGGAGCGGGTGTCGCGGCTCGAGGGGTTCGTACAAGGCGCGACGCGGACGCCGTTTCGGCCCGATGAGCCGGCACGGTTGCCCGAATGACCCTCGGCCGCCTCAACCATGTCGGCGTCGCGACACCATCGATCGCGCGCGCGATCGAGACGTATCGCAACCTGCTCGGCGCCACCGCGATCGGCGAACCGTTCGACCTGCCCGCGCAAGGGGTGAGGGTGTGCTTCATCGACGCGCCCAACACGCAGATCGAGCTGATCGAGCCCTATGACGACGCCTCGCCGATCGCCGGCTTTCTGCGCAGGAATCCCGCGGGTGGGCAGCATCACGTCTGTTTCGAGGTGCCCGACATCCACGCCGCCGTCGCCGATCTGACGGCAAAGGGCGCGACGATCCTGGGCAGCCCGCGGATCGGCGCGCACGGCACGCCCATCGTGTTCGTGCATCCGCGCGACATGGGCGGTATGCTGGTCGAATTGATGGAGACGCCGAAAGGCGCCCACTAGGAGAGATGCGGATGACCGACGACCTGATCCGGCGCGAGCGGCGCGGCGACGTGCTGGTGCTGACGCTCGATCGGCCGGACCGGCTGAACGCCGCGCCGCCGGCGATGTTCGAGGCGATCGCCGCGGCGCTGGAGTCGCTCGACGGAGCGCGTGCGGTGCTGGTGACGGGCGCGGGCCGCGCCTTCTGTTCGGGCGCGGACGTCGGCGGCGGTGCGCTCGGCAGCGAAAATCCCGGCGAGACGACGTTCAAAGCGCTGACCGGGAGCTACAACCCGGCGATGCAGGCGATCGCCGATCTCGCGGTGCCGGTCGTCAGCGCGGTGCGCGGACCGGCGGCGGGGATCGGTTGCAGCCTGGCGCTGGCGGCGGATTTCTGCGTGGCGAGCGAGACGGCCTATTTTCTCCAGGCCTTCGTCAACATCGGCCTCGTCCCCGATGGCGGCGCGTCGTGGATGCTGCCGCGCCTGATCGGCCGCGCGCGGGCGACCGAGATGATGCTGCTGGGCGAAAAGGTGCCGGCGGCCAGGGCGCTCGAATGGGGGATGATCCACAAGGTCGTCGCCGACGATGCGCTGGATGCGGCGGCGTTCGCGCTGGCCGAGCGGCTGGCGGCCGGGCCGACGATGGCGCTGGGGCTGATGCGCCGCGGCCTCGCCGCCGCGCTCCAGAGCGACTATGCCGCGGCGATGAACGCCGAGGCGGAGAACCAGCGCGCGGCGCGCGGCACCGCCGACAGCCGGGAAGGCGGCATGGCGTTCCTCGAAAAGCGCAAGCCCGCGTTCCGGGGCGCGTGAGGATGGCCCGTTTCTTCCCCCCGTTCGTGCTGAGCCTGTCGAAGCACGCGTCTCGGGCGCTTCACTTGCGACATGTCCTTCGACGAGCTCAGGACGAACGGGTGTTTCATGGCTGAGATCGAGACCAACACCGGCGAGGACAGCGGCGCCGCGCCGCCGGCACCGCCGCAGCCCGAGCCTGCCGCGCATCCCAGCCTCGCGACATGGGAGGCGGCCGCCGCGAAGGAGGTGAAGGGCCGCGACCTCACTTGGCACACGCCGGAGGGGATCGCGGTCAAGCCGCTCTACACCGCGGAAGACGTGCGCGACGATCCCGGCCTGCCGGGGTTCGCGCCCTTCACCCGCGGCGTGCGCGCGTCGATGTATGCCGGCCGGCCCTGGACGATCCGGCAATATGCCGGCTTCTCGACCGCGGAGGAATCGAACGCCTTCTACCGCCGCAACCTCGCCGCCGGGCAGAAGGGGCTGAGCGTCGCGTTCGATCTCGCCACCCACCGCGGTTACGACAGCGACCATCCGCGCGTGACGGGCGATGTTGGCAAGGCGGGCGTCGCGATCGACAGCGTCGAGGACATGAAGATCCTGTTCGACGGCATCCCGCTCGACCAGATGAGCGTCAGCATGACGATGAACGGCGCGGTGATCCCGATCCTCGCCTTCTTCATCGTCGCCGGGGAAGAACAGGGCGTCGACCGCAAGCTGCTCGACGGGACCATCCAGAACGACATCCTCAAGGAGTTCATGGTCCGCAACACCTATATCTACCCGCCCGAACCGAGCATGCGGATCATCTCGGACATCTTCGGCTACACGTCGCGCGAGATGCCCAAGTTCAACAGCATCTCGATCAGCGGCTATCACATGCAGGAGGCGGGGGCGACGCAGCTCCACGAGCTCGCCTTCACCATCGCCGACGGCATGGAGTATGTGAAATACGGCGTCGCGAGCGGGCTCGACATCGACAAGTTCGCCGGGCGCCTGTCCTTCTTCTTCGCGATCGGCATGAACTTCTTCATGGAGATCGCCAAGCTGCGCGCCGCGCGCGTGCTGTGGCATCGCGCGATGACGCAATTGGGCGCTAAGGACGAACGCTCCAAGATGCTGCGCACCCATTGCCAGACGTCAGGCGTGTCGCTGACCGAGCAGGATCCGTACAACAACGTCATGCGCACGACGATCGAGGCGATGGCGGCGATGCTCGGCGGCACCCAGTCGCTCCACACCAACGCGCTCGACGAGGCGATCGCGCTGCCCACCGATTTCTCCGCCCGCATCGCGCGCAACACGCAGATCGTGATCCAGGAAGAAACGGGGATGACCAAGGTCGTCGATCCGCTGGGCGGCAGCTATTATGTCGAGAGCCTGACGCAGAGCCTCGTCGACGGCGCGTGGGCGATCATCGAGCGCGTGCAGGCCGAGGGCGGCATGGCGAAGGCGGTCGCCGCCGGCTGGCCCAAGGCGATGATCGAGGAAGCCTCCGCCGCCCGTGCCGCGCGCGTCGACCGGGCTGAGGACGTGATCGTCGGCGTCAACAAATACCGCAAGGCGGACGAAGACCCGATCGACATCCTCGACGTGGATAACGTCGCGGTGCGCGAGGCGCAGGTGCGGCGGATCGCGCACGTGAAGGCGACACGTGACGAGGCGGCGTGCCGCGCCGCGCTCGATGCGTTGCGGGAGGCCGCCCGCCATACCCCCGTTCGTGCTGAGCCTGTCGAAGCACAGGCCCCGGAACACGCCCTTCGACAAGCTCAGGGCGAACGGGATCCGGAGCAGTTCAACCTATTGGCGCGCGCGGTCGACGCCGCCCGCGCGCGCGCGACGCTCGGCGAGATCTCGGCCGCGATGGAGGATGTGTTCGGCCGCTACGGCACGCAGCCGACCCCGGTCAGCGGCATCTATGGCGGCGCCTATGACGGCGACGCGCGCTGGGCGCGGCTGGAGGAGGGCGTCGCCGCCACCGAGCGCCGGCTCGGCCGCAAGCCCCGGATGCTGGTGGCGAAGATGGGGCAGGACGGGCATGACCGCGGCGCCAATCTGGTCAGCAGCATGTTCGGCGACCTGGGGTTCGAGGTGGTGCCCGGCCCCTTGTTCCAGACGCCGGCCGAGGCAGCCGCGCTGGCGATCGACCGCGACGTGGACGTGGTCGGCGCCTCCAGCCTGGCCGCGGGGCACAAGACGCTGATCCCCGAGCTGATCGGCCATTTGCGCGACGCCGGCCATGCCGATATCAAGGTGATCGCGGGCGGCGTGATCCCGGCGCAGGATTATCAGGCGCTCCGCGATGCCGGCGTGCAGGCGATCTTCGGACCGGGTACGAACCTCATTCAAGCCGCCGAGGACGTGCTGCGTCTGCTCGGCCACAACATGCCGCCGCAAAGCGAAGCGGCGGAATAGGAGAAGGCAATGTTGCTGTTTGCCCTGACGCTCGCCGCCGCGACGCCACCCGGCGATCCGCGGTGCGCGTCGCCGCGCACCGCGGATCTCAACGCCTGTGCGGGCGCCGACTGGATGCGGGCGGACGCCGCCATGAACGCGCAATACCGCGCGACCATGGCGCAGATGAAGGCGAGCGACGCGCACCCCCAACCCGACGCGACCACCGGCCCGACCTATGCGGCGGCCTTGCTCGCCAGCCAGCGGGCCTGGCTCGCCTTTCGCGACGCCGAATGCGTGAGCGAAGGCTATCGGAACCGCGGTGGTAGCATGGAAGAGATGGTGATCCTCGGCTGCAAGGCCGACCTGACCCGCGCGCGCACCGGCCAGCTTCACGCCCTGACGGTGACGCCATGACCGACACGCGTCGTCGTTCCGATCGCCCGGCTCCGTCGCTTGGCGATCGTGATGCGCCGGCCGTCCGCACCGACTGGACCCGCGCGGAGATCGCCGCGCTGTTCGACCTGCCGTTCGACGAACTGATGTGGCGCGCGCAGGGCGTGCACCGCGCGCATCATGCCGCGAGCGAGGTGCAATTGTGCACCTTGCTGTCGATCAAGACCGGCGGCTGCCCCGAGGATTGCGGCTATTGCTCGCAGTCGGCCAGCGCGGACACGCAGCTGAAGGCCGAAAAGCTGATGGAGGTGGAGGCCGTGCTCGCCAGCGCGGCGGAGGCCAAGGCCGCCGGATCGCAGCGTTTCTGCATGGGCGCCGCCTGGCGCAACCCCAAGGATCGCGACATGGCCAAGGTGGTCGCGATGGTCGAGGGGGTGAAGGCCATGGGGCTGGAAACCTGCATGACGCTCGGCATGCTGGCGCCGCACCAGGCGCGTCAGCTCGCCGAGGCGGGCCTCGATTACTACAACCACAATATCGACACCTCGCCCGAAAATTACGGCAACGTCATCACCACCCGCAGCTTCGGCGACCGGCTGGAGACGCTCGCCAATGTGCGCGAGGCGGGGATCAGCGTGTGCTGCGGCGGGATCGTCGGCATGGGCGAGACGCGTGCCGACCGCGTCGGCTTCGTCCACGCGCTCGCCACGCTGCCGCGCCACCCGGAAAGCGTGCCGGTCAACGCGCTGGTGCCGGTGCGCGGCACGCCGCTCGGCGACATGCTGGCCGACACGCCGATGGCGCGACTCGACGATATCGAATTCGTCCGCACGGTGGCGGTGGCGCGGATCGCGATGCCGCAGAGCATGGTCCGGCTGTCCGCGGGGCGCGAGAGCATGTCGGACGCGACTCAGGCGCTGTGCTTCATGGCGGGCGCGAACTCGATCTTCACCGGCGACAAGCTGCTGACGACGGGCAATGCCGGCGACGGCGCGGACGCGGCGCTGCTGGCGAAGCTGGGGATGGTGCCGATGCTGGGCGAGGAGCCGATGCGGGTGGCGGCGGTGTGACGGTCGTCTCGTCCCTTACACGGTGACGACCAGAATGTGCTTGTTCCCCGGCGGAGGCCGGGGTCCAGTTGCGGCGCGGGGTGTCGATTATGCCGCCGCGTCTATCATGGTGCCGGGCTGGACCCCGGCCTTCGCCGGGGAACGCTAGTGTTCAAGAAAATCCTGGTCGCCAATCGCGGCGAGATCGCGTGTCGGGTGATGCGCACCGCCAGGCGGATGGGGATCGCGACGGTCGCGGTCTATTCCGATGCCGATGCGCGCAGCCCGCACGTCCTGATGGCGGACGAGAGCGTGCGGCTCGGGCCGGCGCCGGCCGCCGAAAGCTACCTGAAGGCCGAGTTGATCCTGCTCGCCGCCAAGGAGACCGGCGCCGACGGCATCCATCCGGGCTATGGCTTCCTCTCCGAGCGCGAGAGCTTCGCGCGGGCGTGCGCGGAGGCGGGGATCGCGTTCGTCGGTCCGCCGCCGAACGCCATCGCGGCGATGGGCGACAAGATCGAATCGAAGAAACTGGCCAAGGCGGCGGGCGTCAACGTCGTGCCGGGCTTCCTGGGCGAGATCGCCGACACCGACGAAGCCTGCCGGATCGCGGGCGAGATCGGCTATCCGGTGATGATGAAGGCCTCGGCCGGCGGCGGCGGGAAGGGCATGCGGCTGGCCTATTCCGAGCAGGACGTGCGCGAAGGCTTCGAGGCGACGAAGCGCGAGGGGCTGGCAAGCTTCGGCGACGACCGCGTCTTCATCGAGAAGTTCATCGAATCGCCCCGCCACATCGAGATCCAGGTGATGGGCGACCAGCACGGCACCATCGTCTATCTGGGCGAGCGCGAATGCTCGATCCAGCGCCGCCACCAGAAGGTGGTGGAGGAGGCGCCGTCGCCCTTCGTCACGCCCGCGATGCGCAAGGCGATGGGCGAGCAGGCGGTCGCGCTCGCTCGCGCGGTGGGCTATCATTCGGCGGGCACGGTCGAGCTGATCGTCTCGGGCGCGGACAGCTCGGGCGAAGGCTTCTACTTCCTCGAAATGAACACCCGGCTGCAGGTGGAGCATCCCGTCACCGAGGCGATCACCGGGCTCGATCTGGTCGAGCTGATGATCCGCGTCGCGGCGGGCGAGCCGCTGGGCTTCGCGCAGGCCGATGTGCGGCTCGACGGCTGGGCCATCGAGAACCGCGTCTATGCCGAGGATCCCTATCGCGGCTTCCTGCCGAGCATCGGCCGGCTGGTGCGCTACGCCCCGCCGGAGGCCGAGACGCACCAGCAGCCGCTGCCGGGTTCCCCGACCGAAGGCTATGTCCGGATCGACGACGGCGTGCGCGAGGGCGGCGAGGTGTCGATGTTCTACGATCCGATGATCGCCAAGCTCGTTACCTGGGCGCCGACGCGCGAGGCGGCGACCGCGCTCCAGATCGAGGCGCTCGACGCGTTCGAGATTGACGGTGTCGGCAACAATATCGACTTCCTCTCCGCGCTGATGCAGCATCCGCGCTTCCAGGCGGGCGCGCTGACGACGGGCTTCATCGCGGAGGAATATCCGGACGGCTTCCACGGCGCGCCGGCCGCGCCCGACCTGCTGCGTACGCTGGCCGCGATCGCCGCCTTCGCCGCCACCGCCGATGCGGATCGCGCGCGCCGGACGGACGGCCAGCTCGGCCGCCGGCTGCGCCCGCCCGCCGACTGGGTGGTGCGGATCGGCGGCGCCGACCATGCGGTGTCAGTGTCGACCGACGGCATCACCGTGGACGGCGAGGCGATCGACCTCGATCTGGAATATACGCCGGGGGACCGGATGGTGGCGGCGCAGGTGGGCGACGCGGCGCTGAGCGTGCGGATCCAGCGCACCCGGGGCGGCTTCGCGCTCACCACGCGCGGCGCCACGCAAGCGGCGCGCGTGCTGCCCGCGCATGTCGCGCCCTATGCGCAGCACCTGATCGAGAAGGTGCCGCCCGATCTCTCGCGCTTCCTGCTGGCGCCGATGCCGGGGCTGCTCGTGCGGCTCGACGTGGGCGTGGGCGACAAGGTGGAGGCGGGGCAGGCGCTCGCGGTCGTCGAGGCGATGAAGATGGAGAATATCCTGCGCAGCCAGAAGACCGCCACCGTCAAATCCGTGTCAGCAAGCGCGGGCGAAAGCCTGGCGGTGGATCAGGTGATCCTGGAGCTGGAATAGCTCTATACGAACCGTTTGCCCTGAGCTTGTCGAAGGGCGCGTTCCGCATGCGAGGGGTTCGCCTGTGGAACGTGCTTCGACAAGCTCGGCACGAACGGATTTGGTGATCCGGTCAAGCTGACGTTACCCGCCCCTAGACCCCGGCATCCCCGATCGTGGGCGATGGCCGGGCGACGCTGTGTGGCGGCGAATGGACCAGCGTGCGCAGGCGCTCCAGATCCTCGGGCGTGTCGATATCGACCAGCTCGGCGCGCGCGGTGACGACGTGGCGGCCGGCGCGCACCATCCGGCGTGCGCCCTCGTCGCCCTCGAGCGCCATGAGGAAATCGAAGCGTTCGCGCGCGAACAGCGCGGGCGGGCGCGGGTGCGCGCCGTCGCTCGACGCGACCACCGCGTCCGCCGAATCCGCGGCGTCGAGCATGCGGTAGATATGCGCGGCGGTCACGCGCGGCATGTCGGCCAGCGCGATCAGCACCGCCTCCGCACCCAGCCGCTTCGCCTCGGCGACGCCGAGCCCGACCGAGTGCGACATCCCGGCCGCCTGATCGTCGTTGTGGATCACGCGAAAGCCGTGTGCGCCGTAATCGAGCGTGCTGCCGTCCACCACCGCGATCCGGTCGAGGAACGGCATGTCCTCCAGCGCGACCGCGACGTGCAGGCCGACCGGGCGGCCGAGAAATTCCTGTTCCAGCTTGTTGCCGTTCGGAAAGCGCGACGAGCGCCCCGCGGCGAGCAGGATGAGGACGGTCTTCTCAAGATCGATCATGAAAGGCTCCCACCATCGCGGCGGCGATCGACAGCGCGATCTCGGACGGCCCAATCGCGCCGATGTCGATCCCCACGGGCGCGTCGATCCGGTCGAGCTGCGCCTCGCTGATCCCCTCGGCGGCGAGGCGTTCGCGACGCGCGGCGTGGCTGCGGCGCGAACCCAGCGCGCCGACATAGGCGGCGCCCGAACCGAGCGCGGCGATCAGCGCGGGATCGTCGATCTTGGTATCGTGGCTGAGCGTCACCACCGCGGTGGAGGGGCCGGGCCGATAGGCCGCGATCGCCTCGTCGGGCCAGCGATCGTCGAGCGTGGTGCCGGGGAAGCGTTCCTCGGTGAGGAAGCGCGCGCGGGGATCGATCACGACGGTGGCGATGCCCAGTTCGCGTGCGAGCCCGGCGAGCGCCTGCGCGATCTGCACCGCGCCGACGATCAGCAGCCGGCGCGGCGGATCGTAGCGGTTGACGAACGCGGCGCCCGTCTCGACCGGCCGCGCATCCGAATGGCCCGTCTCCAGATCGGTCGAGACCGTGATCGCCTGCCCCTCGTCGCGCGCGGCCGCGATCCGGTCGAACAGCTCGGGATCGAAGCCGGCGGCGGAGACGGGCTGTACCATCACCGAAATCTCGCCACCGCAGGGCAGGCCCACCTCCCAAGCGGCGGCATCGGCCACGCCGTAGCGCTTCACCTGGAAGGGGGCGCCCGCGATCACGTCGGCCGCGGTCTGGAGGATGTCGCTCTCGACGCAACCGCCCGACACCGATCCCTCGAACCGGCCATCGGCATGGACGAGCATGTGGCTGCCCCTGGGTCGCGGCGCCGATCCCCAGGTGGAGACGACGGTGGCGATCGCCATCGGCTCGCCCTTCCAGCCGCGCGCGGCGGCCAGGACGGTGTCGTTTTCGGCCATGATTTTCCTTCGATCCGCCCGGCAAGGCAGGGCCGCCGGGATAGCGATGGCGAGGCGTTACACCGCCGGAAGTTGGTCGAGCAACTTGTCCAGCGTCAGCGGATAGTCGCGCACCCAGATGCCGGTGGCGTCGTGCACCGCAGCGGCGATCGCCGCGCCCGCGCCCGAGATGCCGAGTTCGCCGATGCCCTTGGCGTGGATCGGATTGGCGTGGATGTCGCGCTCCTCGAGGAACCGCACCTCGATCTGCGGCACGTCGGCGTTCACCGGCACGTGATATTCGGCCAGATCGTGGTTCACCACCTTGCCCGTGCGCGGATCGTGGATCAGCTCCTCGGTCAGCGCGGTGCCGATGCCGAACGTCATGCCGCCCAGGCATTGCGAGCGCGCCGTCTTGGCGTTCAGGATGCGCCCCGCGGCGAACACCCCCAGCATGCGGCGCACGCGCACCTCGCCCGTGACCGCATTGACGCCCACCTCGGCGAAATGCGCGCCATAGGAGGCTTGGGTGAAGGTCTTTTCCTGCTGCCCCGGCTTGATCGTGCCGGTCGCCTCCAGCCCTTCGCCGACGAGGCTGCCGATCGGCACCGAGCGGTTGTCGCCGATCGCGAGCCCGTCCTTCAGCGTCAGCGCCTCGGGATCGACGCCCATCGCGTCGGCGAGCTTCTCGCGCAGCATCTCGCAGGCGAGATACACCGCCGATCCCGACGACGCCGCGCCCCAGGATCCGCCCGATCCGGCGGCGGGCGGATAGGCGGTATCGCCCAGCTTGGTGGTGACGCGGTCGATCGGCAGGCCCAGCATCTCGCCCGCGATCTGGGTGAGGATCGTGTAGCTGCCGGTGCCGATATCGGTCATCGCGCTTTCCACGACCGCGGTGCCGGCGGGCGTGATCGTCACGCAGGCGGACGATTCCATCAGCACGTTCGACCGCGTCGCCGAGGCCATGCCCATGCCCACCAGCCATTCGCCGTCGCGCGTCGAGCCGGGCTTGGCCTGGCGCTTGTCCCAGCCGAAGGCCTTGGCGCCCTCGTCGAGGCAGCGCGTCAGCTGGCGGCTCGAATAGGGGATGTCCTTTTCGGGATCGGTCGCCGGATCGTTGCGGCGCCGCAGTTCGATGGGATCGATCCCCATCTTGTCGGCCAGCTCGTTCATCGCGCCTTCGACGGCGAGCATGCCCACCGCCTCGCCCGGTGCGCGCATCGATCCCGCGAGGCCCCAGTTCAGCCGCACCAGATCATGCGTGATCGTCCGGTTCTCGCCGGCATACATGAAGTGGGTCGACACGCCGGCCGGCTCGAAGAAATCCTGGCCCTCCAGATTGGACGCGAGCGTCTCGTGGCCGATGCCGGTCAGCCGTCCTTGGGCGTCCGCAGCGAGCCGGATGCGCTGTTCGGTGTTCGACCGGCGCGGGGTGGCCTCGAACACCTGCTGGCGCGCCATCACCGCCTTGACGGGGCGGCCGAGCCGCTTGGCCGCGACCGCCGCCGCCACGCTCTCGGGCGCGATGCCGAGCTTCGAGCCGAAGCCGCCGCCGACATAGGGGGTGATGATCCGCACCTTCGAGCTGCTCACGCCCAGCGCCTTGGCGAGCTGCTGCGAATCCGACGTCGGCATCTGATATGCGCCGAACAGCGTCAGCGAGCCGTCCTTCCACACCGCGGTGGAGGCGTGCGGCTCCATCGCCGCGCTGTTCTGGCTGGGCGTCGTGTAGGTGACGTCGAGCGTTACCGCGGCATCGGCCATCGCCGCGTCCAGATCGCCCTGGCTGCTGTGCGCGGGCACGTTGTTGGGGGGCAGCTTGCTGTCCACCTTGCGATCGGACGCGTCGAAATCATACGCGCCCTCGTCCTCGTCATAGACGATCTCGAGCCGCTGCGCCGCGTCGCGCGCCACCTCGAAGCTCTCGGCCAGCACGATCGCGACGATCTCGCCGCGATAGGTGACGGTCTTCACGCCCTGGGCGGGCGCCTTGGTCTCGCCGCCTTGGGCCGATACCTGGATGAAGGTGTCGTAATCGGTGACCACGTCGATCACGCCGGGGATCGCCTTCACCGCATCCGCGTCGACCGAGACGATCTTGCCGCTGCCGATCTTCGCACCGACCAGCACGCCATAGGCCAGATCCTCGACGCGGTATTCCGCGGCGTATAACGCGGTGCCGGTCACCTTCAGCGGGCCCTCGACGCGGTCGAGCGGCTTGCCGATCAGATCCTGCGCGCCGATGTCGAGCAGGCTGGCCGGCACGGGCTGGTTCATCGTCAGGCTGTTGGTGGTGCTCATGCGGCATCCTCGGTCAGCTCGCGGAGCGACGCGATCAGCGTCCGCCGGGCGAGCGGGATCTTGAAATCATTGTCGCCATAGCCGCGCGCGTCGCGCAGCAACGCGTCGGCGGCGGCGGCGAACACCGCGTCGGACGGTGTCTTGCCGACCAGCGCGGCCTCGACCGCCGGGTCGCGCCATGGCATCGGCCCCAGCCCGCCAAAGGCGAGCGCGGCCGACGCGATCGTGCCGCCCTCCATCTTCACCACGCCCGCCACCGAGACGAGCGCGAAGGCATAGGACGCCCGGTCGCGCACCTTGCGATAGAGCTGCTTGCCCTCGGGCGGGGTCGGCAGCTCGACATGGGTGATGAGCTCGCCCGGCTCCAGCACGGTTTCGATCTGCGGCGTGTCGCCGGGCAGACGGTAGAAATCGTGGATCGCGATCCGGCGCCGGTCGCCATCGGGCTTCAGCGTGACGATCGTCGCGTCCAGCGCGCGCATCGCGACGGGCATGTCGCCCGGATGCGTGGCGATGCACTGGTCGCTGGTGCCGAGGATCGCGAGGATCCGGTTGGTGCCGCCGATCGCCGAACAGCCGCTGCCGGGCGAACGCTTGTTGCAGGCGGTGCTGGTGTCGTAGAAATAATAGCAGCGGGTGCGCTGGAGCAGATTGCCCCCGGTCGACGCCTTGTTCCGCAACTGTCCGCTCGCGCCGGCCAGCAGTGCGCGGCTGAGCACCGGATATTTGGCGATCACGCGGGGGTCAGCGGCCAGATCGCTGTTGGGCACCAGCGCGCCAATCGTGAGCCCGCCATCGGCGCGCTCCTCGATCTCGGCCAGATCGAGCCGGCTGATGTCGACGATCCGCTCGGGCGTCTCAACCTGCAGCTTCATGAGGTCGAGCAGGTTCGTGCCGCCGGCGATGAACTTGGTCGCCGGCGCCTGGCCGTCCATCACCGCCGCCTCGGGGCTGGCGGCCTGTTCGTAGGTGAACGGCTTCATGCCTTCTCTCCCACAGTCTGGCGGGCGGCGGGGTTCAGCCCGGCGACTTCGGAAATGGCGTCGACGATGTTCGGATAGGCCGAACAGCGGCACAGATTGCCGCTCATCCGCTCCGAGATCTCCTCGTCGTCCAGCGACGACGTCTCCAGCGATTCCGAGACGTAGCTCGGCCAGCCCTTCTTCACCTCGTCGAGCATGCCCACCGCCGAGCAGATCTGCCCCGGCGTGCAATAACCGCATTGATAGCCGTCGTGCCGCACGAACGCGGCCTGCATCGGATGCAGCGCCTCGGGCTGGCCCAGCCCCTCGATCGTGACGATCTCGTCCTGCTGGTGCATCACCGCGAGCGTCAGGCAGGAATTGATCCGGCGGCCGTTCACCAGCACGGTGCACGCGCCGCACTGGCCGTGATCGCAGCCCTTTTTCGTACCGGTGAGGTGGAGATGCTCGCGCAGCACGTCGAGCAGCGACGCGCGGATGTCGGCCTCGGTCTCGCGCGTTTCGCCGTTGATGGTGAATTTCATGGATCGCCCCGCTGGATGAACCGGAAGAACGAGGAGATGAAGCGTTGGTTTCGCGCGAAATCTGCTAACGTCTCGCAACAAGCTCCCTTACCTCGAAGAGGCGAACCCATGCGTCGAACGATCCTTCTGCTCCTGCTGCCGCTCGCGACCGCCGGCTGCGTCGCGCAGACCGCGTGGAACGTCGCGACGCTCCCGGTGAAGGCGGGCAGCAAGGCGGTCGACTGGGCCACCACCAGCCAGTCCGAGGCGGACCGCAACTATGGCCGCAAGATGCGCAAGCAGGAGCAGCGCGCCGGCCGCGAGCACCGCGAATTGCAGAAACGGTGCGGCAAGCATCCCGACGATCCGGCCTGCGCCGATCTGCAGCAGCGGCCGGCGGCGAACTACCGGTAAGAGCGGCCGGCCGTCGGGGCGGGAAGGGGCGCCTCGGGCGGGAACCAGCCCAGCAGCGTGACCGGAAAGGGCGTCCACGCGCCGACGCGCACCCCGGCGGCGCGCAGCGCCTCGCCGACCCACGCGTTGCAGGTGTGCACCGCATCATAATGGCCGCGCGCCTGCACGAACACGTCGTAGTCGCCATAGCCCGGATCATGGCGCCCACCGGCCACGATGCTGGCGCGGACGAACGCGGCGAGGCGGCGATATTCCTCGGGGCGCAGCAGGATCCGGCGCACGTCGCCGCCCGGCACCGGCGTGGGCACATGTTCGAGATGGACGAGCGTCGCGTCGCTGCCGATCGCGGCGGTGGCAATGGTCGCCGGGCGGATGTCGGACCAGGTCGGCGTGCCCAGATAGAAGCCGCGCTCGCCCCATCCGATCGCGAGATGGTCGTAAGCGGCATAGCGCGGGTCGCGCAGACCGCCTGGGCGAGCGATCGGTCGCCAGTCCACCCCCGCCGCCCGCTTGGGGACGACGATGCCGACATGGATGCCGTTGCTTTCGAGGTAGACGGGCACGCCCGCGACCGGCGGCCGCCATCCGGCATGCGTGGGGATCGCGCCGCCGATCAGCCCCGCCGCCGCATAGCCGAGCAGCGCCGCCATCGCCGCACCGAGGAGCGCGTTGCCCCATTTTCGTGCAACCGCGATCGTCACAGGGGCGTTCCGGTCGTCACGACGGCATGATAGGGCAGGATCATGGCACAGGATACGCACGTTCTCGACGCTCCCCCCGCCGGCGCCGCCGCCGATTGGACGATCGCCCAGGATTGGGATCGCTACACGCCCGAGGAGCACGCCACCTGGGATACGCTCTTCGCGCGTCAAGCGGCGCTGCTGCCCGGCCGGGCGTCCAACGCGTATCTGCGTGGGCTCGACGTGCTGAAGCTGTCGAAGCCCGGCATCCCCGATTTCGCCGAACTGTCGGAGCGGCTGATGGGGCTCACCGGCTGGCAGGTGATCGCGGTCCCGGGGCTCGTGCCCGACGACGTGTTCTTCGATCACATGGCGAATCGCCGCTTCGTCGCGGGCAATTTCATCCGCCGGCCCGACCAGCTCGATTACATCCAGGAACCCGACGTCTTCCACGACGTATTCGGCCATGTGCCGATGCTCGCCGATCCGGTGTTCGCCGATTATCTCGAGGCGTATGGCAAGGGCGGCCAGCGCGCGCTGTCGATGGATGCGCTCAAATATCTCGGCCGGCTCTATTGGTACACGGTGGAATTCGGGCTGATCGCCGAACCCGAGGGCTTGCGCATCTATGGCTCGGGGATCGTGTCGAGCTTCGCCGAGACCCGCTTCGCGCTGGACGACCCGAGCCCCAATCGCATCGCCTTCGATCTGGCGCGCGTGATGCGCACCGAATACCGGATCGACGATTTCCAGCAGAATTACTTCGTGATCCCGAGCTTCGACGATCTGCTCCGCGCGACCGTCGAGACCGACTTCGCGCCGCTCTATGCCGAATTGAAGACGCAGCCCGACATTCCCGTGGCCGCGATCGAGCCCGCCGACGTGCTGCTCACGCGCGGGACGCAGGCCTATGCGGCGGAGCGGACGCGGGCCTAGAGCGGGACGATCTCAGCCCTGCCGGGCTTTTAGCGCGGGATGGTGTCAGGTTGATCCGATCCCTCTTCCGTTCGTGCTGAGCCTGTCGAAGCACGCTCTCCACGGCCGAGCCTTCGCCTGCGTCACAGGCCCTTCGACAGGCTCAGGGCGAACGGAGCAGGGTAACGTCATCAAAATTCCCTCCCTGCAGGGGAGGATGAGAGGCACCTCAGATGTCGAGCGCCCAGCCGTCGCGGCCCTTGGGGTCGAACGGGCCGTCCGCCACGAAGCGCACCGCGCCTGCCGCCAGCCGCAGGACGCTCCAGTCGCCGCGGCGGTCGACCGCCTCCACCGTGCAGCCGCACGCCGCATAGGCCGCCGCCACCGGTTCGCGCTGCGTCTCCAGCAGGCCCGCCAGCACGATCGCCGCGCCCGGTGCCGCGATCGCCGCGATCTCGGGCGCCATCGAGACGAGCGGGCCGGCCAGGATGTTGGCGATGACGAGGTCGTAGGGCGCGCGCGCCACGATCTCAGGATCGAGCGTGCCGTCCGCCACGATCAGGTCGAGGCCCGCCACCCCGTTCAGCGCCGCGTTCTCGCGCGTGACCGCGATCGCGACCGGATCGATGTCGGTCGCGGTGGCGTCCGCGCCGGGCCATAATTCCACCGCGGCGAAGGCGAGCAGCCCCGTGCCCGTGCCGATGTCGATGACGTTGCCGAAATCCCGATCGGCCAGCGCGTCGAGCATCGCGAGGCAGCCGCTCGTCGTCTCGTGATGCCCGGTGCCGAACGCGCGGCCCGCCGGGATGTGGAAGGCGCGCACGCCCGGCGGCGGCGCCGCCTCGCCCGTATGGACGAAGAAGCGGCCGACATGCAGCGGCGCGAGCCCCGCCTGGCTCATCGTCACCCAATCGGCATCCGCCAGCCGTTCGATCCGCGGCGCCGCGCTGCCCGCGCTCGGCACCAGCGCGCGGATCGCGGCGAGCGTCGCGGCATCGGGTTCGGCCTCCAGATAGGCGTCGAGCCGCCAGCGTTCGGCGTCGTCGTTCACTTCCTCGGTCGTCATCAGCACGAGGCCCCCGTCATGCTCGCCCGCGTCAATCGCCTCAGCCTCGGCGCGGGTGCAGGGCAGCGACAGCTTCCATGCCTCAGCGGACATAGCTGGCCCCGTTCACGTCGAGCACCGCGCCCGTCATCGACGGCGGCGCGTCGAGCGCCAGGAAACACGCGGCCTTCGCCACCTCGTCGGGCATCGCCACGCGGCCGAGCGGGATGTCGGCCAGCAACGCGTCGCCGCCGCGGCTCGCGACATAATCCTCGGCCATGCCGGTCATGGTGAAGCCGGGGCAGACCGCGAAGGCCAGGATGTTCTCACGCGCATAGCCGCGCGCGATCGTCTTGGTCATCGCTACCATCCCCGCCTTGGCGGCGGCATAATGCCAGTGCGCCGGGCTGTCGCCGCGATAGGCGGCGCGGCTGGCGATGTTGACGATCCGGCCGCCCGATCCGCGCGCCTGCCAGTGGAGCACGGCCAGGCGGCAGAGTTCGGCGGCGGCGGTGAGGTTGATGCGCATGGTGCGCTCCCAGGCGGCGGTCCAGTCGTCGGCGGCGAGCGGATTGGCCTCGAACACGCCGGCATTGTTCACCAGCACGTCGATCGCGCCACCCGCCCGGTCGAGCGCCTCCGCCCAGAGCGCGCGGGGGGCTTCGGGGTCGGCGAAGTCGGCGGGGATGCCGCTGGCGGTGCCATGGCCCATGACGGTGGCGCCGCGCGCGCCGAGCGCGGTGGCGATCGCCGCGCCGATGCCGCGGCTGGATCCGGTGAGAAGGATGGTCATGCCCGCACCCTTAGCGCGGGTTCGCGCGCTAGCCCACGCTGGCCGAGAAGGAATCCGCCGCGCCGCGCAACACGCCCAGTTGATCGTCCACCTCGCCGAAGCCGCGGCCCAGCGTGTCGATCTCGGATGCCACCGCTTCGGTGCCGGAGCGGATCGTGGCGATGCTGGTCGACATCGAATCGGCGGCGAGCGCAGTCTCGTCCACCGCGGCGGTGATCGCGGTGACGGTCTGCGCCTGCGCCTCCATGGCGAAGCGGATGCGCTCCGCCGATTCCTGCACCTCGGCGACGGTCGCCTTGATGCTGGCATTGGTGTCGACGGTGCCCTTGGTGGCGGACTGGATCGCGGCGATCTTGGCGGCGATGTCGTCGGTGGCGCGTGCGGTCTGGTTGGCGAGGCTCTTCACCTCCTGCGCGACGACCGCGAAGCCGCGGCCGGCATCGCCCGCGCGTGCCGCCTCGATCGTGGCGTTGAGCGCGAGAAGGTTGGTCTGGCCGGCGATGTCGCGGATCAGGCCGAGGATCGATTCGATCGACTGCGCATGATCGCTCAGCGCCTCGGACATGCCGACCGCGTGGCCCGCCTGCACCGAGGCGCGGTTGGCGATCTCGGCGGCGGCTTCCACCTCGGTGCGCGCATCCTCGATCGCGCGGATCAGCCCGGCGGCGGTGTGTGCCGCCTCGCGCATGGCGACCGCGGACTGTTCGGCGGCGGCGGCCACTTCGTTCGCCTTGCCCAGCATGCCGCGAGTCGAGGCCGATGCGCTCCCCGCCTGGACGCGGATCCGGTTCCCGAGCGCGGCGGCGCCCTCGATCGATTCGGCGATCGTCTGGCGGAACGCGACCGACCGCATCTGCCGCTCCGCGTGCAGATCCTTCCGGTTCTGCTCGGCCAGATGCATCGCCATCACGTCCGATTCGATCAGCGCCAGCCGCTGCACCACGTCACCCAATTGGCGCATGCTCCGGCGATCATCGCCCAGTCGCTCTTCGATCAGCGCGAGCGTGACGCTGTGCGCGAAGGTCAGCGACGCGAGCAGCGTGGGAAGCGGCACTCTCGACACCCGGCATTGCTCGGCGTTGGTTTCGGCCATGCGCTGCCAGGTCTCGTCGTACGGCGCGGTATACCGGACCCGCACATAGCGCGCGCTTTCCTCGATCCGCGCGGCGAGAACGTCGCCGACGATCGCGTCGCGCAGATGGCGCGCCGCATCGAGCGAAAGATAATGCGTCCAGAAGCTGCGCGAGATCGCATGGTGATCCGCCATCGTCAGCAGCGCGGCAATCCGGGTGCAGGCCGGCTGGATCGCGCCGTCCCAGTCGTAATCGCGCAGCCGGTCGCTGAGCGAGCGCGACTGGCCGATCGATGCCGGCTGCGTGGCGAAGGCGGTCGACATCAGGCGGCCACCTTCGTGACGAAGTCGCCGGCGCGGGCCTTGAGGCTGCCGAGCCGGCTGTCGAGCACGTCGAAGCCGCGCCCGACCTCGTCGATCTCGGATGCCACCGCCTCGGTATCGGAGCGGATCGTGGCGATCGTGGTGGACATCGAATCCGCGGCGAGCGCGGTTTCGTCCACCGCGGCGGTGATCGCGGTGACGGTCTGCGCCTGCGCCTCCATGGCGAAGCGGATGCGCTGCGCGGATTCCTGCACCTCGGCGACGGTCGCCTTGATGCTGGCATTGGTGTCGACGGTGCCCTTGGTGGCGGACTGGATCGCCGCGATCTTGGCGGCGATGTCGTCGGTGGCGCGTGCGGTCTGGTTGGCGAGGCTCTTCACCTCCTGCGCGACGACCGCGAAGCCGCGGCCGGCATCGCCCGCGCGTGCCGCCTCGATCGTGGCGTTGAGCGCGAGGAGGTTGGTCTGGCCGGCGATGTCGCGGATCAGGCCGAGGATCGACTCGATCGACTGCGCATGATCGCTCAGCGCCTCGGACATGCCGACCGCGCGGCCCGCCTGCACCGAGGCGCGGTTGGCGATCTCGGCGGCGGCTTCCACCTCGGTGCGCGCATCCTCGATCGCGCGGATCAGCCCGGCGGCGGTATGCGCCGCCTCGCGCATGGCGACCGCGGACTGTTCGGCGGCGGCGGCCACTTCGCTCGCCTTGCCCAGCATGCCGCGCACCGACGAGGACGAGCGTACCGCCTGCCCGCGCAGCACATGGCCTTCCTCGCTCGCCGCCTCGACCACCGCAGCGATCCCGTCGCGGAAATCGCCTGCCAGCCGGTCCCGGTTGCGGCCGTCGCGGTGCGCGGTGAAGCCGGCGAACAGCTCGACCGTCAATTCGGTTTCCATGCCGAACAGGCGGAGCAGCGTGTCGAGCATCCGCTCGTGGCGGGGATCGGTGGTGGGCAGCCGCGCCATCAGCGACTTCATCGCCATCCGGTCGCTCGCGCAGCTCATGGCGAGCACCGCCATGGTCGACACGCCATTGGCATGGGCCGAAGCAATGGAGCGTTCGAGCGACTCGACCCACGCGCGGCCATCGAGCCGGCAGAAGCGGTTGCGCAGATACGCGGTGCCCGCCTCGGCGCGGCGGTGCGCCTCGAGCGGCGTCCAATGCGCCTTGCCGGGGTTGGCCGCGCTCCAATGCGCCCAATAAGCGTCGACGATCAGCGCGGCATCGGGTTCGATGATCGTCCACAATTCCGCCGCGGACGAGACGAGCGTGCCGTCGCCGCCGTCGAAGGCCCGCAAACGGGCGGGCAGATCGATGGCGGCGGCGATCGTCGTGGGCTGGGGCAGGTCGGTCGCGATCACATCAGGTCTCCGGCGGCGCGGGGTTTCGTGATCCGACGACTAGGCGCGATTGGTTAAGGCGCGGTTAGAACCGGATCGGCGGCAACGATGCCTGTGTTGCTTTGCGCGCAGGCGGCGGCTTGCATCGCGGGGCGCTGCGTCTCATAGACCGGCGCACATCCGCATTCGAGGACCACGCCCTTGGCATCCCGCTCCCCCTCGCGCCCCGTCAGCCCGCATCTGGGCATCTGGAAATGGCGCGTGAACATGACCGTCTCGATCCTGCACCGCGCGACGGGCAGCGGCATGGCGACGGTCGGCACGCTGCTGCTGGTGTGGTGGCTCGCCGCGATCGCTGGCGGGGCCGACAGCTATGCCGGCTTCCAGCGCTGGTTCCTCACCGATGCGGGGCATCTGAACGCGATCGGTTATGTGATCGGCATCGGTCTCACCTATTCGCTGTTCCAGCACATGGCGAACGGCATCCGCCATCTCGTGCTCGACACGGGCGCGGGGTATGAACTGAAGATCAACCGGATCGGCGCCTGGGCGACGATCGTCGCCGCCGTGCTGCTGACGGTGGCGTTCTGGCTCTATCTGGGGACGAAGTGATGGGTGGCGGCACCGAACTCGGCCGGGTCCGCGGCCTGGGCTCCGCGCATGCGGGCGCGCATCACTGGTGGCACCAGCGGCTGACCGCGGGCGGCAACCTGTTCCTGATGATCTGGCTGATCGTGTCGATCGCACGGATGCCCGGCTATGATTATACCAGCGTCCATGGCTGGCTCCATTCCACCTGGGCGGCGGTGCCGATGCTGCTGCTGATCCTGTCCGTCTTCTACCATTTCCGGCTGGGGCTGCAGGTGGTGATCGAGGATTACCAGCATGACGAGGCGCGCGTCGCCGCGATGGTCGTGCTGAACCTCTTCACGCTCTCGACCGCCGCGACCGCCATCTTCGCGATCCTGAAGGTCGCCTTCGGAGCTGCCGCCTGATGTCCGCCTACAAGATCATCGACCATACCTATGACGCGGTCGTCGTCGGCGCCGGCGGCTCCGGCCTGCGCGCCACGATGGGCATCGCCGAAAGCGGTCTGAAGACCGCCTGCATCACCAAGGTGTTCCCGACGCGCAGCCACACCGTCGCCGCGCAGGGCGGCATCGCCGCGAGTCTGGGCAACAATTCGCCCGATCACTGGTCGTGGCACATGTACGATACGGTCAAGGGCTCCGACTGGCTCGGCGACCAGGACGCGATCGAATATATGGTGCGCGAGGCGCCCGCCGCGGTGATCGAGCTGGAACATGCCGGCGTGCCGTTCAGCCGCAACCAGGACGGCACGATCTACCAGCGCCCGTTCGGCGGCCATATGCAGAACATGGGCGAGGGCCCCCCGGTGCAGCGCACCTGCGCCGCGGCGGACCGCACCGGCCACGCGATGCTCCATGCGCTCTACCAGCAGAGCCTGAAGTATGACGCGGACTTCTACGTCGAATATTTCGCGCTCGACCTCATCATGGAAAACGGCGCGTGCCGGGGCGTGATCGCGCTGTGCATGGAGGATGGCAGCATCCACCGGTTCCGCGCGCACCAGGTGGTGCTGGCGACGGGCGGCTATGGCCGCTGCTATTTCTCCGCGACCTCGGCGCACACCTGCACCGGCGACGGCAACGCGATGGTGTTGCGCGCGGGCCTGCCGCTGCAGGACATGGAGTTCGTCCAGTTCCACCCGACCGGCATCTACGGCGCGGGCGTCCTCATCACCGAGGGCGCGCGCGGCGAGGGCGGTTATCTGACGAACAGCGAGGGCGAGCGCTTCATGGAGCGCTATGCCCCCTCCGCCAAGGATCTCGCCAGCCGCGACGTGGTGTCGCGCTCGATGGCGATGGAGATGCGCGAGGGCCGCGGCGTCGGCAAGGACGGCGACCATATCTGGCTGCACCTCGATCATATCGATCCCAAGGTGCTCCACGAACGGCTGCCGGGCATTACCGAGACGGGCAAGATCTTCGCCGGCGTCGATCTCACGCGCCAGCCGCTGCCGGTCACGCCGACGGTCCATTACAACATGGGCGGCATCCCGACGAACTTCCACGGCGAGGTCGTGAACCTGAAGGACGGCAATCCCGACAGCGTCGTGCCCGGCCTGTTCGCGGTGGGCGAGGCGGCATGCGTCTCGGTCCACGGCGCCAACCGCCTGGGCTCCAACAGCCTGATCGATCTGGTCGTGTTCGGCCGCGCGACGGGGCTGCGCATCCGCGAGACGCTGAAGCCCGGCACGACTCATGCGCCGCTGCCCAAGGGTTCGGAAGAGATGGCGCTCGGTCGGCTCGACCATTTCCGCTCGGCCAAGGGCGGCTCGCCCACCGCGCAGATCCGGCTCGAGATGCAGAAGACGATGCAGAAGCATTGCGCCGTGTTCCGTTCGGACGAGCTGCTGACCGAGGGCCAGTCGAAGATCAAGGCGACCTATGCGCGGATGGCCGATGTCGGCATCACCGACCGGAGCCTCATCTGGAACACCGATCTGGTCGAGACGCTGGAGCTCGACAATCTGATCGCGCAGGCGGTGGTGACGATGGATTCGGCGGCCAACCGCAAGGAATCGCGCGGCGCGCATGTGAACGAGGATTTCCCCGATCGCGACGACGCGAACTGGATGAAGCACACCATCACCAGCTTCACCGGCTGGGGCGGCACGGGCGGGGCGACGCACATCGATTATCGCCCGGTGCACGATTACACGCTCACCGACGACGCCGAATATATCAAGCCGAAGAAGCGGGTGTATTAAGCCGCTGCCAGCGCGGGATGACCTTACTTCGCCCCGTTCGCCCTGAGCTTGTCGAATGGCCTGTTCGGAACGCGACGGTGCGAGCGTGGAGAGCGTGCTTCGACAAGCTCAGCACGAACGGTAGAGAGATTGGATCAATCTAACGTCATCGGGCTCTAGAAGCGGAACATCTCCACCAGGATTTCGAGCGTGGCGACCAATGTGCCACGCTCGATCTTGCCGATCCTTTTGACGAGACGCGTCTTGTCCAGCGTTCGCATCTGATCGGGCAGCAGCAACCCGTCCTTGCCTTTGAAGCGAAGCGCTATGCGGAATGGAGCGGGGTGGCTTCCCGTCGTCATCGGCACGACGATCGCGGCCCTGAGATGAGCGTTCAGTTCGTCGGGCGAGACGATCAGGCAGGGGCGGGTCTTCTGGATCTCGCTGCCGATGGTGGGGTCCAGCGCCGCGAGCCAGACCTCGCCGCGCATCACCATGTGAGCGCGCTATCGTCTTCGTTCGGAAAGGCCCGCCACGCGGCCGCCTCCTGCGTGTCTTCGGCGACCGCCTCGGCCGCGTTCGCCCATCCTGCGCGTGCCGGCGATACGACCGGCGAGGCGACGAGCTTGCCGTCCTTCACCTGCAGATCCATCACGGCGCCGACGCTCAGGCCGATCTCACCGAGCAGGGCGCGCGGTACGATCAGCCCGGTCGAATTCCCCATCTTCCGCAACGATGTCTGCACCTGAGCCTCCGCGGCACGATTTAGACGAGCTTGCCGGTAAGCACAACGTTATAACGTCAACCCCGCGCCCGCCATCGCGCCAGCAGCAGCGCCGCCACGCCCGCCGCCAGGCCGCCGCCGACGGCGAGGGCCGCGCCGGGGCGCAGCATCACGGCGGTATAGGCGCTGGATTTGAGCGGCGCCTGCTCGCCCGAGCGTTCGTGGCCGGCATGGACGCCCTCGAACAGGTTGCTCGGCCGCGGCTGCGTCTTGTCGCGGTCGACGAAGCTCTTCGCCGCGCGCGGTGCGAGGCGTTCGAACAATGCGGGGAAATGCACCGCGAACATCGCCTGCGCGCGTCCGGCGCCGCCCACGGTGATCTCGCGGCGCGGGTGGACCGCGCAATCGAGGATCGCGTCGGCGACGAGCTGCGGATCATAGGCCGGCGGCGGGATCTGCGCTTCGCCGCCCTCGTGGTTGGCGGCATGCTGGCCGATCGGCGTGTCGATCCCGGCGGGCTTCACCAGCGACACCGAGATCGGCGAGCCCGCCGCGCGCAGCTCCATGCGCAGCGCCTGCACATAGGCCTGCACCGCGTGCTTGGACGCGGAATAGGCGCCCATTACCGGGCTGCTCATGTCCGACGCGATCGATCCCACCGTGATGAGCGCGCCGCCCGCCGCCAGCAGCGGCACCGCGGCCTCGCAGCCATGGACCATGCCGAAATAATTGGTGCGGAACAATTGCCGGTGCTCGTCAGCCGGCGTCTCCATCAGCTTGGCGTAGATCGCCACGCCGGCATTGTTCACCCAGGTGTCGATCCGGCCGAAGCGCGCGACCGCCTGCGCGGCGGCGGCCTTCACCGCATCCGCATCGCCCATATCGGCGACGTGATAGTCCGCCGTGCCGCCGTCCGCGCGGATCGCATCGACCGCGTCCGACAGCGCGCCCTCGCTGCGCGCCACCAGCATCACCCGGGCGCCGCGCGCCGCGGCGGTGCGGGCGGTGACGAGGCCGATCCCCGAACTCGCGCCGGTGATGACGATCACCTGATCCTTCAAGGGTTTCAATGGGATGGCCATGAATACGCGCCTTATGCCGGAGTTGCGCACTCAACCGAGGGGAATGGCCAGGGGTTCCGCCGGGAACCCGAGGCCCGATCGGCGGTTTCGCGCGCCATGACCGACGATCCCAAACGCTATCCGTTGCTCGCCCAGCCCCATATCCGCCTGCTCGGCACGGTGGACGATGCGATGTACCAGAATTTCCGCCAGCAGCTCGCCGCCTGTCCGGCAGACGGCACGCTGGTGGTGGCGATCACCACATTGGGCGGCGATCCCGAGGTGGCGCGTGCGATGGGCACCGATATCCGCCTGCTGCGCGATTATACCGGCCGCGAGATCCTGTTCCTCGGCAAGGTGGCGGTCTATTCCGCCGGTGCCACGTTCATGTCGGCCTTTCCGGTCGAACACCGGTTCCTCACCCGCCGGACGCGGCTGATGATCCATGAGCGCAAGCTGCAGAAGACGATGACGATCGAGGGGCCGCTGCGCAGCTGCGTGCCGACGCTGAAGGCCACGCTCCACGAGATCGAGCATTCGATCGCGATCGAGGAGGAGGGGTTTCGCGATCTCGTCGCCGGCTCCAACGTGTCGTTCGACGATCTGCGCTCGAAGGCGCCGAACAACTGGTATATCGAGGCGGAGGAGGCGCGCGACCTGGGGCTGGTGCTCGACGTGATCTGATGGCCGGGCGGGTTGCGCGCGGGGGTTGCGCACGCCACCTGAAAGGCATAGCCCGTCCGGCATCATCCGAGGAGCGACCACGGCCATGGCCGAATTCACCCTGCCCAAGAACAGCGTCGTCAAGAAGGGCAAGGCGCACACATCCGAAAGCCGGGGCCTCAAGGGGCGGATGAAATCGTTCAAGGTCTATCGCTACGATCCCGACAGCGGCGAGAATCCGCGTTACGACACGTTCGAGCTGAACCTCGACGAGACCGGGCCGATGGTGCTCGACGCGCTCATCAAGATGAAGGCGGAGCAGGATTCCTCGCTCACCTTCCGCCGTTCGTGCCGTGAGGGCATTTGCGGGTCGTGCTCGATGAACATCGACGGCACCAACACGCTCGCCTGCACCAAGGCGATCGAGGACGTGAAGGGCGAGGTGCGGATCACGCCCTTGCCGCACATGGAGGTCATCAAGGACCTCGTGCCCGACTTCACGCATTTCTACGCGCAATACAGCTCGATCAAGCCCTGGCTGCAGACGGTCACGCCGCCGCCCTCGGGCAAGGAGCGGCTCCAGAGCCCCGAGGATCGCGAGAAGCTCGACGGGCTGTACGAATGCATTCTGTGCGCCTGCTGCTCCACCTCGTGCCCGAGCTATTGGTGGAACAGCGACAAGTTCCTGGGGCCGGCGATTCTGCTCCAGGCCTATCGCTGGCTCGCCGACAGCCGCGACGAGATGACGGGCGAGCGGCTCGATGCGCTGGAGGATCCGTTCCGCCTCTATCGCTGCCACACGATCATGAACTGCGCGACGGTGTGCCCCAAGGGGCTGAACCCCGCCAAGGCGATCGCCGAAGTGAAGAAGATGGAAGCCGAACGGGTGGTGTGATCCTGTCCCGGAAAACTGGCGATGGCTGACCCGCACTTCACCGATGCCGAGTCGCCCGATCATCCCGGCTGGCGACGCTGGTCGCTGAGCGATCCCACGCGCTTCAACACGCTGCTCGGGCCGTTGCTCTTTCGGATGGACGGTGCGTTCGCGCGCGTGCGGATGACGCCCGAGCATCGCCATTCCAACCTTAGCAACCACGTCCATGGCGGCGCGCTGCTCGGCTTCATCGACGTCTCGCTGTTCGCCGCGGCGCGGGGGCACGGGCTGATCGTGGCGGGCACCGCGGTGACGCTGGATCTCAACACCCAGTTCATCGGCGGCGGCAGGATCGGTGAGCCGATCGAGGCGCAGGTCGAGCTGTTGAAGGAAACGGGGCGGCTGCTGTTCCTGCGCGGGCTGGTGGTGCAGGGCGAGGCGCGGATCGCGGCCTTCTCGGCGACGATCCGCAAGCCGAGCAAGGCATGAACCTCATGTTCCGCGGCGAAGACCGGGACCCGATCGGGAAACGGACATGACCACCGTCCTCCAGGCCTATGACGCGCTGATCGCGGCGGGCGAGCTTCGCCCCGATTCCGAACAGGCCGCCGCCGCCGCGCGCCTCGCGACGCTCCAGGCCGAGCTGGAGGCCACGCCGCGCCGCGGCTCGGTGCTGTGGCGGCTGGCACGGGCGAAGCCGGCGGCGCCGCGCGGGGTCTATCTGTGGGGCGATGTCGGGCGCGGCAAATCGATGCTGATGGACCTGTTCTTCGCGAACCTGGCCATCCAGCGCAAACGCCGCGTCCATTTCGGCGAATTCATGCTGGAGGTGCACCAGCGCATCGCCGCCGAACGCCGCAAGGAACAGGGCGACCCGATCGCGCCCGTCGCCGCGGCGCTGGCGCAGGAGGTGCGCTGCCTCGCCTTCGACGAGATGATGGTCACCAATTCGCCCGATGCGATGATCCTCTCGCGGCTGTTCACCGCGCTGATCCTGGCCGGCGTGACGATCGTGGCCACCTCGAATCGGGCCCCGGCCGATCTCTACAAGAACGGCCTCAACCGCGAGCATTTCCTGCCCTTCATCGCGCTCATCGGCGAACGGCTCGACGTCGTGGCGCTCAACGGTCCGGTCGATTACCGGCGCGACCGGCTGGGGCAGCAGGACACCTGGCTCGTCCCCAACGGCGCCGAGGCGACGGCGCAGCTGTCCGCGGCGTTCTTCCGCCTGACCGATTACCCGCCCGAGGATGCCGCGCATGTGCCCGCCGAGGAATTGCCGGTGGGCGGCGGGCGGACGCTGCGCGTGCCCAAGAGCCTGAAGGGCGTCGCGGTCTTCGCCTTCAAGAAACTGTGCGGCGAGGCGCGGGGCAGCGCGGATTATCTCGCGATCGCAAGGCGCTACCACACCGTCATCCTGGTGGGCGTGCCGCGGCTCGGCCCCGACAGCCGCAACGAGGCGGCGCGCTTCGTCGCGCTGATCGACGCGCTCTACGAACACAAGGTCAAGCTGCTGGCGGCGGCGGACGCGCAGCCCGGCCAGCTTTACGAACGGGGCGACGGCGCCTTCGAATTCGAACGCACCGTCAGCCGGCTCGAGGAGATGCGCTCCGACGCCTATCTCGCTGAAGGCCATGGCGCTGTCGATATTGCGAACCAAGTGCAATAAGAGCCGTGATCCGGCCGCTTTAGCGGTTGCCGGGGCCGCGCAAAAGGCGTAGGCGGCGTGGCCAACCGCATCTGTGACGAAAACGGAGAAGGACTGGATGGCTCGCAAGAAGATCGCGCTGATCGGCGCCGGCAATATCGGCGGCACGCTCGCGCACCTGGCGGCACTGAAGGGACTGGGCGATATCGTCCTGTTCGACGTGGTCGAGGGCGTTCCGCAGGGCAAGGCGCTCGATCTGTCGCAATGCGGCCCGGTCGAGGGCTTCGATTCGACCATCACCGGCTCGAACGACTATGCCGACATCGCCGGCGCCGACGTCATCATCGTCACCGCGGGCGTGGCGCGCAAGCCCGGCATGAGCCGCGACGACTTGCTCGGCATCAACCTGAAGGTGATGAAGGCGGTCGGCGAGGGCATCAAGGCGAATGCTCCGAACGCCTTCGTGATCTGCATCACCAACCCGCTCGATGCGATGGTGTGGGCGCTGCGCGAATTCTCAGGCCTGCCGCACCATATGGTGGTCGGCATGGCGGGCGTGCTCGATTCGGCGCGCTTCAGCCACTTCCTCGCCGACGAGTTCCAGGTGTCGGTGAAGGACGTGACGAGCTTCGTGCTCGGCGGCCACGGCGACACGATGGTGCCGGTCATCAGCTATTCGACCGTCTCGGGCATCCCCGTGCCCGATCTGATCGCGATGGGCATGTCCAGCCAGGAGAAGATCGACGCGATCGTCAAGCGCACGCGCGGCGGCGGCGGCGAGATCGTCGCGCTGCTGAAGACGGGCAGCGCCTATTACGCGCCCGCCACCAGCGGCATCGCTATGGCGGAGGCCTATCTCCACGACCAGAAGCGCGTGCTGCCCGCAGCCGCCTATGTCGAGGGCCAATATGGGCTCGACGGCCTCTATGTCGGCGTGCCGGTGATGATCGGCGCGGGCGGCGTGGAGAAGATCGTCGAGATCAAGCTGGACGACGAGGCGAAGGCCAATCTGACCGTGTCGGTGGAGGCGGTGAAGGAGCTGCTGGTGGCGTGCAAGGCGATCGACGGTTCGCTGAATTGATTGCGCTGAACTGAGCCTGTGGCACCACCCCGGCGAACGCCGGGGTCCAGTTGGGAAAGCCGACGTGATGGAGAACCAGGCGTTCGTCTACATCATGGCCAACCACCGGAACGGTGCGATCTATCTAGGCTCGACGACGAACCTGGCGCGGCGCGTGTGGGAACATCGCAACGGCGTCGTCGCCGGGTTCACGAAGCGTTACGGCTGCAAGGCGCTCGTCTGGTACGAGGCTTGCGGCGAATGGGAAGCGGCAAGGCTGCGCGAGCGGCAGATGAAAGAGTGGAGGCGGACCTGGAAGGTGCAGGAGATCGAAGGGCTCAATCCCGCGTGGAACGACCTGTACGATCGCATCGCCCAACCATGACCGCCTTCCCAACTGGACCCCGGCGTTCGCCGGGGTGGTAGGATCGGAGACCTAATGAGCATCCTCGTCGACAAGAACACCAAGGTCATCACCCAGGGGATGACCGGCGAAACCGGCAGCTTCCATACCAAGGCGGCGCTGGAATATGGCACGCAGATGGTCGGCGGCGTCACGCCCGGCAAGGGCGGCACCGAGCATCTCGGCCTGCCCGTGTACGACACGGTCGCCGAGGCCAAGGCGAAGACCGGCGCGACGGCCAGCGTGATCTACGTGCCGCCGCCCTTCGCCGCCGATTCGATCCTCGAGGCGATCGACGCCGAGATCCCGCTGATCGTCACCATCACCGAGGGCATTCCGGTGCTCGACATGGTGAAGGTGAAGCGCGCGCTGTCGGGCAGCAAGTCGCGGCTGATCGGGCCGAACTGCCCCGGCGTGCTGACGCCTGGCGAGTGCAAGATCGGCATCATGCCGGGTTCGATCTTCAAGAAGGGTTCGGTCGGCGTCGTCTCGCGCTCGGGCACGCTCACCTATGAGGCGGTGTTCCAGACGTCGAACGCCGGGCTCGGCCAGACGACCGCGGTCGGCATCGGCGGCGATCCCGTCAACGGCACGAACTTCATCGACGTGCTCGAGCTGTTTCTGGCCGACGAAGCCACCCAGTCGATCATCATGATCGGCGAGATCGGTGGCTCCGCCGAAGAGGAAGCCGCGCAGTTCCTCCGCGACGAGGCCAAGCGCGGCCGCAAGAAGCCGATGGCGGGCTTCATCGCCGGCCGCACCGCACCGCCGGGGCGCCGCATGGGCCATGCCGGCGCGATCGTGTCGGGCGGCCAGGGCGGCGCCGAGGACAAGATCGCGGCGATGGAAGCCGCCGGGATCAAGGTTTCGGCCTCGCCGTCGGAACTGGGCACCACGCTGCTGTCGGTGCTGAACGGCTAAAAACCCTTCTCCCCACGTGGGAGAAGGTGGCGCGTAGCGCCGGATGAGGGGGAGTGAGGCTCGAGACCTCGCGAGCGTGCTCCCCCTCAGCCTCCCAGGCTTTCAGCTTGGGCCCCTCCCTCTCCCACAAGGGGAAAGGGAAAAGAGGAAGACGATCATGGGCTACGAAGGCCAGGATTTCAGCGACATCGCCGCCGGCGTCAGCCCGGCCTTCGTGGAGACGCTCTATGCGCGTTTCCGGACCATGCCCGACAGTGTCGAGCCCGGCTGGCGCAGCTTCTTCGAGGGGCTGGAAGGGTCGGCCGGCGGCCCGAGTTGGGCGAATGCCGCCTGGCCGCTCAGCACCACCGACGATCTGACCGCCGCGCTCGATCCGACGCAGATGGAGCCCGCGCCCAAGCCGCAGAAGGGCAAGCCCGCCGCACCCGCCGCCGCCGCCGCCGCCGCCGCGCCCGCGGTCGACGTGACCAAGGCCGCGTCCGACGCGATCCGCGTGCAGCTGCTGATCCGCACCTACCGCGTGCGCGGGCATCTGGCCGCCGATCTCGATCCGCTCGGCCTCGCGCGCCAGCATCTGCCCGCCGATCTCAGCCCCGAATATCACGGCTTTTCCGACGGCGATCTCGATCGTCCGGTCTATCTCGGCGGCACGCTGGGCCTCGAATGGTCGACGGTGCGCGAGGTCGTCGCGATCCTGCGCGCGAACTACTGCGGCAAGGTCGGCCTCGAATATATGCACATCGCCGATGTCGAGGAACGCCGTTTCCTCCAGGACCGGATGGAGGGCAAGGACAAGGCGATCCAGTTCACCCCCGAGGGCAAGCGCGCGATCCTCACCAAGGTGATCGCCGCCGAGCAATGGGAGAAGTTCCTCGGCCGCAAATATGTCGGCACGAAGCGTTTCGGGCTGGACGGCGGCGAGAGCATGATCCCCGCGCTCGAAAGCGTCATCAAATATGGCGGCCAGTTCGGCGTCAACGAGATCGTGTTCGGCATGGCGCATCGCGGTCGGCTGAACGTGCTGGCGAACGTCATGGCCAAGCCGCTGCGGATCATCTTCCACGAATTCGGCGGCGGCTCGGCCAATCCCGAGGAAGTCGGCGGATCGGGCGACGTGAAATATCACCTGGGCACCAGCACCGATCGCGAGTTCGACGGCCACAAGGTGCATATGAGCCTGGTCGCCAACCCCAGCCATCTGGAGGCGGCCGATCCGGTGGTGCTCGGCAAGACGCGCGCGATCCAGACGATCGCGGGCGATCTGAAGGAGCATCTCCACGCGCTGCCCGTGCTGATCCATGGTGACGCGGCGTTCGCGGGGCAGGGGATCGTGTGGGAATGCCTCGGCTTCTCGGGCATCCGCGGCTATAACACCGGCGGCTGCGTCCATTTCATCATCAACAACCAGATCGGCTTCACGACCAGCCCGCAATTCGCGCGCTCGTCCGATTATCCGTCGGACGTGGCCAAGGGCGTCCAGGCGCCGATCTTCCACGTCAACGGCGACGATCCCGAGGCGGTGACCTTCGCGACGAAGATGGCGATGGAATTCCGCCAGACCTTCCACCGCGACATCGTGATCGACATGTGGTGCTATCGCCGCTTCGGCCATAACGAGGGCGACGAGCCGAGCTTCACCCAGCCGCTGATGTACGACAAGATTCGCCAGCATCCCGGCGTCGGCACGGTCTATGGCCAGCGGCTGATCGAGGAGAAGATCGTCGACCAGGCCTGGGTCGACCGGGAGGTCCACCAGTTCACGACGTTGCTCGAGGGCGAGTTCGAGGCGGGTGCCGCCTATCAGCCGAACAAGGCGGACTGGTTCGCCGGCCGCTGGTCGGGCCTGCACGCGCCGGCCGATGCCGAAAGCGCGCGGCGCAACCTGGAGACGGGGATCGCGCCCAAGCTGTTCGACGCGCTCGGCCGCACGCTGACGACGATCCCCGAGGATCTGAAGATCCACAAGACGCTCGGCCGCGTGCTCGATGCCAAGCGCGAGATGTTTCGTGCGGGTGCCGGCTTCGACTGGGCGACGGGCGAGGCACTCGCCTTCGGGTCGCTGCTGTCCGAGGGGTATGGCGTGCGCCTGTCGGGCCAGGATTCGGGCCGCGGGACGTTCAGCCAGCGCCACGCGGTGTGGGTCGACCAGACCGACGAGCATAAATATGTGCCGCTGCGTTCGATCGAGCATGGCAATTTCGAGGTGCTCGACAGCCCGCTATCCGAATATGGCGTACTCGGCTTCGAATATGGCTATGCGCTGGCCGACCCGAAGACGCTGGTGCTGTGGGAGGCGCAGTTCGGCGACTTCGTCAACGGCGCGCAGATCATGATCGACCAGTTCATCGCGAGCGGCGAGGCCAAGTGGCTGCGCGCCAACGGTCTCGTGATGCTGCTGCCGCATGGTTACGAGGGGCAGGGGCCCGAGCATAGCTCGGCACGGCCCGAGCGCTTCCTGCAATTGTGCGCAGGGGACAATATGCAGGTCGCGAACTGCACGACGCCGGCGAACTACTATCACCTGCTGCGCCGGCAGATGCACCGTTCGTTCCGCAAGCCGCTGATCGTGATGACGCCCAAATCGCTGCTGCGCCACAAGATGGCGGTGTCGAAGGCGGAGGAATTCGTCGGCGACACGCATTTCCGGCGCATCCTGTCCGACCCCGCCGCCCCCGCCGATGCCGCGACGAAGCGCGTCGTGCTGTGCACCGGCAAGGTGGCGTACGACCTGATGGAGGCGCGCGACGCGGCGGGCGACACGACGACGCAGATCGTCCGTATCGAGCAGCTCTATCCCTTCCCCGGCGAGCCTCTGGCCAAGCGCCTGGCGCGCATGCCCGCGCTCGAGGACGTGGTTTGGGCGCAGGAAGAGCCGAAGAACCAGGGCTATTGGTTCTTCGTCGAGCCGATGATCGAGGAGGCGCTGGCCAGCGCCGGTGGGCGTATCGCGCGCGCGCGCTATGCCGGCCGGATGGCGTCGGCCTCGCCCGCCACGGGCCTGATGAAGCGCCATCAGACGGAGCAGGCCGCGCTCGTCGCGGACGCGCTGGGACAGAATGTGCGCGACGAGATCCGGCGTACGCGGAAGTCGTAAGGGAACGGCCAACCACCCGGGCGAACGCCGGGTGGTTGGCAAGGTGGATGTAACGTAGCGCAACGATCGATCCGCGTCGTTGCGTACCTGGACCCCGGCTTCCGCCGGGGTGGTAAGGAAAAAAGAACATGGCAACCGAAGTCACCGTACCCGTTCTGGGCGAATCGATCACCGAAGCGACGCTCGGCGAATGGCTGAAGCAGCCGGGCGACCCGGTGAAGGCCGACGAGCCGATCGCCAGCCTGGAGACCGACAAGGTCTCGGTCGAAGTGCCCTCGCCCGTCGCGGGCGTGATGGGCGAGCATGCCGTGAAGGTGGGTGACACGGTGCAGGTCGGTGCGATGATCGCGACGGTCGACGCCGGCGGCGCGGCGCCGGCCGCAGCCCCGCAGGCAGGGGCGACCACCGGCAACGCCGACATGGCGGACAAGGCGAAGGACGGCACCGGCCCCGGCCCCGGCGAGCAGCCCCGCGAGCGCAGCGGCGAGGCGCCGGCGAGCGATTCGCCGGCGGCGCTGTCGCCCTCGGTGCGGCGCGCGGTGCTCGAGCACGGCGTCGATCCCTCGACCGTGAAGGGCTCGGGCCGCGACGGTCGGATCACCAAGGACGATGTCGTCGCCGCCGCGACCAGGCCCGCCGCGCCCGCCGCCGCCGCGCCTGCCGCCGCCCCGTCGGACGGGGGCGCTCCCGCCGCGCCGGCCGCCGGCCGCAAGGAAGAGCGCGTCCGCATGACGCGGCTGCGCCAGACGATCGCCAAGCGCCTGAAGGAGGCACAGAACACCGCCGCGATGCTCACGACGTTCAACGACGTCGACATGACCGCGGTGATCGCCGCGCGCGCCAAGTACAAGGATCTGTTCGAGAAGAAGCACGGCGTACGGCTCGGCTTCATGGGCTTCTTCGTTAAGGCCGCGACGATGGCGCTGAAGGACATCCCGAGCGTCAACGCCTCGATCGACGGCGACGACATCGTCTATCACGACTATGCCGACATTTCGGTGGCGGTCTCGTCGCCCGGCGGTCTCGTCGTTCCCGTGATCCGCGATGCCGACCGGATGAGCGTCGCGCAGGTCGAGAAGACGATCGGCGATTTCGGCCGCCGCGCCAAGGACGGCACGCTGAAGATGGACGAGATGAAGGGCGGCACCTTCACCATCTCGAACGGCGGCGTCTTCGGTTCGCTGATGTCCACCCCGATCATCAACCCGCCGCAGTCCGCGGTGCTCGGCCTCCACCGCATCGACGAACGCCCGGTCGCGGTGAACGGCCAGGTGGTGATCCGCCCGATGATGTATCTGGCGCTCAGCTACGACCACCGCCTGATCGACGGCCGCGAGGCGGTCACCTTCCTCGTCGCGCTGAAGAACGCGATCGAGGACCCGACGCGGATCCTGATCGACCTGTAAGCAACCGAGATGGCCTGTTCCCCGGCGGAGGCCGGGGCCCAGTGGGGAAGGCCGATGTAAACGGGCGCGGCGATCATTACATGCCGTCCCGCAACTGGGCCCCGGCCTCCGCCGGGGAACGGAGATGAAAATGGCCGACGAAACCTACGATTATGACGTCCTCGTGATCGGCTCCGGCCCGGGCGGTTACGTCGCGGCGATCCGCGCGGCGCAGCTGGGCCTGCGCACCGCGTGCGCGGAAAGCCGCGAGACGCTGGGCGGCACGTGCCTCAACGTCGGCTGCATCCCGTCCAAGGCGCTGCTCCATGCGTCCGAGATCTTCGAGGAGGCCAGCAGTGGCCATCTCGCCAAGTTCGGCATCGAGATCCAGGGCGCGACGCTCAACCTCGACCAGATGCACGCCGAAAAGGCGAAGGCCGTCAAGGAGCTGACCGGCGGCATCGAGTTCCTGTTCAAGAAGAACAAGGTGACGTGGCTGAAGGGGCGCGCCGCCTTCAAGGACGCGCACAGCGTCGAGGTGGCGGGCCAGACCGTGACCGCGAAGAACATCGTCATCGCGACCGGCTCCAGCGTCACGCCGCTGCCGGGGGTGGAGATCGACCAGCAGGTCGTGGTGGACAGCACCGGCGCGCTGGCGCTGCCCAAGGTGCCCGAGCATCTGGTGGTGATCGGCGGCGGCGTGATCGGGCTGGAGCTGGGTTCGGTCTGGCGGCGTCTGGGCGCCAGGGTGACCGTGGTCGAATATCTCGACCAGATCCTGCCGGGCTTCGACGGCGAGGTCCGCAAGGAAAGCGCCAAGCTGTTCAAGAAGCAGGGCATGGAGCTGAAGACCGGCACCAAGGTGACCGGCGTCACCGTCGAGGGCGCGCGCGCCAGCGTGTCGGTGGAACCCGCCGCCGGCGGTGCCGCTGAAACGCTGGACGCCGATGCGGTGCTGGTCGCGATCGGCCGCAAGCCCAATCTCGACGGGCTGAACCTCGCCGCGATCGGGCTGGAGCCCAACGCCCGCGGCCAGATCGCGACCGATCACAGCTTCCGCACCGCCGTCGACGGCGTGTGGGCGATCGGCGACTGCATCCCCGGCCTGATGCTCGCGCACAAGGCGGAGGACGAGGGCGTCGCGGTGGCCGAGAACATCGCCGGCCAGACCGGCATCGTGAACGAGGACGTGATCCCGAGCGTCGTCTACACCATGCCCGAGATCGCGGGCGTCGGCATGACCGAGGAGGCCGCGCGCGAAAAGGGCGACGTGAAGGTCGGCAAGTTCCCGATGGTCGCCAACAGCCGTGCGAAGACCAACCGCGACACCGACGGCTTCGTGAAGGTGATCGCGGACGCCAAGTCGGACCGCGTGCTGGGCGTGTGGATCGTCGCCAGCCTCGCCGGCACGATGATCGCGGAAGCCGCGATCGCGATGGAGTTCGGCGCGACCAGCGAGGACATCGCCTACACCTGCCACGCGCATCCGACGCATGCCGAGGCGATGAAGGAAGCCGCGATGGCGGTGACGGGCAAGCCGATCCACGTCTGACCGGGCGAGGTCGTAGCGAAGCTACGGTCGAGCCAAGCAGCGGTCAGACCAGCCGGCGCGGCCCAACGCCGCGTCCGACGTCATGGGACTTGCTCCCATGACGGTTTCCTGCCCGCGGAGCACCGCGCATGCCGTCCCCTGATCCCGCCCGCGCCGCACTCGAGACGGCGTGGCTTCATCTCACGCGCGTCACGCTCCCCGCGCTCGCGGCCCCGCGCGGCTGGCCGGTGCGCGCGGACCATTGCTTCCAGCGCATCCTGCTCGACCATGCGTTCGGCGGCTGCTGGTACGATCATGTCGCGCGCCGCCCGGCCTATGCGCATGCGGAAGCGGCGGCCTTGGCCCGCGCCATCGCGCTCGGTGAGGCGGCGGTGGCGGGCGAGGCGGACATGGCGGCGCTGAACCGCGCGTCGCTCGCGTGGCGAGGGAAGGGCGCGGCATGATCGGGACGCGGGTGTTCGCCGCCGTCCCGAAACCCATCGTTCCCCGGCGAAGGCCGGCGCCCAGTTAGGGCGTCTCCGGTGACGGCGCGCACCGGCTCATCGCGATCGTCCCCCGACTGGGCTCCGGCCTTGGCCGGAGAAGGGTCGCCGCCGCGCCTCCCTACGCGTGACGTCCCCGCCGGGACACAGCCCGCTGCGGTCCCCTGAACTCGCGCCCGCGCCGCGTTCGCGGCGGCGTGACTTCAGCACGCTCTCCACGCCCGCGTCGGGAGAACGGTCAGCTACCGACGGGCGTCGGCGCAGCCGACGCGCGTTCGGGACCGGCGTCGGCGGGCAGTACCCAACGGACGGGTAGCTGGTATGTGCCGGCGATCGGGCGGGCCTTGTGGTCCGTCGCCGGAGTGAACCGCATGGTGGCGATGGCGATTTCGCAGGTTCTCGCGTCGAGGACGCTGCTGCCGCTCGAGACGGCGATGGTGCACGCAAATGCCTTGCCGGCCGGATCGATGCCGAGGTTCGCCACGACGCGCCCCTGGCTCTCGGCGCGCATGGCGGCGGGGGGATAGGCGTCGGGGCCGAACAAAGCCGCGATATTGCCGACCGGTGCGACCGCCCTGTCGGGGCCGGCCGGTGCGGCTGGCGCGGCGGGTGCGGGCGCGCCCATTTGCGGCGCCCGACCGATATAGGTTCCGAGGAGTCGCCCCAGCTTCTGCCGATCCGCGTCCGAGAGAGTCTGCGGCGTTTTGGCTTTCGGCAGGTCGGCCACCGCAGCCTGTGTTTTCTGCATGATCCCGGGCAACGCCTGTACGAGCGTCGGCATGAAGGCCGTCAGCGTTCGCACTACCGCCGGATCGCTGGCGATCGTCATATTCTGCGAGGCGAAGGCACCGCCGCTGGGAGTATTGAAAAAGCGATCGATGTCGCGGAGCTGCGCCGACGTGAAATGGGCAGCATAGGCGTGCGCGAGTCCGTCGCGCATCTGGGGTTCGACCTGCGACATGACGCGGCCCATTTCGCGCATCATCACCGGCATCATCACGCGCATGCGCTGGTCATAGGCAGGATCCACGATCTCCATGACCTGTTTGAGCGTCGCCTTGCCCATCCGTGCGGTATCGGCCGCCGGCAGGCCGGCCGAGCGCAGGAACGGCGCGAGCGGCATTGCGGTTATCTGGCTGGTGATGCCGTCCATCATCGTGGACATCGCGCCGCCCATGATCCGCTGATAGGTGCCGTCGGGCAACAGCTTGGCGGCGATGTCCGCCCCGAGCGCGAGATTGGCAGCGGACGCGGGCGTGCCCGCCTGTTCGCCTCCCGCCTGCGCAGCCCCCGCCTGCTGCGCGGAGGCTGGCGATGCCGCGAGCAGCAATGCGAAAAGCATAAACGATCGTGTCATGCGAGCCCCCGAGCCTGAAGCCGCGATCATGCGCCGCCGGCTTGCGGTGTCAAAGCGATGGGTCGGGATTTCGCATTCGTTTCCGATCCATCTCGACGGCGATGGTCATGCCGCGTGCGCCCATCGCGGATGCGAGCGATCCTCGCCCGCCCCGCCAGGAGCTTTACACCCGCTTCCCGAAAAACTGCCCCAGCGCGCGCTCGGCGGCGCCCATGAAGGCGTCGGCCATCGCCTGCGGATCCGGCGCGCTCTGCGTGCCCTGGGGCGGGGCGTCGGGGGCTTCGGGGGCGGGCCGCGCGGGCTCGGGCGGGGTCTGCGCGCGCTTGGCGAGTGCGGCGGTGGCGGCGGTCGCGGCCATGGCGAGGCCGGCGGTCAGCACCTGCCGCCCTTCGGGGCTCTGCGCGCGCTCGATCAGCGCGTTGCCGGCCTTGCGCAGGTCCTTGGGCAGCTTCACCCCGGCGATGCGCTTGGGGATCTTCGTCGTCTTGGCCATGGTCGCGTCCTTTCGTGTATCAGACAGATAATACACGATCGCCCACCTTCAACCAGCGGGGCTTCGACCCCGGCGCGCAACCATGGTGGCGGGGCGACGTTCGTGTTCCTATCTCGTCCCCCGGCCCGATCCGCCCTCTGGCGCTCCCTGCAGAACAGAAGTAGAACTCGTCCATGTCCCTGACCAAGATCTCCGTCCGCGGCGCGCGCGAGCACAACCTCAAGGACGTCGACATCGACATCCCCCGCGACACGCTGACGGTCATCACCGGCCTCTCGGGGTCGGGCAAGTCGAGCCTCGCCTTCGACACCATCTATGCCGAGGGCCAGCGGCGCTATGTCGAGAGCCTGTCGGCCTATGCGCGCCAGTTCCTCGAACTGATGCAGAAGCCCGATGTCGATCATATCGAGGGGCTCTCCCCCGCCATTTCGATCGAGCAGAAGACCACGAGCCGCAACCCGCGCTCCACGGTGGCGACCGTCACCGAGATCTACGACTATATGCGCCTGCTCTGGGCGCGCGTCGGCGTGCCCTACAGCCCCGCCACCGGCGAGCCGATCGCCGCGCAGACCGTCAGCCAGATGGTCGACCGCGTGCTGGCGCTGCCCGAGGGCACGCGGCTGTACCTGCTCGCGCCCGTCGTGCGCGGCCGCAAGGGCGAATACCGCAAGGAGCTGCAGGAATGGCAGAAGGCGGGCTTCACCCGCGTGCGGATCGACGGGCAGGTGCATGAGATCGACGAGGCGCCCGCGCTCGACAAGAAATACAAGCACGACATCGAGGTGGTGGTCGACCGCCTCGTGACGGGCGGCGACATCGCGACCCGGCTGGCGGAGAGCTTCGAGACCGCGCTGAAGCTGGCCGAGGGGCTGGCCTATGTCGATCCCGCCGATCCGGTCGAGGCGCATACCCCCAAATCCGAAGTGCTGGGCGATCACGCGCCGCCCGGCCGCATCGTGTTCAGCGAGAAATTCGCCTGCCCGGTCAGCGGCTTCACGATCAGCGAGATCGAGCCCCGGCTGTTCAGCTTCAACGCGCCGCAGGGGGCGTGCCCGGCCTGTGACGGCCTCGGCGAGAAGCTGCTGTTCGACGAGGACCTCGTCGTGCCCAATCACGGCCTGTCGATCAAGAAGGGCGCGGTGGTGCCCTGGGCGAAATCCAATCCGCCCAGCCCCTATTACATGCAGGTGCTGGGCAGCCTGGCGCGCGAATTCGCCTTTTCGCTCGAGACGCCGTGGGCCGAGCTGCCCGAGGAGGTGCGCCGCACCATCCTCCACGGCTCCAAGGGCAAGCCCGTCACGCTGACCTTCATCGACGGCAAGAAGAAGTACGACGTTTCCAAGCCCTTCGAGGGCGTGATCGGCAATCTCAACCGCCGCATGCTCCAGACCGAGAGCGCGTGGATGCGCGAGGAGCTGGCGAAGTACCAGTCCGCAGCACCCTGCGAGGTCTGCCACGGCGCGCGCCTGAAGCCCGAGGCGCTGGCGGTGAAGATCGCGATGAAGGACATCGCCTATGCCACGCATCTGTCGGTGGTCGACGCGCTCGCCTTCTTCACCGATCTGCCGCAGCATCTGGGCGACCAGCAGAACGCGATCGCCGAGCGCATCCTGAAGGAGATCGTCGAGCGGCTCGGCTTCCTCAACAATGTCGGGCTCGATTATCTCAACCTCGATCGCACCTCGGGCACGCTCAGCGGCGGCGAATCGCAGCGCATCCGCCTCGCCAGCCAGATCGGCAGCGGCCTGTCGGGCGTGCTCTACGTGCTCGACGAGCCGAGCATCGGGCTTCACCAGCGCGACAACGACATGCTGCTCGCCACGCTCCGGCGCTTGCGCGATCTCGGCAACACCGTGCTGGTGGTCGAGCATGACGAGGATGCGATCCGCACCGCGGATTACATCATCGACATGGGGCCGGGCGCCGGCGTGCACGGCGGCGCGGTCGTCGCGCAGGGCACGCTGAAGCAGCTGCTCAAATCCAAGACCAGCATCACCGCCGATTACCTGAACGGCGTCCGCAAGGTGCCGGTGCCGGCCAAGCGCCGCAAGGGCAACGGCAAGAAGCTCACCGTCCACAATGCGGTGGCCAACAATCTGCGCGGCGTGACCGCGAGCATCCCCTTGGGCACCTTCACCTGCATCACCGGCGTGTCGGGCAGCGGCAAGTCGAGCTTCACGATCGACACGCTCTATGCCGCCGCCGCGCGCGAGCTGAACGGCGCGCGGATCCAGCAGGGCAAGCACGACAGGATCACCGGCCTGCAATATCTCGACAAGGTGATCGACATCGATCAGTCGCCGATCGGCCGCACCCCGCGCAGCAACCCGGCGACCTATACCGGCAGCTTCACGCTGATCCGCGACTGGTTCGCCGGGCTGCCGGAATCGAACGCGCGCGGCTACAAGCCCGGCCGCTTCAGCTTCAACGTGAAGGGCGGCCGGTGCGAGGCGTGCCAGGGCGACGGCGTGCTGAAGATCGAGATGCACTTCCTGCCCGACGTCTATGTGACGTGCGACGTGTGCCACGGCGCGCGCTACAACCGCGAGACGCTGGAGGTGAAGTTCAAGGGCCACAGCATCGCCGATGTGCTCGACATGACCGTCGAGGACGCCGCCGCCTTCTTCGCCGCGGTGCCGCCCATCCGCGACCGGATGGCGATGCTGGTCGAGGTGGGGCTGGGCTATGTGAAGGTCGGCCAGCAGGCGACGACCTTGAGCGGCGGCGAGGCGCAGCGCGTGAAGCTCGCCAAGGAACTGTCGCGGCGGGCGACCGGCAACACGCTCTACATCCTCGACGAACCGACCACCGGCCTGCATTTCGAAGACGTGCGCAAGTTGCTCGAAGTGCTCCACGCGCTGGTCGAGCAGGGCAATACGGTGGTGGTGATCGAACACAATCTCGACGTCATCAAGACCGCGGACTGGGTGATCGACCTGGGGCCCGAAGGCGGCGTGAAGGGCGGCGAGATCGTGGCGGAAGGCGTGCCGGAAGCGGTGGCGAAGGCGGCGGGGAGCTTTACGGGGCGGTATCTGGCGCCGTTGCTAAAATCATAGTGGAATGATCTAACGGATGGGAGACAGCCAACGGGGGTGCGATGTTTTACATCCATGTGTTACGCATAAAATGCGAGACTTTACCGCAAGGAGACTTGTTGCGTAGCTCGGATACCCCTTCCTCCATCATTGTGAGATCTATTGAGTTTAAGCCCACAGCGGATGTAGGCAGAGGTTCAGAGTGGCACATTGGAAATGTAAAAAATATTGGCGAAGGTGGCGTCGCGTTTGCGATGGGGCGAAAGCAGGCTGTAACTGTACAGCAGTTTGATGATAGTACCCATGACTTTCTTGAAGAAGAAGCCATGCGGGCGCCATTTACATTCGGCGTATTTGACGAAGAAATACAAGTTTGTGGGATAATCCGAAAGGCGGGCGTTTCCCAGAATACCTCTCAAATCGCAAACAAGTTGGCCACCCTGTTGAATGCAGCGCCCTTTGCAGAAAGGGCAAACTCGATTATATCGGTCGAGCCGATACAAGACCCCGTTGGCTTCATAGAGGCTATCCATAGATCGAAGGCGGTGATAAGATTTAGTTTCACCGTATCGCGGCCAAACCCGATCGATGTGGATCGCTTAATACAAGGTCCAGCGAAGGAATTTACACAGGAAGTCGGAGGAGAGACTTCTACGATTGAGACCGAAGGAATGGATCTTAACAAAGATGTGATCGAGGAAATCGCAAATGCGGTAGCTGCAGATGGTGAGAAGGCTGCCGCGACAATCCGCCCGAGTGAGGGTGGCCTGCCGAAGCGTATACATATTACAGGAAATCCCGTGACAGAGCCGGTCGAGCCTGATCCAGATGCCTCGATTTTGTCGGCGGTCCTTGAAGGTGCCAGAAGGGCGTATCGCCGTGTACGGCGGAACCCAGTAAATAATGGATAACTTTTGGGAGTGGTTAACCCGTGGCTCTAAGAAGGGGCCTCGAGGAATTTATAACGTCTTGAATAACTATATGGCTATCCATGTAATAGTCGCGGCACTTTCAATGAGCCTAATTAATGAGAATCCATTCATATTTGCTCAAAAAGCCTTGTTTCCCGCTTGTTCTATTCTCATTGGGTTGTCGATGGCGTGGACTACGCGTGCATCTACGATGCTGCAGATAAAAGAATTGCGAGAAAAGCTTTTCACTGACGAAAGGCCTACTGAAGATTATATATACGGATTCCAGCTTGCCATTCTTGTTGTGATTGTAATGATAAGCTATGTAGCAATAATGGCAGGAGGTGGGGTTAAAATCTCGTTCCTTGGCGATCGATGGGATGCGTGGATGGCAGGATTTTGGATGTATTTCCTTATCAGCCTTACCCTCCGGGAATGTTGGGGCGTTATCAACGCGACGAATATGCTCAGCATGCTGGAATACATGCGACCGAAATAATTTATCGCGGAAAGATCAGCACAGTCCTTCCACCTTCCGCAAAGCCGCATTGATCCGCCCCTGCCAGCCCGGCCCGCTCTGGCGAAACCACGCGAGCACGTCCGCGTCCAGCCGCAGCGTCACTTGCTGCTTCGCCTTGTCCCGCTGCGGCGGTCGGCCACGCACGACACCGTTCGGGCCGAGATGGCCCGTCGCCGGTCGGACGACCTTTCCACCCACGGCGATCTCGGCCGCATCGAACATCTCGTCCGTCCATTCCGGCGCGTCGTCGGGGTCAACCCATTCGGTGACGATAGCGGGCTTGCTCGCGGTCATTGGCTTTCCTCATCGATATGATCCGTCGACCTTCTGCGGTTTCGCTCCAGATCAGCACCACCATGCGACCGTTCAGCAGGCCGAAGGTCGAAAAGCGGCGCTCGGCATAGACGAACCGCGTGTCTTCGAAGGTGAAGGTCGGTCCTTCGAACACCGTCCCGGCATCGGCGAAATCGAGTCCGCGCTCTTGCAGCGTGACGTCCCGTTTGAGCGGATCGAAGCTGATCTCCACGCATACCTCTTTATGTAGCTACATAATGTCGGTTGTCAAGCGGGAGTGTGTGGATGGGCCGCCCATCTCGCAACCGGAGAAGCATCGGATGTGAGAAGGGATGGCGGGCGCGCCGCGGCGAAGCCGCGTCGTCGGTCGGGGCTGCTGGCCCCGCCGGCCGGGCCCGCGCCCGGAGGCTCGCCTTTGGCTTTGCCAAATTCTCGCGGCGCGGGCTGTCCTACACGCCCCGTTCCGGCATATCTGCTCGGCCCTCTCGTGACACGGAGGACCCCATGCCCCACCCACACACCCCCGCCTTCGCCCGCCGGATCGCCCCGCGCGATGCCGCCCGCCACCCAACCGCCCACCACACGCCGCTCCAGCCGATGCGGGGTGCAGCGTGAACGCGCTGTCCGCGTTCCTCGCGCCGCCGCCCGCGCCCGCCCCCGCGCAGGGCGCGCGGCATGACGGGTGGACGCCCGATCGCCAGCGCGGCTTTTGCGAGGCGATCGCGGAAGGGGAGACGGTGGCGGTCGCCTGCGCGCGCGTCGGCATGGCGGTGTCGAGCGCCTATGCGCTGCGCCGGCGGGCGACGGGCGCGACCTTCGCGCTGGCGTGGGACGGGGCGCGGCTGCTCGGGCGCGAGCGGCTGGGCGACGCGCTGCACGAACGCGCGATCGCCGGCGTCACCGAGACGATCGAGCGCCCCGACGGCAGCATCGTCACCCGCCACCGCTACGACAACCGGCTCGCCACGATGATGCTCCACCGCGCGGATCGCCAGGCGGCCGCGCAGGACGGCGCCGCCGGGCAGGCCGCGCGGCTGGTCGCCGCCGAGTTCGACGCGTTCCTCGATCTGCTCGACCGCGAGGCGGGGCCGGCGCGCGCGGGCCTGTTCCTGGCCACCAGGCTCGGCGACGATGCCGCCGATCTCGCTCCCGTGATCGCGCTGGCGCGGGCGGACACGTGGCTGCGCACCGGCGCGGGCCGGCTGATGGAGGTGGACATGGCCGATCTCGATCCCGCCCGCCGCGCCGAGTGGACCGCCGGGCAATGGCTGCGCGCCGAGGCGGCCGGGCTGGTGGCGCTGGGCGGTGCGGCGGCCGCGCCGGGCGAAGCGGAGGATGCGTCCACGCCTCCACTTCCTCCACTTCGGCTCGACGCCGAGGGGCCCGACCCGGTGTGGTGGTGCAGCGACGGCGGCCGCTGGATGACGCGCTTTCCGCCGCCGGCCGGGTTCGACGGCTATGAGGACGGCGATTATGGCGACGTCGACTATGAGCGCGGGCTCGACGACGCGGAAGAGGCGGCGATGGAGGCCGCCGCCGATGCCGAACTGGCCCCGCGCCGGATGCGCGATGCGCGCGAACGCGACGCCTGGTTCGCCGCGCTGGCGCAGGGCGGAGAGGTGGAGGGCACGGAGGATGCCGTTTCCGTGTGGGAGCCTCCCGCGCGAGCGGCGCCTGACGCGCTGGAGCCTCCTGCCACCCTGGAGCCTCCTCTCACCCCAGGCGCTACCTTGTACCCCGGCGGAGGCCGGGGCCCAGTTGGCACGTCTTCCGTGATGGACGGCGGCGCGTCGTCACAGGCGTCTCCCGACTGGGCCCCGGCCTTCGCCGGGGTACAAGTCGAGTGCAAGGTGGAGTGCCGAGCGGGGAACACAGCGGCGCGCGAAGCGGCATCGCCCCGCACCGCGCCGCTCCCCGGCCCTGCACCCGATTTGCCAAACTGCGCGATTGCGCCCATATGAGGCGGGCTACAGTCGCACATCGACGGTCTACGGCGCTCTTGCGGCTCCTTTCTCCTTCTTTCCCTGCTGCCTCGCGACCGAGCGGGCCCGGCAGTCGGGCACGCCCACGAAGAAGAAAGTATCTCCCATGGCCATCACCGGCACCGTCAAGTTCTTCAACGCCGACAAGGGCTATGGCTTCATCGCCCCCGAGGATGGCGGCGCGGACGCGTTCGTGCACATCACCGCCGTCGAGCGTGCGGGCATGCAGACCCTCAACCAGAACCAGCGCGTCACGTACGAGCTGGAGCAGGACCGTCGCGGCAAGACCAGCGCGGTGAACCTCTCCGCCGCGGATTGACGCGAACGGCGCGGCCCGGGCGATCGTCCGGGCCGCTTCCCGACCCCGTACCCGTCTAGGAGATCCCATGGCCGACGAAGCGAACTTCTACCGCCTGCGCGCAGAGGCCGAACAGGCCAATGCCGACGCCGCCCTCCTCGACAATGTCCGCGAGCGTTGCACGCGGGCCGCCAATGCCTGGGGCGCGATGGCCGCCCGTGCCGAGCGCACGCAGGTGCTGCGCGATACGCGCAAGGCCACCACCGAAGCCGCGAACGACTTGGCGGCGAACGCCGTCCCCGCGAACGGCGCGGCGAACGATCTCGCGCATGACGACGAAGACGACGACGTCGCGCACGACAAGCCTTTGATGATCGGCTGATCCGGAACACGGATCGGCTCCGGTCCGTTCCTGTCCTCCTACGCAGCGAGGGATGAACGGTCATGAATTACGGGAAGATGGGCCTGGGGCTCGCCGCCTTTGCGGTCGGCGCGGCGGCCTGGGTGGTGGGCGTCGGCAAGTTCGGGCCGAAGCCCGGCAGCGGCGCCCGGCCCGGCGGAAACGCCGCCCGCTCGCCGGCGAACACGATGCCGGGCGTGGGCGCGGTCCCCGGCGACAGCGTCACCGCGCCGATCGACCCGCGCCCCGCCGATATGGCGGCGGCCCCGGTCGGCATGGCGGAACAGCCCAAGCCCGCGCCGAGCGGCCATTCCGATCCCGGTGCCGAGCACGTCCCCACCGATCTGATGGGCGATCACCGCCCCGCTCCCGGCGACCGGGCTCCCGAAGCCTTCCGGCCCGATCCCACCGCGGTGCCGACCGCAGACGAGCGCGAGGCGCTTCGCCCGGCGACCGGGCCCGCCCCCACGCTCGTCGCCGATCGCGGCAGCGGCTTCACCGAGGCGACCGGCGCGGCCTGACGCCGCTCTGACCCCTCGTAATGTTGGAAGCGCTGGGTTAACCGGAGCGGGTCCTTGCGAAAGCCCCGTCCATGCTCCGTCCCGCGCTTCCCCTCGTTGCCCTGATCCTCGCGGCTAGTCCCGCATCCGCACAGGTCCACCGGTTCGCCGCGCTCGCGCTTTCGCCGGCGGGCGACCGGATCGCGGACGTCGAGAGCGGCGACGCGGATCACGGCGCGATCATGGTGCGCGGCCTCGACGGCGCGATCCTGCGCAAGATCGATCCGTGCGCGGCGTGCAGCTATTCGGGGCTAACCTTCGGCCCCGACGGCACGCTGGCCTTCCTGGCGCGGGATCGCGCGGCGGGCGTGGTGCGGCTGTCGGTCGCCGATGCGCGCGGCGCCCGGACCATCGCCACCATCGGCGGCATCGCGCAGACGCCGCGCTTCTCGCCCGACGGCCGCCGCATCGCCTTGCTGGTGACGCTGGCCGCCAACAAGGAGGCGGGGGCTTCGCAGGCGGGCGTCCGGCAGGTCGGCGAGATCGGCGAGGCGAACGACGAACAACGGCTCGCGGTCTTCGACATCGGTGGCACGGTGGCGGCGAAGGACGTGGCGCCGGTCTCGCCCGCCGGCCGCTATGTCTATGAATATGACTGGACGCCCGACGGCGCGGGCTTCGTGGCGACCACTGCGCTCGGCAATGGCGATGCGAACTGGTGGGTGGCGACGCTGGACGCGATCGATGCGCGCACCGGCACCGTCCGTCCCATTGCCAGGCCGTCGACCCAGGCCAATTACCCGCGCGTCTCGCCGGACGGGAAGACCGTCGCTTATATCGGCGGCCTGATGAGCGACTTCGGCTCGGTGGGCGGCGATATCTGGACGGTGCCGATCGGCGGCGGCACGCCGACCGACCGGACGCCCGACTATAAGGCGAGCGTCACCTCGCTCGACTGGACCCGCGGCGGTATCCGCGCGACGACGCTCGCCGGCGCCGAGCAGCAGGTGATCGCGTTCGATCCGGCCAAAGGGCCGGCGGTGCTGTGGAGCCGCCCCGCCAGCCTGGCCGCGGGCGACGGCCGCGCCGCCTACAGCGCGGACGGCCGGATCGCGGCGAGCGTGGTGCAGGATTTCGAACATGCCCCGGCGATCCAGGCGGGGCCCGTCGGCGCGATGCGCGCCGTCACCCACGACAATGATGCGGTGGCGCCGATCGTCGCGTCGCGCAGCATAACCTGGCGCAACGAAGGCCATGACGTGCAGGGCTGGCTGCTGACGCCGCGCACGCCCGCGTCGGGCAAGCGGGCGATGGTGGTCGACGTGCATGGCGGGCCGGCGGCGGCGCATGTGCCGGGCTTCGTGACGCCGGGTGGCCTCGGCGACCTGATCGGCGCGGGCTATGCCGTGTTCCTGCCCAATCCGCGCGGCAGCTACGGCCAGGGCGAGGCGTTCACCGCCGCCAACCGCCGCGATTTCGGCGGCGGCGATCTGCGCGATATCCTGTCGGGGATCGACGCGGTGGAGAAGGTCGCGCCGATCGACGATGCGCGGCTGGGGCTGATGGGCGGCAGCTATGGCGGCTTCATGGCGATGTGGGCCAACACGCAGACCAACCGGTTCAAGGCGATCCTGGCGGCCGCGGGCCTGTCGGACTGGACGAGCTATTATGGCACCAACGGGATCGACCAGTGGATGATCCCCTATTTCGGCCAGTCGCTCTATGCCGATCCCGACATCTACCGGAAGCTGTCGCCGATCACCTATGTGACGCGCGCGAAGACGCCCACCTTCATCTCGGTGGGGGAGCGCGACATCGAGGTGCCGCCCACCCAGTCGGTCGAATGGTGGAGCGGGTTGAAGGCGATGGGCGTGCCGACGTCGCTCGTCATCTATGCGGACGAGGGGCACGGCATCCGCGGCGCGGCGAATGCGGCCGATGTGCGCCGCCGCTCGCTCGCCTGGCTTGCCCGTTATTTGGGGCCGGCGAGGCCGTAGAGCGGCTTGCCCGAATCCTTCCACCGGTCGAGCACCTGCGACGCGGGGGGCAGGTTGTCGGTGGGCGCGGGTGTCGGGCGGATCGTGCCGCTGTCGCGATAGGCGGGCTGCACCGTGGCGGCGGGCGTAACGGGCGCAGGAGCGGCGGCGGGGGCGGGCACGATCGTCGCGAGCGCCACCGGCGGCGCGGCGACCGGGACGTGCGGCCCCGGCACCGGCTCGCCGCCGTGGTAGTGCTGGCTGAAGGCGGCGGCAGTGCCCCAATAGCCCTTCCACCGGTGAAAGAAATGCGCGCCCACCGCATCGGTCATCACCAGCGCGCGGTTCCAGGCGGGGGTTACCGCATAGGTGTGATAATGCGTGGCAAGCCCCACCGGCGCGAAGACATACCCCGCCAGCGCCGCGCCCGCGACATGCGCCGCGCGCGCCCAGCCGGCGCGCGACGGCACGCGTGCGGTGGCGCCGTCGCAGGCGAAGCTGAACTGGCAGCCGGCATGTTCGGAGCCCTGATAGACGACGCCGCACACCGTCGCGGGGAAGGCGGGGTGGCGAACGCGGTTGAGCACCACCTGCGCCACCGCCTGCTGCCCGGCATCGGGTTCGGAAGCCGCCTCGTAATAGATCGCGGCGGTCAGGCATTCCGCCGCCCGCGCCCGGTCCGTGGCACCACCGGCAAAGGCGAAGGGCCGCGCGGGAACGACGCCGGTGTTCGCCGCCACGATCGCGGCGGCCATGGCGGCCGGAATGGGCAAGGCGGGCAACGGCGCGGTGCCCGTCGTGCCGCGGGCCGGCGCCGCCATCGCCGGGCGCGGGCCTTCGCCGGCATAGAGCAGCGCCGCGCCCGGGAAATGCGCGTCCGCTTCATAGCCGCTGGCCGTAGCACCGATGGTCGCCGCGGCCGGCGCGGCATGATCCGCCTCGACCGCCCGCCACGCCGCATGCGCGATCATGGCCAGCAGCGCCGCCAGACCCAGCCCGGCCAACACCAGCCAGACCCGAGTCACCACCCGCCATGTCGTCGCCCGAACCCGCATCCGCGCGGCCCTAGCCGATCGCGCCGCCGCCGTCCGCCTGCGAATGCGGCCCGTCCCGCTCCGGGGCGAAGAGGGCGCCCGGCAATGTTCGGCGGATCATCGCAGCGCGGGCACGTCGAGCTTCAGCGCGGCGGACGGGATCACCTCGAGCTGCGGATAGACCTTACGCAGCGCGGGCAGGAACTGCCGTGCGTCGCCCGCCACGACGATGCTGGCGGGTGCGGGATCGAGCAGCGCGACCGACACTTTCTGCTCGGCATCCGCATCCACCGCCTGCACGCGATCGGTGAAGCGCTGCAGTTCGGCAAGCGGCACGTCCTCCTCGACATAATTGGCGAGCAGCCCGGCGGCACCACCCGTCGTCTCGATCGTCGCGCCGAAATTGCCGACGAGCACCGCCTTGCGCGTCTCGATCTCGCCGGGCGATGCGGGCGCTGCGCCCATCGCGCGCATCTGCGCGACGATCAGCTCGACTACTTCGGCGGCAGACGGGTTCTTGGTCTGCGTGCGTGCGGCGATCAGGCCGGGTTCGCGGCGGGCCTGCATGCTGCTGCCCGCCCCATAGGCCAAGCCGCGCTTGATGCGGATTTCCTGGTTCAACCGCGACGAGAAGCCGCCGCCGAGGATCGTGTTGGCCAGGGCAAGCGGATAATAGCGCGGGTCGGCGCGCGCGATCCCGGTGCGCGCCACGACCACGCCGGCCTGGCCCGCATCGGGCATGTCGACCACGATCACGCGTGGGGCAGGTGCCGCGAGTGGCGGCGCCATGGGGGCCGCCGCGGCATCGGCGACATGCCAGTCGGCGAACCGCGCATTGGCGAGCGCGATGGCCTTGGCGGGCGTGATGTCGCCGACGAGGATCAGCGTGGTGCGCGCCGGCACCCAGCTCCGCCGATAGCTCGCCGTCAGGTCGCCCCGCGTGATCGCGGCGAGCGAGGCGGGCGTTCCTTCCAGGGGGGCGCCATAGGGATGCGCGCCGAACACCGCGCGCGAGGCGGCAAGGGCTGCCACCTGCGCCGGGTTCTTCAGCGCGACGCCTGCTGCATCGACGGCCTGCGCGCGGGCGCGTTCGATCTCGGGCGCGGCGAAGGCGGGGTTGCGCGCGACATCCGCCAGGATGTCCATGGCGGGGGCGAGCTGGTCCGACTTCACCGTCACATCGATCGTCGCGCCGTCGCGGTCCGCATCGCTGCCGATCGATCCGCCGAGCGACTCGATCGCACGCGCGATCTGCGTCGCGGACCGAGTCGCGGTGCCCTTGGTGAGCAGCGTGGCCGACAGGCTGGCCGCACCCGCGGGCGCGCGCGTGTCCGCCGCGCCGCCGCGCGCGACCAACGTCGCCGTGACGAGCGGCAGGCCGTGGCGTTCGAGCGTGACGAGCCGGATGCCGTTCGCCAGCACCGTCTCCACCGGCTGCGGCACGTTGGGTTTCACCGCCGCCGCGACTGGCGGCAGCGAGGCGCGCTCTGCAGCGCTCGCGGGGGTGACGATCGCGACGTCGCGGGGCGGGGCGAGGTCGGCCACGACGACGCTGGGCGAGACCGCGATCGTGTCCGCCACCGCGCTGGCCGGTTTGCTCTCGATCGGCAGATAGCGGATCGTCACCGCCTGATCGTCGGCGAGATAGGCGCGCGCCACGCGCTGCACGTCGGCGGCGCTGACGGTCGCGATCGCGGCGAGCTGGCGGTCGGCATCGTGCGGGTCGCCATCGATGATGGCGGACGAGGCGATGGTGCGCGCCTTGCCCTCGGCGGTCTCCCGGCTCCTGAGCGTCGCGGTGACGATCTGGTTCTTCGCCTGCGCCAGATCGGCCGCGCTCACGGGCGTGTCGCGCAGCGCCGCGATCTCGCGCTTCAACGCGGCCTCGCCCAACGCGACGTCCTTGCCGCCGGCCATGATCGCATAGACCGCGAGGTTGCCCGTGCCCTGCTTGGTGTCGAGGCTGGCCGCCGCATCCTGCGCGAGCTGGTCGCGATAGACGAGCGACTGATAGAGCCGCGAGCTTTCGCCGGTCGCCAGGATCGTCTGGAGGACGGTCAGCGCCGGCACGTCGGGCGCGCGATCGGGCGGCACGTGATAGCTGAGCAGCACGGCCGGCAGCGGCGTGTTGGCTTCATAGACGGTGTAGGACACTGCATGCGTGCGCGGCGGCTCGACCACCGTGACGCGGGGGATCGGTGTGGAAGGCCGCGCGATCCCGGCGAAATACCGGTCCACCCATGCGTTCAGTTGCGCAGGATCGAAATTGCCCGACACGACCAGGATCGCATTGTCCGGCCGGTAATAGGTCGCATGAAACGCGCGCACATCGTCGATCGAGGCGGATTCGAGGTTGGGGATGCTGCCGATCGTCGAGCGCGCATAGGGATGGCGCGTGTACGAGGCGGCGGACAGATCGACCGAGAACAGCTTGCCATAGGGGCGGGCGAGCGTGCTCTGGCGCAACTCCTCCTCGACCACGGCACGTTCCGAACCGAAGCTCCTGGGCTCGACGACGAGGCTCGCCATCCGGTCCGCCTCGGCAAACAGCAGCCGCTGGAGGTGGTTGGCGGGAACCGTCTCGTGATATTCGGTATAGTCGTCGTTGGTGGAGGCGTTGTTGTTGCCGCCGACATCCTCGGTCAGGCGGTCGAACTGTTCGGAGACGAGGTTGCGCGTCGCCTTGAACATCAGATGCTCGAACATGTGCGCGAAGCCCGAGCGACCCTTGGGATCGTCCTTCGAGCCGACATCGTACCACATCTGGATCGCCACGTTGGGCGTCGTCGTGTCGCGGATCGCATAGACGCGCAGCCCGTTGCCGAGCGTGCGTTCGGTGAACGCGATCGGCGGTACCGATGCCGGCGCCGGCGCGGCGATGACCGGCGCGGCGATGCTGCCGATCAGCAGCGCGGCGAGCGCGCGACGCAGGCTCACTGGTCCTTGGACCGGTTGGCGAACAGCACCGCGCCCGCGATCGCCGCCGAACCGATCCCGACGCCCAGCCCGATCTTGGCGAGCGGCCAGCTCTTGGCCTTGCCCGTTACCGCCTTGGCGGCGGCTTCGCTGCGCGCCTTGGCCTCCTTGGCAGCGGCGAGGATCTCGTTGGGGGCGTCGTCGGTCGAATCGGTCACGCGGGCTCTCCGGAATGCGAAGCCGCGCCTGCATACAAGGCGCGGAATTGGTTGGCGAACAGGGTGAGTGTCTGCGCCGCGATCGCCGTGCGCAAGTCTGCCATGAGCGTTTCGTAGAACCAGATATTGTGCTCGGTCATCAGCATCGCGCCGAGCATCTCGCCGCTGCGCACCAGATGGTGGAGATAGGCGCGGCTCCAGGTCGCGCAGACCGGGCAGGGGCAGGCGGGATCGAGCGGCCCCTGATCCTCGGCGAACCGGGCGTTGCGGATGTTGATCGGGCCGGTCCGTGCAAAGGCCTGGCCGGTGCGGCCCGAGCGCGTGGGCATCACGCAGTCGAACATGTCAATTCCGCGCTCGACCGCGCCGACGATGTCGGTCGGCTTGCCGACGCCCATCAGATACCGCGGCTTGTCGGCGGGCAATTGATCGGGCGCGAAATCGAGACAACCGAACATCGCCTCTTGCCCTTCGCCCACCGCCAGGCCGCCCACCGCATAGCCGTCGAAGCCGATCGCGGTCAGCGCATCCGCCGAGGCCTTGCGCAGGCCCTGGTCGAGCGCGCCCTGCTGGATGCCGAAGATCGCCGCGCCCTCGGCATGCGCGCCGCCGCCGTCGAACGCGTCGCGCGATCGCCGTGCCCAGCGCATCGAACGCTCCATGGCCGCGGCCTGCACTTCAGCCGTCGCGGTGGTCGGCACCAGCTCGTCGAACGCCATGACGATATCCGAGCCGAGCAGCCGCTGGATCTCGATCGAACGCTCCGGCGTCAGCAGGTGCCGCGTGCCGTCGAGATGCGACTTGAACGCGACGCCCTCCTCGCTGCGCTTGGTCAGGTCGGCCAGGCTCATCACTTGATAACCGCCGGAGTCGGTCAGGATCGGGCGGTCCCACCCCATCAACGCATGCAAGCCGCCCAACCGCGCGACCCGCTCGGCGCCGGGGCGCAGCATCAGGTGATAGGTGTTGCCGAGGATGATGTCGGCGCCCGACGCAGCGACGTCGGCGGGCTTCATGCCCTTGACCGTGGCTGCGGTGCCGACCGGCATGAAGGCGGGGGTGCGGATCGTGCCGCGGCGCATCGCGATCGCGCCGGTCCGTGCACGGCCATCGGTCGCCGCGATCGTGAAGGAAAAGCGGCTCACCGGCGCTTCTTCCGCCCGCCCGCGTCGTCCGGCAGGCGTGGCGCGCTCGCGCGGATCGTCACCAGCTCGGTGCGGGTGAGCGCGCCGTCCCGATCGACGTCCAGCCGCTGGAAGATCTGCGCGAAGCGGCCTTGCAGTTCGGCGAGCGTGATCCGGTCGTCGCCGTTCGTATCCACCTCGAACGGGCTCGGCAGCGCGTTGGCGTCGCCCAGCCAGCGCTTCGCCCACTCGGCATAGGCGATATAGCCGATCGAGCCACCGGCCGCGCCGTCCGCGGTCGCGAAGCTGCGCGCCACGCACGGATCGAGCTCGGCGCGGGTGACGCGCGCATCGCCATCGGCATCGCAGGCAGCGATGAACATCGCGGCGGGATCGACCAAGATGGTGCCGGCGGGTTGCGGCCGGACGGGCGACGCGGCGGGAACCGCCTGCGCGGCAAGCGCGAGGATCAGGAGCATGACCGCCTCATGACAGCCGCCGCGCCGCGCCGCCAGCGGCGTTTTCGGAAGGTCGGAGGCACGCCGAAGATGGAGCGGGTGAAGGGAATCGAACCCTCGTCGTAAGCTTGGAAGGCTTCTGCTCTACCATTGAGCTACACCCGCGTGCCTCACCCGGTTAGCCGGGGCGGGGGCGGGGTGCAAGCGGGGGAATGTTTCATGGCTTGCTTACCATTCCCCGCTAAGCCGTGAAGCCATGGATCACGACATGATAGGCGGCTCTGCGACCATGGCCGATCCCCGTCCGCCGTCCGCGGTCAGCCGGGGCGCGGGGCTGGCGGGGCTCGCGGGGTTGCTCGCGTGGCTGGGGCTGGCGGTGCTCTGGCATCTCGACGGGCCTTATTCGGCGCTGGTCGATCTGGCCGCCTGCGCGGTGCCGATGATCGGCTGGTCGCTGCTGGTCAACAAGGTCCACCGCCATCCGAGCACCGGAATCGACTGGCATGCGCCACGCCCCTGGCGCGAGACGCTGGACACCAGCCTGACGAAGCTTGCGGGCTATTGGGCCACCTGGGCCGGCATCGCGGCGATCTACGGCACGTTCCGCTTCTACTGGAGCGGCAATTGGGTGTTCGCGATGGCGTGTTTCTCGGTCGCCGCGCCCGTGATGTTCGTGGGCTCGATCGCCTATGTGCTGTGGCTGGACCGGCGGCTCGTCGCGCCGCGCGACGGCGCCTGGGCGTTCGGCGCATGGCTGACGGGGCAGGATGGGGTCGACCGCGCCGCGCTCTACAACCATTTGCGGATCTGGGCGGTGAAGGCGTTCTTCCTGGCGTTCATGCTGGCGGGCGTGCCGGGCAATTTCGGGCCGTTCGTGCGCAACGCCGGCACGGGGCTGTTGGCCGATCCGGTGTCGCTGGCGAACGCGCTCGTCGGGTTCATGTTCGTGATCGACATGGTCTTCGCGACGGTCGGCTATATCCTCACCTTCCGCCCGCTCGATTCGCACATTCGCACCGCCAACCCCTATGCCGCGGCCTGGGTGGCGGCGCTGCTCTGCTATCCGCCAACCAGCCTGATGGGCGGGGGTTCGTTGTTCGATTACGGCGTCAACGGCCGCGACTGGGCGTTCTGGTTCCAGTTCCACCCGGTGCTGCTGTGGAGCGCCGGCGCCGCGCTCGTGGTGCTGGCGGGCATCTACGCCTCCGCCACCGTCGCGTTCGGGCCGCGCTTTTCCAATCTCACCAACCGCGGGATCCTGACGCACGGCCCCTATGCCTGGTCGCGCCATCCGGCCTATCTTTCCAAGAACCTGTTGTGGTGGCTTACCAGCGTGCCGGTGCTGACGATGGGCAGCACCACCGACGCGATCCGCGCGACCGTGCTGATGGGGGTGGTCAGCGGCATCTATTACTGGCGCGCGAAGACCGAGGAGCGGCATCTGTCCGCCGATCCGGCCTATGTCGCCTATAGCGCATGGATGCAGCGCAACGGCGCGGTGCCGCTGGTCTTCGCGTGGTTGTGGGGACGGCGCCCCCGCGCCGCGGCCTAGAAGCTCTCTTCGTCGTACACGTTGCTCACGTCGCCGCCCCAGGCGCCGTGATAGCGATCGAGCAGGCTCTGCGCGGGCACCTTGCCCGTACGCACGATTGCGCGCAGCGGATCGAGGAAGCCGGTCTCGTTGTCGCCCGCACGGTTCGTCCGCCCCCGCGCCGACAGCCCGGCGCTCGCGATGTCGAGCACGTCGCTGGCGATATCGCGCAGCCGTCCGCCGCCCGGCAACGGCGCGTCCAGCGCGAGCCGCGGCACCGCGTCGCGCAGCGCCTGGCGCTCGTCGATCGTCCAGCCCTTGACCAGATCCCATGCCGCATCCAGCGCACCCTGATCGTAGAGCAGCCCCACCCACAAGGCCGGCAGCGCGCAGATCCGGTTCCACGGGCCGCCATCGGCGCCGCGCATCTCGAGAAAGGTCTTCAGCCGCACCTCGGGGAAGGCCGTCGACAGATGGTCGTTCCAATCGTCGAGCGTCGGCTTCTCGCCCGGCAGCACCGCCAGCTCGCCCTTCAGGAAATCGCGGAAGCTGTGGCCCGCCGCGTCGATGTAGCGGCCGTCGCGATAGACGAAGTACATCGGCACATCGAGCGCATATTCGGCATAGCGTTCGTAGCCGAAGCCATCCTCGAACACGAAGGGCAGCATGCCGGTGCGGTGCGGATCGGTGTCCGACCAGATATGGCTGCGATAGGACAGCATGCCGTTGGGCTTGCCCTCGGTGAACGGCGAATTGGCGAACAGCGCGGTCGCGAGCGGCTGGAGCGCCAACCCGACGCGGAACTTCTTCACCATATCGGCTTCGGACGAATAGTCGAGATTCACCTGGATCGTGCAGGTGCGCAGCATCATGTCGAGCCCCATGGTGCCGACGCGCGGCATATGGTTCAGCATGATGACATAGCGGCCCTTGGGCATCCGCGGCAGCTCGGCGCGCGTCTTGTCGGGCCACATGCCGAGACCCAGAAAGCCGATCCCGAGCTTCTCGCCCGCGGCCTTCACCTGCTCCAGATGCCGCCCGGTCTCGGCGCAGGTGTCGTGCAGGCTTTCGAGCGGCGCGCCCGACAGTTCGAACTGGCCGGCGGGCTCCAGGCTGATGCTGCCGTCGGCGCCCGACATCGCGATGACGTGATCGCCCTCGTACACCGGCTTCCAGCCATATTGCTCGAGTTCGCCGAGCAGCGCGCGGATGCCGCCGGCCTCGTCATAGGAGGGCGCGTGATGATCGGCGCGCGCATAGACGAACTTCTCGTGCTCGGTGCCGATCCGCCAGCGGTCCTTGGGCTTCTCGCCCCGGGCGAAACTCTGGATGAGCTGGTCGCGCGATTCGATGATCGGCTTGGGCGTGGCAGTCGTCATGATCCGCGCCTTACGCTGCGATGAACGGGGCTGCTAGGCCTATCGAGCGTGCGCACGATCGCGCACGCTACCAGTCGCCCGCCGCCGCCATCCACAGCGATACCGCCGCCGCAGCGGCGGTGTCGGCGCGCAGGATGCGGGGGCCGAGACCGATGCCGATCGCCGCGGGGCAGGCGCGGATCGCGGCGCGCTCGTCATCGTCGAAGCCGCCTTCGGGGCCGATCAGGATCGCCGCCGGGCCGGGGCGATCGCGCATCGCCGCCAGGGCGGGCAGACCGCCGGTCTCGTCGGCGAAGAACAGCGCGCGTTCGGCGGGCCAATCGCGGAGCAGCGCGCCCAGCTTCACCGGCTCGGCGCAGTCGGGCACCGCGGTGCGGCCGCATTGCTCGGCCGCCTCGATCATGTGCGCGCGCAGACGTTCGGTGTTGGGTTTGTCGATCACGGTGCGGCGGGTGAGCGTGGGAACGAGCCGCGCGACACCCAGCTCGCACGCCTTTTCCGCCAGCCAGTCGACGCGGCCCTTCTTCAGCGGCGCGGCGCACAGCCACAGATCGGGTACCGGCTCGCGCGGCCGCAACCGCTCGGTCACGTCGAGCACCAGATCGCGCCGGCCGACGCTCTGCGCGACGCCCAGCCATTCGCCGGTCTCGCCGTCGAACAGCTTGACCGGATCGCCCACCCGCATCCGCATCACGCCGGCGAGATAATGCGCGGCCGGCCCGTCGAGCGCGAGGGCCCCGAGCGACAGCGGCGAGGCGACGAAGAGCCGCGGCGTCGATCGCGGCGGCCAGGCGGGGGTGGCGGGCATGGCACCCCGTAACAAATCCGCCGGGCCACGGGGAGGGGGGCGGTGGCGGTGGCGGCTATTCCGGCTCGGCAGGAGGTTTGCGCCGTCGCCAGAGGCGGCGCACCAGCCAGACGACCAGCGCCAGCGCCACCAGCCCCAGCAGCGCGACACCCGCGACGACGCCGGCGACGCGGAAGATCGCCCAGAACAACGCCTCCACGAAGCGGCCGACGGCGACCGACAGGCCGATCATCGAGGGGGCAAAGGCTGCGGCATCGTGCGCCGTACGTAACCATTCCGGGGTTGCGCGCCAAACGCCGTGTTCCTAACCGGCGGCATGGCCGAACAGATCGTTCCCGATAGCGAACATGGCGGATTGGTCGGGCGCCTGCCGCGACGGATGCGCGGCCTTGCGCTGCTGGCGCGGTTCGATCGGCCGATCGGATGGTGGCTGTTGTTCTGGCCGGGCGCCTGGGGCGTGGCGCTGGCGGGCGGCGCGGTGCGGCGCTGGGATCTGCTGCTCTGGCTGCTGATCGGCAGCATCGCGATGCGCGGGGCGGGGTGCGTCTATAACGACATCGTCGATCGCGATCTCGACGCGCAGGTGGCGCGCACCCGCGCCCGCCCGATTCCCAGCGGGCTAGTGTCGGTGCGGACGGCATGGGCGTGGCTCATTGCGCTGTGCCTCGTCGGGCTGATCGTGCTGGTGCAACTTTCGCCCGTGGCGGCGGCGGTCGCGGTGGCGAGCCTCGCGCCGGTGGCGGCCTATCCCTTCATGAAGCGCATCACCTGGTGGCCGCAGGCATGGCTGGGCATCGTCTTTTCCTGGGCGCTGCCGGTGGGCTGGATCGCGATCCAGGGACGCGCCTCCTGGCCGATGGCGCTGCTCTACGCGGGGTCGATCGCCTGGGTGATCGGCTATGACACGATCTACGCGCTTCAGGACCGCGAGGACGATGCGTTGATCGGCGTGCGCTCGTCCGCGCTCGCGATGGGCGCGCATGTGCGGGAGGGCGTGGCCGGCTTCTATGCCGTGGCGATCCTGCTCTGGGCGGGAGCGTTCTGGCTGGTGCGGCCCGATATCCTGGCGCTCGCGGCGTTGCTCCCGGTCGCGCTCCATCTCGGCTGGCAGGCCGCGACGCTCGCGCCCGACGACGGCGCGGGCGCGCTCGCGCGGTTTCGCGCCAACCGCTTCGCCGGGCTGTTGATGTTCGCAGCCTGTCTGGTGGTGGGCACGGCGGGGTAGCGCGCCGCGCCCCGCGTCCCTAAGTCGGGCCGATGCTGACCCCCGAAGACGCGCGGACCCGCGCCCATGATATCGTCGCGCGCGCCACTGCCGCGGGCGCCGATGCCGCCGACGCCGTCTATGCCGCCGATGCCTCGCTCGACGTGTCGGTGCGGCTGGGCGCGCTGGAGGATGTCGGCCGGTCGGAAAGCGCGGAGATGGGGCTGCGCGTGTTCGTCGGCCACCGCACCGCGAGCGTCTCCACCTCCGATCTGTCGGACGATGCGCTCGACACGCTCGTCGCTCGCGCGATCGCCATGGCGCGCGAGGCGCCCGAGGATCGCTGGGCGGGGCTGGCGCCGTCCGAGCGGCTGATGCACGGGGCCGCGCCGCTGCTCGATCTCGACGACGGCGGCACTGCCAGCCCGCAGGAGCTGCGCGACGTGGCGTTGGCGGCGGAGGATGCCGCGCGCGCCGTGCCGGGGGTTACGAACAGCGAGGGCGCGGGCGCGAGTGCGGCGCGCTCGGTCTGGGCGCTCGCCACCAGCCACGGCTTTGCGAACGCCTATGCCGCCACCGGCTATGGCATATCGGCGAGCGTGCTGGCGGGCGAGGGTGGCGCGATGCAGCGCGATTACGCGCATCACTCCGCGCGGCATCGCGCGCATCTCGACGCGCCCGAGGCGATCGGTGCGCGTGCGGGCGCGCAGGCCGTGGCCCGGCTGGATCCCGGCCGGCTACCGAGCGGCCCGATGACCGTCGTCTATGATCCGCGCGTCGGGGGTTCGCTGCTCGGGCATCTGATCGGTGTGATCGGCGGGCAGGCGATCACGCGCAAGACGAGCTTCCTGCTCGATGCGCTCGGCAGCCGCGTGTTCGCGGACGGCGTGTGCGTGCGCGACGATCCGCACCGCCCGCACGGGCTACGCTCGCGGCCGTTCGACGGCGAGGGGCTGCCGGTATCGCCGACGACGATCGTCGAGGACGGGACGCTGGAGACGTGGCTGCTCGATTCGGCATCGGCGCGGCAATTGGCGCTGGAGCCGACCGGCCATGCCGCGCGCGGCATCGGCGGCGGCCCGGGCATCTCCACCAGCAATCTGTATCTCGAAGCGGGCGCGATGCCGCCGGCGACGCTGATCGCGGACATCGCCGACGGCGTCTATGTCACCGAGCTGATCGGGATGGGCGTGAACGGCCTGACTGGCGATTACAGCCGGGGTGCGGCGGGCTTCCGGATCGTGGACGGTCAGATCGCCGCGCCCGTCGCCGAGTTCACCATCGCCGGCAACCTGAGGGACATGTTCCTGGCGCTCGTGCCCGCCAACGATCTGGTGTTTCGCTATGGCACCAACGTGCCGACCGTGCGGATCGAGGGGATGACCGTCGCGGGTGGCTGATCTCGCCGCCGCGGTCGCGCAGGTCGCGCGCGAGGCCGGCGCGCTGGCGCTCGCCCGCTGGCGCACCGATGTCGAAAGCTGGAGCAAGGCCGATGCGAGCCCCGCCTGTGAGATCGATCTGGCGGTGGACCGGATGCTGCGCGCGCGGCTCTCGGCGATCGCTCCCGATGCGGGCTGGCTGTCGGAGGAGACCGCCGACAGCGCCGATCGGCTGACCCGCTCGCGGGTGTGGGTGATCGATCCGATCGACGGAACGCGCGATTATCTTCGCGGGCGGCGGGGCTGGGCGGTGTCGATCGCGCTGGTCGAGGATGGCGAGCCGGTGCTGGGCGTGCTCGACGCGCCGGCGCGGGGCGAGCATTGGGTGGCGACGCGGGGCGGCGGCGCGACCCGCAACGGTACGGCGCTGCATGCGAGCGCGCGCCGCGGCCTGGCGGGCGCTCGCGTTCCGGCCGATGCGTTGCCGCGGATCGATCGCGATTTCGTGGCGGTCGACAAGCCCAACGGCATCGCGCTCCGGATCGCCATGGTCGCGGCGGACGAGGCGGATCTGGTCGCGACGTTGCGCTGGGGTCATGAGTGGGACGTCGCCGCCGCGGTGCTGATCGCGGGCGAAGCGGGCGCGGGGGTCAGCGATGCGCTGGGGGCGCCCTTGCGCTTCAACCGGCCCGATCCGCGCGCCTTCGGCGTGATCGCCGCCGCGCCGGGGATCCACGCCGCCGCCGTGACGCGGATCGCGGATCGTGCGCGTCAGGTGCTGGACGGCTGATCGGCGGCGTCAGCCGCGATCGGAGATCGCCGCGCCGAGCACCCGCTGCGCGTTATCGAGGCACTCGCACAGCAAAGCGGCCAGCAGCGTCTGGGACAGGCCGTCGGCAATCGCCAACGCCGCATTCAGATGATCGACAAGGTCGCGCATGGCGATGATCTGCTCCGGATCCAAGGGCCCTCTCGCATGGTTCGTCCGGTACGAACATGGCGGTGCTTCACGGACTTCGCAATCGCGCGTCGCGGACGCCCGGCTTTTTTGCGATCCGGCCGCGACCGGCGAGCCGCGTCCTAGGGCGTAGGCGCCGCGCCGTCGTCGCCGTAGCGCGTCTCCAGATAGCGCCGCCGGGTGGCGAGGCCATCGAGATCGTCCTGCGCCAGCCGCGCGGTCATGTCCGCGATCTCGCGCTCGATCAGCCGCAGCCCGTCGACGAGCTCGGCATCGGGCGTCTTGCCGTTACGCGGGGTCTGGCGAAGCGCGCCCGGCACGCGGTTGTAATCGGCCACGAAGGCGGGGAGCTGCTCGCCGATCAGCCGGCGCACCTCGAGCCCCGCCTCGGTTTCGCCGTCGAGCCGGCCGAGCTGCGGCGACAGCGTGTCGAGCCGGGCGCCGATCTGATCCACCAGCGTGCGGGCGGGGGCGGGCAGCATCGGCCGCTGAGCGCCGAGCCAGCGCTCGGTCTGCGCCGGCAGCGCCTTCAGGTCTACCGTGCGCAGCTTCTCGGGCGGCGGCGCGCGGCCTTCGGCAGGCACGAGCGCGAACAGGAGCGTGGCTGCGACGAGCAGCGCCATCACCAGCACGGCGCCCATGATCCCCAGCGGCGCGACGATGCTGCCGAACAGCACGGCGGCGATCAGGATCGCGGCATCGGCCATGGCGATTCGCGTCAGCCGGCGTCCGATCGCCTGAGTCGTGCGCCGCCGCGCGGGCGCATCGCGATACCCGTCCGAAATGCGCGCCATCGTCGCGCGCGCGCGCTCGATCTGCTCGTCCACCTGGCTCAAGGCCTACATCGCCTCCAGCTTGAAGGGGCTGGCTGCCGGTCCCGAAAGGCTGCCCTGCGCGGCGCCCTCGGCCCGCGCGATATAGCCGCGCGACTTTTCCACTTCGTTGCCCAGCGTGTTGACCGTCGTCTTCATCGAATCGAGCGCCTTCAGCTTGAACGTGTCGATCGCGTCCATCGTGTCGTAGATGTTCTGGAACGCGCGCTGCAGTGTCTCGATCGGGATGGTGGAGGCGGCGGCCTGTTCGTGGATCGCGGCGGTGTTGGATTTCAGCAGCTTGCCCGTCGAATCGATGATGTTCGCGGTGGTTGTGTTCAGTTGCGTGATCTGTTCGAGCACCAGCTTCTGGTTGGTGAGCGCCTGCGCCACCGTGACCGCGGTGCGCAGCGCCGAGACGGTGGTGGTGCTCGCCCGGTCCACGCCCTTCACCAGCTCGACATTGTTCTTCTTGACGAGATCGAGCGCAAGATAGCCCTGCACGGTGACGGCCATCTGCGTCAGCAGGTCCTGGCTGCGCTGGCGGGTGTAGAACAGCGCCGTCTCGCGGATCGCCTTGGCCTTGGCGGGGTCGGTCGCGTCGAGTTCGTTCGCCTTGTCCTCCAGCTTGGCATCCATCGCCTTGGACAGATGGATCATTTGCTCCAGCCGGCCCATCGCGGCCCACAGGTTCGCGCGTTCGGTGTCGATCGCGGCATTGTCCATCAGCAACTCGTCCTTGCCCGAAGCCAGGCTCTTCAGGATCGCGGCGATGTGCGTCTGCGAGGATTTGTAGGTGTCGAAATAGGTGTTCAGCTTGCTGCCGAATGGGATGATGCCCAGGATCTTGCGCGGCCCCGACAGCGCGCCCTTGCGGCCGGGATCGAGTTCCTCGATCACCCGGCGCAGCTGCGCCAGATCGGCGCCGACGCCGCTTTCCTTGTCCATCGCGCGGATCGGGCGATCGAGGAAGCGGTTGGACTGGCCCGCCGCGTCGCGGATCTCCTTCTGTCCCATCGCCGTGATCGCATCGACGCGCTTGCCGAATTCGGGCGAGTTCACGTCCTGCGCGACCAGATCGGTGACGAACCCGTCGACGCGCTCGTCCAGCTTCGACTTCACGCCGGCATCGACCGGCACCAGCCCGGCGGCGCTCGTCGACTGCACGACGGGCACGGGATCGGGCGGGGTCAGCACCAGCGCGGGTGCTTCGGTCAGCGTTTCGGCCGTCGTCGCCATCGTCGTCGCTCCATGTTCGTCCACGAGTCTGGCGATGAAAGCCGCCGCCCACAAGTGTGTTGTTACGATAATACGCTTGTCCAGTGGCGGCAATGGTATATATCCGCGATAGCTATCAAGGAGCCCGTGCGGTGAACGACACGGCCAAGATCTTCTGGACCGGCCGCAGCCAGGCCGTCCGCCTACCCAAGGCGTATCGATTTCTGGCCGACGAGGTGCGGATCTATCGCCGCGCCGACGGCGCGGTCGTGCTCGAGCCGATCGGTTCCGACGAGCCGGTTCACGCCCCCGCCGATGCCGCCGCCCACAGGATCGAACGCCTGCGCGAGGCGATCACCGAAGGGCTGGAGAGCGGGCCGGCGGCGGACTGGGACGTGAACGAAATCAAGGCGGCCTCGCGCTCGGCCTGATCGGTGCGCGCCGTTCGGTCTCCGCTCGCGCGTTCGGACGCGATCGGCATCTGGCGCTACGTCGCGACCGACAGCGAAGCGTTCGCGGACGCATTGCTCGAGCGGATCGATGCCAAACTCCGGCTCTTGGCCGCCAATCCGCGGCTCGGCCGCGAACGGCCCGAGCTTGGCAACGGGCTGCGCAGCTTCACGGTCGGCAATTACGTGCTTTACTACCGGCCGATCGATGGCGGGATGGAGCTGGTGCGGCTCCTGCACGGTGCGCGCGACGTCGCGGATATCCCCATCGCATAAGCCACCCTTCCCGCAACGCACCATTTGCGCTATGGGCGCGCGCAACGCTCCTTCACGATAATCAGGAATTTTCATGAGCCTCCGCAATGTGGCCATCATCGCGCACGTCGATCACGGCAAGACCACGCTCGTCGATCAGCTCTTCCGCCAGTCGGGCACGTTCCGCGACAACCAGCGCGTCGAAGAGCGCGCGATGGATTCGAACGATCTCGAAAAGGAGCGCGGGATCACCATTCTCGCAAAGCCCACCTCGGTCGACTGGACGCCGCCGGGCGCCAGCGAAAGCATCCGCATCAACATCGTCGACACGCCCGGCCACGCCGATTTCGGCGGCGAGGTGGAACGTATCCTCAGCATGGTCGACGGCGTCGTCCTGCTGGTCGATTCGTCGGAAGGCGCGATGCCGCAGACCAAGTTCGTCACCGGCAAGGCGCTGGCGCTGGGCCTGAAGCCGATCGTCGTCGTCAACAAGGTCGACCGCCCCGATGCGCGCATCCAGGAGGTGCTCGACGAGGTGTTCGACCTGTTCGTGTCGCTCGACGCGAACGACGAGCAGCTCGATTTCCCCGTGCTCTACGCCTCGGGCCGCAACGGCTATGCCTCGACCGACATGGACGCGCGCGAGGGCACGCTGATCCCGATGTTCGAGACGATCGTCAGCCATGTGCCCGCACCCGCGGTGGAAGTGGAGGACGTGCCATTCACCTTCCTCGTCACGCTGCTCGATCGCGATCCGTTCCTTGGCCGCATCCTGACGGGCCGCGTCAATTCAGGCTCGGTCAAGCTCAACCAGGCGATCCACGCGCTCGATAACGACGGCAAGATCGTCGAGACGGGCCGCGCGTCGAAGATCCTGTCGTTCCACGGCCTCGACCGCGTGCCGGTCGAGGAGGCCAAGGCGGGCGACATCATCAGCCTCGCCGGGCTGTCGATCGCCACCGTGGCCAACACGATCGCCGACATCACCGTCACCGAGCCGCTGCACGCGCAGCCGATCGATCCCCCCACGCTGTCGATGCGCTTTGCGGTCAACGATTCGCCGATGGCCGGCCGCGAAGGCAGCAAGGTGACGAGCCGCATGATCCGCGACCGGCTGTTCCGCGAAGCCGAATCGAACGTCGCCGTGAAGGTGACCGAAGCCGCCGATCGCGACAGCTACGAAGTCGCCGGCCGCGGCGAGCTGCAGCTCGGCGTGCTGATCGAGACGATGCGCCGCGAGGGCTTCGAACTCGGCATCAGCCGCCCGCGCGTGCTGTTCGCCCAGGACGAGAACGGCAACAAGACCGAGCCTTACGAAACCGTCATCATCGACGTGGACGACGAATATTCGGGCACGGTGGTCGAGAAGATGAACCTGCGCAAAGCCGAGATGACCGACATGCGCCCCTCCACGGGCGGCAAGACGCGCATCACCTTCTCCGCGCCCAGCCGCGGCATGATCGGCTATCACGGCGAATTCCTGTCCGATACGCGCGGCACCGGCATCATGAACCGGCTGTTCGAGAAATACGGCCCCCACAAGGGCAAGATCGAGGGCCGCAAGAACGGCGTGCTGATCTCGAACGGTGCGGGTGAGGCGAACAGCTATGCGCTCGGTCCGCTCGAGGAGCGCGGCATCCTGTTCGTTGGCCATGGCGAAGCGCTGTACGAGGGCATGATCGTCGGCGAGAACGCCAAGCCCGACGATCTCGAAGTCAACCCGATGAAGACCAAGGCGCTGACCAACTTCCGCGCGAGCGGCGGCAAGGACGACCAGGTCCGCCTGACCCCGCCCAAGCGCGCCACGCTGGAGCAGGCGATCGCCTATATCGACGACGACGAGATGGTCGAGGTGACGCCCAAGTCGATCCGGCTGCGCAAGAGCCACCTGGACGCCAACGAGCGCAAGAAGGCCAGCCGCGCCAAGGTCACCGCCTGACATTATCTCCGGATCATGCGTACGTCATGACGTACGCATGATCCATGTCGGCTATACCGATCTGCGCAAGCGCCTGGCCCATTACATGGACCGCGCGAACGACGATCGTGACGCGATCCTCATCACACGACAGGGCAGCGAGCCCGTCGTGATGCTCGCGCAGCGCGAATGTGATGCGATGCTGGAGACGCTGTACCTCCGCTCCAGCCCGGCAAATGCCGAACGGCTCGATGGGGCCGTTGCCGAACTGGATCGCGGCGGAGGCCTGGCGGTCGTGTGGGACGAGCAGGCGCAATCCTACAAGCGCGCATGAAGCTGGTTTTCGCGTCGCGGGGATGGGCGGATTACCTGCATTGGCAGGCCAATGATCCGCCCATCCATGATCGGCTGAACGCGCTGATTGCCGACATGATGCGATCGCCGTTCCGCGGCATCGGCAAACCCGAGCCGCTTCGCGAAAAGCTGAACGGATGGTGGTCGCGCCGCATCACCGAGGAGCATCGCCTCGTCTACCGGATGACAGGCAGGGGCGACGATCAGCAGATCGAGATCGCGCAATGCCGCTATCACCACACGCGCTGATCGGTACCTAAACCTCATCTTAACGGCGCATTCCGCTTCGGTTCAGAGCGACTCGGCTATCTCCTGAAACACGGTCGCACTTGGTGCGTTGAAACGAACATGCGGACCGGGCGTGTCGCTACAGGAGGTTTCAGATGAACGCGTTTCTGAAGAAGGCAGGATTGGGCATCGCGCTGGCCGCGACCGCCCTCACGGCAACCGCGCCGGCCGAGGCACAGCGCTGGGGCGGTTATCGCGGCGGATACCATGGTGGCTATCATCGCGGCGGGATCGGTGCCGGCGGTGCGGCGGTGCTCGGCGGCATTCTCGGCCTGGGTGTCGGTGCGGCGATCGCAAGCGACCATAATCGCGGATACTATGGTGGCGGCTATTATGGCGGTGGCTATTATGATGCGCCCCCGCCCCCGCCACGGGCCTATTACAACGGCTATGAGGGCTATAACGGCTATTACGCCCCGCATTGCTGGCGCCAGTGGCGTTGGGACCCGTATTACGGCCGCAACGTGCCGGTTCGGGTCTGCAACTGACCCAGGGTCTGACGAAGGCGGCGCGGGGAGCGATCCCCGCGCCGCTTTTTTGTGGCGTGCGGGCGATGTTGGCGGCTAAGCGCGCGGCATGACCGATACGCCCTCCACCGACACGCCCCCCGATCGCCTGTCGATCAATCCGCGCAGCCCGCATTTCGATCAGCCGCTGCTCGAACGCGGCATCGGCATCCGCTTCAAGGGGCAGGAGCGCCACGACGTCGAGGAATATTCGATCTCCGAAGGCTGGATCCGCGTCGCGCTCGGCAAGAAGGTCGATCGCCACGGCAATCCGCTGACGCTGAAGCTGTCCGGCGAGGTCGAGGCCTGGTTCGAACGGGCCGCCGCCGGCGGCACGGGCCCGCAGGACGTGATCGACGAGGCCTGACCGCTCCCGCCCGGGCGGCGGGAGGCTGGAGTTTGCTGGCGGTACCTTGATCCGTTCGCACCGAACATGTCGACGTGCCTGTTCAGGATGCGACGGCACGACCCCGGAGCGCGTGCTTCGACAGGCTCAGCACGAACGGATCTGGTGATCCGGTCAATCTGATGCCAGCCCGCTCTACGCCGCCACGCCCTCCAGCTTCTCGCTCGCCTCCAGCCATTTGGCCTCGCTCGCTTCCAGCTTGGCATTCACCTCGGCGCGGCGTTGGCCGAGTTCGCCCATCGACAGCCGCGCGAACCGCGGCTCGGCGGTCGCCGGATCGAACATCGCCCGGTCGATCGCGTTGCGCTCCTTGGTGAATTTGGCGGTCTGCTCCTCCAGTTCGCGCACCGTCTTGCGCAGCGCCGCATCCTTCTCGCGGCTGGCGGCGGCGGCCTTCTTGTCGGCCTTGCGGCTTTCCTTCGACGCCGCGTCGCCCTTGGCCGAATCGCCCTTCAGCACCAGCGCGATATAATCGTCCAGGCTGCCCTCATATTCGCGCGCCGTGCCGTCATCGACCAGCACGAGCCGGTCGGCGGTCAGCTCCAGCATGTGGCGATCGTGGCTGACGAGCACGACGGCGCCCGAATAGGCGTTGAGCGCCTGCACCAGCGCCTCGCGCGCATCGACGTCGAGGTGGTTGGTCGGCTCGTCGAGGATCAGCAGGTGTGGCGCGTCGCGGGTGATGAGCGCGAGTGCCAGCCGCGCGCGCTCGCCGCCCGACAGCTTGCCCACCTTGGTCGTGGCCTTGTCGCCCGAAAAGCCGAACCGCCCCAATTGCCCACGCACCGCGGCGGGCGTGGCGCCCTTCATCAGATGCGCCATATGCTCGATCGGCGTGTCCGTCGGGTCGAGCTCCTCGACCTGATACTGGGTGAAATAGCCGACCTTCATCTTGTTGGTCGATGCCATCTGGCCGTCCATCGGCGCGAGCTGCGCCGCCAGCAGCCGCGCGAGCGTCGTCTTGCCGTTGCCGTTGCGGCCCAGCAGCGCGATCCGGTCGTCCGGATCGAGCCGCAGGTTCAGCCGCTTGAGGATCGGCACGTCCGCATAGCCCACGCTCGCCATGTCGAGCGTGATGAGCGGCGGGCGCAGCTCGGTCGGGTTGGGAAAGCCGAAGGAGAGGGTGGGATCGTTATAGCTTTCCGCGATCGGCTGCATCTTGGCGAGCATCTTCTGCCGGCTCTGCGCCTGTTTCGCGGTCGAGGCGCGGGCGCTGTTCTTGGCGATATATTCCTGCAGCTTCTCGCGCTGCACCGCCTGATTGGCACGCGCCGCCTCGATCTGCGCCAGACGCTCCGCCCGCTGCCGCTCGAACGCGTCATAGCCGCCGGGATAGAGCGTGATCTTGCCGCCCTGCAGGTGGAGAATGTGATCGACCACGTTGTTCAGGAAATCGCGCTCGTGGCTGACCACCACGATCGTCGCCTTGTAGCCTTTCAGGAAATCCTCGAGCCACATCACCGCCTCGAGATCGAGATGGTTCGACGGCTCGTCGAGCAGCAGCAGGTCGGGCTGCGAGAACAGCAGCGCGGCCAGCGCCACGCGCATCTTCCACCCGCCCGAAAAGCTGTCGAGCGGCCGCGCCTGCATCTCCTCGTCGAAGCCCAGGCCCAGCAGGATCTGCGCCGCCCGCGCGGGCGCGGTATAGGCGTCGATCGCGATCAGCCGCTCGTACACGTCGCCCAGCCGGTCGGGATCCTCGCTCGTCTCGCTTTCCAGCATCAGTGCGGCGCGCTCGATATCGGCGGCCAGCACGGTCTCGAACGGCGTCGCTTGGCCGTGCGGGGCCTCCTGCGCGATATAGCCGATCTTGGCGCCGCGCGGCATGTCCGCCGAGCCGTCGTCGGGCTCGAGCTGGCCGGCGATCACGCGCACCATCGTCGACTTGCCGGCGCCGTTGCGGCCGATCAGCCCGACGCGGCTGCCCGGCGGCAGCGATGCGGTGGCGCCGTCGAGGATGACGCGCCCGCCCAGGCGCACCGTGATGTTGTTCAGGTTCAGCATGGCCGCTCGTTAGCAGATGCAGCATCGTTCGGCGAGAGGAGGCGAGCGCCGGATTCCGGCGGCGCGATCACGCCCGATAGATATGCGCCACCGCACCGCCCGGAAAGGCCCGGGCCTGGATCAGGGTGAGCGGCAGCGGTGCGGCCAGATCGGCGAAGACCGACAGGCCCCGGCCCAGCGCCACCGGGATCACCATCAGCACCAGCCGATCGACCAGCCCCGCCGCCAACAAGCCGCGCGCGAAGCGCACGCCGCCATGCGCGATGATCGGCTTGCCGCCCTCCGCCTTCAGCGCGGCGATTTCCTCGCCAAGGTCGCCGCTCGCCACATAGGCGTCGCCCCAGCCGCCGGCGGTGCAGGGGGCGGGCAGCACCGCCGCCCCGTGCTGCGTGAACACCGCCTTGGGCACCGCGTTCATCGGCGCCGCGAACGGATCGGTGGAGCCGGGCCAGTGCGATGCCATCGCCGCGAAGGTCCGGCTGCCCATGATGTGCAGCCCGCCCTCCCACAGATGCGCGATCGACCAGGCCTTCGCCTCGGGATCGCCGCCGAACATCCAGCGGTTGTCGCCCTCCGGGTCGCTCACGAAGCCGTCGAGCGACATCGACATCTTCAGGATCAGGTCGCGCATGCCATTCTCCCGATGCCGCCGGTCAGTGGACGAAGCGCGCCACCACGTCGCGATAGCTGCGCGACACCTTCACGCTGGCGCCCGAATTGAGCACCAGGAAGCATTCGCCATTGGTGTGCGGCTTCACCTGCTTGACCAGATCGAGATTGACGATCGTCGAACGGTGGATGCGCTGGAAGCGGCGCGGGTCGAGCCGCTTTTCCAGATCCTTCATCGTCTCGCGCAGGATCAGCGTGTTGTCGCCGGTATAGATGCACATGTAATCGCCCGCCGCGTCGATCCGCTCGATCGTGTCGACGTCGACGCGGAAGATCTGGCCGCGATCCTTGATGTTGATGAGCCGTTCGAAGCGGTTCGCCGCGGGCTCGCCGCCACCGCCCGCGCCATCGGCGATGTCGGCCGCGGCATCGGGCGCCACATCGGCCAGCACCTCGCGCAATTTGTCCGCATCCTCGACGCCGCGCTTTTCGGACATCCGCTGCCGCACCCGTTCGATCGTGTCGGCCAGTCGCGATTCGTCCACCGGCTTCATCAGATAGTCGAGCGCATCCGCCTCGAAGGCCTTCAGCGCATGATCGCCATATGCCGTCACGAAGACGAAGAGCGGCGGCTCCACCTCCATCAGCCCCTGCACCACCGAGAAGCCGTCAAAGCCCGGCATCTGGATGTCGAGAAAGACGAGATCGGGCTTGTGCGTCTTGATGCTGCGGATCGCCTCGCGGCCGTTCTGGCATTTGTCGATGATCTCGACATCGTCGAAGGCCGCCAGGCGCAGTTCTAGGCCCTGGATGGCGAGCGGTTCGTCGTCGACGAGGATGGTGCGGATGGTCATGCATTCTCTCTATTCGGTTCACCCAGCTGGTAGGGGATCTCGATCTCCACCCCGAACCCGCCCGCGGGCATCGCACGGATCTCGAAACGGTGATCGGGTCCGTACGCCTGCGCCAGCCTCTCCCGTATATTGGCAATGCCGACGCCGGTTGAAAGGCTCGGACTTTGCCGCGCGCCGTTCAAGCCCGGCCCGGTATCGGATACGCCGATCTGCACGCGTTCCCCGTTCAACTGAACGGCGACGCGGATCTCGGCGCCGTCCTCCTGCGGCGTGACCGCATATTTGATCGCATTCTCGACCAGCGGCTGTAGCAGCAGCGAGGGCAGGCGCGCGCGCTCGGCGGCCGGATCGATCTCGAATTTGGGGCGCAGCCGCTCCTCGAAGCGCATCTTCTCGATCTCGAGATAGAGCTTCAGCGTCTCCATCTCCTGCGCGATCGTGACATGCGCCGTCGGCTCGTTGGCCAGCGTATAGCGCAGGAACGACGACAGCCGGCTGAGCATCGCATTGGCGCGCTCGGTCTGTTTCAGCAGCACCAGCGTCGAGATCGAGTTCAGCGTGTTGAACAGGAAATGCGGGTTGAGCTGGTAGCGCAGCATCGCGAGCTGCGCGGACGAGGCCTGCACCTCCAGATGCTGCATCTGGTCGATCTGCGATTCGACGATCAGATAGAAATTGATCGCGAAATAGAGCGCGGACCAGCCGGCGAGCACGGTGAAGGCGACATAGGTGGAGCCGAGCAGCCGGGTGAGCGTGATCCCCGGCACGTTCGTCTGGAACGAGAAGGCATAGGCGTCGAGCACCGCATACAGCCCCACCGCGGCGGCGAGCGTGACGACCGTCAGCGCGATCCCCGGCAGCCGCGCGAGCTGGCGATAATAGCCATAGAGCGTCGAGAGCAGCAGCGTGATGCAATAGCCGACGATCGCCTCGATGATGATCGGGACGATCGCCTCCAGCGTCAGCCCGTTCGACACCGACGCGACCCCGCGCAGCACGAGATAGCCCGACCACCCCGCCGCCTGCAGCGTCCAGAAGGCGCGGCTCTTGTTCTCGAAGAACGGCCGCGCGACGGGCAGGGGCGTAGCATAGGGTGTGCGTCCGGGCGTGGACGGGCTTGGCGTAGAGGCGAGGGAAGGAGCCGACATCGCATCGGTTCCTACACGCCGCGGCGTTCGTGCGCAAAGCGGCGGCGCGCGTAGTGGCGGGATGGAGCGTTCGCGCGGCCGAAGAACGCGAAAGGCCGCCGTTCCGGTGTGGAACGGCGGCCCCTCGGACCCGATCGGGCGGCGTCGGCTTAGAAGCTGAAGCGCGCGCCGAGACGGATCGCGTAGAGCGACTGGCGGGCATAGACCGACAGCGCCGGCGCCTGGAAGCTGCCGTCCGCATTGGTGACGGCCGGCGTGTAGCGATACTGCGCGCAGGTCTGCGCGGTCGTCGTCACCTGCTGTGCCGTGGTGGCGGCGACGCCGGTGGCGACCGGCGCCGTCAGGCACTGCACGCGGACAGGCGCCACGTTGTAGTTGAAGACATATTCCGAGATCTGGCCCCACTTGCGGTTGAGCAGGTTGGTGAAGTTCTCGATGTCGGCGAACACCGTGATCCGCGACTTCCCGACGAACGTGGGCAGTTCCTGCGACAGATGGAGATCCAGCTTGGTGAACCACGGCGAGTGGAACACGTTGCGCTGGCTGACCTGGCCTTGATATTTGCCGAGACCCACCGACTGGAAATACTGCTCGATCTGCTGCTGATGCGCCACGGTATCGTAAGACACCTTGGAGTCGCCGCCGAAGGTCGGCACGTACATCAGATAGCGCGACCCGCTGCCGATCGTCCCGAAGATCGGGCTGCGGCCCGTCGAGGGATCGAGGAAGGTGTAGCTGTACGGATGGCCGATGCGCGTCTCGCCGAACAGCGAGAGGGTCGTCTTGTAGTCGCGGAAGAAGGCGTGATCGTAGGTGACGCCGTACTTGTAGAAGTATTTCACCTGATCGTTCGAGATGCCGTAGGCGACATTGTTCGGATCGACGAACGCGCCGTTAGCGTAGTTGGAGCTGGCCGTGGACGACGTCGCCGGCGCCTGGTCCTTCACGTCCTGATAGGTGAAGCTGCCGAACAGCGAGAGGCCGAAATCCCAGGCCGCATCGAACCGCGCCACGCCGATATAGCTGCGGCCCTTCGACGTGTTGGTCAGGAAGATGTCCGAGTTGGTGTCGGCGAAGCTCGTCACGCCCGTATAACGCTGGCGGCCGTCCGGGGTGAGCGCACCGGCGATCGGCACCGAGCGGATGTCGGTGAAATAGACCTGGTTGCGCACCTTCGAGTAGAAGCCGTCGGCGCCGACCGTCCACTGGCCACCCAGCAGATCGAGCTTGTAGTCGGCCGACAGCGTGGCGCGGAACTGCGACGGGATCTTGAAGTTGCGCGCCAGCGCGTTGGTCGTGGCCGTCGACGAGACGGTGCCGCTGTTGAGATAGGTGTTGACCGCGCCCGGGATGGCCGTGCCCGTCACGTTTTGCAGCGCGGCGGCACCCGTCACCTGCGTATCGACGCCCTGGTAGACCGGCTGGCCAGCCGCATTGTTGCCGTTCTGCTGACGGATCGTGATGCTGTTGGTCAGGATGCCCGTGTTCGAGAAGCTGTTCGAGACATAGACGTCCGGCGTGCCGCCGGCGATGATGCCGCCGCTGCCGCGGATGCTCAGGTTCTTGACCGGCTTGAAGTCGAAGCCGCCCCGCGGCTGGAACAGGCCCAGGCCGTTGATGAACTGCGTGTTCGGCCCGATGATCGTGTTCTGGCCCATCACGACTCCGCCATTGGCGTAGCGGTTGGTGAAGCTGGGGCTGAACGCGGGTGCCGCATGGCCGCCATACAGATCGTAGCGCGCGCCGTACGAGATGTTCAGCGTGTCGGTGACGCGCCAGTTGTCCTCCACGCCGAAGGTGTAGGACTGATAGCCGAAGCGCGCCGCCGCGTCGTTCGGGTTATCCGAAGGCACCGCGTTCGAATAGGTGAGCGACTGGGCGTTGCCCGACTGGAAATCGGCGAGCGAGTCGAAATAATAGTTGCCCGCGCTGTTCTGCACGAACGCGTTGAAGATCTGCGTGTCCTGAATCTGTGTGAAGACGCGCAGATCGTGGCCGTTCATCGTCAGGCGCGCCTGCGCCAGCCCGCCCCAGGTGTGCGAGTTGAGCTGGTTGGTCTGGCGCGAGTTGTCCGGACCGATCGAGATGACGCCGCTGCCGTTGGCGCAGCTGGTGGCCTGGGTGGTGCTGGTCGCCACGTTTCCGGCGGCACCGCGATCCGATTGCGCGGCATCGCAGACGCGGAACTGCGCGAAATTGTTGCCGAGCAGCGGCTGCGCCAGACGGACATAGTTCTTGTAGAACCCGCGCAATTCGGTCGAGAAGCTGTCGGTCCAATCCGAGTTCAGCTGGCCGACGATCGTATAGAGGCGGTTGCCCGAGATATAGTTGTTCGACGACAGGCTCAGCCCCGGCGTGCCGGTGACGAACGTGTTCGAGCTGTTGATGTTGATCTGATCCTTGGCATAGGTGCCGGTCAGCGCGAAACGCTGGCGATCGCTGATGTTCCAGTCGATCTTCGCGACGATGCGGTCGTCCTTGTCGCCCGAATCGGTCTGAACGCCGCCGGCGTTATAGTTGTACTTGGACTTGGCGATCGCGACGACCTGATCGACCTGCGCCTGCGAGATGTTGGGGATCGTAGTGCCGGCATTGTTGGTCGCCGTGCCTTCCACGAGCGGGAAGGCGCCGCGGATGCGCTCGCCCGAAACCATGAAGAACAATTTGTCCTTGATGAGCGGGCCCGACAGTTCCGCGCCGTAATTGTCCTGGCCGTATTTGGGCAGGTTGATCCGCAGGTCGCCGGTGCGATCGCCGCTCAGGCCGTCGGTCTGGCGCGAATAGAAGCCGGTGCCCTGGAAGTTGTTGGTGCCCGAACGCAGGACGAGATTGACGAGGCCGCCCTGGAAGTTGCCGTCGCGCACGTCGGTGGTGGCGACCTTCGCCTGGAACTGGCCGATTGCATCGAGCGGGATCGGCGAACGCCGGCTCGGCAGGCCATCGGTGTTGAGGCCGAAATTGTCGGTGATGGGCACGCCGTCCACCGTGAAGCTGTTGTAGCGCGCGTTCTGGCCGGCGAACGACACGGCGCGGCCACCGGTGGGCGTGTCGTCGAGCCGGGCGAACGGATCGCGGCGCTCCAGATCGCGGACGTCGCGGTTGATCGTGGCGACCTGGGCAATCTGTGCCGAGGTCAGCACGGTCACCGGGCCCTGCGAGTTCGAACCGGCCTTGCCGATCGAAGCGGCCGTGACGACGATGTCCGGGCCGCCCGCGCCTGCACCGCCGAGGTCGATCGGCAGGTCATAGGCCTGCGTCGTCACGGTCTGGATGTCGGTGACGGTGGTGTTGCCCTGCGGGCTGGTCACTTCGACCGTGTAGGGGCCGCCGGGACGCAGGCCGTTCAGGTTGAACGCGCCGTCCGCATCGGTGGTCGCGGTCGAGCGCGTGCCCGAGGGCACGTTGGTCGCGACGACCGACGCACCGGCAACGGGCGCGCCCGCATTGGTGACGGAACCGCGGATGGAGGAGGTCGTCTCCTGCGCCATCACGCCGGCCGGTGCGACGAGCGCGACGAGAGCCACACCCATGAAAAGGTTGTTACGCATCAAAATTCCCCCTGGAGCGTCCACGCTCGAGCCCTGCGGCATCCCCGCCGATGCCGTCCCCTGCACGGCGGATATTTCGGTTCCGTGACACATGCCACCCGAGTTTTGCGCAGGTGAAATTCCGGTCATGCTGCGTTGCAAAAAGGCAACGGAAATGAACCGATCCGGGGCTAGCCGCCGGCGACGATCGCGGCCCAGTCCGCCTCGCTGATGACGGCGATGCCCAACCCCGCGGCCTTGGTCAGCTTGGATCCGGCGCCCGGCCCGGCGATCACCAGATCGGTCTTGGCCGATACCGACCCCGCCACGCGCGCGCCGAGCGATTCGGCCTGCGCCTTGGCCTCGTCGCGCGACAGCGTCTCGAGCGATCCGGTGAACACCAGCGTCTTGCCCGACACCTGGGACGCGCGCGTTTCGTGCACCACGTCGAGCGGCGCCACCTCGCGCAGCAGATCGAACACCACGCGGCGGTTGTGCGGCTCGGCGGCGAAGGCGATCAGCGCGCCCGCCACCTCGGGCCCGATCCCCGCCGTCTCGATCGCCGCCACCAGCAGCCGGTCGCGCCGCAGGACGAACTTGCGCTCGCTCTCGCCGATCGCCGGCTTCGTCGCGCCATAGAGCCGCACCGCATGGCGCAGCACCGCGCCCAGCGCGCGCACCGAGACGTAGCGGCGCGCCAGATCGCGCGCGGTGATCTCGCCGACATGGCGAATGCCGAGCGCGAAGAGGAAGCGGTCGAGCGGGACGCGCCGCTTGTCCTCGATCGCGGCGAGCAGCTTATCGACCGACACATCGGCCAGCCGCTCGCGCGCGATCAGCGTGTCGCGGTGGTCCTTCAGGCGGAAGATGTCGGCCGGCGACGCGATCAGCCCGTCGTTGAAGAACTCCTCGATCCGCTTCAGCCCCAGCCCACCGATGTCGAACGCGTGGCGCGAGACGAAATGGATCAGCCGCTCGACGCGCTGCGCCGGGCAGATCAGCCCGCCCGTGCAGCGATAGACCACCTCGCCTTCGCCGCGTTCGGCGGCGGACCCGCATTCGGGGCAGGTCTGCGGGAATACCCACGGCGCACGCTCCGCCTCGGGCGTGAGATTTTCGACGATCTGCGGGATCACGTCGCCCGCGCGCTGCACCAGGACGCGGTCGCCCGGGCGCACCCCCAGCCGCGCGATCTCGTCGGCATTGTGGAGCGTGGCGTTGGTCACGACCACGCCGCCCACCGTAACGGGCTCGAGCCGCGCGACCGGTGTCAGCGCGCCGGTGCGGCCCACCTGGATGTCGATCCCGCGCAGCGTCGTCTGCGCACGCTCGGCGGGGAATTTGTGTGCGATCGCCCAGCGCGGCGCGCGCGCCACCTGGCCGAGCCGCGCCTGCCAGTCGAGCCGGTCGACCTTGTACACGACGCCGTCGATATCATAGGCCATGTCCGCCCGCGCCGCTTCGATCGCGCGATACACCGCGAGCGCGCCCGCGGCATCGTCCACCCGCGCGAACCCCGCCGCGATCGGAAAGCCCCAGTCGCGCAGCAGCGCCACCAGCCCGGCCTGCGTCTCCGCCGGCACCGCGCTCGCCTCGCCCCAGCCATGCGCGAGGAAGCGCAAGGGCCGGCTGGCCGTCACCCCCGCATCCTTCTGCCGCAGCGACCCGGCGGCGGCGTTGCGCGGGTTGGCGAACTGGCGCGCCTTGTCGGGATCCTCCGCCTCGGCGAGCAGCCGCGCGTTGAGCGCGGCGAAATCCGCCTTCGCCATATACACCTCGCCGCGCACCTCGAAGATCGCGGGCGCGCCGTCGGGCAGCGCCGCGGGGATGTCGGGGATCGTCCGCACGTTGGCGGTCACGTCCTCGCCCACCTGGCCGTCGCCGCGGGTCAGCGCCTGCACCAGCACGCCCGCCTCGTAGCGCAGCGAGCAGGATAGGCCGTCGATCTTGGGCTCGGCGGTCAGCGCGACGGGCTCGCCCTCGTCGAGCTTCAGGAAACGGCGCACGCGGCCTACGAATTCCGCCACCTCCTCGTCCGAAAAGGCGTTGTCGAGGCTGGTCATCGGCCGGGCATGCGCCACCTTGGCCAGATGGCCGCCCGGCGCCGCGCCCACCTTGGCGGAGGGCGAATCGGCGCGGACGAGATGCGGAAACGCCGTCTCGATCGCCGCATTCTCGCGCACCAGCGCGTCATAGGCGGCGTCGGTGATCTCGGGCGCATCCTCGCCGTGATAGCGCGCATCGTGATGCGCGATCTCGCCCGCGAGCGCTTCGAGGCGGGTGGCGGCTTCAGCCTCGGTGGCGGGGATCGGCGTCATCGGCGCAGGGTTAGGGGAGGGGGCGTGGCCTCTGCAAGCGCGACGGACCCTTTTGCGCACCCATGCGATTCTCGTCCCGTCTTTCCAAGGAATTAGCCATGACCGATTCGACCAGCCGACGCGATGTGATGAAGGGTGCAGCGGTCGCCGGCCTCGCCACCGCCGCGATCGGGATCGCCGCACCCGCCGACGCCGCTGGGGCAGGGGCGGGGGCGATGCCGCTGACCGATCCGCACGAACTCTACGCCAAGCCCCCGTTCCAGATGCAGTCGCAGCCCTGGCCCGGCCTGCAGAGCAAGATGACTCCCGTCCCCGATTGCGGCGAAAAGAGCTACAAGGGCTCGGGCCGTCTCGCCGGGCGCAAGGCGCTCATCACCGGCGGCGATTCGGGCATGGGCCGCGCCGCCGCCATCGCCTATGCCCGTGAGGGCGCCGACGTCGCGATCAACTATTACCCGACCGAAGAGCCCGATGCGCAGGACGTCGCCAAACTGATCCGCGCAGCGGGGCGCAAATGCGTGCTGCTGCCGGGCGACATCCGCGACGAGGCGTTCTGCACGGCGCTGCCGGGGCGTGCGGCGCAGCAGCTCGGCGGGCTCGACATCCTGGTCAGCAACGCCGCGTATCAGCAGGCCAAGGAGTCGATCCTCGACATCAGCTCGGCGCAGTTCGAACAGACGATGAAGACCAACGTCTATGCGATGTTCTGGATCGTGAAGGCGGCGGTGCCGCTGTTGAAGCCGGGTTCGGCGATCGTGTGCACCACCTCGGTCAACGCGTTCAGCCCAGGCAAGGACATCCTCGATTACGCGATGACGAAGGGTGCGATCCTGATCTTCATCAAGGGCACCGCCAAGCAGCTCGCCACCAAGGGCATCCGCGTCAACGGCGTGGCGCCCGGCCCGGTGTGGACGCCGCTCCAGGTGGCCGGCGGACAGACGGCGGAAGGGCTGGAGAAGTTCGGCTCCGACACCCCCTATGGCCGCCCCGGCGAACCCGCCGAACTGGCCGGCCTGTACGTGACGCTGGCGGAGGCGGGCAACAGCTATACCAGCGGCAGCATCATCGGCGCGAACGGCGGCAGCGGCGTTTCGTGAATGCGGGGGCAGGGGGCGGGACGACGTCAGTCCGATCCAGTCTCCAGATCCGTTCGTGCTGGGCTTGTCGAAGCGCGCTCTCGACGGCCGAGCCTAAGCCTGCAGAACGGGCCCTTCGACAAGCTCAGGGCGAACGGAATAAGATAAGGTCTTAAACGCCAAAGCTTGATGGTCGAACAGGCGTGCTTATTCACGGCATCGCGCTCACCTATTCCCTCCGCGCCTCCGCACCTCCGCGTGAACCCATTCTGCGGTCCGGACCGGTCCGCGCGGAGGCGCCGAGAGGCGGGCTTGGAGCCGGCGGCGTCGTGTCTCCTGCCTCGGGTCGATGGTGCGCGTGGAGGGGCGTCGCCCCGAGCACGCCATCTTTGCGTCTTCGCGTCTTCGAGTCTTCGCGCGAACCGGATGCCGCAGGCGGAGCGATGCTGGTAACGAAGAGGGGGCCCGCGAAATCCGCCGCTCTCCGGCAAGACCGAACCCACGCCCTGTCCTACGTCGCCATTTCGTGGCACCCGATCCCCATGCCCCCCGCGCTCGCCCCCTCCGGACTTTACCCGCGAACGCCCGAACACCGTCTCTCCACTTCATCCGTGAAGCACCTCCACTTCCTCCACTTCGCTCCCCGATCATGACCGCGCTGCCGATCGAATCGGTCCTGCCGGACCTGCTCGCGACGCTCAGCCGTACGCCCAACGCCGTGCTCGTCGCCCCGCCCGGCGCGGGCAAGACGACGGCGGTGGCGCCCGCGTTGCTGGGGCAGCCCTGGTGCACCGGCGAGATCCTCCTGCTTTCCCCGCGCCGCCTCGCCGCGCGGGCGGCGGCCGAGCGGATGGCGGCCAATGCGGGCGAAGCGGTGGGGCGGACGTTCGGCTACGCCACCCGGCTCGACAGCAAGCGTTCCGCCGCGACGCGAGTCACCGTCGTCACCGAGGGGATCTTCGTCGCGCGCATCCAGGCCGATCCCGAGCTCGCGGGCGTGTCCGCGGTGCTGTTCGACGAGGTGCACGAGCGCAGCCTCGACGGAGATTTCGGCCTCGCGCTCGCGCTCGACGCGCAGGCAGGGTTGCGGCCCGAACTGCGGCTGCTCGCCATGTCCGCCACGCTCGACGGCGCGCGCTTCGCCGCGCTGATGGGCGGCGGCGAAGAGGCGCCGGTGATCGAGAGCGAGGGCCGCAGCCACACGCTGGCGCTGCGCCATATCGGCCGCACCGCCGATCGGATCGAGGATGCGGTGGCGTCGGCGATCCGGCTGGCGCTGGGCGAGGCGGAGGGCGGGGTGCTCGCCTTTCTGCCCGGCGTGGCGGAGATCGAGCGCGTCGCCGAGCGGCTGGAGGCGCTGCCCGATACGATCGCGCTCCACCGGCTGCACGGCACGCTCGACCCGGCCGAGCAGCGCACGGCGATCCTTCCCGTGCCGGACGGCCGGCGCAAGGTGGTGCTGGCGACGAGCATCGCCGAGACCAGCCTGACGCTCGACGGCATTCGCATCGTGGTCGATTCGGGCCTTGCCCGGCGCCCGCGCTACGATCGCGCGGCGGGGATGACGCGGCTCGTGACCGAACGTGCGAGCCAGGCGGCGGTGGTGCAGCGCGCGGGCCGTGCGGCGCGGCAGGGGCCGGGCGTCGCGTATCGCCTGTGGGAAGAGGCGGCGACGGCTGGGCTGCCGCGGTTCGATCCGCCCGAGATCCTGGAGGCGGACCTGTCGGCGCTGACGCTCGACTGCGCGATCTGGGGGGTAGGGAGCCCGCGCGACCTGCGCTGGATCGATCCGCCGCCCGATGCGGCGCTGGCCGAGGCGCGAACGCGGCTGGAGGCGCTGGAGGCACTGGACGGCGATGGCCGGCCGACACCGCATGGCCGGCGGATCGCGACGCTGCCGATGCCGCCGCGGCTGGCGCATATGCTGGTGCGCGCGGCCGAAATCGGGCTGGCGGGCATCGCGGCGGAGATCGCGGTCCTGCTCGGCGAACGCGGGCTCGGCGGCAACGACCCCGATCTGGAGACGCGGCTGCGCCGCTGGCGCAGCGAGCGCGGCACCAAGGCGCAGGCAGCGCGCAAGCTTGCAGAACGCTGGGCGGCGCTCGTTCGCAGTGGCGGCGCGGACGAGGGTCATGCGGCGGGGTTGCCCATCTGCATTGCGCTCGCCTTTCCCGATCGGGTCGCGCGCCGCCGCGACGCGCGTGGGGAGGCGTGGGCGTCGGCCGGCGGGCGGGGCTTCCGGCTCGATCCGACATCGCCGCTCGCGCGCGCCGAATGGCTCGCGGTGGCGGAGACGCAGGGGTCGGCGGCCGGCGCGCGAATCCTCGCCGCGGCCGCCACCGATCTCGCCACGATCGAATCGCTGTTCGCCGACCGGATCGCGACTCGACGGACGGTCGTCTTCGATCCCGATACCGGCGGCGTGCGGGTGCTGCGCGAACGGACGCTCGGCACGCTGCGCCTGTCGAGCGGCACCGATGCTAACGCCGATCCGGCGGCGATCGCGGCGGCGCTGCTCGGCGGGGTGCGCACGCATGGCCTGGCGCTGCTGCCCTGGAGCGCGGCGGCGCTGGCGCTGCGCCAGCGTGCGGCGTTCGCCGGCGTCGGGCTGGACGATGCGGCGCTGATCGACTGTGCCGACGAATGGCTGGCGCCGTTGCTGGCGGGCCGGCGGCGGCTCGATGCGGTGCCCGGCGCGGCGCTGGCGGATGCGCTGCGCGACCTGATCGGGTGGGACGGCATGCGCACGATCGATTCGCTCGCCCCGGCCAGCTTCACCAGCCCCGCGGGCAGCACGCACGCGATCGACTATGCCGCGGAGGGCGGGCCGCGCGTCGAACTGCGCGTGCAGGCGCTGTTCGGGCTGGCGGTGCACCCGACGATCGGCACCGCGCGCGTGCCGCTGGTGCTGAGCCTTACTTCACCCGCGGGGCGGCCGATCCAGACGACGCGCGACCTGCCGGGCTTCTGGGCGGGAAGCTGGGCGGCGGTGGCCAAGGACATGCGCGGCCGCTATCCGCGCCATCCCTGGCCCGACGATCCCGCCGCCGCCGACCCGACGCTGCGCACGAAAAATGCGGATGCGCGCCGCCGTGGTTCTGGGTAAGGAGAGGCCCATGCCTACAGCCCGTATCTTCCAGCGCCCCAAGAACGCGATGCAGTCCGGCCGGTATCGGACCGGCCAGTGGCAGCTCGAATTCGAGCCGTCCGAGCCCAAGCGCCCCGATCCGCTGACCGGCTGGGCCGGCAGCGGCGACACGCGCGACCAAATCCGCCTGGGCTTCCCGACCATGGAGGCCGCGGTCGCGCATTGCGAGCGCGAGGGGTTCGATTACGTCGTGGTGCCCGCGCCCGAAAAGACGCTGAAGCTGCAGGCCTACGCCGACAATTTCAAATAGGGAGGAGGCGCGCGCCCAGCAGCAGGAGCAGCTTGGCGTCGATCCCGATCCCTTCGGCGCGTTTGGCATCGATGAAGCCCGGCACGTGCGGCAGCGCGACGCGGTGGACCATGATCTCCTCGTCATCCTCGCCGCCGCCGTTGCCGACCCGGGTCAGCCCCTCGGCGCGAACGAGCGTGAAGCTTTCCGACGTCATGCCCGGCGAGGAATAGAAGCTTCCCTCCGACACGATCCGGTCGGCGCGATAGCCGGTTTCCTCCTCAAGCTCACGCGCGGCGGCGAGGGCGATCGACTCGCCCGCCTCGGTATCGCCGACCAGCCCGGCGGGTAGTTCGAGGCAGCGGCGGCCGACGGGGATGCGATATTGCTCGACTAGGATCAGATGGCCGTCGTCCACCGCCACGATCACCGCGGCGCCAAGGCTCCCCTGGCGCTCGGCATATTCCCAGCTGCCGGATTTGCGGACGGTCAGAAACCGCCCCTCCCAGACCAGATCGCTCACAATTCGATCAGCCGGTCGGGCAGCTCGTTCGGATCGGTGCCGGTGTGCGGGAACGACTCGGCCAGCACCGCGCCCACCTGCGCGATCGCGGCCACCATCCCGTCGCCCGCGCGCCCGTCACGCAGCGCTTCGACCAGTGCGTGCATCGCATGGCCCCAGGCCTCGGGCCGGACACGCGCGAGGACCGCGGCATCGGTGACGATCTCCGCACGCCGTTCCGCCAGCGAAAGATAGAGCAGCACGCCCGTCCGGCTCGCGGTGCGCATCTCGATCGCAGCACGAAACAGCAGCACCGCGCGCGCCCGAACGCGCCGCGTCTTGGTACGCCCCGGCGTCAGCGCCATCCTGACCGTGAGCGGCGCGGTGAGAAGTCGAAATGCGAGAAAAACGATCGCGACGAGCACGATCAGCGCGCTGACGAGCATCCCCGTCGGCAGCGCCATATCCCATCCGCCGTGCAGCCGATCGAGCAGCGCCACCAGCGGCGCGGGCATTGCCGCGACGAGCGCCAGCGCCAGGAACATGCCGATCAGCGTCCAATGGAGCGCGACGTCGTGATAGGCATCTGAACGCGCCGCGACGATCGGCACGATCTCCGCATCCGTCGTTGCCTCCGCGGCGGTCACCGCCGCCGCGATCCGCGTCCGTGCGCCTTCGTCGAAGCTCACCATCCGCCCGATGCCCCGCCGCCGCCGCCCGAGCCGCCACCGCCGCCCGAAAAGCCACCATCACCCCACCCGCCGCTGCTCTCGCCGCCACCGGAACCGCCACCGCCGCCCCAGCTTCCGCCGCCCAGGCTCGATCCCCAGAGGAAGATCGGCAGCGCGCTGCCGCCGAAGCGGCTGCCGCCCTGTGATCCGCGCCGCAGGAACGACAGGCCGATAAAGCCGATCACCATGGCCCAGAAGATCAATCCGATGGGCACGCCGCCGCTCGACGAACGCCGGTGGGCGCGGTCGAACTGCGTCACCGCGGCGTCAGTCCTGGCCTTGGCTTCATCGGGCGAGGCGCGCAACTGGCCGATGATCGCATCGGTGCCCGCCTCCATCGCGCCGGGCACGTCGCCGGCTTGCAGCTTGGGCATCATCTGCTGGTTGATGATCGTGCTGGACAGCGCATCGGTCAGCACGGGCTCGAGTCCGTAGCCGACCTCGATCCGCGGGCCCCGATGGCCCGCGGGCTCGTTCGGCGCGATGAAGAGAATCGCGCCATTGTCCACGCCCTTCAGCCCCACGCCCCAGGCGCGGATCAGGCGATTGCCATAATCCTCGAGCGGATAGCCTTGTAGGTCCGGGATCGTCGCCACCACCAGCTGGCGGTGCGTATCGCGCTGCAGCGCCTGCAACTTGGCGGTCAGATCCGCCTTCGTCGCGTCGGGCAGGACGTTGGCGGCATCCACCACCAGCCCGGTGAACTTCGGGAAGGTCTGCGCCGCCGCCGGCGACAGCGCGAACAGCGCGACCAGCAGCGCGAGCAGGAGGCGGGCCAGTGCGCGCACCGCGATCAGTTCGCGTTGCCGAAATTGACCGATGGCGCGGTGTCCGCACCTGGCGTCGTGGCGGCGAACGGCACCATCGGCTTGGCACCGTAGAACACCTTGGCACCCACCGCGTCGGGGAAGGTGCGGATGCGCGTGTTATACTCCTGCACCGCCTGGTTGTAGTCGCGGCGCGCGATCGCGATGCGGTTCTCGGTGCCTTCCAACTGGCTCATCAACGTGGTGTAATTGCCCTGGCTCTTCAGCTCTGGATAGGCCTCCTGCAGTCGCTGGAGCGACATGGTGACGGCACCCTGCGCCCGCTGGAATGCGGCCACCTTGGCCGGATCCTTCAGATCGTCGCCCGAAAGCTGGGTCGATTGCGCACCGGCGCGCGCCTGCGTCACTTCGACGAGGATGCTCTTCTCCTGCGCGCCCGCAGCCTTCACCGTGGCGACGAGATTGGGGATCAGGTCGGCGCGGCGCTGATAGTCGTTCTGCACATCGGCCCAGCGTGCCTTGGCATTTTCCTCCGCGGTCGGAATGCTGTTCAACCCGCAGCCGGCCAGCGACACGGCGGCGGTCATTGCGAGTGCGGCACGAAGCTTCATGGACATCCCTCCCGGTTTCTGGCCTATCCCTACCACGCGCATCATGGAGGATGCAGGCCAAATCGAGAAGGGAAATGGCGCCGTGCTGAAAGAGTTCAAGACGTTCGTGATGCGGGGGAACGTGCTCGACCTCGCCGTCGCCGTCATCATCGGTGCCGCTTTCGGCAAGATCGTGACGTCGCTGACCGACGACGTGCTGATGCCGATCATTGGCAAGATCTTCGGCGGCCTGGACTTTTCGAGCTATTTCATCGTGATGGGCCCGGTGCCCGCGGCACTGCGCGGATCGAGCGACTATGCCGCGCTGAAAAAGGCCGGCGTCGCGCTGTTCGGCTATGGCGCGTTCGTCACCGCGGCGGTGAATTTCCTGATCGTCGCCTTCATCATCTTTCTCGTCGTCCGCGCGGTGAACCGGCTGATGCCCAAGCCCGAGGTGAAGACCGCCGCCGAACCCGCCGACGTCACGTTGCTCCGCGAGATCCGCGACGAACTGAAGGCGCGCCGCGTCGGCTAGGGCGGGTCGGTGTTCGGCTTGGGTTTCAGGTAGAGCATTCTGGAAGGCTTTTTTCCGTCCTAGCGAGCCGCACCCCGCCCGGGCTCAAGCGGCGGCAAGGTCCTCGGCGTTCGCGTCCGCCAGGCTGGTGCCGTCCAGGATCCGCGCGGTCTCGTCGCGCACGCGCATCATGGCGTGGCGGATCGCGCAGTCCGCCTCGCTCTTGCAGTCCGTGCAGCGGCGATAGGCGGTTCGGCTGACGCAGGGGACCAGCGCGAGCGGGCCTTCGATCACGCGGATCACGTCGCCGAGCGAGATCAGGTGCGTCGGGCGCGAGAGACAATAGCCGCCCATCTTGCCGCGGTGGCTGTGGAGCAGCCCCGCCTCGCGCAGATCGGCCAGGATGAGCTCGAGAAACTTGCGCGGCACGTTTGCCTCCGCCGCGATCCGCCCCATGGGGATCGGCGGCGCGCCCATCGGCGCCTCGGCAAGGTAGAGCATCGCGCGAAGCGCGTAGCGGGAACGCTGGGTCAACATGATCCAGGTTTCTATGGCGCGGGTTTGTGGCGAGCGAAAGGCGGGGTTTCCATGCGCCCGCCCAGCGCCTATATCGGGCGTGCCGGTGGGATTCTCCTGTCCGGCTATGGCGATAAAGCGTGGCGTACAATAGGCGCAGCGGACCCGGGGGCAGTACCCGGCGACTCCACCACCGGCTTCCATCCTTCGGGGCGGGCGCCGATGACGGGGTCGAACCAGGATCGACGTGTGTTGAAAAGCGCTATGTTTCGCTCGGAATGGGACCACCGCGACGGCCCATACACAAGTGCCAACGATAACGAAGCACTCGCGATTGCCGCGTAACTGACGGCCTCACGGCCTTAGGTTACACGAACAAAAGCGCGGTTCGGGCCGCACCGGGCAACAGAAGCGGACACCGGCGGTACGGGGAGCACCGAGCAACAGAAGCTCCCCACTTGATGACCGCAGGACGTCAGGATCAGGCGGCTTGCCTATCCATCGTCGGCGCCTCGCCCGAAACCTGCGCATGCCAGAGGTCGATCAGGCCGGCGACCTTTTGCAGCGACTCCGGCCGGTGATGGTTGATGTCGTACATCTCGTCGGGGCCGTGCAGCAGGCCCAGCTCCCCGATCGACAGGCCGGGGGTGACGATATCGCGCCAGATCGCGTTGAACGCGCGGGTGCGTTCCGCGCTCATGCCGATATCCGGACGATAGAAGCCGTCCGGCTGATCGTCGGGGGGCAGCAGCACCAGCATTTCGATCCCGCGTTCGGCAACGAATGCCGCGAGCCGACGCGCGCACAGCGCGTAAAGCCCGGTATCGAGCATTTGCGCCAGTGGCCCCCACGGGCCGTTCGCATATTCGGTGCCCACGGCATAAACGAGATAGGGTGGGAATGGCTGGCTGGGAAATTCATCGTCCAGAACGCTGCGCAGCAGGAACACGTTCGGAAAATTATCGAACAGGATCTGCGCGCGAAGCGTGCTGAAATGGGCGAGGCCACCCGACTGGCAATTCGCCATGATCCGCAGCACCGGCTCGGCGACCATGCGATCGGCCAGTAATCGGCTGCGGCTTTCGTCATCGTCGATCAGGCGGCATTCGATCCAGTCCGATGGCGTGGCATCGAACCGGTCGGCAAAACCGGGCTCTGCCATCTCCGCGATGGCCGGATAGAGCGTGGCACCGCGAACGGGGAGGTGATCGAGCGCATAGCGCTCCAGCCCCATATGCATCGCGCGGCACGAGAACACGAAATGGCGGACGCCGAACGGCGCGCGATCATGGTCGCGCTCCAGCATGACGAAGCCGACCAGACCATAATCGCCGTATCGGTCCCATGCGAAGACCGCGAGGCTGGCGTGGCGAACGACGTCGATGATGGTTTCGCGCAGTTCCTCCACCGTCACGCGCGAGCCGGTGTAGTTCAACTGGTTCGACCGGTTGATGAGTTCGGCGATGCGGCCGACATGATCCAGCGTCTCCATGCAGAACGGCAGGCAGACGCGGATCTCGCAGGATCGCAGGAATTCCACGTCGGATAGCGGAAGGCCCATGGCGCGATCGGCACGCCGGGTTTCCAGCACCCGATAATCCGCCACGCGGCTGCGTGTGCCGGTCTGCGCGGCGAGCAGCGCCGCCAGCACCGTGTCGGCATCGGCGGCGGTGGCGTCGAGGCACTGGATCTCGGGCAGCAGGAAGCGGACTTCGCCCAGGTTCAGCGGATTGTCGTCGATGAACAGCACGTCGACGGCGCGCAACTGCATGTCCGCGATGATCCGCGCGATCGCCTGCGGCTTGGGCTCGAACGCGATCTGCGGAAAGACGAATTCGTCCCACAGCCCAAGTTCGGTCAGCCGTGCCTGCGCAGTCGTGAAATCATTCTTCGAACAGATCGCCGAGACGACACCGCGGGCATTGAATGCGCGGATCAGCGCGACGCGCGCGGGGAAGGGGGTGACGGGCTCGCCATCCGCCAGCGTTCCCCGCCACAGCGTATCGTCGAGATCCCAGATGATGAGCTTTACCGCCATGACCGACCCCGCTTGCCCGGGCGCACGCATCCCCGAGCCGCGATCCGCTTTGGCGAAACAGGGATAAGGGCCGGTTAACGATGACGGCGCCCTCAACGAAAAAGGGGCCCGGTCGCCCGAGCCCCTTTTCCCGTTTCGCGGTGGCGAAACGATCAGTCGCGATCGCCCGTCAGGAAGGCCGGCGCGAACTCGGGCGCCGCGCCCTCGTCCTTGCCGCCCGAACGGTCACCGCCCGAACGCTCGCCGCGCGGAGCGCCGCCGCCATCGCGACGGGGGCCGCGGCCGCCATCGCCGTCCCGGCGCGGACCACGATCGCCGCCACGGCCGCCGCCGCCATTGCCGCCATTGCCGCCATTGCCGTCGCCACGCGGGCCACGGCCGCCATCGCCGTCGCGCCGCGGACCGCGCGCACCGCGATCGCCGCCTTCGCGCGGTTCGCGCGCCGGGCGGGTGTCTTCCAGCTCGGCGCCGGTCTCCTGATCGACGACGCGCATCGACAGGCGCACCTTGCCGCGCGGATCGATCTCGAGGACCTTCACCTTCACGGCCTGGCCTTCGGACAGTGCATCCGACACCTTCTCGACGCGCTCGTTCTTGATCTCGGAAACGTGGACGAGCCCGTCCTTGCCGCCCATGAAGTTCACGAACGCACCGAAATCGACCAGGTTGACGACCTTGCCGTCATAGACCTTGCCCACTTCGGCCTCTTCGACCAGGCCCTTGATCCACGCGATCGCGGCATCGATCTGCGCGCTGTCGGACGAGCTGACCTTGATGACGCCCTCGTCGTCGATGTCGACCTTGGCGCCGGTCTGCGCGACGATCTCGCGGATCACCTTGCCGCCGGTGCCGATCACTTCGCGGATCTTCGACTTGTCGATCGTGAAGGTCTCGATGCGCGGCGCGTGCGCCGACAGTTCCTCGCGGGTGTGGTCGAGCGCCTTGGCCATTTCGCCCAGGATGTGGGCGCGGCCTTCCTTGGCCTGCGCCAGCGCCTTGCCCATGATCTCTTCGGTGATGCCGGCGATCTTGATGTCCATCTGCATCGTGGTGATGCCCTCGGACGTGCCCGCCACCTTGAAGTCCATGTCGCCCAGATGATCCTCGTCGCCGAGGATGTCGGACAGCACCGCGAAGTTCTTGCCTTCGAGGATCAAGCCCATCGCGATGCCCGAAACCGGGCGCTTCAGCGGCACGCCGGCGTCCATCATGCTGAGCGAACCGCCGCAGACCGTCGCCATCGACGACGAGCCGTTGCTCTCGGTGATGTCGCTGAGGACGCGGATGGTGTAGGGGAACTCGTCCTTCGACGGCAGCACCGGATGCAGCGCGCGCCAGGCGAGCTTGCCGTGACCGACTTCGCGGCGGCCAGGCGCACCGAAGCGGCCCACTTCACCGACCGAATAGGGCGGGAAGTTGTAGTGCAGCATGAAGTTTTCGTAGGACAGGCCGTTCAGCCCGTCGATCATCTGCTCCGCGTCGCGCGTGCCGAGCGTCGTGGTGCAGATCGACTGCGTCTCGCCGCGCGTGAACAGCGCCGAGCCGTGCGTGCGCGGCAGGAAATGCACCATCGCCTCGATCGGACGGATCTGCGTGGTGGTGCGGCCGTCGATGCGCGTGCCGTCCTTCAGGATGGCGCCGCGGACGATCTCCGCCTCCAGCTTCTTCATCAGCTTGCCGGCAGCCATCTGGTCCTGCGGGCTCGCATCGGCGAACGCCGTCTTGCCCTTGGCGCGCGCGGCGTTCAGCAGGTCCGAGCGCTTGGACTTGTCGGTCACCTTGTAGGCGGCGGCGATGTCCTTGCCGATCAGCTTCTTCAGCTTGTCCTTGGCGGCCGACAGGTCGGCCTGCTCGGCCATTTCCCAAGGCTCCTTGGCGGCCTTTTCGGCCAGATCGATGATGAGGTTCGCGGCCTCGCGGCACGCCGTGTGCGCGAACTGCACCGCGCCCAGCATCACCTCTTCCGACAGCTCCTTGGCTTCGGATTCGACCATCATCACGGCCTGGCCGGTGGCGGCGACGACGAGGTCGAGATCGCCCGACTTGGTCTCTTCCAGCGTCGGGTTCAGGATGTATTCGCCATCGACATAGCCGACGCGTGCCGCGCCGATCGGGCCCATGAACGGCACGCCCGAGATCGTCAGCGCCGCCGACGCCGCGACCATCGCGAGCACGTCGGGCTCGTTCTCGCCATCATAGCTGAGAACCTGGCAGATCACGTTGATCTCGTTGTAGAAGCCTTCCGGGAACAGCGGGCGGATCGGGCGATCGATCAGGCGGCTGGTCAGCGTCTCCTTCTCGGTGGCGCCACGCTCGCGCTTGAAGAAGCCGCCGGGGATGCGGCCGCTGGCGGAGAACTTCTCCTGGTAATGGACGGTGAGCGGGAAGAAATCCTGCCCTTCCTTGACGGTGCGTGCGGCGGTGACCGCGCACAACACCACGGTTTCGCCCAGGGTGGCGAGCACGGCGCCGTTCGCCTGGCGGGCGACGCGGCCCGTCTCGAGCGTCAGCGTCTTGCCGCCCCACTGGGCGCTTACGGTCTGGGTATCGAACATCTGTTTTCCTTCACTCCGGCGGCCGGATGCCGGCCGGGGCCTATGTGCGGACTAAGCCGGTCCGCGGCGGTTCCGGGTCTGTCATGACCCGCGGCCAGTTCGCCGGATTGCGGAACTGGCGCATACGAGAAGGGCGCCACGGGGGCGCCCTTCGGGTTACTTGCGAAGGCCGAGCTTCGCGATGAGATCGAGATAGCGCTGGCCGTCCTTGTGACGGAGATAGTCGAGCAGCGAACGCCGCTTGTTGACCATCATCAGCAGACCGCGGCGCGAATGATTGTCCTTCTTGTGGCCCTTGAAATGCTCGGTCAGGTTCTTGATCCGCTCGGTGAGGATCGCGACCTGGACTTCGGGCGAACCGGTGTCGCCGTCCTGGCGGGCATGTTCGCGGACGAGTTCGGTCTTGCGTTCGGCGGTGATCGTCATGATGCTTCCTTCGACATCGGGAGGTTGAAGCCGCGGACGACGACGGCGTTTCCCGCCTGAACCTCGACCAGCGCGACCGGGACATCGTCCAGGACGGCGAAGCGGAGGCCATCGTCATCGGCGATCCCGTCCAGCACGCGCCCCTGTCGGAGCGCTCCTGCCTGGGCGGGGGTGAGGGATAGAGCCGGGATGTCGTCCAGCCCCGCCCTCAACGGCAGGAGTAGGTGTTCAAGGGCGCGCGCCTGCCCGAGTTCGTCGAGTTTGTCCAGCGATATCGCCTGGGTGAGGCCGAACGGCCCCGCCTTTGTCCGCCGCAGCATCGTCACATGGCCGACCGTGCCGAGCGCCACCGCGATGTCGCGCGCGAGGCTGCGGATATACGTCCCCTTGGAGACATGGGCGCTGAGCGTGATCGCCTCCAACGCGCCCGGCGCCGGGTCGCCGACGATGCCCAGCGCATGGACGGTCACGTCACGGCTGGCGAGCACCACCGTCTCGCCCGCGCGCGCCCGATCATAGGCGCGTTCGCCATCCACCTTCAGCGCGGAATAGGCGGGCGGCACCTGCGCGATCGGCCCGGTGAAGCGCTGCAGCACCGCCGCCACCGCCTCGCGCGTCGGGCGCAGCGGCGCGGTGGCGACCGGCACGCCCTCGCCGTCCAGCGTGTCGGTCTGCGTGCCGAACGCGATGGTGAATTCATATCGCTTGTCGCTGTCGAGCATCCGCCCGGCCAGCTTCGTCGCCTCGCCGATCGCGATCGGCAGCACGCCCGTCGCCAGCGGGTCGAGCGTGCCGCCATGGCCCACCTTCCACTTGCCATAGCCGCCCTGGCGCAGCGCACGCTTCACCGCGGACACGCCCTGCGTCGATCCGAGCCCCAGCGGCTTGTCGAGAATGATCCAGCCATGCATGCGGTGCGACGCCCTAACCCAATGCCGCGGTAAAATGCCGGCGGCACAGCGCGACATAGCGTTCGTTGCCGCCGATGTCGGTCTGTTCGCCATCGGCGATCGCTCGGCCTTGGGAATCCACCCGCAGGTTCATCGTCGCCTTGCGCCCGCAGGTGCATACCGATTTGATCTCGACCAGACTGTCCGCGATCGCCAGCAGCCGCGCCGATCCCTCGAAGAGCGCGCCCCGAAAATCGGTACGCAGCCCATAGGCGAGCACCGGGATGCCGGTCGTGTCGCACAGCCGGGCGAGTTGATCGACCTGTGCGCCGGTCAGGAACTGCGCCTCGTCCACGAGCACGCACGCAACCGGCTCGCGCGCATGACGCTCGCGCACGCAGGCGCCCAGATCGGTGCCGGAATCGAACGCAATCGCCGGTTCGGACAGCCCGATCCGTGACGTGATCGTGCCGCGTTCGAACCGCGTGTCGACGCCCGCGGTGAATAGCATCGTCGCCATGCCCCGCTCGCGATAGTTGAAATCGGCCTGGAGCAGGTTGGTTGATTTGCCTGCGTTCATCGAGGCATAATAGAAATAGAGTTTGGCCATCAGGCGAGCGTCTCGATGGGAATGGGGCTTCCGGACACTGGCCGCCTGACGAGGATGCGGCCGAGCGCGCCTGTCGGCAAGATGTGGCTTACCGGTGCCCCCGTCAATCGTCGGTCAGATCGCGCGCGACCTTGGGATCACGCAGCAACCGGTCGATATGCGTGCCCTCGTCGAAGCTTTCGTCGGCCAGGAACTTCAGCTTGGCGGCATAGCGCGTCTGTACGCGCGCGGCGACTTCCCGTTGCAGAAAGGCGGTGTTGGTGCGCAGCGCCTTCAACACTTTCTCCTCGTCGGCGCCGAGCAGCGGCTTCACGAAGGCGGTGGCGTGGCGCAGGTCGGGCGACATGCGCACCTCGGTGATCGTCACCGGATGCTTCGCCAGCACGTCGTCATGCACGTCACCGCGCTGGAGGATCGCGGAGAGCGCATGGCGCACCTGCTCGCCGACGCGCAGCGTGCGGACGGATTTGGTTTCGGGCGTGTCGTTCTTCATCGCGATATCCCCTCCCGCGCGGGCGGGAGGGGAAGCCCTTTACAGCGTGCGCTCGCGCATCTCGACCTCGAAGGTTTCGAGATAGTCGCCCGCCTTGATGTCCACGAAGTTCTGCGTGAACGTCACGCCGCATTCGAGACCGGCGCGAACCTCGGCCACGTCGTCCTTGAAGCGACGCAGCGAGGCGATCTCGCCCTGGTAGATGATGACGTCATTGCGTGTGATGCGCGCGCGGAGCGCCTTGCGGATGATACCGTCGGTGACGAGCAGGCCCGCCGCCTTGCCGTGCTTGCCCGCCGAGAACACCTCGCGGATTTCGGCGCGGCCGACCACCGTCTCGAACGCCTCCGGCCCGAGCTCGCCCGCCATGCCGGCGCGGATGTCGTCCGTCAGGTCGTAGATCACGTCGTAATATTTGAACGCGACCTTCTGGCGCTCGGCGATCTCGCGCGCCTTGGCATTGGGGCGCACGTTGAAGCCGATGATCGGCGCCCCCGACGCGCCGGCCAGCGTCACGTCGGATTCGGTGATGCCGCCGACGCCCGAATGAAGCACGCGCGCCTTGATGAGGTCGGTCGAGATCTTGTTGATCGCGCCGACGATCGCCTCGACCGTGCCCTGCGTGTCTGCCTTCACGACCAGCGGATATTCGATCGCCTGCTTTTCCTTCAGCGCGGAGAACATCGACTCCAGGCTGGCGGGGGTTGAGGTCGTCCGCTTGTCGGTCTTCACGCCGGCACGGTATTCCGCCACTTCGCGCGCCCGCGCCTCGTTGTCGACCACCTGGAGCGGATCGCCTGCGGACGGGACGCCCGAGAGACCGAGCACCTCGACCGGCATTGCCGGCCCCGCTTCCTTCACCTGCTTGCCCTTGTCGTCGACCAGCGCGCGCACCTTGCCGCTTTCGGCGCCAACGACGAACACGTCGCCCACCTTCAGCGTGCCGCGGCTGACGAGGATCGTCGCCACGGGGCCGCGGCCCTTGTCGAGCTTGGCCTCGATCACCGTGCCTTCGGCCTGGCGATCGGGGTTGGCGCGCAGTTCGAGCAGCTCGGCCTGGAGCAGGATCTTCTCGATCAGCGTGTCGAGTCCGGTCTTCTTGAGCGCCGACACCTCGACGTCTTGGACGTCGCCGCCCATGTCCTCGACGACGATCTCTTCCGACAGCAAGCGCTCGCGCACCTTCTGCGGATTGGCGCCTTCCTTGTCGACCTTGTTGATCGCCACGATCATCGGCACGCCGGCCGCCTTGGTGTGGTTGATCGCCTCGATCGTCTGCGGCATCAGCCCGTCGTCCGCCGCGACCACCAGCACCACGATGTCCGTCACGTCCGCGCCGCGCGCACGCATCTGCGTGAACGCCTCGTGGCCGGGCGTATCGAGGAAGGTGATCTTCTGCTTGTCCTTCAGCGTCACCTGGTAGGCGCCGATATGCTGGGTGATGCCGCCGGCCTCGCCGCGCACCACGTCGGTGCCGCGCAGCGCGTCGAGCAGGCTCGTCTTGCCGTGATCGACATGGCCCATGATCGTGACGACCGGGGGCCGCGGACGCAGCGTCTCGACCGCATCCTCGTCGGTGTCGTGCGCGATATCGATGTCGGAGTCGCTCACGCGGACGATGTTGTGGCCAAATTCGGTGACGAGCAGCTCGGCCGTATCCTGGTCGATCGTTTGCGTCATCGTGACGGGCATGCCCATCTTGAACAGCGTCTTGACCAGGTCTGCACCCTTTTCGGCCATGCGGTTGGCGAGCTCCTGCACGGTGATCGCCTCGGGCACCACCACGTCGCGGACCTGCTTGGCCTGCGCCTCGCGCGGGCCACCGACGCCGCGGCGTTCCTTTTCGCGGGCGCGCTTCAGCGCGGCGAGGCTGCGCGAACGCGCGCCGTCGTCGCCGAGCGCGCGGTTGACGGTCAGCTTGCCGGACTGGCGGCGATCGTCGCCCTTGCGGTCACGCTGCTGC
>NZ_JAKNQJ010000008.1 GCF_022662335.1 Sphingomonas sp. CROZ-RG-20F-R02-07 | reverse complement strand
CAGTTCACGAGCACGGCGTTCACCGCCGTCCTCCACCGCGAGAAGATCGCCATCAGCATGGACGGCAAGGGCTGCTGGCGCGACAATGTGTTCGTAGAGCGCCTCTGGCGCTCGGTGAAGTACGAGGAGGTGTACCTCCACGCCTACGCCTCGGTCCCTGAGGCCCGTGCGGGCATCGGCCGCTACGTTGGCTTCTACAATGCCGTCAGGCCGCACTCCGCTCTTGGCGGCCGTACGCCCGACCAGATATACTTCAACCAGCCGCTTCTCGCAGCGGCATGATCAACCAGCGGCAGTCCACTTATCCAAGCCGCGAGCCTGTGCAGACAAACCGCGCCACCTCTTTGGGCGTCGCCCTCATGGGCTCGGTTCTGGACGGGGTGGCCGATACGGCGTTAAGCTATGCCTTGCGGGGGGCGATCACGCTAGCCATCGCTGCGCTGTTAGGCGCAGCGATGGCCGCGACATTCGCACGCTCTACCGGGCAGGTATCGAGTAAGTCGCTGGCGGGTGATGATAGGCAACGCTATCACAACTTGTTCGCGGTTACAGCGACGCTTGCACGCTTCCCCAAGTCGTGAGATAGATGAATAGCCGGCGATCATATGCAGTGCCGCTGCCCGACTTTGCCGATAGACTGGATCTATCCAGCAGGTTCTTCATCTCGGGATCTTGCATCTACTTGAGAGCCCAGCCGGTACAGGTTCCAACTTCAGCTGGCATCGCGCAGGGCTGCGAGCGAGACCTGCCTGCCCTGCATCCCCCAATCGGCTTCTGGCGTTTCTTGTATAACCACGTAGACCGGCGCGGGCTCACTCGAACCAAGATGGTCACCAAAGATCGTAGTTGCACCGGCAATCAGCTTAGTCCGGGAATCATCATCTAAGCCGCCTTCTAGGGCGTATACGACGAGAGCGACGATCGGACCTTTTACCGGCTTTCCACCACTGAACACCGCGTCTGGCGCATGCTCGCTGAACCACACCCAGACTCCCTCGCGCACGTGCTCCGTTTTACTTAGCCGTTCGCATTCCATGCCCAAGTCGGTCAAAGCTGCCGCTACCTTCGAGCGCGCCTCGCTCGAAAACGTTCCTTCGCGGGAGTGGACGAACAACTTGGGCATGGCGAAATCCTTTGTTTTGAGAGTTGAATTAAAGCATTGGATTCGTGCAGCTCAGCTCTGCGCCAGCGTCTCCGCGACGCTGATTGCGGAGGCGTAGTCGTCATTCGGGCGAACTCTGCCTGCATAAGCGTACAATTGTGCCGCGGCGGCCATGCTCGGCATCGACGCTCCGCGTTCGCGCGCGTCCGCGAGCAGCAAGCCCATGTCCTTGGACATCAGCCTGGTCGGAAACTCGGCTGGGTAGCTCTGCGCCTTGGCCATCGTCAGCTTATGCTTGTGATGCTGCGATACAAGGATGAGATCGGATAAGATGTCGATCAACTGGCCGCGATCGAGCCCGGCCAAGTCGCCGTAGGCGAGCCCCTCGGCAAGCGCAGCAGTTCCCAGCGCCATGACGCCATTGATGATGAGCTTCGTCACGGCACCATTGCCTACAGCGCCGACATGGACGGTCTTGCGGCCGACCACGTCAAGAATCGGCATGGCAGCCGCCACGTCGTCATCGGATCCGCCGGCCAGGAACACCAACTGCCCGGTTTCCGCCTCGTGGGTACTTCCCGACATCGGGGCCTCGACGTAGCCGACGCCTTTCGCGGTAGCGGCCTCGGCCAAGCTCTTCGATGCCTGGGGCGAGACGGTGCTGAAGTTGATGATGACCTGCCCATCTCGCCCGCCATCGAGCGCGCCACCATGAGCAATCATCGATTGGTAGAGCGCCGCGTCGTTGGGAACCGCCACGAGGATCGCGTCGACCTCACCTGCCAACGACCCAGAACTGTCGGTCAATCGAAAGCCATCGACACTTTCCCCATGATGGGCGACATCGAATGCGATCACAGGATGGCCTGCATCACGCAACCTGGCCGCCATCCGCCGAGGCATCGCGCCGAACCCGACGAAGCCGAGTCTGAGATTATCCGACATCTTGAGGCTTCCTTGAAAGAGAAACGGTCACACCGTCTCGCGGCCAACCAGAGTAGAAGATGGTCGGGCCGCGACTTAGCTCTCGTTTTCGGCGTCGCGGCACGGTTCTGGGGTCAGGCGGCCGTCTTGATCCATACCGCTTGGGCGTTGGTGAACTCTCGCAGGCCGAAGTGCGACAACTCCCGGCCATAACCACTCTTCTTGACGCCGCCCACGGGTATTCGCGGGTTGGTCACAAAGTAGCCGTTGACGAAGACGCCGCCCGTCTCGATCCGCCTGACCAGATCACGCGCCCTGGCCAGGTCCTTGGTCCATAGCGCCCCCCCAAGACCATACTCGCTCATATTGGCCAGCCGGATCGCGTCCTCAACGTCCTTGGCGATCGTTATCGACGCTACTGGCCCGAAGACCTCCTCGTCGAAGCAGGTCATGCCCGGCAGGACCCCGGTGAGCACGGTCGCCTCATAGAAGAAGCCAGGCCCCTCGATCTTGTGACCGCCGAGCGCCAGCGTAGCGCCATCGGCGATCGAGCGCTGGACCTGATCGTGAACGCCATCGCGGAGATCGCCGCGGGCAATCGGGCCGAAGTAGGTGTTCTTATCCGTGGGATCGCCCACCTTGAGGGCTTTCGCCGCCTCGATGAATTGCTGCGTAAACGCCTCGGCGATGGGCTCCTCGAGGATAAGCCGCTTGGCCGCAAGGCACACCTGGCCGGCGTTGCCATAACGGGCCGCAATGGCTGCCTGGACCGCCTTCTCGAGATCCGCGTCAGCCAGAACGATGAAGGCGTCGGTGCCGCCCAATTCGAGCAAGCTCTTCTTCAAGTTTTTGGCTGCGGTAGACGCCACGGCCGCCCCGGCGCGCGCGCTGCCGGTCAGGGTGATGGCCGCGACCCGGCGATCCGCGATGACCTCGGCCACAGCGTCGTTGTCGGCATTGAGAACCGCAAAGAGACCGGCGGGGAAGCCGCTCGCCTCATAGGCCTCCTGCAGGGCTCGAGCACAGCCTATGACATTGGGCGCATGCTTCAGAAGAAATCCGTTGCCCGAGAGCATGATCGGGCCGGCTGCACGGACAACCTGCCAGATCGGCAGGTTCCAAGGCATCACCGCGAGGATCGTGCCGATCGGCAGATACGATACATAGACCTCGTCATCGACGTCCGGCGCCGCCGGTTCGTCCGCCAAGATGGCCGGCCCGGACTCGGCGATCCACCGGAGCGCCGCGGCCGACTTTTCCATTTCAGCATGGGCTTCGCCAAGCGTCTTGCCCATCTCGTCTGTAATCAGCTTTGCGAGCCGGTCTTGATCCGTATGGAAGGTCTCGGCCAAACGGAGGTAATATTTTACCCGTTGGTCCATCGACGTGGCACGCCACTCAACCTGAGCAGCCGCAGCCCTCGATAGCAGCTGTTCGATCCCTCGACTACTCAGGAAGGGATAGGTCTCGATTACGACGCCCGTTGCGGGGTTACGGGAGATCGCTCCGGGCGACGCGGTAACATCCTGGCTTGTCATGTGAGATCCCTTCGTCCAGTCGATCTCAGCCGATTAGTCGCCAAGAACGCGGGCAAACAGGCGTCCAGACAACCTATGATCCAGAGTCCCCGGCGGACTGTCGAAGAAGGTAAGTGACCACGGACAGCCCCGGCTGCTTCTCCGGCGTCATAGTCACATAGGTGTATTCGACTTCTCCCAGCAGAGGGTGCCGCAAGCGCTTGTAACCCTCGTCGAAGCTCGTCACGTCGACCTCAGACCACCAAACCTTGAACTCTGGGCTTGCCTCGCACAATTCGGCAGCCAGTCGATCGAAAGGAGCCTTGACGAACGCTCTAGCTCGTGCCGCTCGCAGGCTTGAGACATAACCCTGCGCCAGGCTTTCCCAGTCGACTATTAGGTCTCTATACGGAGGATACAAGAACATCAGCCGAATCGTATTCCGCTCATGCGGTTGGAGTTTGCCATAATCGATAAAGAGTTGGGTGATAGATCTATTCCAGGCAAGTATGTCAAAGTACGCGTTTCGGACATAGGCCGCTACTGGGTCTATAGTATCAATCAGTGTGCGTAGCGAATCACTCAAATTAACGCTGTCATTTGAGGCCGGGCGTGTATTTGTAGCAAGAGCGAATAGATGCGCGGACTCGACTTGATCGAGCCGCAGAACGTTTGCAAGCCTGCCCACAGTATCCGTGGAAATCTGAATGTCGCGTCCTTGCTCGATCCAGGTGTACCAACTTACACTGACGCCCGCGAGGGCGGCAACTTCTTCTCGCCGCAAACCGGGTGTGCGCCGAGGACCATCAATCAGTCCAACGTCGCCGGGCTGGACGCGCGCCCTGATGCTTGCAAGGAACGTGCCAAGCGCCTTGCGCTGCTCGAGGATAAGCTTAGCCATCGATCACCTCAAGGCACGCTGCAGTGCTCTTCGGACTGAAGTTCCCTTCTTTCCATCACGTGCGACCGATAACCATGGCTCCAGACCCGGATGAAAAGCACTGCCGGTCGGCGAGACCTCGGCAATGCGGCGGTCGATCCGTACGATGCGCTGGGTTCGGGATCGTGAAGGTTCGGCGAACCGTGTGCCGCGGAAAGACCTGCGCTGGCGCGCGGCATGGAGGCAACAGCCCTCTTGCCGAGCTGATGACGGCGAGATCGGCACCGTCGCCCGGATCGGCAACTCTATGACCGTTTCACCTAAGGCGAGATCGCGACCGGCGTTCACGACGAGGCCGCTCCATCTCGCGGATGCGTCGGAAGGAAGAGCATCGCGGCCCTAAACTTCTTCGCCCCAGCCCCGGTACCGGTCCGGAGCCTCGTCCGTTGCGGCATCTATAGGGGAGCGTTGCTCATTCATGACGCAATCCTCGCACACCGGTATCGGCGTTTCAAGAACCGAAACGTCAACCACGCGCGCCTTGTTCGCCGTTCAGCCAAGGGGTGAGATGCCAACTCTCGCCCGCCGCGTTCACAAACCGCTGCATGCCCGCTCCCGCGCAGACGGCGAGCACGCGGCAGGGCGCCTCGCCCATATGAACATAGGCGTGCGCCATGCCGCTGTCGAAGTAGATCGAATCTCCCTCGGACAGCCGCAGCGGCTCGTAGAGGTCCGAGTGCAACTCCATCGCGCCCGTCAGGACCTGCAGGTACTCCTCACCCTGATGTCGGACGAGCCCGCCCATTTCGTCGACGGTGCGAGCCGTCACGTCGATGATGATCGGCACCATCATCTTCTGCCGCATTTCCGCGGCGGGGTAGAAATGGGTGTGGCGCCGCGAGTCCGCCTCGGGCAGCTTGTCCGCCCGCGTGACGCTGCGCCGGCCGATCGCTGCGGGGCGCTCCGATGCCGCTTTCGTCGAGACCAGCTCCCCGATGTCGACTCCCAAGCCCTGCGCGAGCTTCAGCAGCTTGTCGTAGGTCATCGCCATCCTTCCGTTCTCCAGCTTCGACAGCGTGGAGAACGGCATCCCTATGCGGTCCGCGAGCGCCCGGAGCGACAGGCCTTGCGCCTGCCGGGCTGCCTTGAGGGCGTGCTCGGGTCGCCTCGCCGGCTGGTCATTGATTTCCATTTGCTCTCCATATGCCCGCCGATAGCGGCCCGGCGCGCCCGGGAGGCACTATCCACAACATATCTGCAAATCTGAAACATGCGGCTGGATGACCTGGCGGATAAGATGGCCGATGAAGTGATTCGTTGCAATGACGGGGGTGGTGGGGGTGCAACCGCTCGACGAGCTGATTGAGACCGCGGGCGGCACGGTGTTCGTCGACGGAGCGTCGATCCTGTACCTGATCGGCTCGACGATGGACTGGGTGGAGGACGACTTCACGGCGGGCTTCGTGCTCGCCAACCCCAACGCTAAGGGCGGGTTGGACTTGCCCCGCTAAAGTGGAGAGGCATCTGCTCAGTTGGCCGCCTGTCGCTCGAACTGGGCGGGGCTAAGGTAGTCTAGCGCCGAGTGACGCCTCACGGGGTTGTAGAAGCCGTCGATATAGCGGGCAATGGCCTGCCCGGCCTCGGCGCGGGTGTAGAAGACGGTGCGCCAGACGAGCTCGGATTTCAGTGTCTTGAAAAACGTCTCGACCGTGGCGTTATCGAAGCAGTTGCCCTTGCCCGACATCGAGATCGTGACGCCGTGGCGCCGCAGCTCGGCTTGGTAGTCGACGGAGCAGTATTGGGCTGCCGCGGTCGGAGTGATGGATCAGCCCTTCGGGCGGGCGACGCATCGTGAGAGCTTTGCGGAGCGCGGCGAGAGCCAGCCGGCGGTGCAGCCGGTCACCGACCGCCCAACCGATCACCTTGCGCGAGAACAGGTCGATGACGACGGCGAGGTACAGCCAGCCTTCGCGGGTCCAGACGTAGGATATGTCGACGCCCCATTTCTGGTCCGGGGCGGTCGCTGTGAAGTCCTGGTCGATGATGTTCGGCGCGATCGGCCAGGCGTGCTCGCTGTCGGTGGTCCGCTTGAACCGCCGCTTCTGCCTTGCCCGGAGGCCATTCTCGCGCATCAGCCGCGCCGTTCGTCGTCGGCCGATGGCGAAGCCATCATCCTGCAGCTCGCGCGTCATCCGCGGACTCCCATAGGTGCCGTTGGACAGCGCGAAGGAAGAGCGGACATGTGCCAGCATGACCATATCATCGCGCTGACGCCGGCTGGCCGGCCGGTCTTTCCAGGCGAAATAGCCGCTCTGGCTGACGCCGAGCACACGGCAAAGGCGGTGTACGGGGAAATCCTTTTTCGCCTGATCGACGAGCGCGAACCTCATCGACTTCCCTCCTTGGCGAAAAAAGCGGTGGCCCGCTTCAGTATGTCCCGCTCCTGACGCAGGATCTCGTTCTCCCGACGCAGCCGCTTCAACTCGGCCGTCGTGTCCTGCGATGCGCTCGCGTCCGGCAGGTCGATCGCGCGGTCCCGGCGCCTGGCCATCCAGCGCGTCAGCGTCGACAGCCCAACACCCAGGTCATCGGCAATCTGTCGCTTGGTCCGCCCGCTGGTCCCCACCAGCAAAACCGCCTCGTCCTCAAACTCCTTCGTAAAACGCTTCTGCTTCGTCATCGAGTTCGCCTTTCATCTCAAGGGAACTCTCCACTTTTCCGGGGCAAGTCCAATCCGGCTGTTCGAGGCAAGCGAACATGAAGCCGCTGTTTGTCCGCAATGGCGACACATAGCTCTGATCGAGTGCATGGAGCATCGCTTTGCGGGCAATTTCGCGGTTGGCCCCATATACCACTAGTTTGGCGATCATCGGGTCATAGAAGGACGTCGCGCCGTAGCTGAGCCCGATCGACGCCGACGCGCGCGACACTTCCTCGACCGCGACGACATGCTCGAGATAGCCGAGCCCGAGGCCGCCCTGCTCTTCCTCTACGGTGATGCCGTGAAGGCCCAGCTCGCCCATCGCGGTCCAGAGCTCGTCGCGCGGAAACCAGTCCTCGGCGTCGATGCGGCTCGCCAACGGCGCGATCCGCTCGCGCGCGAAGCGGCCCGGCAACAACCGCTGCGGCCCGATCTCGCAGGCGGGAACGATCGTATCGGCGGACCCCGTGAGAACTAGCCCGCCCGCCGAGGCCCGGCCGCAACGCTGGACGCGGAACCCGATGACCTGCATCCGCCCGCTTCTCGCGAGATCGATGACCATCCGACGCGTGATGCCGTTCGGGGAGCAGTCCGAGGACTGAGTGTGTAGCCGGTCCTCGGTGACGGCGAAGATGCCGACCCCGGCTCCCTCCGCCACCAGTTCACGTACGGTCCAACGCCAGCGCGCGGTCGCGGCCCTCGCTCCCCACGCGCTGTTTTGGATGGAGTGGATTTGCTGCAGTCCTGACGCCTTCACATGGACGGGGGCCGTTTCTGGGGAAAGTCGATGCCAGATCGCATGTTGCGCGCGGATACCTGCGGACCGCCTTTTCGCGGCGGAGTAGGTCGGCTACTCCCAGGCGGTCATCGCGGCCTAAACCGTCGCGCCGCCGCGTGATGGCCCAACCTTGTCCGAGCCGCGCCAGGCGGCCGGTCGCAACGAGCGTGGCGGCGACGCACGGCAATGAAACGGCTCCATGACGGTTGACAGGTGTTTCCGATCAAGCACACACTCACCCGATCCGATACGCGGTCCGGCCTAGGCTGCAAGTAGGACCCAGGCAACACGCCTGTGCGAGGGAGGGAAACGGGATGCGGTTCTGGCGACGACTCGCGATGGGAATGCTCGCATTGGCGGGGGCGGCCGCGCCGGCGCAACAGCCCGATCCGCTCGTCCGCACACCGCTTACGCCCCGGAGCCCGCCAACAGCGGCCCCGATCCCGATGCCTCCCGGCACCCATGCACTGACCGCGCAGGACGTCGATGCGTGGCTCGACGGCTATATGCCGTTCGCGCTGCGCAGCGGGGACATCGCGGGCGCGGTGGTGGTGGTGATCAAGGACGGGCAGGTCCTCAGCTCGCACGGCTACGGCTATGCCGATATCGCCAAGCGCACCCCGGTGGACCCCGCCCGCACCCTGTTCCGGATCGGGTCGGTGTCCAAGCTGTTCACCTGGACCGCGGTGATGCAGCAGGTCGAGCAGGGCAAGATCGACCTCGACGCGGACGTCAATCGCTACCTCGATTTCAAAATCCCGCCCTACCAGGGGCAGCCGATCACGATGCGCCAGATCATGACGCACACCAGCGGCTTCGAGGAGGTCGCCAAGAACGACTTCGTCAGCGGCCCCGCCCAGATCCGGCCGCTCGAGACCTTCATCAAGGCGTACACGCCGCATCGCATCTACCCGGCCGGCACCACGCCCGCTTATTCGAATTGGGCGACTATGCTCGCCGGATACATCGTGCAGCGCGTGTCGGGCATGCCGTTCGACGACTATATCGAGCAGCACATCTACGCCCCGCTGGGCATGAAATATGCGAGCTTCCGCCAGCCGCTTCCCCCCGCGATCGCGCCTTACATGGCGACCGGTTATTCGCGCGCGTCCGGGCCGGCGAAGCCGTTCGAGTGGGTCCAGGTCACCGCGGCCGGGTCGATGGCCGTCTCCGGGCTCGACATCGCCAAGTTCATGATCGCGCACCTGGAGAACGGTCGCGGCATCCTGAAACCCGAAACCGCTGCGGTGATGCACAACAGCCCGCTGAGCAAGGTCAACCCGCGCTCGATCATCCCGCCGCTCAACCGCATGGAACTCGGCTTTTTCGAAACCAACGTGAACGGGCACGAGGTGATCGGGCACCTCGGCGACATCGAGAACATGCACACCTCATTGCACCTGATGACGGGTGATGGCGTCGGCTTCTTCGTGTCCTTCAACAGCGCCGGGCGCGAGGGCGCGGCCCATCCGCTTCGCGTTAACCTGTTCCAGGACTTCGCCGATCGGTATTTCCCGTCGACGCAGCATGACGGACGGGTCGACGCGAAAACAGCGGCGCAGCACGCGCAGATGCTGACCGGGCTGTGGGAAGGCAGCCGCCGCGTTCAGTCCAAATGGATGAGCGCGATCTATGTGCTGGCCCAGACCAAAGTCGGCCTGGACGCGCAGGGGCGGCTTTCCATCCCCGCGCTCAAGGGCGCGGGCGGCGCGCCCAGGACCTGGACCGAGATCGCGCCGTTCGTGTGGCGTGAGGTGAACGGGCATGAGCGGCTGGCCGCGCAGGTCGTCGACGGGCGCGCGGTGCGCTGGAGCGTGGATGGCGAGTCGCCCTTCACCGTGTTCGACCGCGTGCCCGCGAGCCGGTCGAGCGCGTGGCTGCTCCCCGCCCTTTATGTCAGCCTCGTGGTGCTCGCGCTGACGTTCCTCTACTGGCCCGCGACCTGGTTCGTGCGGCGGCGCTACAAGGCGCGGCACAGCGTGGAGGGCGAAGCGCTGCACGTTTATCGCGCCACGCGGATCATGGCCGGACTTGACGTGGCGGTGATCCTCGGCTGGGTCGCGTTCGTGAGTACGGTGGCCGCGTCGGCGACGCTGCTCACCTCCGTAACCGACCCGTGGCTCTGGCTGTTGCAGATCCTGAGCGTGATCGTGTTCCCGGGCGCGTTCGGGGCGGCGGCCTGGAACGCGTGGCTGACCTGGCGCGACGGGCGGCGCTGGACCCGCAAGACGTGGAGCGTGCTGATCCTGCTCGCGACGTTCGTGCTGCTGTATTTCGCGGTCGGCTTCCACTTCATCGGCCTGACGGGGAACTATTGATGCCTGCACTGAAACTCGACGTGTCGGTCGACACGCTGCGGCTCGCCGAGCCGTTCCGCATCTCGGGCCATGTGTTCGAGACCGCGGACGTGCTGACCGTCACGCTCGACGACGGCGAACACCGCGGCCTGGGCGAGGCGGGCGGGGTGTATTATCTCGGCGACGACCTCGCGCACATGCGAGTCGAGCTGGAACGCGTGCGGGAAGCAATCGAGGCGGGGCCGACGCGCGAGGAGCTGCGCGCGATCCTGCCGCCGGGCGGCGCGCGCAACGCGGTCGATGCGGCGCTGTGGGACCTGGAGGCGAAGCGGACCGGCCGCCCGGTGTGGCAGCTCGCGGGCATTGGCGAACCCAAGCCGATCGTGACCACCTTCACCGTCAGCGCCGATGACCCGGAGGCGATGGCGGACAAGGCGCGCAGCTATGCGGGCGCCCGGTCGATCAAGATGAAGCTGACGGGCGAACTGGGCCTCGACATCGAGCGGGTGCGCGCGGTGCGGGCGGCGCGGCCCGACGTGTGGCTCGGCGTCGACGGCAATCAGGGTTTTGCGGTCGCCGATCTTCCCCGCCTGACCGAGGCGCTGGTGGAGGCGCGGGTGGCATTGCTCGAGCAGCCGCTGGCGCGCGGGCGCGAGGCCGATCTGGACGGCGTCACCTCGCCGGTCCCGATCGCGGGCGACGAAAGCCTGTTGTCGCTCGCCGACCTCGCCGCGGCGCCGGGCCGGTTCGACGTGGTCAACATCAAGCTCGACAAGTGCGGCGGCCTGACCGAGGGGCTGCTGATGGCCGCGGAGGCGCGCCGGCTGGGGCTGGGCGTGATGGTCGGCACGATGGTCGGCACCAGCCTCGCCACCGCGCCGGGCTTCGTGCTGGGCCAAGTGTGCGATCTGGTCGACCTCGACGGGCCGACGTTCCTTGCGCATGATCGCAAACCGAGTGTCAGCTACCGGGATGGCGAGCTATGGGCCGGGCCGGAGGTATGGGGAGCGCCCGTTCCCGCATGACCGACACGCGCGCCTGGTTCGGCCAGCCGCGCGGGCTGACCGTGCTGTTCCTCACCAACATGTGGGAGCAGTTCTCGTATTACGGCATGCGCGCGCTGCTGGTCCTCTACATGACCAAGGCGCTGTCGTTCAGCGACGGGTGGTCGTCGCTGGTGTACGGCACCTATACGGGCTGCGCGTACCTGACTCCGATCGTCGGCGGGCCGATCGCCGACCGCTGGCTGGGCAAGCGGCGCGCGATCGTCATCGGCGCGAGCCTGATGGCGCTCGGCCACTTCATGATGGCGTTCGGGCCACTGCTTTATCTTGCGCTCGCCACAATCGCGGTCGGCAACGGACTGTTCCTGCCCAGCCTGCCGAGCCAGGTCGGCGACCTTTACGCCCCCGACGACCCGCGGCGGAGCTGGGCGTACAACGTCTATTACGTCGGCATCAATCTGGGCGGCTTCCTGGCGCCGTTCGTGTGCGGGACGCTGGCGGCGGTGTACGGCTGGCACTACGGGTTCGGCGCCGCCGGGATCGGCATGCTGGCCGGCCTAGTCATCTATCTCGTCGGAAGCCGCTATTTGCCGCCCGAGCCCACGCGCGCGCCGAGGAAGCGCGACGCGCCCGCCCCGGAGCGGGGCAGCTTCGACCGCACCACCCTGCTGACGCTGGCGGGCGTCGCGTTGTCGGTGATGGTGTTTCGCGGTGCCTATGAGCAGGTCGGCAACGCGCTCAACAAGTGGGCGGACACCGGCGTCGACCGCCACCTCGGCCGGTTCGTAATCGACACCACCTGGTTTCAGGCGCTGAACCCGCTGTTCGTGATGGTGATGACGCCGGCGCTGCTGGCCACGTGGGTGCGGCGCGCGGCGGCGGGGCACGTCCAACGCGCGGCCAGGCGCATGGCGACCGGCGCGCTGATCGTGGCGGCGGCGTATCTCTTGCTCGCGGGCGTCGTCTGGGCGAGCGGCGGCGGGCTGGCGCATTGGGGCTGGCTGTTCCTCTTCTTCGTCGTGTTCACCTTCGGCGAGCTGTTTATCCTGCCCACCGGGCTCGGCCTGTTCGCGCGGCTGGCCCCCGCCGGGCGCGGCGCGACCACGGTGGCGGCCTGGTTCGCGACAATCTTCGCAGGCAGCTTCGGCGCGGGCGCGGTCGGAACCTTGTGGACCCGCATGCCGCATGGCGCTTACTTCGCGCTGCTGGCGTTGCTCGCGGCCATCGCCGCAGCGATGCTGTGGTCAACTGATGCGCTTGAGCAACAGGCGGTGCGGAACCGTCGCGCGATTGCCGAAGCCGCTTGACATGTTTCAGATTGGCTCAACAAATCACCGCAAACCGAAACAGCCTGATTCGGCTGGGAAACGCTCGGTTGAATATAAAGGGGATGGTGATGCGGAGCCTCGGAGCGACCTTACTTATCGCAAGCGCGACGGCGGCATTGTCGGCCGCGTCCGCGCAGGCGCAGGATGCATCCCGACCCGCCTCCGCGAGTGATCCATCCGTCAATGCACCGGGCAACGTGTCGCCCGACGCGCCGGTGAACTCGACCGCGCCCCAACCGGAATCGACGCAAGACATCATCGTCACCGCGCAGAAGCGCGAGCAGACGCTGCTCCAGGTGCCGCAGTCGGTCAGCGTGGTCAGCGGCGCGGCGCTGGAGACGCAGCAGGCGACGACGTTCCAGGATTACCTAAAGCTCGTCCCTGGGCTTCAGCTCACCCAGTCGCAGGAAGGCAACAGCCGCATCATCCTGCGCGGCATCAATGCGGGCGGCGTCGGCTCGGCCGTCGCGGTCTATGTCGACGACACGCCGTTCGGCTCGTCGAGCGGCCTGATCAACGGCGGCGTTCTGGCGGGCGACTTCGACACGTTCGACCTCGCGCGCATCGAGGTCCTGCGCGGGCCGCAGGGGACGCTGTACGGCGCGAACTCGCTCGGCGGCCTGCTCAAGTTCGTTACCAACACGCCCGATCCCTCCAAGGTCGAGGCGCGGGTGCGCGGGTCGGTGGAGGACACGGACGGCGGTCAAGTCGGCTATGCCGGCAACGCGATGATCAACCTGCCGATCATCAGCGACAAGGTCGCGATCCGCGCGAGCGGTTATTACCGGCGCACGGGCGGCTTTGTTGACTCGATCGGCCTCCCGTATTCCTTCACCGTGGCGGCCCCGACCGCGGCCAATCCGAAAGCCACCGCGATCGCCAGCCGGACGTCTCGGATCGCCAACGACATCGATCCGGTGAACAGCTATGGTGGCCGCGCATCGTTGCTGATCCGGCCGAGCGACGCCTTATCCGTCCGGCTGAGCGCGATCCTGCAGAACATTGACGTCAACGCGCCCGACAGCATCGAGGTCGACCCGTTCACGCTCAAGGAGCTGTACGGCCGCCCGGTCCAGTCGCAGTTCGTGCCCCAGTTCACCAACACGGCCTACCGGCTGTATAACGGCACCGGCGACCTGAACCTCGGATTTGCGACGCTGACCTCCGTCACCAGCTATGCGACGCTGCGGCAGAATATCCGCACGGACGAGACCGGCTTCCTGAACACGGTCCTCATGGGCGCGCTGGGAACCCCTGACTTCGCGTTGCGCCAGACCACGCGACAGACGAAGTTCACGCAAGAGGTGCGGCTCAGCACCCCCACGAACAAATATTTCGAAGGGCTGATCGGCGGCTACTACACGCATGAGACGGGAAACCTCGACCAAGCGTACCAAGCCTATAATCCCGGGACGCTGACCCAGGTTACGGGGCTGCCGCTGCTCGCGATGGTGAGCGTGCCATCAGTTTACAATGAATATGCTGGGTTCGCCAACGGCACGGTCCATTTCGGCCCGATGTTCGACCTGACCCTAGGCGGCCGCTACAGCCACAACAACCAGCGCGCGGACCAGATCAACAACGGCATCCTCGCGGGCGCGGCGGCCGGGCCGGTAGCGTTTCCCGAGACGCGCTCGTCCGATAATGTATTCACCTATTCGGTGGCGCCCAAGATCAACGTCAACAACCATGCGTCGATCTATGGACGCGTGGCGAAGGGGTATCGTCCCGGCGGACCCAACGTGCTGCCGGCGGGGGCGGACGCGACCACGCCGCGGACCTTCGCTCCCGACACCGTCACCAGCTACGAGGCGGGGTTCAAGGGCGAAACGCTCGACCGCAAATTCTCGATCGACGTCGCCGCGTTCCACATCGACTGGAACCGGATCCAGCTGCTCGCCGTGGTGAACAATTTCGGCATCAACGCCAACGGCGGCAAGGCAGTCAGCGACGGCGTCGAGTTCACCGCCACCGTGCGCCCGGCGCAGGGGCTGAACTTCACCGCCAATGGCGCCTACACCAACGCGCGGCTGAAGGAGAACACCAGCTTCATCGTCGGCGGCTTTGCAGGCGATCAGCTGCCTTATTCGCCCAAGGTCAGCATTGGACTCGACGGCAGCTACGAGTTCGTCCTGACCGGCGAGACCAAAGCGTATTTCGGCGCGTCGCTGCGCTCGCTCTCGCGGCAGACCGGAACCTACGATTTCGGCTTTTACAGCACCTATGGCCACCAGCGGCAGATCCCGGCCTATGAGGTCGTCGACCTGCGCGCGGGCGTCCACCTCGGGCGGTTCGAGGTCGAGGCTTATGCCAAGAACCTGACCAACGCGCTCGGCCTAACCTCGCTGTCGACGACGTTCCCGACCCCCAGCACGCTCCCGAACGGGGCGCTGGCCGCTGGTGTGATCCGGCCGCGTACGGCCGGTGTCGCGATCACGGCGGGGTTCTGACGCGGGTGGCGGGCATCGACCTGCTCGACCGGCCGGTGCCGGCGGGCGGCGGTGCCGCGCCGCCGCCGCGGCTGCTGCTGTTCCTCGGCGATGTCACCGAACCGGGCTTCGCCAAGACCGCGTTCGGCCTGCGCCATTGGGCCGCCGAGTGGTGCGTCGGCGAATGTTCGCTGCCCGGCGCAAGCGTCACCACCGGGCTGCCGCGGCTGTCGCCCGCCGAGGCGGCCGCGCGCGGTGCGGAGGCGTTGCTGATCGGCATCGCCTCGCCCGGCGGCGGAATACCGCTGGTCTGGCGCGCGACGCTGGCCGAGGCGCTCGAGGCGGGACTTGACCTCATCTCCGGCATGCATGTCCGTCTGGCCGATGTGCCTGAGCTTCAGGCAGCGGCGACCAGGCTCGGGCGGCGGCTGATCGACGTGCGCACACCGCCCTCGGACTTGGCCGTAGGCAGCGGCGTGAAGCGGGCGGGCAAGCGGCTGCTCACCGTCGGCACCGACTGCGCGCTGGGCAAGAAATATACCGCGCTGGCGATCGCACGCGCGCTGGTGACGCGCGGGGTCGACGCGACCTTCCGCGCCACCGGGCAGACCGGCATCATGATCGCGGGGGCGGGCATCCCGATCGACGCGGTGGTGTCGGACTTCGTCGCGGGTGCGGCCGAGCAGCTCAGCCCCGCCGCCGCGCCCGACCATTGGGACGTGATCGAAGGGCAGGGGTCGCTGTTCCATCCGGCCTATGCGGCGGTGTCGCTCGGGCTGCTCCACGGCAGCCAGCCCGACCTGTTCGTGGTCTGTCACGACCCGACGCGCGTGGGCGTGCTCGGCCATCCCGAGCGCGCCCTGCCCACGATCGAGCAGGTGATCGGGCAGACGGTGGCGCTGGGACGGCTGACCAATCCGGCGATCCGCTGCGTGGGCGTCAGCCTCAACACCGGCGCGCTGAGCGCGGGCGAGGCGGACGCGGTGATCGCGGCGACCGCGGCACGGTTGTCGCTGCCCGCCGCCGACCCGATCCGCGGCGGCGCGGCGTTCGACCGGTTGGTGGAGGCGTGTCTGCAATGACCGCCGCCGCGCGGGCAAGCTGGTTTCAGCGGCTGGTCCTGCCCGGCTTCGCGTTCAAGGCGGTGGTGATCGGCGGCGGCTATGCCACGGGTCGCGAGATCGCCGAGTTTTTCCTCCCGGCAGGTCCCTGGGGCGGGCTCGTCGGACTCGCGCTGGGGACCGCGATCTGGAGCGGCGTCGCCACGCTCACCTTTCTGTTCGCGCGCGCGACCGGCGCGCGCGACTATCGCGCGTTTTTCGGCGCGCTGCTCGGGCGCGGCTGGGTGGTGTTCGAGGCGGCGTACGCGCTGTTCATAGTGCTGGTGCTGGCGGTGTTCGGCGCGGCGGCGGGCGAGATCGGGCATGCGACGCTGGCGGTCCCGCGGCTGGCGGGAACGCTCGCGCTGATGGCCGCGATCGCCGCGGTGGTCGCGTTCGGCACCAGTTCGGTGGAACGGCTGTTCGCGTGGGTGTCGGTGCTGCTTTACGGCGTGTACATCCTGTTCTTCGCCTTTGCGCTGCTGGCGTTCGGCGACCGGCTCGGCGCGGCGTTCGCGGGACCTGCGACGGTGGCACCGGGCTGGGTGGCGGGCGGCGTCACCTATGCGGGGTACAACATCGTCGGCGCGGTGATCATCCTGCCGGTGCTGCGCCACCTGCGGTCGGACCGCGACGCGGTGATCGCGGGACTGGCGGCGGGGCCGCTGGCGATGATCCCGGCGCTGTTGTTCTTCGCCTGCATGACCGCGTTCATGCCCGCGATCGCTGGCGAGGCGCTGCCGTCCGACTATCTGCTCGCGCGGCTTGGCCACCCGTGGTTCCGCTATCTGTTTCAGCTGATGATCTTTGCCGCCTTGCTCGAAAGCGGCACCGGCGCGGTGCACGCGATCATGGAGCGGGTGTCGAACGCCTCCGCGCGGCGCGGCCGCGCGCTGACCCGGGGCCAGCGCGGCTTTGGCGCGCTGGTGCTGCTGGCGATCTGCATGCTGATCGCGCAGCGGGTCGGGCTCGTCGCGCTGATCGCGGGCGGCTACCGCCTGCTCGCCTGGGTGATCCTCGCCGTCTACGTCCTGCCGCTCGCCACCCTCGGCGTCTGGCGGCTGCTCCACCGACCCGCTCCCGTATTGGAGGCCGCATGAAGAAGCTCGTCGCCGCCGCGCTCGTCGCGCTCGCCAGCCCCGCGCTCGCCGACCCGCCCGCCGGGTTCGACGCGCGCGTCGAGGCGCTGCGCGTCAAGGCGGGCGTGCCCGGCGTCGCGGTCGCGATCGTCGAGAACGGCCGCGTCGTGCTCGCGCGCGGCTATGGCGTGCGCAGGCTCGGCAGCGCCGAGAAGGTCGACGGCGACACGCTGTTCCGGACCGGCTCGACCGGCAAGGCGATGACCGTCGCGGCGCTCGCGACGCTGGTGGACGCGGGCAAGCTCGGCTGGGACGACCATGTCGTCGACCGGCTCCCGGGCTTTCAGATGTACGATCCATGGGTCACGCGCGAGATGACGGTGCGCGACCTGCTCGTCCACCACAGCGGGCTGGGGCTCGGCGCGGGCGACCTGCTGTTCGTCCCGCGCGGCAGCCTGTCGCGCGCGGAGATCGTCCGGCGGCTGAAATACATCAAGCCCGCGACCAGCTTTCGCAGCGCCTATGCCTATGACAACATCCTCTACACGGTCGCGGGCGCGCTGATCGAGGCGGTCAGCGGGCAGCGGTACGAGGATTACCTGCGCGACCATGTGTTCCGCCCGGCCGGCATGCTGAGCTCGACCGGCGACCCGCAGGTGCGGCTGGCGACCGCCGACCGCGCCTGGCCGCACGCGCGCACCGGCGGCGCGGTGCGCGGGCTGGGCGCGCAGCAGGTGCTCGACGAGCGCGATCAGCTCGGCCAGTCCTCCGCGCCCGCCGGGCTGCTGTCGATCAGCGCCAACGACATGGGCAAATGGCTGCAGGTCCAGCTCGCGCATGGCAGGCTACCCAACGGCGGGCGGCTGTTCAGCGACGCGTCCTCGGCGGAGATGTGGAAGCCGGTCACGATCGAGCCAATCGCTCCGCTCCCGCCCGACCTCGCGGGCACGCAGGCGACGTTCAAGGATTATGCGCTCGGCTGGGAAGTGCGCGACTATGCCGGCACGAAGATCGTGCTCCATACGGGCGCGGTGTTCGGCTTCCTCACCGCCGTGGCGCTGATCCCCAAGAAGAATGTCGGCTTCGCGATCACGATTAACAGCGAGGACAGCCAAGTGCCGACCGGCCTGATGTACGACCTGCTCGACCATTATCTCGGCCGCCCGGCGCAGGACTGGCCCGCACGCTTTGCCGCGTTCCTCGACGCGCGCCGGGCCGCCGCCGCGCAGACGGTGACGCAGGCGGCGGCGACGCCCGCACGGGTCGGCCCGTCGCTGCCGATCGCGCGCTACACAGGAACCTATGCCGATCCGTGGTATGGCAAGGTGGTGGTCGGGTCGGACGCCAGGGGGCTGACCATCAATTTCGCCACCACCCCGCGCATGACCGGGCGGCTCGACCATTATCAATATGACAGCTTCATCACCCGGTTCGACGACCCGGGCATCGAGCCCGCCTATGTCACCTTCTCGCTGGGCGCGGACGGCAAGGTCGATCGCGTGACGATGAAGCCGGTGTCGCCCACCGCCGACTTTTCCTACGATTATCAGGATTTGCAGCTGACCCCCGTCAAGGAGCCGTGATGACCCTCGCCCGCCTGCTCGCCCTGCCGCTGCTCGCGCTCGGCTTGGGCGCCGCGCCGCCGGCCGCCGCACCGGGCTATGATGTCGTGATCCGCGGCGGCACGGTGTATGACGGCAGCGGCGGCAAGCCGTTCGTCGCCGACGTGGCGGTTACGGGCGCCAGCATCGCCGCGCTCAGCGCCCCATCTGGCGGGTCACGGCCGCACGGAAGTCGACGCGCGCGGCAAGGCGGTGTCGCCCGGCTTCATCAACATGCTCGCCCGCCCCGAGGAGAGCCTGATCGCCGATGGGCGCGCGGTGTTCGACCTGACGCAGAGCGTGACGCTGGAGGATGGGCGAGGATTTGATGGAGCGCGTCCCAAACCGGGCCTAACCCGGGCGTGATGGGGGTAGGGCTGAGGAGCGGATTATTGCCTACAATCCAGCGCGCGGAAAGAGCGCTCGAGTTCAAGGCTGTAGCATTAGGGCAATAACGTCAGGCTATCCCCGCGACGATTGCGCCGTTCGAGCGCCCCGCTGCGGCAGCCGCGCCGCAGGGCGGACGGCCCCCGCCGCGGCCGAGGCGCGTCGAACGCCACCCGGCCCGCGCGAGCCCGTTTGCCGTGCTCCAGCCGCGCATCGTCATGGAACTTCCGCCGCGGCGTGCGATGTACTGCTCAGCGGGTGCTCAGCGATGGCCAGGTGCTCGCGCGCAAGCCGCTTCTGGGGGCCGGTGAGAGAAGGCCCAAAATCGTACGCTAACGCCTGCGATCGGCTGCGGCGACACGGAGCGGCCTGAACCGCTCGCGCGGTTTGTCGACTTCGCTCCAGAGATAGTCTCCGGTGAGCCCGATATGCTCCCAGCCGAGCGGGGCGACATGGGCAAGCAGCTCGTCGGGCACCTCGACGCCGTTCGAGCGGAGATGCTGCACGGCGCGGTCGAGATACATGGTGTTCCACAGCGTCACCGCGGCCGTGACCAGCGTCAGCCCGGAGGCGCGATGCCGCTGATTCTCGAACGTGCGATCGCGCAGCTCGCCCAGGCGGTTGAAGAAGATGGCGCGGGCGAGCGTATTCCTGGCCTCGCCCTTGTTGAGGATGGCACCGGTGCGGCGTCGCTGCTCGGGATCGTCGAACCAGTCGAGCATGAACAAGGTGCGCTCAACCCGGCCGATCTCGCGGAGCGCGCGGGCGACCGGGTTTTGGCGGGGGTAGCCCGCCAACTTGCGGAGCATGGTCGACGCGCTCACCGTGCCCGCCCGGATCGAGGCGGCGAGCCGCAATGTTTCGTCCCAATGCTCCTCGATCGCGCGGATGTTGACCGGGCCCGCGACCAGCGGCCGCAGCGTCGGCCAGGCGTCGTGCGCCGCCATGCTGTATAGCCGTCGCTCGTTCAGGTCGCGGATGCGCGGTGCAAACCGGAATCCGAGCAGGTGACAGAGCCCGAACACATGGTCGACGGCTCCCGCAGTATCGGTTGCGTGCTCGCGGATGACCAACTCGCTTTCGTGGTTGAGCAGGCCGTCGATGACGTGGGGTGCCTCGCCCGCGTTCGCGGCGATCACGTCGGTGTGGAACGGCGCGAACCGCCCAGAGATGTGGGTGTAGAACAGCACGCCGGCTTCGGAGCCGTAGCGCGCATTGTGGTCGGCGCGCGCCTCGCCGCGCCCGCCAGCCCGGAAGAACTGGCCATCGGAGGAGGAGATGTCGCCTGGTCCCCACACCTTGCCCAACGGGTGCGCGATGTGCGCGTCAACGATCGCGGCGAGCGCCGACAGGTATGTCTCGTCGCGGACGTGCCACTCGGCCGTCCAGCGAAGCCGCGCGAGCGTCAGCCCACGCGAGCTTTCCGCCATGCGGCCGAGCCCGAGGTTGGTCGCGTCGGCAAGGATGGTGCCCATCAAAGCGGACTGATCGGTCGCGGTGTCGCCGCTACGCGCGTGGGTAAACCGCTCGGCGAACCCCGACCAGCCTGCAACCTCGACCAGCAGGTCGGTGATGCGGACGCGGGGCAGCAGCGCGTAAAGACGCGCCTTCAGCTCCTCGGCTTCGTCCGGCACCGAGCGCCGTAGCGGCGAGATGGTCAGCTCGCCCCCGGTGATCACGACGTCGACCAGCTTGCCCGCAGCGGCCGCGCGCTCCACCTCGCCCATGCGCCGGGTGAGCAACGCGCGCCGGTCGGCGTGCCAGTCCCGGAACACGGGCGCGACCGCCAGCCCAAGTCGGTCCTCCGCGCGCATCGCGGCGAACGCCGCCTGCGGAAGAAGATAGTTGTCGAGGGTGCGGAACGCGCGGCTTCCGTCAACCCAGACGCTGCCCGACGCCAGCCGCTCGCGCAGGTGGACGATCACGGCGACCTCATAAGCGCGCCGGTCGACGCCGCCCCCGGCCGGGAACACCACCTTGCGCGAGCGCGGGCGTAGGAACGTGGTGGGCACTCGCTTGGGCAGGACCGAGCGGCCGTCTCGGTACATGCGGCGCAACACCTCGACCGCGCCAAGCAGCGGGTCGCTCGCGCGCGCCGCGCGGAACGTGAACGCGGCCAGGAAGGTAAGCGCGAACTTGCGGACCGTGGGATAGCGCTCGACCACCTCATCGAGCCCGTCGTCGGCGGAACGGGTCAGTTCCTCCGCGTCGCGAACGCTGCGTTCGAGCTGGTCCCAGCCGATGCGGTCGGTGATCGCGCGCAGCGGGTCGCGACCTTGCGCGCGCGCGTCGATCAGCAAGCGGCCGAGCCGCGCATGGTGACGGGCGGTGTCCTTGAGCAGCCGGGCGGCCCCGAGCAGCCGTTCGGAGCGGGTCCGATCGGCGCGCCGGAACAGCGACCCGACCAGCTTCCCGACCATCACCAGCGCCGCTTCGGTGAGCGCCGCTTCGGTCTCGATCGCGAACACGACCAGTGTCGCCAGGCGACGACGCCGCTCCAGCCGGCGAAGGTGCTGGGCGGTGACCAGGCCGGCGACCCGCGCGATCACGGCGTAACGCGCGCCGTGGACGCGCCGCGCCCGGTCGGACTCGATCTCAAGCGAGCGTATCCGCTTCAGCCGCTCGACCAGCGCCTTCAAATTGGTCGCGGACGGCGCTTCCGACCAGTCGCGTATCCAGCCCAGTCCCGTGCGGCCTTCCTCGCTCGCTTCGATCCGGCGCTCCAGCCGTTGCTCCTGCTCAGCGGCGCAATCGCGGATCAGCGCCGAATACGCCGCTCGTCGCGCCTGGGCGCGCGCGATCAGCGCGACACGTTCCAGCGCCGATGGTGCGGGCACGACCACGCGGGCCGCGCGTAGCCGCTCCACCATGACGGCGACGATGGTCTCGCCGCGATCGGTCGACGCGGCGACCTCGATGCCGACCGCGAGCATGACGCGCAGGTCCGCGCGCTCGAACGCGCGCAGCCCCAAGAACGCCTCGATCTCGGCGCGGTGCTCGCGCAATGTCGGCCCGCGCGCGGCATAGTGCTCGAACTCGGCCGGGTCGCCGCCCACCTGCTCGCCCAGCATCGAGAGCATGGCCGCGGGCGGTGCCTCGCCCGGCGCAAGCGCACGACCGGGGTGGCGAAGGTAGCATAGCTGCACCGCGTAGCCGATGCGGTTGGCACCGCGCCGACGTCGGCAGACCTGGACAAGGTCTTCCGGCCCCAGCGTGTAGAACCGCTCGATTGTTTCGCGATCGGTTGGTGGGTCGAAAATCGCAGCGCGCTGCCCCGGCGAGAGGATCGTCTTACCTGGCATCGCACCGGCTCCCCGCAACCGTCACATATTGAGCTGTTCAGGATGTTCGCGGAGCATAGACAGGAACACGGGTTAAGTGACAGTATAGTTGTGAAGCGGACGGCTACTCAGTCGTGCTCCGCATACGGACGAATATGTGACAACGTAGATTGGTTACGCCCGGGTCTCGAAAGCCGACGGGAGCCAAATCCACGATCTTCAGCGTGACGCGCTCGCCGCGGCCGGGGTCGCGGCCGAGCACATCTACGAGGACAGCGCCTCAGGACGGCGTGACAACCGGCCGGGGCTCGATGCTGCTCTCAAGGCTCTGCGGGGCGGTGACACGCTGGTTGTGTGGAAGCTCGATCGGCTCGGTCGCGATCTGCGCCATCTCGTCAACCTCGTCGGGGACCTCACCACGCGGGAGGTCGGATTGAAGGTGCTCGCCGGCGAAGGTGCGTCGATCGATACCACAACCGCCAATGGTCGACTGGTGTTCGCGATCTTCGCGGGGCTCGCCGAGTTCGAGCGCGAGCTGATCGTCGAGCGTACCAAGGCGGGGCTTGCGTCCGCCCGCGCGCGCGGGCGACATGGTGGTCGCCCGTTCAAGATGACGACGGCCAAGCTCCGGCTCGCCCAAGCCGCGATGGGCAAGCCCGAAACCAAGGTGGGCGAGCTATGTGTTGAGCTCGGCATCACGCGGCAGACGCTTTACCGACACGTCACGCCCGACGGGCAGATCAGGCCCGATGGCGAGAAGCTGCTCGGACGACGTCGCCAATCGTGATTTGCGCGCCAATTTCAGTAATTAACGGGCATCATAAGTAAGGATGAACTGTGTGGCAGGGTACGCGCCGCATTTCGATAGTCGGCTCCGCAGGACCGTTGCAACCCGTCACCCGGCAATGGACAGCGCCGCGAAGTAGCGTTGCAGCGCATCGGCGGCGACCCCGACCTTGGCCACCCCGCCCCCGCCTTTCGGCATGACCATTGTCACCGGCGCCGAGGGCAGTCGCCAATCAGGCAGCAGGCGGACGAGCCTACCCTGCTCAAGCGCCGGGCGCGCATCGGGGTGGAACAGCGACGCCAGGCCCATCCCCTCCTCGCACAACTGCTGGAGGGCGACCTGACTGGTGGTGCCGATGCGGATCGCCAGCGGTACGCGCTCCCGCCTGCCTTTGCCATCCGTGAGTTCAAGCGCGGTCTCGGGGCCGGGTTCGCCATTTCCCCGGCCTGTCAGATTAGTATCCCCTTCCATCGCAAGCCAGTGGTGCCCAGGCAGGTCAGCCGGCGTCGCGGGAGAGCCGCGCCGTCCGAGATAGGCAGGGGATGCGCAGAGAATACCCTCGAAGTCGCAGAGCTTGCGGCCGATCCAGTTCGTGTCCGGCAGGCCGCCGACCCGCACCGCCAAGTCTACACGCACGTCGATCAGGTCGACAAGCCTGTCGTCGAGAATCAACTTCAATCGCAGGCCGGGCCAGTCGGCGAGCACCGGCGCGAGCGCGGTCGAGATGTGCGCCGCGAAGCCGATCGGCGCCGCGACCCGCAGTTCGCCGGTCGGAGCATCGCGCGCCTGCTCCAGCGAGGCGGTCGCCCCGTTGCGCGCCTCCAGCAGGCGCTTGCAATAGGGCAGGCAGCGTTCGCCGGCCTCAGTCAGGGCGAGCTTGCGCGTGGAACGATGCAGCAGCACGACCCCTGTGCGCGCCTCGAGCGCGCGGATGGTCTGACTGACCGCCGACGGCGTCATCCGGAGCCGCTTGGCGGCGGCGCTCATCGACCCGGCCGAGACGGTCTCGGCGAACACCGCATATTGCCGAAGATCTTCCATCCGTAAGTCCTGCTTCAAGGAGTTAGCCGGAGTGACCCGCTAATCGGGCAATAGTGAAGCTCCTATCTCCGGTCCTGTCCAGGAATATGGAGGCAACGATGCCCAACCCGGTGTTGCACTACGTCTACGACCCGCTCTGCGGCTGGTGCTACGCTGCGACACCAATGGTCGACGCGGCCGCGGCGGCCGGCATCCCGCTGTCGCTGCACGGCGGCGGGCTATGGGGTGCTCCGACAAAGCTTGCTCGGGAGAAGCTGGCGTACATTCGTCAGAGCGACGCGCGCATCGCCTCGCTCACGGGCCAGCGGTTCGGCGACGCCTATCTGAACGGCCTACTCGGCGACGTCGCCACCGTCTTCTGGTCGCAGCCAACGATCGCGGCGGTGCTGGCCGCGGGCGAGGTCGAGCCCGGCGCCGAACGCCGGATGCTGCACGCGATCCAGGAGGCGCACTACGTCGCCGGCCTGCGCGTGGTGGAACCCGGCGTCCTCACCGCGGTCGCTGCCGGCATCGGCCTGGATGAACATGCGTTCGCGGCGGCGTTCGCGGCCGCGGCCGCGGCGGATCATATCGAACGCACCCGCGGCTTCATGGCGCAATCGGACCTGCGCGGCTTTCCCGGCTTCGTGCTGGAGAACGGACCCGAGCTGGTCCGGGTGCCGCACGAGGATTTCTACGGCCGCCCCGACGCCTTCGTCGAGGCGCTTGCCGGCGTGTCGCGCATCCTGTCCCCCCAAGAGGAGTTAATCGCATGAAAATTGCCCTGATCGGCGCCACCGGCTTCGTCGGCGCCAAGCTGCTCACCGAGGCCCTTGAGCGCGGCCACGACGTGACCGCCATCGTCACCGACACATCGGCGCTGCCCTCGGCCGCGACGCTGCGTGGTGTGCAGGCCGACGCGAGGAACGCCGACGCGCTCGCGCGGGCGGTCGCCGGCCACGATGTAGTCATCAGCGCCTTCAACCCCGGCCGCGGCCCCGACGGTACGGGAACGCAGGCGATTATCGACGGCGTCAAGCAGTCGAAGGTCGATCGCCTGCTGGTGGTCGGCGGCGCGGGCACGCTGGAGATCGCCTCCGGAGAGCGAGTCATTGACCAGCCGAATTTCCCGGCCGAGTGGAAGGCGGGCGCGCTCAGGACCGCGGCTTTCCTCGATCAGCTGCGCGCCGAAACCGATCTCGACTGGGTGTTCGTCAGCCCCGCCGCGCATCTCGAACCGGGCGAGCGCACCGGGCGCTACCGCGTCGGCGGCGACCAGCTGATGACCGACGCGGCGGGCGAGAGCCGCATTTCGCTGCAGGACTATGCCGTCGCCATGCTCGACGAGGCCGAGCGTCCCGCGCACCACCGCGCGCGTTTCTCGGTCGCCTACTGACCTCGGCTCGTGACGCCATCCGCCAGCATTCCGCGTGGCAGCGGCATCGTGCACGCCGCGCTGGCGCTCGGCGGCTTCGCGATCGGCACGACCGAGTTCGCGACGATGAGCATCCTGCCGCTGTTCGCCCGCGACCTCCATGTCGACCTGCCGACCGGCGGTCAGGCGATCAGCGCCTATGCGATCGGCGTCGTCGTCGGCGCGCCGCTGCTCGCCGTCGGCGGCGCGCGCCAGTCTCGCCGCACTATGCTGATCGTGCTGATGGGCTGGGTCGCGATCGCCAACCTGCTCAGCGCGGCCGCGCCGTCGTTCGGATGGCTGCTGCTCTTCCGCTTCCTCAGCGGCTTGCCGCACGGCGCCTATTTCGGTCTCGCGGCCTTGGTGGCGGCGAGCCTGGTCGAGGACGACCGGCGGACGGTCGCGGTCGGCCGGGTCATGGCCGGGCTGACGGTCGCCACCGTGGTCGGCGTGCCCGCCGCCAACCTGCTCGCGCAGCTGGGCGGCTGGCGCGCTTCGTTCGTCGTCGTCGCGGTGCTCGCCGTCGCCACCGTCGCGGCGGTGTGGGCGCTGGTGCCGCGCGACCGCAGTCGCCCCGACGCCCCTCTGCTTGCCGAGCTGGACGCGCTTCGTAACGCGCGAGTGTGGTTGACCCTCGGCATCGGCGCGATCGGCTTTGGCGGGATGTTCGCGATCTACACCTATCTGGTGCCAACGCTGACCGAGGTGACGTGCGCGCCTCCCCTCGCCGTGCCGTTCGTGCTGGCGCTGTTCGGTGTCGGGATGACGCTCGGCAATCTCTTGGTGCCGCGCCTTGCGGGCCGGAGGCCGATGCCGGCTGCGGGCGCGCTGCTGCTCTGGGCGGTGGTAACGGCGGCGCTCTATCCCATCGCGGCGCAGCGGCTCTGGTCGATGACCGCGATCGTCGTCGCGATCGGGCTGGGCGGCGCGCTCGGCACCCTGCTCCAGACCCGGCTGATGGATGTCGCCGGCCGGGCCCAGGGGCTCGCCGCCGCGCTCAACCACTCGGCCTTCAACACCGCCAACGCGCTCGGGCCCTGGCTTGGTGGCCTGGCGATCAGCGCCGGCTGGGGTTGGACCTCGACGGGCTGGGTCGGGGCCGGGTTAGCGCTGGGCGGACTCGCGATCTGGGCGGTGGCCCTCGCCGCCGACCGCCGCAGCGCCGCCGCAACATCCTTCCGACGACACGACCCTCAACAAGCCTAGCAAGGAGAACGACCATGCGCATCAGACGGCTCGGCTGGTCCGGCATCGAGATCGAGTGCGGCGATGACACGCTGCTGATCGACTATATCCTCGACACATCCGAACTGCCGCTACGCGACGACCGGCAGCCGTTTCCGCGCGCCGCCGAGCCGGCGCGCGCGGTGGCGGGGCTGCTGACGCACCTCCATGCCGATCACGCCGACCCGGTCGCGCTCGACGGTGCCCTGCGCGAGGGAGCGCCGGTGTTCCGGCCCGCGCCCGCGGCCGGCGCGGGGCCTGACCTGGAACTCACCGCCCATGCCGAGCGGGCATTCGGCACCGTGTCGCTGGACGTCCGCGTCGTGGACGCCTGGACCAGCCACCAAGCGGAGCCCTTCACGCTCCACGCCGTACCCGCAGTCGACGGCTTCGGCGATCCGCAGGTGAGCTGGATCGTCGAGGCGGACGGGCAGCGCATCATCCATGCCGGCGATACGCTGTTCCACAGCTATTGGTGGCGCATCGCGACGGCGTTCGGGCCGTTCGACCATGCCTTCCTGCCGATCAACGGCGCGCTGGTCGACTTCCCGTTCCTGCAGCCGCCTCGAGAGCAGGAGGCGGTGATGACGCCGGAAGAGGCGGTCAAGGCGGCGCGGATGCTCGGCGCGCGGGCGGTCACGCCGATCCACTACGGCGCGCTGCATCGGCCGCCGGGCTATATCGAGACCGACGATCCCGTGGGCAGGCTGCGCACCGCCGGCGCTGGGTCCGGCGTCTACATCCGGATCTGCGAGCCCGGCGATTGGGTGGAACTCGGCTGACATTCCTCTCGCGGACGCGAAGCAAGGAGTACTTTCATGCGAACGACCAGAACCTTCGCCAGCGCTGGAAAGCGATGGGCCATCGTCGCCGGAGCGCTCGCCTCGTGCGGGCTGGCGACGGGCGCCACCGAGGCGAGCCGAGCCGCCGAGGGCGCGACCGAGGCGAACAAGCGCGTCGTCCTCGCCTTCTACGAAGCGGGTCTGAACCGGAAGGACTATGCCGGGGCTTCCCGTTTCCTCGGCGAGCGATACCTCCAGCACAACCCGACAGCGGACGACGGCAGGGAAGGCTTCGCCAAGTTCGTTCGCTTTCTCCGTGCCAACTACCCGGACGCGCGCAGCACCGTTCGGCAGACCTTCGCCGATGGCGACTTCGTCATCCTCCATGTGCTCGAGAGACTGCACCCGAGTGATCGCGGGAACGCGATCGTGGATATCTTCCGGTTGGAGCAGGGCAAGATCGTCGAACACTGGGATGTGAAGCAGCCCATCCCCGACCAGGCCGCTAACGGCAACGGTATGTTTTGAAGAGGAAACCAAGCCATGAACACCAATGACAACGCTCCCGCCCGCCAGTCCGCGCGGGCAAGATGCCGCCACCTGGCGAGCGCGATCGTCGCGACCACGATGGGGATCGCAGCGGCGACAAGCCCGTCCGCCGCCATCGCGCAGGAACGCTCCGCGCCGTCGGCCGATGTGCGGTACAAGACGGTCACGGTCGATGGCATCAACATCTTTTATCGCGAGGCGGGCGACCCCGCCAAGCCGACCATCCTGTTGCTGCACGGCTTTCCGGCATCGTCGCACGAGTTCCGCACGCTGATCCCGCTGCTCAGTTCGCGCTTCCACCTCGTCGCGCCTGATTACCCCGGCTTCGGTTTCAGCGACGCACCGAGCGAAGCCCGCTTTGCGCCGACCTTCGCCAATCTCACGAACGTGATGGACCGCTTCGTCCAGGCCGTCGGGCTGACCAGGTTCACCATCTACATGCAAGACTTCGGCGGCCCCGTCGGCTTCCGTCTGGCGATGGCGCACCCGGACATGGTCGACGGGCTCATCATCCAGAACGCCAACGCCTATGAAGTCGGCATCGCCCCCGATGTCCTGAAAGACATGCGCACGCGCGCCGGGGGTCCGCTGAACGCCAAGGCGTCCGCTGCCCTGGAGGGGATGCTCTCGCCCGGGGGCACGAAGTTCCAGTATCTGACCGGCGTCCGCGATTTGGCGAACGTCGATCCGACGAGCTACCGCCTCGACAGCTTCGTCCAGGCCCTTCCCCAGCAGCACCGCATCCAGCGCGCGCTGATCGTCGACTATTACGACAATGTTCGTCAGTATCCGGCATGGCACGCATACCTGAAGGCGCGTCAGCCCAAGACGCTGATTCTCTGGGGCAAGAACGACCCAATCTTTCTGCCGGCCGGAGCCGACGCCTATAGTGCCGACCTGCCCAAGGCAGAAGTCCATCTGCTGAACACCGGGCATTTTGCGCTCGAGGAGGATGCAGAGGTTGCGGCCAAACACATCTTGCGCACGTTTGGCGAATAGTCTCGACGCCCTCGGTATCGCGGAGCGCGCGGAGTCCGGTTCGACCGGTGGCTCTGGAACGCGGTCATCTCGTCGGTGCCGTACGGCACCTCCGCTTTACCAGAATCGAGGTGCTGGACGATCTGCTCGCCCAGCGATCTGACTGGCGTTCTTATCCGGAGTGAGGTGGAGAAACCTCGCAAACGGTGCAGAGCGCCTCGCATCGCCTGAACCGACAGCAGGCCTTACCGTACGTTTTTGGGCCTTCTCTCACCGCTCCCGCTTCTGGCCGATATGTCGCTCGAGCGGGGCCACATGCATGGTGCTCTACGCGCTGCGCTCGTTCTGGCGATGGCAGACGCAGGGCAGCTATCGCCCCCGGTTCAATGTGCTGCTGAACTGGAACCACCTCGACGCGGGTGCGGCGGGGCCGAAAGCGCCCTCGGATGAATAGCGGCCGGTTCGTCTTTCCGCCTCAAGCCGGGGTCCCGCCTCCATTTTCCCGCAATGGAGGAGCGAGGCCCGGGGCGACGGCAGATACGGGAGTCCGGCTCAGCTCACCTCGGTATAGACATACTCATGCTGGCTGTCGCGGATCGTCAGGGTGCGCGCGCCGGGCGTGCCGCCGACCACCGCCTCCATCCCAATCGCGCCGGGGCCCGCCGTCACCACCGACACGCTGCCATCGGCGTTGACGCGGGTGGCGAGCGGCGAATCGATCGAGCCCGCCTTGATCCAGGTCCGACCATCCTGCTTGCGGATCGTCAGTTCGCCGATCTCCGGCTCGCGGTAGCGGGCCGCGAGGTTGGCCAGCACCGCCGGATCGCCGGGCCAGGTCAGCCGCGCCCGCCGCGCCCGGGCGGACGCCTTGGCGCGCGCCGCCGCCGCGCTCACTTCCGCCGCCGCCTCGGGCTGGCCGTCATACACCACCTCCAGCAGGCGGCGCAGGAACGGGGCCGTCAGCGCGGCACCGTCATCGGCGTTGGTTAGCAGCACCGCGCCAATCCCCGCGTCGGGGAGCACATAGAAATTGCTGCGGTAACCCTGCAACGTGCCGCCGTGATCGACCACGTTCACGCCCCAATCGGTCTCGTTGAACAGGCCCATGCCGTAATATTTGTCCTCGCCGACCAGCACGCCGGGCTTGCGCCGTTCGAGGATATTCTCTTCCGACACGATCCGCTTCCCCTCGGGGAGCATCCCCTTGCCCAGCTCGAGCTGGACGTAGCGCGCCATGTCCGCCGCGCTCGACCAGGCGCCGCCTGCGGGGCGATAAGGGCGGATTGTGTCGTTGAAGCTGTTCGCCAGTTCCACCACGCGGCCATCCACGTCGCGCCCATAGGGGCGCGCCCAGTCGCCGGTCATCGCGTTGGCGTTGGTGAAGCTCGTGTCACGCATCCCCATCGGCCCGAAGATGCGCTCCTGCATCGCGCGGTCATAGGCTGCCCCGAGTTCCATGGTTGGATGGAGCAGATGCCCGCCCAGGTAGCCCGCAGCGGAGGCCATCAGGTTGTTGTATTGGAAGATCTCGCCGAATCGGCTCGTCGGCTGCGTCGCGGCGAGTTGGCGGAACGTGTCGATCGCGGGCGTGTCAGGCGAGGCGAGAATAAAGGCGAAGTCCTTGCGCGGCAGGCCGGTGCAGGCGCACACCAGATGGCGCACCAGCGTCGCGCGGGTGGTCGCGTCGTCGCCCAGCCGGAACGCGGGGTAGAGCTTCGTCACCGGCTGGTCCCAGCGCAGCTTTCCCTGGTCGGCCAGCGTCGCCAGCAGCAGCGTCGACATGCCCTTGGTGTTGGACGCGATCATGAACTTGGAATGCGCGGTGACGGGCTCGGCCGAGCCCAGCCGCTTGACGCCGACGCCACCCTGCCACACCACCTTGCCGCCATCGATCAGCGCCACGCCCGCGCCCGGCACTTCGAGCTCGCGCAAGGATTGCTCGACGAATGCGCGCATCAGCGCGACCCGCTCGGGGGTCAGCCGATGCGCGGCGCGCCCGGCGAAGTTCTCGCGCTGATAGCCCGCTGGGCGAACTGTCTGCCCGAGCAGCGAGATGGCGGCCTGCCGCTTGTCCGCCGTCCGCTGCGCGCCGTCGACGATCATCACCGTCCAGCCCGTCCCCTTGCGCATCGCCAGCGCGGACGCGACTGCCTTGGCGTTGGGCGGGGTTTCATAGGCAAACGCGACCCGCTCCTCCCAGCCGGAGCGCGGTGCTTCCGGGCTGGCGAGCCGTTGCACGGGGCTGGCCCCCGCGCGGTAGAGCGACCAAGCGCGGTCGACGGCGGCTTGCGCGGTTGCCGCCGAGCCCACTTCCACGAACGCGACGGCGAGGTCGGCTTCGGGAGCGGTGAACACCGTCGCGGGTCCGCGTGTCACCGCCGTCCAGCTTTTGGGCTGAACATAGGTGACGCCAGCCCCCGTCTTGCCGGGCATGTCCGCCGCGGCGGGCGTCTGCGCCTGCGCCATGGACGGGAGCGACACGCAGGCGAGAGTGAGAGCGATGAGCCGTTTCATAGTTCAACTCCTAAACAGGGTGGGGGAGGGGCGCGGTCATGCCAAGCAGGCGTCCACCAGCCTATCGAATGCGGGGCCTGGGCGCATCGGATCGGCTACGGGCAGACGCAGCCGCTCGCCGTCCGCCGCCATCACCCGCATCGCTTCCGCTTCGTTTAGCGCGCCGGTGTTGTACGATACTCCGCCGCAACGGATCTGCGGATTGGTGCGGCGGCCGAGCAGCAGCGTCAGCTCGATCACCTCTTCCACCGTCGGCACCGCATAGCCGGGCATTCCCAGCATTTCGCGACGCCCCGGCTCGTGACACACCACGAACACATCGGGTTGGCTGCCGTGCAGCAATCCCAGGGAAACCGCGGCATAGGCGGGGTGCATCAGCGATCCCTGACCCTCGATCACGTCCCAATGATCGGGCGCGGCGTTGGGGGACAGCATCTCTGCCGCGCCGGCCTCGAAGTCGGAGACGACCGCGTCCATCGGAATGCCGCCGCCCGCGATCATGATCCCGGTCTGCCCGGTGGCGCGGAAGTGGACGTCCACATCGCGCGCGGCGAAGGCGTTAGCCAACGCGAGCGCGGTGTACTTCTTGCCCAGCGCGCAATCCGTGCCGACGGTGAGCAGCCGCCTGCCGGTGCGCTTGCGCCCGGTGGCGACGGGTATGCCGACGGGCGGCACGCGAACGTCGATCAGTCGTCGACCGAGTCGCGCCGCCGTATCAGCTAGGCCGGGCACTTCGGCGAGGCGCACATGCATCCCGCTGACCAGGTCAAGTCCAGCCTCCAACGCCTCCACCAGCGTCGCGCGCCAGGTCGGCGGAATGAAGCCGCCGGAGTTGGCCACCGCAATAACCAGCGCGCGCGCGCCCTTGGAGGCCGCCTCGGCGGGTATCATACGGGGCAGGCCCGTGGCGACCGAATCGGGCGCGCACGCCGCCTCGCCGACGCATCTGTCGCCCGCCCAGTCGCGCAAGCCGAACGCGGTCTTGGCATAGCCGGGCTCGGTGACGTCGCCTACGAATAATATGTACGGGGTTGGCAGCGCGGCCGCGCCGACAGGCGCGCCGACGCCGACCTGCTTCGAATCGATCATCTCGGCTCCTTACTGCTTATTGCCCAGATCGACGCGCGGGCGCGTTCAGATGTTTATCGAGATAGTCGTCGGTGGCGTGGAACAGCGTCAGCCAGGAGGAATACCGGTTGAGGTCGTGAACCTCGTTCGGGATCACGATCGTCTGATACTCGACCCCATGCGCGCGCAGATCCTGAACAAGCTGCGTCGATTGCGAGAAAGCCACGTTGCGGTCGTCGTCGGCGTGGACGACCAGCACCGGTGATCGCCACCGGTCGACCGTGGCGATCGGCGACGACGCGCGGGCGCGCTTGACCGCATCGCGGTCCGACAGCGCCGCGCCATACTGCTCGAGCAGGCCACCCCAGTCGTAGACGCCCGCGTAGTCGACGCCGACTGCGACCTGATCCGACGCCCGCGCCAGCGCCAGCGCGGTCATCAACCCGCCATAGCTGCCGCCCCAGACGCCGATCCGCTTCGCGTCCACATCCGAACGGTTCCGCAGATAGGTCAGCGCGCCGAAGATGTCGTTGACCTCGCTGCCGCCGCCAGCGCCGAAGTCGTTCGCCTCGCGATAGTTCAGCCCATAGCCGATGCCGCCGCGGTAGTTGACCGAGAGCACGACGTAGCCCTTCGACGCCAGATACTCGTTGAAGCCGTACGCGCCGCTGTAGAACTCCATGTAATGGAACCCGGCCAGCATCTGCCGGGGCGGACCGCCATGAAAGAAAATCACGGTCGGGTGCCGGCCCGATGCGTTGCGCGGCAGGAACAGCTGGCCATGGACGAGCTGCCCGTCCTTGGCGGGGAAGCTGACCGACTCCGGAGTGGCGAGCTGTGTCGTCGGAAACGTCGTCGGTACCGCTGCCGGCGCGAGCGGCAGCCACGCGTCACGACGGAACACGACCGGGGCGAGCTGCCGCGTTCCGGTGCCGCGCAGCGCGAACACCGTGCCGTCGGCCGCGATCTCCGGGAACGCCTCGACCCCGTCCGTGCTGGCGAGGCGTGTGGGCGCGCCGCGTACCGGGTCGACCGTCCAAAGGTGCAGGCGGTCGACGTCGTCCTGATTGCTGGCGAACACGATGCGCCGACGATCGGGAGCGATCGCCAGGTACGCCGTCTCGAACGCGCCGGACGCGAGCGGGCGCGTGGCTCCGCCGGAAGCGGCGACCGCATAGGGCAGCAGCCAACCGGTCTTCTCCCACGGAAACACGAGCTGGCCGCCCGCAGTCCACAGCAGGCTGTTCTCCGACAAGGTCGGATGCCAAACACTGCCCGTGCCGTGATCGGCGCTCCACACTTGGCGGCCCTCGCCCGTGCTCGCGTCCGCAACCCAGATCGACCACGGAGTCGTGGCGACGCGGTGGCTGGTGAACGGGCTGGGCTTGTCTGTCGCCGCGCGGACGAACGCGACGTGCGATCCGTCGGGCGAGAAGACCGGGTTGGAATCGAGGTCGAAGCTCGGTGCCAGCCAGGTGATCGTTTTCGCGGTGCGATCATACAGGCCGACGAGCGAATGGCCGACCCGGCGGCTGACGAACGCGATCCGGCGACCGTCGGGCGACCACGTCGCCGAGCCGACCGTGCCGAGGTCGGTCAGCAACGGGCGCGGGGCGGCCCCGACGCGCGGATCGACGGCCAGGATCTGCTTCTTATCCAGGAAGATCAGCTGGCCGCCGTCGGGCGAGAAGCTGGGCGAATGTCCGTTGCCGAGCTTGCGCGGCTCCCCGCCGGCGGCGGCGACGATCCATATCGCGCGACCGAGCGGCCCTTCTGGAGCATCGGCGACGTTGGCCGGGATGTCGCTTTCGAGCGTCTGGCCGCGCGTAAACGCGATGCTTCCCGCGTCGGGAGACCATGCGAGGTCGCCGATGTCGTTGCCGTCGTCCTGCGTGAACGCGGTGATCGCCCGCGCGTGGATGGCGTTCGTGGCGTCGGCCACCCAGACGTTACGCACGCCGCGATCGTTGAACGTCCACGCGGCCCGTTCGCCGACCGGCGCGGCCGTCAGGCTGGTGGGGTAGGGGGCGGACAGCACCTGCTCGATCGAGAAGTCCGCGCGCGTGGGCTGCGCGACCGATGGCGCGAGCGGCAGCAGCATGGCGGCGATCATAGCACCTGCCCAACGATGACGCAGCATGGCTCCGCTCCCTTCCACCCCAGTGTCTCGATCCGGCAGTTATGGCCCAATCGGAAACTTGGTCAACGCCCGATATCGCGCAACCGCCGATGCTCAGGACGAGTGCGGCAAGACCGGCGGGACCACGTCCGTGCGGGGCAGTTCGCCCCGCATCGAGGCCGCAACCTGCTCGGCCCGCGCCATCACGCGCAGCACGTTCTCGCCGGCGAGCTTGCGGCAGTCCGCGTCGCTCCAGCCCCGCCGCATCAGTTCGGCCAGCAACGCGGGATAGGTGGACACGTCCTCCAGCCCCTCGGGCAGCTGCCCGCCGACGCCGTCGAAATCCGAGCCGATGCCGACATGGTCCACGCCCGCGACCTTGGCGACATACTCGATGTGATCGGCGACTTGGGCCAGCGTGACGCGCGGCATCGGGTGCTGGCGCTTCCATTCGGTGATCGCGGCGGCGGCCTTGTCCGGCTGGCCGATTAGGAGGCCGCCGAGCGGTGGAGCGTTGAGCCGGGTCTGCTCGGCGGCTAGATCTGCCGACCAGCGGCGGTATGCGTCCGAGACATAGGGCGGCGCATAGTTGACCATCACCACCCCGCCGTTCTCCGTCACGAGCCGCAGCACGTCGTCGGGCACGTTGCGCGGGTGGTCGACGAGCGCCCGCGCGCTTGAATGCGAGAAGACCACCGGCGCCCGGGACACCCGGATCGCGGCGCGCATCGTCGCCTCGCTGACGTGCGCCAGATCGACCAGCATTCCAAGTCGGTTCAGTTCAAGCACCACCGCCTCGCCGAACGGGGTCAACCCGTTATGCTGAGGGTTGTCGGTCGCCGAGTCGGCCCATTCGATCGTGCGCGCATGAGTCAGCGTCAGATAGCCCGCGCCGAGCTCGTGATAGGCGCGAAGCACCGACAGGCTGTTGTCGATCTGACCGCCGCCCTCGACCCCGATCAGCGAGGCGATCTTGCCCGCGCGATGGATGCGGCGGACATCGGCGGCGGTGCGCGCCATCTCGAACACGTCCGGGTATCGCGCCGCGGTGACGCGGACGAGATCGATCTGCTCGAGCGTCTGCTTGATCTGCTCGAGCCCGGGCAGGTCGGGGGACACGTAGACCGACCAGAATTGCCCTCCGACGCCGCCGCGGCGCAACCGGGCGATGTCGGTGTTATAGGAGCCGGGCCTGCCGTCGAGCTCGCGGAGGTCGGCGGTCCATCGGCGTCCACCTTCGTGCCCGCGCAGCGCCTCCGCCCAGTCGTTGTGCCCGTCGATCAGCGGGGTCGCTTTCAGCACGCGCTCCACGCGCGCGCCATAGTCCGGGGCCGCGCTTGCGGGTGCGGCGAACATCATCAGCAAGGATGCGAGCGCGCCCGTGGTGCGGATCGTCATGGAAACCCCCTCCGGCGTAACGCCACTATGCTCATCCCGATCGGAAGGCTATTGGCTTATCCGGGACGGGTCAACGAGCGAGGCGGTGTGATCGAAGCTCCTTATCTTTTGTACCTGGGTGAGGCGACCGATCCGTTGTCGGCGAAGACCGGGCGCGGGATCGCGCACTGGCGGCCGCAGCTCGCGCTCGGGCAAATGCGAAGCAGCCCGGCAACGGTGTCGCTCGGCTTTCCCGAGCTGTCGTTCGCCGAAGCGGTCGCGCGGGGCACGCGCACCTTGGTGATCGGCGTCGCCAATGCCGGCGGCGTGATGAGCGGGCGCATGGTCGACGACATCGTCGCCGCGCTCGAAGCGGGGCTCGATGTTGCAAGCGGGCTGCACCAGCGCCTTGCCGCACAGCCGCGCATCGCGTCCGCCGCGGCCGCGCGTGACCGGCGGCTGTGGGACGTGCGCGAGCCGCCCGCCAATCTGCCGGTCGGCACGGGGGCGAGGCGCGTGGGAAAGCGGCTGCTCACCGTCGGCACCGATTGCGCGGTGGGCAAGATGTACACCGCGCTGAGCCTCGAGCGCGAGTTGCGCGGGCGCGGGCTGGCGGCCGACTTCCGCGCCACGGGGCAGACCGGGATCCTGATCGCGGGGGAGGGGATGCCGGTCGACGCAGTGGTCGCCGATTTTATCTCTGGCGCGGTCGAGCGGCTGTCACCCGCGCGCGACGACGGGGGATGGGACCTGATCGAGGGGCAGGGGTCGCTGTTTCATCCCGGGTTCGCGGGCGTGTCGCTCGGCCTTCTCCATGGCGCGCAGCCGGACGCGCTGGTGCTCTGCCACGAGGCGGGGCGAACGCGTATGCGCCATGCGCCCGGCTTCCCGGTGCCCGATCTTGCGCGATGTCTGGAGCGCAATCTGGAGGCGGCGTGGCTGACCAGCCCGGGCGCGGTCGCGGTCGGCGTGGCGCTCAACACGTCCGCGCTTGACCGCGACAGCGCACGACGCGCGTGCGACGATGTGGAGGCCGCGCTTGGTCTGCCGTGCCAGGATCCGGTGGTCGACGGCATGGGGCGGGTCGTCGAGCGATTGCTGGAAGCGGTTCAGCGCTGAGATGTCGGGCGGAGGCGTTGGACATCAGGTGACCTCGGACGCGCTCGATTTGCTTTCTGAGGCTGGGTGCCGTTGGATTGCACGGCGGAGTTCGCGCGTGACGGAATCGCGGGGTTGCCGGGCTCCTGACGGGAAGGCTGGCCATGTTCGCAAATGACGCAATCCTCACGACCGAGCTTGCCCGCGGGACGGCGCTTCGCCTTCGGCTCGATGCGCATGCTCTTTGCGCGAACTGGTCGACGCTGGCCAGGATGAGCGGGCGTGCGGCGTGCGGTGCCGCGGTGAAGGCAAACGGATATGGGCTCGGGTCGTTGCAGGTCATCGGCCATCTGCTCGCTGCCGGCTGCCGCGACTTCTTCGTGACGACATGGGCGGAGGCCGCTCATGTCGATCACCTGATCCGGGGCTCGGGCGCGTCGCTCTCCGTTCTACATGGCGTCCGCGCGGAGGATCTCCCCTCGGCGCGCGAGATCGAGGCTCGACCGGTGCTCAACACCGCCGCCCAAATCATGCGCTGGCGCGAGGTCGGCGGCGGAGCATGCGACGTCATGGTCGATACGGGCTTTAACCGCCTCGGAGTCTCGCGTGAGCAAGTCGCCGATGGGCTGCTCGACGGACTCGCGGTGGAGACGCTGATGAGCCATCTGATCGCAGCCGACGAGGACTCGGCTCACAACGAGCGGCAGCGTCTTGAACTTGTCGAGCTCGCCAGCCGAGTAGCGGCGAAGCGGATGAGCCTTGCGAACTCGGCCGGGATCGCGTTGGGGGAGGCATATCGCTTCGACCTCACGCGACCTGGCATTGCCCTTTATGGTGGCGTGCCGCGGCCTGAGTTCGACGACCTGATCAAACCGGTGGTATCGCTACAGGCCGAGGTGCTGCAACGCAGACGGGTATCGGTCGGATCGTCGGTAGGGTATAACGCGATTTGGGTCGCGACCGCCCCAACGGAGATCGCGATTCTGAACATCGGTTACGCGGACGGGTACCCACGCTCCCTTTCTGGGCGCGGGATCGCAAGGCTTGATGGCGTCGACCTGCCAGTGATCGGTCGCGTGTCGATGGATCTCCTGGCTGTCGACGTCTCGGCAGCTCCCGACGTCCATGAAGGAGACTGGCTGGCGCTGGCATTCTCGTTGCCGGTCGTGAGCCGGTTATCAGACAGGTCCCAGTACGAGCTGCTCACATCGCTCGGCGACCGCTTCACCCGGGTCTGGGTGGATTAGAATGGGAAGCAAGCCGATCAGCTCGTTCGCAGGGTTCCTCGGCGGCCCGTGATCGTTGGATAGCTTGTTCGGGCGCGGGACGAGGTCGCGTCGGCTAGGTGCTCTGCAGATGTTTCGAGAAACGGCTGCGGCGCATGCCCGACGTGCCATGAGCATTCTTAACCGCTGTCGCTCCGACACCGACCCGCGGATCAGATTCTAATCCAAAGAACAGGAAACTGAGGCGGATGAGCTTGGACGCCTATCGCACGGGAGGCTGCTCGGGGATTGCCTCGCCATCGGCGCGCGGGTCGGTTGCGCCATAGTGGACGGCGAAGCCGTCGCGCGTCTCCACCGCATTGCCGCGGCCCATTGCCTGATAATAGCGCGGCCAGACCTTAATGTCGTGGCCTTGCGTACGTAGGCCGGTGACGACATCGGCGGCAATGCCGTTCTCCATCCAGACGTCGCAGCCGTCGAAGCCGAGTTTGGTGAACCGCGCCGCTTCCAGCGCGGCTTGGATGTTCATGCCGAAATCAGCGACGTTGGAGACGAACTGGGCGTGCGCCTGCGCCTGGTTGAAGCCGCCCATGATCCCGAACGCGATATGGTGCCCATCCTTCTCCATGAACCCAGGAATGATGGTGTGGAGCGGCCGGGTGCGCGGGCGCAGCGTGTTGGGATGACCGGGTTCCAGCGTGAAACCGAGCCCGCGATTGTGCAGCGGAAAGCCGGTGCCGTCGGCTACCAGCCCGCCGCCGAAGCCGCCCGAGTTGCTCTGGATCAGCGACACCTCGTTGCCGTCGCGATCGACCAACGAGAGATAGGTCGTGTCGCTTGATTGATGCTCGAGCGCCTGGTGCAGGTCCGAGGGCAGCACCCGGCATGATGCGCGCGGGCCGATGAGCGCGGCGCGCTGCCGCGCCAGCACCTTGGAGATCAACGCCGCCGTCGGGATCGGCGCGACGCGCGGATCACCGATATAGTGCTGTAGGTCGGCATAGGCGAGTTTCTTGGCCTCGATCTCTACATGCAGCGCCTCGCGGCTGTTGTGGCCCCAGCGCGCGATCGGAAAGTTTTCCATGATGTTGAGCATCGACAGCGCGGCGATGCCTTGGCCGTTCGGCGGTAACTCGTAGACCTTCCAGCGGTGATAAGTGGTGCTGACCGGCACCACCCATTCGGGCCGGAAGCTCGTCAGATCGTCGGCCACCATGAAACCGCCCAGCCGTCGCTCGAGGGCGAGGATCGCGTCGGCGGTCGGCCCGCGGTAGAAGCCGTCGCGCCCGCGCTCGCCGACCCGGCGGAGCGAGCGCGCGAGATCGGGATTGCGGAACAGGTCCCCTGCCGCGGGTGCCCGGCCACCGGGCAGGAAAGTCCGTGCGAAGGCGGGATCGCCGGCGTGCGGCAGCCCGTACAGCGCCCAGTTCTCCGCGTTCGTCTCCGCCACGCCGATCCCCCGTTCGGCCAGCGCGATCGCCGGCGACAGGTCGTCCGCCAGCGACAGCTTCCCCCAGCGTTTCGACAGCGCATCCCAGCCGGCGACGGTGCCGGGCACCGTCACCTGGTCGATCGGACGCAGCCGTGTGATGCCTTTGGCGCTGAGTGTCTCGGCGCTGAGCGCGGCAGGCGCCCAGCCGCTCGCGTTCAGGCCATATAGCTGCTTGGTCCTGGCGATGTAGACGATCGCGAACAGGTCACCGCCGATGCCGTTCACCATCGGCTCGGCCACGCCCAGCGCGGCATTGGCGGCGATCGCCGCATCGACCGCGTTGCCGCCCCGCTCGAGTACCGCGACGCCTGCCTGCGAGGCCGCCGCCTGGCTGGTCGCGACGATGCCGTACGGCGTCATCGCCATCGATCGCGATTGTTCGCGCGCCGGCTCGGTGGTGCCCGACGCGATCGTCGCCGCCAACCCAGACAGCCCGATCAATCTCCGCACCAGCGGCGCCGCCAAGTTTAGCATGAGCGTCACCCTGCCACCTATGATGATCTTCTGCCGCAGCACTCGGACCGCGTCCGGTCCTGGCACCGCGCCAACTTGCCGTTCTCGGCTGGATGTTGCAATTACTGTCCTGGTTCCACGAGGGGAATTCCATGAAGAAATTGCGGTTGCTAGGGGCGGCGGCAGTCTTGATCGGACCGGTCCTGTTCGTTCCCACCACGTTCGCCCACGGGTTAGCGGCGGCGCGGGCGCCACGGCAGGCAGCGGCCAGCACGGCGAAGCCGATCTTTACTTACCAAGAGGTTATGGTGCCGATGCGTGACGGCGTCCGGCTCCAGACGGTGATCCTGACCCCGACCGACGCGCACGGGCCGCTGCCGATCCTGCTCCGTCGAACCCCCTACGGCGTCCCCGACAAGCCTTATGCGGCGATGCCGGAAGCGTTGCAGGCGCTGGCCGCCGACGGCTACATCTTCGTGATCCAGAACATCCGCGGCCGCTTTAAGTCGGAAGGCAGCTTCAGTCTGTCGGGCGATTTCCACGTCGATCCGGGCAAGGGCACGATCGAGACACGCGACGCCTATGACACGGTCGGCTGGCTGGTGAAGAACGTCCCCGGCAACAATGGTCGGGTCGGCATGTTCGGTGTGTCCTACGACGGCTACACCGCGGCCGCGACGCTGCTCGGGCCCCACCCGGCGCTCAAGGCGGTCAGTGAGCAGGCGTCTCCCGCCGACTGGTTCATGAACGACGATTATCACCGCTTCGGCGCTCTGCGCCTCAGTTATGCGATGGAATATGCCGTCCTCGAAGAGGCAAGCAAGACCGCCAACACTCATTTCGCGTTCGACACGTGGGACACGTATGAATGGTATCTGGCCAAGGGTCCCGTCGCGAACATCAACGATCAGGTCCTGCACGGCAGTATCCCGTTCTGGAACCAGACCGTCGCGCATCCCGACTATGATGCGTTCTGGCAAGGCCAGTCATGGGCGAAGATGATCCACGGCTCGACGGTGCCCAATCTCAACGTCGCCGGCTTTTGGGACCAGGAAGACCCGTGGGGTCCGTGGCAGATCTTTCGCCACGCGCAGGAGCATGACCCCGACCGCACCGACCTGATGGTCGCCGGTCCGTGGTATCACGGCGGCTGGCACGGTTCGGTCTCGACGCTGGGCGACATCGCGCTAAGCCAGGATACGAGCCTGACGTTCCGCCAGACGATCGAGGCTCCTTACTTCGCCTATTGGCTGCACGGCACCGGCACCAAGCCCGCCTGGCAGGCGACCACCTTCCAGACCGGATCGAACGTCTGGAAGCGCTATGCGTCGTGGCCGCCCACCGGGGCGAGGCCGGTCAGTCTTTATCTCCATGCCGATGGCAGGCTGGACTTCGCCGCACCGGGCGCATCGGAACGCGACGCGCACCGCGATTATGTGTCCGATCCAGCCAATCCCGTTCCCTATCGCCAGCGACCGATCTCACCGACCTATCCGCGCGGCGACTGGCGTACCTGGGAATCCGCCGACCAGCGCTTCGTCGATCACCGGCCCGACGTGCTGAGCTTCACGAGCGCACCGCTCGACCATGACCTGACGGTCAGCGGCGCGCTGTCGGCCGAGCTGTTTGCGTCGACCTCGGGCACCGACGGCGACTTCATCGTCAAGCTGATCGACATCTATCCGGACGACGCGCGCAAGCCGGAGTGGGGCGCCGCAGAGGGACCGGCGCCCGGACAGTTCGCGCACAGCCCCAACGGCTACGAGCTGCCGATCGCGATGGAGGTGCGGCGCGGGCGCTATCTCGACAGCTACGAGCATCCCGCCGCGCTCCGGCCGAACGTGCCGCGGCGGTGGGACGTGCCGCTCCGCGACCACGACCACGTTTTTCAGAAGGGCCACCGGATCATGGTGCAGATCCAGTCGACCTGGTTCCCGTTGATCGACCGCAACCCGCAGACCTTCACCCCCAGCATCTACACCGCCAAAGCGGGCGACTTCGTCAGCGCGACACAGAAAATCTATGCCTCGCCCGACCGCGCATCGCGCATTGTCCTGCCGGTCGTGGCGGGCGACTGAGTGCTCGCGCGCCGATCCTGCCCGGAGCGCCGATGCCATCGGCGCTCCGGGCAGGATCGCTCCAATTCAGCGCACCACCGGCAGCTCGATGTACGAAGCGTCGCCGCCGGCATGGTGGACGGCATTGTCCGCCACCAGGGTATCGGTCCCGCGCTCGTTGTCGCCGCCGGTGTTGAGGTTGCGCTCGAATTTCGGGAAGTCGGACGAAGTGATCTCGACGCGGATACGGTGACCGGTGCCGAAGCGGATGCTGGTGGCGATGGGCGTCGGCTTCAGCGTATAAATTTGGCCCGGTTCCATCATCCGCGGATGGTCGAAACCATCGCGATAGCGCCCGCGCAGGATCGTGTCGCCGATGATCCAAGCGGTTCCATCGGGGGCGACGTCGACCAGCTTCACCGCGAAATCGGTGTCTTTGGCCTTCGACGACACCTTCAGCACCGCATTAACGAAGCCCGACACCTCGACCGGCTTGTCGAGCGGCTCGGTCGAATAGACGAGCACGTCGCTCCGCGCCTCGACCGGTCGCTGGTCGACCGGGCCGGGCACGACCAGCCCGCCGTTGCAGCAGTCGGCGCCGCCCAATGTCTGTACCGGGTTCAGCGGATCGTAGCGGAAGCGGTCGACCTGCTCGCCGGTAGGAGGCGCCGCAGCATCTAGCCGACCGTCGCCATAAAGACTGTTCGCATGGCCACCGCTTCGCAGATAGAGCCGCATCGGCGCGGCACCCGCCGGCGGCCATTGCGCGCCGGCCTGCCACCGATTTTCGCCCATCGTGAAGTAGCGCACGTGCGGCGTGCTGTCGGGAAATGCCCGGCGATCATCCTTCAGCCAGCGATCGAAGAACGCGAAGATCGTGCCGTCGACATCGAAGCTGGTGTCGCCCATGTCGCGCTCACCCACCACGGTATGAGGGCCTAGCTTTGCATAGCCGCAATGGGTGACCGGCGCGATCACGGCATATTGATGGGCGCTGGCCTCGCGATCGGTGTTGGCGGTGCGCGCGTGATTGAAAAGCTCCAGGTTGGGACCGATCGACACGTCGTACCAGGCGTCGAACCATAGCGCCGGCACTCCCCAGCCCATATCGTCGTGATAGAGTCCGCCCTCCCGCCATGCCGGATCGGCGGGGGTGCGGTGGACGAAACGCTCGAAGGTCGCCGGCGGCTCTCCCAGGTCGGTGAGCATCGTATCGATCGGCAAATGGCGGACCTGATGCGTCCAGTCCACCTTGGGCTTGTTGCCGGCGAGATCGTTATACTGCTCGACGTGCGCGCGCATCGTCTCGTCGATCCCGGCGGGAAGCTCTGCCCGCAGCGGGTTGTCGACACCGTAGAGCCACGGAATAAACAAGGTGCGCGGCACTCCGCCGGTGTACCAGTTGCCCTGTTCCTGGAAGCGGCCGACCTTGCCGATCCCGGCGCCGGCCGACATCGGGACCATCGCCGCGTGCGCGGGGTGGTTCTGCGCGGCAAGCGCGAGCTGCCACTCCGCCGAGGACGAACAGCCCAGGGTGCCGACCTTGCCGTTCGACCAGCCCTGCTTGGCGATCCAGGTCAGCGCATCGTAGCCATCCGTCTGCGGTCGCCCGAGGATCTCGTATCGGCCTTGCGAGAAATAGCGTCCGCGCTCGTTCTGGAGTATGAAGACATAGCCGTGGTGCACCGCCTCGATCGCATAGCGCAGCGTGCTGCCGCGCATCCGGTGCTCGTTATAAGGCGTCTTCCACAGGATCGTCGGCAGCGGGCCGACAGCACCGCGCGGAGTGTAGATATCGGTCGAGAGCCCGACGCCGTCGCGCATCGGCACCAGCACCCCCTCACGCGCGGTGGCCATCCTGGCCAGCTCGGCATCGAGGGCCTCCGCCGAATAAACGGACAGGTCTTGCGCCGCGAGCGGCGAAGCGCAGGCCGTCAGCGCAAGCAAGAAGGAAACAAAGCGCATCACGGCAACATCAATGGTCCCGAAAAGGAGCTAATCGGAAGGTCTCTTATCCGCGCAATCCTTATGTACTGATCGCGCCTCTATGTCCAGCAGGCGGCGTTGTTCACCTGCACCGCCGGACCGTCGATGGCGATCACCCGAAGGAGTTCAAACAGGAGATGCTATCCAGGCGGTGCGTTTAGGGTTTCAGCTTGCGGTGGAGGAAGTCGATGGCGGCGCTATCCGCCTGCAACCAGCTATCATGGCGCAGGAAACCGTGGATTTCGTTGGGCAGGATCACTTCCTCGAACGGCGTTCCCTGCGCCGCCAGCCGGCGGGCGAGGTCAACGGTCTGATCGAAGCGGACGTTGCGATCGTCGTCGCCTTGGATCAGCAGCACCGGCGATCGCCAGCCCTGCAACGCGAATTCCGGCGAGCTTTCAAATGCGATCTTGCTCGCGGCGGCATGGTCGCCCTGCTCGTAGCGCTGTGGGGCGCCCTGTCCGGGCGTCAACGTCCAGTCGTGTACGCCGTGGAAATCCACTCCCGCCTTGAAGATGTCGCTATTACGCGCAAGCGCCTGCGCGGTCAGCAGGCCACCGTACGAGCCGCCCCAGATTCCCAGCCGGTTGGCGTCGACCCCGGGCAACGCCTGAAGGAAGCGGGCACCGGCGACCACGTCCTGATATTCCGCATTACCGGCCGCGCCGGCGTGGTCGGGATGTTGAAAAGCGCGGCCATAGCCGATGCCCAACCGGTAGTTGATCGACAGCACGATATAGCCGTGTGTCGCCAGATACTGGTTCATCGCATAGGCATGGGTGTAATAGTCCATGTACGACCAGCCGAGCAGCATTTGCCGCGACGGGCCGCCGTGGACGAAGACGAGGGCCGGTCGCTTGGCCTGTCCGTTCGGCGCCATGAACAGCTGGCCGTGAACGACTTGGCCATCGGCGGCGGTGAACGTGACCGGGCTGGGAACGATCAGTCGGCCGGAAGGGAAGTCGGTGGCGGCTGGCAGCAGTGCGCGCGACGTGCGCGCCGACGCATTGGCCAGCACCACGTGCGGCGGCACGGCGACCGTCGCCGCGATATAGGCCAGCTTGCCACCCCCGAGCGGAACGGCCGTCCACTCCAGCCCAGTGCCGGGCGTCAGCGCGACGGCCCCGGGATGATCGACCGCGACGCGGAACAGATGGCGGCGATCCGTATCGCCCTTGCTCGTGCCGGCGTTCGCGTCGAACAGCAGCGTATGGCGGTCCGGCGTGAGCGCGACATGCTCCACCATGAACGCGCCAGGGGTGAGCAGGGTCGCCTCGCCGCCCTGGGCCGGGACGGAGTAGAGGTGCGGCCAGCCGTCCATCTCCGCCCGGAACGTCAGGCGATCGTTCGCGGCCCATTGCAGGAATAGGCCGTCCGGCACCGCGGGGTAGGAGCCGTTGATCGTGTCGGGGCTGTGCCACACCTGGCGGGCATCGCCGTTCGCCACCGTCGCCACCCAAAGCGAGAAGGGATTGGGACGCTCGACCAGCGGCGATTGCAGCGCCTGGGGCAGGCCCATGCGACGGGCGAACGCGATCCTGCGTCCATCCGGCGACCAGACCGGCGAATCGTCGTAGGCCGTCGCTGGCGCCAACCAGGTGATTGGGTGGTCCGGGCCGCCGTAACAGCCGATGAAGCTGTGATCGCCACGGCGCGTCACGAACGCCAAGCGGGTGCCGTCGGGCGACCAAGCCAGGCTGTCCACCTTGCCGCGATCATAGAATAGTTTCGCCGCCTTGCCCTGTCCTTCCGACGAGGCGACCCAGGCCTGGCCGTCTTTAATAAAGGCAACGCGACCTGCGGCCGAGACGACCGGGCTTTCCCCCTCGCCGACCTTCACCGGCACGCCGCCCGCCGAGGACACCCAGATCTCCATTTGCGGCTGCACCACCGCGGACGCCGGGTTCGCGGCGGGCATGCCGTTCGCCCACCCGTTATGCTCGACCGCGCCGCGCTCCCAGGCGAGCACCCGACCGTCGGGCGACCAGCCGAGGTCGCTGAGTTCCTGACCGTCGTCGGCGGTGCCGTTCGTCAGCCGCCGCGGTCGGTAATCGGGCGCCTGCGCGAACCATAGGTTGCGCACGCCGTCATGCAATTCGACCCAAGCGATCCGGTCGCCGCTGTCGGGCGCGGTGAGATCGCTTGCGAAGTCATAGGACAGGAAGGCGTCGAGATCCGCAGGGCGCGTCGGGCTGGTCGCCGGGGCGGCGGCGGCGAGCAGCAGCCCCGCGATTCCGGACAGCAGAGATGGGCGTCGCATTCCGGTTCCCCTTTCAGTAATCATGGCCGAAGCCGATTAGGTGGAAGGCCAGCGCTCCCCACCATGCCATTACCGCCGCGGCGACCAGCAGGGTGGCCCATAGCTTCGCGAACCAGCCGCGCGGTGCCGTCCAGGCCAGCCATGCCGTCCACACCGCCGTCCAGGTGAACAGCTTCGATTCCGAGCCGACGCGGAACATGGTGGTCGCCGGATCGACCGGTCGGCGAGCCTGCACATCGGCATAGCCATAGCCGCGTGGGGTCAGCATCTGCCCATCCTTGACGACGATGACCACCGCGCCGGCAATGTCGCCCGCCTGCAACTGCGGCGGAAAGAATCCGTCCAGCCACGCATCAACATCAGCCTTTTGCAACGGTCGGGCCGCAGGCGTCGGCACCGCCTGAGCGGCAGACCGCAGTTTCGCCCCGGCATGAGCGGACGGCACCGCAGGGGGCGGCGTCTGCGCGCTAGTCCCCGACGCCAGCGAAAGCGTCACGACCACCCACAGTACACCACCGCCCGCGCAATCCGGCCCATTGATCGCCGAACCCCGGACAGGCCGATGCGCTCGCCATCCCATCTCATGCTCGCCCATCCCGTTGATATGATCCTGATCGGGATGCTACCGACCATCCGAAGAGGGTCAAGCAGGCCAGCATAAGATATTCTCGTCAGCGGCGAAGGGCCAAGCCTTCCCGGGCCAAAACATGGACCACTAACGTCGGCGCAGCCCGACAACCGCATCATACCTTGGGAGCGTCGGTTCTATTTTGAAGCTCGCGTTCGCGGTTTCGTTGGCAGTGCTGGCCGCTCGCAGCTTCGCACTGCCTGTCGCGGGCTCGCCACTGCTCGCTACCGGCACGCTCTTCGGGTTCTGCTCGGGCCAGGTCGCGCCAGGTCGCGCCTCGCGGTGCGCGTCCGGCTATGCTCGCTCTCGATCTGCGTCGCCGCGGTGCGCGAAGCGACCGATCGGTCGGACGTCGCCATCGCCGGCCCCCGACAAGAAAGCTGTTGTCCTGCTTGAGACCGTCTGACACTCTCGACACCTGCAGCGTCTCGCACGGATGCGAGCCGTGGCGATGGACAGCAAGGGAGTGTCAGATGCGGTTCAAGCAAAGCCCGCTTTCGAACGGAGATCGACCTTGCCGGTAAGTCGGTTCGGGCACCTCGTCCTTTTGAGCACCGTCGTTATCGGCGCACCCGTTGCGGCGCAGACGGCGGCCCAGCCGCAGGACGCCGAATATACCCGGTTAATTCGCCAATACCTCACCGACAAGCGGATCAGCACCGAACTGGTCGACCACATGCCCGCGTCGGACAGTGTGCCCTCGCCGCTGAAGTTCTTCGGCCGCATCCCGGGCACGCCGGGCGAGCTGACCTATGCGACGGATATCGAGCGCTATTATCGCGAGCTCGCGCGCACCTCGCCCAGGGTGCGCCTGCTCCAGCTCGGGACCAGTGAGGAAGGGCGCAACATGGTCGCGCTCGTGGTCGCGGACGCCGATGTGCTGCGCGACCTTGACCGCGACAAGGTGGCCCTCGCCGCGCTCGGCGACCCGCGCCGGACCAGCGAGGCGCAGGCGCGCGAGCTGATCAGAACCGCCAAGCCGATCTACTGGATCACCAGCGGCATTCACTCACCCGAGACCGGCGGGCCGGAAACGCTGATCGAACTCGCCTATCGTCTCGCGGTCGAGGACACGCCGTTCATCGACCACATCCGCAAGAATGTGATCACCTTCATCACGCCGGTGGTGGAGGTCGACGGGCGCGAGAAGATTGTCGACAATTATTACTACGGCAAGAAGACCGGCAAGGTCCGCCCGCCCAATATGTATTGGGGCAAGTACGTCGCGCACGACGATAACCGCGACGGCATGGGGCAGGTGCTCAAGCTGACGCAGAACATCACCCGCGGCGTGCTCGACTGGCACCCGACGGTGCTCCACGACCTGCACGAGGCGCGCTCCTACCTGTATGTCTCGACCGGCACCGGGCCGTACAATCCGTCGCTGAGTCCGCTACAGACGCAGGAATGGTGGCAGCTCGCCCAGGCCGAGCTGACCGAAATGAGCAAGCGCAACGTGCCGGGCGTGTGGACCTACGGCTTTTACGACGGCTGGGTGCCGAATTATCTGTTCTGGATCGCCAACACGCACAACTCGCTCGGCCGCTTCTACGAGGTCGAGTCTTATGGCCCCGATCTCAAGCCCGATCTGAAGCTGGAGCCGGTCGACACCAGCCATGAATGGTACCGGCCCAACCCGCCGTTGCCGTCGATCAGATGGGGGCCGCGCAACAGCGTCAACATCCAGGAATCGGGGTTGTTGTTCGCACTCCATCGCGTCGCGGACGATCGCGCGCTGTACCTCGAGAATTACTGGATCAAGAACCGTCAGTCGATCGAGACCGGGCGGACGGGCGCGGTCAACGCCTGGGTAATCCCGGCGGCGCAGCACGCATCGGGCAATGTGGCGGAGATGATCAACGATCTGCGCCGCCAGGGCGTGGAGGTCAGCCGCGCCGACGCCGCCTTTAGCGCCGGTGGCGTGGCGGTCGCGCCGGGCGATTACGTGATCCGCGCCGACCAGCCCTATCGCACGCTGGCCGACATGTATTTCGCGGTGCAGAGCTATCCCGCGACCAACCCGCGGCCGTATGACGATACCGGCTGGACGATGCAATATATGCGCAACGTCCGCCTGTCGCCGGTCAAAGACGCGTCGGTGCTGACCCGACCGATGACGCTGATGACCGCCGACGCCGTGCCGCCGGGCGGACTATCGGGCACGGGCGGGACGGTGCTGATTGCCGACACCGGCGACACCGCGCTGGTCGGCGTTCGCTTCCGACTCAAGGGCGTGCGAATGCTTGCGGCCGAAGCCCCGTTCGAGGCAGGCGGGAAGCATTACCCCACGGGCAGCTTCATCCTGCCCGCGGCGAACCGTGCGTCGGTAGAGAGCGTGCTCGCCACGCTCGGCCTGCGCGGGGAAGCGGTCGCTGCGGTCCCGGCGGTCGCGACGCACGAGCTGACTGCGCCGCGCATCGGTTTCCTGCACAGCTGGGTTTATACGCAGGACGAGGGCTGGTGGCGCGCCGCGCTCGACCATTACGGCATCCCGTACAGCTATTTCGCCGACACGCTGGCGCGTCGCGGGCGGCTGCGGGCGAAGTACGACGTGCTGATCTATCCCACCGTCGGCAGCGGCCCGCGCGACCAGATCGTCGGCGTGCCGATGACGGGCAAGGACCCGATCCCGTACAAGAAGACCGCCTTGACCCCGAACCTCGGCGTGCTCGACTCCGCCGACGACATCCGCGGCGGGCTCGGCCCCGATGGGCTGGCGGCGCTGCAGGATTTTGTGCGCGCTGGGGGAACGCTGCTCGGCGACGGCTCGACGGTGGAGCTGCTGGCGAGCTTCGGCGCGGCCCCGGGCGTGAGCATCCAGAAGCCGTCGCAGCTCTATACCAAGGGCGCACTGATGCGCGGCGTGTTCGCCGACCGGTCGAGCCCGCTGGTCTATGGCTATGCGGGCAAGGAGATGCCGATCTATTTCGGCGGCGACCCGGTGATGACGGTGGGCGCGACCGCGCGCGACGCGAGCAATACGTATTTTGACCCGAACGGGCCGGGTGTGGGCGTCGCGCAGAACACCACGCCCAACATGAACCCCGCGATGCCCGCGCCGTTCGAGCGTCCCGCCGCCACCAGCGTTCCCAACGCCAACGCCGCCGCGCAGGGCGTACCGCCCGCCGCCGCTGCCGAAGTCCCAAAAACGCCGCCGGGCCCGGTCAGTCCCTTCGCCGTCCCGAAGCCCCGCGTGGTGATGGAGTTTCCCGCCGCGGCGAACGACATCTTGCTCAGCGGGCTCCTCAGCGGCGGGCAGGTGCTCGCGAAGAAGCCGCTGCTCGTCGACGTCACGCTCGGGCACGGGCACATGGTGCTGTATGCGTTGCGCCCGTTCTGGCGGTGGCAGACGCAGGGAAGCTACCGGCTGGCGTTCAACGCGCTGCTTAACTGGAACCACCTCGACGCGGGCGCGGCACGGCGGAACGCGACGGCAACCGGCGGCGAGTAGCAGCTCGCCCCGATGCGCCCCGGGCACGCGCAACGCCACCTCGCATAAGGAGAGACGTTGCTGACTCGCTGATCTATCTTCTCGGCCAGATGCATGTCGAGGGCGGTGTGAAGGCTAAGCTGTTCCCGGCCTTGGTCCCGGGATTGGAACCATATTTCGCTAGAAACCCCTTGACGACATAAACTGTCCCTGCAAGATCGTTCCTAATTCAAAACGATCGCCGTATAAAAATTTGGCGCGGTAAATCAAGCGCGTTCAGGGGGGTATTATGCGATTTTCTGTGAAGGCGTGGAATAGCTTGGCAATTCGCGGGGCAAGCAGTTCCGCGGTTGCCGTCGTGTTACTGCATACGGCAGCCGCGAATGCTCAAACGGCACTGCAGTCCGATAACAGCATACAGGGTCAGACTGCGGGCACTGCCGCGCAGACGCCGCCCCAGAACACCGCCAACGACGCCGGTCCGCAGAACCCGGAAGACATCGTCGTCACGGGATCGCGCATCGATCGGGCGGGGTTCGACCAGCCGACGCCGACCACGGTTATCGGCACTACTGAACTACGCGAGGGCGCGCGGCCAAATCTCCAGCAGGCGCTGAACGACCTGCCCCAATTTCGCGCCACGACGACGCCCGCCGTGTCGATCGGCAATACATCGACCGGTACGGCGCCGGTCGATCTGCGCGGCCTCGGCACTGTCCGGACGCTGACGCTGCTCAATGGGCGGCGGTTCGTCGGCGATAATAATTTGAACTTCGTCCCGCTCGGCTTGATCCGCCAAGTCGACGTGGTGACTGGCGGCGCGTCGGCCGCCTATGGCTCGGGCGCCGTCGCCGGGGTCGTCAATATCATTCTGAACGACAAGCTCAAGGGCCTCTCGCTTGGCGTTCAGGACAGCATTTCGTCGCGCGGGGATGGCCGGCGCTATGGGTTCGATGGAAGTTTCGGGACGTCATTTGCCGAGGGCAAGGGACATCTGATCGCCGGTGCCGAATACGTCAACGACGAGGGTATCGGGCCAGATGGTCGGGCAAGCCGACCGAATCTGGGTGCCGGCGTGGTGCGGGTCAATCCGACGTCGACCACGGATCTGCGCACCCAGCTGACTCCGGATGTGAACTACGGCAATACCGCGGTCGGCGGCCTGATCACCAGCGGCGTGCTGGCGGGGCAAATCTTCAATCCGGACGGCACGTTGCGTCCGTTCCGCGGCGGTACGCAAGTGGGTGCGGCGGCTTTCAACGCCAGCCAGATCGGCGGTGCCGACGCTACCAGCCTTTATGACAACATCAACGTGGCGTCGCCGGTCGAGCGCCTGAGTTCGTATGCACGGCTGAGTTACGATGTCGGTCGGGCCACGATCTGGGTTGACGGCACGTATGGAAGGTCGAAATCTGACTCTGGTTTCTTTCCTGATCTCACCCTGACAACGACGACGATCTCGGCCACTAATCCGTTTCTGTCGCAAGCGATCAGGAATCAGCTGGCCGCCGCTGGGCAGACGAGCTTCAAGCTGGGGCGCTTCTATCCCGACGCCTACACGATCGGGCTCCACTCGCTCCGGCAGGATTACGAGGGTGCGATCGGCATCGACGGCTCGTTTGGCCGGTTCAAGTACAGCGCCCACTATAGTCATGGCGAGGTGACGACCGACCAGCAACTGACCAATTCCCGTCTGGCGACGCAATATGCCAATGCGATCAATGCGGTAGCCGGGCCCAACGGCACCCCGATATGCGCGATCAACGCGGTCACCGTCACCGACGCCGCCTGCGCGCCGATCAATCCGTTCGGCACGGGCAACGTGTCGCCGGCGGCGATCGCCTATACGACCGGCACGCAGATCGCGCATACCCTCAACAAGCTGGATGCCGGGTCGGCGCAGATCCAGGGCGACCTGTTCTCGCTGCCGGCTGGTCCGGTCACCGCGGTGATCGGCGGCGAGATACGTTACGAGAAGCAAACGGCCCAACCCGGCACCGTTCCGATCGCGGGCACCTTCGCGCTCCCAGTCTTCACCAGCACGCTGGCCGGCGGCTTCAACGTAAAGGAAGGTTTCGGCGAAATTGCCGTCCCGCTCATCAACGTGGAAGGCAAGGTTAAGCTCGACCTCAACGGTGCGGCTCGTTATTCGGACTACAGCACCAGCGGCGGTATCTGGTCGTGGAAAGGCGGCGGTACGCTGCGGTTGTTCAACGACCTGCTGCTACGCGCCACACGCTCGCGTGACATTCGTTCGGCGAGCATTACCGAACTGTTCTCGACGCAGCGGATCACCATCGGTCCCCTAGTCGACGCGCAGGCTGCCAAATACGCCGGAACGCCCGGCTACAATGCCAATCCGACGCTGGTGAATACATTCAACGGCGGCAACCCCAACTTAGTGCCCGAGATCGGCAGTACGTTGACGGTCGGCGGGTCCTACTCGCCATCGTTCTTCCCAGGCTTCAGCGTGTCGGTTGATTACTATAACATCAGCATCGCCGGCGCGATCACTACGCTGACCGCATCGCAACTGACCCAAGCCTGCAATGCGGGAAGCACGGCGGCATGTGCCCGGATTGTCCGCGACAATACGGGCACCGTGGTTACCGCGTTCGCTAACTCCCAAAACCTTGCCAATTTCGAGACCAACGGCTTGGATCTGGAAGCGTCGTACATCACGCCGCTCTCGCGCTTCAAGGCAAGCCTTCCCGGCACGATCCGGTTTCGTGCCCTGGCCACCTACATCGCCCGCTTCATCGTCGATACGGGCGTAACCCGGATCAACAGCGCCGGTGACGTGGGCGACGCCACCGCCAACGCGAACCCGCATTGGCGCTCGACGGGCAGCCTGTCCTATGAGAGCAAAGCGGTCGGATTGGATGCCCGCGTCCGGTATGTCGGCGGGGGGCTGGTCAATCATTTGTCTGCGGTCACCACCTCAGCCGCCGGCGTCACCTCGGGGTTGATCAACAACAATGTCGCCTCCCGGACCTACCTGGACCTTGGCATTCAATTCCATGTCCACGATCAGTTCACGTTGTTCGGTAACGTCGACAACGTGTTCAATCGGTCTCCACCGCTGATCACGACCGGAAGCGCGTTTTACGATGAGGTCGGGACGTACTTTACCGCCGGCGCTCGTGTCAAATTCTGAACCGGAGGAGGCGGACGGTCTTGGGCCGTCCGCTTTTCTCCACCTCTGTGAAAGTCATGATCAGATAATACCGATCGTGGGCTTGGTTGTTCTGGATAGGCTGGCGGTCGCGGCATTGACGCCCGCCGGCTTTACTCGCCCGCAGTCCAGCCCCGCCGAGCGCGGTTTGCCGACGTCGTCGGGCTACCAGGGACGAGTAAGCTGTAGCCCGCCAGGTTGTCGGCGCCGCCGACGGGCGAATAGCGGCCCTCGCGGCGACCGTTTCAGCGGTAACGTCTAAGCTCGACTTTCCGCATTTTTGGGGCTGTTGAGTCGGATCGTGGGGCTGGTTGATTCCGTGAACGGTGGAACCGTCACGGAGACGACAGATGGGCGCAGCGGTTGACCGGCAGGACCGGCTGGAAGGGTGGCTGGCTCCGTTCCGGACCCTGTTCACGCAGCCGACCTGGCAGCGCCTGCTGGTGCTGGCGACCGGGGCGATCCTTACAACGCATCGGCGGACGGTTGCAGCCGCGTTGCGGGTGACGGGACGCGGTGAGGATGCGGACTTTTCGCGATATCACGATGTTCTCAGCAGAAGCCGATGGTCCGCGCTGGCGGCTGCCGGGCTTCTGCTGGCGCGGCTGGTCGCGACGTTCGTTCCCTCCGGGCCGGTCGTGATCGGGCTGGACGATACGATCGAGCGGCGCTGGGGCGCGAAGATCGCGGCACGTGGCATTTACCGCGACCCGGTGCGCTCGAGCCATGGCCATTTTGTCAAAGCCAGCGGGCTGCGCTGGCTGTCGGCCATGCTGCTGGTGCCCGTGCCATGGGCACGGCGGGTATGGGCTTTGCCGTTCCTGACCGTGCTGATGCCGTCGCAGCGCTGGGCCGACCGGCGCGGTGTCCGCCACAAGTCACTGGTCGATGGCGCCCGGCATATGCTGTTGCAGGTTGCCAAGTGGCTGCCGGACCGGCGCATCGTCGCGGTCGCCGACAGCGGCTTTTCCGCGATCGGCCTGCTCGACGCCGTGAGCGCCCATGTCTGCATGGTGACGCGGCTGCGGCTCGACGCGCGCCTGTTCGCACGGGCTGTACCCCGCCAGCCAGGCACGAGAGGTCGCCCCCGGCGGACCGGCGAACGGCTCCCGACGCTGGCGCGGCGTCGCGCCGATCCGGCAACCCCGTGGTCGACGCATATCGTCACCGACTGGTACGGCCAAGGCGAACGGCGCGTCGAACTCGCTACCGGATGCGCAGTCTGGAGCCACCCCGGCCGACCAGTCGTGCCGCTGCGCTAACTTATCGTGCGTGATCCCGCCGGACGGTTCAGGCCACAGGCCTTCCTGTCCACCGATCCTGATGTCTCGCCCGCCGACATGCTCGGCTGGTTCATCCGCCGCTGGTCGATTGAGGTGACCTTCGCCGAGGTCCGTCGCCACCTCGGCGTCGAGACGCAGCGTCAGTGGACCGACCGCGCCATCGCTCGCACTACCCCCATGCTGCTGGCGCTGTTCTCGCTCATCACCCTGTTCACCGACGACATCCACAAGGCCCGCACCATCGTCGTGCGTTCCGCACGATGGTACGCCAAGGAAGTTGTGACCTTCAGCGATGCGCTCGCTGCCGTCGACGACAATTATGGGCAGACCAGACTTTCGCCACGTCCCGACACGACCCGCCCCCGCAGAAAACTCCAGATGGCATCCTCGACCGCCTGATCGAACTTGCCTGCTACGCCGCCTGAAATGCGGAAAGTCGAGCTAAGAGACCGACCGAAAATTGAATTGAGCGATTTCAGTGGCTTGTGATTCACCGGGGGTTGCGAAGACCACGAGGATCACATGGGCTGGACCAAAACCGCTCGCCGCGAACATGACAGAAGCGGCCTGCGCCATGCAAGCGACTGCACCGATGGAGAATGGGCTGTCGTCCGGCCATTGTTGAGGCGGACCACCAAGGTGGGCCGCCCGCGCGAGCACAAGGCGCGGACGCTGAGGGATGCGATCCAGTATATCAAAAGCGGAAAGGAGTGCATCACAAACTGGGGGCAACCTGGTCGTCATCGGGTGGTGAGGCAAAGGAGCTTAATGCTGACCGCGCTGCCCGAAATCCCGGCCAGCGACGCCGGAACGAGGTTTCGAGCTCGCCATTGAGCACCTGGGCGCGCGTCTGCAGCGCGAGGTGCGCACCGCGTCTGGTCCAGCGCATCGACTGCCGCTTCGAGAACCGCTTGGCGACGATCTGATTGATCGCGCTCTCCACGAACCCGGACGAGATCCGCTCGCCCGCGCGGTAGCGTTCGCCATAGTCGATGACGCTTCCCGCGTTTCGGCGTATGTAGGTCCCGAATTCACCGATCCCGGCCGCGAGTTTGCGGAGCTTGGCCTGGTTCTCGCCGGTTACCTCCTCGGCCGCACCATCGACGTCGTCCTCAAGCCAGCCGATCTGTTCGACCGCCTCGCGCGCGTGCCCGTGCCAGAGCAGGTGTTTGACGCGATCGAGATCGCCCAGGCGCGCGTCGCGCCATTCAAGCTCGGTTGCGGTGCCCTTGATCATCTGCCCGAGCGCGGTCACTCGCATGGCGACATGGAACCAGTCCAGCACGTGCTCGGCTCGGGGCCGGTGCGGCGCTGAAGCGTGCGCACGCTCTCGCCTCCGTCCGACAGGAACACCAGCTTCTGGTTGGGCTGGTAGCCCTGGTCGCGCAACATTCGGAGCATGCGCCGGCGCGGGTCATCGTCATAAGCCTGCACGAACGCGAAGCATCGGCCGGGCGAAGAGGCGGCCTCGTTCGGGGGTGAGCCCGCCTCACCGTCGCCGCGCGCAAACGAGGTTCGCCCCTTGCCGGCGACAACCTCAAACCAAGAGCCCTCGCGGTCGCGGACATAACCACCGTCGATGCCGACCACCATCGGCCCGTCCGGCACGGCCATGTCGAACAGGTCGCGCTGACAGGCGTCGAACCGCATGGGCTCTTCGGCCTCGAGCGCGACCTCCTCGCGCTCGGCCGCGGCATGAAGATGTCGGCGCACGCATTCCGGCGCGACCGGTCGATCAAGCGGCAGCAGCTCGTTCAACATGCGCGCGGCCAGGCCGAAGGAGACGAGCGACGCCCAGCGCGTCTCCAGGTAAAGGAGCTCGGGCGTAGTACGCTCGGGCAGCAGCGCGGCTAACGGCGTCATCGTCGCGCCTGGCCCCGTGTCGCCGCCACAACCGCAACGCCGCAATCGCTCGGCCGCGACCCGCTGCTCGCCGAAGGCGGTGCGCATCACCATCGGGCGGCGATCCTTCAGCGCGCGATCGGCACCGCAGGCCGGACAGGCACGATGCGCGGCCTGCCATGCGCCGACCTGGGCGGTGACGAGCCGGGCCTGCGCCTCGCGCAACAGCGCGGGCGCCTCGGCGAGCGTCAATCCGAGGGTTTCGGGCGCGAGCTCGCCTGTACGCTCGATCACGATGGCGTTGCCGGACGCCTCGTTTGTCGGGCACGCGCCGATCGCGACGTGCATGGCGCAACGCAAGGTCATGGGTCGGTCTCCTGTTCCGCTCCCGCTAACGCGTGCAGCCGATCGTTCGCCGCCCCCTTGCTGAACGGCTCGGTGAACCGAAGCCGTCGCTGCGATCGGCGCACGATACGGTCCAGGTCGTCCAAACGGTCGGGGTTTGTGATCGGGCTCCAGTCGCCCGACTCCTTCGCCGCCAGCAGATCGCGCCCGAACTCGGCAAAGTCGGCCAAGTCGAGGCTCGCCGAGAGGCCGAGTGCCTCGCCGACCTGCTCGGCGTAACCCGCCGGTCCGCCGCAATCCTCTGGCGGGCAGGTTCCGTTGCCGCCGACGCACCGCGGCACGAACCCGCGCGCGTCGGCCGGCGTCGCCGCCTCGACACGCACCTCGTGCTCCCACCAGTCCCCGAAATCGTAGACGCAGGTGAAGCGCTCGCCAGGCCGGAGGCGAAACTGGGCGAACGGCACGCTCGGATTCCGCCCCGTTTCCGGACCGTAGTCGACGCCATGGAGGTGGAACGACCAGAGGTGCGCGTCCTCCCATCCCATCGCGGCCTGGACCACGCGGTGCAGGCGATCGAGCCGGATCGTGGCGGGAATCACGACCCGTCGCCAAGCGGTCGGCTTCACATCCCGCAGCTGCACGCGCAGCCGGACGAGATCGGCAAGGCCGGTCACGTCCGCGCCCGCGCGCCGTCCAGTCACGCCGCACGCTTCCGTTCGGGTGCCCTTTCCGCGTCGGCTTCGGCGACATAGGCGTATAGCGTGGGCTTGGAGATGCCCATCAACCGGCAGATCTCGCGCACCGTCTTGTCCTTGGCACGATAGAGCTCGACTGCGTGGCGGCGCTTGTCCGGCGAGAGCCGGTGCTTGCGCCCGCCCATGCGGCCCCGCGCGCGCGCGGCCTCCAGGCCCGCCTTGGTCCGCTCGCGAACCAGAGCGCGCTCGAACTCGGCCAAGGCGGCGAACACATGAAAGGTGAGCCTGCCGTTGATAGTCGAAGTGTCGATACCCTCGGTCAACGAGCGAAGCTGCACGCCGTTCTCTTCCAACTGGCGTACGAGCGCGATCAGGTCGGGGAGTGAGCGGCCGAGCCGGTCGAGGCGCCACACGACCAGCTGGTCGCCCGCGCGCGCATACTCGAGCGCCGCGGCCAGGCCGGGCCGGTCGGTCCTGGCACCCGACTTCTTGTCCTCGAAAGTCTTCTGGCATCCGGCACGGGCGAGCGCATCGCGCTGCAGGTCGAGGTGCTGGTCCTCGGTCGACACCCGGGCATAGCCGATAAGCAAGGGCAGGATCCTGTTCCGGGCAGGAAAGCCGTCAGAAGGCGGCTGTCATTGCCCTAGATAGAATGACCTGATTGCCTTACTGCGCTCCAGCACTGAACGCGAGCGCCGTGTCAACGTGCCGGATGACGAGCAATTATCCGCTCCTTTGCCTTGCCACCCGATGACGACCAGGTTGCCCCCAATTTGTGATGCACTCCATGTCGCGGGCGAAGGGTGCGACGAGGCCGAGGTGCTGGCGATCATGTCGAGCTTGGACGAGGAGTTGATGCGCGAACTGCTGACGCTGCACGAGGGGCGCAAGGGTGTTCCCGCGGCGAAGCCGGCTGGACGCAGGCGGGCACCGCTGGCGGCGCTCTCCAGCGCTGCCCGCTAAACCGGGCGGACGACGGCCGGCGGATTGAGCGAACGTCAGGGTCGCAGCTTCACCAGCGTCGCGCGCCGCACGCTGGGGATCGCGCCGATCTTGTTCAGCAAGATGTCGGCCCGCAGGCCCTCGGGCCGGTCGAGGTCGATCGAGAGGCTCAGGGTCGCCGGTGTCCTGGTCAGCGCCATGCTCCAAGGAATGGTTTCGAATTGCACCAGAAGACCTAGAATGCGGGGCAGTAGGTTGGGGCAGATGTCGCCCACGATCCGAAAGCGGACGCGATTCGGACAGGGATTGGAAGCCGACGTGGAAGCCCGGCTGGACCGGTGGGACATGGGAAGCCCTTGACGGGTGAGCGAGAGGTGGCGCCCGCATGCGTGCGCCGCGACGAGCAGGGGTCCGGATCAGATGATCCGGCTGCTAATTCGCTTGCCGATCTTCCACGCGCGCACGCTCGGCAGCCGCTGAACCCTTGTTCGCATTGTCGAGAGCGCGTTCACTCCACTGCGGTAATGCGTTTCGCCCTCCGGGGAAAGTACTACCGATGTCGAAAGCACGAACGTGCATTGCGCGGGCGCTGCTTGCCGGAGGCGGGACCCTGCCGCTAGACGGGCAAGTCGGTGGTCGCCTTGACTTGCTTCAGGGCAAAGGACGAATTGACCGCCGAGACGCCCGGCAAGTGCAGCAAGACCTTTTTCAGAAATCGCTCGTAATCCTCGATGCTGCGCGCGACGATCCGCATCAGATAGTCGCTATCGCCGCTCATCGAGAAACATTCGACGATTTCCGGATGGGCGCAGACCTGCGTCTCGAAGCCCTCGAGCGTGACTTCGTCGTGACCGGCGATACGTACGTGGGCGATGACACTGACGGGATAGCCGACCTTGGCCGGATCAAGCAGCACGGCACGCCCTAGGATCACGCCGGTGGTCTCCAGCGTCTTGAGGCGTCGCCAGCACGGTGTCTGCGATAGGCCGACGCGCGCCGCCAAATCCGCGGTGGTCAGGTCGGGCTCCGACTGAATGTGGCGAAGTATCGCGCGATCGTAATTGTCCATTGGAACAGCATTCCTCCGCGGTCGAGCTACTTAGAATGAAATTTTACCAACCGTGCCCAAAATTAGAAAAAAAAGAAAACCTATCTTAGCGCGATGTGCAAGAATGTCGCCCACGCTGGAGAGGGTCGGATGTCTGGATCACTGCCACTTCGCCTGTTCGTCCCCGAGCCGTCCGCGCGACCCGGGGACATCCCCGACTTCTCTCATCTCCGCTTCGATCCGGCGGGCGCCGTCGCCCGACCCGATCCCTGTTCGGCCGAGTCGACGCTGCGCCATCTCCCGTATGCGCTGCTGCGAATCCTGGACGAGGAGGGCAAAGCTGTCGGCGACTGGGTTCCGGACGTGAGCGCGGACGTGCTGATCGCCGGATTGCGGGCGATGGTGCAGACGCGCCTGTTCGAGGACCGCATGTTCCGCGCGCACCGGCAGGGCAAGACGAGCTTCTTCATGAAGTCGACCGGCGAGGAGGCGATCGGAGTCGCTCAGGCGATGGCGCTGGCGCCGGGCGACATGTGCTTTCCGACCTACCGTGTCCAGGGCTGGCTGATCGCGCGCGGATATCCGATGGAACAGATGATCCACCAGATCTACTCGAACGAAAAGGACCCGCTCAAAGGACGTCAGCTGCCGATCCTCTACTCGGCGCGCGACTATGGCTTCTACTCGCTATCCGGGAACGTCGGCAGCCGGTTCGGTCACGCGGTCGGTTGGGCGATGGCATCGGCGTACAAGGGCGATACCCGCATCGCACTCGGCTATATCGGCGACGGCACCACGGCGGAGGGCGACTTCCACGAGGCGCTCACCTTTGCTGCGGTGTACCGTGCGCCCGTCATCCTCGCCGTCACCAACAACCAGTGGGCGATCTCCACCTTTTCCGGCATCGCCGGCGCCGAACACGTGACCTTTGCGGCAAAGGCGCTGGCCTATGGCATCCCCGGACTGCGGGTCGATGGCAACGACTTCCTGGCGGTGTGGGCCGCGACCGAGTGGGCGGCGGCGCGGGCGCGGGCGAACGGGGGCGCGACGCTGATTGAGTTCGTGACCTACCGGGCGTCGGGCCATTCCACCAGCGACGATCCCACCAAATATCGCCCCGCCGACGAGGCGGCGCACTGGCCGCTGGGCGATCCGGTGGTGCGCCTGAAGGCGCATCTGATCGGGCGGGGCGACTGGTCGGAGGAGCGCCACGTGCAGATGGAAGCGGAACTGACCGAAGCGCTCCGCACCGCGCAGCGGGCGGCGGACGCGGTCGGCACTCTTGGCAAGTCCAAGCCCCCGCTTTCCGAAATGTTCGAGGGCGTGTTCAAGGAACCCGATTGGCGCGTGATCGAGCAGCGCCGCGAGCTGGGGATCTGATCGCATGACGACCATGAACATGATCCAGGCGCTCAACTCCGCGCTGGACGTCAAGCTCGGGCAGGATCCCGACACGCTGATCTTCGGCCAGGACGTCGGCTATTTCGGCGGCGTCTTCCGCGTGACCGACGGGCTGCAAAAGAAGCACGGCCTGACCCGTTGCTTCGACGCGCCGATCAGCGAGGGAGGCATCATCGCCACCGCCATCGGCATGGGTGCCTATGGTCTGCGTCCGGTGCCGGAGATCCAGTTCGCCGACTATATTCTGCCTGCCTTCGATCAGCTGGTCAGCGAGGCGGCGCGGTTGCGCTATCGCTCGAACGGGGAGTTCTCGGCGCCGATCACGGTACGCAGCCCCTATGGCGGCGGGATCTTTGGCGGGCAGACCCACAGCCAGTCGCCGGAGGCAATCTTTGCGCACATCACCGGGCTGAAGACGGTTATCCCTTCCAACCCGTATGACGCCAAGGGGCTGCTGATCGCGGCGATCGAGTGCGACGACCCGGTGATCTTCCTGGAGCCCAAACGCCTCTATAACGGACCGTTCAACGGCAGGCATGACCAGGCGCTCAGGACCTGGGCGGGCCTGCCCGAGGCGGACGTGCCCGAAGGGCATTACACCGTGCCGCTGGGGCAGGCGGCCGTTGTTCGCGCCGGAACCGACGCCACCGTGCTCGCCTATGGCACGATGGTGCACGTTGCGGCGGAGGGCATCGCGGAGAGCGGCATCGATGCCGAACTCGTCGACCTGCGCTCGATCGTCCCACTGGACGTGGACACGATCGTGGAGTCGGTGACCAGAACCGGGCGTTGCGTGATCCTGCACGAGGCATCGCGCTTCGGCGGCTTCGGGGGGGAGCTTTCCGCGCTGATCCAGGAACGCTGCTTCTGGGCGCTGAAAAGTCCGATCGTACGCGTCGCGGGCTGGGACACGCCCTACCCGCATGCCTTCGAATGGGATTATTTTCCCGGCCCGGGCCGGCTCGCCGCCGCGCTCGCAAGTGTCATGGAGAATTGAGCGTGGGCCGCTTCCAATTCCGCCTGCCCGACATCGGCGAAGGCGTCGCAGAAGCCGAGGTCACCGTCTGGCATGTCAAGCCGGGCGATACGGTTCGCGAGGACCAGAGCCTGGTCGACGTGATGACCGACAAGGCGACCGTCGACATGACCTCGCCGGTCGACGGCGTCGTGCTTTCGATCAACGGCGAGGTCGGGGCGATGATCCCGGTCGGCGCGGTCCTAGTCGAGCTGGAGGTCGCCGGCAGCGGCGACGGTGAGGCCGAGGCGGCCCGCACCGCCCCGCCATCCTCTCCCGAACCGGCCGCGTCGCGGGCCGATCCGCTGCCGCCGGTCGCACCACCGGTGCCAGCGTCCGGCGCCTTTGTCCCCCGCGATATCACGCCTGGACTCGCTCCCGTCGCGGCGCCCTCGACCCGGCGACGCGCTCGGCAGGCAGGGATCGACCTGCGCAACGTGCCGGCTACCGGCACCGCCGGCCGCATCACCTCCTACGATCTCGACGCCTTTCTGGCGCACACGCCCGACGGTGGCGGAACGGCTCCGGTCGCCGAGCGATACGCCAGGCGGAGCGGCGTTCGCGACACGCGGATCATCGGGCTGCGGCGCCGGATCGCGGAGAAGATGCAGGAGGCCAAGCGGCGCATCCCGCACATCGCCTATGTCGAGGAAGTCGACGTCACCCAGCTTGAGGCGCTGCGACTGGATCTGAACGCGAACAGGAGGTCCGACCAGCCCAAGCTGACGCTGTTGCCGTTCCTCATCCGGGCGCTGGTGCGTGTGGTTCCGGACTTTCCCCAGATCAACGCCCGCTACGACGACGATCAGGGCGTGCTCCACGCGCACGATGCCGTTCACGTCGGCATCGCCACGCAGACGCCGGGCGGCCTGATGGTTCCCGTCCTGCGCCACGCCGAGGCGCGCGACCTGTGGACGCTCGCGGCGGAGCTGACCCGGCTCAGCGCCGCGGCGCGCGACGGCACAGCGCAGCGCGACGAGCTTGGGGGTTCCACCATCACGATCACGTCGCTGGGGGCGCTCGGCGGCATCGCCACCACCCCGGTCATCAACCATCCCGAAGTCGCGATCCTCGGTCCCAACAAGATCGTCGAGCGCCCCGTCGTCGAGGGGCAGTTCATCACCGTTCGCAAGATGATGAACCTGTCGTCCTCCTTCGACCACCGGATCGTCGATGGGTACGACGCGGCCCTGTTCATCCAGCGGCTGAAGCGATCGATCGAGCATCCCGCACTGATTTTCATGGATTGACCGGAAAGAGCATGTCGACGACCCAGCCCTTCATAACCGATCCGCATCCCGATCCGGTGTCCGACACGGCACGGGCCGCGTTGCTGGAGGATCCGGCGTTTGGCCGGGTGTTCACCGACCATATGGCGGTCGCGACCTGGACGGAGGGACGCGGGTGGCACAGCGCGAGGGTCGAGGCCCGACGCCCGTTCACGCTCGATCCGGCTTGCGCGGTCCTGCACTATGCACAGGAGATATTCGAAGGTCTGAAGGCGTACCGTGCCGCCGATGGCGGAACCACGCTGTTTCGCCCCGAGCAGAACGCGCGCCGGTTCAATGCGTCGGCCGCCCGGATGGCCATGCCGCAGCTTGCCGAGGCCATGTTCCTCCACGCGATCGAAGCGCTCGTCAGGGCCGACGAGGCCTGGGTTCCCGGTGGCGACGGCAGCCTCTACCTCCGCCCCTTCATGTTCGCGTCCGAAGCGTTCCTGGGCGTGAAACCGGCCAGCGAATACACCTTCTGCGTGATCGCGTCGCCCGCCGGTGCCTATTTCAAGGGCGGCAAGCAGGCGATCTCGCTCTGGGTGTCGGACCACCTCAATCGCGCCGGTCCGGGCGGTACGGGAGAAGCAAAGTGCGGCGGAAATTACGCTGCCAGCCTCCTGGCGCAGGCCGAGGCGTATCGGCACGGCTGCGATCAGGTGGTGTTCCTGGACGCGATCGAGCATCGCTGGGTCGACGAACTCGGCGGCATGAACATCTTCTTCCTGTTCGACGACGGGCGGATGGTGACGCCGCCGCTCGGCGGCACGATCCTGCCGGGCATAACCCGCGCGTCAATTATTGAACTGGCGCGGCGTCGCGGACTCATCGTCGAGGAGCAGCCCTATTCGGTCGACCAGTGGCAGGCGGATGCTCGTGACGGCTCGCTCTGCGAAGTCTTCGCGTGCGGCACCGCCGCCGTCCTCACCGCCATTGGCGAGGTTAGAAGTGGCAGGGGCAGCTGGACGATCGGCAACGGCGAAGAAGGTCCGCGCACCGCCGAGATCAAGGCCGAACTGGTCGGCATACAGCGCGGAACGGTGCCTGACCCGGACGGCTGGAACCACCGTATCGGTCCGTTCGAATCACAGAGCGAGGTACATGATGTCCGTTGAGTTCGATTTCGCGCTGGGCGAGACCGCAGATATGATCCGCGACACCACGCGTCGCTTCGCCGCAGAGCGCATCACGCCCTTGGCCGCGCGCATCGATTCGGAGGATTGGTTCCCGCGCGACCTGTGGCCAGAGATGGGTGAACTCGGCCTGCACGGTATAACCGTGGGCGAGGACGATGGCGGGTTGGGCCTCGGCTACCTCGAGCACGTCATCGCCTGCGAGGAAGTGTCCCGCGCCTCCGCCTCCGTCGGCCTCAGCTACGGGGCCCACTCCAACCTGTGCATCAACCAGATCCGCCGCTGGGCTACCCCTGAGCAGAAGGCCAAGTACCTCCCCAAGCTGATCAGCGGCGAACACGTCGGCAGCCTAGCCATGTCGGAAGCGAGCGCCGGCTCCGACGTCGTCTCGATGAAGCTCCGCGCGGTCGCGACCGACGGCGGCTACGTGCTCAACGGCACCAAGTTCTGGATCACCAACGCCGCCTACGCCGACACGCTCGTCGTCTATGCCAAAACGGGCGAGGGCAGCCGCGGCATTACCGCCTTCCTGATCGAAGCGGGCACCCCCGGTTTATCGATCGGGCAGAAGATCGACAAGATGGGCATGCGCGGCTCGCCCACCGCCGAACTCGTGTTCGACGATTGCTTCGTCGCCGATACTCAGGTCATGGGCCCGCTCAATGGCGGCGTCGGCGTGCTGATGAGCGGCCTCGATTACGAGCGCGCCGTGCTCGCCGGCATCCAGCTCGGCATCATGCAGGCGTGCCTGGACGTGGTCATTCCCTATGTCCGCGAGCGCAAGCAGTTCGGCCAGCCCGTAGGCAGCTTCCAGCTGATGCAGGCCAAGATCGCGGACATGTACGTCGCCCTCAACAGCGCCCGCGCCTATGTCTATGCGGTCGCGAAGAGCTGCGATGCGGGCAAGACCACCCGCTTCGACGCGGCCGGCGCGATCCTGCTCGCGAGCGAAAATGCCGTGCGCGTGGCTGGCGAGGCGATCCAGGCGCTCGGCGGCGCGGGCTACACCAAGGATTGGCCCGTCGAACGCTACCTCCGCGATGCCAAGCTGCTCGACATCGGCGCAGGCACCAACGAGGTCCGCCGCATGTTGATCGGCCGCGAACTGGTCGGGGCAGGGGAGCGAGTCGCCCAGTGACCGCTCCCGTCCTTGACACCAAGATCGACGCGAACAGCGACCAGTTCCGCGCCAACGCCACCCACAACCGCGCTCTTGCCGACGAGCTCCGCGCGCGCGTGGCGCAGGCAGCTCTCGGTGGCGGCGAAAAGTCCCGCGAGCGCCATACCTCCCGCAACAAACTCCTCCCCCGCGACCGGGTCGAACGCCTGCTAGACCCCGGCTCGCCGTTCCTGGAGATCGGCCAACTCGCCGCCAACGGGCTGTACGACAACGAAGTCCCCGGCGCCGGCATGATCGCCGGTATCGGCCGCGTCTCCGGCCGGCAGGTGATGATCGTCTGCAACGACGCGACGGTGAAGGGCGGCACCTATAATCCGCTAACCGTCAAGAAGCACCTGCGCGCGCAGGAGATCGCCCAACAGAACCGGCTGCCCTGCGTCTACCTCGTCGACAGCGGCGGCGCCAACCTGCCGCACCAAGCGGACGTCTTCCCCGACCGCGACCATTTCGGCCGGATCTTCTTCAACCAGGCGAACATGTCCGCGCTCGGCATCCCCCAGGTCGCCTGCGTGATGGGCAGCTGCACCGCCGGCGGCGCCTATGTCCCCGCCATGTCCGACGAAAGCGTGATCGTCCGCAACCAGGGCACGATCTTCCTCGCCGGTCCGCCGCTGGTCAAGGCCGCGACCGGCGAGGTGATCAGCGCCGAAGAGCTCGGCGGCGCCGACACCCACGGCCGCAAGTCCGGCGTCGTCGATCACGTCGCCGAGAACGACGAGCACGCGCTCACCATCGTCCGCGACATCGTCTCCACCTTCGCGCCCGCGGCGAAGACCGAGGTCAACCTCCGCGATCCCCGCCCGCCGAAATACGCTGTTGAGGACCTGTACGGCATCGTCCCCCAGGACGTCCGCGCCCCCTATGACGTCCACGAAGTCATCGCCCGCCTGGTCGACGCCTCCGAGTTCCACGAGTTCAAGGCGCTGTACGGCGCGTCACTGGTCTGTGGCTTCGCGCACATCTGGGGCCAGCCGGTCGCGATCCTCGCCAACAACGGCGTGCTGTTCTCGGAATCCGCGCAGAAGGGCGCCCACTTCATCGAACTGGCCTGCCAGCGCCGCATCCCCCTCCTGTTCCTCCAGAACATCAGCGGCTTCATGGTCGGCGGCCGCTACGAGGCGGAGGGCATCGCCAAGCACGGCGCCAAGCTCGTCACTGCCGTCGCCACCGCCAGCGTCCCCAAGATCACGATCCTGATCGGCGGCAGCTTCGGCGCCGGCAACTACGGCATGTGCGGCCGGGCCTACTCGCCCCGGTTCCTGTTCACCTGGCCCAACGCCCGGATCAGCGTGATGGGCGGCGAGCAGGCGGCTTCGGTGCTGGCCACCGTCCACCGCGATGCGGAGAACTGGACACCGGAAGAGGCCGAGACCTTCAAGGCCCCCGTCCGCCAGAAGTACGAGGACGAAGGCAACCCGTATTACGCCACCGCCCGCCTGTGGGACGACGGCGTCATCGACCCCGCTCAGACCCGCGACGTCCTCGGCCTCGCCCTGGCGACGACGCTTCAGGCACCCATCGAAGAGCCACGCTTCGGCGTGTTCCGGATGTGAGGGAACCACGATGATCATCCCGCAAAGATGGGCGGAGAAGTGGGTTGCCGCCTGGAACGCCCGCGACTTGGACGGCCTGATGGCGATGTATGCCGACGACGTGCAGCTCCGCTCGCCCTTCGCCAAGCTCTACGCGACCGACGGCGTGATCCGCGGCAAGGCCGAGCTGCGGGCGTATTGGGGCGAGGTCATCCGCCGCCTGCCGAAGCTCGATCTGCAACTGGTCCGGGTCTACAGCGGGCATCTCACCCTCGCGTTCCACTACCGTGACGACAGCGGCCGCGACGTGATCGAGACGGTGCTGTTCAACGTGGCGGACTTGGCGGTGTCGGAGACCGCATGCATCGACAAGCCGCGAGTGGGGGCGGCATGATCACCTCTCTTCTCATCGCCAACCGGGGCGAGATCGCGTGCCGGGTCATCCGCACCGCGCGCCGGCTCGGCATCCGCACGATCGCCGTCTACTCCGACGCGGACGCCCAGGCCCTTCACGTCCGCCAGGCCGACGAAGCCGTCCACATCGGCCCGTCGCCGGCGCGTGAGAGCTATCTCCTCGGCGACTGCATCATCGCCGCCGCCAAGCAAACCGGCGCCGAGGCCATCCACCCAGGCTACGGCTTCCTTTCCGAGAACGCCGACTTCGCCCAGGCCGTGCTCGACGCCGGCCTGATCTGGGTCGGCCCGCGCCCGGACAGCATCCGCGCCATGGGCCTGAAGGATGCCGCCAAGAGCCGCATGATCGCCGCCGGCGTCCTTGTCACCCCCGGCTATCTCGGCGACGACCAGAGCCCCGAGCGCCTCCAGGCCGAAGCCGACGCGATCGGCTATCCCGTCCTCATCAAGGCGGTCGCCGGCGGCGGCGGGAAGGGCATGCGCCGGGTCGAGAGCGCGGCCGAGTTCCTCGACGCGCTCGGCTCCTGCCGCCGCGAAGCCGCCTCGTCCTTCGGCGACGACCGCGTGCTGCTCGAGAAATACATCCTCTCGCCCCGCCACATCGAGGTGCAGGTCTTCGGCGACACCCACGGCAACGTGGTCCATTTGTTCGAACGCGACTGCTCGCTCCAGCGCCGCCACCAGAAGGTGATCGAGGAAGCCCCCGCGCCCGGCATGGACGAGGCCACCCGCGCCGCCGTCTGCGACGCGGCGGTGCGCGCCGCCAAGGCGGTCGACTATGTCGGTGCCGGCACGATCGAGTTCATCGCCGACGCCAGCGAAGGCCTGCGCGCCGACCGCATCTGGTTCATGGAGATGAACACCCGCCTCCAGGTCGAACATCCGGTGACCGAAGAGATCACCGGCCAAGACCTGGTCGAATGGCAACTCCGCGTCGCCAGCGGCGAACCGCTGCCCAAGCGGCAGGAGGAGTTGCGCATCGACGGCTGGGCGATGGAGGCTCGGCTGTATGCGGAGGACCCGAGCACAGGGTTCCTGCCGTCGACCGGCACTCTCGAACGCTTCAATCTACCAGATACGATCCGTCCTTCGCGCTACCGCGCAGAACTCAGCGGCACTCGGTACAAGCTCGACTTCGATGGCCACGCCCGTATCGAAACCGGAGTCGAGCAAGGCTCGACCATATCGCCCTTCTACGATCCCATGATCGCGAAGGTGATCTGCCACGCCGACGACCGGCGGACGGCAGCACATGGGTTGTCCCGGCTTATCTGGGACGTGCAGGTCTGGCCGGTGAAAACCAATGCGACATTCATCGGCTCTGCGCTTGTCGATCCCGATTTCATGGCCGGGCGGGTCGATACCGGCTTCATCGAGCAAAAACTGGACGATCTCGTCTATCCAATCGATCCGCCGGGCTGGCTGCTCGCGCTCGTGGGACGCGAGTACGTCGATGCCTCGGCGCCGGCTCCGGCGGGATTTCGGCTGAACGGCCATACAAGATCGGCTACCCGGCTGATGAGCGGGGCAGAGGTGTACGAGGCCGACCTCGCGAGCCCCGCCACTTACGATCAGAAGCATTATGCACTAATCGAGAAGGCTGACGATCATACTTGGGTAACGATGCAGGGGCGAACCTGGCGATTCGAGCCGGCGCGGTTCGAGGGAGTCGCCGCCGGCACCGCCGCCGACGGTGCGATCCTCGCGCCCATGCCCGGCCGCGTCATTGCGGTGGAGGTCGCCGCGGGCGATCGCGTCGCCAAGGGCCAGAAGCTCGTCACCCTCGAGGCGATGAAGATGGAGCATGCGCTCACCGCGCCCTTCGACGGCACCGTCGCCGAACTCAACGCCAGCGAAGGCGGGCAGGTGACCGAGGGCACGACACTGGCCCGGGTGGAGCGGGAAGGTTCGTTATAGGTCTCCGTCACCCGCCCTACTAGTTCACCGGCGGCGCGGAAAGCAGCGATACCCGCACCGAGCTGGTGAGTGTGATCGCGGCCGGCTCTTTCCCCAATCGCCCGCCCCGCGCTGGCCAGGCTGCCAGACCGCCGCGCCGATGGGCGCCTACCGGACCAACCGACGCGACTATAGCAAGCCCGGCAACCCGAAGAACGATGTCACCGTCTCTGCCGTCGGTCAGCACGGCCTGACCGTCAGTCGCAGAAGTGAGAAGACGTATTGGGAGCTGATCGGCCCCAATCTGTTCGAGGAGGTGACCGGCCCGTGCGAAGGAGGGCCGTTCGAGCGGCTCGAGTTTTATGGTCCCGCCAGCGATCATCGCCTGTCATTCGCGACGGAGCCACATGTGCTCTATCGGTTGGTGCGTCCTTGAAAAGCGCTTCCTTTCGGTTTCGAAAGGCTATGCTCTTAACGATCAACTACTCTGACGACCTCACGAATAACAAAATGGGACGCAAGTCGAGCCACACCGGGTAGGCGCGAAAGTGTTTCCCGGTGCACGCGCTCGAACGTTTCGTTCTCCCGAACCTCGACGTGAAGAAGGTAGTCGGCTTCGCCGCTCATCAGGAAGCACTCGCGCACTTCCGCGCAATCCGTGATTCTGCGCTCAAACTCGGCCATCGTCTGCTCCGTCTGGTCGCGGAGGGTGACATTGACCAATACCGAACTTGGATTGCCCCGCGCCGCTTTGGACAGAATGGCGCGAAATCCGGAAATGTAGCCACGCTCCTTGAGCTGGCCGACACGCCGATGCGCCGCGCTCGCCGACAGACCCACGCGATCACCGAGTTCCGCGCTCGTCAGATCCGAATCCACCGAGAGTTGGTGGATGAGTTTGACGTCGAAGGCGTCCAGCATGGCTTTCCTCACATTCGCCTGAATGTGCAATAATCTCCCGCAGTCTACCACCGCCTAGAGCAAAATGGCACAGAAATCCCGCACTTTTGCCGGTATATTGCGGCCATAGCGAGAGGACGTTTTATGAAAATCGGTGTCCCCAAGGAGATCAAGAACCACGAGTATCGGGTGGGGTTGACGCCGGCTTCGGTGGCCGAGATGGTCGCGGCGGGCCACGATGCCGTGGTCGAGACCAAGGCGGGCGAGGGCATTGACTTCACCGACCAGGATTACATTGCGGCCGGCGCGACCATCCTGCCGGATGCGCGCGCCGTGTTCGCGGCGGCCGACATGATCGTCAAGGTGAAGGAGCCGCAAGCCTCTGAGATCGCGCTGTTGGAGCCGCGGCATCTGCTCTTCACCTATCTCCACCTCGCCGCCGACAAGCCGCAGGCGGAGGGCCTGATGAAGTCGGGCGCGACCTGCATTGCCTATGAGACGGTCACCGACCGCAATGGCAGCCTGCCGCTCTTGAAGCCGATGAGCGAGGTCGCGGGCCGGATGTCGGTGCAGGTCGGTGCGCATTATCTGGAAAAGGAACAGGGCGGCCGCGGCATCCTGCTCGGCGGCGTGCCGGGCGTCGCGCCGGCCAAGGTCGCGATCCTCGGCGGCGGCATCTCCGGCGTCAACGCCGCGCAGATAGCGGTCGGCATGCGCGCCGATGTTACTATCTACGATATCAGCATGAGTCGCCTAGCCGAGCTCGATATGTTCTTTTCCAGCCAGATCAAGACCGCGTTTGCGTCCAAGGCGGCGATCGCGGCGGCGGTGAAGAATGCGCACCTCGTTATCGGCGCGGTGCTGGTCCCCGGGGCGGCGGCGCCCAAGCTCGTCACGCGCGACATGATAAAGACGATGAAGCGCGGCGCGGTACTGGTGGACATCGCCATCGACCAGGGCGGCTGTTTCGAGACCAGCCATGCGACCACGCACGAAGACCCGGTCTTCGAGGTCGATGGCGTGATCCACTATTGCGTCGCCAACATGCCAGGCGCGGTTGCGCGCACCTCTACTCTGGCGCTTAACAACGCGACGCTACCCTTTGCGGTGCGACTGGCGAATTTGGGGGCTGAGGCGGCGATGACGGCGGATACGCATCTGGCAAATGGCCTGAATGTCTCCGGTGGAAACATCCGGCACCACGCAGTTGCCGACGCTCTGGATCTTCAGTACGTCGCGGGATAGCATGCTAATGATAGTCCAGCCTGACGCTCGGAAGCGCGAGGGCGTAGCCGAAAGGCGCGCTCGCGCTTCCAGTTGCGTCTGCCGGGGCGGGTCGACACCTTCTCTACCCTTGGCCGCGTCGACGGCATTAATGGCTCGGTGTGTTCAGCAATGGACTGGATAAGTCACGAAGGCTCTCAAACCATAGCGGAGTTGCGCCGGCCCGTGCTCCTGCGCATGGAAGCTGCGACGGCGCTCAGGGGAGGGAGCAGGAGGCGAAGCTCTGTCCTCGGTGCTGGAGGCGGCGGCGGGGTCGCCGCTGAACTGCCACGGCGTGGAGGCTTGTGTACGGACCGGTAAGTGTCGGGGGCTGGCCCAAGACTGAGCGTTGAAACTCTCGACGGGGCTCAGCCCAAGCGCTGATGATCGATTCAGGCGCTGCGCCATTTCGCCGGATCCCGACGGCGGTCGATCGCGCGCAAGCTGTGCATCGAGCTCGCCTTCGGGCGTTTCGATAAGGTAGTTTAACATATATCTCCACCACCGGCTGTCTTTCTACAGCGAATGCAGTGTCTTGATCGACAACCATCTGTCCATTCTGTTTCGGCATCAATCTGAACGATCAGGTGAGTTGGAAGTGTAAGACGCCGTAGGCGGCTCACTTCAAACTCACCTGATCGTAACCCGAAGGGCATGACGGCGCGGGGCAAGCATCATACGATTTCCTACTGTTCCGACAGCCGGGCGAGCACCGCGGTGTAGAGCCGTCGCCAGTACTCGGCCTTGCCGCGTTCCCGCTCGGCTGTTCTCTCGGCTTTCAACCGTTCCGCCCGGGCTTCCTTCAGCCCGGTCTCGAGGCGGTCGACCTTGTTGCGCAGTGCGGCTTCGATATGCCGGTGCTCCTCCGGCGTGCGCAGCGGCACCTTCATGCCGTCGATGATCGTGGTCTCGGCGCGCGTTTCGGCTCGCTCTTCGCCGATCGCATCGGCGAAGTTGTTGTAAAGGTACTGGCGGCTGACCTTCGCCTCGCGCGCGACGGAGACGAACGTGACGGCTTGCCGGCTGTCGCGCAGCCGCAACATGGCGTCCTCGACCGCCGCGCGCTTGTCGGCGCTGCGGCGTTGTCGAGCGCCATCCAACGTGGCTATCCGCCGGTCTTCACCGCTCATTATTGCGTCGCCTCTTGCCGGGCCAGGGCGGGCCGATAGCGTTGCTCGCTGCCTTGGTACTGGCCCTGCGCCTCGATTGATCGGATGATGGCGTCCGTGTTCTGCACAGCGTCCTTGTTCCGCTCGAGCCGCTTGCGGGCGATGCCCGCCATGCGGGTTCGACCCTCGTCTTCGCAGGTCCGCGCTTCCTTTTCGAGGTTCTCGATCGTCACATAAAGCTTGCTGCGTTCTCCGCGAAAATGGTCGACGTCGTCGCCATCGGCGCGAAAGTGCCGGCAGGTGAGACAGGCGTGCGCGTGCGCGTGCTCGCACCATTCACCGAGCTGTCCGGGCAAGGTGCAGGCGCCGCCGCCTACCCGGGTCGCCGTCATTGCGTCCTTGCGCAGCAGGAGATCGCCGACGGCTTCATCGACCCGCCCCTCGATCGTGTAGAACCGACCGCCGCCCTTCCGGATCAAGGCGTTCTTCCTCAGCTCCAGGCGCTTGTTGACGTACATCGATGCCATGTCGGGCGAGGCATGGCCTAGCTCGAACATAATGCTGAGGATATCGTGTCCCTCGGCCGCCATCTGCGTGCCCCGGTGATGCCGCAGCGGATGCCAGGCGAAGTCGACGGGTCGACCTTCGCCATCGGTGATCTGGTGACGCAGGCAGAGGCTCTTGAGCTCCTGCGAGGTCCAATTGCACCCAAGGAAGGACTCGCGTTTGCCATGGAACACCGGGAACAGGTATTTCGTCTCACGTCCGTGACACCGGCGGACGCGCTCGCGCTGCTCTTCGATGATCCCAATCATTGCCTGATGGGCGGCATCGGTCACCAGCAGGGGCTTGCGGTTCCAACGGCTGACCTTGTTCTGCCAGAAGGTGAACAGCATGAACCGGGCGTCATGCGGGTCGGGCTCCAGGCAGTCGAACAGCAGGGCATGCAGGTCTTCGGCGCGGGCGCCCGTCGTCACGCCGATCCTGAAGATGGCCGGGATCGGGTCCGGCAGCTCGTTCAGGTGCGCCATGATCGCGGCGATGGAGTCCGTCGACGCCGCTCGGTTCGCACCCTCCCGCGAGGCATAAAGCCGATTGCGCGAGTCATCGGGCGCCTGCTTGTAATCGATCCGCCTTACGGCCCGCTTGTCGAGGGCGATCGTGGGCCACCGCCCGGGTGCCAGGACAGGTGCAGCGCGCAGGAGCTGGACGATGTCGGTGTACCAGTTCTTGCCCTTCGCCCCGCGGGCATTTCCCCAGGCGAGGAAACGCTCCATCAATGGTTCGGCGATGCCGTCAGGACCAGTGACGCCTTCCTCGTGCAGGAAGCGTGCGAACCGCCGCAGGCGCGACATCGTCCCGGTTGCGGTCGCAGGAGCCAGTTCGCCATGGCTGATCTTGTCGAGCAAAAACGCTCGTGAGAGCGGCCTTAGCCAGGGCGGGAAGCGCAAAAAGTTGAGGTACTGATCGCTGATACGCTGCCGATCGCGGAAGCGGGTATCATCCTCGCTATAGAGGTCGTTCAGCAGGACGATATCGCGCTCCGCCACGGGGCGCATCTGCGCGCGGTCGATGATTGCGTGGCGATGGAGATCGCCGAACAGCTGGACCTCGGGTGCGTGGAACTCGCCGGTCGTCACCTTGCCATCGCGCAACCAGTTGCGCGTCTGACGCAGCCGCCTGTGCTCATGCGTTCGACCGTACCAAGCCGAGTATTGTTCAAGCACCGCTTCGTTATGGCACATGGGGCCGGCTTTGCAGGCGCTGTCATCGGGCGCGAAGTTGGGGTGCGGTATGTCGGCCAAACAGCGGACGCCAAAGCTCGCCAGCAGCGCGACGCCTTCTTGGGTCCGATATTCCACCACCCCCGTCCGTCGCCAGAACCAGCGGCGGTCGGCCTTGCGATCGTCCAGAACCGAAGCCGCGAGATAGGTCTTGATCTCGTTGGTGAGAATCGGGCTCGCGGCGCGGAGCGGCAGGGCGGCGTAGACCGGGGCGAGCCAGGGGTGCCCAAAGACCTCGCTCATCAGCGCGTCGCTCCAGGTATCGTTGGCGAGCAGGAGAGGGGAGACTGCGGCAAGCCGCCCCTCCAGCCAGTTGTTGTAGCGGTCGGGGTCGTCGGGCGTGCCGGCGACGAGGGCGAGCGACGTTACGCCCACCGAACATCCTTCCCAACCAGGTTGGCTTCGCGAAGATGGGCAAGTCGTTCCTGAACCTGCGCAGGACCGGTGAGGTAGAGCTTGCGTACCTCGGACGCGAAAAGGTGCTGGTAGAAGGTGGCGGTCGTCTGCGGACTCGCATGACCGAGCCGGTCGGCGACCTCCAACAGGCTGTAGCCCGCCGCGATCGCCTCCGACGCGTGACTGTGGCGGAACATGTGCCAGGTGAAGGCGGTCCGGGTGCGGCGCTTGAGGAGGCTGTTCAGCTTATAGGCGTAGGACAGGCTCATGGCGCGGCCGACCTGTCCCGCCTTGACGTTGGCGAAGACATACTCGGTGCCGGCCTCAAACGCCGGCAGGTACTCGCCACTCGTCAGATAATCGACGTACATGTTGAGCACGTAATCGTGCACGGGGATGCCGCGCGTCCGTCCCGACTTCGCGCGCGCACCATTGGCGTTGTCGTCGCGCGGCACGACCCAGATCACCTTTTCAGCAAGGTCGATGTCGACGTGACGCAGCCCGAGCGCTTCGCCGATGCGCATGCCGGTATTGTAGAGCAGCACGATCAGGAAGGCGTCGCGGGCGAGGCCGCAGGCCTTGATCATCGTCAGCACCTCGGTCGGGGTCAGGCGTTTGTCCGTGACCCGCCGCTGCACGCGAACGGGATCGCCGCTTAGGTAGCGGTCCTTGCGCCTGGTCGTGCGTCGCTGGCTGATATGTTCGAGGAACGGTTTGTAGACGCGGTGACCGTCAAAAGCTTTTGCCACGTCGGCGGTATCAATTGCGAAGTTGTCGGTGCCGTTGAAGAACCGGTAGAACGATTTGATCGAGAGCTGGATCTGATTGCGCGTCGCCGGTGCCAGCGCGGGCTCCGGGGATGCTCGCAGCCGAACCAGCTTCGGACTCGGCAGCGCATTGCGGTGCCTGGTCAGCCGCCATGCGAGGAAGCCATCGTAGAGCGGGACGGTGACGTCGCGAAGGCCAGCGCCGTTGGTACCCAGGAAATTGGCAAAATCGACGACGTGCCGGGCGTAGGCCCGGATGGTGTTCGGCGATGCGTTGGTCTGCTCGAGATGGACGATCCAATGTCGGAAGCACTCGACGATCTCAGCGTCGTCATCGAGGACGGTCCACGATCGCCGACCGTCGGGCATCGCGATGCGTGCGGTTTGCAGCGGTGCCAGGTAGCTCGGCGTGGACACGCTCCGGATACTGCTGGTATCACGCCGCGATGACAAGCAGCCTTGGACCACACTGGACACGGATTACATGGACAGTTCTGGTACTGCTATTTACATAATCACTATTATCGAACTGGCCGGTAGATACCGATCTGCTGCTTACCAGAACTCACGACTACCACGGATTTCGCGCCAAGCATTGTCCCACTTGCTTCCTGTGCTATGGCTGATTGGTCGTGCTCCGGGCTCGAATTTAGCCATTACGTCATCGATGTGTGGCGCTGGTGCGCCTCCGTTAAAGGGCGCGATCTGTTGTCGCCGAAGATGCCAGACGTAAGCTTTTTCGTGATCGCTGACCGGTTCGGCTTTTCCCCAGGCAACATCCTGAAACTGCCGCTGGGCAGCGCTTCTCGGTCGCCGTTCGCGCAGCCGTAGCGCCTCGTAGAAGCCGAGGTGCACCGCCAACAGCTCCTCGTATCGGGCGGCGATGCGAGGGTCCTTATCTGCCTCGTTCACCGTCATCGCGCTCCCTGTAGCGTCGAGAAGAACAAACGCGGAAAACTCCTCGCCTAGTTCAATCTGGTCTGCTACGCTTTGCAAGCGTAAATCGTGTCCGCATGGGCCGATTGGGTGCAGGAGGAGCGGCCATGTTGAACCATGATACTGGCCAGATGGACTGGCGAGATCCAAGCTCGGCTTCAACTAATAACGGCTACCTCAATCCGAACAACGTGTATGATCAAATGACACATGTGGGACGCGAGGCGCTTTACGATGCACCTCGCCCCGTGACGGCCGAGCACGCCGAGGTCGAAGACAACAGGTACGCAAAAGCGTTCTTCGTGGCCATTCTAGTGTTCATGCTGGTCGCCTGTTTCATCATTCCCGGCCGTTCTTGAGCTGATATTTCTTAGGATCGACCGGGGCGCCATCCTTCCATAGCTCGTAATGGAGATGGGGACCGGTCGACCTACCTGTGGTCCCGACCCGACCTAGAACAGAGCCCGCTTCGATACTGCTTCCGACTGGAAAGGCCGAACGGTCCTGCATGTGGAAGTACTTGCTCTGCGATCCATCGCTGTGCTGTAGCACGAGGTAGTTTCCGGCCCCGCCTTCTTGAAACTCGTTCTTCACGACCCGGCCAGATGCGGGCGCTCGGATCTGGGTGCCAGCCGCAGCAGCGATATCCACCCCACGATGATGGTGACCCGGCTGCCCCGTCACCGGATCAATCCGTCCTCCCATGTTCGAGCTTAGCCGGCCCGAAATCGGTAGGATCGCGCGCTCACCCCGCGGTAGTTCATAAACGTGGCTCGTCCCCTGGCCCACGCCCAGCGTGTCGCGCGCCCAATCACGGGCGCCCTCGACGCCCGGCAGCGTCGTCGGGATCCACGCATCGTTCCGCTCACGAACATGATCGCCAAGTCGCCCAGCGGTCCCTCTGGCGTCATCGACCTGGTTCCCAACATCGAAGGCGCCGCGAGTGATCCGCGCGGACGCATTCGGTATTGCGTCAGACACCTCACCGGCGAGATCGTGGTCACGAGAGCTATCACGGACTGAGACCTCTGGTCCTTGCGCGGCAACGCCACCAGCTCGGCGTCCTCCCCACTGCTGAACACCCGCCGCGGTGGTCGACGCGGGTCCATGCAGGTTGTTGCTCAGTCGATCAGAGACGTTGACACCAAGCTCCTCACGCACTGCCGATACCCGCCGGTCCATGAAGTCGCTCAAGAGGATATCGCGAACCTGCTCCTGCTGTGGAGTGCGCGGCATGACCATGCCGGGCGTCCAGCCCGACTGTGATAGGTTGTCGTCCTGCAGAAGCCGCTCCTGCGCGTATGTGACGAACTCTTGCGTTTCGTTTCGGCTGAGCGACCAGCCTCTCGAGGACGCTTCGCGGACGTCGTTGCTGACGCGCTGAAAGGTCTCCTCGGCGCGAGTGGCTTCAAGAGAAGCGGACCGCGACTCGCCGACACTAACCCCCAGCTTTTGGGAAAGCGATCGCACTTCGCTGTCACCGCTAGTGCTAGTCTCTCGGAAGAAATCGTCACGGGCTGCTCGAGCCTGTGTCGTGTTAGTTTCTCTATTTAGATACTCGTTTAGCTCGCCGTAGGCATTGTCTGCCGAGACATTGCGGTTAGTGTTCTCGGTTGCTGTCGAAGCTAGTTTTCCGCTCAGGCCGGCTCTTCCGGTGACACCCCAAAGCTTCTTAAGAGCCTCAATACCAGCGCTGGCCTCCCCCGAGGTCTGTGAAGCACGAGCGACCTGTTGAGCATCAGCTTCGCTCAAGCCGAAGCGATGGCTAAGGCCAGTGGCAAGGCTGCGCGACGCATCCGTCATCTTTGCTACGCTGTTATTGAAGCCCGAGCCCGTTTCGGTCGAGCTGCCGCGGCGGTGCTCCGAGGCGGTAAGCAAATCGGTAGCTGTTGTCGCTGTCGCGTTCCACGATTGGGATGCCGAGTTACGCAACGATTCGGTGTGGGACTGCCCGTCCGAAAGAGCGCGGCTCATCTGACTGTCGAAACCGGCCGTTCGCGTGGGTTGGAAGCCGAGGCGAGATATACCCTGGGATGTGTCGAACGAGTTCGACCCGTCGGAGAAGCCATACGTCACGCCGCCATCGGCATTCGTGAAGGAGCTAGAGGCATAGCCGGAGTTGAACTTCGGCTGATCGTCAAACTTGTTGGCCTGAGTGTTTCCAGCCGTGAGGTTTTGAAACGAGGTGTTGCCGTACGAGTAATTGCCGGTCGTCCGCTCGGTCGCGGCCTGCTCGGCAGCGCTCTGTGCGGGCTGAAGCATCGACGTCGCGTGTCCCGCGATCGCCATGGCGCCGCGCGCCATGCCGCCGGCGATGAACGGCACGCTCATCATTAAAAAGCCGGCCAAAGTCGTGATGGACTCGTTCACGCTCGCCATGCCGTCGACCACAAGGAGGCTTGGCCCGTTCGGGGAGACAGCATGATACAGGCTCGCCGCCCTGCTCATGACGAACATGTGCAGGATGACGTAGAGCGGCCCCCACGAGGCGAGGTAGAAGAAGCCGGCCGCGTAGCCCTTTAGCGTCTGCACTCCGGTGCGCGGAAACAGAAAGAGCGGAAAGAGCACCGGGAACATGGCGTAGAAGACGACGGTGAGGACGATGCCGAGCAGCGGGACCCATGTCATCGCCTGCTGCGCGATCGAGGTATAGGTGTTCTTTGCCTGGGCGTCAGCGCGCTGCGCCGCATAGGCATCCCACCCGGCCTCGGAGAAGCTCTCCCGCGCCGCAAGGAAGGCGTCGATCATCGAAACCTGCCGCAAATAGCCATACGCGTCGCTGCTCGAGCCGTGCATCTGAGCCGCGACGATCGGCAGATCGTTCTTCAGGCGCTCCGCCGCGATGTCATCGGCCACGCCGGGGTAGGCGCTCTTGCTAAACCAGGGAATATCGTTGTCGTACTCGGCCTTCCACTGGTTGTTCATCCGCGAGTAGGCCTCGTTGCACGGGATAATCGAGTTCTCCGTCGTGTCGGGGCCAGTTGACGTAATCCAACGCTGGCTACGCGCCGGCGAACCAGGACCGATGTCTTCCCAGAGTTTATTGGACTTCGTAAGCTGGTTCATCGACTTGAAGCCGAGTAATACGTCATAGAACGTGCATTGCTTCAGGTGCTCGTCGATGTTTGCGCGGAACACGCTGTTCGTCAGCTCGAAGGTGCGAGCCTTATCCATCAACCGCGCGCCGTAGATCATCCCGTTGGTCGAGAGCGCGAGCGCGTTCGGCATGACGAAAACTGTCTCGGCCGATCGAGTCAGCCAGTCGCCTGCCTGGCTGGTAAACGACGCCATGACACCGAGGCCCAGAGGCACGTTGTCGACCACGGCCGGCGCCAGCCCCGGATTGATCCGGTCCGTGACCTTGATCGTCACGGTCGGCACCATCAGCATCATGTAGATGAGGGTCGACTGGAGGAACCAGTTAAACCAAGCCCGCCAATCCAGCGAGAAGGCGACGACGAATAGCGAGTAGGTGAGCCCCATCACCATGACGACCTGCAGCATGGAGCGGTAGCCTCCGCCCCCGCACCATGCTGCGACCGCATTCAGGACGTTGACGATGTATTCGCCCCCGCCAATCGTGAAAACCTCGAGCGCGCCCATCGTCCTGGCTCCCTGCCCTGTCGCTTACCGAAGACCCTGCGAGCTTAACCCGCGTCCGAAACGGAGCGAGGCGGTCATCTGCGGGCTCATGGTGTTCTTGAGCGTGGACTCTAGGAACTGCGTTTGCTGGATCACGCGGTAGGTGTTCTGGACCTCGCCAGCCATCTTCGTGCTGCGCCGCGCAAGCTCGGTCTTCACGCTGTCGACCTGCTTGCGCCATGTCTCGAATTCGGTGGTCGAGACGTAGTTCGCGCCCTGCTGCGCCTGGGAGATCGTGTCGAGCATACGATCAAGCATCGAAATGAGGAGATCGATCGCGACCATCTCGGAGAGTGTGGCCTTGTCGCCGGAGCCGAGGCCCATGTGCGCTGCCTCGTTCACGACGAGGATCTTGTAGAGCGGGATGGAGGTCATGCCGAGCAGGTTGATCTCGTCGCCAGACAATGCCGCGTTCGAGCGAATTTTCGCGCTCATGCTATCCATCATCTTCAGGACGCGGGTACGCAGCGCCACTTCCGTTGGGATGCTGAGTTTTTCCGATCTCGGCGAAAGGCAGCCCTTGTCGTCCGTAGTGTCACACGACCAAACATCGGTCGGCGCCGATGCCGTGCCATCAAGAAGGGCTTGGTACGTGTCCCAGCTTGCAGGAGCGATGAATCGGAACCCGCCCATGCTGTCGGCCTTCTTGGTCGAATCGTAGATTATCGTGCCGACCATTGTCATTAAGAACTCGGCGTATTCCTTTGATGGTTTGGTCGCACTTTTCGCGTTGAGCGCGTACCAGGTATAGTTCTTCGACTGAACGAGCTCGGCGTCGTCGCCGCCCTTGGCAATCGTATCCTCGCGCTCACCCTTGTTGGTGCAGCCGTGACGTGCCGAGGCGGCGTCGGAGAAGAAGCCCTTGGCACCACCAACCTGCTGGCAAATCGTCGAGCTTGCGCCATCCATCTTCGGCCAGATCGAGCCGATCGCTTGCTGTGCGGCTTCGCAGCTCGACATATTGAACGCGTTGAGGGCCTGCACGCGCTGGCTCATGTCCTTCATGACACCGCCAATCTGCGCAGATATGCTGTCGATCGCGAGCTGGAAGGCGAAACCGATCGCGTTGTTCGCGGTCGCCTTCAGCGTGGCAACCATCTCGTCGGCATTGATGAAACTGAAGCTGCCGGCGAAGAGATCGATCCCGCCGCAGCCGGCGCGCGCGGAGGGCAATGCCACGCTAACCGGATTGATCGACTTCTGCGGGAAACGGCTCCAAACCGACCCGCCTGAGTAGTATCCGGCCGACTGACCGTTGAACGCAGCCGGACCGGTGACGTTCGCGGAAGAGCCAGCCGCGTTGAAGTAGCTGTTCATCTCCGATCCGACGTCGGCCATCGCCGGCTGCGAGACGAGACCAAACACCGCGAGCAGCATGGTCAGCTGCGCGAAGGTCGCCGCAGCGAGTTTCGCAAGCCGGCGCGGGGTGAAGCACTGGATCAGGCGGCGCATCAGAAGTCGCTCCCGGGTTCGACGCTGGTCAGAGTGAAAATGCGGTCCATCACCTCATCCGCGGCCATGACGCCGTAACCGATGGGCATCGGTCGCTTGGTGACAGTGTCAAAGAGGACAAGCGCCGGCACCTGGCCGCCCTGCATGCCCATGGCGCGATACTGGCCGGTGTCGACGGTGAAGTTCGGAAACGTCTTGGAGGGTCCGCCATCGAGGGAGACCGCCATCACGGTCAGTCCGAAGCGATCCGACACGCTACGCATGATCGGCCCGAACACCTCGCACGCGGCGCAGGCGGACGAGTAGAAGTAGAAGACCCCGTACCGCTTGGAGATTGAGCCCAAGACGCGGTTCTTGTCCGCCGTGCGCGTATCGAGCCATGTGCGCTTGCCCAGCTGGTTAACCGGTCGCTGCAGCGTGTAATCCAGTTCCGGATTCTGCCAGATCGAGCGGCGCCACATGTCCGCAAACGACGAGGCGCGGTTTAGCTGCTGGCGCTGGTAGCTGATGTAGGACGAGACGTTCTCCGGTGTCGGGTCGAGGATCGCCCTCGCCTTCTTCTCGTCCAGTTCCTTACCGATCGCCGCCAGCTGCTCGGCCGCGGACTGCGCGGACTGCGCGGGCTGCGCTGCCTTGCGATCGGCAGGGCTCGGCTTTGGTTTGTCGCAATAGAACCAGGTCCCGAGCTTGCGCTGCTGGCAGTAGAAAGCATCGCCCGTCTGGCTCGCGGTACGACGATCCTCCTCCTCCCGATCGCCGTCAACACCGCCCTGCCCTTGCATGGAAACGCTGTCAGGCAGATCGCCAGGCCCCTCGACGCCGGCGATCGGCTCCTCGGCATACCGGGCCTGAGCGATCGCCGCAGGCGGCACAATTGCTGCCGTCGTGAGAGACGCAACAAGAGCGAGCGTGAGTGTGGTGCGCATTATTGATCCCCGTCCTTGTCCTGGTTCCGGTCCTCGGTCGCCTTGCGGTCGAGGTACGCTTTCATCGTCGAGAGCATGTTCGGCTCATGCGCCGAGATGAGCTTGGTCATGTCGTCCGCGAGGACCCTGAACAGAGAGCCGTAGAGGCCCATCACGATCCCTGCGGTGTGCCGGCGCGGGTAGAGGGTGTCGCCACGACGCAGCACGTAGTTGGCCCTCTCGAGCCGACCTGCCGTCGGCTCGAGATCCGAGACGCCGAGCTTGCAGTCAAACCACGCGTCCAGCGTCGGCAGAAGAAAGGCCAGCGGATGCGGACCGACCCGCATCAGGGCGATCAGCAACGCGAACTCCATGACCGACATGTCGGTGAAGCGGCGATGACGGTCGAAGGGCGCCACATCGCTCATTTCGGCTTCCTCGTTTCGTAATAGTCCTTGATCCGCTGCTGGATCATGGTCGAGGTCGCGAGTTCGTCCGGAAGCTTGGCGGCGTCCGTGAACTCGGCGACGACCTCGGAGAAGTCCATCACCGACAGGTTGAGACGAGAGAACTCGTCGATCGTGAAGCCCTCGCAGGTGCCCTTCTTGGCGCTGCCCCAAGGCTTGCCGAGCTGCGGGCGGCCCTGCTCCTGCAGGATGCGGGTCAGCTTCGAGGCGAAGCAGCAATATGCATCCTTTGAAGTGACACAGATGCCAAGCACCTTGTCAGAGCAGTAGGATCCAAGCTTATGACACAGCCCCTTGTCGTCCTTCTGGTCGAGCTGCTTCTCGGCAGAGCTGCATAACCAAGGGGTCAAGAGCGGTACGCCCTTGCCCGAGCAGCAATTCGAGGCGCCGAAGATCTTCTTGTTGCAGGTCTCGCGCGTGCCCGAGAACAGCGTCAGCGTGCTTTCGTTGAACTCCGCATTGGCTTGCCCCAGGGCGTGGAGCCCGACGATCGCATCCTTGAACTCGGTCGATGCCTCGCGCTCGACGGGTTCGCAGTCTCCATTGATACAATAGACATCACTACCACAGATATACTGCTTGGCGTCGTCCTGCTTGTCAGGAAGCGGGCACTTGTAGACCTTGGTCGAAACCTTGCAGGGGCCATCTTGCGGATCATCAAGGCATTCGTCGCGGACGTACGTACATTTCGGATTGCCGGCCAGGCTGGCGCAATCCGAGGTTTGCGTCATGCTGGTGCATGTGTAGCTGCGTTCCCAGTTCCAACACGCGCGGGTGACCTGAACACCGTTGATCGTTCGGGTGGTCGGATCCGGATCGACACAGGTTTCACTTTTGAGCTGGCACGTCTTGCCTGACGTTGTCGCGTTGCACATCGCCTCGTTGCGACGCTCGCTGACGACCTGACCCACCGTTTCCGTCGCATAATAACGCGCCACTGCCGGAGAATCGCACTCGTAGGTGATCTCCTCGCCCTCTTCGGAGTCAGGCTCGAAGCACTTAGTGATCGTGCCTTGGCGGCAGACGTCATAAAGGACGGTGGTGCGCGACCGCTCGCGGCAGATGCCTTGAGCCACGGGCTGGGTAAACGCAGGCGTGCAGCGGCGCGAGGTGTTGTCGTTCGACGTCGGGCGACGACCGATCCAGTTCTCGCAAGTGTAGACATACTTGGTCGACCCAGGGGTCACGTCGACGACGAGCGGCGTACGGCAGACCGCTTCGCCTTCCTCGACCTTGGTGCCCGAGTTGCAAGTCGCTTCGTAATACCCCGCGCTGCCACCCGGGGGCAGAGGTTTGCAGCTGCCGTCAGTTGCCCCCATCGATTGCCCATTGAGAAAGCTGTTCGGATCCTTCTCAACATCCTGCGCCCGCGCGATCTCGCTCGGCGCGAGGGTCACCTTCACACGGTCCGGGTCGGTGACCATCTTCCAAGCATCGTTGCTGCCTACCGCGGCATTGCCGGCCGCGGTTAACCCGTCAGGGTCGTCGGCATAAGCTTCCGCTGGGTTTGCGTTCGGCGAGTAGCCCGGAACGTCGGTCAGAGGCGTCGACGTGGGCAGACTGGCGGCATTCGCGCGAGCCGGCTTGGCGAGCGCTTTCGCGTCTGCCCTGGCCTTGTCCAGGTCCCCTTTGGGGTAGACGTACGGCTGTCCCGCCATCTGCGCGGTAGGTTGCTGCGCCGCCTGCGCGCTCACGGCCGCCTGCGCATTCGTCTGGCTCGGGGCCTGGGTTACCGAAAGGGTCTTGGCTGTCGTGACATTTGCCCGGGGCGTCGGGGTGGGCGTCGGCGCGGGCGTCGCCGACTTGGGCTCGTTGAAATAGGAATAGTCGCCCATGTCGTAATAGCCGCCACCAGACTGGGACTGCGGCTGTCCGCTCGTCTGAGCATCGAGCGCGACGGGAACCGCCAGCAACGCGGCCAAACCGGCGAGGATGAGGCGGCCCCCCGTCATGGTCAGGGAGCCCGGCCGAGGTTGCCGAGCGCGGTCTTTGCGATCAGCGCGCCAGGTCCGTTCGCATCGGCGAAGGTCTCGAGCGCATAGCGAACCGTCACATTGCCGACGATGCGGTCGAAAGGTGGCGGCTCGCTGCGACAGGTGAGGCCGTCGCAAGGTGTGAAGTCCGTGGAGGTGACCACCATGGCGGGCACCGCATCGACGTTGAAGGCACGGAACAGGCGCGGATCGATACCGATCGATGCGAACTGCTGATCCTTGGTGACCACCTTCGAGAGCGCGGCGATGAAGGCCTTGCCCGAGTTGTTCGGGAAGCCGCGGAACACCACCACGCCTCCTGCCGCCGAGGTGTCCGCGATGATCTGCTTGAGCGCTTGCTCCGGCATCGATGTCGAGACGAAGACCATGAATTGCGGCGCGCTGCCGCGATTATCCTTCATGTTCGCCGAGGCCGTCTGGATCATCTCATCAAAGTCGACGGCGCCGGTCGGTCCCTTGGGAAGGGCCGCGCGATCGATCGTCCGAACCTTCTCCATCGCGACCGCGTGGACAGTCTCCGCGTCCTTGCGGAAGGCGTCGCCGCGGCGTTGGACTTCGTTGGATAGAGCCTGCGCGTCGGCCGACATCGTCTCCGAGCGAGCCCGGATTGCGTCGAGGTTCAGTCCCTCGACCGTCTGCGCGATCACGGCAGCGCCGGTGCCTAGCGTGGCGAGCGCGGCTGCGGAAAGGAGGATCTTGCGCATCGGTCCGGCCCTCACAGCATGCAGCAGTTGCGCTTGCGCCAGAGCAGGTAGCCAAAGTCCTCGCCTCCCACAGGGAACGCGCGGCCGGCATCTGGCGGCAGTGTCGATGCACCGATCGGAGAGCAGGCGTACTTCCCGCTCACGGTCGGCGTTGGGTTCGTCATCTGGATCCGGTACTGCGACTTTTTTAGGATCGGCATGATGTACTTGTTGCAGAGCGCCTTGGAGCCCGCTGTGCCCCAGGCGAGACCCTGCCGGTGCATCTTGAACAACAACCGCTCCGCGGCGAGCCGGGACGATTGAACAGGCGAATTGTGCGCAGCGACGTTCCCGTTCATCGGAAACATCGAGCCGTTGCAGCCGTCACACCAGAACATCTGATCGATCGGCAGCTTAGCGGTCGCCGCAGCACAGTCGGCCGCGCACGCCGCGACCGCGATCGGGTTGTTGAACAGCGCGACTTCGGGGTTGATGATCGTGGTCAGCGTGTCGTCGTTCCACAGCGGATCGATTTCCGTGATGTAGGCGACGTCGAACGTCGTTTGCTCGAAACAGGCAAAGTCGGTGAGGATCTCAAGCCAGTAGAGCAGCGGATAGACGTAGTAGTGAGCCTGCCAGTTCGCCGACGCTTGGGTGGAGCCCCCCCTGATCAGCGGCCCCGTGTACTGGCCTTGCCCGATGTCCAGGCCCGGGTTGAGCCGAAGACCGCCAAGGTTCGGAAAGCACCACGGCTTTGTCGTCACGTCGACGAGGCGTGCTGGCTCCCAGAAGCCGATCGCGATGCCGATGCGCGGCACCGGGCTGCCGCAGGCGCAGACCGGGAGATCGGGGTTCTTGGTATCGGGCCGCGATCCCGGCCAGATATGCAAGCCACCGACCGACAGCGGGAACAGGCACGACCAGCAGACGTCGGTAATCGGATTGACGAACTTGCCGGTGCAGTTCGATGGGACTGCGCTCGCCGGCGCCGGCAACAAGGCGAACGCCGCGATGACGCTGAGGAAGGCGAGCAAGCGCCGGATCATGCGGCGTCACCAGCTTCGTGCGCCGCACCGAGTTGATCGAGATAGGCGTTGTCCGCTCGGTTCTTGGCGGTCGCATAGACCGGCACAAGGATGACGAGCATGACGAGTAACGCGGCTGCGATTCCCCCTGCCCCCACGCCAATCGCGCTACGCAACGGCGCCAACGCGAGGATGGTCAGCATCAACAGCGCCGACGAAGCGAGGATCGTCAACCGCATGCTCTTGAGCGAGCGTGTCTCGGGCGCCGCCATCGGCGTCCGAAGCATGTCGAGCCACATCATGACGCGCCTCCCGGCAACTCGATTTCGCTGACCCGCATCGCCTGGCCTTCTGGCGCGACGATCGCGGGGACGTGGGTGATGCCGAAGTGACCTGTCAGCTTGCCTTGCTGGTCGAAGAAGAAGCGGCGCTTCTTCTCGCCCATGCGCTCGAAAGGCGACCCGGCGACGAAGATGATCTTGGCAGCCGTCGCGCTCCAGCGCTTAAGCGCCCAGTCGACTTGCGCATCGTCGCGGCCGTCGATGAAGACGAGGTCCGTCTTGAGCGAAACGAATGCGAGCGGATTTACCCGTGTGCCGGCCGCCGCGACGAGGTTGCCCTTCACGTCCCGCAAATCCCGATCGAGCACGATCGAGGGATCGAAGGTCCAGCTCTTCGCCTCGCGAACCGGCATGATGCCACTTACGGCCAGTGGATTACGGACGCGGTTCTCGGCGTTCGCGCGCATCGTCGCCTGCATGCGCTCGATTCCTCCGTTCGCCTGCAGTGCCTTGAGACGGCCGTCGATCGTCGTCAGGAGGTCAGGCTCGGCGATACCCCAGGTCTGACCCATCACGCCGTGATCACGGGCTAGCGCGCCCTGGACGAGCGGCCATGAAGAGCTCGCGACCAACGCGGAGGCGAACATGCTCGCAGCGAGGAGGCGACGCGAGCTCACAGGATCGGCGTCCCGGTTCCGATCACCTGGTTCGCGCAGGCGAAGCCAATCTCGGCATAACGGCTGTCGAACCCGTCGGGATGGGGAGTGCCCACATAGTAGCAGCCACGCGGCACGCGGCCGACCGGTCCCGGGGTGAGCGGCTCGCCGGTGCGGGTGAACGGCTTCATATGGGCAACGCGGATGCCATCAACATAGACGTCAGATCCCCGGTGCTCGACGAGCGCACCCGGCATGCCGATGACTCGCTTTCCGAACGGGCCGGAGTCCGGTCCAAAATGGCGCCGCACGAGCGGGTTCGCCGGCGGTGCGAAGAAGACGTAGTCGTCTTTCGCGGGTGTATGGTGGAGGTGGACGAAGAAGGCCCAGTTCGGGAGGCTATCGCTGGCGTTGATGAGGAAGGCGTTGTGCTTCTGCCAGTCCGAGATGGTGTTGTAGGAAGCCCAGGCGACAGCCATCAGCGCGACCGCGCTCCACTGCCGCACGCGCTTGGCGAAGAGCACGCGGCGCGCCAGCGCGTCGGGGCGGACGGCCCTCTCCGACGGGATCGGGCCGAGAGAGGTGGCGTTACTGGCCACCGGCCTGTCCCGTGACGGAGGGCGCGATCGCGGCGTCGAGCCCGGAGCCCTGTGGCGGCGATGCGAACGGCGATGCGGCCGGCGCGATCGGCGCGGCTACCCCGGAGGCTGATGGGGTAACCGCGCCGACCGAGGGACCAGCCGGCGGGGCTGCGGAGGCCACGGGAAGCGGGACCTTCGCATAGACCGCACGGCGGATCTGATCGGTGATGTCTGGGACGTTCTTGGAAAGGATGGCCTCGCCGACGAGCACCGTCGTACCCGAGGCCCCTATCTTCTGCAGCTCCTGGTCAAGCGTGCCCATGAAAGCGCGAGTTTGCGCCGCTACGGCGTCGGGTTGGCCATTGCTGTGGCTCTGCGCCTGAACATACTCGCTGACGATCGCCTCGAGCCTGACGCTCGCCATCGGCACTGCAGCAGCGGGACTGGCGATATGCTTCGTGACCCAAGCACCCCAGAGCAGCATGGCAATCGCGATCGCTGCCATGGCCCAGGTGATCGGAGGCAGGCCTTCGGCTTTCTTCGTCGCCGGCGGTGTTGCAAGAGGCGGCTTGCGCGCGCTCGGCACGTCGAGGCCGGGACGATCGAGCATCTCGCTGGGTGATGTCGGATGAGCGGCCGCGGCCGGCGTGGGCTTGTCGAGGACGTCAACCATGACGAGGGCCTTTCGAGGAAACGAGGATCGCGAAGAGCAGCTGCCAGCGCAGCAGCGCGATGACCCCGAAGATGAGGAGGGCAACGATGCGCAGCTCGCCGACGAACGTCGCGCGCCGCGCGGCGTCAGCCGCAACGAAGTGCGACCCCAAATTGGCGACCTGGGAGAAGAAGCCGAGCGGGGTGAAATTGCCCAGCATCAAGAAGAACAGCACGGTGACGCCCAGCGCGGCCAGCGTCGTCATGGCGAGCCAGCCCGAGAACCGCAGCGCGATGTAGCTGGTGTCGGCGATCGCCCGGCGTAGGTCGCGCTGCCAGCGGACTGCCCTGTCCCGGCCGCTTGCGACATGCCAGTCGCTGTCGAAGCCGAACTCGTTGGTGGCGGTCACTCCGCAGCCTCCAGATACTGTTCCGGAAACGCGACGCGCTCGATCGCCTCGTCCATCGAGAAGCCTTGCTCGATCAGGTGCTCGATCGCGGCGAACGTCTGCGGGCTAGAGGAGTAGAGCGTGGCCGAATATTTATCGAGGACGAGCCGGCCTACCGCCTGGCTGTCCGGCCCCTTGATCATGATGTCCGAATATTCAGCCCCATTTCGCTTCAGCGATCGCAGAAGGCTTTCGGTATAGGGGTCCATGTCGAACCGGCCGTGCTTCTGGAAGTCCGAGATCGTGTCGGGCTTCTGCATTAAGATGACCGACCAGTCGCTGTTCTCCAGCGCCGCAAGGCTGCCCTCCGACTTGTAGTAGTCGTTCAGGCTCTGCGTGGCCGTGATGAGCGAGGCGCCGTACTTGCGGCACGTACGGCTGTATGTCTCGACGAAATCGGCCATCGATCCGCCGCGCAGCATCTGCCACGCCTCGTCGATCAAGAGCGCCTTGGGGATCTGGCGATCCATGCGGCGCATTGTCTGGCTCGACATGAACATGATCGCGGTGAGAACGACCGAGCGCAGCTCCTCGCGACTGGCCAGGTCGGACAGCTCGAAAACGGTGAGCGCGTTGGACATATCGACCGACGCCTCGCCGACGAAGAACTGGCCGTAGGTGCCCTCAGACGAGAACGGAAACATGGCGATGGCGAGATCGGTGCCTTGCGGGCTACCGTCAGTGCGCAGCTCCTGCACCACGTCATCGACGCTACCGCCGCGACCCTTTGCCTCCCACACCCGGTTTACCGCCCGGTCAATCAAGCCGCGCTCGGTGTCATTGAGCTTGTCGATATGACGGCCCATCTGCCCGATGATCGACTTAAGCATCGCAAGCGCGTCGACGAGATAGTCCTCGTCCTGAGCCACAAGCGCCTCGTCGATCATCGAGAAGGGATTGAGACTGAAGCCGTCGCGAAGGCGGAACTCGACGAAATTGCCGCCGAGGCTCTTGGCCATGTGTTCGAAGGAGCGACCGTCGTCGATGACGATGATCTTCGCACCTACGCCGGCGAAGGCGGCGCACAGCTCCTGCAGCGCGACCGACTTGCCCGAGCCCGATTTGCCGAACACCGCCACATTGTGGTTGCCCGCCTTGTTCTCGAAGGGCGACCAGAAGAAGGGCTGCCCTCGCCGCCCGACGAACATCAGGTGCGGCAGGTGGCCGCCCAGATACTCACCCTGGATGGGGAGCATATTCGCAGTCGTGCTGGTGAGCATCGTGCGCAGGCGCTTCATGCGCTTCAGGTCGCTGTCGATGCCGTTGCCCAACGTCATCGGCAGGCATGACATGAACGCCATGATCTGAAGGAAACGCTCGTCGAGCAGATCCCATCCTGCCGCCTTGTACATCGACTTGACGGTGCGCTCGTTGGCGTCGCCCTGCCCTTTCGGGCTGATGATGCCGACCGAATAATAGGCCTGAACGAGCTTCTTGCCGAGGCGAAGCTCCTGCGTCACGTGCTCCCACTCACGGCTCTGATCCTTGAGCTGCGGGAGAAGTCGCGCCGACTTGGAGTCAGCGAGGCTCGAGGTGCGCATGAATTTATAGCCGGCCTTGGAGGATGCGGCCTGCTCGTCCTGGTAGCATAGGCAGAGCGACGTGAGCGTCGGACACCCCGGGCGCAGCTTGTCGGAGAACATGTCGCCGATCAGCTTCTGGACGTCCCACGGCGCCCAGCGGTTCGGCAGGTTGCGGACCGAGAAGAAGCGATAGTCGAACGTGTCCGGACGGATCTCCTCGTAGGCTGTCTCACCCGACAGATTGGTGACCGCGCGAAGCGGCTCGACCGAGACGAGCAGCCGGTCCGCCTGCACCACGGTTTGCACGTCCCGACGCATGCATTGATCGGCGATTGGATCGAGCTCGGAATACTCGAGGACCTCTTCCGCCACGTTGAACGCGGGAGCAGTGATGTCATCGATCAGCGAGATGAGGTCGACCGGCTTCATCCTCACCGAGGGCATATCGATCGACTGAAGGGTCGAGACGATGCCGTCCCGTACGCCGACAAGCTCCTCGGGCGTCGCTTTGCCGCTCGCGATCGAGACCGAGAGGAAGATGCGGTGATTGCGGACGTGGAAGGGACCATCCTTCGACATCGATACCCACGCGCCTTGGCGCAGGAACGCTGAACGATGCTCCGCGATCTTGCGGTGGACGCCGCCCGCCTTGAAACGCGGCAGTGCATATTGCGCAATCAGCTTGCCGACGCGCGGGCTCTGGAACGCGAGGATCTGGACCCGCGCGTTTGATGGGATGCTTTCGGAGAGAAGCTGAGCCAGGATCTCGCCGGTTCGCTCGTCTGCACCCATGAGAGGCGCGAGCTCGAGTGCGAAGCCGATGGAGTTCGTCTGGTAGAAGATATCGTGTCGAGCGTCGTAGCTGCGGTACGGCAGCCAATTCGAGAGCATCGGCGCGTCAAAGGCGGGCGTACCCTCGTCCGTCCCACGCGTGTCGCCGAGCATCCGGGCGATAAACCCCCTTTTGGCTGCCATGGGATCAGTCCTCCACGTTCGGGCTGAAGCGCGCGGGCCGATTGGTCGGCGACGAGGAAGCGATCCGCTGCCCTGCGGGCGCTGCCGCTGCGACGGTCGTCGAGGGTGTCGGCACCGGCGCGGGCGTCTTGGTCGCGGCAAGAGGGCGACCTGTCTTTGCTTTGGCTCGCGCGGCCGCGACCGCACCGACGGTTGGTGCGGTCGATCCGGCAAGGGGCACCGCCGGCGCATCCGCGACCAGGCGCTCGGCGGTCGCCTGCTCGTTCGCGGTCACGGCGTCGATCGGCGCGCCCAGCTGCGACAGGATCTCGGGGCTGACGTTCAGTGTGGTCGAGGCAGCGAGGCCCGGTCCATGCCCGTTGGTCGCCGCCACCCATTGGCCGGTGTCGACCACCGCCTGGACGACGCTCGTCTCATGGTAACGTCCAGCGCCGTCGGTGTGCGCGGGGAAGACGATGCGCAGGACCTTCTGCGGCCCGACCCCGACCGGCCCGGCCGCCGCGATCGCGACACTTTGCGGAGCGGGTCGCACCGGCCCCTGCTGATATTGCACCGCCGGCCGGAAGCTAGTGTCGCCGGTGATCTCGGCCAGCGCCTTGTCGTCGATGACGGTCGCTGGCGCACAGCTTCCCCCTGCAGGCGCGCCGCAGCCGAACTTGCCCGAAATGTTCGTACCGAACGTCGTGCAACTGGTCATGCCGAGCCCGGCGACGGCAAGAGCGATCCCCGTCAGCAGACGATTGCGACGGGTCCGCGGCGCAGGCACCGGGCCTGCCGGCAGGTAGATGACATCGCTCTTCACGACCTCGCTCCCTTCAACCATGCTTCGAGCTGAGGCTTCGGCTTGAAGCCCTCCATCACCGCGCCGTCCGAGCGGACGATGACCGGCGTACCGTTGAGGCCATGTGCCTTGGCGAACGCCTCGTTCTCATCGAGCCCGCTGGTGTCGCACTTGGGACCCGTGCGGATCTCGTCCTGCGCATAGGCGGCACGAACCGCCGCATGCTTGTCGCGCGCGCACAGCACGAGATCTGCAACCTCGCGGCTCCCCAGTACCGAGATCGGGCGCTCGATCACGGTGACGTTCATCGACTCGAGCGACTGGCTGAGCGCCCGGCAGTATCCGCAATGGAAGTCGGAGAAGACGGTCACCGTCTGGGCGCCCGAGCCCCAGACGATCGCGCCCTTCTTCGACAGCACTGATAGGTCGAGGCGCTGCGGCGACGCCGCCTGGGTCACGCGCGTGCTCGCGCCCACCGACGCCGGCGGTGCGTCGGGCGCATCGGCCGCGCTATTCGCCTTCGCGGAGCCGCCAACAAGCATGTCGGGGTTGAGCGCGAGCAACCGCGCCGCGGTCAGGTCTTGGCGCGTCTGCATGTCGTAGACGCGGCCGATGACAAGGAAACGAGCCGACTTGTCGACGTAGAAGAGGTTCGACCCGGCGACGACCTCGCACAAGCCTTCCACCTTGGAGCAGTCGACCGAAGTCACCTGCGTTTTAGGCAGCCTCTTGGCCAGCGCCGCCTTGACGATTTCGCCGTCGGGAGCCGCCGCGCTTCCGGTGAGAAGCGCCGCCATGGCCGCGAGGGACAACGATCCCAAACCCTGCATCATAACTCTTCCGCCTTTCCGACCTAGTCGAGGCCGCTCAGTTCTGGATGAAGACGCCCTCGAGGAAGACGATCTCGACATCGATGCCGGTGGGCATCTCGATTACCGGTTGGTATTGCTCGGCACGCTCGATCAGATACTTGCTGACCATGTCGCCGGCTTCCGCGACACCGTTGCCGATGCCGCCGGTTGCGAGCTCGCCAGCGCCGAGCATCTGACGCTTCCCGTTCACCGTGATGTTCGAGCCGAGCAGCGACGAGTTGGCGTTGGCTGCGAAACCGCGGCCGATGCCGCCCGCAACGCCGGCAAGGAATGCCTGACCGACCAGGCCACCCTCGCGGCTGACGACCCGGCCGCGCACGCCGGTCTTGCCGGCGAAGCTGATGAAGCCCTTCACGTCCGACACGGCATAGCGGCCGTTTGACTGCGGGCAGGTCATCCGCTGCAGCTTCACATAGACCTTCTCGGATGAGAGATCGCCGCGCGCCGCGCCGTTGATGAGGCAGCCCTCGATCCGTGTCGTGAGCAGCTTGCCGTCCCGATAGACCGAGCGTGCCGGTCCGGTGATGCGCAGCACGACGGGCAGAGGATCGGACTGCGACTGGACACCCGCAGAAGCGTCGACGCCGACGATGACCTTCGCCTTGGCGATGGAGTTGGGCGGCAGGTAGTTCGGGCTGTCGGTATAGCTAGTGGTGCCACCGGAAATCCGGGTGGCGGTGCCGGTGGGACCACCCTCGAACGAGACGAGCTTGATCTGGCGCGAAGCGACCGCAGCCGCAGCCGCCTCCCCTGCCGTCATCGGACCCGCTGCTCCACCGGGAGTGCGGAAGTTCGGCTGCCCGGCTCCGTACATCTGGGTCGGGATCGGCGCTGGTGCAGGCGTGGTGGAACGGTCGGAAATCTGCTTGCGCAGCTGGTCGTTCTCCTGCTGGTAGGCGCTCATGACCCGTTGGCCATCGGACGCCATTGACTGGTTCTGGCCCTGCAGCGCCGCGACCTGTTCCTGAAGCGCGCGCATCTGCGCCGCCTGGCCATCGACCGACTTCAGCTGATTGTTGATGGACTGCATCTGCGCCTCGGAAGAGGCCTGCCACTCGCGCTGAGACATGTTGCGGTTGACCATGTCGTCGGTCGCGATCGTCACGTCCTTGCCGTCGGTCTGCGCGATCGTGGCCTTGCCTGACGGCTTGAGGATGTACCAACCTCCGAACAGCACGATGAAGCCGGCGATGATCGACAACCACATCGTCTGCTTTTTCCGAACGGCCTCATTGCCGGCCATCATGCCGGTGTCGTCGCCCTCCTCGGGCTCAGCATCGAGCTGCTTGGCCTTGTTGCGATTGAAGATGTCCCTGAGGCTCATGGCCGCACTCCGTTGGCGAGGCCCGAAGGCGTGACGATGTAGACGGTGGTGGCTTCACCGGGCTTGAGGTCAGGGTGCGGCACCGAGACCGCGATCGCGTTAGACGGCGCAATCGTCCCCTCACCGAGCGATACCGGCGCCTTGCCGGTGTTCTGGATCCGCAGGACCCGGCCTGCGATCTGCGCGCCGCGGTATTCTGAGATCATCTGCACCTTGAGAGCGCCGATCATTACGGCCGCCATCGACGCGGGCCGGATCTCGAAGCCATCGAGATTGGCATTCTCGTACATCGCCTGGACGAGGTTCGCGGATGCCTCCTGCGGGGTCGGCGCCGCGGAAGCGACCTGCGTCTGCTTCTCGGTTTCGACGTCCTTGTTCTCGACAAAGACCTGCTGTGCGTCGTCGCCGGCGAGGCGGCAGGAGAACTTGTAAACGTAGCCTTTTGCCGTTGTGCCGAAGAAGGAGACCGTCGCGCGGGAGTAGCCTTCAGGCACCGAGACGTAGATATCGCCGCGGTTGGGCTCATTGACGACGGTGAAGTCCTCGCTGTCGACGCCGGTGGTGAGCTTGGAGACGCTGGCAAAGCGATCGTCCTTGAGGCTGACGCGAGTCAGCCCCGACTTGGACATTGTGCAGGCGACCTCGCTGTTGTCGCGCGCCAGCACGTGCTCGTCTGCGAAAGCTGGCGCCGCGAGCGCAACCCCACCAACCACGATCATGCACCCGCCGATCAATCGCGACAGATGGCACCACCGACTGGTGACCGCTCCTCCAGCGCCGATAAGACCGTATGCAAGCAGAGGGCTCATGACGCGTCTCCGAGTGCGGCGCCGTCCTTGTCGGCCTTGCTCACCATCCCGAAGCCCTTCAGCTGCAGGGAGAGGCCGCGATACGCCCAGTAAAAACGAAAGATCTTCGGCTCGGCGGTGACCGACTTCGAACCGACGACAGTGTGGAGTGTCCCACTCACCTCAGAGGTCAGACCCTCGGGGTCGACCTTCATGCCGGTGAGGGTGAAATACTGGCTGATCGTCGAGCCATTCTGCTCATTGACGATCTTCATGAGATCACGCTTGAGCGCGCCGTGGCTCTCGGGCGTGGCGATCGCGAGTATCGAGTCCATCCAATACTGGAGGTTCTCCGGCGATCGATTGAGCGTCATCAACGCGGTGTCGCGCGTGACCATCTCGAGATAATCCTTGCTGACCCCGCTCGAGGAGAGCGTCAGCGGTGTGCGCACGATCGGCTGCAGCACGATTTCCCGGTCGCGTGTCGCGCCCACCAGGAAGAGCAGGACGACAAGGCCCGCCAGCACGAGCGCGACGATGCCGAGCATGTTGCGTTGCTTGATGACCCGCTGCGACTGCGCGAGGCCGACACTGTAATCCATTTAGCCCACCATCACGCGAAGGTGAGAGGGCGGCGTCGCTTTAAGCCCGGTAAAGCTCGACGGGAGATGCCAGTAGGCCATGTGGAGAATCCACGACGAGGCCTTCCCGGCTTTGAGTTTCCGAAACCCCCACCACCCGAGCAACGAGACCACCAACCCGATCACGACGTGCTGCGATAGGATGCCCCAGATGAAGGGGATCGCCATCGCGAGGAACTCGTCCAGCGTCCAGAAGCCGATCAGCTCCGGGTCGTCGAGATGCGAGGGGATGGAATACCGGTCCATAAGCTAAGCCGCCCTCCCAGCGGTTGATTCCAGCCGCGCCTCAGATCGTCGCAGTGACGGTCGAGGTGACGATCGGAATGCCGGTGCCGGCGCCGACGCCGACCGCGACGGGAACGGCCACCTGGCCGAGGCTGAAGCGACCCGACGCGAGCGCGACGATGCCGCCGGCGAGGCTCATCACGGTGATGATCTTGCCGCCCGAGCCCTCAAGGAAGTCCGTGAACTTCGTCAGAGCGGTATTGAACGTCGTATCGGTGCCGGCGAAGGCCGCCGACGCGCCCAGAACCATCACCATGGCGATGATTGCCAGACCGAGAAGGACGGCGTTGGTACGACCCTCCTTCGGCATCGCAAGTGCAGACATGCTCTTTCCCCTTGATAGACGAAGCGAATTGCTGCGCCGCTGATAAAAAAAACGAAATCGTAACACTTGAACAGAGGAAAAAAGTTACCTTGTCTGTGACAACGATCGTAACACTGTTGTTCGCAGTTGCGGCGCTCAGGGAGATCGATCCGGATCGGTGCGACCGGACGCGCAGGCCCCTACAGGGTAAAAAAATTACCCTGTTTACTTGCGATCGTCTTTGTGAAGGATGGGCGAGTGAGCTGCATCCGCCGACAACCGGCGCTTGGGGCTATTGCTGATCGGGTATGGCCTATCCCCTGGGGGAAGGAATATGGTCGCCTATGTCCCAGGTGATCTACACATTCACGTTCGATAAGTCGGTTTTCCGGCTCGCGAGTCACGCCATTCGTATCCACTCGCATCACACGCTCGCGTTCGAGAGCGTGTCCGCTACCGCACTGAAAGGGATGGAGATTTTCCTCTGTGCAGAGGATCCGAAAGCGTTGGTAGAGGAGGCTCAGGAGCTCGATCTACCGGGCGATGTCCGGGTCACGCTGCGCATTCCGCTCAGCCAAAAACCGATGTTCCAGCAAGCGCGTGACCTAGCCATGCAGTACACCGATCATCCAGTCCCAACTCGGCTCGCCTTCGTAATAGCACTGCTCGCCGTATTTCATGGAACATTTAAGGATTGTTCACATCTTCCCGTCGCCGAGCCTGATTGACAAATCCTCGGAATACTGGAGTATTGCGACCGGTGAGGGGGTCGCACCATGTACCACCAAGGCAAGGCATTCGCCGTCAGCGCTGACAGACAACGGGGTTTTCTCACGCTGTTCCGAGAGGAATGGCGGCGTCGCGGCCTAACCAACCCAGAAGTGGCGAATCGTCTCGGGCGAAGCCTCAGCCTCGTCGTGAAGATCAAGGCGGGAAGAACGCCGTTAACCGGCCACCTGATCGATCAACTCGCCGAGATCCTCGAAATCGACGTGATCCGAGCTTTCTTCGCCGTCGATATCCTCAACGAGCCGATGATCTATTTCGACCCCGTCTTTCTTCAATCGTTGAACAAGACGATGACCCTCTACGAAGGCATGCTGACCGACTATCGTGCCCAGCAGGATCCTACTTACGTTGCTCGCGGCGGGGCGGGCGCCAGTCTCGACACCCACGCGCAGTGAGCCGCGCGTTGATCGCCGTGCAGCCCGGCCCAGCCTTGCTTCGGTATGCAGCAGCCGTATTGCGTCGCGCCTGACCCTGGCAGAATGTCGTCGCCCTATGACGAACGACGATCAGCCTCTAAAACGCAGCACCCGATCTATGCGACTGAAGAAGGAGCGCGAGGACCAGGCTGGTTATCGCCGCTCGACGATCGCGTTGTCTCCGATTGCTGTTGCAATCGCGGAACGCCTCCAGCAGCGGCTTCAGCTCCCTTCTCGCGAAGCGGTCATCAATGCCGTTCTCGAGCGGATCGAGAGCGATCGCTACATCAAGTACGAATTTCTCGGTTCCGAGGGCTTCAGATCCCCTCCAGCGGCGCACCTCACGAAGGGACACGCCTCAACGATCGCAGATCTCGACCAGGATACGGAAGCCGATGCAGCAGCCGACCCTGTGTCAGCCCGGTAGTGGCCGGGACGGGGTTCGCGTCCATAGGACGATCTCACGTTACTAGCCGCCGCGAACCCAGACGCGACCGGCAGTCACTTCCCAGGAAAATGGCGGTAAAAGGTCGAGAGCGAGACGCCGATCGCCCCGGCGATCTCACGCGGCGTCATCTGCGTTTTCAACAAGCTCTCGGCCGCATTTCTACGATCATCGGTCATGACGGACTTTCGACCGCCGAATCGCCCTCGACGCCGGGCTACCTCAAGCGCCGCTGTGGTGCGCTCCTTGACCAGTTCACGCTCCATCTGCGCCATGGCGGCGAGGATGTTGAACACCAACCGACCGGCTGTGCCAGACGTATCAATCCCGTCCGTGATCGATCGCAAGCCTATGCCCTTCTCCTCGAGCTCGGCGGCCAGGTCGACCAGACCCTTCATGGTGCGACCGAGGCGATCCAACTTCCAGACGACCAGGACGTCGCCGGCCCGCGCGTAGCTGATGGCCTCGAGCAACCCGGGCCGACTAATCTTCGCGCCGCTCGCCTTGTCCGAGAACGACCGCTCGCAGCCGGCCTTGGCCAGCGCGTCCAGCTGCATCGTCAGATCCTGCTCAGCTGTCGACACGCGCGCGTACCCAATCAGCATCGATTTTTCTCAAAACTCATCGACAAGGCCCATAGATCGGGATTACAATTGGCGATGGGTTTTGAGAAGTCACATTCCGAAGCGGACCTCTCAGCCGATCGCGCCGGTGACGCGATTCCCACAGGGGGTCGTCAAAACAGGTCGTTTGCGACGACGCCGAGCGGTCAGGCCGGAGCACCGACCAAAGGCGTAGTCGATAATACGAAGTCGGACGGCGCTACCGGCCCTCTCCCCTGCACGGGAATGTCATTACCCCCGAAATGCGGTGCAGAGTTCGTGGTATCGACTACGCCTGGCCCGGTCGCCTCGCTGAACCGTCGGCGCGCTCGTGGTATCGGCTACGCCCGGCGTCTTGGCGCGGCTGAGGTCCAATTCCTCCGGCCTGTAAGGAACGGAGCCTGTCATGCCCAAGGGTAAGGCGGCCGAGCCGCGAACGTCGAGCCCGAAGGCCCCGGCCGGCGCCGACAAAAGTGCAGTGGCGCCCATGCAAGGCGACCTGTTTTCCATGGACAGCCCTCTGCGGGGCGGCGTTCACGGCGAGCTCTCGTTGATGGCATACCCGTTCTTCGCCTTGACGAAGCAGGCGTGGATGAAGCCACTCGCCTATAGCACCGGGGATATCACTATTGAGGTAAACCCCGGTCACAAGGGTGTGGCAAATATCTATGACAAGGAAGTCATCCTCTACATCGCGAGCCTCATGGCCACGAAGATCGAGAATGGCGAGGAGGTAAGCCAGAACTTTGTGTTCACGGCTAATGACTTCTTTCGGGTCACCGGCGCTACCCCCTCTGCGAACGCTTACACGCGACTGTATGAAGCGCTGGAGCGGCTGCAAAGCACCCAGATCAAGACAGATATCGAGACTGGCGGGGAGGGAGAGGCCGGCTTCTTCTCTTGGGTCGAGACGGCTCGCCTCCAATACACCAAGACGCGAACAGGCGAGCGCCGATTGAAGGCGGTGAACGTCCGTCTGTGTGATTGGCTCTTCAGAGCGATCCTCAAGGATCGTAGCGTCATGCAATATGCGCCCAGTTACTTCCAGTTGAGCCCGATCAACCGTAGGCTCTACGAGGTGGCTTGCTTCCTCCGCTTCTCGGGCGTGACATCGATAAGACTGGGCGACCTTCAACACCAGATTGGCCATCAAAGCCTAACGCGGCTCTTCAAGCCTTACGTCGTTGAGGCCGCAAACGGCACAGTTCCGGGCTTTGAGTTTTCCATTCAACCGGCAGACGGAGCGTCTAAAAGCGCCAAGGTTTTCGACGACGTCGTTGTCATAAAGGAGGTGCCGACAGTGGCGGCCCCAATGAAGCGAGCGAAAGCTACTCCGGACAACTGATCTGGCCCGTTCGCCGGCTTAGCAGCAACGGTCGACCGAATGCGCTCTGCCGTCGATGTCTGCGAATCGCACCAGTAGTCCTGTCTACCTGCGAAAGCGTAGTCGATACCGCGAAGATTGCCTGGCTGCGTAGTCGATACCACGAACTTACGTGCGCAGGCGTAGTCGATACCACGAACCTTTTTCGGCAAGCGTAGCCGATACCACGAATACTCGTTGTTCCTTAACTTTTGCATCTGCGGCAGTGTGCTCGAGCGACATACCGTCGTATTTCTGGAGCTATGACCGTGGCCACATAAACGAATGCCCGGCACGAAGGCCGGGCACCCTGGAACCGTTAGATGGGCAGCGTCGCCAAACGCTGACCGGTCACTCGATAGACCTCCTATTTAGCCATTTCCGACGGAAGGTTCAAGGGAGCGCGATTCGCGCCACGCACGAGTTTTGCCTGCTGACGGTCCCTCCACTCGAGGGGGCGAACGATGACCTATACCCAAACCGCTTTCACGGGCCGCACCGGCGCGCGGCCGATCACGGCGCTGACACGCGAGCTCACCCGCCGGATGAAGGTCGTCGACGCGACTGGCATCCAGGTCTCCAAACAGGATGCGCGCAGGGCCGTGAAGGCGCTGAAAGGCGCGATTGGTGTCAGCAACGGCGCAATCGAGACGCTGATGGACCTCGTGCAGCTCACCTGGGAGTCCGACTGGACGGATGATCGCCCGCTGGTCGTCTGGCCAAGCAACCAACATCTAGCCGACGAGGTCAGGAAGACCGTGGCCTGCATCAAGGCACGGCTGCGCGAGCTGCGCGCTGCCGGCCTTATTCTCGGCCATGACAGCGCATCGGGACGGCGGAGCGGTTTCCGGAACCGTGACGGCGTTATCGTCGAGGCCTACGGTCTCGATCTGTCACCGATCCGACTGCGCTATGCCGAACTGAAGGACGCCGGCGATCGGCTCAACGCCCTCTATGCGCTCTTCAAGAGCGGCAAGAAGGAGATCGCCCGCGTCAGGCGGATCGTTGGCCAGGCCCTCGCCCAAGCGGCGGATCTCAACCTCACAGGCTCGCACTGGATGGCATTGCAGGACGCGATCGATGCAGCTGCCTTCGCAGCAGCGCAGGCCAAAGCCATGGGCGATGCAGATGGCTATCAAATCGCGCTCGACAGCCTAAGCGGGGTCGAGGACCTTGTTGGCGAGACGATCGATCAGTTCATGTTTTCAGTTGAAAATAACCCGTCGGGGTCAGCAGAATCTCCCTGCATACATATACAAACCATTCCCTCTAAAAAGTCCGTACAAGCTGATCGAGGATGTAGTTCTGACCCTGAGGTGGGGGTTCCAAACCAGGCGGTGCTCCCTCCCTCCCCGTCCAAGAGCATCCTCAAGGTACGGCCCTCCGATCTAGCCGACATGTTTCCGACGACGGCGATGTATCTGACGGAGACGAGGCCAAGCTGGTCCGACGCCCACAACGCTGCCGCGCGGTTGCGGCAGGATCTTGGCATCCGCTCGGGAACTTGGGTCGACGCAATCGACACGCTGGGGCGTGACGGTGCCGCGGTCGCGGTGATGATTACAGCCGAGCGGGAAGCTCGCAACGAGATCCGCCTCACCGCCGGCGCCTACTATGCGGGGATGATCGCAAGAGCTAAAAGAGGAGAGCTCGATCTTCAGAAGACCCTCTGGGGATTTAGGACCGAGCGAATGGCCGCGCACTGATGACGCCCCCTCCCCCTCCCCTCCAAGCGATCGCGCCGTCGATTTGTCGGGTGACCGCTGGTAACTTACCGGCGCTAGGAAGGTTAAGCGATCGTCAGCATCTTGCTGCTAGGTGGTCAACATGCCCCAAGCGACACTCCAAGCCTGGCTCTCCCTCTATGCCGCCGTCGGCGTCATGGTGGCGATGTGTGCCGTTTTCGCTGTCATCAAGACGGCGTACGACTATCGTTCCGGAACTAGCCGACTTCCGACCGCGACGGTGCTCGACAAGGTCCTTGTGGCGCCGCGGATGTGGGTCCGTTGGCAGCTCAACTACCTCCTAGGTGCGCCGGCCATCCTCGGTATCGCGCTCTACTTCGCTCATTACCTTGGGTTCGGCACGCTCGTCGACGTATAAGCCAGCATCTGGACCCTCCTGCCCCGCCATGTTGCGGCGATCGGCATTGCAGCGGTCTGCACGGACGCGGCTCTGTAGGCGCCGCTGCTCCACCCCTTGGTTATAGCAGCAACGTAGTCGATCGTTTCCCGAAATGGTGGGATCCGGCCTAAGGTCCGGACCCGACCGGGGCCGGCGTTGTAGGCTGCCAGGGCGAGGTCTACCCGCTTGAACTCATCGAGATGGGATCGAAGGTACTTGGCCCCTCCCCTTAGATTGGCCAGCGGATCCCGGGAGTCGAAGACACCCAGGCCGCGAGCTGTGTCGGGCATCAACTGGGTCAGACCAACCGCACCTTTGTTGGACACGATCAGAGGATCGTAGCGGCTCTCCTGCGCGACGAGCGCATCGAGGAGCCCGGTTGGCACGCCGGCCTCACAGGCGACCGCCGAGATCAGCGGGAAATACCGCGCGCGGCGTGCCTCCTGCCACGGCGCCAGATCGCCACGAGGATGGTAAGGCGTCATCGAACAGGCGGCCGGGCTGTACATGTACGGAGCCACGATGCTCCGAGCGACCTGCGCAGCGCCGGTCATCACCCTCCCCGTCTGCATCCAGAGCGGGATCGCGATCGGCGGATTTGGGACCTCCGGAACGGCCGGCGCCTGCTCGAGACCTGCGATGCTCTGAAAATCGTTCTGCAACGCAGTCGGCGATACGCCTTGTTCCGCGAGATCAACGGTTGGCGGTTTTGCAGTCGCCCGTCCGACCTCAATCACGACGCCATCAGATAAGCCTCGGAACGCGACCAGTTCCGCCTGGCGCTGTGAAGCGACAACCGGTCCGGTAACGGCAGATGCCGCTACCAAGCCTGTGACAAATCTTAGCGCGCCGATGTGCTTCATTGCGCGAAACAGCCAGCATCGCCGAGCGTGGTCAACGTGGAAAAAAATTACCCTGTCGACGAGCGTTCGACGATGCGGTTCATCGAGGCCTGCAGCGCGGCGAACACTGCGGACCGGCTTTTGCGGAAAGCTGGCTACCCAGATTCCAGCAAATACGACGATGCGCCCTTTCGTGTTCCCGTATCGCAGGCTTTACGGATAACCGGAATTACGCCTTTACGACGCGTCGTATTTCTGGATTAGGAGGTCGCGTACCTCATCAGCGATTTTTGTACCCCTCATGGCGCACTGCGACTTGATCGCGCGATGCAGGCCTTCGGGAATGTCGATCGTAAGCCGCTTCATCTTAACGTCCGCGGCGCGCGGCTCCGCCGCCTTCTCCGCACCGGCCCCTACCCAAGCGTCGGCCTCCGCGGGCGGTGCTGCAGCGATCGACGGCCGCGGCCCGATGGTCACTTTCTTGCTCATGCCACTAACTCCATCAGTTCGGCGCGGACAGCCTCTATCTCCGTTGCGGCCGCGCTCTTGCTGTCGATCTCGAAAACGGCGCGCCCCGTTGCAGCCGCTTCGGCGAAGACCACCCGCTGCACGATCTGCGCGGTCATGGTTGGGATCTGATAAGCTGCCAGCGCCTCGACCACGTCCCGCCCAATCGCCGTCTTTGCGACTTTACGATTTACCACAAATGTGGCCTTCAGCCCTTCCTTAAATACTGAAGCTTCGACGATCAGCTTCACCACCTCGTCGGCTGCCCAGATATCGTACGGCGAGGGCTGGACGGGAACCAACACCACGTCTGCTGCCATGATCGCCGATCGTGCCAGTTCGGTTACCCGGGGAGGACCGTCGATGACGACATGGTCATATCCATGGCCGATCTGATCCAGTTCCTTATGGATCGTGGGGCGAGGAAAACCGACCACCGAGATCATCGGTTGATCCTGGCGGGCAGCGGCCCAGTCAAGCGAGCTGCCCTGCGGATCCGCATCGATCAGCAAGACGCGCGACCCATCGCGCGCCAAACTGGAGGCTAGATTGACGCTAAGCGTCGTCTTTCCGACGCCACCCTTCTGATTGAGCAATGCGACTATCATGGCCAAGCTACCTTCCGTGAAAGCGTGTAATCGTAAAACCTGCAAACTGCAAAAGCGGCTTATCGGCTTCACGCTTCGCCGTCTACTCGTGAAAGCGGTAATGTGCCTTTCTGTAGGAAGGGGAGGGGGTGAAAGGGGGTGAAAGGAGACGGGAATGTCCCTGATTGCCCTCAGACCAACCCAGCGCGTCGTCGACATTGTAGGTGCCCTTGGCGGCACTTGGCGTGGCTATATCGCGACGTGCCGCTGCCCCGCGCACGAGGACCGCGATCCCAGCTTGTCCGTCAGACAGGGGCACGACGGGATCCTCGTTCATTGCTTCGCTGGGTGCGATCCAGGCGATGTGCTCCGCGAGATCTCTCGGGTGCGTCCATCCACGAGCTTTGATCCTCCTCCCTCGAGAAGGGTGTCCAGCGGAAGCAACGTCGGCCGTATCTGGCACGAGGGGCTACCGGTCGACGCCACGCCAGCTGCTGAATACCTCTCCAGCCGCGGGCTCCGCTTGCCCCTCGAAAACCTCCGGTTTCATCCCCGGTGCCCGTGGGGTCCCAAGCCTTCGACCCGCTTTCTCCCGGCGCTCATTGTAGCAGTCCACGAGGGCAACACTCTTCGGGCGATCCAACGGATCTTCCTGGACGTCGCGCACGGCGGTTATCTCGACAAGGTGATGCTTGGCACTCCTGGTGCGGGCGCGTGGTGTGGCAGTAGGACAGGCGACACGCTCGCTCTCGCCGAAGGCTTCGAGACGGCCGCTGCTTTCACCCAGATCAACCAGATACCGTGCTGGGCGACCCTCGGAGCGGCGCGGCTCGACCGCATTCAGATCCCGACAGACGTGACACGGCTGATCATCGCCGAAGACAACGATCCCGAAGGACGTCGAGCGCGAACCAAGGCCTGGCGCGCCTATCGGGAACGCGGATTGACGCTCGCCCGCATGGCGCCGCCGCAACAATACGGCGACTGGGCCGACGTACTGAAGCCCAAGGGCTGAGAAGGGGAGGGGGAGCGGGGGACTGAGCTGCAGCACGCAGCCAGTCCCGGAGACCCGCACCATGACCGACCTGTTCGACCCCAAAGATGACCGTGCATCCGCTTGCACCGACGCCGCGCGCAGCCTCTTGCCGCTCTTCAGCGGCGATACGAAGCTCAGCCGCCGAGACCTGAACGACGCGATGGTTGCGGCCTATGGAGGCACCGACGCTGACGGGTGCTGGACCCAGCGTGACAGCTTCGAGGTCCTCGAACATGCGCTCGCACTCCACCTTGTGAGCAGCGCTCCGGCGCTGCAGTCACCGGCTGACATCCAGTTCGCCCTAGACCTGCTCGACCGCCTGCCGACGCAGACTGTACGCAGCGAGGATCAAATCGACTGGCAGCAGTTCTCAACGCCTGTCGACATCGCGGCGGTTGTGGTCCTGCTTGCCGCGGCGCAGCCGACCGACGTCGTTCTCGAACCGAGCGCAGGTAACGGTCTGCTTGTCGCCCAACTACCGAGGGTGGCTACTCTGCACCTCAATGAGATCGACCCTGCCCGGCGCGCGCGGCTTGCCGCTTCCTTCCCCGGTGCCGAGGTTTCCGGCCACGACGGGGCGGCGATCGGCAGCACAATGACCAATCTGCCCCGTCCAAGCCTCATCCTCATGAATCCGCCGTTCTCCCGATCCGTCGGCCGCGGCTCCGACGCGCTTGCGGCCGTCCGCCATCTCCAGGCTGCTTTGAAGCGGTTGCTGCCGGGAGGGCGCTTGGTCGCCGTCATGCCGGATTGGTTCGCCAACTCCGCACGGATGGCCGATATCTGGGCCATGACGTTCGCCGGCATGGCGCTGCGAACCTCGATCCGCCTGACGAACGGCTATGAAAAACACGGGACCGGGGTCTCGGTCCGGCTGTACGTGATCGACAAGGCAGTGGGTGATACCACGACCGTCACGATATCGCGCCGGAACGTCGGTGAACTGATCGAAGCGCTTATCGTCCCGAAGCGGGGATCGCCACAAATCGAAGTCCTGGGGACCCCAGTTAAGCGGGGAGGGGCCGTTTCGCTCTTACGAGCCATGAAATCGCGGCCGGCTGTAGCGCCGCGCATCTTCCGCGCGCCGACCCGCAACGAGGTACTGCCGGTCGGCTACCAAGTGCTCGAGACACCAGCGCCGATCGCGGAGCAGGTCGGCGTCTATCTGCCGTACCGCCCCAGCCGGATCGTCTTCGAGGCGGCCGGGGAGCACCCGACGTCGCTGGTCGAGTCCGTGGCCATGGGCTCCATTCCAGCGCCGATCCCGTCACACATCCCACATTTGCCGGAACGGACCGTATCGGAACGCCTTCTGTCGTCGTCGCAGCTCGAAACCGTCGTCTACGCCGGTCACGCCTGGACGCAGTTCATCCCGGGCATGTTCACCTGCGACAAGGAAGGGGTCGGTCTCGTTCTCGACGCTGCCGGCCGCCAGTACCGCAAAGGCTTCTTCCTTGGCGACGGCACGGGAGCGGGCAAGGGTCGCCAGGTTGCTGCCATCATCCTCGACAACTGGTTGGCTGGACGACGCAAAGCGATTTGGGTGTCAAAGAATGAGGCACTCCATGCGGATGCTGTACGCGACTGGATGGCGCTTGGCGGCATGGCGGCAGATGTGCAGCCGCTGTCGCGCTGGAAGATCGATGAGCCCGTCACAATGAGCGAGGGGGTGCTGTTCGTCACCTATCCGACGCTGCGATCGGGTCGGGGCGACGCTTCGAGGCTCGAACAGATCATCGCATGGGCAGCAGACGACTTCGATGGCGTGATCGCCTTTGACGAGGCTCATGAGATGGGCGGGGTTGCCGGCGGCGAAGGGGCAATGGGCACCAAAGCAGGCTCACTGCAAGGCATCGCCGGCGTCCTCCTCCAGAACCGTCTCCCTGCCGCCCGTGTGCTATACGCCTCTGCCACCGGCGCCTCCGAGGTAAACAACCTCGCCTATGCCGTTCGGCTTGGACTCTGGGGACCGGAAACCTCGTTCGCCGACCGTGAAGCGTTCATCTCCGAAATACGCCAGGGTGGCATCGCGGCGATGGAGCTCGTTGCACGTGACCTCAAGGCAACCGGCCTCTACACGGCGCGCGCGCTAAGTTTCGCAGGTGTCGAATATGACATCTTGCGACACGAGCTGACCCCCGATCAGATCGACGTGTATGATCGCTACGCCGACGCCTGGGGTATCATCCACCGCAACATGGAGAAGGCGCTTGAGATCACCGGCGTCGTCGACGCACTGGACGATGCGACCAAGAATGCCGGCGCCAAGGCGGCAGCGCGATCGCGCTTCGAGAGCTGCAAGCAACGCTTCTTCGGCTCCCTGCTCCTGTCCTGCAAGCTGCCAACCGTGCTCGCAGCCGTTCGCCAGCATCTCGATGCTGGCCAGTCGGTCGTCCTTCAACTCGTCAGCACCGCCGAGGCGATCCTCAATCGACGCCTAGGCGAACTCACTCCCGATCAGCGCGCGGAGCTCGATATCGACTTGTCGCCGCGCGAGGCGGTCATCGACTATCTGACCCGCGCCTTTCCGGTGCAGCAGATGCGCGACTACCGTGACGATACCGGCGAGGTGCGCTCACGTCCGCTCATCGACGACGACGGTCACGCGGTCACTAACCCCGAGGCGGAAGCGGCCCGCGACGATCTCATCGAACAGCTTTGCGCGCTCCCGCCGATCGCCGCGGTTCTCGACGGCGTCCTTACCCATTTCGGCCACGATACCGTCGCTGAAGTGACCGGTCGGACGAAGCGCCTTGTCCCGGCTGCAAACGGCACCCAAAAGCTCGAGACAAGATCGGGGCGCTCGACGCAGGCCGACGCTGCGGCGTTCATGGCGGGAAGCAAGCGGGTCCTCGTTTTCTCGGACGCGGGCGGGACGGGACGATCCTACCATGCCAGCCTTGACGCGGCGAACCAGGAGCAGCGAGTCCACCTGTTGCTGGAGCCGGGCTGGCGCGCCGACCGCGCGATCCAAGGGCTTGGTCGTACCCATCGTACGCACCAAGCCTGCTCACCGCTGTTCCGCCCCGTCACCACCGACTGCAAGGGTGAGTTGCGGTTTACCTCCACCATCGCCCGTCGGCTCGACAGCCTCGGTGCGCTAACCCGCGGGCAGCGTCAGACCGGCGGGCAAAACCTGTTCGATCCTGCCGACAATCTTGAAAGCGAGTACGCCAAGGCAGCGTTGATCAGCTGGTATCACCTGCTCCGAAGCGGGAAGCTGAAGAGCACCAACCTGCAGGACTTCACCCACCGCACCGGGCTCGAACTGACCGACCAGGACGGTGTTCTGAAGGAAGAGCTTCCGCCCATCCAGCGTTGGCTCAACCGTCTGCTGGCGCTGCCGATCGGCCTGCAAAACCTCATCTTCGACGAGTTTCTCGCACTGGTCGAAACGCGCGTTGCGGCCGCGCGTGAGGCGGGAACTCTCGACGTCGGTGTCGAGACCATGCTGGTGGAAACCGCGACCGTTCTCGACGATCGGGTCCTGCGGACGGACACGGTCAGCGGCGCGACCTCGCATCTGCTCACTATCGAGGTAACCCGGCGTCGCCACCCGGTGTCGCTCGACCGAGTACTGCGCCTGGTGGATGCCGACGACACCGCGGTGTTCGTGCGCAACGCGAAATCCGGGAAGGTCGCCCTCAAGACGCCTGCGCGGGCTGGTATGACAGAGGATGGCATGCCCGTGGCGCGCATCGAACTGATGCGGCCAACGCGCCGGGAGTACCTGGCTGCCGACGACCTCTATGAGACAGCCTGGGAGGAATGCCCTCGCGATACCTTCTCCAAGGCGTGGGCGGAGGAAGAAGAGCAGGCCCGCAACCACGTCGACACCGAGACAATCCGGCTCGCGACGGGGCTTCTTCTACCAATCTGGTCCGCGCTTCCCAGTACGCATCTGGCTGTCAGCCGGATCGTCGACGCCGACGGGAGATCTTGGCTTGGACGCATCGTGTTCCCCGGGGACCTTCATCAGCTGTTCGGCAAGCTCGGCCTTACCGAGGAGAGCTCGCTGTCGCCGAGCGAGGTCGTGCAGGCGGTCGAGAGCGGCAATGCCATTCCGCTGAAGCTTCCATTCGCCTGCGAGATCAAGCGCGCGCGGGTGAATGGCCTACCACGCATCGAGATCGTCGGCCCTCCCGCCAACCAACTCGCCTGGCTCAAGTCGATCGGCTGTTTCACCGAGGTGATCGCCTACAAAACACGCGTGTTCGTGCCGGTGCCCGAGGCTGCCGCGGTTCTGGAGCGTATGCTCAGACCTCGATGACGTCGACGCCTCCAACGTCGCAAGAGCGCTCCACATCAGCCACCCGCGCACGAGCGCGGGCACAGGAGCGCTCGAGACAGGGAAGGAGAGGGGGAGCGAGAGGGTGTCCGGTTGGGGTGCGGCGAGACGTCGCGCGGCCGGGCACCCGATGGAGACGACGATGACCCAGACCGTGCCACTCGCAAAGCTGAAGCGCTCCGAGAAGAACGTCCGTACTACGCCGCCGCGGAACATCGAGGCGATGGCCTCGAGCATCCGTGCCCGTGGCATCATGCAGAACCTCCTTGTCACCGCCGCACGCCCGAAGGGCACGTACGAGATCATCGCCGGCGATCGGCGCTATCTCGGCGCTATGATGCTCGCCGATGCCGGTGAGATCGACGCGGCCACCTACGACGTGCCGGTCAAAATCGTCTCGGGCAACGACGCGGATCTGCGCGAGGTGTCGCTCACCGAGAACTTCCAGCGCGAGCCGATGACAGCGGCGGAGGAGTGCGTCGCATTTCAGCATTTCCTCAAATCCGACGGTGACATCGACGCGGTCGCAAACCGGTTCGGACAGACCCGGCGCTTCATTGAGGGGAGACTCCGGCTTGCCAATCTCGCCGAGCCGATTTTCGAAGCGTTGAGCGAGGGGCGCATCACGCTGGAAATGGCGAAGGCCTACGGCTCCACCGAGGACAAGGCCAAGCAGGAGCGCGTTTTCCAGCAGTATGGTCACTCTTCCTACGTGAACGCCGATCAGATCCGCCGCGCGATCGCGAACGACACGATGAAGGCGAGCGATCCTGTCGCGATGCTCGTCGGCGCCGACGCCTACGTCGCCGCAGGCGGCCAGGTCGAGTGCGACCTTTTCAGCGAGGATGGTGACCGTTGGTCAGATCCGGAACTTGCCCAAACCCTCGCGGCTGCCATCATGGAGGCCGAGGCAAAGCGCGTCGGTGAGGAGCAGGGGCTCGCTTGGGTTCGCCCGATCGCGAACACCAGCCTGTACGGCGCGACCGCGGACCTGCACCGCGTCACGCTCGAGCCGGCACCCCTCGACGACGAGGAGGCGGCACGCTCCGACGCCATCGTCGAGCGCTGCGAGGCACTCGAGGAGCAGATGGCAGACGAGGATCTCGAAGAAGCGGCGTACGCAGCGCTCGAGGAGGAGTTCGAGCGGCTCCGCGAGGAATATCAGGCGCTCCACTCCAAACCGCCCGTGCTGGCCGACGAGATGAAGGGCAAGGTCGGCACCTTCCTGACGCTCGGCCGCGACGGCAAAATGACGCTCGAGTCCACGTACTTCAGCGAAACGCCGCTGAAAGGTGCAACCGGCGACGGTGCGACCAGCTCGAGCCGCAGCGCTCGCGACACCTCGTCGCTGCCGCCCGAGGCGGTTGCACCTGGCGGCAAGCCGTTGAGTGCGCGGCTTCATGACGAACTCGCGGTGCAGCGCCGCGATATCCTCGCGGCATCGATCCTTGCCGATCCCGCCCTGGCTCTCGACTACATGCTGTTCGCCATGGCGGACCAAGGTCGCAGCTATAGTCGCTACGGCACGACGATCACGGCCGGGCGCCCGCAGGATCCCCAGATGCCAAAGGACCAGCCGGCGACCCAGGCACAGCTCGCGATCGGTGAGGCGCGTGAGGCGCTGGTCAGCGACTGGACCACGGCAGCCAGCCCGGTCGAGAGGTTCGAGGCGTTCCGCGCGCTGGATGACGACGCCAAGGCATCCTGGCTTGCGGTCACAGTCGCATCGTCGCTCGAGGCGAAGCCGGACTACAGCTCGGCAAAAACCAACCCGCTACACGGCCGTCTCGCATCGATCCTCGAGATCGACGTTGCCAAGTGGTGGCGGCCGACATCGGCGAACTTCTTCGACCGCGTGTCGAAAGGTACGCTGCTTGCTCTCCTCACGGAGGTCGGGGGGCCGGTGCTCGCCGCACGCTACGTCGGCTCAAAGAAGGGCGAGATCTCGACGTCGTGCGAAAAGCTGTTCGCGGGCGAGGCCATCACCGAGGCGGAGATTAAGGAAGCGGCTCTTGCCTGGGTTCCGGATGCAATGCGCTTCGATGCTGTCTCCTCGCTTGGCGACGCGGACATTGACGAGACCCTCGACGATGAGGACGCCGGCGATGCCGAGGGCGGTCTCACCAGCGACGATCCCCTCGAGGAGCTCGCGGACCACGGCCACGACGATCACGAGGACGCACTCGAGCCCGTCAACGACGATGCGACGCTAATCGCGGCCGAATAGGTCCGCCGTCCACACGCTGCCTGGCCCATCTCGGGCCCGACTGGCGGCCGCCTCGACACCGGGGCGGCCGCCTTTTCCGTTTCTGGGGAGATCCCGACATGACTTTCCGTCGCAAACCTTCCGACAAGCCTCGCCGCGATGTCGCCGCCGAGATCACGAACCTGATCATCGAGAAACTCGAAGCCGGCGTGCTGCCGTGGTCTCGCCCGTGGGGCCTGACCGGTGCCGGCGGTCGACCGCTGCGACATTGCGGAACGCCGTACACCGGAATCAACAACCTCTACCTCTGGGCGATCGGCGACGCCTGCGGCTACTCGGCGCGAACCTGGATGACCTACCGTCAGGCCGAGGAGCTGGGTGGCCAGGTCCGCCGTGGCGAACACGGCTCGCACAGCGTCTACTTCTCGAGCTTCTCCAAGACCGAGACAGACCGGGTGACCGGCGAAGAGGCGAACAAGAGCGTTCGCTTCCTGCGCTCGTACACCGTCTTCAACGTCGACCAGATCGACGGACTACCGGTCTATTACTATCCGGTCTCTGCTCCGCCCGAGCCGCGGATCGAAAGCGTGCATCGGGCCGCTATCGACGGGTTCTTCGACGCTCTGCCCGCTACCGTACGCCATGGCGGGGATCAGGCGTTCTTCTCGCCGATCGGCGACTACATCCAGATGCCGCATCGAACGATGTTCCGCTCGGACGATCACTATGCCAGCACGCTCGGTCACGAGTACGTGCACTATTCGGGCGCCCAATCGCGGCTCGACCGAGAGTTCGGCAAGAAGTTCGGCGACCAAGCCTACGCGTTCGAGGAACTTGTCGCATCGATTGGTCAGTGCCTCATCTGTGCCGACCTCGGCTTGCCGGGCGAGCTGCACGACAATCACGCCAGCTACATCGACCACTGGCTGCGTATCCTCAAAGGGGATTCGAGCGCGATCATCAAAGCCGCGTCCAAAGCAGAGCAGGCCGTCACCTGGCTCAAGAACGCTGCTGGCGAAGGGGCCGACGCCCGCAACATGCAAGCCCTCGCGGCATGACCGCGCAACCTCTCAGGAGCCCTCGACATGCACATCGAGCTGCGAAAGCTGAAGATCATCGCTGCACTCTCCGAGGAGACAGCCTGCTACACCGCGGAGGTCTGGGTGGATGGGCAGCGCGCCTTCCTCGCCTCGAACCATGGCCACGGCGCAGCCGACATGTTTCACCCGGTCGGTCAGGTCAGCGAAGCCAACGTCGACGCGTGGCTTGCCGACAATCGCGCGCCCACGCGCATCGGCGACACGGTGTTGAAACACACGCTGGAGTTCGAGGTCGCCGCGTTGATGACCCGGATCGAGGAGACGAAGCGGCTGCGGCGCGCCTTCCGCACCAAGCTGGTCGTTATCGAGGCCGGTAAGGTCTGGTCATACCCGCTGAAGGGCCGATCGGTCGCGGCTGTGGCATCGGCTGTCCAGCGGCAAAAGCCCGCCGCGCGGGTCGTGAACGACGATGAAGCCGCCCTGGAAGCAGCGATCACAATCATGATCGCTGCCGACGAGCTCAACAACGGGCCGTGACATACAATGTTCTGGCCCTGCTCGCGTCGGGTCCGCCCGACGCGGAATGGGAGGCTGAGAAGGCGGGCTGGCGCGCCCAGGTCATGGGCAATCTGGTCTGCTGCTACCGTGCCGGCAGCCGCCGTGCCAGCGCTTGGCACCGCGGCTTCGACGCCGCCCGCCGTTCCAGCGATCCGCTGGGCCTTATGCTGTGAAAGGCATGAACACTTGCATCAGGCTCGATAGGAGGTGACCCATGCTAGCCCTTCGCTTCGCTACCCACTTCATGACGAACAGGCCTGTCGACCGCGACACGCGTCGAGCTCGGCTGCTCGCTGCTCGCCGTTATCCAGTCGGCAGCGTGCCACGACGCGGCATCCTTGGCGGTCACTGGGATGGTGGATCCGTCGTCGGTGCGTTTCGATTGGGGCGCGGAGCCTTCCGCTCGGAGTGATGTAGCAACTGCTACGCCACCCCCACGCATCCTTGATCTCCCGGAGCAGACATGACGACTCGTCTCGAACTGATGACACGGGCGCTGTCGCTCTACGACGCAGCTGGCGACGGTGCGTCCAGCGCCGCCTGTCTCCTGCAGGGTGCGATCGATTCAGAACGCGGTTTGCGTCCCTTGCAGCCTGGCGAGGAGATTGATGCAGCTCTCCTTGACGAGGTCGCCGACAGCCTTGAGGCGCGGCCGAACATCCAGTCGGAGTAGAGGGAAGGGGGAGCGAGATTTCGAGCGCAATTGGGCGCTCGGGAGACCTCAGAGATGCCCTACGACGTCGCTTTCCGTCATCAGCAGGCGCTTGATCCCAGCGCGCTGACGACAATCGTCGCCGCCCTCCATGCCGTCACCACCGCGATCGACGACTGCCGAAACGCCGGCGTGCCGTTCGATGCCGATCCCGGCGTGCTGCTTCTCGCCCGTCACCTGGGCCACATAGCCGGTGCGGGCTCGGACGACACACTCCTCAGGCGTCGTTGCGAAGACAAGATCGCCGAATTGAAGCAACACCCGGCGCTCGCCACACTCGCTATTCGGGGGGTCGCGTACGACGAGGCCGCCAAGAACCTCTTCCATGTTGAGGGACGAGCTGCCCTGTACCGCCTGGCTGTCGCACTGGGGCTGAGGGAGGGCGACTTCGACCTACGATCGAACCGTGGCCATGTCTCGCAATCGGGCGAGATCACGCTGCAGACCGACGAGGTCCGGGTGCAACTCTCGCTTACCGCACTCGGTCCAGGCCACGAGGTGAACTACCGCCGCGTCCGCGGCCGTCACGATCACCTGGGCGATCGTGCCCGATACGCCATGGCCCGCGAGCTCCTCGCAACCGAAAAGTTCGCCGGACGGCTTCGTCGAGAACTGCGGCTGACGCCGATGGTACAGGCCCAAGCGCTTCTCGCCGGTTGATCGATCCTGCCCCTACATTCCTCCCGAAAGGAGCACTCCATGGGTTGGCTCAGCATGCCAATGTCGTCGATGGCCCCCCACTCGACGCCCAAGGGCTACCTCGATGCACAGTTCACATTCGATCGACGCGATACGGAAGGTAAGGGCAGGGCACTGCGTGTCGTCGCCTCGTCGTGCCTCCGCAACAAGGTCTGGTACGCAGCCGTGACCCCCAGCAACGACGGCATCGACGAGCCTACCGTCGCCGTGGTCTGCCTAGTTAGCTGGAACCCCCGCGCGAAAGACGGCTACGTCTTTGCGTATAAGGATATGGACGAGACCATGGGTCCGAACGAGGCCGAGTGCCCCGAGCGGATCCTCTCACTGCTTGGCGACACCGACAACCCGTCCGCGCTCAACTGGCGACGACGCTGCCTCGATCGACTTGCCCGGCGAACGGACCGCCCGCTCGAGCATGGCATGCACATCCGACTGCCGCACCCAATCAAGTTCGTCGACGGATACGAGGGCACCGACTTTGTCGTTCACAAGCGCGGTCGGAAAATCGCGCTCGCCAAGCTCGGTTGCGATTATGTGGGTTATCGTATTTCCGGTCTGCGCGACATGCCGTGGACTATCGTACCGCCACCGACCCAGACCCGCGTCCACAAGACGGTGTTCGGTTGATCGCCACGCCGTCCAGCATCAGGATCAAACCCATGCTTCGCCACGATAACCTCACCGCCCCGCTGAGTCCGAAACGCTCGCGTCTATGCAGCCGCGCCAATGCGCAGGCGGTCGCCGCCCGCATGTTTGCCGCAGGAGCGCGCCACGTCTCGGTTGTGCGCACTGGAGACATACTGCAGCCGTTCCAGGTCGTTCCTGCCCTTGTCGATGGTCCCAACGTCGAACTCGAACTGCGTTACGCATGAGAACGATACTTCTCCTTGCGGTCATCACCCTTGCGGCATGTGGCGCGGCTGAACCCCAGGCTGAGCTCGCCCACGATCTTACCGGGCGAGCCCGCGCACTCGATGGCGATACCGTCAGCATCGACTTCCGTTTCTCCGGGGCCGACGCGTTCGAGCGGAAGCAGCTCTGCGAGATTGCCAGCGGCTGTTACCCCTGCGGCAAGCTTGCTCAGGACGCGACCGCGCGCATGCTGCGCTCCGGCGAGGCGACGATCCATTTGGTCGGCAACAGCAGCTATGGCCGGCCGGTCGCCGTCGTGGACGTGAACGGATCTGATCTCGGTGAACAACTCATCTCACAGGGATGGGCCGTGCCGGCGACCAAATATCTCAGCCGCGATCGAGATCGCGCCGCCCGGTACATGAGCGCCTACGACGAAGCGCGAACCAACAAGCGCGGCGCTCATGCTGGCAAGTGGATCGATCCCGAGAAGTGGCGTCGCGGCGAACGTCTCGCCTGCGAGCGAAACTAGAACAGATCCTTGATAGACAAAGCGGTCCGGCAACCAATGCCGGACCGCTCTTTTTTGCCTGAAAGGCTTCAGTCCTACGCGGGGCGCCCACGCTTTGCGGGACGATCGACGGGGTCGTACTCCGGACCCGGATCGTGCGACCAGGATGCCCCAACTGCGAATTGCGGCTCGAAACGGCCAAGCGGCCCGTCCGGTTCGGCTGCCACATAGGGCGTTTGGGAAAGCCGCTTTGGCAGCTTGCCGCGATGGAGATAGCCTGCCACCCGACCGCGTCCGAGCAGCAGCGCCTCCAGCCACAACAGGTCATCGATCAGTACGCACACCCCACGGCCAGCGAGATTGTAGTAGATGCACCGCTGGTAATCGTCGCACCCGTTGCCGAGGATCTGCGCCAGCTTTGCCTTACCGGCAGGGTCGCCCTCGTGGATCCATTCGCATGCCTCGCGAAGCTCCCGTACCGAGTAATAAGCGTCCTCCGGCTCCACACCCATCGAGGCCGCAGCGATGGCGCGCCGCGTGCCGCGGATATCGGGATTAAGCGAGGCATCGCGCAGCGTCAGATCGAGATCGATCGGCCCGGTGAAATCTTGAAGCTTCATGACCTACTCCTCCTGTCAGCCGAACGTAACGTGAACATCTGCGACCATGCAAGTGTTCAACGACATCTTTTCTCCCTCTGATCTTCGGATATGATCGCACCTATGTGGCTCGTACCTCGCGACACTCGTGGGCTTGCGTCACGCACGAGCGTCCCAGACGTCGTGCGGCACGCCCTGGTGCGCTGGTACAGCGGGGATGGTGAGGACAGCGATCACCGCGCCTCGGTTATCATGGTCGTAAAGGCACGCGACCATCATCAGTGGATCGCGTGCGACTGCCTCGGGGAGGGCGCTGATCCACCGCTATTATCACCCGCTTACCTGTCAGAGGCCGAGACTTACTACCTGCGCCGCCTCACCAGCATCCGTCAGCGTCGACCCGAGCACCACGTCGACTGTCCCTTTTTCCGCGAACAAGCCCCGCCTCGCATCCGCGAAAAAGCAACCGCGACACCGCGCACGATCAACGAGCCGGAGGGTCTCTTCTCCGCCCACCGGCTCGCACCGGAGAAGCTCGCGCAGCTACCGGAAGACGACGAGCCAGACGACCGGACGCGCGGGGTCGCAATCCCGCGTCTCGCGCGCCTGTTATGGCAGATCATGGAGATGGCGCACGTCAATGTCGTCGAGCCGCTGGGTGTGGGAGAACCCCGGGAGGCTTCGATGGCTCTGGAGTTCGGGCGGTTGCGCAGTGCCGCCGAACGTGTCGAGATTGCCCCAGGCATTCCTCTGTCACGCCACCTATACACGCACATCGAGCCGTACCAGCGTGGTATCGTCTTCGCAAAATTACGCGAAGCGGCGCGCCACTGGCCATCCGAACATGCGCCGCAAGCTTTCCTCCTGCTCTACGCCGTCGATATATCAGGAACGACTGTCACGCTTGCGGGCGGTCACGAACTAATCGTCAAAAATCGTATTCGGCATATCGGCGTCCATCAGCGCCGGATCGGTCCTCCCTTTCTAGTCCTGGCCGTCATCGGCGAGCACAATCCTCGTGAAGGGTATGCCGCGCTCCGGGCGTATGCACAGCCAATCGCCCGCCCTTCCAATTTCATCGCCGTACACAATGCCGCAGAGCGCCAGACTGTCGTCGGCCTGCTTGATCTTCAGTATCGGCTACGTCGACGCGGGATAGGAATCGGCTTCAAAAGGCTCCTGTTCGATGTCCCGACCAGCTCAGGTGAGGTCCGGCCCGACCTTCTCCTCGACTTACGGGATTTCACCACCGGAGAGGTGCTGGAGGCCGCCCTTGAGGTCGTGACCGGACACGATGCCGATACACTCGGCATGAAGATGCGGCAGGTCGAGAAGCTTCGAGAAATTGCGCCGGTGGTCACCATACACGCCGAGGATCTCGAGCATGACGCCCTCGAGGCGGCCGTGCTCGACCAGCTGCATATCGGATCATCCTAGATCCAGTGAAGGAGAGAGGGAGGGGCCTGTCCGATCCAGAAGGGAGATGACAGATGACCCGCTTCCAGCCGAGCCCTCGACCAGAAACCACGCCATGGGGCTCACCCGATCGCGCCGACCAGGTCCTGCCCGGTATATGGCGCGTCTGCACCCCCAGCCATGGTGGCTACGTCCTGTCCGACGAGCGCCAGGCAGCTATGGCTGATGCGCTGCGCCGTACTGACCCTTTCTACGAGGAGGACGTCGACTATGCGCTGGTACTCTATGGCTTTGCGAGCGAGTTCCGGCGCCTGCCGGTGCCCGGGATCGCCCTCCAAGTCGAGAATGCCCGTAGGTCGGTGCGGTGCTGGCATCCTGATCGCTGGACCGCTCTGACCGGCGAAGAGATCACTGTCGGCGAAAGCCACGTCGTTCGACGTCGCGCCGCCTACACCGCCATTATCGGCCAGTACGAAAGCGTCTCCGCGTCCGGCTCGTGGGCAGACTGGGTTCCCGACGGCAAAGTCGGGTGCGTCTTCCGCCGCGTTGCCAGCGTCGATGCGCTCGGCTTCGCGCGCCACGAGGGCGAGGCCATCTACGGCCTTGTCGACAAGACCCGCTACGACGCTCGCATCATGCCCGAAACCTTCGACACGCTCTCGGCAGAGCGTGTCGAGAGCACGGCGCCGATCACCAAGCAGGTCGCTTCGTTGCCCTGAAGGCTGCGTCCACCGCGCGCCCGTCGATCAAGACCAGCTCGCAACGCCGACCTCATCTCCATACATCGGAAAGACCGCCATCATGACCTGCGTCACCCCGCTCCGGCCGCTGCCCGAGGCCGCGGACAATCGCGTACCATTGGGTCACCACTCGACAGGCCCACTCCACCTCGACCTCGACCGGCTCCTTGCCGGCCGACTGCTCATTCAGGGTAGCTCGGGTGCCGGCAAAAGCCGTACCCTGCGGCGGATTATCGAAGAGGCCTTCGACTATACGACGATCGCGATTGTCGACCCTGAAGGCGAGTTCGAGAACCTCGCGCGCCATATCGGCGCCACGACGATCCGGGCCGTCGAGTTGACCGCAGACGGCTTGACCGCCGCGGCTGCTCGCAGCCGCCATCACCGGCTCTCGATCCATATCGATCTGACCGATCTCGATCCGGATCAACGCATTATTAAAGCCGCCGCCTTCTTCGCCGGCCTAATCGGCGCGCCACGCGAGGATTGGGAACACACCGTGCTCGTCTGCATCGACGAGGGCCACCTGCTGGCGCCCCATGTGGCTGGATCCGCTCGCGACGCGGAAGCGCGTCGGCTCTCCGCAAACCGAGCGTCGCGATCTTGTCGCGCACGCCATGCACTCGGCGGCCGATCGCCGACGCGATTTCCTCGATTGCAACGTCGTCGCGGAACAGGCGCTCGAGCGTTCCGACCTCATCAGGGGTCCAGGCATCGGCCCGGTAGGCGATTTCGTGGAGACGGCCGGCTGGTGCCGCTCGGTTCGGGCAGGCGACGAGCTCGACGACGTCCGGAGTAAGGTCGGTCATAGTGCCACCACGGCGACGTCGCTGAGGCGAGCGCGCAGACGTGCGTGGAGACGGGCGATACGATCCTCGCCCTTCGGCATCGTGTCGACCGCGGTGATCGCCGACAGCAGATTGAGCGCGCGATCGGTCCGCTCGATGTCGATCGACAGGTGCTTGGCGAGGTCTCGTGCCGTGCTGGCGTTCGGCGAAATTCGCTTGAGCGCCTCGATGATCGCGGCTGCGTCGGTCGCACCTGGATCGAGGAGGAACGCGTCGAGTGCGCGTGTGCCTTTGAGCGCGATGGCGGGTCCGTGGTCCGCCACTTCGGCAAGGCCGGCGAGGTCGAGCAGCCGGGCGGCTTCGGACGCGTCAACGGATGCTGCGGCGCGCAGCTCCGGGGTTTTGCCGATATGTTCGGTGATCGTCGGATCGATGTGGGCGAGGCACGGTGTCGCCGAGAGCGCCGGCCCCATCGCGAAGAAGTCTCCTGGCACGAGCGTTCGCAGAGCGTCGGCTTCCTTGGCGGAGAAACCGAGGAGGTCAGCTGCCCTCGCGATGTCACGGTCGAAGACGTTGAGGCCGACGAGCACGTTTTGCAGCTCGGAGACGACGGAAGTCGAGAGCTTGGCGAGACGTTGGGTGGCTATCACAGGCGCAAGGCCCCGCTTGCGGCCTCGAGCGCACAGGTCGGTGAGGGTCGCGACGCCGAAACTCGCAACGGACGTGGAGCGAGGCCGAGGACGCCTGGCTGACACGCGAGTACGGTTCACAACCGGCGTCCGCGCTGGCGCAGGATCTTGGTCGGGGCTGCACCGCGATCTACGCGCGCGCTGGCGTTCTCGGACTCACCGAAGGCAACGCGCCGCGCTGGACCGATTGGGAAGATGCGCAGCTGCGCGCCGGTTTCGAGCGTGCGATAGCTGTCGCACAGATCGCAGCCCTGATCGGTCGACCGCTATCCGGAACGATCACCCGCGCGAGCACTCTCGGCCTGCGGCACCCAAACAATCCCCCGGGATGGACCGAGGCCGAGGCGGCGCGCGCGCTGACCCTGGCGGCCGAAGGCCATCGCTATCTCGACATCATCGAAAGAATGGTGGCCGAGGGCTTCCCGCGACGCACGAAGGCGGGCTTTGGCCCCCATCTACGCAAGCTTGGCTACGGCCGCGGTTGGGGGCGCCTATGGACACCCGATGAGGACGCACTTCTGTCCCGCGTCTATACCGATGGGACGAGCCGCACTCCGCTGATCGAGCGGCTCGGCCGCAGCACCAGTTCGATCAACTGGCGGGTCGACCATCTCGGACTGCGTGGCACGCACGCAAACCGAAACGGGTTTCGAGGCGGTCCCATCTGGACCGAAGCCGACATCACGACTCTCCGCGATCACTACGGCAAGATGCCGATGACCGATCTCGCCGCCAAAATGGGGCGGACCAAAGCCTCTCTCTTCACCCGCGCCAATCTCTTGGGTTTGGTTCACGGCTACCACCGGCCCTGGAGCGACGACGACCGGCGCGCCCTCGCGCTTGCACACGCCCATGACATCGCCTTGCCCGATCTCGCGACGGCGCTCGGGCGCAAGTATGCTGCCGTCCATAAATTCGCCGAGAAGCAGGGGGGTCAGGTTCGGCCGCCGCGCGCGTCGCAAGCCCGCCCCGACGCTGCAGGACATTCTCGGCCTATCTCCGCGGCCGTAGGCCGGGATCGACCGTGGCTCGAAGGGGAGGGGGAGAACTCGGGTGGGCGTGAAAGGCACGCCAGCCACGAGGAGCGCATCATGATCCCCGCCACCATAGCGACCGCGGTCGAGCCCGAGACGATCGCGAAGGTCACACGGCTCTTCAACAACACCGCCTTCGACGTGGTGACCGAGCTCTTCCAGAACGCCCGCCGAGCCGGCGCTATTGCGGTCGCGGTCCTGATCCAAACGGGCGGACCCGACACGCTCCTCCACATCATCGATGATGGCCACGGCATCGCCGATCCTGCTTCAATCGTCACACTCGGACGCTCGGGATGGTCGGAGCAAACTCGTCGCATGGAAGACCCGGCAGGTATGGGCGTGTTCAGCCTCGCCGGTCGGGACGTGATCGTCCGTTCCTTCTCCCGTCCCGACCGGCGGGGATGGATGGCGCACATCCCCGCCTCGGCGTGGGAGACGAGCCGACCAATCGCAATCTCGCCCGACCCAATCTCGCGCGGCACAGCCATCACGATCAAAGTTCCCGACGCCTGGCTGAAGACACTGGCCGACGACGTCGCCACGGCCGCGAAACACTACCCCCTCCCGGTGACCCTGAACGGAGATACGCTACCGCGCGAGGACTGGCTGCAGGATGCAATCCATGTCGAAGAGTGGAACGGGACCCGGATCGGCGTTTTCCAAAAGCACCCATCGCACTACTCCACCCGCGAAGGTCGCTTGAATTTCCACGGGCTGACGCTCCCCTGCAAACTGCTGCAGATCCAGGAGGTCGATCGCGGTGCACACTGGATCGCACGCGTCGACATCTTCGATGCGCCGCAGATCCAGCTCGTACTTCCAGCTCGCAAGGAGGTGATCGAGAACGAGGGCCTGGCGGCGCTGCAAGACGCGGTCAGCGTCGCCATTTTCCGTGCGATTGCCTCGCAAGGAGCGCACCGCTTGTCCGCAGAACACTGGCGGGCTGCACTCGACCTCGGCGTCGAGTTGCCAGAAGCGGAAGCGTACCTATTCGGATGGGTGGCTCCCGCCGCAGATAGCGGGCGCAACTACGCCACGGGCGAGCGCACGACCGATACCTCCATGGTGATTATGTCAGACTTCGAGGCACTGGTCGCACAGCCTGCCGCGGACGCAATCGCCGCGCATAATCCGTTCGGCGGACCTCTCGTCGTGGCCCAGGACGCCTTCACAGGCTACCGCTGGTACGACGTTCTCGCCCGGGTCGATGACCTACGTTTTCGCGTCCTGCAGAGTGACCGCGAGTTCGTGGTTTCGGCTACGCTTGATGCGCCGAGCGACGCCGAGGATGGCTGGGTCGACGCGATCACGATGGTGGCGACCGTATCGCACGCTGGCGCGTCCATCGAGGTCTCGACTGCAGCGGACGTCGCCTTCGCCCCGGATGAATGGACATGCAATTCGGTCGACCAAACGTCGATTTTCGTGCGCCGCGGCAGCAGCCGGACCGCCCTGGACGTCGCCGATCTCTTCGAGCGCGCCGCCTTCGAACCCTCCACGGATAGCGACGCCGACAGCTACGACACCCAGCAGGAGCGTTTCCAGGCGGACGCGGCCGAGCGGGTCATCGGCCTGCTTGAGGGCGACGATGCAGCGCTCGAAAGCCGCATCCGGGACAAGCTGTCGGGGCATTACTTCATGGTTCCCGCAGACCGCACCGTAACCGTCGTCATCAACCGGGATCGCCTCGAGGTGCAGATCGTCGAGCGCACCGTTACCGCGACCGGCGCAGGCGGGGAGGGCGCGTGACATGGCGCGCTTCAATCATGCCTATGCGATCGCCTTCAGTGTCGTCTCGAACGACGATCGTGGCCACGACGTCGACGCGCGACAGCTGCGCGCCGCGCTGATGACCCGGATCGAGGACCTCGATTGCGAAGGCGGATGGGTCGAAGCTGCCGGCGTACCGTACGACAGCTACCTCGAGCCGGAAGGGGATCAGCCATGACGCTGCCGTCCCCTCCAAATGTCCTTTCCTACGGGATCGGCGTGGACAGCACGGCACTGTTGGTCGAGCTTCACGCCCGAGGCGAAGCTCCCGATCTCGTGCTCAGCGCCGACACCGGCAACGAGAAGCCCGAAACCTACGACTACCTCGACATCATTCGCCCCTGGATGCGCGATCGCGGCATACGGTTCGAGCTCGTCTCTTACGTACCCAAGCGCTTCAAACACTGGCCACCCTACTTCGGCATACTGGAGATGTGCCTGACGAACGCGACCCTGCCGAGCAAGTCGCTCGGGGGATCATCATGCAGCCTCAAATACAAAAAGGCTCCGCAAGACGCCTTTCTCAAGACCTGGCAGCCGGCGATCGAAGCATGGGACCGAGGGCAACGTGTCGTCCGACTGATCGGCTACGACGCCGGTCCTCGCGACACAGCGCGCGCCAACCATGCGCTGACCATCGACGATCCCCTCTACGAATGCCGTTCCCCACTACGGGAGTGGAATTGGGACCGTCCGCAATGCGTTTCCCGGATCGAGGCCGAAGGCCTGCCTGTACCGCCCAAGTCGGCCTGTATCCTGTGCATCGCCAACAAGCCGGACGAGATCCGCAGCCTTCCGCCGTGGTGCCTTCGCCTGATCGTCCTAGTCGAGGCGCGCGCAGCACCCCGGCTTCACACGGTCGAGGGGCTCTGGCGCCGATCGACCAGGGCGCGCCCCGGATCGATGACAACTTTCATTCGAGCCGAGGCCCTACTCCCGGCCGATGAGATCGATCGCATCGTGCGCGACGCTCCCACCGATCTCATCCGCTTCCAGGACGTCGCGGCCACCGTCCCGATCGGAGAGCGTCCGAAGATGGGCGACTGGCTCGACCGCTTCCACTTGGCCTTCGCCCAACGAGGCCGCGGCCACGCGGACGCGATGGCCGCCTGACCCAACACAACCGACAAACGAACCGAGGATCGAACCATGATCGAGACCGCTGCCGAAACGCGCGTTGAAGCCATCGCGCGACTTAACGACCGCTGCCGCCAAGGCTTTGATCGAACCGCGCGCATCACCGTCACGCGCACGTGCCTCGCCACCTTGTCGACCGGCACGCTCGCGTCCGAGGCCGTGGCACAAGCTCGGCTGCTCCAGGAATTGCGTCGACACAGCTTTCCCGCGGACTGTCCGGAACGCGATCGCGGATCCTTTATGGTCGACCAGACCACGGTGTTCTTCCGCATCGACTACTTCGATGCGGCCCTCGAATGGGGCTCGGAAGATCCAGCGAACGCCAGCCTGACGACGCGTGTGCTGACGCTCATGCTGCGGGAGGATCTCTGATGATCCGGTTCCGCCCCACGTCGACTGACATCGCGGCCATCCGTGAAGCCGCCCGCCGAGAAGCGAAATTTGAGCGGGTCGGGCAGGTCATCCTTGAGGTCGGACGCCGGCAGAGCCTCGCATCGGGCGAAACATCCATCAACTTCGCGCTGATCAGTGATGATCCCGACTGGCAGGACACCGATCTCGATGACTACGAGCCGTGGGCCGCCTTTACGCGCGGCGTCGAGCTGACCGCAGACGGTCGCGGCCTGCTCGACTTCTACATACGCCGACGCGGCGATCGCCGTCTCGACCTGCACGGCAACGTCTCGATCGGCATCATAGAAGGCAAGCTGACGACGATCAGCGGCTATCCCACCATTTATCGGGGTGATGGGTCATGACGATCGAGATCATTCTCGGCCTACCGCATCTCGCCAACGGCGCGCTGCTCGCAACCGCCGAGCGCCTCAAGGCGCCAGTGCTGATTTCCGCCAACTGCCTGTCACGCTGGCGCAAGGCCGATGGCTGGCGCGAATGGACAGGATGGCGAACGGCCACGCTCGCTAATGCGGATGGCTTGGTCAGCCTCGATCTCGACAGCGCCGGCTACTCGATGATGGTCCGATACGGTGGTCTACCGTGGTCGATCGCCGACTACATGGCTTTAGCGGCCTCGTACCCGTTCCGACGGGTGTCCTCGATCGACTATTGCTGCGAAGACGGCGTAGCGTCGAACCGGGAAGAGGTACTCGACCGTATCTCCCGAACGATCGCGACCAACCGAGAGTGCTTCGCGCGTGCGATCGACCTCGGCATCGCAAACCGCTTCATGCCGGTTCTGCAGGGCAGGACACCCGACGACTACGTCCGCTGTCTCGACGCGATCGAGGGCATGATCCTACCCGGCACTACCGTCGGCATCGGGAGCATGTGCCGACGCGTCATCCATGGCCCCGAAGGACTTGTCGCCGTCGTAGAGCGCCTCTCGCGTGTCCTACCAGTCGGCGTCCGTGCCCATGCCTTTGGCGTCAAGGGTGACGCCTTGCCCTACCTAGCGCCGTTCTCGCGCTGGGTCGCCTCGATCGACAGTCAAGCCTTCGGCATCGCGGCGCGACGGGACGCGATCCAACGCGGTGTCGCGAAGAGCGACAGGTTGGTCGCCGCCCACATGGAGCGCTGGTATCGACGCCAGTGCGGGCGAGCGCTTGCCGCTCCGGTCACGCTACCCGAGGCCGCAGACCACTCGGCTCGTCCCGTCGCCGTCGATGATCCATGGGAACGTGCCATCGCCGAAGCGCGCGCCCAGATCCGAGACCTTATCGAGACGGGTGACCTCGACCATGACGAGATCACGGCAAACTGGGTCGAAGCATGGGCTGCCGACCTCTACCATCAGCGCGCTGCCTGACGAGGCTCACCATGATCACTGACCGCTCACAACGCTGGCGCGACCGGCGCAGCCGCTTCGTGACCGACGATACCGTCATCGATCCACGCCGCTACGCCGTTGACGTCGTTGCCCACGACACCGCACGCGCTTTCGTCGCCGACCATCACTACCTTAGCCGCTACCCCGCCGCGCAACTGGCAGTCGGGCTCTTCGGTCCAGGCCGTGGCGGCATTTCCTCTCTCGACGGCATCATCGTGTTCGGAGTGCCCGCATCAGGCGCGGTCATCACGCGGCACACCGGCTACGACGATCCGACACGTGGTTGCGTGCTGCAACGCCTTCTGTGCCTACCGTCCGTCGCCGCCAACGGTGAAAGCTATTTCGCCGCCCGCGCATTCCGACTGCTGCGCCAGGCCAAGCCGGTAATCCAGTCCGTCGTCAGCTTTTCCGACCCGCAGTTTGGGCACTGCGGCTGCGTCTACGCCTCGCTCTCCGGCGCCTATCGCGGACAAACGAGGCCGCGGACGGTGCTTCGCATCGCCGGCGAGACAATCTCCGATCGCACCCTGTCCAAGATCCGAAATCTCGAGACGGGTCATGGCGGCGCCGTCGACCAACTCGTGAGGCTCGGCGCACCGAGGCCGCGGACGGAGGAACACCTCCGAGCATGGCTCGAACGGTGCCGCCGCGAGCGCATTCTAGTCCCGGCCCGACAGGCCAGCCTTTTCACCTACTGTTTCGAGCTCACGCGCAGCGCCCGCCACACTGGCCGCACATTGCCTCGTCTTGCCTATCCTATCAGATCCGACGTCTTGCGTGAGCAGCTCGGAGCCGAGCCCGTCGTGCCGACGAGAAGAGAAGGGGGAGGGGGGATCGTGTCCACGAGAGGAGACGAGCCATGCGCATCCAACGGGCGATCGCGATCGCCAAGGCAGACGAGAACCGCCTGATCCGCTTCATTGAGCGACGCGACCGCTTTCTCGACGCGCTCGACTGGGACTCGCTCCCCGAGCAGCTCGCCCGGGAGGCGGCGATGATGGACGAGCTGCTCGCAACCGAACTCGCCGAGGCCGCGTGCTATGTCATATGGCTTGAGGAGTGCATCGGCTTCGGCGTCGAAGACATCGTCGCCGTCCATGATCTGCAGCCGCTCTCCGTGATCCGATCCATCGCCGCGTTGGCCTAACCCACCGGTCGACACCTACCGCCGCGGCTTCCTTCCGCTACCATCCCATGCAACAATCTCCACGGGAGATGAACGATGACTGCTGTCCTGACGGACTTCCTCTTCGGCTCGCCCAACCACCTTTACTGGTCGCTTCTCGGCCTCGCCGTGCTTGTTCTCGCCGGGATCGTAGTGGCCCACCTGATGCCCGACTACCGTCGGACCATCATGGCCGTCGGCGCGATCCCCGTCCTGGTTTTCGCTATCTCATTCGTTCCCCTGTTCAGCGCCGACGAGCCGCCGGTCAGCAATCCCGCCGACGGGTTGGCGAGAACCCAGAACCTCCTCTCCGGTGTCCTGCAAGCCGCACCCCTCATGCTGGCATTCGAAGGACTCTTGCACGAAGCGGTCATCTTCATTGATGACCGCGCCCAGGCCCGCAAGCGGCGGTCCAGGCAGTGACTAATGGACGCAAGGCGACCACGTCGGGATAACCATCACTCAAGACTACATGGGGGTCACAATGATCAGCTTCATCATCCGCCGACCTGTATCGACCCTCGCAATTGCCTTCTACCTCGCGGCCATGATTTGCGGTCGTAATCTGTGGCTGCTGGGAAGCGATCCCGAACCTGCAACAGTGACGAGCGACGCGTTGGTAAACACGGCCCTATCCTTGAGCCATACGACCGCCAACTGGTGGTTCATCAGCGGCTTCCTCGTCATTGGTCTCTTGATCCAATTCACGGCGAGTCTTCTCGACGCCTGACGGACCCACCAACGACGGTGTGCCGCGACCGAACCAACCGAGGAACACGCTCATGAGTCGCCATACCTTTGTCGGGCCTGCCGGCGTCAGCGTAGCGATCGGGTGGGACCGACCACTCGAAACCTTCTACGTACAGGTGTCGCGACCCGACCCCGAGGACCCCGGCGAATGCGATACCTTCATCTGGAAAGGTCTCGAGCCGAACGAACTCACCTCCGCGGCCGCGGCGATCGAAATTGCCACCCCACACGCCGCCCTACCAACGGATCTCGGCAACACGCTCGAGATGGACCGCCTTAAAACGCTCGGTGTGTCGGATGGTGAGTACCAGGCTGAGATGAAGCGCCGACTTTTCCCAAAATAACCAGACAGGCACGTCGTTGAGTGACCGCGGACCGCGCCCTGTGCTAGCCTTGAAGTGAGGAGATCACGCATGCCGGATACCCAACCCTCGCATGAACTCGCCGGTGTCCGTACGTTGCCGGCCCGCCGCAATTGGCGCCTGTTCGCTATTCTCGTTCTTGCCGGCATTGCCGCTGCGACGGGCTTGTGGAGCCTGCAATACCTGCCCGAGGATTACCAATGGCTGCTCGCCATGACGGGCTTGGGTGTCGCCGGAGGCTTCTTCGTTTATCTGAACACCTATATCGATCGGCGCGAGGCCATCGGGGTCGCAGGCGCCGGGGTCGCCATCCTGACCTATTCCGTCGCGACCCGCGGCTTCCTTATAGCTTGGCTCGTTTGCGGGGCAGGCGCCCTGACAGCCATCATCGTCCTCGCACTGCGTTGGTCCGACCCACTGTCTCTCGATTCAGACGCAAACCGAGGCACACCGCAGTGACGGTCGTGGCGAACCGCGACACGCGATAATCAATGCAGGAGAAGGCCGGTGTCCAAGAAAGTCCTCCCCGCTTTCAATAAAATCGGTGCCGTTTTTTCGCGAGTATCGCCCCGCTTCTGGCAGTCGCTCGCTCTCCTTTCAGCAACAGCCGCGGTCCTCCTGACCGCCATGGCGATCCATCCGATCCTCTACTTACTGGCATTGCCGCTAGTGATGCTCTTCTTCGTGTTTCTCGAACGACGCGAACCGAGGACGCCGACGCGCTAAGCGCGCACCCCGCGGTCCACCAAGGCGACCGGTGCGGGGAAGGAAAGGGGGGAGGGGTTCGGCGGTCCAAAGAGGACCATCGGAGATCCCCATGCCCTACTTCGTCGATATTGGCGGCACGCCGGCCAACGAGCCCTGCGCGCAGCTCGGCCAGACACCCAACTTCGAGATCCTCAACAAGCTTGAGGTGCTCGCATACAAGTACGCTATCATCGCCCGATACGGGGTTCCACCTCCCGGGTGCCGCCTGACGGGCCTCTCCAATCGACACGATTTCGGCCGGTACGTTTCGCTCGTGCTTCACGTCGAAAACGAACTGGATGACCAAGTTCGTGCATATGCCGAGACGGTCGAGGAAGGGCTGAGCACGTGGCTGGAAGCGGGCTTCCGCGCGCCCGTGGAATATGACGACGCGACGCCGACAGTCATCACGACCGATCCGATCGAGATCCTCGTCAGCGCCCTGCACGTCACCCGACCCGGCCCGGACGGGCGCTTCCCGATCGCAGACTTCGAGACGCTGCACGGGAACCTGACTGCCGCGTTTCCCGGCGAGGCCGCAATCGCCGCGGCGCGGCTCACCGAGGCCGCAGCCGCCTAACGGCGCCCCCGCTGCCCGGATCGGGTGGCTCCCAAACACGAACGAGGCCGACGATGTCCGACGCCTTTGACCCATCAGATCCCGCCGCGTGGCGGTCCCGCGGACGCACACCCGAGCACGCAGCGGCGATCGCTGCTGCGTGGCAAACCTTCCCCGATCTTCCAGCCGACGCCCCCCTCTCGGACCGTATGGCACGAGGCCGCGAACGGATCGCCGCGATGCGAAGCGTCAACGATGCGATCGCGGCCGAGAGCGCGACGCGGCGCGAGGTGAGCAACTTCGCTTTCACCGAGGATCAAGTGCGTCGAGGCCGCGGCAACGATCGCGACATCGCGATCCTGCGCGGCCGCGAAAGCTACGCACTGAGCTGGGACCTCGCCAACCGCTACGCGGATGGCTGGTACGCCGCGCATGTCGGGTGGCCGCACCGATACCCTGATGGGATTCCGTCAGTGACGCCGCTCGCCGACCGCCACGCCGCCTATGATCAAGGTTTCTCAGACGGGGGAGGGGACCGGACTGACCTATTCGACGCCGCACGCCGCAGCCTCGTGGCAGACATGCGCCGCGACAACTTGCCCCGCGATCCTCAGATCATCCTCGCCGGGCGACCTGCACCGAGCAGCTACCCGAAGCCCTCTGATCATCACCGACCGGCCCGATGGTCGCGACGCTTGTTGATCCTCGGTGCCGATGTCATCGCTGCAGAGCCTGCATGGGATTTCCTGGCGATAACCCTAGCACGACCAGGTGCCGAGGCCGCGACGATCGTCATCCTTACGGCCGACGGTTTTGTCAGCCCAGACGCGATCGGCGGTCAGACAACAGACGCGATCATGATCGACCACCAGGCCGCGACCGCCCAGCTTTCCGCCCTTCTGCAAAATCGTGAATACGACGATGTGCTGATTGCGCTGCAAGGGCATGACCTCGACCTGATCGATACCGTCGCTCACATCCTGCCTCTTGCTCGCACATTAGAGCGCACTCGCAATTCGCGACTTCAGCAGCGCACTCACCTTCGGACCTGGCTTGATCGCGGCTTCACCGGAACGACGGTCGCCGCACAGGGGCATATCCGATGGGGAAAGGCGATCACCGCATTGTACGGTAGCCTCGGCGAGTTCACCGCGCGCCACGTCGGTCCGGCGCCGGGCAAAGGCCACCTTGTCCGCGTCGAGACCAAGAACGGTCTCGCTACCGGCTTTGCCACAACCGACGGAACGCCGCTCGACCCCGAGATCGTCGTCACCAGCAAGGCAAAGCTCCGGGGCGAGATCGCCGCGACGCTGCGTGCCTTTGGAGGCGCAACGCGCCTCATGGCAGCAGCCGACCGGCGAGCGGCTTAAGGCCGGAATCCCGGGCTGGGTACGTAGGGATGTTCCTGGCGGATAATCTCTTCCGCTTTGCCAATAGCCTCGCGCTGACGCGCTGACCCTTTTGGCGCGATCGACCAGTTCGAGCGCGGGTGGAAGACCACGGGCAATGCCGTGACCGGTCCTACCGCCCTGCGCCACGCCAAGTCGCTGCCGCCTGCTGCGCCGACCAGCAAGGTCACGAAAAGATCCTCGATGTCGCCGGTCGTCATCGAGCCTGAACGCACGGCCGTACCGGCCGTGCCGCACAAACCCACTGCTCATGCACATCGGAGAACCCACTATGGCCGCTATCACAGACCTCCCCGTCATGACTCGTGCCGACGCCGTTTCGCTTGGCTTTGCCGGCTTCAACGACGTTCCGCACAAGCCGATCGACATCCCTGATGGCGCGTTCACCCTTACGGCGAAGACCAGCGAAGGTCGCCGAGTCACCTTCTGCTTCATGGGAAAGACCTACGACGGCCCCGCCCGCTTCGTGGACATCCAGTTCCACGATCGCGGCAGCACGATCCCGGTCCCGAGTGGCGGGGTATCACCCACCCTTAACGCATTCGCAGTGACGGGTGGCGGACGCCACGTCACCGATAGCCGTGGACTGGACGAGGGCCAAAAACCCTCGATCCTGGTCCTGCTCATGGACGAGGCCGGGGACGAACCGCCGCATCCCGACCCCTCGCGTCGACCGCTGCTGGATCGCGACCTTGCTGAATTGCTGACCCGCGCCGCCGGCGTCATCACCGACCCCGACAGCGAGATCAGATCGAACCGCGACAGCCTCGTCGACGCTCTTCACGCCGAAGCCGCGAAACGCCGTCCGCGCGAACCCGGGTCATGACCGGGTCACGCAGCGACGCCATGCACGTCGCACACACCGCCGCGGGCTGGATCGTCCTCGACAACAGCACCGCACATCGCGGCCGCTTATCGGCACCGTGCCCCACCCGAGCCGAAGCAGTCGCCCGCAAGAAAGCTCTGGGACGCGCCTTGCGTCACCAGCGCCACGAGGACCCTCGTGACGCCTGATGGAAGAGGAGGAGGAGTGGGCTCGCGGAATCCGGCGGTGGTGGAGCCGACCGGCCAGACAGGAGCACATCATGCGGAGCATCCTCGCATTCTACGAGATTGACCGAATCTACGGAGGTCCGGAAGAAGGAGGCTGGTGGTACGACAGCGGCACCTTTGTGCGCGCAATCACCATCCATTTCGACGACGAGACCGCGATCGCAGCGCAGCGTCGCGCAAACCGCCTTCTCGAGCGCTTGCAACGCCACAAGCCGGACGTGTCGTCGGTGATCTATGATGGCGGGCGCTACCGCGCCTACACCTTCTCGGGCCTGCCGCCCGAACGCTTCCCCGTCGAGCGGCCAAGATATTCCTGACCGCATCCGCGGTCGCCCCCCCCATCGAAACCTTGAAGGAAACGGTCATGCACCGCGTCCACTTCTACGACACCAGCGCGGCCGCCTACGAAGCGTGCCTCGATCAAAGCCCCTGCATCCTCGAAGGGGATGTCCTCGCCATCGTTCCCGAAGGTGTCATCGGCCTCGCGTCGACCGACCCGCTCGCGGTCACGATCGAGACGGGCGCACTGCGCACGCTCACGCCGATGTCGTCCGCACGAATCCTCCGCGAAACCACCCATGATGCGGACCAATGGCGTCACGCGGTCGAGCTCGCACTGGCACACCACTTGCCCATTGCGCCGCGCTTCCTCCCGTTCGCCCTACGCTGCGTCCCGCTCCTTCCGTCTCAGACGGTCGTCGCCCTCACCCTCGACGATGTCATGATGGCGATCGACGCCATTCGACACCGGGAAACCCAGCTGACCAAACGTGCCGCGCTGATCGATGCGGAAAGCTCGCACGGACTGTTCCTCAATTCCGCCCTGCGAAAACTGGCGACAGCCCGGCGTCACCTTCAGCGCCACCCCCCGGCAACGATCCCTGATCACCCCTGCGGTCCCTCGTAGCGACGCCCTCCACGAAGGTCGGCCCCAAGACCCTCAAGGCGATCCACCGCCACGCGAAAAGCGCGTCGGTGAGGGGCGCTTTCGCGCCCTGCCCGGCCGAAGGGCCGGGGAGGAGAGAGGGATTGAAGATGTTGTCGAGGACATGGGGTCCAGCAGACACACAGGAGACGTTACGATGAACATCGGTCAGATCAAGCAGAACGAAGCCGGCATCTTCATGGGCCGCATCTCGACGCTCGCGGTCGCAATGACGATCGCGCTGAAGCCCGTTCAGTCCGCCAACCCGCGCGCGCCGCGCTATGAGATTCACGCACTCACCCCGGGCCGCACGTGGGTGCAGGTCGGTGCCTTCTTCGAGCTCAACTCGAACAACACCGGCGAAGCCTTCCTGAACGGCCGCATCGACGATCCCTCGCTCGCCCAGCCGCTGCAGGTCTCGGCCTTCCGCCAGGAGGACGGGTCGTACAACGTCGTCTGGCAACGCGCGCAGAAGCGTCGCGATGTGACCAGCGCGCTCGGCATCAAGTCGGACGAGGATCCCGCACCGCCCTTCGGTGCCGACGGCAGCGCCGCAACCGACGGCCCGGTCGATAACGCTGGCGCCGGCGATGACGGCCTCGGCGAGACCACCGCACAGGTCGAGGACGCGCCGCGTCGCAGCCGCGCAAAGCGTGTCGCCGAAAGCGCCTGACCCTCTTCCGGTGCCGCCCACTCCCTCGCGGCACCGGCAGACGTCGCAGGTCCACCCCCTTTTACCCTGCGCGTTTCTAGGGCGGTGCCTCACCAGGCATCGCCCTTTTTTTGCCCAAAAGGGGACAGGCCTCGAAACGGACCTAAAACCGTCTTGCATCTCCGCCATAAGTAGATTCTGCTGCACCTGCGAATCCAAGTTGAACAGTCTTTCAACCTTTTGTCTGAAGGGAAGGAGGTGGTGGTGGATAGCTGGACGAATGGTGCCGAAGGCCCGCTCAAGACCAGCGCGCCACGAAAGCAACGAGGTGCCACCATGGCCGACCGCGTTTCCGTCTCCATCTCCATCGGCGGAAGACTACCCGCCGAGCTTCTCGACGAACTCGTCGAGAAGGCAAATGCTCAGAATCTCTCGACTGAATGGGATGGTGAGCCATTCACCACGACTGACCTGCCCGATGGCGAACCTCTTGTACTGCAGGGGCACGAGATCGCTAACGGCAAGATCGACGAGATCGAGGACTTCTGCTGCACTAACGACTTGCCCTTCTGGCGATGGTCGGGCGGCGCACCGGGCTCCTTCCCCGCTGAGATCGTGTTGTGGAAGGGCGAGGGTGAGCGGCGCGCATTTACCGCGGATGAGAATGGGCAACCGGTCCTCACCTCGGACGAAGCCAAAGAAATCACGAGCCTCGACGATCTTCGGGAGCATTTCGCCACCGGCGCTTACCTCCCGCCGCCTTTCATGATCGTTCCACCGACCACCGGCTGAAGCGGCGCGACCCACAGAGGGGCGGCGAAACGCGCGTTCCATGCGCGGCCTATTCGTCCGCGATCACCGTTTCAGCCGTTCCGCTCGCGCTTCGATTACACCTTCCGCATAGCCGCTACCCTCCGCCAGGCACTGCTCGCTCGCATCGTGACGACCCTGCGGGCCGCTCACTTGCTACGCCTCGCGCGTGCCGGCGTCGCGCCCGGAGATCATCATGCCCATCCAAACGATTCACCAGTCCCTCTCGTTCGACACGATCATCAAAGATCATGCGAACCGGGAGAGCGCCGAAGCTCACATGGCAAAGATGCTGCGCGAGTACGGCGATTGGCCCGTGGACGCCGCGGCTAGCGCTGCCAGAGAGGGGCGCTCGGTCCTGGTCGCCGACAACGGCGACGACGAGACAATCGAAATCCGGGTGACCTGACCATGTCACTGGCGGGAGCGCGCTGCCGCCGATACCATGCCGTTACGAGGAGTAGATCATGCTCAACGTCATTCCGGTCGCCGTCCCGCTCGTCTTCACTGCCGGCGCGATCATCCTGTTTGCCCGACGTCGTGTTCCGCTCAGCTACGTCTTCCTAGCCCTAGGCTTGGGCATGTTCTCTCTCGTGGCCTGGCCCTTCTGGCCGGTCGACGCAAAGGGCGAGCATCATGCGATCGTGCTGTCGCGTGCCGGACCACTCGGCGCGAAAGCCTATCGAAGCGCCATGTCAGATGGACGCATCACGCGCGATGAACTCCGCACCATCCGTGAAGCTGCCGGGCAAGATCTGGACACCGAGTACGGTCTGTCGACGCCAAATAACCGCAACTAGCTGCGCAGACACTGAAGGGCGCCAGCCCTGTGGGCGGGACCGGGCTCTAGCCGGCTTTGCCGCCCGGAGCCCCTTGCGGGTCTCCGCCCTGCCGGGTGACGATCCCTCGCTGTAGGCAGAGCTCGCTTGCTTGTGACGGCCCTGACGGGCCAGTCACATACTACGCGTCGCTCGTGCCGAGCGGCTTCACCGGACGAACCGGAAGGAAAGGGCTCCAATGTTCAAGTGGATTGCCTCTTGGGGAAGCGGTCGCCTGACGAAGATGCCCGACATATGCGAGCACGCGCGTCAGCAAGCGATGTCTCAGCTTCTCAATGCCGGAGCCCTGACGCCCCAGTATCGCTCCGACGTGACCTCCGAAAAGGACTTCGAGGAACGACAAATCCGCTTGCCGCTCTGCACGGTGTGGGGTGAGGATCCCCAACCGGACGGCGTCCGGTTCACTCTCTCCGTCAGTCTACTTCAGGTAGAAGACGCCCTCCTCGAACAGTTGAGCGCATCAGAACCGCGATTCCGCGACGAGCGGGACAGGCTCCACGCCGATATCAAACAAACCGTTCTTCGCAGTCTCACCAACGCGGTGAACGCCACCGGCGCGCCGCCAAGCGTCATCTGTTCGGCACTGACCTCGTCTTCCTCGTAAACGACCGTCCCAGGACGCTCCCTACCACTCCCTACCATCGTCCACCGCCACGCGAAAAGCGCGTCGGTGAGGGGCGCTTTCGCGCCCTGCCCGGCCGAAGGGCCGGGGAGGAGAGAGGGATTGAAGATGTTGTCGAGGACATGGGGTCCAGCAGACACACAGGAGACGTTACGATGAACATCGGTCAGATCAAGCAGAACGAAGCCGGCATCTTCATGGGCCGCATCTCGACGCTCGCAGTGGCGATGACGATCGCGCTGAAGCCGGTCCAATCGAACAATCCCCGCGCGCCGCGCTACGAGATCCACGCGCTCACCCCCGGCCGCACCTGGGTGCAGGTCGGCGCGCTCTTCGAACTCACCTCCAACAACACCGGCGAAGCCTTCCTGAACGGCCGCATCGACGATCCCTCACTCGCTCAGCCGCTGCAGGTCTCGGCCTTCCGGCAGGAGGATGGCTCGTACAACATCGTCTGGCAGCGCGCGCAGAAGCGTCGCGACGTGACCAGCGCGCTCGGCATCAAGTCGGACGAGGATCCCGCACCGCCCTTCGGTGCCGACGGCGCCGCATCCGGCCTGCCGGCCGCTGATGGCCTCGGCGAAAGCACCGCCCCGCTCGAGGAGGTGGCCTAACTCCACGCTGGGCGACGCCGACCCGTCGCCCGCTACTCTCGACGGGGATCGCTTCACCACCCGAAGCGGTCCCCGTTGACGTGCCCTACGCCTAGCGCGCTGCGTCGTCTTCAATGAACGAAGGCGACCGGAGCCACACTTCAATCGTTCAACATTCCACGCTATATGGAGAGAACCATGGCGACTATCGCACCAGATCCTCAACTCGATATCCGCGAACAGCTCGCGCGGATCGACAAGATGCAGGTCGAAATCCAAAAAACGCAGGCCGATCTCGCCAAGGTGAAGCTCGAGGTACGCTTTTTCCCCGGAACGCTCCTTTTTCAGGCAACCCTCGCCGCCGCAGCGCTGATGACAGCGGGTGCCGCGATCGCGAAGTTCTTCGGTTGATCCCGACCGACGCTTCGCGTCGGTCCCCCTCCCGATTGATCGCCCGTCTGGACCCACCACCATCGGTACAAGCAAACCTGACAAATTAGTCCGACTGCACTTCCGGCGATGCGACACGTCAATCACGCACGGGGTTTAGCCTCAACCGACCAGACCAGCGCGGAGATCACGAGCTCGCGAACACGCTTCGCGCTCGACCTTGATGCGGTCCAACGAGCACTGCCCGGAGACGCCCTGCCAACGGCAACCAAGCAGTTTTCGGATCACCTAGCGGCGATATCCTCGCCCGCTCGCTCCCTGTGGTCGAGCATAAGCCGAGTTCCGGGTACGTCCTCGAGACGAAGTTCGTCATGGGGCCGACCGCGCACTCGGCCACTCGACATACAGGTCAGACGATCGATCCTGACGGTTCACGCGGATTGTTCATGGCGACCGCTCTAGGACCTCAGGAGCTATCGGACGGCTCATCCGCCGGTTCGTGTCACCTGCGATCCGGCCCGGCACCGCGCAACCCCTTTGGCAGGGCCGTGTTGCCGCGCTGAAGCGCGGCTGCCCGCTCCACCCCTGCAAAAGGGGTTTCCCTCCAGGTCCACCGTGCCCGCCGCCTGAGCGCCGGCCCCGATAGCCCTTCCGGTGCGCAGCACCGCGCCAGATCGCCCTCCGGTGACACCGGCGGACGGTCCGCCCGACACCACCCGAGGGAGCAATCGCCATGAACAACGTGAACCTGATCGGCCGCCTGACCCGCGCCCCTGAGCTGCGCGCGGTCAACCCCACGACCAACGTCGCAACCATCTTCGTCGCAACAGATCGCCCTAAGCTCAACAAAGACGGTCACACCTACAAGGGCGAGGACGGCTTCACCGTCAAGGAGACCGAATACCACAAGGTCACGTGCTTCAACGGTCTCGCCAAGGCGGTCGCCGGGAACCGCAAGAAGGGCGACCTGATCGCGATCGAAGGTCGCCTCCACTACACCCGCTGGCAGGACGCCGAGGGTAACGACCGCTACGGTTGCGAGATCATCGCCGACCGCGCCGAGTTCTACTGACCCGCCGGGTTTGGGCGGCGCCTTACGGCGCCGCCCTTTTCGCGTGCTCACGCTCGATCCGCGAGCGCCCCCGTCGCAACCACCACAACATCACGGAGGATACCGCGATGCCCACGCAGTAAGACATGTTCGATCCAGAACCCGATCCCGACATCACCCAGCGCGATCCCGAGAGCGATGACGCAGGATCGACGCCCCGACTGGAGCCACTCGCCGCACCTTGCGGTTTTCGTGACCAGCGCAATGAACCTTGCGCCCGTCTCGCCAGCAGACCGCTGTCGATCGACGGCGTCCAGCTGGTCAGCCGGGGCACCCCGATGCTGCTGTGCGACCCGGCATGCTTCCGCGGCGCGTCGACGCCGACGATCGGTGACAACGCCGGTGCGGACGGAGATGTCGAACAGAGCGACGATCCTGACGTTGGACGCGACCCCGAAGATCCCGGCTACGACGACACATGAGGGCACGGTGAATGGGAGCGCGACGACGGCTAGGAGGCTCAGGGACGGGGTAGGGGTGTGGGCGACCCGCCTATGGCGGGACCGGGCTCTCATCGGCCCTAGCGGGCCTTACGGAACCCCCTGAAGGGGTCTCCGCCCTTCGGGTTTCGATCCCTTCGCTGACGCCGGGGCGTCCTGCGCGCGGGCGACGGCAGCGAAGCTGCCTTAGCGACGTCACGGCCTGGCGGCCGCGTCATCGCCGCCCGTGCTCGGATCACCCCGGCGCACCCACCACAAACCAATATTTTCTCTCTCTGTGAAGTGGAAGTTTGGCATGCGGGGTGAGCGGACCGTCAAGGACGAGCGGTCCCCCAATTTTCACGACCCCCGCCACTCCGCTGCGCTCCGCTCTGGGGGCCGAGAAAATCGGCTCCACCACTCGCAAGCGTTAACCGGGGTCCACGCCCGAAGGGCGCGGCTTCCCGGTTAACGTCCCTGACGGCCCTGACCGCCGCATGCCGTGTGAGATTCCTCACCAAGAGAAGGTGAGATTTTCAACTCATGGAGGCTATCATGACCAACACTTTCCGCAACTTCTCCGACGCCGCCCGCGCGATGAACGACGCCCGGATGAACGACAGCGCCGCGAACATCGACGCTGACACGCAGCAGACCTACGATGGCGCCTTCGTGGAGAGCAGCGAGATGGCCAAGCTGACCGTCTTCAACGCCCCCGAGAAGCTGGACATGCCCGACCCCGAAATGGCCGCCGCAGCCGTTGACCTCATGCTGCGGACGGTTTTCGACGTCACGCGCGATACTCGGATGGAGGAGTTCGCCGCCGACATCGCATGGGGCATCGTCAACTCCTTCCACATGGTGACCAAGCGCATCGAGGGACGCGAGGATGACGCCGCCCGCAAGCTGAAGGACATGGTGGAAGCCTACGACCCCAGCGAGATCTACGCCGTCGAACTCGAGGACACGCAGCTTCTCTGCCAGACGCTGGAGGGTTGCGCCGAAGCGATGCGGTGCATGCGGGACCACGCCGGGGAGGTGTTCCGGGTGGAGACGGGGCGCCCCTTCAACACCATCCGCGGCAGCAGGGTCTCCTCCAAGCTCACCGCGTCGGTGATTGACGGGAAGGACTATCTCGCCGCCCGCGCCGCCAAGCGCCGGGAAGATCACGCTCCGACCGGTCCGGTTGTCGCCTTCTCGGGCGGACAGGTCTGGCACGACCACGAGCAGCTCTTCGACCGCCTCGACCAGATCAAGCGTCGCATTCCGGCGATGGTCCTGATGACCACCGGCATGAACAAGGGTGCAGACGCCGTCGCAGCCGCATGGGCGTCGTCGCGGCAGGTCAAGCTGGTACGCATGATGCTGGAAACGCGGTACGGTCCGAAGGCGGCTTTCCTCCGCAACGACCGCATCGCCAACCAGCGCCCGGTTGAGGCGATCGTCTGCGAAGGCTCGGGCGTCCAGTCCGACTTCGCCCGGAAGATGCGCACCGCCGGCGTTCCGCTTCACGTCTTCCGTCTCGCCGAGCAGGCCCCGATGGCTCCCGCAGCGCGCAGCCGTCGCGCCTGACGCACCCGATGGAGGGGCTCCGGGCAACCGGGGCCTCTCCCCTTTTTTACGTCGCCTGGGCGGCGCTCAGGGGCATCGAGCCCCCTCGCGCCGCGGGGACTGCCCTCACGGTCGATACTTCACACCGAGCGTCCGCACCGGCTCGCTCGCATCGCGGCCGCGCCGTCGCGCGTCGCGCTCGCTACGCCTCGACCGGTGCGGTCCATAGCAGGGTCACGCCCAGCCTCCGGCACGGCTCGCTGGCGGGCGTGGCGATGCCGTTGCATCGCCGACGCTGCCGCTGCGCATCGCGCCGTGCCGATCGCCCCAGCGGACGCCGCAGCGGCACTGCTCGCTCGCGTCACGGCGACCCTTCGGGTCGCGCGTTCGCTACGCCTCGCGCGCCGGCGATCGAGAGCTCGTGGCACGCACCGCACCGGCTCGCTCGCATCGCAGCCGCGCAGTCGCGCGTCGCGCTCGCTACGCCTCGACCGGTGCGGTCCATGGCAGGGTCACGCCCGGCCTCCGGCACTGCTCGCTCGCGTCACGGCGACCCCGTCGGGTCGCCCGTTCGCTACGCCTCGCGCGCCGGCAATCGGACCTCGTGGCACGCACCGCACCGGCTCGCTCGCATCGCGGCCGCGCAGTCGCGCGTCGCGCTCGCTACGCCTCGACCGGTGCGGCCCATGGCAGGGTCACGCCCAGCCTCTCGGCACGGCTCGCTGGCGGGCGTGGCGATGCCGCTGCATCGCCGACGCAGCCGCTACGCATCGCGCCGTGCCGATCGCCCCAGCGGACGCCGCAGCGGCACTGCTCGCTCGCATCACGGCGACCCCGTCGGGTCGCCAGTTCGCTACGCCTCGCGCGCCGGCGCTGGAGACCTGGTGGCACCCACCGCACCGGCTCGCTCGCATCGCGGCCGCGCCGTCGCGCGTCGCGCTCGCTGCGCCTCGACCGGTGCGGTCCATGGCAGGGTCGCGCCCAGCCACCGGCACGGCTCGCTGGCGGGCGTGGCGATGCCGTTGCATCGCCGACGCTGCCGCTACGCATCGCGCCGTGCCGATCGCCCCAGCGGACGCCGCAGCGGCACTGCTCGCTCGCATCACGGCGAGCCCTTCGGGTCGCCCGTTCGCTACGCCTCGCGCGCCGCTCCAACCTCCCGCCTAGAACGCACCTCCTACCGAACTCTAACTGGTCGAGCTCGGTCCTACGGACCGACGCTCCCATAGACGATCTGTGCGACCCTTACGGGTCGAGGGAAGGAGGCTTTGCCAAAGTGATTTCACTTGGGAGGCAAAGCCATGTCGATCACTTTCTTTCTCAGCGCCGGGGCACAGAACGACGTAATGCCCGCTACCCATCACAGCGCGCCAACTTGCTGCCTTCCGGTCGTTTGCACGCACGCGAGAGGAACTTGTCGAGCAGGAAGACGACGATCCACTCGAAGCAGGCAGCTTCGAGGCTCGCGTCTGCCCATGGTCACTTGCCAGCATCTGCGCACTTTTCGATCACGACGAAGGCGTCATCGCAGTTGTCGAGGAGGCTCAGTTCCGTGGCCTCAACGTCCGCTTCTATCGTGACGATCAGACCCGTTCAATTTCGATGCGAGTCGCCGATACGCCCGATGGTTCGCGCACGGTCAATTTAGTCGATCAGACCGCCCATCACGTGCTCGACGCGATGCGTCTCACTGACGACCACCGCGGAAGCATTCCAATCGCTGAACTGCGCCAGATCCTAGCGGAGCCTACGGTTCGCGAAAACCTCCACCAGCTGGACACCGGAATGTCGCTGGACCGCCTCGATCAGCTGGCTGACCAAGCCGATACGGATCACGATTTTCGTCTTGTCTGGGGTTAGCCTCCCTTCGGACAATCTCAGGGGGAGCTGGGAAACCGGCTTCCCCTTTTTTTGCTCGATAGGCTCCAGCTCGCGATGCCCAACCAGTTAGAAAAAAAGGGGAGGGCCTAACGGCCTCTCCCCTTTCATTTTGCCCGGCAGGCGCCAGCCTGCCTGCACAGCTGTCCTTCTACGCGGCGAGACGCTTCGCGACTTCAGCTACGCCCATCGACTTTACCGCTCCAAGGATCGATCGAATCTGCTCCGAGTCACCCTTCAGAAGCCCCGACTTCTCCACCTCTTTGAGGAGCTCAGAACGCTCCCTTTCCGCAAGCTGGCGACGTCGCTCGTCCAGCTTCTTTGCCTCAGCCGCGAGCTGCGCGCGTTCCTCCTCGATTGTGCGTGCCATCGTCGTGCCTTTTCCTGATGTGTTGCCAGCCTCCGGGTAGGACGATGACAGGCGTTTCGACGTGTCGCAAGCGAGAGCTAATATGACGGCCTTTGGCCGTCGGAAGCGCCCCCGATAATCCGTGCTTTGCCGGATCATCGAACAGGGTTCGACGGACCTCGCCTTCGGCGGGTCCGTCGTGGGTGCGGATCGCTTCGCAAACCCGACACGTCGCCACCTAAAGCTGGACGCCTCCGGCGGCTTTCCCTTCGGACCCTGACTCAACATGGGGACGAAGAGCAATGATGCTTCGGACCACTATGACAGTCCCTAGGATAGGCACACCCTATGCGGCGACCGCAGGTGTAAGTGCCTGAAAAGGAACGCGTATTCTGTGGTGATACCGTAGTCGTGTGTAATACGGCCCCGTTGTGCCCGCTAACGCACTGATTTTGCGCGGAAACCGGTGTAGTTGCACGTAACACAGAAAGCATCTTCCGCTACCGATCGAACGGAGCTAAGTTGGCCTCTCCGAAACTCCCACCATCCACAGTTTGGATGGTGCAATGTCGAACCCACCTATCACGCTGCGTCTGTCTGACGACCAGCGAGCGGCCATAGACCGTGCGGCATCCGACCGGGGTATTTCCCGTTCCGAGATCATCCGCCTGGCGCTGATTTTCGGCGTCCCGCTTGCGGCAGCCAGCCACTCCTTCAACGTCAGTCGCGTGCTGCTCATCCTTGAGCAACTTTCGGCCTCGATGGACCTCATCGTCACCCGGGAACATCCCGACTACGCTGAGCGGATAATCGACATCGCTCAGGAGCGCGTGGAGGCCCACCATGCGCAAAGGTGATATCCGCTTCAACGGGCAGGCCGCGGTCGTCGAGCACGCCTCCGCACGCGGCCGGATCACGCGAAACTCGGGCAATTTCACGCGCGGCTCCCAGCTGCTCTCAAGCCAGTACAAAATGGCCTGGGCCGCGTCGCTTGTGCCCGTGTGGATCTGGCTCGGATCCTTCATCGTCCTATTCAACATCATGGTCTGGCTCGGCTTGGCCGAGCACGAGTTTCAGCTCGACCTGATGAAGCTCTATTCGACCATCTGGACGTGGGTGGATGGAGACCGCTTCCACCTGATCAATCTGACCCTTCCAAATGGCAGCGTGACCAAGGTGCCGATCGGCTACGTGCCCTTTGAGCCGAACGTCGTTCACGCCTGGAATCAGACGGTCAAAATCTTCCTCACGACGCTGGTGATGGCGACGGCGGTCGCGGTCCCGCTGATCAGCTGGTTCATCACCTGGGCGAACAAGCGCGGCCGTGACGTTCTGACCGAGCGTCACAACCGTGGATCGATGCTAGTCGAACGGCAGCTGCTGCTCGACAACGTACGCCGCCACAACCTCATTCAGTTCCGGAAGGAGTGCGCCGAGCACGATCCTCCCTACGACCCAAATATGGTCGCCAAAGCCCCGATCATCGACCGCGTCGACGACGGAATCCACGTTCCATACTCCATCGCAGGGATTCCCTATCCGTGGCGCCTAGAGCAGAGCCACACGATGCTGATCGGCACGACCGGGACGGGCAAGACGACGCAGTTGCGCAGCCACGTTTCCCAGATTCGCAAACGCGGTCACAGAGCCGTTATTTTCGATCTCACCGGCACGTTCGTGGAGACGTTTTTCGACCCCGAAACCGACGTAATCCTTAACCCAATGGACGAACGCTGCGCCCCTTGGACGCTGTTCGATGAGTGCCGCAACTATGCCGATTTCGTATCGGCAGCAGCGGCACTGATCCCGTCGCATCCCGACGACAAGGAACCGTTCTGGCAGAACGCTGCGCGAATGCTTTTCATCGAGATGTGCCTGAAGCTGCAGGAGGCAGGCGAGGGCAACAATGCCGCGATCGCCCATCACCTCATGACCGCCGATCTGAAGAAGATCCACGCCCAGCTTGAGGACACCGTTGCGGCGCCGCTGACGACCGAGAAAGCCGCTCGGATGGCGGAATCAATCCGGTCGGTGCTGAACGTCAACGGACAGGCGTTGCGCTTCATGCCGGACCCGGTCGAGGGCGGGGCTCCGGCGTTCTCGATTCGCGACTGGATCGCGACCGATAATCGAGACGGATCGATCATGTTCATCACCGGCTCGTACAACGACCTGGAGATGACCCGCGGCCTCTTCACGCTGTGGATCGACCTCGCCGTCAACAACCTGATGCGACTGCCCAAGACGCGCGATCTTCGCACCTGGTATCTCTTTGACGAGGTCCATGCGCTGCACGCCCTTCCGGGGATTGAGCACGGCCTTCAATCGGCCCGGAACTTCGGGGGCGCCTTCGTCCTCGGGATCCACTCATTCGACAAGCTCGTCGCGACCTACGGTCTTCAAAATGCCACGGCACTGACGGGCCTCGCGCGTACCAAACTGATCCTCGCCACGGCGGACCGGACTACCGCGGAGAAATGCTCGGAGTTCATCGGCAATCGCGAAGTGCGACAGGTCGATGAAGCCTACAGCTACGGCTACAACAATACCCGTGACGCATCGACGCTCACGCCGCGCACCGCGGTGGAGCCGCTGGTGCTTCCAGACGACATCACCGACCTTCCCTCGCTAAACGGCTTCGTGAAATTTCCGGATGGTTTCCCGGCTGCTCGGATCAAGCTCACCTACAAATCTTATCCCGAAGTCGCCCCGGGCTCGATGCCCCGAAAGGACTTCAAGCCAACCCCGTACATTTCGCCGGAAGAGCGGCGAAATCGGGCGGCTAAGAACAAGGGCGCGGATGAGGGAGGCGAGGGTGGCCGGGAGCATACGCCCACACGGCCCGTAGGAGGCGTGGAGGAGCGGGGCGAGAACGAGCCGGAGCGGACGGCTCCCGAGCCTCGAAAGGGTCAGAGCGAAGCCGAGAAGGCGGCCGCGGCGATGGATGTCGTCGGCGCAACCCAAGTGGCTCTCGACCAGATCCCGGGTCGATCCGGTGGAGCGGCTCCGCAAGGCACCGGTCCAACGGCGTCCGGCGACGCAAAGGAGGCACCACCTTCACCTGTGAAGGCAGCCCGCGCCGGTCTCCGCCTCACCGATCCGGGCATGACCCGTAGCCTTGATCCGGGCCAGCAGACCGCGCGTGGTGACGGTGCCCGCTCCATCGGCAACCCCGTCCTCGATCGTCTCGACGGCGACCGTCAGGAGGATCAGTCGGTCCGCGAACTGCGCGACGGCTTCGCCACCATCGGCAACGCCGACCATCATCATCGCCACCACGGGCACGACCAATCGCCCTCGGTCGACGATGACATGGACATGGGGATGTAAGCGATGCTTTCCGTCGCCTCCGTCAAGTCGGCTTCCGGCGCAGCGAGCTACTTCGCCAAGGACGACTATTACACCGCCGAGCACTCCTCCGAGGCGACCCTCTGGGGCGGCATTGGGGCTGCAGAGATCGGCCTCAAGGGGGAGGTCACCAAGGAGGCGTTCGAGAAGATCCTCAACGGTGAGATGCCATCGGGCGAGAAGGTCGGCCAGGTGCCGAACCGGCAGCACGGCGTCGACCTGACATTCTCGATGCCGAAATCCGCGAGCATCCTCGCCTACGTCACTGGCGACACCCGCATCCTCGCAGCTCATATGAACGCCGTTAAGACGACAATGGCGTGGGTCGAAAAGACGTTCGCCGAAGGGCGCACATACGACCGCTCAAAAGCGGGTGACGCAGTCCGCACCGGCAACCTCGTCTACGCCATGTTCCAGCACGACACGAGCCGTGCGCTCGACCCGCAGGGGCACATCCACGTCCTCGTCGCCAACATGACCAAGATGGCCAACGGGGTCTGGCAAGCGCTGCACAACGGTCAGCTATGGAAGAACAACACCACGATCGGTTCGGCCTATCACGCCAATTACCGCGCCGAGCTGGCGAAGATCGGCTTTGAGACGTCGGTCTCCGGCAAACATGGCCAGTTCGAAATCAACGGCGTGCCCAAAAAGGTCATCGAGGCCTACAGCCAGCGCAGCACCGACATAAGGGCGAAGGCTGCTGAGCTTGGCATAACCAACCCCAAGCAGATCGATCGGATCACCACAAACACCCGCGATGCGAAGCTCAACGTCGAGGATCGCGACGCTCTCCGTGCAGCGTGGCGCGACCGTGCGGCGGAGATGGGGTTCGACGGCCGGGCCCTGGTCGAAGCCGCGAAAGCACGAGCGAGCGGTAATGCGATAGACAGCAAACCAGGCACCATGGAGCGCATCCGCGAGACCATCGCCGGCATCCGTGAGACGCTTGGGGACGCTTTCCGCCCGAACGATCCGCTGATTGCCAGCGGCCTCGAGCGTCTGCGGATCTCTCCGGTCGACCTACGAGCCCAGCACGCTGTTGCCTCCGCCATCCGGATCCACGCGCAGCGCGAAGCGGCGTTCTCGATCCCCGACGTCGTGAAGACGGCTCTCGATCGCGGCCTGAAAGGCGTCACACCCGACCATGTCGACCGGCGCGTGTCCGAGCTCATCCGCGCCGAGCAACTGATCCCTGGTAAGCAGGACCGCATCGATGGCGTCGTCACCCACGTCACCACGCCGGAGGCGCTCGCAACCGAGCGGGGCATCCTAGCTGAGATCGAGCGGGGCAAGGGACAGGGGCGCGTCATCGTCTCGCCGGAGACGGTGATCGCTCGGCTCCATGCCGCTTCCGGCGACAAGGAACTGAACGCTGGCCAGATGGCGGCCGCAACGATGGCACTCACGTCCTCCGACCGCATCGTCGCCGTCCAGGGCGTGTCGGGCGCCGGCAAGTCCACGATGCTCGCGAGCGTCTCGCGCAACGTCGAACAGGAAGGGGGCAAGGTCGTCGGCTTGGCGCTGATGAAGGCCACCTCCGACCGGCTTGGCGCGGAGGCCGGCATCGAGAGCCGCACCGTCTCTTCCTTCGTCCACAGCTACGCCCGTCATGCGCTGGCAGGAAAGGGTGCCGACTATGACGGCGCCCGCAACGAGCTGGCCGGCACCACCATCATCCTCGACGAGGCGTCCATGGTCGGATCGGACCAGATGAAGCACCTGGTCGGGATCGCCAACGCGCTTGGGGTCGATCGATACCTGATGATTGGCGATCGCCAGCAGATCACGGCGGTCGACGCCGGCAAGGCCTTCGCACTCGCGCAGGCGGGCGGGATCACGATGGCGCGCATGGATGAGAACCTGCGCCAACGAACCGAGCAGCTGCGGACCGTTGCTGCGCTCACCAATCGCGGCGCGGCTCGCGAAGCCATGGCGATGCTCGGCAACAAGGTGACTGCCAATCCCGAGCACGTGAAAGCGGCATCCGAACACTGGCTAGGCCTCACGCCCGAGCAGCGGGCCTCAACAGCGATGTTCTCGTCGGGGCGGGTGGCCCGTGCCGAGCTCAACATCCGCATACAGGAAGGTCTCGCTGCCGAAGGGACGCTGAAGGGTGAGGGAGTGGAAATTGGCGTCCTCGATAAGGTCAACCTGACCCGGGAAGAACTCCGCTACCCCCAGGCTTACGAGGCGAAGGGCGATGCACGGCTCGTCATCGATCTGCGGTTTGCGATCCGCGAGCTTGGCCTGCCGCGGGGCACCTTTGACGTGATCGGGGTCAATGCCAAAGGGCATGTCCAAGTCCAGATCGGCAACAAGGTCAAAACCTTCGACCCGCAGAAGATCTCGCCTCTCGACAAGACCGATGCGATGCAACTCGCCCAGAGGGAGGAAATCAAGCTCCACGAAGGCGACAAGATCCGCTGGACGACGAACGACAAGGATCGCGGTCTCAACAACAACGACATCGCGCGCGTGCTGTCGGCCGATCCGTCAGGGATCAAGGTGGAGGCGAGCGACGGGCGCATCCATGAGCTGAAGCCCGGCGACCCTATGATGGAGCGCATCAGCCTCGCCTACGCGCTCAACATGCACGCCGCTCAGGGCATCACCGCCGACAACGCGATCGCCGTAATGAGCTACAAGGAGTCCAACCTCTCCAATCAGCGGCTCTTCAACGTCACGGTCACACGCGTCCGTGACGATATCCAGCTGTTTACCGACAATCGCGAGAAGCTGACCCAGGCGATCGAGCGCAACGAGGGTAACAAGACCTCCGCGCTCGAAACCACCGGCGAGTTGTCGATCGACCCAGCGCGAAGCTCGCTGCCGGAGAACGGAGCGGCGTCGGGTCTAGGCGGCAGCCCGAGCGGCTTGGGCTCCTCTGGCTCATTCAACCCGACCCTGCCTCCCGATCTCGATCGAGGACCCGAGAAGCTGGTCGGCGACAAGGCGGACATGATCACGCCGGCCGCGATGAGCACAGGCCCGACAGCGCCTGACTTCAAGAACGATCCCACCCTCTCGGCCGCATCGCTGCGGATCGGTGCCGAGCCGCCCGCGATCGAGCTGCCCTTCCCCGAGAAAGACATCGGACTGGAGCTATGACCATGCCCACCACGCCTCTCACCCTCGAACATGTGCTCGCGATCAAGCATTGGCATCCGTGCGACCTCAATACGCACACGCTTGCGGAGTGCAGCCGCCTCGCGCAGCACGACCACGCGCTGCAATGGGGCGCCGAGACACTGGCCATGGCCTCCGTCTTCGCGCTGACCTACGCCGTCCTTGTGCCGGTCACCCGAGCGCTGCGGGCATCGCGTTCCGTCGCGGATGTGCCGGCATGAGCCTCTCCGATCGCGACTTCATGCGTGCGCGGCCAACCGGGCGCACCATCCGCCTCGACGCACCGCCAGACGGCGCGATCGAGGGAGCGGGCTGCGAGCCACCACGTCCGCAGCAGACGCCGCAGGAGCGCTTGTCGCCGGCGCAGGGTCAATCTGCGCGCGCGATGACCCGAGTGCGCCTGACGAGCCTCCTAGCGGCGTTGGTTGCCATCTTCACGCTCGCCTGGGCTCTCGGATGCGCCGTGATCGGCGCGTCGCTGCAGACCGAAGGCGGCTCCTTCACCCCTCCACAGCACGAAAGGTCGCTTTGTCATGGGGATTAGCTATCCGTTCCGCTTCCAGCATGAACCCGAGCCGGCTCGGACACGGCTGACCATCGCTGAGCCCGATACATTGGTTGCCGACACGCTTCGAGCAATGCGGAAGGGCAACGGTGACCGGATCGTCGTGATCGGCACCGGCGACGCCTTCATTGCTCTGGCAGACCAAACGCGCGACCTCATGATCGATCCGGCGCGCGGCAATTGGGACTTCTTCGCCGATCATCCGAGCAGCTACGCGCGATCGTCCGCGGTCGAAGCGCTCATCCCCATTGATCCACGGGACCTCGACCCAAGCTGGCGCTATGCGTCCCGCTACGTCCTCATGCGGGCCGTCGACCATGTAGGCCTGCAGCCCGGCGCCATGCTCTCCGGCGTGCGCGACCTTGTTCGCGATCTTCCTCCTGATGCGATAGCCGAGCTCGCCGGTCACGATCCGACATGTCGCAAAGCCCTCCGTTGGGCCGAGACGGTGCTTGCTGGCGTCAGAACGCCGTTGCAGTCGATCGCCGACCACGATCCGCGGATGCCCAAGACCTCGATCGTGCGCTGGTTAGCTGGGCCTGCCTCGGCTCTGCTCTTCGTTCACCGCGACCCAGACCGACCCGACCATGAGCCGCAAGCCGTCGTCGCATCGCTGCGAGACCATGCGATGCTTGGACGGATCGATGTGGACATGGCTACTAGCTACGCGCCCTTCACGGAGAGCCAAGATGGGGCTCGATGACCGCGCCTACATGCGCGAGCGCTACCGTAATCGGCAGGGCTTCGCACCCGAGCGCACTACGTGGAACGACTGGAAGGCACGGCGCGAGCTGCAGTCAGGCCCGACCTGGTTCGTCAACAAGAACGGCGGCCATCGTCATCGGAGCGGTCGCTGGGGATCCTCGAGCAAGAGGCGAGCGCTCCTTGGCATCGGCCTCGGGAGCCTGGTCCTAGTGGCCGCAGCGACGCGCATGGGAGCGCCATTCTGGCTCGCCGAGCAGTTCACGGGAATCATTCTCGGGCAGCAGCACGGATTTCCCGCATCCGGCACTGTCAGTGTGCCCGCCAACATCGACATGAGCCGCGTTGTTGCCAAGCTGCCCTCGGAAAGCGGGCGCGCAGATCGAGGTCTGCGCAGGCATCATGGAGCGCACGCTACCAGACGGCCGTATCGCGTTCCGGGCTGCCAAGGACGATCATATCGGCCGCGAGGCGCTGACGGCGCTGTGTAAG
>NZ_JAKNQJ010000007.1 GCF_022662335.1 Sphingomonas sp. CROZ-RG-20F-R02-07 | reverse complement strand
GCGAATGTCGCGCTGTCGACGTTTGCCGCCCGGCGGCTCATTGCGCTCGCATCGCTGATCGCGAACGGCACGACGTGGTGGTTAGGCGACGTGCCGAGATCGGTACTCAGACCGGAACTCCTCCAGCGCCTTCCGAAGAAACCTGATGCCTTCCTGCGAATACAGTTCGATCCCGGCGTCATCTTCTATGCCAGCCAAAGCATTCAGAAACGCGGCGTAATTCTCTTCGGGGGTGCGGTCGAAGTAAGGCTCTTCCGTCATAGAGGTCTCCCGTCCGTGCCGTCAATCGGGCCAGCCGTTGGGGAATGGCGTAGTAGGTGAATGTCCGCAACTGGGGCGTTTGCCGCCCGGCCGCTTCTGAGTCCGCCTCGCCGACCGCGCACGGCGCAACGTTGTGCTAAGTCGACCGACGGTTTTGCCAGGCGTTGAACGGTCGAAGCGTTCTGAGGCAGGCGATTACGCTTCGCCATCGAACCGCGTCAGCCGCGTTCATTGTGGCCGCGGCCGGCGACCGGATGAATGGACGCGAATTTGCCGGCATCGCCGGGTTGCCCGCTACCCGCGCACGCTGCTAGCCACCGGTCGGACATCCGGGCACCTGGGTAGCCGGTCGAACTACACCGTGATGAAGGAGCCGAACATGGCGAGGTCGATGGGCGAAGGTCCGATGCCGGTACACCCGTTCTTCATCGGGCTGGGCGGGACGCTGCTGATGGCGGCGTTGTTCACCGACTGGATGTATTCCGAAAACTCGCTGATGCAGTGGGCAAACTTCTCGGCGTGGCTCATCACTGGCGGCCTCGTACTGGCGTTGGTCGCGGCCATCGTGCTGCTGCTCGAAATGGCGTTACGCCGGCTGGGACGGATCCGCCGGCTCGATCTGGTGCTCGTCGGTGCAGCGGCGCTTCTGTCGCTCGTGAACGTGTTCGTCCACACGCGCGACGCCTGGACCTCCGTGGCTCCGACCGGCATCACCCTGTCGCTGGTCGTCACCATCCTATTGCTGATTGCAGGGCTTCGCGGTTGGCGTGTTACTGCCATCCGATCGGTCGAGCGGGAGGACGTTCGATGATCGGCATGCATCTCAGAGCAACCGTCGGGCTGGCGCTTCTCGCATCGATCACCGCGTGCAGCGGACCAGGCGGCGATCCGTCACGGCAATATGGCGCCAATCCCTATCTTCCCGAGCCGGAGCAATATCTGATTCCGCCGATGAGCGTGCCGCAGGTGGTCGGCTGGAAGTCGGGCGAAACGCCGACGGTTCCCGCTGGGATGCGCATTCAGGCCATGGCGAGCGGACTGATGCACCCGCGCATCGTCTATCCTCTGCCCAATGGCGACGTCCTGGTCGTCGAGAGCAACGGTCCGGGCACCGAACCCTTCCGGCCGAAGGACTATATTCAGGGCAAGGTGAAAGCACGCGCCGGCGCCGCGGCCAAGGGCGGGAATCGCATCACGCTGGTGCGCGACGCCAATGGCGACGGCGTGCCCGAATTGACCACGGTGCTGGTCGATCATCTCCACTCGCCCTATGGCGTGGTGTGGGTCGCCGGCACCCTGTACGTCGCCAATACCGACGCGATCATCGCGTTCCCGTTCACGCCCGGGCAGACCAAGATTACCGCGCCCGGCGTCAAGCTGGCCGACCTGCCCGCTGGACCGATCGATCACCATTGGACCAAGTCGATGGTTGCCAGCCCGGACGGATCGAAGCTGTATGTCGGCGTCGGTTCGAACAGCAACATCACCGAGAACGGCATGGCGGTCGAGGAGGGACGCGCCGCGATCTACGAGGTCGACCGGTTGACCGGCGCCAAGCGGATCTACGCGACGGGCACGCGCAACCCGACCAATCTGGCGATCCAGCCCGGAACCGGCCAGCTGTTCGCGGTCGTCAACGAACGCGACGAGATCGGGCCCGATCTCGTTCCCGACTATCTGACCTCGATCAAGGAGGGCGGCTTCTATGGCTGGCCGTACAGCTATTGGGGGCAGCATGTTGACGTGCGCGTTCACCCGCAGAACCCGGCAATGGTCGCCAAGGCGATCAAGCCGGATTACGGGCTCAGCTCGCACGTGGCGGCACTGGGCGTCACGTTCAGCCAGGGCGAGACGCTATCACCGCGGCTCGGCAATGGCGCGTTCGTCGGCGAACATGGCAGTTGGGACCGCGAGCCGCTGAACGGCTACAAGGTCGTGTTCGTGCCTTTCGTCAACGGCAGGCCCAATGGAACGCCGGTCCCCGTCGCGACCGATTTCCTCGCGTCCGATCACAAGACGGTGCGCGGACGGCCGGTGGGCGTGGCGCTTGACCGCACAGGCGCGCTGCTGATCGCCGATGATGTCGGGAATACGGTCTGGCGGGTCAGCGGCGTCGCTGGACGCTAGCTCACTGCCCGTTGCTTGTCTGTCATAACTATCGAGAGCGCATGACGCGGATCGACGAAGCCGAACAGCCGGCACCGGCCAAGAAGCTGGGCATATGGTCCCATGCCTTGAAGGAGGAACGTTAGGCCGACGGGCCCCGATATAGCTGCATCGCCATCTTCACCTACCGTCCGCTTTCAGGAACCGCCTTTCTGGCATGGAATGGCGAGCATTGGGCGTTAGCTGCCGATCGGCCAGGCCGGGTACCGGCGACGGCCGATGCGGGTACCTGACGATCTAAACGCGCTGGAACTCTGCCGCCAAGGCGGAGGTGATCTCCGCAGGGACGGCTTGAAGAAGGCTGTTTCCCTTGTCATATCTCGTTCATGATCATATTCCTTCTTCTCCTCGCTATGCAGTTCGGAGCCGACGAAGACGCCGTTCGGGGTGCCACGTCGGTAGGCGACCAACTGAGCGCCGGTCCATCTTTCCGGCGGGAGGGGCACACGTCTGTCGAATTCGCAATAGGAGCATCGCTTCAGGCTTGGCTAAATGCTTCCGTTGCCGTCGAACGTGTTGCAAAGCACACCAACGATCCCGCTCAAATAGCAGCCATTTGCTCACAGGAAGCTGACGATTTCCAGACTTTAGGGATCTATGCTTCCGGAGTTAACCCGTCCGTTGCTATTATGCAGGCAGGCCTGCCGTCGCGCGTTGCCTCTGATTGGTACCGCCGTCGGCGGGGCAAACCGAAAGAGTGTAATTGATTGCCTAAACTGGCATCTTCCTCTTGGCGCTCTGATCCTAGCTGACTAAGAACACGTTCAGGAAGGGGCGCTGCGGGCTGCGGTAGCTGGTCGATCTGTGGACGCCGAAATTTCACGGGCGAGGCAGAGGTCCTCTCCGCCGCGGCCGACGCGATCGGGAATGTCGCATTCTGGTGGAGGCTGTGTGAGAACGACTATCGAGCAGCGCTGATTGCGACGCGTTCGAGCGCGGGCGCTCAGGCCTGCATCGCGGCGATCAGTCCCGGCACACCGACCAGAGCGATGGCGCGCTTGATGTTGTAGGCGAGGACGTGGAGGCTCATCTCGGTTGCGACGTGTTTCAGCGTTCGCGTCTTTAAGTGGCTTCGTCCCATCCAGTCCTTGAGGGTGCCAAAGACGTGCTCGACCGTGCGTCGCCGGACCCGCATCGCGTTCGGCATCCGGTCGAGCCGGGCCTGCATCGCGTCGATCACCACCTCATGCTCCCACCGCTTGATGCGGCGTTCGATGCTGGCGGTGCAGTTGGTCTTCACCGCACAGCGCGAGCGACAGGCCGACGTGGCATAGCCGTGCAGCGTCATGCCGTGCTCGAGGCTCGAGAAGCGCCGCGTCATCGTTTCGCCCGCCGGGCAGCGATAGTTGTCGGTCTCGGGCTGGTAGAGGAAGTCCTGCTTGCCCCAGCGGCCATCGGCTTTGGCGCCCGAGGTCAGCGGCTTGGGGCAGACGGCCACGATACCGACTGCTTCGCACGCAAGAACCTCGGGCCCCGAGAAGTAGCCGCGATCGGCCAGCACGGTGAGCGTATCTGCGCCTGTCGCCGCGCGGGCTTGTTCGCCCATCTTCGCCAGCGACGTACGGTCGTGGCCGAGATTGATGACCTCGTGCGCGACAATGATGTGGCTGTCGGTATCGACCGCCGCCTGGAGGTTGTAGCCGACCTGCCCGGTGCCGGTTCCCGCCGACGCCATCGCACGCGCGTCCGGGTCGGTGAGCGAGATCTGCCGGTCGGGCGAGGCTGCCACCGCCTGCTCCATGGCTTCGAGCTCGCGCATCTGCCGCCGCAGTTCGCCGAGCCTTGTCGTCAGCCGCGTCGTGCGAAGCTCGGCCGCTTCACCGTCCTGCCGGTCGGCGGTGTCGAGCATGCCGAGATAGCGCTGGATGCTGGCATCGACCTGCTCCATCCGGCGGCGGATCGTCACCGGCGTGAAGTTCTTGTCGCGCGCATTCACTGCCCGGAAACGGCTGCCGTCCACCGCCACCGTGCCGCCCGCAATGAGGCCGAGGTTGCGACAGAGCAGAACGAACCGGCGACACCCCGACTGGATCGCTGCGCCATGATCGCGGCGGAAGTCGGCGATCGTCTTGAAGTCGGGCGCGAGCTTGCCGGTCAGCCACATCAGCTCAACGTTGCGGCCCGCCTCGCGTTCGAGCCGCCGGCTCGACTGCACCTGGTTCAGATAGCCATAGATGTAGAGCTTGAGCAGCGTCGCCGGATGATAGCCGGGCCGCCCAGTCGCCGCTGCATCCGCAAAACCCAGCGCCGCCAGATCCAGTTCGTCGACGAACACATCCACGATCCGAACAGGGCTATCTTCGGCCACATAATCGTCGACGCAATCAGGCAGGAAAAGCCGCTGCCGCCGATCGCACCCCTCGATGAAACGCCCCATCACCGGCCTCCCAAATCAGGCCCTGATCATAGCATATCAGCACGTTTTCACACAGCCTCGGTGGGAAGCCGACAGTCCGCTTTGAGTCGTTAGATCGATAAGGCTGACCCTACTTAAAATAGGTCATCAGCGTCGTACTGGTCGAACCGCTTACCCGCTCTCCGATCCCGCCACGCCAACACTCGGATTGCCCCGTAAAAAACTATCGCGGGAAGCAGGGCGAACGGGGTGTAATCGAACGGCACACCGAAGCTTCGGAGCGCACCGTAACACAGAACTATCATTGGAATTGCGACGCGTCCCCACATCCACCACTGATACAAATCGTTATCGGAGCGAAAAGGTGGCTGCGCGGGGCGGTCGGGAGTTAACGCCCCGTCATCCACTTTTCTAGATCGCAACCAACCGTGCCGACGCTGTTTCATAACGAAGGGTTACGACCTGTCACTCGTGTTCGATAGTGGGTGCTGATCCGATGCCGTTCGACGTGGTTTGGGTCGCTAGCTTCCGAACCCGCGTAACCTGGAAAGAGCAGGAGCGCGGCAACAGCCAACCCAGCGGCGACGCAGAACCAGAAGGCAAGCGGCTCTTCTTCGCGCGTGACACCCTGTCCATCCGCCGATGCGGCACCGCGCACCAAATCACGCCCTATCAATATTAGCACCCGCACGCGATTACGGGCATTGTCTACATCGCGGACCCACTTTCCGATTTTTTGGAGAAGCGATCCCAAAATCACCATTGCAAAAGACATTTGAAATATTGGAGTTATATGACTGTGAGGATGTCAAAAATCAGAAGTTATGCATCAATGTGATAGCGTTTGGCGCGAACCTCAATGTGCGAATCGATTGACAGCGCCTTGGCACGATCTGCGTCGGCCTGAGCGGACCGGCCGAGACGCCGTTCGACGATAGCGCGCGCGTAGAGAGACCAAGCTTCGCGGGGTTCCGCGGCCAGGGCGGCGTCATAATCAGCAAGCGCTTTATTCCATTCACCACGCCTTAGGTGAACCAACGCGCGGCTATCCAGATAAGAGGCTTCGCCGGGGCGTAGACGTACCGCAGCGTTACAGTCCTCGATCGCCTTATCAAGGCTCGTGTTCATCAACGCGCGTGCCCAGCACCGGCCGTTAAAAGCGCTTGCGCGACCACTGTCTTCGGGATGGCTGTGGAGCCATTGCTCGTAATTAGCGAGAGCAGCTTCAGGCACATCGGCGGCTCCATACATGGCAGCGAGCCGCATCCTCATATCCGACGACGATGCAAGGGCTGAGTCCGCAGCTTTGAGATCGACGAGTGCTGCGGCATGATCGTCCGCATCGAGCCGCAATCGGGCGCGAGCGAGTCGCGCTTCTGCGTTATGCGGCGCAAGCAATAGAGCTCGGTCAATATCGGCGGCGCCTAGCAGCGGCCGATGACTGTCAAAATGGGCCGCCGCCCGCTGCAGGAGATATTGTGGTTCATTCGGCGAGAGGGAAACTGCCCTGTCAAAATCCGCAATTGCCTTCTCGTTTTCCCCGTGCGTGAGGTGGATTGCTCCGCGCTGGCTAAAGCCCAACGCTGTCGTTGGACCATTGGTCTGATCGCTGAGATCAAGCCTCATGCCTTTGCTATCTACGGCGCCGCGTGGCTTGAGCCCGAATACCGGGCCACCTTCGTAGGTGACGAACATTCGGTGGTTGTGATTGTCAACATAGATGCGGTGGGTCAGAAAGAAGTCGATGCCGATTAGCATGTCGGGCTCGCCCAGAGACTGGTCCATGATGCCAATCCAAGGTTTTGCAATTGCCTCGCCGCCAATATCGATCGAGTCGAACCGCGCTTTCCATTGTCTAACCCTTCCTTGACCCAGGCCGGTCGCGAAGCCATCTGTCTCCACGCCCGCCGTCGTCGGTGTCACGCCGATGCGCCGCGCCGCGGCTAAGGTCAGCAATGACGACGACGCGCCAGAGTCAAACATTGCCTGGATCGTCTTGCCGTTAATGCTGATGGTGCCAAGCGTGTGGCGCTGGCCATCTTGCATTGCTGCCAGTTTCACGACCGTCATCGGACGGCTTCCGGCCCAGTACGCCATACCTTGGTCTTTGCAGTCGCGGCCTTTCATGAGGCGGACGAAGCCGTGCGGCAGATCGTATTCGACGTCCGCGATGCCGAGAATATCCTGACCCAGCAAGCCGGCATAGCCCATATCACTGCCGCCAACTCCGAAAGCGACGTGAGGAAGGGTGACACCGGCGATGCTGAATTTGTTTGCAAGCGCGACGCCGAGGGAGGTGTCACCGCCGACACCCACCAGCCGCGCGCCTTCGGCTTTGTGTACGGATAGGCCGTATTCGAGGGCGGTGGCTTTCGCAATCGTGCTATAATAAGCGCCACTATCTAGGATGAACCGCGCGTCGTGACCCTCGATCTGCGCGGTTACGATCGGTTTGGACCCTGACATCGTGACGGGGATGTCGACATACTTGCTGATATGGCACTGTGCCGCAATGGCCTGCGAGGGGGTTATGGCGAACAGCGCGCAAATAAACATCGCTCTGTCAAGCTCCCGCTGAACAATCGCTCGTGCCACCACTTTGATCTCCTGCACCCAACCCGTAATTGGAAAGATTCCACGCTCGTCCCTTTCTCACAAGAGAGAGCGCCGAAAATAAGTTGGCCACGAAAGGGGGCGACACGCTCTGTCTCGTTATCGTGCACCTCATAGGCGTTGCCTATAAAAATTGGCCGAAGCTGCGAACGGCTCCGGGCGCGCTGAACGACCGAAGGTGGGCGGATGCCGACCGGCGGCTTTGCGGCGTGATCGATGCTACCTCGTTCCTTATCCCGGCCATCACGGCCGTAGGAGAAGGAAGATGGGAAAAGCAGAGTTCGATCCATCAGCTGTAGATCGGCGTGTCTGGAACGCGGGCCTCAAGGTCGGAGCAAAGCGGGCGCTCAAGCCTCGGCAAGTTTGGGCCATCCGCTTTTACCTTGATCAGCATCGGCGCATGCGTGACCGAGCCCTATTTGATCTTGCAATCGACAGCAAGCTGCGCGGCTGCGATGTTGTCAAGATGAGGATCGGCGATTTGGTGCTCGGCGGTCAAATTCGCGCGCGTGCGATCGTCATCCAAGCGAAGACTGGAAAGCCGGTGCAGTTCGAGATCATGGCAGACGCACGTGGCAGCTTGTTGGCGTGGCTTGAACGGCGCGGGGGCACTCTGGCCGACTATGTGTTCCCGAGCCGTATTGATCACGCCAGCCACCTCAGCACTCGACAATATGCCCGTCTTGTGGACGAGTGGGTGGTCGGTGTCGGCCTACGGCGCGAGGAATATGGAACGCATTCGCTTCGGCGTACGAAGGCATCGATCATATACAAAGCGACCGGCAACCTGCGTGCCGTACAGATTCTGCTAGGCCATACCAAGATCGAGAACACGGTGCGCTATCTAGGGGTCGACGTAGACGACGCGCTCACGCTCTCTGAGGCGACCGAGATTTAAATGCTTGGGCTCCCGGCATTACTCGGGAAGCTCTGCCGCCGCCGCTCTGTCAGAGCCCCTTAGGGCACCGCATTCGGCGACCTGAACAGACGGCGGCTTTTGAGCGGCGCCAACCACAGGTTGAAGGCCGTGAATTGGCGCTTAGCAGCCATTGAGGGCATCCATCCGGCCCATCGCAGCAGCGCAACTATGGTCGCATGCTGTCCGGCCTTGCCGCCGGATGCCATCTTCGGCAGCTTGCTCGGTATGACCAAGCCTCTGCGTCTCGCCGCCGCCATCTTCCTCCTCGCTACGGGTGCTGGCCGGCCGCTACCAACAGATCCCGATACCCGCGCCTGGTGGTCGATCACGAGCGATCTGTCAGACGACGCCATGGCTGGCCGAGACTCGGGCTCAGCCGCGTATGAGCGTGCGGCTAAGATGGTGGCACGGCGGTTTGCAGATGCCGGTCTGAAGCCCGCCGGTGATAACGGCACGTGGTTCCAACGCGTGCCGATGGAGGAGCTGCGGGTCACGGGTGCGACGATCGAAGCTGGTAGGAGGCCCCTGCGCTTTCTGCACGACATCACCGTTTCGCCCTGGCCAAGCATGCCGACTACCCTCGACGTGCCAATTGCGTATCGCGGCTATTGCGCGACGGCGGCGTTGGGCGATGTGCGTGGGAAGGCGGTCATATGCCACGGCACCCACCGTGCTGGACTGCCCAGCGATGCGCAGCGGCTGGCAGCGGCACAAGCCGCCGGCGCGGCAGCGTTGATTACGATCGCCGATCCTGGTTTTGCCGTCGAGCCGCCACGGTGGCCCTATGCCTACGCCCGCACGGTCTGGCTGAAGGGCAGTTCGCCAGAGTCCAGCGGCCCATTGCGGGCCACGCTAAACGCCGCGGCGCTTAATACGGTCATTTTTGGCAGCGGTCGCCATGCGGACCAACTGATCGCAGATGGTGCGGCAGGTAAACCACTGCCGTCCTTCGATGCGACGGGTCGCTTTCGCATGAGACTGGCGCTGGCTCAGGCGTCGATCAGCGCACCGAACGTTCTGGGGACGCTCCCAGGCCGTGATCCGGCGGCGGCCGCGCAAACGATTGTCCTCTCCGCCCATCTGGACGGCTACGGCCCTGGCGAGCCGGTTGCAGGCGACAGCATATACAACGGCACACTCGACGATGCCGCTTATGTGGCATTGCTGATCCGACTTGCCGAGCGTCGTGCGGGTACCGGCTATCGCCGCCCGGTGCTGTTCGCGGCCTTTACCGGTGAGGAAAAGGGGCTGCTTGGTGCGCGCTGGTTCGTAGCACACCCGACCATTGCACGCTCGGCGATCGCTGCCGACATCAACCTCGATCAGCTTCGCCCAATCTTCCCGCTGCGGCTGCTCACCGTCCATGCGCTCGACGACACGACGCTAGGCGATGACGCCCGTGGGGTAGCTGGTGCAATGGGCATTGCCGTGCAGCATGATCCTGAACCAGAACGCGGGCTGTTGCGCCGTGCGGATCAATGGCCGTTCCTACAAGCGGGCATACCGGCGACCGCTTTCGTATTCGGCTACACACCGGGTTCGGGAAGCGAACGGATCTACCGGCGCTGGTATCAAACGGGTTATCACCGGCCACAAGATGACCTCGCACAACCAATCGACTGGCAGGCTGCAACAGACTTCAACCGGTTCTTCTACACGCTGGCGGCACGTGTCGCGGACCAGCCTAACCCTCCAATGTGGAAGCAGGGCAGTCCGCTGCGTGCGATGCCGTGACGCGTCACTTTGAGCATCATCGCCCTTTCATTCGGGAAGAATGCGCCAAGCAGACTCAAGGCTTCAGTGTGAGACTGTACTAAGTCGGTTGCAGCCGATCAGGCCTGTATGGACAGGATTGTTAGCGAACGGGGGTTGATGTGATGACGCCGGCTGCGTGCCCTGCCGATGCTGCAGCTTGCTCGGGGTAGCCAACACAGCCTGCCGCTGTCGTAGAGGAATAGGCTGTACGGGCTGTAGCCGCTGATGACGGTGAAATGCTCATGCCTGCCGGACAGGTCGGCCAGCACCGGCTGCCCGGCTGCAAGGGCTACTTCGATCGCGGCAAAGGTAGCGGAGCGGGTTGGCCGCACCAGCTTGGCCAGCGGCTGATGCACCGCGATCGTGCGGTCGGCGATCACACTGGCCTCCTCGACCAGCCGCTGCACCAACGCCCGCCACAGCTTGTCCCCAAAGCCTTCGACCACGGCGCTGGGGAGCAGGTCGTGCTCTATGAGAAGGGTGACGCCGGTGTGGAACAGCCTCTTGGACTCATGACGTTTCAGCTGGCGCACCGGTGCCAGCAGCAGGCGCAGGCCGTTGATGGCTGCATATAGCCCGCACAGCCCGTCAAGGTCGCCCTGGCTCAGCGATGCCTCACCGCGACGACCGATCTGGTGCTGCAGCGGCAGCTGAGCCGGGCCGTTGGGTGTCGTTACCGAAGGCATTAATATTCCTCCGCCAGCATGATGGTCAGCACCCGTATCGTGACAACGGAGTTGGCTGGGTCGGACGAGCCAGCACGCATGCTGGGATCGTAATAGTCGATCTTCCAGAACAGCCGGGCGCCGGCATGGTGCAAGCTGCCAAAATCATGTTCGCCGTAAGGATCGTTGGACTCGTCAAAGGCGTCGTAGGCGGCGACCTGTTGCAGGATGGCGGGGAGTGCGTGGTCGCCCAGCGCGATCACCCCTGCCGTGACCGCTAGCCGGCCACCTATGCGGTGACGGCGTAGCGCGTCGTTAAGTGAGGCGATCTGCGCCACCCGGTTGGCAGCGGCGGTGTGCTTGCCACGTGCGTCATCATTACGTCCCGACATGGGCGTTTCTCCTGGTGTGAAACTATGGGGTTGGTGCTGGGGCGGTCGCGCTCGTCAGCGGGTCGCCGCTGTGCTCAGCGGCAGTCAGTCAAACGAGGCGGACCAGCTTGCGCTGTGCGTCGCGGTTGCCTTCGATGTAGCGTTCGGTGGTCGACAGGCTGCGGTGTCCGGCAAGCTCCTGCACGTCCCGCAGCGACCCGCCCGTGCGCGCTAGCAGCCGTGCCGAGCGGGTGATGAAGGTGCGGCGGCCGGAATGCGACGAGCAGCCGGGCAGGGCGGTCTCGGCGTAAAGCAGGGCAAACCAGTTCACGACCGAGCGTGGACGAAGGTGGTCGCCTCGTTCCGACGCAATGACCGGGCCGCCGCAGGGGCGACCGGCAGCACGGTGCAGCTTGGCCAATGATAACTTTAGCTCGGGGTTCATTGGCACGCGGCGAGCGGTGCCGTTCTTCGCGATCGTGCCAGCGATGACCAAATGGTCCCCAAGCGATCCTCCGGGCTTCAGCACCATGGTCCAGTCCAGCCCCGCCATTTCACAAGCCCGCAGCCCGGCCTTGTAGCTGAGCAGGATCATGGTCTCGCTTCTGAGTGGATAGCGGTGGGCACGGACATGGCGAAGAAGACGGCGCACGTCGGCCGTCTCCAGCACGCGAGCGGGCTGGTTCATGGATGGTCTCCAAGCTGTTTGGGAGGTACAGCGGCCATGGCCACTGTATTAATATAGTAGCACAGATAGCTTGGATGAGCAAACCCGCCGGGCTTGCACCGGTTGGCTAACACCGTGGCCTTACATCAAGCGTGCCACGCCCTAGCAAGGAGACACGCGCGTTTTACGCACCTCTGCGATCGGTCGAGCCGGTATCGATGGCCAATCTCGCGCTCGAATGGCAGAGAAGAGCCAGGAGTGTTCTTATGCCCAACCCCCGCGTCCTGGCTTTCGACGTGTTCGGTACCGTGGTCGACTGGCGGTCCGGGATCATCCGCGAGTCCCAGCGTCATCTGGCGACGATAGGCCGACCGGATATCGATGCGGCAGCGTTCGCCGACGCTTGGCGCAGCCACTACCAACCCGCGATGGCAGCGGTACGCGACGGTAAGCGTACATTCGTCATCCTCGATGTCCTTCACCGCGAGACGTTGGAAGCCGTTCTCGCCGATCGAGACGTCGATGTTCAGGCAATCGAGGCAGCGCTGCTCGAGGATTGGACCCGCGCATGGCATCGGCTCGATCCTTGGCCAGACGCGGTGGAAGGCCTGACCCGGTTAAAGGCGCGGTTCCCCATCGTCACGCTATCGAACGGCAACATCGCGCTGATGCTCAACATGGCCCGGCGTGCAGGTTTGCCTTGGGATGCAATCCTCGGCGCCGAGGTGACCCGCACCTACAAGCCTTCAGCGGAAGCCTACACCACGACCGCGGCCATTCTCGACATCTTGCCCGGCGAGCTCTGCCTGGTCGCGGCGCATCACAGCGATCTTGGCGCGGCGCGAGGGGCGGGATTGCTCACGGCCTATGTCGATCGTCCGATGGAACGCGGTGGGGCACCTGCGCCGGATCGCGACCAGCAAGAGGCGTGGGAATGGCAGACCGACAGCCTTATCACGTTAGCCGAACAGCTTGGCTGCTGACGATCGGGCCCGCCCGGTCCCACACCCACGCACACGCTTTCACAGGAGTTTGCCATGATGCCCGACCGTCGTATGTTTCTCGGAGGGATGGCCACCGCGGCGATGACGACAAAGCTCTCCGCCCTCGCGCCGGAACGCGGCGCCTTGCTCGGCACATTGCAGGACCTCGCGGATGCCTTGCTCGCGGGCATGCCGGAACAGCGCACATCGCTGGGGCTGGACAGGGGCCGGTACGCGGCCGCCAAATCGCGCCTCAACAGCCAATCGCCGGCACGCTTTGCTCACGATGTCGCGACCTTGCGCTCCTACCGAACCCGTTTGGCGTCGCTCGACCGATCAATGCTAAATCCCGCCGATCGGATCGAGGCGGACAGTGTATCGACCGCGCTTGATCTTGGCATCGCCGGTTCTGCCTTCGCCTTTGGCGACAACAGCTTCGGCGCCGCCATGGGGGAAAGCGCGCGGCCCTATGTGGTAACGCAATCCTCCGGCGCCGTGTTCAGCGTGCCTGAGTTCCTGGATAGCCAGCATAGCATAGCCGTTGCAGGCGATGCCGATGCCTATCTCGCACGCCTAGCCATGCTGGGGTCCGTGATCGACCAGGAGACGACCCGTATACGGACCGACACTGCCGCCGGTGTCATCGCGCCGGACTTCATCCTCGACAATGCAATCGGGCAGATTACGCGCATCCGCGCCACGCCCGCGTCGCAACAAAAGCTCGTCGTGTCGATCGCGAGGCGAACTGCGGCGCTGCATATTCTCGGAAACTGGTCGCGTCGTGCGGAGACGAGTGTCGTCTTAGGTGTCTTTCCCGCCCTGGATCGGCAGTTGAGCGCACTTCGTGAAGCCCGCGCGCGCGCCAATGCCGATGCCGGCGTCTGGAAACTCAAAAACGGAGAGGCCTATTACGCCTGGCTGCTGTCGGTCGGCACCACCACCCGTCTTACCGCCGCGGAGATCCACCAGATCGGGATCGAGCAGGATCGCGAGCTCGAAGCTCGGATGGACGCCATCCTGAAGGGTCAGGGGCTAACCAAGGGTACGGTCGCCGAACGAACGCAGGCGCTCACCCGTGATCCCAAGAACCTCTTCGCCGACAACGACGCCGGCCGTGACGAACTGATCGCCTATCTGAACCAAACGATCGCGAACACGCGGCCGCGCCTCGCGCGCATGTCAAAACTCGGTCTCAAGGCGCCGGTAATCGTCAAGCGCGTTCCCGTCGATATCCAGGATGGCGCTGCCCAAGGCTACATGAACTTTGGCTCGCTCGATGGGGCTCGGCCTTCGATCTATTACATCAATCTGAAGTCGATGGAGAATTGGCCACGGTTCCAGCTGCCGACGCTGACCGCGCATGAAACGATCCCAGGGCATGCATGGCAAGGCGCGTATATCGCCGAGCATCATGATCAGGTCCCGCTCATCAACTCCATCATGGGCTTCAACGGCTTCATCGAGGGCTGGGCGCTCTATGCCGAGCAGTTGAACGACGAGTTCGGCGCCTATGTCGATGATCCACTTGGCAAGCTTGGCTACCTGCAGGCGCAGCGCTTTCGGGCAGGGCGGTTGGTCGTCGACACCGGACTGCATGCATCGCGGTGGACGCGCGACCAGGCCGTGGAATGGTTGATGGCGAGCACGGGACGGGCCCGCAACGGCGTGACGAGCGAGATCGATCGCTACTGTGCGACGCCAGGGCAAGCGTGCGGCTACAAAGTGGGGCATAACGAGATCCTGCGGCTTCGTACCAGGGCACAAGGACAACTTGGCGCCCGGTTCGATATCCGAGATTTCAACGATGTCGTGGTGTCGACTACAGGCGTGCCGCTTACCGTGCTGGCAACCGCGATTGACGCCTATATTGCTCGCACGGGGTCTAGAGGGGTCGGCTAAACTCCTTGCCTGGGGGTACCGCTCGAGCGTAATTTGAGGTCTGGTTGCAATAACAGCCGGATTTCAACTTCGTCATCCCTGAGTAAGATGGGTGGAGGGCGGCCTGTCCGGTTTGAGGCATCGATCGGCGTAAGCGGACGTTCGTTCAGATGGTGCCCGAGGCTAGGCGCCCGAAGATTCTGGCAGTTTGCGCCGTGGTCGCTTAGACCTAGAAGCAGTCAAGGCCAATGTGTTACCCTACGAGCAAGATCGGCAGCGACAAGCGTACTGACACTGGTCTATTCCCCAACATTCGCGCGCGCAGTTGCGTCGTCGCTCGTGAAGGGGAAGCAAACATGCAACTCAGCTCAGTCGCGATCCGAAATTTTCGGCGCCTAGAGAATGTTGAAATTGATATCGAAGCCGAGAAGACCATTTTCGTTGGTCCCAACAATAGCGGCAAGACCTCCGCGACGGCAATATTTCGCTGCTTTCTCGGCGGGCGCGAATTTAAGATTCATGATTTTTCGGTCTCGCGTATGGCCGATCTCGAGGCCTTCGCCGTCATGGGCGATCCGGCGCATCTACCGGAGATTACCCTCGACCTTTGGTTCTCGATTGATCCCGACACCATCGCTTATGGGCGCATATTCTCCCTGCTGCCCAACCTGACTGATTTCGAGCGCGTCGGCTGCCGAATGACATTCGGCTTCGCGGACCCGCAAAAATTGCTGGAAGCCTACCAGGCGGCTTATCCTGCCCAGGAAAACGGCAACCGCGGCAAAACTCTTGCTCAATATCTGGGAACGGACAACAACCTGGGTCGGCACGGCATTGTGCGGATCGCTTCCCTGGAACAGCGCCAAGATGACGAGGGAAACCCCTCGATCCATGTTTCGGCAATCGAGCCCGAAGAGGGCAGGCGACTTCTGAAGCAGTTAGTCCGGGTTGAGTTCGTCGACGCGCAGCGTAACATTAACGACGATGACAGCAACCGCAGCAATCGGCTTTCCTCAGCCTTCTCCGCCTTCTACCAAAAGAACCTGCAAGATGCCGGTCCCGCGGCTGCCGCCCATAAGGTGATCGACGAGAACAATGAACGACTGACCGATCACTATAAAATCCAGTTTGCCCCGCTAATTGACCTGATCAAGGGGCTGGGGGTACCGTCCGTCAATGACCGGGATCTGCGCATCATCTCGTCACTTAGCCCAGAGACAGCGCTCAAGGGCAATACAGAGCTCCTGTACGTCGATCCAACGCGGAAGCATGAACTGCCAGAGCTCTACAACGGCCTAGGCTTCAAGAACTTGATTTATATGGCTATCCAAGTCCGGCACTTTCACGCTCAATGGCTGGCAACGCCCGACAACCGGCCGCTCTGCATGCTGGTGTTCATCGAAGAACCGGAAGTTCACCTCCACGCACAGGTGCAGCAGACTTTCATCAACAACATTTGGAAAGTCATCGAAAAATCAGCGTTGGCCGCCGAGGAGCCGGCTTTAATGCCGCAGCTGGTCGTGACGACCCATTCATCGCACGTTCTTGATGCGGTCGACTTCGAGACGGTACGCTACTTTCAGCGCCGTCACGCTTTGGACGAGCAAGTTCCAGCCGGTATCCGCAACGTGTCGGACGTACGTAGCTTGCGCAAATTTCGGCCGGACGGCGACGTCATCGATGGTAAGGCCGTATCCACGGAAGACGCCATTGCCTTTCTAAAGCGCTACCTGCGCCTAACCCACTGCGATCTCTTCTTTGCTGACGCCGCCATTCTCGTCGAGGGAGCGGTAGAGAAGTTACTGTTGCCGATGATGATTGAAAAGTCGGCAGCGGAACTTAGAAAGTCCTACATCACGATTTTGGAAGTCGGTGGCGCCTATGCGCACCGCTTTGAAGGGCTGCTTTCGTTTTTGTGCATTCCCTATCTCGTGATCACTGATCTTGATTCAGTCACGCCTGATACCGGTGCGGCCTGCCGCGGTGATGTGAGTGAGGCTAAAACATCGAATGCAACGCTGAAGGTTATGTTGGAAAAAACTACCGTTGCGGAACTGATGGCCATGCCCCCGGAATCTAAGGCTAGCACCGAGAAGGACCGATGCGTCGCGTTCCAGATCGACGTAACCGTCGAGGACAAAGGCAATCAACTAGCGATGCGGCCGCGTACGCTGGAGGAAGCGTTCGCCTATGATAATTTTACCCTATTACGCGAAGGCACGATAACGATTGGCAAGCCGATACCCAATGATCTCGCAGACGCTTATCAGTCAATTTACGACCGTATCCGAGCGGATACCTTCAAAAAAACTGATTTCGCAATGAGTCTGCTCGACGGCGATATCGGCTGGAAGACCCCGGTCTATATCGCCGAAGGACTTACATGGCTGGAGACCAAGCTTCAGCCGATGGTCGTAATACCCGAACTCGCGCCTGTTGCGCTCGAGGACGATCTCGAGCTCGCTGTCGCCTTGAACAATGATGCTGCTGACGTGCAGCAGGGGGAGGGCTGAGATGGCAAAGGTTCTGACGCAGGCCGACCAAGACGTGGAGACTTGCCTTAACACTAACGTCAGTTTCGCGCTTATCGCCGGGGCAGGTTCCGGCAAGACCTCCTCGTTAATTGATGCCTTGGATTGGATTCGCCAGCATCGAGGTAAGGCCCTGCGCCAGAATGGTCAGCACGTCGCCTGTATCACATATACCAAGCGTGCCGTGGCCGTCATCAGTGAGAGGCTCGGCTTCGACGACCTATTTGTCGTCTCGACCCTGCACAGTTTTCTGTGGGCGCAGCTTGGGCGTTTTCATCGTGACATTCGTCTAGCGGTTGAGAACCGCCGGCTGCCGGACCTGATCGAGAAGGAGCGGGCAAAAGACAACGGCGGGCAAAGCAAGGCCGCTCGTGAAGCTCGCGCGAAAGCTGATCGCTACGAAGCGGATTTGGCAGCGTTGAAGGACGTCGATCGTTTCGAGTACGGCGACACGGTGTATGGCGACTACCCCAATGGGATCCTCGGGCACGACGACATTCCCGTGGTCGCGGCCTATCTTTTGGAGGAGAATGCGACTTTTCGCCGGCTCCTTGGAGTGCGCTTCCCTTATCTTTTTGTGGACGAGGCTCAAGATACCGCGGGGGATATCGTTCGGGGGCTGAACTTAGCCTACGGCGGTGAGGGCTTGCCGGTGGTCGGCTATTTCGGGGATCCCTGGCAGCAAATCTACGGCGAGACGGCAGAGGACTTCGCACCGCCCGAAGACGGTAAGACTATCACGAAGGTCGAAAACTTTCGCTGTTCCAAAAGCGTGATCCGGCTACTCAATGGGTTTCGCACGGACGTCGCGCAGGTTCCCGCCGGCGCCAACCAGGAGGTCGAAGGGAGTGTCATTTTCCGGCTGGTAAAGGCCGAAATTCCGGAAGAACCTCGTAATCGCTATTCGGAAGCCCAAACAGGACGCGCGCTCGTGAAATTGGACGAAGCGCTGGCAGCATGGGGCTGGGCAGATCGCAACGACGTCGTGAAGCTGTTTCTCGTCAAACAGATGATTGCCCGCCGCATGGGATTTGTGAACCTCAATCGCCTGTTCGCGGGAGATTTCGCTTCCTCACGCGCACAGGATGCATTTGATCGCGGAGAACACTTCCTTCTGGTCCCACTCACAAGCACGATCTGGCCACTCGTCCAAGCGCAGCGCGCTGGCGACAGCCGGGCAATCATCGACATCCTCAGGCGGAATAGCCCGGCTTTCGCAGTGGACGGTGTCAATGCCAAAAAGAGCCTGCGCTCGATGGTCGACACGTCGATCGATGTCGTGTCTAATCTACTCTTGCTGTGGGACACCGCGCCGGTTGGTGAAATCCTGCGCTTTGCCGCAGAGCGGCAACTGATCCGAGTCGGCGAGCGATTTCAGGCGCATTTCGATCGCGATCCTCGCGGCGAGGCGTATGACGCCGAGCAACACGGGGAGGAAAAGGGCGACTGGCTTGCCGACGCGCTCTTTGCCATGGATACAAAAGAGATTGCTTCCTACGCATCGTTCACCAGCACGAACACCGCCTATAGCACTCAGCATGGCGTAAAAGGCGAGGAATATCCTAAGGTTTTGGTAGTCTACGACGATATCGAGGCGGCTTGGCACAATTACAATTTTGGTAAGTTGTTAACGCCAGGCGTTGTGGGAGGTGTAGGAACCGGCAGGCAGGAGGCTCGCGGCAAGAAGCTCGCCTATGTGTCGTTCTCGCGGGCGCTTGAGGATTTGCGGGTTCTTCTATTTACCCCTAATCCAAAAGGCGCACGCGACGAATTGGTTGCGAACGGACTGCTTACGGTTGATCAGGTCGAGATAATAGATTGATGTGGTCGCCGCGAGGAGCGCGTCTTGGCAGACCGGCAAGGCTTCGTCCCGTCGCATAGCCCCATTCCTCGCCCATTGCGTTGAGGATCGCCAGTACACGGTTAAGGGTCAACGCCGCTGCAAGGTTGGCGTTAGCTCTCGACTAGAGCCGGTCGTTCGTCTCATCTCTGGTGAACGTCCGGTCCTGACGGAAGCTGCCTATCGAAGCCGATCAACGCAGATGTGTCAGCACTGCGCCTTAGCTGTCACCATTCCCTAGGAAGCGGGCCCTATTCTGGTTTAGGTACCAAACTAAGTACAAACCAATTCGGTCTCAGGGGAGCAGGGCGAATCATGAAGATTGAAATCTTGGAGTCAGCCGCGATCGCGCGCCGCTTGAAGTTGCTTATCCAAGAACATGATAGCATCTCCATCGCCGTCGCCTGGGGTGAACTGACCGACGTCGCCGAGGCCCTGATCGCTAACAAAGCCAAGTTCGAGTCGGTCTTGTTCGGTGTAGACTTTTCCGCGACGGATCCCGACCTTATCGACAAGCTAATCGACGTCGCCAACGCCTTCGTCGCGAAAAACCGTGCCGGCTGCTTCCACCCAAAGATTTTCTATTTTCAGTCCGGGGCCAAGGCAGAGGCCATCGTCGGCAGCGCGAATTTCACCAAGGCCGGTCTAGGCAAGAATCTGGAGGCCAGCGTTCATGTCAAAGGTGAGGCTGACGAAGCATTCTTCGACCAAGTCCGGGACCAGCTCGCGAGCTACGAGCATCTCCATCGCCCAATCACGAAAAAGCTGGCGGCGAGCTATCGACGGCAAGCTGAGGCTGCAGCAAACGCCCTCAGGCCGAAGAATCCTGTCCTGCCAGACGACAAGGATAAGTGGCCGCGCTTCAACTCTCCGCTTGCAACAATGTCCTGGGAGGAGTTCGTCAAACGGGTTCGGCGAGACAAATTTCACGGTTTTGACAAGCGCATCGATCTGGTGCGAGAGATCCAGAAGATGTTTGCGCGCAAGGGCTCCTTCGCCGACCTCACCGTCGCTGAATGGAAGGCTGTCGCCGGCCTGCTCGGCGCAGCCGAAGCGCGGACCGCCGAACTCGATGGTTTCGAATGGGGATGGTTCGGCTCGATGAACAGGGCCACCGAGTTCGCGAAGGCTGTTGGGCTTCAGGCCCCTTCTATCGCCCAGGCCGTTGATCTTATTCCGAGGCGCGGTCATTTTGTGACATTATTCCGTGCATTTGATTTGAACGCCTCTTAGCATAAGCCCGGTACGAGCACTGGGGAACGATGTTTGAGGGGCGCTGCTTGATCACTCCACTTCGAAAGCGGAAGAAGAGCGGAGAGCTCTACAAACGTCGTGACACCAACGAGGCCATTCTAGGCGAGCTTCTGGCACTCGATCGGGAGGATCTGCTCGAGCGTTGTCGCATCCGCTCCACTCGGGATCCGAATCGGGTGCCGAGCGAATGTCTCCTCTATCTCGTCAGGGCGTGCCGGGACGACAACTCGGACGGATGGTTCAACCTGCTCTGGCCGCTGCTGATCCAGCGCGTGCGGGACCGAATTCCCCGCATCGACGTCGCTAAGGGCGCTGAATCCTCGACGCGGATGACGATCCGCGACCAGATCGAGGGCCGCTTCCTCGAGCTCATCGCCGAGGACAGGGACCAGTATCAGCCGGCGCTTGACTACCTCGAGGTCAACTTCGACGCGGGACTGGCGATGCGGCGGCGCGACGCGCAGAAACCCGCATGGCGCCAGGAGAACCGCAGCCGCCCTCTGGAGGCTCCCGAGCACCCCGGCGAGATATCGGCCGAGGTCGAGGCGGCCGTGGGGGATTTCGACCCCTTCGCGGAAAATCTCGGCGAGGTTTACCGGTTGCGGCTCGATGCGGCGATTGAAGCATTACCAGAGGAACAAATCAGGATCATCGAGATGCTCCGCCTAGACATTCCGATTGACTCGAAGGATTCGTACATGATCACCATCGCGAAGACGCTCGATCGATCGGAGAAGACCATCCGCACCTATCGGGACAAGGCGTTCGCCGCGATCCGCGCCGCGGTCGAGGAGGACGGCGAATGACCGAGATGGACGAGATCCTGGAGGAGTTCGCCGTTGAGCCGGTGCACAATCGCGATACGCTCGAGCGCTACCTGCGCAGATGGCCGCAATACGCCGCCGCCCTCATCGACCTCTCGCGCGAGATCGCGCGCCCGATCGACGCCGATCCGACCGAGATCTCGGCGGCGGACATCGAGCGGATGAGTCACGTGTTCCAGCGCCGCCGAACGGTCGCCACCGAGCAGGCGGTCGATCCGTTTTCCACCATGAGCGCGCAGCTGCGAGAGAATCTGCCGTCGCGCCTTGGCGTGCCAGACATGGTGGTGCTCGCCTTCCGCGAGCGCCGGATCATCCTTTCGACCGTGCCTGCGTCTTTCTCGCGCGCGTTCGCCGCCATTGTCGGAACGACGCCAGAGGCCCTCCTGGCGGGGCTCGCGCTTCCTCGGACGACCAGGCTCGCCCGCGCCTACAAGTCGGACCGCAAGCCGAAGATCGCGGAGCAGGTCAGCTTCGAGCAGATGCTGGTCGAGGCGCGCGTCCCGGAGGACGTGCGCGCGTCCCTGCTGGGCGGGGAGGCATGACATGGACGCCGGAGAGATCGGACGCCAGACCGCCGCGGCGCTCCACGCCGCAGCCCTTGCGAGAGGAAGCGATCCTTGGGATGCCTACGCGTTCGCGCTCGCCGAGGCGCGAAACCAGGGACTGAGGGTCAACGCCTGTGCGCCCGGTAGCCATGTGCTCGACGGCGGACGGGCCACCTACGACCCCGAGGACCGGCTCATCATCCACGAGGACGCTGGCACGCACTTCGAACAGGCCTTCCTCGTCGCTCACGAGATCGGCCACGTCGTCCTAGGCGACGATCCGGACGAGGTCGTGGTCAACACCGTCGATCCGGCCCGCACCGCGGAGGCGATGGCCGGAGGTCTCGACGAAGGGCTGGCTGACTACGGCCGTCGTCAACGTCGCGAGGTCCAGATGGATCTCTTCGCGAGGGAGCTTCTCTTCCCCCGTGGGCTCGCGCGGACGCTGTTCGTAGAGGATGGCATGAGCGCCTCCGACATCGCCCTGAAGCTCGGGGCTCCGTTCGAGATGGTCGCACAGCAGCTTCTCGATGCACTGCTTCTTCCCCACGTGGTTCCGCCTGCGCCGGAAACCGAGAGGGTGCGTCGGCCGCTGAACGAGCGTCAGGGCGCCGCGGCCTCCCATCGGGGCGACGCGTATCTGCTCGAGGCCGGGCCGGGAACCGGCAAGACCCAGACCCTGGTGGGTCGCGTCGAGGGCCTGCTAGCGGATGGGGTCGATCCGCGGCGGATCCTCCTCCTCACCTTCTCCAACAAGGCGGCGGGGGAGATGGCCGAACGCATCGCCCGGGACAATCCCGAGGCGGCTGCGGCCATGTGGATCGGCACTTTCCACGCCTTCGGGCTCGATCTGATCCGCCGCTTCCACGACCGTCTCGGTCTTCCCGACGATCCCCGGATGCTGGATCGGACCGAGGCCGTCGAGCTGCTCGAGGACGAGTTTCCACGACTGAACCTGACGCACTACCGCGACCACTACGATCCGACGCAGATCATCAGCGATCTGCTCTCCGCGATCTCCCGCGCGAAGGATGAGGTCGTCGCGCCCGCCGAATACGCGGAGCTCGCCGAAGGGATGGCGCGAGCGGCGGGCGGCGACGCCGATCGGAAGACGGCGGCGGAGAAGGCCGGCGAGGTCGCCCAGGTCTATGCGCTCTACGAGGAGCTGAAGAGGGCAAGGCGGGCCATCGACTTCGGCGATCTCGTTTCGATTCCGGTCCGACTTCTCGAGGGTGACGAGGAGGCTCGGGCGGAGCTCCAGGAGCGCTACGACCATATCCTCGTCGACGAGTATCAGGACGTGAACCGAAGCAGCGTCCGGCTGCTGACCGCCCTGAAGCCCGACGGTCGCGGTCTCTGGGCGGTGGGAGACGCGAAGCAGTCGATCTACCGCTTCCGTGGCGCGTCGTCGTTCAACATGGCGAGGTTCGGCGACCAAGACTTTCCTGCGGGAGATCGCGGCGTCCTGGTCGAGAACTACAGGTCATCGGAGGAGATCGTCTACGCGTTCTCGGCGTTCGCGACCGCGATGCAGGTCGCCACTCCCGGCTCGCCGCTGAAGGCGACCCGCGGAGCGCTGGGCCACGTGCCGGAGCTCGTCCGGTTCGGCACCAAGGCGGATCAGGCGGCGGCGGTGGCCGAAAGCATCGAACGCATGCGCGACGAAGGCTTCCGCTTCTCCGACCAGGTGATTCTCTGCTCGGGAAACGACAGGCTGGCGGAGGTCGCCGCCGAATTGGAGGCGGCGGGGGTCCCCGTGCTCTTCCTCGGCAGTCTCTTCGAAAGGGCCGAGGTGAAGGAGCTTCTCTCATTCCTCACGCTGCTCGTGGACGACCGCGCGATGGGACTGGCCCTGATCGGTGCGTCGCAAGACTTTTCGATGGATCTCTCCGATGTCGCGACGCTCTTCGAGCGCCTCGGTGGGATCGACGAGGAGCCGACGCCGACGCGCTGGCGCGATCACCTGCCGGCGATCATGGATGCGATCTCCGAAGATGGGGGCGCGACGTTCGCCAGGCTCTGTGACGCCCTCGATGGATTCGATGAGACGGCTTCGCCCTGGCGGTTTCTCGCGACGGTTATCCTCGACCGGTCGGGCATCGGCGCGCGCTATGGAACGGCGTCCGACGTCGCCGGCAGGACCGGGGCGATGGCGGTCTGGCAGTTCATGAACTTCCTCCGGGTGCAGCCGTCGGGGAAGGGGCTGCCGGTCCAGAGGCTGCTCGATCGCGTCCGCCGCCTCGTCCGGCTCGGTGACGACCGTGAGCTCCGCCAGCTTCCCGCTGCCGCCGAGGAGCTGGACGGCGTGAGGCTGATGACGATCCATGGCTCGAAGGGTCTGGAGTTCCCAGTCGTCCACGTGCTGGGCATGAACAAGGGCTCGCTACCCCGCACGCCCCCGCTACCGAGCTGCCTGCCGCCCGACGGCCTCGTGAAGGAAGCCGAGGGCGACGCGGCCACCCTGTTCCGTTCGGGCCAGTCGCAGGAGCAGGAGTGCCTCTTCTACGTCGCCGTATCCCGTGCCCGCGACCGCCTCATGGTCTACGCCGCGAGCGAGACTGCCGACGGTAAGCGGCGGGAGGTCTCGCCATTCGTTGGCAGATTGGGTCCGGCCGTCGGGCGCATCGAGAGCGGCGCGACGGGGGCGGAGGGCGCGGCCGAGCGCCTGGTTCCCGTCGGGGGCGGCGCTCCGCTGGCCTTCGAGGCGACCGAGATCGCCATCTACGAACGCTGCCCGCGCCGCTTTCTCTACAGCCGTATCCTCCGGGTTGGCGGTCGCAGGACCATGACGCCCTTCATGCTGATGCATGAGGCGGTGAGGGCGACGATGGTCTCGATCCGGTCGGGCGATCTCGTCCTCGACCATGCGGACACTCGCTCGATCCTGGCGGCGGCCGACGCCGGCTGCGTCGCCCAGGGTCTGGAGGATCACGGCTACCGCGCCGACTTCGCGCGGATCGCCGCCTCCATGATCGGGCGGTTTCTCAGGATGCGCGACGGCTGGAAAGCCGAGCGCCCCGGCCGCATCGCGGTGGCGATCGGGGCGGATGAGGTTACTGTGCGGGCCGACGAGCTCCGCACCAATGCCGGCGCGCGCCCGGCGCTCGTCCGGGTGCAGACAGGCAGGAAGAGGTCGACCGATGACGGCGATCTGGTCGCGACCGCGCACATGCTGGCGGCCAGGACGCTCGGGGTTTCGGTCGAGGCCAGGATCGAGTATCTCACGGACGGCGGGGCCATCGAGGTCGCTCTGTCCGATGGGAAGCTTGCGACCCGTCACGGCAAGATCGCCGACGGCTTCGCCGGCATCCGCGCCGGCCGGTTTCCAGCGAGGCCTTCGGGCTTCAGCTGTCCCTGCTGTCCGGCCTTCTTCGTGTGCGGGCCGCTCCCCGAAGGCTTCCTCTGAATCTTTTTTTGCGCCGACCTTACCGGTCTGACCAGGTCCCGTCGATTGGCTGGATGGAGCCCCTGAGGCTGCCGATCAGTAGGACCAGAAACCAATGAACATTGATCACGAAATGCCATCCGAACCGCCAGACGGCGATCCGCTCGACCGCGCGCTGAAGGACGTGCGCAAGGCCGAGCACGATCTGGAGGCCGCCCACGAGGCCGAGGAGCGCGCCGAGCGCGAGCTGAAGGCTGCGGAGCATGAACTGGAGGAGGCGCTCCACCGCGAGACCGACATCATCGTCAACTCGCGCGAGCGCAAGGTCCCCGGCCACACAGTGACCTTCGAGCAGGTGGTTCTTCTCGCCTTCCCGGCGAACGGGCCGCCTCCACCTGGCCAGGCCTACGTCTACTCGATGACCTATCGTCACGCCGCTTCGGCTCCCCATGCGGGCGAACTCGGCCCGGGCGGTGAAGTCCACGTCAAGGAAGGAACCATCTTCAATGTCAGCCGGACCGTTCAGTCTTAGCCAAGACCTGAAGCGGCTCCGCGACGAGGGCTACTCCGTACAGATCAGGGGCAATCTCCTGATCCTGCGCGGCGTCCCCTATGTCGACGGTGCGCGCCAGGTCCGCCGCGGAAACCTCATCTCTCCGCTCGTGATGGCAGGGGACGTCACCCGTCGTCCCGACAATCACGTGATCTGGTGGGATGGCGCCTATCCCTGCAACCCGGACGGCGCGCCTATCGCCGCGCTTCGCCATCAGGATCATCCCGTCGACATGGGGCACGGGATCACAGCATGCCACGGCTTCTCCAACAAGCCGCCCGAGGGATACGCCGACTACCACCACAAGATGACCACGTACGTGGCGGTCATCTCCGGGCCGGCGACCACGCTCGAGCCCGGGATCAACGCGCGGCCCTACGCCCCGCCCGAACCCGAGGAGGAGAGCCCGTTCAACTACATGGACACGGCCTCGGCCCGGGCGGGCATCGGCGCCCTGGCCGAACGGCTGGCGAAGGATCGGGTCGCCATCATCGGGCTGGGCGGAACCGGCAGCTACGTGCTGGACCTCGTGGCCAAGACGCCAGTGCCGGAGATCCGTATCTTCGATGCCGACGAGTTCCTGACCCACAATGCGTTTCGCGCTCCCGGCGCGGCTGCGCTGGAGGAGCTGAGGGAAGCTCCGCTGAAGGTCGACCACTTCAAGGCGATCTATTCCAGGATGCATCGCGGGATCGTGGCGCATCCGGTGGCGATCACCGAGGCGAACGCCCAGTTGCTCGACGGGGTGACATTCGCGTTCATCAGCATCGACGACGGTCCGTCCAGGCGGGTCGTCATGGACAAGCTGGATGCGATCGGGGCCTCGTACGTCGACGTGGGCATGGGCCTCGAGCTCGACGGGGACTCGCTGGGCGGCATCCTGCGGGTCACCTCGAGCACCCCCGGTAAGCGCGATCACGTCCGGGCGGGGCGGGTCGATTTTGCCGACGCCGGCGGCGGAGACGTCTACGCCTCGAACATCCAGGTGGCGGATCTGAACGCGCTCAACGCGATCCTGGCGGTGATCAAGTGGAAGAAGATCCGCTGCTTCTACCGCGATCTGGAGCGCGAGCACCAAAGCACCTACACGACCGACGGGAACATGCTTCTGAACGGAGACCAGGCATGATCGTGCACAACATGCTCGAACATCGCTTCGTGAGGAACATCCCGGAGGAGCTGGAGCCTGGCGTGCTCTACGTCTCGATGGAGTATGGCATGGTCTCGCACAGCTGCGCATGCGGTTGCGGCGAGGAGGTGACCACGCCGCTCACTCCGACGGACTGGCACTTGGTCTACGATGGCGAGGCGGTCACGCTGAACCCGTCGGTCGGCAACTGGAACCTCGCCTGCCGGTCGCACTACGTGATTAGGCGGGGGCACGTCATCGAGGCCGGACCGTGGTCGGAGAGGGAGGTGGCAGCCGAGCGAGCCCGCGACCGCGCCTCGAAGGCCCGCTACTACGGCACTGCGGATCTCCCGGTAGAGATCGCCGAGCAGCAGGAAGCCGTTCCGGCACCTGCGGTGGGCTGGTTCGAACGGCTCAAGCGCTGGCTCGTCGGCTGATTGGGAAAGAGTAGGGAAAGGGTATAGCCATGCGCATCATCCACACGGCCGACTGGCAGATCGGCAAGTCCTTCGCGAGGTTCACGCCGGAGGTGCGGTCGGCCCTGACCGACGCCCGTTTCGACGCGATAGACGTGATCGGCGGGCTGGCGAGGGACAGAGGTGTTGGCAACGTGGTGGTGGCGGGCGACGTGTTCGACACCACCGGTCCCTCCGATCGGGAGATCGTCCAGGCGGTGACGCGGATGTCACGGGCCGACTGCACATGGTGGCTGATGCCCGGGAACCATGACTACGCCCGCTCAGGCGGTCTCTGGGACCGCGTGAGGGCCAAGCTGGCGCCGAACATCCGGATAGTCGATCGCCCCGAACCGGTCGAGGTCTCGGAGGGCGCGTGGCTTCTTCCGGCACCGCTGGAGTTCAGGCACACCCGGGAGGATCCCACGGACGCGATGACTGCGATGGCGACCCCGCCTGGCGCCGTCAGGATCGGTCTGGCTCACGGCTCCGTGGTCGACTTCGCGCAGCGCGGCGAAGCCAAGAACCTTCTGCCACCCAATAGGGCCGAGCTGTCAGGCCTGGACTATCTGGCTCTCGGGGACTGGCACGGCTTCCAGATGATCGGCAACCGCACCTGCTACAGCGGAACCCCCGAGACCGACCGCTTCGACAGGGACGTTGGCACGATCGCTCTGGTCGAGGTGAAAGCGGGCGCGCTGCCGGCGGTCGAACGCATTGAGACGGGGCGGTATCATTGGCTGCAGCGGCGATGGTCCATCTCCGATGCCTCCGAGTTTGCCGCTGCGCGCGCGAGACTGGAGGCCGAGGTCGATCCGGTCCGCACCCTCCTGCGGCTCGAACTGTCCGGTGCGATCGGCATCGCCGAACGAGCCGCTCTGATCGCCGAGGCAGAGGGCGATCTCTCCGACGCGCTGCGCTGGTGCGAGATAGACGACCGTGAACTGCTCGGTCGTCCGACCGACGACGATCTGGCCGCGATGAGCGTCGAAGGGACCCTAGGCGCCGCCGCGAGGCTGCTGCGGGCGGACTGCGATGCCGGTGGGCCAGACGCCGCGGTCGCGGCGAAGGCGCTGGAGCGCCTCTATGTGGAGACCATCCGCGCGGGAGAGCCGTCGTGAGCCTCGTCATCAAGCGGATCGAGCTGGAGAACTTCCGGAAGTTCCGCACGCCGCGCACGATCGACGGCCTGGCTCCGGGATTGAACATCGTCGTCGAGCCCAACGAGACCGGCAAGTCGACAGTGCTCGAGGCGCTTCGCGGGGCGTTCTTCATGCGGCATTCGGCCAAGACCGACCTGACCCGATCCTACTGCCCGGTCGGCGATGACGTCGCGCCGCTTGTCCAAGTGACCTTCTCCGTTGCCGGCGACGAGTGGCAGCTGTCCAAGCAGTTCCTTAAGAGCGCGAAGGTGCAGCTCACCGCACCGGACGGGACGAGGACGACGAGCGACGAGGCCGAGGAGCGGCTCCAGCACCTGCTTGGCTTCGAGAAGGGTAGCACCCGCTCGTTCGACCCGGACACGCTCGGCGCGCTGGGCCTGCTCTGGGTGGGGCAGGCGTCCGCGCTCGGCATCGACGCTCCCGGCCGGATCGTCAGGGAGACCGTCCATTCTGCTCTGGAGGCTGAGGTCGGCACGGTGGTGGGTGGCCGCGCCTACGATGCCGTCCGCCGGCGGGTGTCAGAGGCCTATGGCGAGCTCTGCACGGCCACGGGCAAGCCGACCGGGCGTCTCGCCTCCGCCAACGCCGAACTCGCGGAGGCACGCGCACGGTTGGCCGATGCGCAGCAGCGCAACGCCCAGTACGAGACTCATCTCGCGGAATTGGATGACGCCCGTGTGCGCCTGATCATCGTCGAGCGGGACATCGCCGATCCGGAGGAGATCGCTCTGCGCGGTCGTCTGCTGGGGGATCTGGATATCGCGAGGAGCGCTTCGGAACGGCTTGCGACGAGGAAGGCGGAGCACGAGGTAGCCAAGGGTGAATCGGCTCGCCTCGAAGGAGCGCTCGCAAGACTCCGCGAGGCGCGCGCGAAGGCCGTCACGACGGCCGAGGCCAAGCGTCTCGCCGACGATGCGGTCGTCGCGATCGGCGACGAGCGCGCGGAGGTGATCCGGATCGAGCGTGATGCCCGCAAGGCTCTATCCAGCGCCCGCACCGAACGGCAGAGGACAGCGATCGAACTGGAAGGCGCGCGCGGCGCGCTCGCCGAGAGGGCGAGGCGGGAGGCCTACGCGGGTGCAAGAAAGAGGAGGGGCGAGCTCAACGCGCTCGAGGCTCGCATCGCGGATCTCGAACCTGCCACGAAGGTTCGCATAGACGCCGACACGGTCAGGCGTCTGGAGGAGCTGGAGCGGGCGGTCGTCAGGGCGAAGGCGGCGCTCGAGGCAGGGGCGACGCGCATTGAGATCGAGCGGCATGACGGAACGCCAGTCACTGCGGACGGCGAATCGGTCGAAGGGGTGATCGACGCGATCAGGGAGACGAGGATCGATGTGGGCTGTCATGCGACCGTCGTCGTCCGACCTCCGATCTCCGGCATGGCTGCGGCGGGCGCAGCCCACGAAACGGCGCTGGAGAGGCTCGCCGACGCTCTCTCGTCCGCGGGTGCCCTTGACGTTGCGGATGCGCGCGACAGGGTCGAGGCGGCGCGGGTCGCCGCACAGGCGCTCGAGGCAGTCCGGCTCCAGATCGCAACCCTCTGCGTCGCCGACCCGATGATCGGCCTCGTCGCGGGACCGGTGGCGCTCATGGCTCTCGTCATCCCCGAGCCGGAAGCCGCCGTGGAGGACGGAGAGGCTCCGGATCTGAACGCTCCGGAGAAGACGGGGCGCGAAGCGGGCGAGACGGAGGGCGCGGCCCAGATCGCGCATGAGGTCGCGGAGTCCGCGCTGAAGGAATTCGAGGATCGCCATCACGGCCTCACACTCTCCCAGGCGACAGCGTCGGCCGACCACGCGAACGCCAGCGCGCTACTCGAGGAGATCGAGACCAGGACGCCACCCGAGGAGACCAAGGCGTCGGCCGTCGAGGCGGCCGAGAATCTGGTCCGCGCCGCCGGCTTGCTGGTGGAGGCTGAGCGAAACGCATCCGTCTTCGATGAGAAAGTCATCAGGAAGCGCGTCGATAATCTCCACCATGCGCGCAACGCGGCGGAGCAGCGCAGGACCGATCTGAAGGGGGCGATCCTGCGTCTCGAACTCCAGATCGACGGCGAAGGGGCGAAGGGGCTCACGGGACTTCTCGCGGATGCGGTCCAGGAAGAAGCCGTCGCGTCCGAGGCAGCCGACCGGCTCGCTGGCGAAGCCGCTGTCTTGAAGCTCCTGCAGGACAGGCTGGACAGCGCCCACGATGAAGCCGCCAGACGGTTTCTCGGTCCGGTTACGCGACGGGCGTCAGCCTACGTCGAGCGGATCCTTCCCGGAAGCGAGCTCTCGTTCAACGAAGGCTTGGCGCTCGCTTCGGTGTCGCGCGGTGGCATGCGCGAGGAATGCGCCGCGCTTAGCCGGGGCACGCAGGAGCAGCTCGCGGTCCTCACTCGGTTGGCCTTTGCCGATCTGCTGAAGGATCGTGGCGCCCCTGTGTCGCTCATCCTCGACGATCCGCTCGTCTATTCGGACGACGCCCGGCTCGATGCCATGACGACGCTTCTCGCTGAGGCCTCCGGGCGGATGCAGGTTATCCTCTTCACTTGCCGCGAACGCGCCTTCCGTCATCTCGAGGGGAACCGGATCACGCTGTAGCTGAGACCGAGCATCTTCCTCAAGTCGACAGCCGTGACTGGCGATCTGATTTGGGTTCATGTGGCACCAATAATGGAGCGGCTCATCTACATTTGGGCATGGAGCGAAGGTCTGCTTCCTCGCGCGCGGCCCTGAGACCGGTCAGTCACCTAACGGCCAGCCTTGCTCGTTCAACGAGCCATGGTGGCCGAACGCGCGAAGTGTCGGCTCGTGACGGAAGCCGACATTTGGCGGACCGGGCGGAAATGACGGGTTTGTCCCAAATTTCGCCATTGCGCGTGTGACCGGTTGCACAAGCCAATGGAAGTATCGCCGCGGATGAACGTACGTCCGCTTCCGGGAAGCGCGGATAGCGCCGCGAGAGACCGGGTTTGGGTCCTTGCAGCTTTATAGCGGCCGTTCGGCCTTTGCCCGAGTTGAGGGACCTGCGATGACGGGGCGCGGGTCGGCGAATGCCGCCGCCTTCGCCAAGCCATCGAAGAAACCGAAGCGATGGATGCGCTCTCATCTTCGGTGGGTCTCCTGAAGGCATCACCACTTTTGATGCATCAATCGCGTTTCCGCGCGCGTATCTTAGTCATGGGCCTAGATCTGAAAATCTGTCCGCCGGCATCGGAAGCGCCGTCGATCAACGAACGCGGATGCGCGTGCGACCGCTGTCGCCGCATTCTGGCCATGGCGGATTCCATGACCGACATGTTCGGTAACGCTGCTCTATCTGTCGCACAAAGTCAGATTAGCGGCAGCGACGTTGCCGGCCGGAGCGGTGTTCGTTGGCATGACATCGTGGATGCGCTGCGCGGCAACTGACCGGCGGTCGAAGTAACTGCCATGACGAGCATCATGGACGAGCGTCCCCTTCTCGAAGGCGGGCAGATCGCGCTGAATAACCGATTTGCGGGGCGAGTGTCAGGCCGGAAGAATGCGCGGCTGCAGCGTGGATCAGGTTACCTCAGCCATGCGCCATGGATCCCAGGCGGCACGCGATGCGGGATGCGGACGGATGCCACCGGTGGTGCCTCGAAGTTCCGGGCATCCAGTATCTCCAGCGCGGTGGTGTGCCCCCCGGCGTCGATCACGAGCCCGATGAGCCAGCCATCATCCTCATCTGCGCTTAGCGAGCGCGGCACGAACACGAATTCGCCCGCAACGCGCCCCGTCCCGAATTCGTGTAACCGCCGGGTTCCACCATCTAGGTCGTGCTTGATGAGCGGCGCCTCGCCGACCAGCGCTTCCGTCATTTGTTCTGGCAGGCCTAGCGCGTAGACATGGCGGTAGGCGCGGCCGGTGCGACGCTCGTCTATCGTCGGCAGTTCCTGCGGCGCGGGGTCGATCGTACGCTGGTTCACCAATCCGGTAGAAGGATCCAATGTCCAGCGCTCAAGGCCGCGCGGCTGCTCGTCTGGTGCCAGGTTGTCGCCAGCGAACATGCGGTCGTACGCGACCACATCAAGCGCCACCCGCCCGTCCGGCAGATCATGGGCGTTGGCGGTGTGGAATACGAAGCAGGGATCAAGCGGAAACCACCGGATATCCTCCGCCTCGCCATCGCGCGGCAGCAGCCCGATCCGGGCCGGGTGCTTTTCATTCCAGCGATAGGGAAAGCCGTGCCCCGCCAGCACCGTCCGCATCGACAGGGTGAGCGGCAGGTCCATGACGATGACGTAGCGCTCAGTGATCGCGCAATCGTGAATTAGCGGACCGTGCGACACCGGGATCGTCACCGATCGTCGCACCCGACCGGCGACGTCGACGATGTTGTAGCGAATGCGCTTTGGATCGGTCGCTTCGTAACACAGCGCGTGCAACTCGCCGGTCGCGGGATCCCGGCGCGGATGGGCGGTGAACGAGCCGGGCAGGGTGCCGCCGAAATCGTCGTAGCGCTGCGCCTCCAGATGCTCGTCGAAACGGACCGGCGTGCTGCCGGCCTCCACCAGCGCCCAGCCGCTGCCGGCATGATCCAGCACGCTGGTGTTGACCGTGTCGAAGATGTGCCGTGGCCCTGGAGCCGCCGGCACGTGCCTGGCCGCCGCAACATCGGTCGAGAGGATCCAGCGGTTCCGGTACCACCGGGCCCGACCGCCCTGGAGGCGGATGCCGTGCAGCATCCCGTCGCCGGTGAAGAAATGGTAGGAACGCGGGTCGGCATCGGCGGGGTTGGGTCCGATACGAACGTAGCGGCCGTCGAGCTCGGGCGGGATGATACCCTCGACGGCGAGGTCGGTGAGCGTCAGCTCCTCGGTCATCGGCTCGTGGATGCCGGTAAGAAGCGGATGCGGCGCATCGCGGGGCGGCAGGCGGCGCTTGTTGAACGCCGCGATGCCGGTGACGATCGGCGAGGCGACTGCGCCGACGACGTTGTCAATCGCCTGCTCGACCCGGCTGCCGAGCGTTGGGCGTGAGGTGACCGTCACGATGGCGTGACGGTCTGGATGACGTCAAAGCCCTCGAAGCGGGGCGGGGCCAGGTACAGTGGCTTGTGGTCGCCCGCGCCGCGATGGGCCGTGCGAAACGCCTCTGACCGGGTCCACGCCTCGAAATCCGCGCGCGACCGCCATACGGTATGCGAAGAATAAAGGGCGTGATCGTCGGTCGCGGGCCCGCTCAGCATGTGGAACTCGACGAACCCCGGAACGCCGGCAAGGTACGAGTCGCGCGACAGCCAGACCTGCTCGAACGCCTCCTCTTGACCCAGAACCACCCGAAATCGGTTCATGGCGATGAACATGGGGCAAGCTCCTGCGTCGACCAGAGGCCTAATGTGGGGCCGGGCGGGCTAGGATGCGAGGGCGATGACGCCTTGGAAAAATTAAAGCTTTGCGTGAACGAATGTCCGAAGGTGGAGGGTGGGCAGGGTGCCCGGAACGTCCGACACTGGGTCAACCTGCTTATCGGAACGGCGTTCCTTGCAGAGCAGCCTGCGTGCCCATGATCCCCCGATCGATCATGGCCAGGAAGATGCGTGCCGCTGCAACATCGTCGCCGGTGGCACTCGCTTCAGCGTGCGCTCGGGAGAGGGCGACACTTCCCGTCGCCGCGATCAACCCGGCTGCGAGATGGGCGTCGGGATCATCGGCGGGTCGGCCCGCCTCGTCCGCCAGCACGCCGGCCAGCGCGCGCACGAAGTCGTCACGCATCTGACGCGCACGCGCTTTTAGCGCCTCGCTGGCCTGAGCCGTCTCGACGAAGGTTCGGGTTTCGGCGAAAAGCGGAAAGGCCTCTGACGGCTGCGCGACCATATCGTGGGCGAGCGTGCCCAAGGCCTCGATCGGCGAGGTGCCGGGTGCGCGCGATCGAATGGCATTGAACGCGAGATCGCGCATCTCCTGCTCGCGGTCGAAGAACATGTCCTCCTTGCGCGGGAAATGGTTGAACACCGTCATGCGTCCGACGTCGGCGGCGTCCGCGATCTCATCGATCGTCACCCGGTCGAATCCTCGCTCCATGAAGAGGCGCGTGGCGACGTCGGAAATGAGCTGACGGGTCGCCAGCCGCTTGCGGGTTCGTCGATCCAGACTGCGATCCTTCATGGCTTGCGTATTACGATGTACTCGGTACACGTCGCGGCTGCATACTTATTGGAGGCTTCGCCATGGCACCGTCAACCACCATCCCAACGTCGCATGGGGTGCGCGCCGAAGCCGTGCTCGTCAGCGGTGCCAGCTTCGCTGGTCTCGCGACCGCCTATTGGTTGAACCGACTTGGGTACCGCGTCACGGTCGTCGAGACCGCGAGCGGCTTGCGGCGCGGGGGAACGCCCGTCGATATCGAGGACGAGACGGTCGACATCCTGGCCCGCATGGGTCTTGCCGATGCCGTTCGCGCCAAGGCGCTTCCTCACCGCCGATTCGAGTTCAAGGACGCGGACGACGTGACATTGGGCTCGATCGGAGCCGATGGCGACGCTGGCGGTGATCGACCATCGCACGAGCGCCACGAGATCCATCGCGACGACCTGCTCGACATCCTTTCCGGCGCGCTCGCGGACGACGTCGAGCTGCTGTTCGGCCGCTCGATCGCCCGGCTGGAGGAAGGCGCCGACAACGTCTCGGTCACGTTCAACGATGGCGAGCGGCGCGACTACGCCTTGGTGTTCGGATGCGACGGCAATCGGTCGAACACGCGCAAGCTGCTGTTCGGCGATGGCGAGCAGTTCACCTATTTCATGGGCGGCTACTTCTTCCTGAAGGTCGTTCCGGGGACGCGGCTGCTCCCCGCGAACGTGACGGAAACCTTCAGCGTGGCCGGCCGCATGGCGATGCTCAACGGCTATCACGACCGGACCGACATCGGCTTCGGTTTCCGCACGCCAGCCGAGATCGACTACGACTATCGCGATCGCGCGCAGCAACGTCGGCTGCTTCAGGAACGATTCGAGGGGCTTGGCTGGAAGGTGCCCGCCATGCTCGCGGCGGCGGCCGGCGACGACGACTTCTACTTTGATCGGATTAACCAGATACGGATGCCGTGCTGGTCGCGCGGGCGCGTCGTCCTGGTCGGCGATGCGGGTTATTGCGTCTCGCCGCTGGCGGGCTTTGGTGGCTCGATGGCGATCATCGGTGCCGGTCGCCTGGCGGCGGCGCTGGAGCGGTTTCCCGGCGATCACGTCGGCGCCTTTCGGCACTATGAGGATGGGCTGCGGCCGTTCGTCGAGGAGGTGCAGGAGCGCGCGGCCGTCCACGGCATGTCGATGATGTGCCCGGCCGACGAGGCCGAGCTCGCCGAGCGCGATCGGAAGATCGCTTTAGGCGACATCGGTTTTTAGCCGCACGGGGCAGCAGGCGGCGGATCCCCTATCTGAACGGATATCCGAAGTTCGGCGGCTGAGACCTTGCCGTGAACGGCCAAGAGCGGGTCAGGCTACCTTTCCGTTCAGGAAGACTGAACCTCGCAGCTGACGAAACGTCGGAAATATGGGAACGGCGAAGCTGAACCGCCGACATGAACAAGCGGCCGGAGTTGGGAAACGGAAATCAGCACGCGAATGGCGGCTTCTGGGTCAATTCCTCGAATTCAGCAGTGTCGCATCGCTGAAAGCAAAGGGCGGTGCGTGCAGGCCGACGGGGTGCAAGTTTTCGTTGCAGGAGGCTGTGGAGGTCGGGCTCGGCCTCCACAGCACCGCCGCTCGCTATCCCCTCACTCGGCGGCAATGCCCGAGTGGTTGGGCAAGCCCGCCTTGTCGTTGGCGGCCGTCGGACTGTTCAGCATCGCCATGCCCTTTTCCGACAGCAGCATCCCAATCAGCGCCTGCAGCGAGCCGCCACCGCCTTCTCCGGCTGCGACCGATCCGCTGTTGATCTGCACCCGTGGTACGATGTCGACGCCCGACTTCTCCAGCGCCTCGGCCAGCCGCTCGATCACCTGGCGTGTCAGCTGATATTGCGCACCGCCCGACGCCGCGGCCTGCTTCTCGATCGTCTCGGCCGTGGCAAGACCGGTCTTGGTGATGCGATCGGCCTCCGCGCCCGCCAGTGCGACGACCTTCGCGGCTTCGCCCTCGCCGATGATGCGGATGCGGTCAGACTCCGCCTTGGCCAGGGTACGGGTCTGCTCGGCATCCTGGGTCGCGCGCTTCAACGCTGCCTTGCCCTGGTTCTCCTGCACCGTGATCGACAGCTCGGACTCGGTGATCGAGGTCTGCTGGTGTGCGCGTGCCCGCGACTCCAGCAGCTCCTTCTCACCCTCGGCGGCGATGCGCTGCTTGGCATAGGTGGTCACCTGTTCCTCGGCCACCTGCCGCTCGCGCAGCTGCTGCAGCACCTTCTCAATCTGGTCGTTGCCGCCCACTGCGCGAGGCGTGCCGATCAGAACTTCCTGCAGTTCGAGATTATAGGCGGTAAATCGCGCCCGCATCTGCTCGCCGGCCTGCTCTTGAATGTCGGAGCGTTCCTGTAGCAGTTCAATAAGCGTCTTCTTCTGCGCGACATTCTTGAAATAGGCCGAGACCATCGGGTCGAGTGTCTGCTCCACCAGCTTCTTGATGTCGCCGAAGCGCTGGATGACGAGAGGCGCCTTCCGGTAGTCGATATGGACGACAACTGACAACGGCAGCGTCGGCTCGAACGCGTCGCGAGTAATGAGCGATACCTCAGACAGGTTCTCGTCCAGCTTATGCTGGCCCGTCGTGTCCTGGTCCCACTTCAGGATGAAGTTGGTGGTCGGCACGACGACGATCTTGCCGGCATAAGTGTTGAACGCGTATTTGCCGGGCAGCAGCGGATCGCTCCACACCCCGCGGGTGCCCCGCGCAACCAACTCCCCATGGCGGTAATCCTCGCCCGACGTGTCAGCGCCGCTGTCGCCCGTATAGCTGATGACGACGCCGACATGGCCGACCTCGATCACCGTCTTGGCGACCATCTCGACGGTCGCGAACAGGCGGTTAATGAAGTAGCTGCCCTCGACCAGCACCTGCAGCTGGCGTCCGCGACGCCCACCGGCGGCGATGAACTTCTCCGGGTCCTGGAAGCTGTTGTGGAAAGTTGAGATGTCGTTTTGGTCGGTGCCGACCTCGGGCGCGATGATCTGATCGGCGGTCAGCGCCGGGCCGTCATGCACCGTCACCACGCCGATCTGGTCGTTCGCATCCTTGATGACGACTGCGTCGAAGCCGCCGCGCTGTGCGATGACGCTCTGCATCTCGGCGAACAGCGGGCCGTCGTTCGCCTCCAGCATCAATCCATGGATTTGCTCGCGGGTGATGACGACGAATTGGGCCAGGTTGATGGCATAGGTGCCCTCGCGCAGGATGGTGCGCTGCGGTCCTTTTTGACCTCCGTTCGACAGAAAGGCACGCACGTCGAGGAAGTCGGCGGTGCGCACGTTGCTAGCCAGCGTCTGAGTCGGGCCGAGCGGCGCACCGTCGCGGGCGAAGATGTAGCCGATCTGCCCCTGCGGGATGGTCACCAACGGCTGGGCGTGCACGCGATACTGGAAGGGAATGAAGAAGTGATAGCCGCCGCGAAGGACGATTGGCTGGTATCCCGCCTCGTCGTTAAGCGCGATCAAGCCGCCGGCGATGGAGCCGTTGCGGCTCCACATCTTCTCGACGATGGCCACGCGGTTGTTGCCGACGTATCGAACGCAGCGCGAAGCAATGAAAAGCACGACGACAATGAGGGCCACGGCGAGCACTGCGCCGAGGACGTAAAGGTTTGTCATGTGAAAAGGTGTCCTTGGGACTTATAGACGAACGCCCCCCTGAGCGTTCCTTATCTGTTTACGCCTCACTGGACCGAGTCGCTAGCGTAATCGGATGGCGGATAGCGACTGTCGATGTAGCGGGCGACAACGCGCAGGTCGCCTTCGTCAAGCCGGCCGCGTTGTTCTTGCAGGTCGCGAAGGGTGGCGGCGATGCGGGTCAGCGTTGCTGTCGTGACGGTCGCGAGTTCTTGCCGACGCTGCGGTGTTGCCGTGGCCATCGCGGCGACCGAGGTTCTGATAACTTCGACAAGGTCGGCGGATATCGACTGGAATGCCGGCTCCGCATGCTGCCAGGCTATGCCGGCGATACCGTCCAGCGCCGACACGGCGTCACGATCCAACCGCGCCCGGCCCTCAGTCAGCGCGCCCGCCAGGTTGCGCTGCGATTGCCGCTCGGCGGCGCCGGGATCGCGTCCGACACGCCGTTGTTGGCGTCGGCGGAGCGGTGGGTCGAGCACCGCGGCGGCGGCCGTCGCGATCACCGCCAGGATCAGGTAAGCGACGGCGAACCGGACGCTATACGGCAGCGCCCACGCGGCAAGATCAGGCGGGGTCAGTCCGTCGAGTAGCCCCACCGCACCGCAGGCGAGCCCGATGAGCAGGTAGGCCGGAAGCGCGAAATGCAGGAACGCTCCCGCTACAATCGGCCACGGTAGCACCGGACGGTCGGTGACGTTCTTCCACGAAGGTTCGACCTTCCACATCTGAGCGTTGTGCCATGATGTTCGGGGAGCGTCATCAACGCTTCGCGTGAGGCCGGATCGATTAACAAGTGTCCGGTTCCGGGGGAGCTGATTTAGCAGGTGGATGACCGTTTCTGGGTCTTTACGTCTATGGATCAGCCGTATGGCATCACATCACATACCCAATTTGCTTCGCACACGCTCAGCTCGGCGCCCCGCGGCGAACTGTCGAAACATCCGCGCATGCATGTCTGCGATCTGCCCCACGTTCGTCGACACACCGGGCGTCGACCATGCCGGCAACTACACCGACGCATGGCTGTCGCTTCCCCCGGGCGCGCTCGCTGTGGATAGGCGTCGAAACGGGACCCCGCCTGTCAACAACACAAGTGATTGTTTTGGAGAAGAAACTCTAGTTTCGAACGGGGCTCCGATCGGCGCCGATCGAGTCCCCCTCTAGAGCGAACGTCTCTCGCAAAATGAAGGAGTTGAAATGAGATAGGGTGGGGTCCCGTTTCGACGCCTATCGCCACGCTGGCGCCCAGATCCTGGCACGAAGCAGGTCTGACGTGGCCGTCTTTGATGCCCTGATCGAAAGCTACCGTAAGGCGGGGCCGCTTCCCAGCTAAGGAGTCTTCGAAGGTGCTCGATCAGCGGCAGCTTTGAATAACTGTTTGGTTCGACCGGCAATTCGAACGTCCTGCTGCCGCGTGTATCAGCTTGACGGATGGCCGAAATCGGGAAGCGTACAGAGGGCGTTGGACGGCCGGTATTGGGTCATCCGGGCTTATGAGCATCCATGAGAAATGGGCCAAGTCCGAAATGTAATTCGCCTGGACCGTGACGTTCTTACTCGCCCGCGGCCATCGAACGCTGCTCATCACATTTCCGATGGGCTCCTCGCGACCGCCGATCCGACCATAGCTCGTCATCGATCGTAAAACAGGGCGTCAACGCCTTCGGCGGAGAACGGGCCGCGCCACCGAAAAGGACGCGGCGCGGCGGTGCAAGATTAAAGATTTCGGCGTTCGGTTCTTTTCGTGGGCGATTGCATTTTTCGGTCAAGAATCGCGGCAGCCCTCGCTGCAGCGTGACGTGCTTGGCTGGCTGCTACCTCAGAGAAAAGAGGTTGCATGGCTGCGTTCCACTGCAGATCGAGTGGCGCCTTGGCGTCGAATCTGATGACCGGTTCCGCGCGCTTTTTCCTGGTGCGGGTATTTTCCCACACCCGCTGAAATGCGCGTCGATAATCGAAATCTTTTCGCACTGGGTGCGCCTTCGTCCATGAAGAAACCTGTCTAATCCAAAGGCCCTTCGGCTTGACCAGATCGCCGTGCGCCGTGGTCGCATTGCCCAACGTGATGTGCGACAAAATCTGCATGAGCAGCAGCGCGCCCGATGGATCGAGAGCTTCGGTGTGTTTCGTGTACTTCCCGCTGCGCTTTTCGCGATCGTTGCCAAAAAATTGAGATTGTAGGGGTGCCTTGAACATATAGCGGCACCGATATTTGAGATCGTAGAGGCTGGTAACCGGTCGGAAGTCGGCAACGCTGGCGCCGAGCCAGTTCGAGGATGTAGATCCTCGGGCGAGGGTAGCCTCGGCACCCTTCAGTGTCGCTACGGGATCGTCGAAGTAACCAAGGGTATGAACGTGGGCTTGGACGGTGCGGCCCGCTCCCTTGCCCGGGAATCGGCCCAACTGCAGTTCGGTGACGCCGACGGCATGCATGCCCACCGCAGCTAACATTTTCCCGGTATCGCGCTTAACGCGAAAGAGTTCGACATGCGGCGCATATTCAAGGGAATTACCAACGTCGGGAATGAAGGTGCCGAAGGCCCAGACGCGGTCAGGATGCGCAAGCCATATTGGCCGTAGCGTGCGGTATAGTAGAAGTCCGGCACGGCGGCGCATGCGCAAATGCGACATTGGGTTGCCATGGGAACGCTGGTGACGTGTAAGTCCACAAATCTGGCGCACTGCTTTTTTTTCTACAACCGGTGCATCAGAACGTACGAGGGCTTTTTGTAATAAGTTCGAATAATCCGCGTCAAGGCGGGCAAAATGTTGAGCGGGTTCGAGCCAGCGAGACGTGGCATCTACGGCACCAAAGCGATGACCTTGTTGTGAGACGATAGACGGTGTGTTCTCAGATGGATGACGCATTCTCATAATAGCAAAGCCTAGGAAAAAGCATAACCGAGAAGGGGCCTAGTTACACCCTTATAGCGGCTATACGGGGATAGAAGGGGGCTATGACAACCCTTGCCTAATTGTTAGCATAAGCTGTCAAACGGCTATGGCCATCAAGCTGCTCTCACAACCTGATGGCCACCAGGTATTTACCGGGTTATAGCTTGATCAACGGTGGAACTGCGCACTGCGTAGTTAGCGCGTGTCTCCACATGCGATGTAATAATACATCGCGAGCTAGGCCGTCTTTTCCCAGACGTTTGCTGTGCGCTTCCGGTCCGGTTAGCGCGTGCTGAAAAATTTCTTTCCCAAACCCAAACGCAACAATGACTTTTTTGACCGGCATCAGCATGTCGACCTGAAACAGCTTGATATGTGCCTCGTCCCGAAGCTGAGCCCAAGCCTTCTTGTCCGCCGTTTGTGCTGCAAGGCTTGCTGCCCGCCGAATGTCCCCGGCGGCCGACTTAAAGCGGCCGACGATGCGGGAGATCGCCACTTCGTTGGGATCGCCTGTCCACTCATCGAAAGGCAATGCCAACGATTGCGATGCCGACTCGTTGGTGAGACTCGGCGCGTCTAAACCCTCGCGACTGAGGATCAGAGATGCCGTCACAACCTGGAGGGTTAGTGTGCCATGCACCATCGTCGGCCGGATGACCGCCCGATTGATCGAGTTCGGGACGTCCTTCTTGCGCCGACCGGCTTCTTTCCGCATCACGGACGTGTCTACGACAAATTCCGTTGTGTCGAAGTTCATGGCTGCAATACGGTAAGTCACGCCAATGCCACCGATCGCTTTGGATTCAACTCCCAAAAGGATGCGACGCTCGATTTCAGTGGCCATTTGAGCGGAAGCTCCTTTATCTGCGAAGGATAAATAAGCCAAACCAGGATCTTCTGCCCCATTCGTTAATTGATCGATCAACGTTAAGAAAAAGTCGTCATTCTCGTATGCCGTTTTCAAGGCGCTAGATTTTTTGCGATGCGGCATTAAAATGCCTCCACTTCGATGGCACGATGGACGAGTTTGTCGATGTCTTCAATTAACACGAAGCGGCGATTAACCAACATAAATGAACGAGTCGATCCCTGATTATGAAGCCGATAAAGCTTAGTCTTGCAGATAATAAGCATATCAGCCAACCCGTTAACTGTAACGGTGATGGGCGCCATTTGTTGTCTCCTCATTCGTCAAGCGAAATGCTCTGCGAACGAGAGGGACATTCGCTGAGTTGCTAGCGAGAAGCCATTCGGTAATGGTTCGGAAATCAAGACACGCCGCCACCGTGCACCGTAAAAATTCGGAAATGGTTCGGGATGTGCTCGACAATCATTCGGGATCGGCAAGGTGTTGCGGTTTGAGGACCTTCACAACCATACTCGCAATCTCACCTATTTGACCCTCGCCTAGACGAAGGGTCTCGTCAGGAAGCTGGAGCCTATGATAAAGCTCTTCTATAAGGCTTTTTCTGGTCTTATATTGATCGGAGTTAAGGCGGCCTTCTTGAGAAATTCTGACAATTTCCATCCAACCGGCGTCGCGAGCCTCTACATCGAGACTTCTGCCAGACTTCTTCTTTTTTGAAGAACGGAAGTGGTCGGGCTGAAGGGCAGCAAGAGAATTATGGGAAAACGTTACACCCTTAAACATCCGCCTTTTTATCGGATTAGTCCCCAAGGTGTAGAAAAATTTGTTAAATGGCCAACGCCAGCGAGCTCTGTCAGTTAATGCGTGCTTGTCTGTTCGCCAATATCGGACTGGAACGTCAATATTGCGTTCAACTTCGGGTGACACAAGGTCAGATTTCCACGCTTTTCCCAAGTTAGCTTCGGTTGATATCCAAACTGCTTCAGCGCGGGCCTTGAGATGACCGGCTCGAAGATATTCCGCCAACATAGCCTGAGCCTCAACAGGATTTCGGCCACCGATTGAAAGATTCGCTAGCGCATCTTTCGCCGATATCCATTCAGATGCTACTTCTATCGCATCGTTCGTCATTCTGTAGCTCCTCGCCTCGTTGTTGGATTTTCTGACGCGATTCAACCATCCCACGCGGCCAGCAGCTTACGCCGCACACCAGGGAATCGGTCCGTTCGTACGCCGCTTGCACCTTGTCAGGGTCACCATGAGCCAACGACGCTTCCGCTTCCGCTACCGCATCCATTCGGCAACCCACTCGCGGAAGGGCTACGAAAGCCATGGACGGTGGCGTCCAGCTTAACATCTCGCATAATTTTGGAGAGCGTCATGTCTAATAACGGCTTGCCCTTGGCCCTAGGGAAGATGAGATCGTCATCAGCCCCTTTCAGGGGTAGCACGCGCGCAAGAATCGCAACAGCAACACCATTTAACGTTAAGGTTTGGGGCCTGCGCATCTTCATAAGTTCTGCCGGCCTATGCCACAAGCGTGGCTGTAGGTCGATGTGACACCAACGCGCATTCCGGGTCTCCCCAGACCTTGCCCCGGTTGAAATTGTGAGCAGCAGCGCGGCCCGACCGACGGTTGTAGACGCCGCGGCCAGGCTTGCAACGAAAGCAGGCACATCAGCGTAGATACCGGCGTCTTCAGCAGGCTTCCTGCGTAGACCAGATAACTCTCAAGAAAGACTTAGCGTCGGTAATCTTACTATGTATTACCTTTCTGACGATTCCCATTCGAATATCATTGTTCGAAGACGATCGTTCCATAAACGGATGGCTTCCTTCTTCTCTTCCTTCCAGACATGTCGTTGATAAACGCCGGCGACACCGCTGCGCGCGCCGCTACTATGGTTTAGCAGCGCCTCTGTCACCTCGAAGCGCACACCCAGTCGCTGCATATTTGTAGCAAAGGTTCTGCGCAGGTCGTGAAAGCGCCAAGGATCAATTTCACGCTTTAAAACGCGGCCAATAATTTTATCCAGTCGAAGTTTTACCTTAGAGAATCCAGAAATCGACGTCTTCCCGTTCGTGGTCAGAACATAGCCCGCTCTCGGCCATCTTGTGCTGCCAGCGAGACCGTCGAGCTCTCCTCGTGCGATGTCAGACAGCGGTACAGTACTTGGAACGCCATTTTTTGCTCGTGCTGCCGGGATTGACCACTCCATCAGACGTCGGTCCAACTCGCCCCACGTCATGCCCGCAACCTCTTCCCGCCGCTGTCCCGTGACGATGAGCAGGCGAATCATCGCGCCAAATACGTCGCCCACCGCTTCAGCGCACGCGGCCACAACGACTAGTTCTTCATCTTTTAGAACGCGGTCGCGGGCTCCGACGGGCGCAGGTGGCTTCATCGTGTCCATCGGTGAGCGTTCAAGATCTCCTCGCTCAGTGGCCCAATTGAACAGCTTGCGCAAAAGCGCAAAAAGATTACGTGGCAGCGCTGGGTTCGTTGCCGGGACGCGATCAAGCAATTCGATCAAGTCTCGCTTCGTAATGGCAGGAAGTGCCTTACGGCTAAGAAATGGAATGACCCAGCGCCGCATGTTGCTCTCCGCTGAGGTATAGGTGCGCTGGCGCCAGTTACGCTTTCCATAGTCGGCAAGGAAGCGCTCTGAATAAGGTCCAAAAGCGAGTTCTCGCTCGGCGTGTTCTCGCTCTTTAGCCGCCGCCTGAGGGTCCACACCGCTGGCGGCCATGCGAAGCAATCTCTCTGCTTCAGCGCGAGCTAGCGTTGCGGTCCACGTGCCGTCTGGCCCGATGGTGTATCTTCGTGTGGCCGACCCGCGGCCGCCCATTCGATATTGTACGATGTAGGTCTTCCCGCCAGCGGGCGTGACCTTGACTCCGAACCCGGAGAGATCCTGATCCCAGAAGATGATCAGCTTTTCTTGCGCAGCGAGCGCCTCGACTGCTCTCTTCGTAATCTTGATCGTCGGCATGGCCTACCCTCAGCAATCACCTGGTAAGCACCATAGCGCGCTCATGCGTATGATAGCAGCTATTTCCAAGCCGCTGCCATCTTAAAAGGGGCTTAGATAAGCGAGGCATTTCAACCGTCTAGCGAAAGGTTACTAATTTCTAACCAGTGTCGCCCCGCAAACTGGGGGTGTGGGGGTCGCAGGTTCGAATCCTGTCGCCCCGACCAATTCTTGCAGAGACTGAGCGGCGATAAACGACGGCGGTCTTGCCGTCGGATCCAAATCAGCAAGCACTGTCTTCAACCGGAAGCGGCGAGCCTCGAGCTTCGACACGCACGGTCGGCGCGACGCGTTCCAGCATCTTCACACGCAGGCTGCCAGTCCCCCGCGTCGCGGCTTCGAGCCGTTCAGGTAGAGGGTATCGTCGATCTGTCCTGCGGATACGGCGGAGCTGCTGATCGCGACCTTGAACTGATCGGGCAGCCCTAGCCTACCAGGACGTGGGCGCGATCCGGGCGCAAACAGCAGCGAACCGCCACCCGGATCGGCGCTGTGCATGGTGACGGACAGGGTTGCGTGTCCGTTATGAAGCAATCTTCCCGATCAGTGGTCGTCTTGATCTGCTTGCGCGCGGGGGCGTGGATCGAAACGCCGACAGCGGGAGCGGGCGCAGTGCGTGACGGGGTCGCCCTCCGCGCAGGGGCGTGGATCGAAACACCATCGTCGCAGCGGCGATCCCGAGAGGCGTGGCGTCGCCCTCCGCGCGGGGGCGTGGATCGAAACAGCGGCAGGGAAATAACCTCGACGGCGCCCCGGCTGTCGCCCACCGCGCGGGGGCGTGGATCGAAACAAGGCATGCCTGTCCGGGGAGGCGGCGGACGGGGGCGCCCTCTGCGGGGGGGGGCGATCCAACGGCAGCACGTCGCACTGCCCAAGGCCGAGCGTCAGGCGCGGGCCACCACAGCGATGAGGGGATCACCGCGCGCGCCGTCGGCGAGCAGGCGCGCCTCCATCTCGCCGAAGCCGGCATGCGCGAGATAGTGGCCGATCAGCGAGGCCTGCCCGTTCATGTCCAGCGATCGCCAGACCGCGACCGCTTTGGTCGCGAAGCAACGATTCGAATAGCTGACGATGAATGGCGCGCCGGGCGCGAGCACGCGCCTGACCTCGGCGAACACGTCATAGGGCTGTTGCAGATACTGCACGCCGACGCAGCAGAGGGCGGCGTCGAAGGCCCGCGTGTCGAGCGGCAGCGCGGGATCGGTGTTGAGATCCTGGACGAACCAGCGATCCAGCCGCGGATTGGCGGCGAGCTCGTCCGCGTTCATGCCGTGGCCCACGACCTCGGCGTAGCGCCGGTCGTCGGGAAGATGGCTGACCCAGCTGGACATCAGGTCGAGCACGCGCGCGCCAACCGGTAGCCGATCGCGGTAGAGACGGGTCAGCGCCGCAATCGCGTCGTCGTCGACGTGCGTGACCAGCCGCGCCGATGCGTAGAATGCGCGGTCGTCGCCGCGATCGTCCTTGGCGAACGCCGCAGGGGGCAGGGCCGTATCGTCGCTCACGTCCGCCGCCCGATCAGCGCTCGGTCCGGTCGCCCGCGAGATAATCCATCTTCCCGATCATGACTCCCTTCATCCGCAACAGACCATAGGCGGTCGTGACGTGGAAGAAGAAGTTGGGCAGCGTGAAGTCGGTGACGAGGCTCTGACCGGTGAACGTCATCTCCATGTTCGGGAAGTTGAGCGTGATTTCGGCCGCTTCCCGGCCCTCGAACGCGGCGGGGTCGGTTTCCTGCAGATAGGCGATCGTCCGGGCGATGCGGTCCCGCAGCTCGGCCAGGCTCGTTTCCTCATCCGCCATCGGGCGGGGCGCGGCCTGCGCGATCCGAGTCACCGCGAGCTTGGCGGTGTCGCAGGCGATCTGGATCTGCTTGGTCAGCGGCAGCATGTCCGGCGCCAGCCGCGCGTCGAGCAGGCTCTGCTCGTCCACGCCGCTCTCCGCCGCTTTGGCCAGCAGATGGTCGAGGTTGCCCAACATGCGGGTGAAGACCGGCACGGTGATCTCGTACAAACTCGGCATCGTTCCTCCTGTGCGGGCCTCTTGCAGGCCGTCCCGCGAGGCTTGGACGCGCAAGGACCGGGGCGCAAGACGTCCGGCGCCTGCGGACCGTCGACGCGCCGCCGAGATCGCGACGCGCATGAACCAACGTCCGCTTTTCCGGGAAGCGGTGATCTGGCCACGAACGACCGTCATAGGGTCACTCGCAACGGCTACCCAGCCGCCGCACCGTCGGTGAACAAGCGGTATGCCCGTGTCCCACGTGATCTAATAACGGTAGCGCAGCTCGGCCCGGCCGCCCGGCGGCAGCGTCGGGGACCAGGTGGCGATCCCGTCCATATGGGCGACCTCCTGGCCTTCGGCCTCGATCTTCTGCCCCGCGGTGCAAATCGGCACGTCGAGCGTCACCGCAAAGGGATTGGCGTTGCTCGCCGTCAGCATCGCCTCGTGGCGCCCTACAGGGTTGGGGGCCACCGGTATTGGCTCGCGTGGGGCTGCGTTCACCTGCGTCACCGTTACCTGGCTGCTCACGCCAGCCGAGAGGCGAAAGGTCTCGCCGATGGTGCGGTCTGCGATCGCCCCTAGCCCGAGCAAGAGCCGCTCGCCCGCCCGTTGGGTATAAAGCGCGGTGCTGCCGGCAGGCAGCGGCACGCCCAGGCCATCCTTCTTCTCGTTCTTCAGCACCAACACGATCGCCGTGGGCGCGGCGTCGACCCGCTCGCCTGGATGAACCGGTCGCCGATACCGCCGTTCGAAAGGCACGGGCCCTTGCGCCAGCAACGCCACCTGCTTCTGCGCGCGCGGGGCGACGGTGGTCGGCGCCGGGATGCGGTAGAGCTTCAGGTCGCCAAGATCTTCCGGCGGCGGCGGCGGCGGCGGCGGCGGCGGCGGCGGTGGAGCAGGCGCCATCATGCGCATTGCCGTCACCACGATCTGATCGGCGGGCTCGATTGGCGCGGCCGGCGCGAACTTGCTCTCGCGCAGGTCGGAGGTGGTCGTGCCGCGCGGGTAGCAGACCAGCCGAAGCGCGCTGGCCTCCTGCGGGATCGCCGACACGGCGACCCGGTTGAGCCGCCCGGCGACCGCCTGCACCTCGGCCTGGGAAAACGCCTCGCCATTGCCGTTGGCCAGCGTCATCCAGGCGAACAGGTCGAGCGCACGGCCATCGGGGGCGAGTGTGGCGACATAGCTCGCGCGCCAATCGAAGCCGGAGGCGAGATAGGTCAGCCGCACCGTGACGGTCGCCGCTGCCGGGCTGGCGGTGGTCACGCTCAACACCGGCTTGCTGGACAGCCCGGCCGGCACCCCCGCATAGCCGAGATGCTCGTGCAGGCCCGAGCAGCGCAGTGCCTCGATGCCCGCGGCCGTCTGTACGATCACGCCCCGCCGCGGGCCGGCGACGATCGTCGCCTCCTCGCTGACCGACCGGCCGGTCGCCTTGTCGGTGCGGGTCAGCGTGACCCGTCGGCCGAGCGTGCCGTCGACCAGCGAGGCCGGCGACAGCAGGCGGGCGTCGCGGTTCTTCTCGATCGTGCCTCCGGGCAGGCCGTCGATTACCGCGCTGACCGGCACGATCCCCTCGGCCACGCCTTCGAACCGCAGCACCGCGGTCCCACGCGGCAGCCGCACGCGCCGGGTTTCCGTCACCAGCGCGAACCCGCCGAGGAAGCGCAGGTCCATCGTGCCCCTGCCATATGGCGCACGGTAGACGGTCAGGGACACCCGATCGGGCGCAGCGGAGGTGACGGTGACCGGCTCGGCGCGCAGCGGCGTCGCGGCGACCGCCGCCAGCAGCACGGCCGCCGCAAGCCACCGGTGCGGCATCAGTAGCGCGTGTCGAAGGTCGTGGTCACCACGGCGCTGCCGTTGGCCGGCACCGGCACTTGCCAGGCATAGGTTCCGGCATCGCGGCGCTCGCCCTTGGCGCTGTCCGCGACGACGCGCACGTCGCCCCCATCGAGGCCGCCCTGGATCAGCTCGACCGTCACCGGCCGCGACCGCGCATTGGTCAGCGTGTAGCGCACCGCCGTCCGCCAGCGGCTGTCGCCCTGCCGGGTCCGCGAGACCGTGGTCGGCTGGACCTTGACGTCGAACGCGTCACCCGTGGGCAGCGCGATCGTCGAGCCCTGCGGCGTGTGCTCGATGCGGTTCTCGCCGGTGAACTGCGGCTGGCCGCGCGCATCACGGACATAGACCCGCACGACGCCGGCCGGCAGCGCGTCGCCCATGCCGGCCGCGCCGGAGTTGCTGAAGCGCAGCACCGACTGCGCGCTGCGCGGCGCGTCCGAGCTGCCGAGCCAGGCGTTCTCGAACCGGTAGCCCGCGCTTGCCGCGACGCCTTTCGCGTCCAGGAAGCTGACCTGCTTGGTTTGCTTGTCGGCGATCGTGGTGCGCTCGGCCAGCGGGTAGAGGTAGAAGTCGCCGAGCTGTTCGCGCGCTGCGCTCTCGGTGCCTGTCACGGTCCGCGTCGCCCGCCGCCGCCGGGGCGTGTAGTCGCCGTTATTGTCGTCGGTGCTCCCGACCTCGCCGGCGACCAGCAGCGTCTTGGCGTGCGAGAAGGTGGTGCCGCTGGTGTTCTTCAGCGTCACCCAGCCCTGCACGTCCACCGTTCCGCTTTTGTCGTCGAACAGCGCGACATAGTCCGCGCTCCAGCCGAGGCCCCGGCTGAGATAGGAGAGCGTCGCCGGCCGCGTGCCCGCGCGGCTGCTGGCCAAAGTCACCGACAGCGTCGGGCGCGCCCTGAGCGCATCCGGCACCTTGTCGAAGATCGCGCGGGCCGGCAGCCCGTCGTCGCGCAGCACCTCGACATGGCCGTTCACCTCGATGACCACGCCGCCGTTGACGGCCAGCACCTTCGCCCGCTCGCGCGTCTCGGCGCCGGTGGCGGGGTTGGTGCGCACCAGCGTGATGGTTTCGCCCACCGCCTTTTCCATCAAGCTCGACGGGCTGAGCAGGTCATAGTCGAAATTCTGCTCGACGATGGCGGCGTCGGGCACGACCAGCGACACGGTTTCCGGCCGGATCGCCGCACTGACGTCCGGGAAGCTTTGCCGCACCCGCCCGTTCCCTAGCGGGAGCTGGCGCACGTCCTGCACCAGTGCGACGTCGTTTTTGTAGATGGTCACCGACACGTCGCCCTGCGCACTGCCCGCGGCGGGCGCGTCGGCGGGCGGGGGGAGCTGCTGGGCGAAAGCCGCCGTCGGTCCGAGCAGCATCGCCAGACAAGCTGCTCGCCAGAAGTTCTTGCCCACGCCATCCTCCCCTGATCGGCCTATAAATGGCGCAGCCGAGCCGTAGAGGCAACGCGGCAGTGCCGGGGGGGGGGGGGGGGGGGCTGTAGGAACAGGCGCGGCTCGTCGCAAGGGAAGGCTGCCCGGTCCTGAACGTCCGCCATCCGGGGCCGTGAGCCTCTCCGCCCCAAAATCTGTGCCGCGGCCGTGCCGGCGTGCTAGAACCGCCTTCATGGCGAAATCCCAAAGCAACAGCGGCACCGTCGATGTCGATGGCGCCCTCCATGATTGGCACCTCCAGCGTGAGCCGCATCAGTCGGATGACGGAGGCTGGAAAGGAATGACGATCGCCCTTCTCCAGCGCGATGCCAAACGCGAAGCTTGGGTGGAGTTTCCGCCGCCCAAGCGGCTGTTGAAGGGCTTGCCGCGCGGGCGGATTCAGCTCGATGACGCGACGATCTCGCGGTGCGTGCGCGCCGCTCTGTCGGCCGGTTGGGAGCCGATGTCTCGGGGCAAGCCGATGGTGTTCACCGTCGATGCCGAAGGCAATTGACGCCGCCGATGCGGGCAAGAGCGGACGTCTCGGTGCCTGATCGCCTCGCGCTCCAAGCGTGCCCGACAGCCCATCTGAAGGCAGATCGCAAGATCTTCGAACCCCGATGAATTATCGACATTCCTTCCATGCCGGCAATAGCGCCGATGTCGTGAAGCACAGTCTGCTGATCGCGCTGGTGCACGCCTTGCAGCGGAAACAGGGCGCGCTGACCCTGATCGACACCCATGCGGGCTGCGGGCTGTACGACCTTGGCGGCGAGGACGCGCGACGCACCGGCGAGTCCGTGCAAGGCGTGCTGCGCGCCTTTGCCGACCCGAACCCCTTGCTGAACGATTACCGTGCCGCCGTCCAGGCGGTGAATGTCGGGCCCGCGCCGCACCTCTACCCCGGCTCGCCGCGGATTTTGGCGCAGCTTCTGCGCCCACAGGACTTCCTGATCCTGAACGAGAAACACCCCGAGGATGCGTACGCCCTGCGCCGCACGATGCGCGACACGTCCGCTGCCGTGCATGAGCGCGACGCCTACGAGCTTTGGCTGGCGATGCTGCCGCCCCGCACCGCGCGCGGATTGGTGGTGGTCGATCCGCCCTACGAGCAGACGGACGAGCGCGCACGGATCACCGCCACGCTCGCCGCCGCTGACCGCAAATGGGCGCACGGCGTGACGGTGATCTGGTATCCGCTGAAGGACCGCGCCACGCATCGGCAATGGAAGGAGCGGTTACGCGCGCTGGGCATCCCGAAATTTCTTTGGGTGGAGCATTGGTTGTACGACAGCGATCAGCCCGGCATCTACAACGGCGCGGGCCTTTTTATCGCCAACCCGCCCTACGCCTTCACGCAGGCGCTGCCGCCTCTGCTGGAAGCCTTGCGCGTCGTGCTGGCGCCGGAGGGGCATAGAGGCGAGATCGCCTCCGACTGGTTGGGCGGTTGAAGCGAATCGGCGGGTGACGATCATGCGCGCGCTCGCCGATGCGCAGATAGGTCGCTTCGAATTCGCCTTCCTGTTGAAGGCGCCGCAGATCGGGGATGGTGAGGGCGGCCAGCGACTTGCCGCGCGCTCGGATGATGCTTTCGCGTTCGTAGGCGATGTCGAAATGACCGTCGCTCTCGCCCTTGTTCCGGCCGGAGCGAGACGACGCCGCACCTGCGCGTGGTGCGGAACGATGGCGATCACGAGGCGTGCGGCACCCTCATCGGGGGGCGACGGCGCGCGCGATCCACGGTTTTTCTGGACGCAATCGATCGCGGCGATCGCATTCTGGAAGAGCATCGCGCCTGAGGCTCAACCGAACGCTTGGCGCAAGACGGATTGTTAACCTGCATGCGCCATGGCCCGACGGTTGGCCGCGTGAGGTAAGTCGCAGATGTTCCAAGGCATGTTCCGCGAGCGGCGCCGAACGTCGGCGGTGCGGGGAACCGGGCTGTTGCACACGCCGGCCGAGCCGGGCTTCAATCGCTTCGTCGATGCCGCGGCGCGCGCGTTCAACGCGCCCATCGCGCTCCTGTCGCTGATCTCCGGCCAGCAGCAATGGTTCAAGGCCACGCACGGTCTGGAAATCGACTGTATCGACCGGGACGAGGGGTTCTGCAGTTTCACGCTCGACCGATCCGGCTTGCTCGAGATCTGCGATCCGCAAAGCGATCCGGATTTCGCATCACTGCCCGTGGTCGCCGGTGATCCTCACGTCCGCTACTATATCGGGGCGCCGCTGCGCCTGTTGAGCGGAGTCGATGTCGGCGCGTTGTGCGTGCTCGACACGGTGCCGCGGCAACCCGCGTCGGGCGACCAGAAGGCCTATCTGCTCGGTCTCGCCCGGCAAGCCTCGCTGGCGCTGGAGGCCCGGCTCGATCTCGTCGGTGATGCGGCATGATGCGCATCACGCTCTGCATCGCCCAGGAGCACGATCTCAGACTCGTGGCGCTGGCGCTCGTCGTCTGCCTGATCGGCTCCGCTGCCTCGGTGCAATTGTTCGGCCGCATCCGCTCGGCTTCCGGGCACAGCCGGACGGGATGGATCGGGCTGACGGCGGTCGCCACCGGCACGATGGTGTGGGCCACGCATTTCGTGGCGATGATGGCGTTTCGCACCACCGCGCCGGTCGTGCTCGACCCGATGCTGACGCTCGCGTCGCTGCTCGTGGCCATCGTCGTGGCGGCACCCGGTCTCGCCGTCGCGGCAAGACGCCGCCCATCGGCGGGCACGCTGGGCGGCGGCATCATCGGGCTTGCCGTCGCGATCATGCATTATCTCGGCATGTCGGCCTACCGCGTCGACGGCATCGTGTCGTGGCGATGGGGCTATGTCGCCGCATCGATCGTCCTGTCGGTCGTGCTGAGCGCCGCGGCATTTCGCGTCCTGAACAGCCAGCATCGTCGTCGTCGGAGCGCGGCGGTGTCGCTGCTGGCGCTGGCGGTGGCCGCGCTGCACTTCACCGGCATGGCGGCGATGGACATCACCGTGCTGCGCATGGGCGACGGTCTCTCCGACGGCACCATGGCCGCCCTGGCCTTCACCACGACGATCGGCGCGCTCATCGTCGTCGGCTGCGCGGCCATCAGCGCGCTGATCGATGGCCACACGCAAGGGGAATCCTATCGCCGCCTGCGGCGCATGGCGCTGCACGACGGCCTGACCGATCTGCCGAACCGGATGAGCTTCACCGAGGAACTGGAACGCCGCTTTCTCGTGAAAGAGGGCTATCCCTGCATGGCCGTCGCCATGCTCGATCTGTCGCGCTTCAAGGTCGTCAACGACACCTATGGCCATCAGGCGGGCGACCAGCTCCTGATTGCGTTGGCCGCACGCCTGTCTGCGATGCTGCGAAGCGGCGAGTGTATCGCCCGCCTGGGTGGCGACGAATTCGCCGCGGTCATCTCGTTCAACCAGCGCAGCGAACTCGACGGCTTTCTCGCGCGCCTGCGCGATGCCTTCGAGCAGCCCTTCGTCTTCGACCGGTTCACGGCCGCGATCGGCGCCAATATCGGCGTGGCGATGGCCGCTTACGATGGCTTCAACCCCGACGAGCTGCTCGCGAAGGCGGACCTGGCGATGTACCGGGCCAAATCGGCCAGATCGGCCGAACCCTGTTTCTACGACGCGCAGATGGACGATGCCGTCCGCGAACGCCGCGAGCTGGTGGCCGATCTGCGCGAAGCGCTCCTGACGGACGCGTTCGAGCTTCACTATCAGGTGCAGGCGTCGATCGAGACGGGCGCCATCACCGGCTATGAGGCGCTGGTCCGCTGGAACCATCCGGCGAAGGGGCTGATCCCGCCGGCCTCGTTCATCCCGCTCGCCGAGGAGAGCGGCGAGATCGTGCCGCTGAGCATCTGGATCTTGCGGCAGGCCTGTTTCGAGGCGGCGCTCTGGCCGAACCGCCATGCCGTCTCGGTCAATCTTTCGCCCAAGCACCTGGCCGACCCGCGGCTGATCGAGACGGTGCGGAGCGCGCTCGCGGACAGCGGCCTCGCACCCGAGCGCCTCACGCTGGAGCTGACGGAAAGCGCCATCATCCACGATCGGCTTTTCGCCCTGGAGCAACTGCGGGCGTTGAAGACGATGGGCCTCGCCATCGCGCTGGACGATTTCGGCGTAGGCTATTCGTCGCTGGACGTTCTGCGATCCTTTCCCTTCGATCGCATCAAGCTGGACGCGTCGTTCGTTGCCGAGATCGAGCGGGACGAACAGGCGGTCTCGATCCTGCGCTCGGTGGCGGCGCTCGGCGTCACGCTGAACATGCCCGTGCTCGCCGAAGGGATCGAACAGCCGGCGCAATTGGCGATCGTCTCGCGCGAAGGCTGCTCGGCGATCCAGGGCTATCTGATCGGACGACCGTCCCGCAAGCTGGTGAGCGCCGATCAGGTTCGTCGGATCATGCTCCTCAAGCCGCAAGCGGTCGAATCGGGATCTGCGGTCGGATAGGCCTGTTCCAGGCCGACGTCCTGCCCGCAGCGTTCGCTCCGAACGTGTCGAACGGTCCGTCGCACGCGGTAGCTCGACTCCTGGTCAGCGCTGTTTCCGCGTTACGGTCGCGGTGAAATCGGGATCCTTGTTGGCGACCCAGTCGACGAACTTGCGGACGTTCGGGTTGGCGAGCAGCGCCTCCGCATCCATCCCGGCGCGCTGCAGTTCGGAATTGGTGAAGTTGGCGGTCAGCGTCTGCTGGCAGATCGCATGCATCGGCACCACGTCGCGCCCACCGCGGCTCTTGGGAACGGGATGGTGCCAGACGATGGTCTTGCCGGTTGGGCGGCCGCACAGCCAGCACGGAACGGGCGCCGCCGGCGCATCCGGATCCGCCGCGTCGCGCAGCTCTTCACGGGGATCATGTTTCGAATGTTTGCGGGCCATGTCTCTCGCCGATACCGGATGGTCGTCGCCAGCCTATAGCGTCGCGGCGCCCTTGTCCCATCCTCGACGCCGTCGACGGCGCGTCGTCCCGCAAAAGCGACTGCGCGGATGGGGCCGCCGATCCTTAAACGCGGGTTCAGCGTAATTCGTAAAACCCGGTCAATCCGGAGATCCTATCATGGTGCCGTCATGAACGGGGTGGGCCTTCGATGAAACCGATATCGTATGCGGGGTTAGCGCTCCTGTCGTTGATGCCCTCGGCCGCCGGCGCGCAATATAGCGTCTACTGGTCCGCGCCCGTTCAAACGAACGCGGCGCGCTCCTATTTCCCGATGGGCACGCCGTTGCGCCTGACGTCGCGAGTCGAGCTCAACACCAAAGACAATCACGCCGGCGACCGCTTCTATCTCGAAGTCGCCGAACCGCTCCTCTATCGCGGGCAGGTCGTGGTGCCGGTGGGGTCGATGGCGGTCGGCGAGGTCATGCGTTCGGAACGCAACGGCCATTTCGGCAAGAGCGGACAGTTGGAGATCCGGCTGGACTATGTGGAGACGCCGAGCGGCCCGGTTCGCATTTCGGGGCGCCTCGCCCGCAAGGGGACGGGGCAGGAAGTGCTGGCGATCGGCGGCGGCGTCGTGGTCGCATGGCCGATGTTCCTCATCCACGGCACCAGCGGCCGGCTCGCCGCCGACACCATGGTGACCGCTTATCTCGCGGACGACTTGCACTTCGCGGCCCAGCCCGATGCGCAGCAAGCCGCGCTGGTCAGGCCCGATGCCACCACCCCGCCGCCACGCGTGTCGCCGGCACGCTTCGATCCCGTGGCCTTCTCAGGCCCCGACCAGCGCTGAGCATTCGGCGGAGGCGCCCGGACAGGGCGTCTCCCGCTGACGACGATGGCGACCCGGATGCGGGCCGGTCCGCTCAGCCTTTCTGCTCGTCGATATAGGCGTCTGGGTCCTTGTCGACCGCCTTCACGCCGGTCAGGTATTTCGCGTCGAACGCGGCGAACTTGATCGCGGCGGCATGGCGTTCCTCGGCGCTGGTATGGCGGCGATAATCGGTCATGCCCTGGCGTTCCTCCTCCGCCATGTGCTTGGAATTGACGAGGTTGGCCTTGTCCACCGCGTCGAACCACGCCTTCGTGCCCACCTGCTCCTTGGCGACCGCGGCGGCGGCGTCGCGGATCTCGTTATGATCGTCGATCGCGTCTTCCACCTCCTCGTGCATGTCGTCGGCATCGCCAGCGCCCTCGCCGCGGCGCACCACGGTCGGGTAGAAATAGCGTTCCTCGGCCTCGGCATGCGTGTCGAGCAGGCCGTGAAGGCGGTTCCACACCGAGCCCAGCGCCTCGGCGTCGTCGGTGCCGATCTCCTCGATGATGGCGAACAGCTTGCGCTGCTCGGCATGGTCTTCGAGGATGAGATTGCAGATATCCATGAACGCCTCCCTTGGACGTGATGAGCCCTTGATCGCGATCAGGAACCGGCGCGCGCACGGGATGTTCCCGGCGCCCCGCGATAAGGCCTCGCGTTGACGCTGCCCGCCCGCGCGGCTAGGGGCGCCGCTGTGAAGGGTTCCCGGCGACGGGATCAAAAGGGAAGCCGGGACAGCGGGAATATCCGCGAGGCCGGCGCTGTACCCGCAACTGTGACCGGATAGCGGCCACCCCGATATGCCACTGGGCCACGGCCTGGGAAGGCGGGGTGGGCGCGGCGACCCGGAAGCCAGGAGACCTGCCTCTCACGGTCGATCCACTGCACGGGCGGGAGCTCCGGTGCGGACGAGGCATTCCCTCGAGCGAGCGACATCCGGCCGCTCGCACTTCCGCGCGCGGTCCTTATGAGGATGTGCCCACGTGAAGTCCCTTTTCCTGATCTCCGCCGCGCTGATCCCGGCCGCGCTGATCGCCTCGCCCGCCGTCGCGCAGGTCGCGCCCGCCGATACCGGCCTCGACAGCGTCGCCCCCGGCACCGACGTCATCGTCACCGCCTCGCGCGTGCCGCAGGATGCGCGCGAGGTGGGGCAGGCGGTCACCGTGATCGACCGCGCCGAGATCGAGCGCCGCCAGACGACCGTGCTGTCCGACCTGCTGGCGACGACGCCGGGCGTCACGGTCACGCGCAACGGCGGCATCGGCACGCTGACGAGCGTGCGCATCCGCGGCGCCGAGGCGGAGCAGACGCTGGTGGTGATCGACGGCGTGCGCGTCAACGATCCGTCGTCGGCGGGCGGCGGCTATGATTTCGCCAACCTGCTGTCGGCCTCGGTCGCGCGGATCGAGGTGCTGCGCGGGCCCAACGCCGTGCCCTGGGGCAGCCAGGCGATCGGCGGCGTCGTCAACATCATCACCGAGACGCCGACCGAGGGCCTCCACGCCCGTGCGCGCGCCGAGGGCGGCTATGCGGGCACGGCGTTTGCGAGCGCCGGGCTGTCGGGGGCGACCGGCAACCTGTCGGGCGCGCTGACCGCGGGCTATCTGCGGACCGACGGCATCTCGGCCGCGGCGATCGGCACCGAGCGCGACGGTTACGAGCAGATCGGCGGCACCGGGCGGCTGGATTACGAGATCGCACCGGGCATCGGCATCGATCTGCGCGGCTATTATGCGCACAGCAAGGCGAATTTCGACGGCTTCCCGCCCCCCAACTATACGCTGGCGGACGATCCCGAATATGGCACCACGCAGGAAATCTACGGCTATGCCGGGCTTCACGCGAACCTGCTGGGCGATCGCCTGCGCAACCGGATCGCGTTCACCATCGCCGACATCAACCGCGACAATTACGATCCGACGCAGGCCCCGACCGAGACGTTCCTGGCGCGCGGTCGCAGCGAGCGGTATGAATATCAGGGCGATTTCACGCTGACCCAGCAGATCCGCCTCGTCGGCGGGGCAGAGCGCGAGAATAGTCGCTTCTACGACGGCTTCACCACCGAGCGGACCGGCATCACCAGCGTCTATGGCGAGGCGATCGTGAAGCCGATCCGCGAGCTAACGATCACCGGCGGCGTGCGCAACGACGATCACGACACGTTCGGCAACCACACGAGCTTCGGCGCGGATGCGGCGCTGGCGCTTCGCACCGGGACGACGCTGCGCGCGAGCTATGGCGAGGGCTTCAAGGCGCCGACGCTCTACCAGCTCTACAGCGCCTATGGGAACACGCGGCTCTCGCCCGAGGTCGCGCGCAATTACGATCTGGGCGTGGAACAGTCGCTGCTCGGCGGCCGGGCGGTGGCGAGCGCCACCTATTTCAACCGGATCACGCGCAACCAGATCACCTTCCGCTCGTGCACGCGGCTCGAGCAATTGACGAGCGGCAGCATCTGCGTCGATCGCGCGTTCGGCGTGTACGACAATATCGCGCGCGCGACCGCCGATGGCGTCGAACTGACGTTGGCGCTGAAGCCCGTCGATGCGCTGACATTCTCGGCCAATTATTCGTATATCGATGCAAAGAACCGCACGCCGGGCACGGCCTATGGGCTCGATCTCGCGCGGCGGCCGCACCAGACGATCAGCACGAACGTCGATTACCGCTTCCCCTTCGGGCTGCAGATCGGCGGCACCGTCACCGCCGTGGGCGACAGTTTCGACAATGCTGCCAACTCCGTCCGGCTCGACGGCTATGCGCTGCTGGGGGTGCGCGCCGAGATGCCGATCAACCGGCGGATCGCGGTCTATGGCCGCGTCGACAACGTCACCGACCAATCCTACCGCGTGATCGCCGGCTATGGCACCTATGGCCGCGCGGCCTATGGCGGCGTGCGCGTGTCGCTCGACTGATGCGCGCGCTCGGCGCCCTTCTGCTGCTCGGTGCGTGCGGGCCCGTGCCCGCCGCGCCGCCGCCGCGGGCGGGCGCGGTGCCGATGCGGATCGTCTCGACCAATCCGTGCGCGGACGCGGTGCTGATGCGCCTCGTGCCCCCCGCACGGATCGCGGCGATCAGCCATTATTCGCAGGAGCCGAGCGCGACCTCGATCCCCGTGGCACTGGCGCGGCGGTTCCGCGGCACCGAGGGCACGGCGGAGGAGGTGATCGCGCTCCGCCCCGATCTGGTCATCACCAGCAGCTTCACGCCGATGGCCACCAAGGCGGCCTATGCACGCGCCGGCCTGCACACTTTGGTGCTGAATTTCGCGCCGTCGATCGCCGACAGCGAGGCGCAGGTGATGCAGATCGCCGACGCCACGGGCACGCGCGCCGCCGGGCGCGCGCTGAACGCCGAGATCGATCGCACGGTCGCCTCCGTCGCGCGGCACGACCGCCGGCCCACCGCGCTGCTCTATATCTCGGGCGAGCTGGCGACCGGGCCGGGCACGCTGCTGGACGACATGATGACGCATGCCGGTTTCGCCAACGCCGCCACCCGGCACGGCCTCACCCACACCGGCCGGCTGTCGGGTGAGGCGCTGGTGATGGATCCCCCTGCGATCATCATCGCACCCGACGGCCCGAGCCGCGGCGCGGCGATGCGCCGCGCGCTGCTGAAGGATGCCCGCCATGCGTGGTTCGCGCGCGACCTCATCAATTGCGGCGGCCCGGTGATCGTGCCCGCGCTGCGCCGCCTCGCCGCGATCCGGGCGACGCTATCATGAGCCGCGCGGTCAAACTCGCGCTGCTCGCCGGGCTCGTCACGCTGCTGTTCCTCGCCTCGCTGCTTTGCGGCAAGGTCTGGGTGCCGCCCGCGGCCCTCTTCAGCGCCGATCCGCGCTGGTGGATCATCCTCCAGTTGCGCCTGCCGCGCGCGGTGCTCGGCCTCGTGCTGGGTGCGGGGCTCGGCCTGTCGGGCGCGGTGTTGCAAGGCTATCTGCGCAACCCGCTGGCGGACCCCGCCGTGCTGGGGGTATCCTCGGTCGCGGCGCTGGGCGCGGTCGCCGCGATCGTGGCGGGGATCGCCACCGGGCCGATCGTCTTTGCCTGCGCCATGCTCGGTGCAGGGCTGGCGATGGCGCTGCTGGTGGCGCTCACCTGGCGCTCGCCGGGCACCGTCACCTTCGTTCTCGCCGGCACCGTGCTGACGAGCTTCGCCGGCGCGCTCACCGCCTTTCTCATCTCGATCGCGCCCAATCCCTATGCGGTGGCGGAGGTGATCGACTGGATCATGGGCGCGCTCACCGATCGCGGCTGGGGCGACGTCGCGATGGCGGTGCCGCCGATGCTGGCGGGCGGCGTGCTGCTGCTGCTGACCGGCACCGCGCTCGACGCGCTGTCGCTGGGCGAGGCGGCGGCGCATTCGCTGGGCGTCCGGCTGGGGCGGGTGCGTGCGCTCGTCATGCTCGGCACCGGGCTGGTGGTGGGCGCAGGGGTCGCGGTGACGGGCGTGGTCGGGTTCGTCGGACTGGTGGTGCCGCATCTGCTGCGGCCGGTGTTCGGGCATCGGCCGGGCGGGTTGCTGCTCCCGTCCGCACTCGGCGGCGCGGCGCTGGTGCTGGCCGCCGACAGCCTCGTCCGGCTGACGCCGGGCGCGGGCGAGGTGCGGCTGGGCGCCGCGATGGCGCTCATCGGGGCGCCGTTCTTCCTGACGCTGCTGGTGCGATCGCGGGGGGCGTCATGGAACTGACCGGCGGCGAACTGCGGATCGAGGCGCTCGGCGTGACGCTCGGCCGGCGGCGGGTGCTGCACGACGTGTCCGCCATCCTGCGGCCGGGCCGGCTCACCGCGATCCTGGGACCGAACGGCGCGGGCAAGAGCACGCTCGTCAAGGCCGCCGCGGCGCTGATCCCCGCAGCCGCCGGCCGGGTGCGGATCGGCGACGAGGACGTGGCCCGGCTCGACCCGCGCGAACGCGCCCGCCGGATCGGCTATCTGCCGCAGGAAGCGACGGTGCACTGGAACGTCGCGGCGCGCGACGTGGTGGCGCTCGGCCGGCTGCCGTATCGCAGCCCGCACGCCGCGCCCTCGGCCGACGACCGCGCCGCGGTGGAACGCGCGATGGCGGATACGGGCACGCTCTCCCTCGCCGATCGGCCGGTGAACGAACTGTCGGGTGGCGAGCGCGCGCGCGTGCTGCTGGCGCGCGTGCTGGCGGGGCGCCCGCGCTGGCTGCTGGTGGACGAGCCGCTCGCCAGCCTCGATCCCGCGCACCGGTTCGATCTGGTCGACCGGCTGAAGGCCGCGGCGGCCGAGGGCGCCGGGGTGGCGATGGTGCTGCACGACCTGATGCTGGCGGCGTCGGCCGCCGACGACGTGCTGCTGTTGCAGGACGGCCGCATCGCCGCCTTCGGCCCCGCGGCCGAGGTGCTGACGCCGGCGCGCCTCGCCGCGGTGTTCGGCGTCCGCGTGGTGCCCGTCATGATCGAGGGGCGGCCGATCGGCATACCCGTCGCGCGTCTGGATCGCTGACAGCGCTCGACGGTTGTGCCAAAGGCGGCCCGACAGAGTCGGCGCGGCCGATCGGCAGGAGAGCCCGTTTGCGTATCATCGATCATTTCATCGCGGGCGCCAGTGGCGGCGCGGGCGGGCGTAGCAGCGACGTGTTCGACCCGAATACGGGGCAGGTGCAGGCGCAGGTGACGCTCGGCACCGCCGCCGATCTCGATCGCGCGGTGGCCGCGGCGCAGGCCGCGCAGCCTGGCTGGGCCGCGACCAACCCGCAGCGCCGCGCGCGCGTGATGTTCCGCTTCAAGGAACTGGTCGAGCAGAACATGGACGAGCTCGCCCGGCTGCTCAGCGCCGAACATGGCAAGGTGGTGGCGGACAGCCGCGGCGACATCCAGCGCGGGCTCGAGGTGATCGAATTCTGCTGCGGCATTCCGCACATCCTGAAGGGCGAATACACGCAGGGTGCGGGGCCCGGGATCGACGTCTATTCGATGCGCCAGCCGCTCGGCATCGGCGCCGGGATCACGCCGTTCAACTTCCCCGCGATGATCCCGCTCTGGATGTCCGGCGTCGCGATCGCGACCGGCAACGCCTTCATCCTGAAGCCCAGCGAGCGCGATCCGTCGGTGCCGGTGCGGCTGGCCGAGCTGTTCCGCGAGGCGGGGCTGCCCGAGGGCATCCTGCAGGTCGTGCACGGCGACAAGGAGATGGTCGACGCGATCCTCGATCACCCGGCGATCGCCGCGGTGAGCTTCGTCGGATCGTCCGACATCGCGCATTATGTCTATCGGCGCGGCGTCGATGCGGGCAAGCGCGTGCAGGCGATGGGCGGGGCGAAGAACCACGGCATCGTGATGCCCGATGCCGATCTCGATCAGGTGGTGGCCGATCTGTCGGGTGCGGCCTTCGGCTCGGCGGGCGAACGCTGCATGGCGCTTCCCGTGGTGGTGCCGGTCGGCGAGAAGACCGCCGAGGCGCTTCGCGAAAAGCTGATCCCCGCAATCGCCGCGCTGCGCGTGGGCGTTTCGACCGACGAAGACGCGCATTACGGCCCGGTGGTGAACGCCGCGCACCGCACGCGCATCGAGAACTGGATCCAGACCGGAGTGGACGAGGGCGCCGAACTCGTCGTCGACGGACGCGGCTTCGAACTCCAGGGGCATGAGAAGGGCTTCTTCATCGGCCCCAGCCTGTTCGATCACGTGACGCCGGCCATGAGCGCGTACCGGGAGGAGATTTTCGGCCCCGTCCTCCAGATCGTCCGGGCTAGGGATTTCGAGGAGGCGGTGCGGCTGCCGAGCGAGCATCAGTACGGCAACGGCGTCGCGATCTTCACGCGCAACGGCCATGCCGCGCGCGAATTCGCCGCGCGGGTGAATGTCGGCATGGTCGGGATCAACGTGCCGATCCCGGTGCCGGTCGCCTATCACAGCTTCGGCGGGTGGAAGCGCAGCGCGTTCGGCGACACCAACCAGCACGGCATGGAGGGCGTGAAGTTCTGGACCAAGGTGAAGACCGTCACGCAGCGCTGGCCCGACGGCTCGGCGCTGCCGCGCGGGTCGGAGGATGGTGGCCCGTCGCGCGTCAACGACGCCTTCGTCATCCCGACGATGGGCTGAGCGGCATGCGGATCCTTCTTCTCGCCACCGCCGCGCTGGCGCTGTCGGCCTGTTCCAAGAGCGGGTCGGGCAACAATTCCTCCGACGCGGCGCCCACCGCCATGCAGGAGCAGGTGCCGGCCAACCTCACCATGGATCCGGGCAACCAGATGGTGCCGATCGCGCAGCCTTCGCCCTCGCCGGTCGCCGGCATCCCTGCGCCGTTCCAGGGCCGCTGGGGCATGGTCGGCAAGGATTGCGTGCCCGGCCGGGGTGATGCGAAGGGGCTGATGATCGTCTCCAGCGACGCGCTCACCTTCTACGAATCGCACGCCACGATCGGCAGGGCGGACCGGCTCGCGCCGGGCAGCCTGTCGCTGAAGCTCGACTATCTGGGCGAGGGCAAGCGCTGGAGCGACACCGAGACGCTCACCCTGGTCGATCCGCAGACCTTGGTGCGCGAGGCGAAGAGTCCCGCGGGATCGTTCCGTTATTCCAGGTGCCCGAAATGACCGACCAGTTCGACCTGACCGCCGACCAGCGCGAGATCCAGGAGCTCGCGCGGCGCTTCACCGCCGACCGGATCACGCCGCACGCCGCCGAATGGGACGAAAAGCACGTTTTCCCGCGCGAGACGATCAAGGCCGCCGCCGATCTGGGCTTCGCCGCGATCTATGTCAGCGAGGAGTCGGGCGGCATCGCGCTCGGGCGGATGGAGGCGGCGCTCATCATGGAGGCGATGGCCTATGGCTGCCCCTCCACCAGCGCGTTCATCTCGATCCACAACATGGCGAGCTGGATGATCGACCGGTTCGGATCGCCGACCGTGAAGGCCAAATACCTGCCCGATCTGGTGACGATGGAGCGGCTCGCCAGCTATTGCCTGACCGAGCCGTCGTCGGGTTCCGACGCGTCCGCGCTCAAGACCAAGGCGGTGCGCGACGGCGACGACTGGATCGTGACGGGCTCCAAGCAGTTCATCTCGGGCGCCGGCGAGAACGAGGTGTACGTCACCATGGTGCGCACCGGCGAGGAGGGGCCTAAGGGGATCTCCGCGCTGGTGATCGAAAAGGACATGCCCGGCGTGTCGTTCGGCGCCAACGAGCGCAAGCTCGGCTGGCACTCGCAGCCGACGCGTCAGGTGATGTTCGACGGCGTCCGCGTGCCCGGCGAGAACCTCGTCGGCGGCCTTGGCGAAGGCTTCCGGATCGCGATGATGGGGCTCGACGGGGGGCGGCTGAACATCGGCGCCTGCTCGCTGGGTGGTGCACAGCGTTGTCTGGACGAATCCATCACTTACACGAAGTCCCGGCAGCAGTTCGGTACCAACATCGCCAACTTCCAGAACACCCAGTTCATGCTGGCGGACATGGCGACCGAGCTGGAGGCGGCGCGCGCGCTCCTCTATGTCGCCGCCGCCAAGGTGACTGCGAACGCCCCCGACAAGACGCGCTTCGCCGCCATGGCCAAGCGGCTGGCGACCGACACGGGATCTTCGGTGGTCGACCGCGCGCTGCAGCTGCACGGCGGCTATGGCTATCTGATGGACTATCCGATCGAGCGTTTCTGGCGCGACCTGCGCGTCCATTCGATTCTGGAGGGCACCAATCAGGTGATGCGGATGATCGTCGGCCGCGATCTGGTGCGCCAGTGACGCCGGACCTGATCGTCGCGCTCGATGGCCCGGTCGGCCGGATCCGGCTGAACCGCCCCAAGGCGCTGAACGCTCTCAACACGCCGATGTGCACCGGGCTGATCGAGGCGCTGGAGGCGTGGCGTGCCGATCCCGCCGTCGCGACGGTGATGATCGACCATGCCGAGGGCCGCGGCTTCTGCGCGGGCGGCGACATCCGCATGCTCGCCGGGTCGGGCGCGGGCGACGGCGCGGAGGCACGCGACTTCTTCCGCGCCGAATACCGGATGAACCACCGGCTGTTCACCTATGCGAAGCCGACCATGGCCTTCATGGACGGGATCACGATGGGTGGCGGCGTCGGTGTCGCGCTGCCCTGCCGCTATCGGATCGCGACCGAGAACACGAAATTCGCCATGCCTGAGACGGGGATCGGCCTGTTCCCCGATGTCGGCGGCGGCTGGTATCTGTCGCGGCTGCCGGGGCGGATCGGCCAGTATCTCGCGCTGACCGGCGCGCGGCTCGACGGCGCCGAATGCCACGCGCTGGGCCTAGCGACGCATTATCTGCCGGCCGCGACGCTCGACGACGCGAAGGCGCGGATCGTGGCGGGCGAAGAGGTGGCGGCCGTGCTCGGTGCGCTGGCCGTGCCGCCGCCCGAGGCCGTGATCCTCGCGCACCGCGACGACATCGACCGGCTGTTCGCGGGCGCGGTGCTCGAAGACATCCTGGCCGCGCTGGAAGCGGATTCCGGCGACTTTGCGCGCGCGACGCTCGCGACGCTGCGCACCAAATCGCCCCAGGCGATGAAGGTCAGCCTGAAGCTGCTGCTCGACGGGCACGCTATGGCGACGTTCGAGGACGAGATGCGCCAGGAATATGCGGTCGCCACGCGCGTCGTGCAGCGGCCCGATTTCATCGAGGGCGTGCGCGCGGTGATCCTCGACAAGGACCATGCGCCGCGCTGGAGCCCGGCGACACCGGAGGGCGTGAGCGATCATGCGATCGACCGCATCTTCGCGCCCTTGCCCGAGGATCAGGCGTGGACGCCGGTATGAAGGACCCGAATCATGGCTGATTACGAAACGCTGCTGGTGGAGCGACGCGGACGGGTGACGCTCGTCACGCTCAACCGGCCGCAGGCGCTCAACGCGCTCAATTCGCAGTTGCTGGCCGATCTGCTCGCGGTGATGGCGGATTACGATGCGGACCCCGAACAGGGCTGCGCGGTCGTCACCGGATCGGCGAAGGCGTTCGCGGCCGGCGCCGACATCAAGGAGATGCAGGCGCAAGGCTTCGCCGACATGTACGGCCATGACTTCTTCGCCGGATGGGACCGGTTCGCGCGGACGCGCAAGCCGGTGATCGCGGCGGTGGCAGGCTATGCGCTGGGCGGCGGTTGCGAGCTGGCGATGATGTGCGACTTCATCCTCGCCGCCGACAGCGCGAAATTCGGCCAGCCCGAGATCAAGCTGGCGGTCTCGCCCGGCATGGGCGGATCGCAGCGGCTGACGCGCGCGGTCGGCAAGGCCAAGGCGATGGAGATGTGCCTCACCGGGCGGATGATGGACGCGGCCGAAGCCGAGCGTGCGGGCCTCGTCAGCCGGATCGTCGCGGCGGACGATCTGGTGGAGGAGGCGGTGAAGACCGCCGCCGCGATCGCCGGGATGGCGCCGCTCGCCGTGCTCGCCAACAAGGAGATGGTCAACGCCGCCTTCGAGGGCGGGCTGGCGATGGGTGTGCAGTTCGAGCGTCGGCTGTTTCACGGCCTGTTCGGCAGCGCCGACCAGAGCGAGGGCATGGCGGCGTTCGTCGAAAAGCGGCCGGGCAACTGGTCGGGACAGTGATGGAGTAGGGTGATGGCACGCGTCGGGTTCATCGGTCTGGGCAATATGGGCGGCGGCATGGCCGCCAATCTGGCGAAGAAGGGGCATGACGTCCGCGCCTTCGATCTGTCGGCGGCGGCGCTCGACCGCGCGAAGGCGGCGGGCTGCCTGCCGGTGAACTCCGCTGCCGAGGCGGTGGACGGCGCCGAGGCGGTGGTGACGATGCTGCCGGCGGGCACGCATGTCGAGCAGGTGTACCGCGAGCAGGTGTTCGCAGCGGCGCCGGCTTCCGCGATCCTGATCGACTGTTCGACGATCGACGTGGCGACCGCCCGTCAGGTGAGCGAGGCCGCGCAGGCGGCCGGGTTCGCGATGGTCGACGCGCCCGTCTCGGGCGGCATCGGTGCGGCGGCGGCGGGCACGCTCACCTTCATGGTGGGCGGCAGCGCACGGGGGTTCGAACGCGCGCAGCCATTCCTCGCCGACATGGGCAAGGCGGTGATCCATGCCGGTGCGGGTGGTGCTGGACAGGCGGCGAAGATCTGCAACAACATGCTGCTCGGCGCGACGATGGTGGCGACGTGCGAGGCGTTCCTGTTGGCCCAGAAGCTCGGGCTCGATCCGCGCACCTTCTACGATATCTCCTCGGTCAGTTCGGGCCAGAGCTGGTCGATGACGAGCTATGCGCCGCTGCCGGGCGTCGGACCCGATACGCCGGCGGACCATGATTACCAGGGCGGCTTCGCAGCGGCCTTGATGCTGAAGGATCTGCGCCTCGCGATGGAAGCGGCGCGCGATGCGAGCCTCGACGCGCCGATGGGCAAGCGGGCGACCGAACTCTACGAGGCATTCGCCGGCATGGGCGAGGGGGGCACCGATTTCTCGGGCATCATCCGCATGCTGGGCGCGTGAGGGTCAGGTGACCGCCAGCCGCTCGGCATAGGCGGGGTCGCGCCAGCTTTCATCGGCAATCACCGTCTTCAGCAGTTCGCCCGCGCGCCACACCTCGGCATGCGACAGATAGAGCGGCGTGAAACCGAGCCGCAGGATGTCGGGTGCGCGGAAATCGCCGATCACGCCACGCGCGATCAGGGCTTGCGTCAGTTCATAGGCATGGGCGTGGCGGAAGCTGATATGGCTGCCGCGCTTGGCCGGGTCGCTGGCGGTCACGCATTCGAGGCCTGCCGCCGCACCCGCCTCGGCCATGATCGTCCACAGCGCCGCGCTTTTCGCCCAAAGCGCATTCCGGTCGAGATCGGCCCATAGGTCCAGCCCAGCCTCCAGCGCCGTCATGGCGAGGATGGGGGGCGTGCCGGCGAGCCAGCGCGTCATGCCGGGTGCGGGGCGATAGCCGTCTTCGAACGCGAAGGGCGCGGCATGGCCCATCCAGCCCGAGAGCGGGCTGGCCAGTCGCTCCTGCCACCGTTTGGCGACATAGAGGAAGGCTGGCGCCCCGGGGCCGCCGTTCAGATATTTGTAGGTGCACCCGACCGCCAGGTCCGCACCGGCACCGCCCAGATCCACCGGCACCGCGCCGACGCTGTGGCTGAGATCCCAGAGCATCAGCGCGCCGGCATCGTGCGCGGCGCGCGTCCAGTGCGCCATGTCGAAGCGATCGGCGGTCTTGTAGTGGACATGGGTGAGCATCAGCACCGCGGTCTCGTCATCGAGCGCCGCCGCGAGATCGGCACGCGCGACGATCCTGAGCCTGGCGCCGGGCACGCACGCCACCGCGCCCTCGGCGATGTGCAGGTCGGTCGGGAAATTGCCCGCCTCGCTCACCACGGTCCGGCGCGTGGGCGAGACGCGGAGTGCCGCGACCAGCGTCTTGAAGAGGTTGGCCGAGGTGGAATCGCCGACGATCACCTCGTCCGGCGCGGCACCGATCAATGGGGCGATCTTGCCGCCGAGCCGCTGGGGCGCGTCGATCCATCCCTCGTTCCAACTGCGGATCAGCCGATCGCCCCAGGCGCGCGCCGCCGTGTCGGCAAGCGCCGCCGGGGTGGCGCGGGGCAAGGGGCCGAGCGAATTGCCGTCGAGATAGATGACGCCCTTGGGCAGCGCGAAGCGATCGCGATAGGCGGCGAGCGGATCGGCGGCGTCGCGGGTGCGGGCCTGTTCAAGCGTGGTCATTGGCCGTCCTTCCGCGGATCGAGCGCGGCCACGATCAGCCGCTTTGCTTCGGCCCACGCCGCCGTTTCGGGTGCGATCAGTTCGACATGGCCGGTCTGCGCAACGGTGTGGAGCGCGACGCGGTCGCCGGCTGTCGCCGCCTGTGCGACATAGCCGGTGGCCAGGCGATAGGGGATGATCCGGTCCTCGCGCCCGTTGACCAGATCCTGCGGCACGCCGAGCGGCAGCAGGCGGGGGACGGAGGTGTCCGCATAAGGATCGGCGCGGCCGGTTCCGACCAGCTTGCCGACCACGTCGGTGCCGCAGCCATTGTCGGGGCTGGCGGCGGTCGCCTCCAGATCGGGCAGTCCGCCCAGGCTGACGACATGCGCGATCGGCAAGGGATTCGCGGCGTGAAGCGGGCTGGCGGCGGGGATGTGCCGACGCCCTGCCAGCCAGAGCGCCAAATGACCGCCTGCCGAATGGCCGACCGCGACGACGCGGCGCGTGTCGAGGTGGAAGCGCGCCGCGTCCGCCCGCAGCCGGTCCGCGGCGGCCGCGACGTCGGCAAAGGTGCCGGGATAGCCGCCGCCGGCGCGATCGACGCCGCGATAATCGATGTTCCACACCGCGATGCCGCTGCGCCGCAGATCGGCGGCGATCCAGTTCATCAGGCTGCGGTCGGCGATGCTGGTCGTCCAGCAGCCGCCATGCACCATCAGCACCACGGGATGCGGACCTGCGCCCGCGGGCAGCCACATATCGACCTTCTGCATCTGGTCGGCGCCATAGGCGATCGTGGCGTCCGGCACGGGCTTTGCCCGCCCGACCAGATCGGGCCAGGTGAGCGGCGTGAACGGGGCGGCGGCCATGGCGGGACTCGGGAGCAGGAGGGCGGACGCGAACAGCGCGATAAGTTGGCAAAGGTGCCGCGCAGAGCGCGTGTTCGGGCGGGCAGGGGGATGGTTGTCGTGCATCGCCAACACCCTGGCAGATGCCGAGGCGAGAGGACAGGCGGGATGACAAAACGGGAACGGCCATGCTATCGCCGATCCCGACGATGGCCAGCGACTTCAAAGACCCTTTCGACGCGATCGTGGATGCGCCCTTCGACAGCGCGCTGAGCGAACGCTATCTCGTCTATGCGCTGTCCACCATCACCGCGCGGTCGCTGCCCGATGTGCGCGATGGTCTCAAGCCCGTCCACCGGCGGCTGCTATGGGCGATGCGGCTGCTGAAGCTCGATCCGGCGCAAGGCTACAAGAAATGCGCGCGCGTCGTGGGCGACGTGATCGGCAAATACCATCCGCATGGCGACCAGTCGGTCTATGATGCGATGGTGCGGCTCGCGCAGGATTTTGCGCTGCGCTACCCGCTCGTCGACGGACAGGGCAATTTCGGCAATATCGACGGCGATAATGCCGCGGCCTATCGCTATACCGAGGCGCGGCTGACTCAGGTCGCGATGGACCTGATGGACGGCCTCGACGAAGAGGCGGTCGATTATCGCCCCACCTACAATGGCGAGGAGCAGGAGCCCGAGCTGTTCCCGGGCCTGTTCCCCAATCTGCTCGCGAACGGCGCCGCCGGGATCGCGGTGGGCATGGCGACCAACATTCCGCCGCACAACGCCGCCGAGCTGCTGGAGGCCGCGATCCTGCTGGTCGACACGCCCGAGGCGGACGACGACGCGATCCTGGCGCATGTGAAGGGCCCCGACTTCCCGACCGGCGGGCTGGTGGTGGATCCGCCCGCGGTGATCCGCGAAAGCTATGTCACCGGGCGTGGTGGCTTTCGCGTCCGCGCGCGATGGACGATCGAGCGCGAAAAGGGCGGCGGCTGGCAGGTCGTGGTGAGCGAGATCCCGTACGGCGTGCAGAAGGGCAAGCTGATCGAGCAGATCGCCGGGCTCATCAACGACAAGAAATTCCCGATTCTGGCCGATGTGCGCGACGAATCGGATGCGGTGGTGCGGATCGTGCTGGAGCCGCGCAGCCGCACCGTGGACGCGGGCGTGCTGATGGACGGGCTGTTCCGCCTGTCCGATCTCGAGACGCGGATCAGCCTGAACCTCAACGTGCTCGACAAGGACCGCACCCCGCGCGTGATGTCGCTGCGTGAGGCGCTGGCGGCGTGGACCGAGCACCAGTTCGTCGTCCTGCGGCGACGCACCGAGCACCGGCTGACCAAGATCGCCGACCGGATCGAGCTGCTCGACGGCTATCTGATCGCTTATCTCAACCTCGATCGGATCATCGAGATCATCCGCACCGAGGACGAGCCTAAGCAGGTGATGATGGCTGAGTTCGGCCTGACCGATCGCCAGGCCGAGGCGATCCTCAACATGCGGCTGCGTTCGCTTCGCCGGCTGGAGGAGTTCGAGATCCGCGGCGAGCGCGACAAGCTCGACAAGGAACAGGCCGCACTGACCGCGCTGCTGGCGGACCCCAAGAAGCAGCGCGCGCGCATGAAGCGCGATCTGGCCAAGATCCGCGATCGTTACGGGCCGGAGACGCCGCTCGGCCGGCGGCGCACGGGGATCGAGGAAGCGGCGCCCACGCGCGACATCCCGCTGGAGGCGATGATCGAACGCGAGCCGATCACCGTGATCCTGTCGCAGCGCGGATGGATCCGGGCGCTGCGCGGCCATGCCGATCTCGCCGCCTCGGATGCCGCGAAGTTCAAGGAAGGCGATGGTCCCGCCTTCGCGTTTCACGCGCAGACGACCGACAAAATCCTGCTCGCTGCCGAGAATGGCCGCTTCTTCACGCTGGGCGCGGACCGCCTGCCGGGCGGGCGCGGCTTCGGCGAGCCGGTGCGCGCGATGATCGATCTGGATGGCGGGATCGGGATCGTCGCGCTGATGCCCGCCAACAAGGTGCAGCGGTTGCTGGTCGTGGCGAGCGACGGCCGCGGTTTTCTCGTGCCCGTCGCCGACGTGCTGGCCGAGACGCGCAAGGGCAAGACGGTCGTCACGCCGCGCGCGGGCGCGGTGCTGAAGGTGGTGCGGCCGGTATCGCCCGCGCATGATTACGTGGCGGCGATCGGCGACAACCGGCGAATGCTGGTGTTCCCCCTGAACGAATTGATCGAGCTTTCGCGTGGGCAGGGCGTGCAGTTGCAACGCTATCGCGACGCCAGCCTGTCGGATGCGATCACCTTCGTCTTCGCCGAGGGGTTGAGCTGGCCGATGGGCGGCGACAGCGGGCGGACGCGCACCGAAAGCGACCTCGGCCTGTGGCGCGCGGCGCGCGGCGCGGCGGGGCGGATGCCGCCCAACGGCTTCCCGCGCGACAATCGTTTTCAGTAATTCGTCGGGGCTTCCGGGGGTCTGCTTTAGAGAGGATTAACGAAGCGACGTTATTGCTTTGGGACAATGACCGTCGCTCTTTCCTCGATACACGCCGCGATGCTGGCGGACGATTCGATCGTGAAGAGCACGATCGAACTCGTTCCGATCCCGGCGATGGTGGTCGCGCGCGCGGTGCCGACGCTGGTGATCGTGGCGGCCAACCGCGCATCGCGGATCGCCGGGTTCGATGCCGCCGAAGGCGCGATGCTGTTCCACGCGCTGGGCGAACGGATCGAGCGGTTCCTGGATGGCACGGCGCCGGCGATCGAATTTCCCTGGAGCGTCGGCGAGGCGATCGAATCGCGCTATTATCAGGTTACGATCTCGCGATCGCCCTTCTGCCCGGCGGGACGCTGCGCGGTGATGATGGTCGATCAGACGTCGCAACGCCACACCGAACGCAGCCTGCGGCGCGAGATGACCACCGACAGCCTGACCGGGCTGCCGAATCGCGAAGGCTTCGGCAACCTGATCGAGGAAGTGTATGCCGACCGCGCCCATCACGCGGTGCTGGTGATCGATCTCGATCGGTTCGGCCAGCTCAACGCCTGTCTCGGCGGGCTGGTCGGCGACGAGCTGCTCATCACGGTCGCCCGCCGGATCAAGGGCGCGCTTCGCGCCTGCGACATGCTCGCGCGGATCGGCGGCGACGAATTCGGCATCCTGATGGCGCTCGACGACCATCCGGACGATGCGCATCAACTGGCGACGCGAATCCAGCGCTCGCTCTCCGCACCGTTCCGTCTGACCGATTTCGAGATCAGCGTCGAATGCTCGATCGGCATCGCTTTCGGTTCCGACGAGGGTGACGATGCCGAGGAGATGATCCGCCACGCGCAATTCGCGGTGAAGCGCGCCAAGGTCAGCGGCAAATCCGAATCCTACCAGCCCCAGGCCTTCGTGATCGCGCGCGAACAGTTCGGCATGGAGACCCAGTTGCGCCGCGCGATCGAGGAACGCCGGCTGCGGCTGACCTATCAGCCGATCCGCGATCTCTCGAGCGGGCGGATCGTCTCGTTCGAGGCGCTCGCGCGCTGGACCGGGCTCGACGGCCAGGATCACGATCCCTCGCGCTTCATCGCGGTGGCCGAGGAATCGGGGCTGATCGTTCCGCTCGGCCGCTGGGCTTTCGACGAGGCGGCGCGGACGCTTGCGGGATGGGACAAGGCGGCCGGCGGCGATTGCGGGGTCAAGGTGGCGGTGAACCTCTCCGCGATTCAGTTGCAGCGCGATACGATCGCTTCCGTCATCGAAAGCGCGCTGACCGCAACCGGTCTGTCGGGCGAGCGATTCACGCTCGAGCTGACCGAGAGCGCGATCGTCACCGATCCCGACCGGATCGCCGGCACGATGCGCGCGCTGAAGACGCTCGGCACCACGCTCGCGATGGACGATTTCGGCACCGGCTATTCCAACCTGGCGATGCTGCAGAAGTTGCCGATCGACATTCTGAAGATCGACCGCAGCTTCGTGACGGGCATGCTGGCGGACCGCGACAAGGTGGCGATCGTGCGCGCGGTGCTGAGCCTTGCCCAGGCGCTCGGCATGAAGACCACCGCCGAGGGGATCGAGACGATCGAACTCGAGCATACGCTGGCCGCGATGGGCTGCACCTATGGGCAGGGCTATCTCTATGCCCGGCCGCTGGAGCCGGACGCGGCCTATGCGCTGATCGCGCGCAGCGCCTGAGCGACCGCGTCGTCGGCGATTGCCGCGGTGCGCGCCGCATCGGGAAAGCCCTCGGCGATCCACCGGGTCTCGATCGCGCGCAGCGTGGCGGCGACCTGCGGCCCCTTGCGCAGCCCGCGTTCGACCAGCGCACCGCCCGCGATCGGCAGCGTGGGCGGCGTCCAGCCGATGACGGCGCGCGGATCCTCGCCCGCCAGCAACAGGCGGTCGACCGCGCTCGTCTCGCCGGCGCGATAGGCGAGCGCAGGGGGCCCTTCGCTGCCGATGCCGGCGCTGGCCGCCACCAGTCGCTTGCGGTTGGCGTTGGAGAGCTTCAGCCGCGCCGCCACGCCATCGGCCTGGGCGGGCGGCAGGATCGCGGCGAGGCGCCGGATCGGATCGGGCGCGACTCCCGCCGCGTGCTCGCGCGCGGCCAGCGCGGCGAGGCGTTCGACGCCCGCCGCGTCGATCTCGGGCAGCACCGCGCGCAGGATGCCTTGTTCCACCATCAGCCCGATCACCGGCACCGCGGCGGGCGCGACCAGCAGCTTCAGCATCTCGCTCGCGATCCGTTCGCGCGACAGCGCCATCAGGTCGTTCGCGCGCAGCCGGCAGGCCTCCAGGCCCGCAGCATCCACCACATCGCCGAAGCGCGCATGGAAGCGGAAGAAGCGCAGGATGCGCAGATGATCCTCCGCGATGCGCTGCAGCGGATCACCGATGAAGCGGACGCAGCGCGCGGCGAGATCGTCCAGTCCGCCGAAATAATCGGTCACCGCGCCAGTCGCCGGATCGGCATAGAGCGCGTTGATCGTGAAATCACGGCGTGCGGCATCCTCGCGCCAATCGTCGCTGAACGCGACCACGGCGTGCCGGCCGTCGGTGGCTACATCCCGGCGCAGCGTCGTCACCTCCACCGGACCCGATTCGAGGATCGCGGTGACGGTGCCGTGCGCGATCCCGGTCGGTGCCGCGCGGATGCGGGCCGCGCGCAGCCGGTCGAGCACGTCGTCGGGCAGCAGCCGCGTCGCCAGGTCGATGTCCTGCACGTCGAGGCCGCCCCCGAGGCCCAGCAGCGTATCGCGCACCGCGCCGCCGACGATCCGGGTCATGCCCTGATCCGCGCCCAGCGTGCGCGCAAGCTCCGCCAGTCCGGCGCGATCGCGCCATGGGGCGGGGGGTAGCGTCACGCCCATCGCAGCCGCCGCGCCAAGTTGACGATCATCGCCGCGGTCGCGCCCCAGATCCGGCGGTCGCCCCAGGTGATCTCGTAATAATGCCGCTCCCGGCCCTGCCATTCGACCGCGGCCTCGACATGGTTCGCCTCGTCCAGCAGGAAATCGAGCGGCACCTCGAACACGCCGGCCACCTCGGCGGCGCTCGGCACATAGGGGAAATCGGGGGGCACGATGCCGATCACCGGCGTCACCGCGAAGCCCGTGCCGGTGCGATACCGGTCGGCGATGCCGATCACCTGCACGCGCTCGGATGGCAGGCCGATTTCCTCGTGCGCCTCGCGCAGCGCGGCCTCGATCGGGCCGGCGTCGGTCGCGTCGATCCGGCCGCCGGGAAAGGCGATCTGCCCGGCATGGCGGCGCAGCGTATCGGTGCGCTGCGTCAGGATCAGGCCGGGCGACGCGCGATCGGTGACGGGCACGAGCACGGCGGCGGGCAGCAGCGTCTCGCCGCCACGCAGGTCGAGATCGTGCGAATCGGCGGTCAGTAGCACCGCGCCCGTCTCGCCATGCTCCAGCGCATGCGCCAGCCGCTGCGCCAGCATCACGGCCGAACCGGGAAGAAGGCGCCGTCGCTCCAGATGCCGGGTTCCGCTTCGCCCTCGGCGCCATGGTCCGTGCCGCCGCCGGCGGCGATCGCACGTTCGGCGAGTTCGTAATAGACCGGCCGCGCGACCAGCGCCTCCATCCCGCCGCGGACGTGGAGATAGGGGCGGGGGCCGTCCTCGCCATCGGCGAAGCGCAGCGCGTGCGCGGGGCCCGCGGTGACGAGATCGCCGGTGTTGAGCCGGAACGCGAGCCGCGCGTCCCGGCCCTCGCCGTCCGCCTTCATCTCGACCGCGACGAAGGGCGCGTCGTCCACCGCGATGTCGAGCTTTTCGACCGGGGTGACGAGCACGTAACGCCCGTCCGCCTCGCGCCGCAGGATCGTGGAGAACAGCCGCACCATCGCCTCGCGCCCGATCGGCGTTCCCTGGTGATACCAGGTGCCGTCGCGCGCGATCCGCATCTCGCTGTCGCCGCAGTGGGTGGGGTTCCATTTGTCGACCGGTGGCAGCTTCGCCTCGGCGGCGAGCCGCGCGATCTCGGCGAGGCTGAGGGTGGCGAGATCGGGGATGGCATCCATCGGCATGCGTCGCAGGTAGGCGCGGGGGCGGGGCACGTAAAGCGCCCAGCGGCGGGGTGCTCAGGCGGGCCCCAGCATCCCGGCGGCATCGGGCACGCCGGCCCCGCGCGCCAGCAGTCGGCGCATCTCGACCGGACCCGGCAGCCGCCAAGCGCCGGTGCGATCGGCGGTGAAGCCGAAGAAGCGACCATAATATTCCGGGTCGCCGATCAGCATCAGCGCGTCGAGGCCCTGCGCATCCGCGGCCTCCAGCGCGTGCGTCATCAGGGCACGGCCGATACCGCCGTCCTGCCAGCGCGGCTCGACCGCGACCGGGCCGACCATCACCAGCGGCACCGCGGCGCCCGCATCGGTGGCCAAGCGGATCGGCCAGCACTGGATCGTGCCGACGAGCGCGCCCTGGTCGATCGCGGCGAAGCTGAGCGCGGGGATCGCCGAGCCGCTGCCGCGCACCCGGTACGCCGTGCGCTGGTGGCGATCGAGCCCGAAGGCGTGATCGAGCAGCGCTTCGACGGCGATCGGCGCGACGTGCGACAAGGGCTGAAAATCGGTCACCGGCTTCCCCTGCCGGCGTGGACACAGCCGGCCGCGCGCCTTACCCCGCGCGGGCGACAGCGCAAGGGGAGCGATGGATGAAACTCTATGATGCCGCCTGGGCCCCGTCGCCTCGGCGGGTGCGCATCGTGCTGGCCGAAAAGGACATCGCCGTTCCTCGCATCGCGATCGACCTGCGCGCGGGCGAACAGCTCGGCCAGGCCTATCTGGCGATCAACCCGCGCGGCACCGTGCCCGCGCTGCTGCTCGACGATGGCGAGCTGATCGCCGATTCGGTCGCGATCTGCCGCTATTTCGAGGCCTTGCAGCCCGCCCCGCCGATGTTCGGGACAACGCCGCGCGACGTGGCGGCGATCGAGGGCTGGACGCGGCGGGTCGAGCAGGAGGGCTATGCCGCCGCCGTCTATGCGTTCCGCAACGGCAACCCGGCCTTCGAGGGGCGGGCGATTCCCGGCAAATGGCCGCCGATCGCGCGCCTGCCCGAACTCGCGGCGCGCGCGGGCGTGATGTGGGCGGCGTTCGTCGACGCGCTCGACGCGCATCTGGCCGATCGCGAATGGATCGCGACCGATCGCTACACCTTCGCCGACGTGAGCGCGCTGGTCGCGATCGATTTCGCGCGCGCGGCGCGGCTGATGGTGCCCGACGCCGCCGCGAACCTGCGGCGCTGGCATGCGGCGGCGAGTGCGCGGCCGAGTGCGGCCGCCTGACGCTTCCTTCGCCTGCCGTCTCTGCTAAGGCGCGCGGCATGGACGATACCCTGCAACTGGACGTGCACGACATCGAGGTGCCGGTGCTGACCGGCATTTATTCGGAGGAGACGCACCTGCCGCAGCCGCTGCGCATCTCGCTGACGGTGGATCTCGCCTGCCCGCCGGCCTTCGCGCCCGACACGCCGCTATCGGCCTCGAAGAACTATCTCGATCTGAAGCATGCCGCGACGACCGCGCTGCCGGTCGGCGTGCACTTCACGCTGATCGAGGGCGTGGCGGATCATATCTGCGAGACGCTGTTTCTCCAGGATGCGCGCGTGCTGCGGGTGAAGGTGAAGATCGTGAAGCTCGCAATTTCCGAAAACGGCGAATCGATCGGCATCACGCTGGTGCGCCACCGGCGATGAGTGTGGCGGTGCTGGCGCCCGCCGACGATATCGTGCCGCTGGTGCGCGGCGCCTCGGGCGAGGCGCTCACCATCGTGATCGCGCCCGGCCGCGATCGGCTGGCGCTGGCGCTGGCGCTCGCCGCCCTGCCGCCGCTCGCGATCGAGCGCGCGCCGATGCGCGTCAACGCGGTGCTGCCGCGCCCCGGCGCCGCGCCTGTCGATGTGGAGGCCGCGACGCATTTCCTCGAACGCGCGGTATCGACGACGGGGCAGGTGCTCGAGATCGGCTGAGATCAGCCCCGGGGCGGCTGGCTGCGCGCGCAGGGCCCGAGCGTTTCGATCACGAACCGGTAATCCGCGCGCGCCGAATCGGCGTCCGCGGGGGAGAGCGTGGCGGTGCTGTGATCGGGCAGAGTCGCGGGCAAGGTGCAGGCGAGCCGATACCAGAGCAGCGTTTCGGGCGCGGGCGCCGCGGCGGCTTCGTCGACGATCTCGCTTAGCGCCACCGCGAAGCGCGGCCGCTCGCCGGGCCGGCGCAGCACCGACAGCGAAACGGGGCGGCCGTCCGCCGTCGTCAGAAACACCTGCGTCTCGCCTTCGCCGGGTAGCGCCCCCGCCACATAAAAGGCGTTGCCCACCCCGGTGATGACCGGCGGCGCATCGGCGGCGAGCGTCGCGCGGGCGATCGTGCGCACGCGCGAGTCGAGCTCGGGAGCCCAGTCGCGCTGCGCCTCGGGGCCGACGAGCTGGAGCTGGCCCGGCGTCGCAGCGACGGACCGCGCGAACAGCAGCACGCGCGCCTTCTTGAACTTCGGCAGGCGGCCGCCTGGATCGGGCGCGACGTCGAGCAGGTAGCCGATCCGGGCGGGCATGTCGGTGGGGCCGCGCAGCAGCGCCAGCACGTCCGCCTCGACATAGAGCCGGACCAGGCCCGGTGCGAGCCCGGTGGCCTCCGCGCCCTTGATCCGCGTGGTCGACCGGATCGTGGCGTCCGCGATCACCGGGGCGGCCAGCACCAGATCGGCCAGATCGGCATACCCGATCCGCGAATGTTCAGTATCGGCGGGCACTTGCGCGCCGGCGGCGCTTGGCGCGGCGATCGCGACCAGCGACAGGGCGAGGACGAGGCGGGCATGGCGGCGGGGTCGGGCGGCGGTCATGCCCTCCCGGCTACGCCTTTTGATCTGAATGTTACAGAAACAAGTTGGTGGAGGGGCGATTGAACGTTTGTTGCGCCGACAAAGCGTTTGCGTGTCGGATAACGTAACGGTAGGACTCGGGCACTGCGCGGGGCCCCGAGGCCTCGGTGACAGACGGTTGGAAGCCTCCCGACGCTCCGGCGGAGGGGCCAGTCGTTGCAATTAGGGAGTGTCATTGCCGAATGGCTTATACTGACCAGAAGATGTCCGGGGGCAAGGTGACCGCGATCGTGATCGTGGTCCTGATCCATGTCGCACTGGGCTACGCTTTCATTACTGGTCTTGCATACCAGTATATTAAGAAGACGACGGAGAAGCTGAACACGTTCGACGTGGCGCCGCCGCCGCCGCCGCCGCCCGACGTTCCACCGCCGCCGCCTCCGCCCAACCAGCCGAACCTGCCGCCGCCGCCCACCACGGTGGTGTCGCCGCCGCCGATCGTGCCGCCCACCGCGACGTTCACGATGCAGACGACGCCGGTGATTCCGCCGAGCCAGCCGGTTGCGCCCCCCGCACCGCCGGCTCCGCCGAACCCCCCGGCACCTCCGGTGCGTGTGGTGTCGCAGGCGGCCGTGGCCAAGGGCAATCCGGGTCAGTATTTCGGGCCGGACGCCTATCCGCCTGCAGCCCAGCGTGCCGAGGCACAGGGCCGCGTGGTGGCGAAGCTCACGATTGGCACCGATGGTCGCGTGACCGACTGCACGGTTACGTCGTCGAGCGGCAATAGCGATCTCGACAACACCACCTGCCGGATCGCGAAGCAGAAGGTGCGGTATACACCGGCGAAGGACGAGAGCGGCGCCGCGATTGCTTCGACCACGACGTTGCCGGTGCGTTGGGTCCTGCCAAGGGACTGATTGTCGGAAGTCAGATTCATCTTTTAGCGATTGGTTCAGAAGGAAAACTCGATGATGCTCATTTCCATTCTCGCCGCGGGCGGCGAAGCGGCCGCCAAGGGCGCCAGCCCCTACGGCCTCCAGCAGTCGCTCCGCGAAGGCGGCCTGATTTCGCAGACCGTGTTCAGCATCCTGGTGCTGATGTCGATCGTGTCGTTCTACATCCTCTTCTCGAAGCTGTTCGAGCAGCAGAAGATCATGAACCAGGCCAAGCGCGTGCGTCAGGGCTTCTGGAACGCGAACTCGCTGCACGAGGGTGCGGCCAAGCTCGACAAGAACTCGGCCTACAAGCAGATCGTCGACGACGGTCTCGCCGCGCAGGCGCAGCATGCCAAGCTGACCGATCCGGTCGAGGCACATGACTGGCTGCATGGTTCGCTCGCCCGTTCGGAAGCGGCGATCAACTCGAAGCTGGGCGGCGGTCTCGCCTTCCTCGCGACGGTCGGTTCGGTCGCGCCGTTCATCGGCCTGTTCGGCACCGTGATCGGCATCTACCGCGCACTGGTGAAGATCGGCGCGTCGGGCTCAGGCTCGATCGACCAGGTCGCAGGCCCGGTCGGCGAGGCGCTCATCATGACCGCGCTCGGCCTGGTCGTCGCGGTTCCGGCCGTGCTCGCCTACAACTGGCTGCAGCGTCGCAACAAGTCGATCGCGGAAGACCTGTCGGCCTTCTCGAACGACGTGCTGGGCTTCCTGGCCTCGAACGGCGCGGTCCGCCCGGCGGCGCCCAACGCCCGTCCGACCAACGCCGCGACGACCAAGCCTTCGGCGACGACGACGGCCGGCCAGACCGGCGGCGTTCCGCCCCGCGCCTGAACGACCCGGCGCTCCGGGAGGATGGGCCCCCCCCCCCTCCCGGCGTACCCGCTCCGGCACCGATGCCGGTGGCTGAACGAAGATAGGATCATTCGCACATGGCGATGAGTGTTGGTGGCGACTCCACCGAAAAACCGATGTCGGACATCAACACGACGCCGCTGGTCGACGTCATGCTGGTGCTCCTCATAATCTTTCTGGTGACGGCGACCGTCGCGGTGCAGGCGGTGAAGCTGAAGCTCCCCGACGTCCGCTTCGATCCGACCACCACCAAGCCCGAAAACGTGTCGCTGTCGATCACCACCGACGATGCCGGCCAGTGTGCGGTCTACTGGAACATGACCCGCGTCTCGCATGACGAACTGCTCAACCGCGCGGTCGCCAAGCTGAAGACCGAGATCGCGCGCCAGGGCGGCGCCGGTGCCGCCGGCCTCGAATTGCCGGAAGCGCATATCCGCGGCGACGTGAACACGCCGTACAAGTGCATCGGTGGCGCGATCTACACGATGCAGAACGCCGGCTTCGCCAAGGTCGGATTCATCTCGTCTCCGCCCCCGGGCGAAGGCGTGACGCGGCTTTGAGCCCGCGTCCGTCCAGCGACATCAGGAGTAAACTAGCATGGCAATGAGTGGCGGCTCCGATGACGGCGAGCCGATGATGGAAATGAACATGACGCCGTTGATCGACGTCCTGCTCGTTTTGCTCATCATGTTCATCATCACGATCCCGATCCAGACGCATGCGGTGAAGGTCGATCTGCCGGTCAATTCCAAGAACAACCCGCCGCCGATCGATCCGCAGAAGAACAAGGTGTCGATCAGTGCGGACGGCCAGGTCGCCTGGAACGGCACCCCGGTCGACGAGGTGACGCTGCGTCAGTATCTTGACCAGACCGCGAGCATGAACCCCGAGCCCGAACTGCACTTCCAACCCGATCCGCAGGCGCGGTACGAGGTGGTCGATCGCACGCTGGCCGTGGTCAAGCGTTCGGCGATCAGCAAGCTGGGCTTCATCGGCAACGAGCAATATCGCAACGACTTCTAATCCCCGGATCGAAGACGGTGCGACAAAGGGGCGGTCCGTTGCGGGCCGCCCCTTTTCCGTTGGTGAAGGCCGGACGCGATGAGGCCCGCTACACTCAACGCGTGGCGCCTGTGCGAAGAATTTCGATCATTTCGCGCTCGAACGCCTGAGGCGCCTGCGTCGCGCGGCTGAGCGTCTCGGCATCGAACGTCAGCGCGATTCGGCCGTCCGCCAGGACCACGCCCGTATCGCAGCTCGCCGCCAGCAGGCCGAGATCGTGAAGCGCGGTGACGAGCGTCAGCCCGCGCCCGACCATCGTTCGGAGCGCCGCGCGCAGATCGAACGCCGCCACGGGATCGAGCCAGTTGAACGGCTCGTCGAGGATCACCGCGTCATGGCCGCCGGCGAATGCCGCCGCGATCGCGATGCGCTGCCGCATGCCCGCGGAACAATCGCCGATCCAGCGATCGCGAAGCGCATCGAGCCCCAGCGCCGCCCGTAGCGGCTCGAGTGCCGGCCATGGGTCGCGCGCACGGCCGCCGACGAGCGCGATCAGGTCGCGCGTGCGCAGCGAATCGGGCAGGCTTTCGGCTGGCGGCAGGAACCCGAAGCGCTCTGCGCGCGCGGTGCGATCGGCGGTTCGCTCCACGCCATCCACCCGACAGGACCCGCCTGCGGCAAAGGGCAGTCGTCCGGCGATGGCGCGCAAGAGGCTCGTCTTGCCCGATCCGTTCGCGCCGATCAGCCCGAACCACGATCCGGCCGCGATCGTCAGCGCGACGTTATGGACGACGCGCGTCCCGTCGCGATCCACCGACGCATCGTGCAGATGAACGGCCGGGGTCATGCGAGCAGCCATGTCCGCGCCGATGCGCGACGCCCGACACGCCAGAGCAGCGCGACGACGACCAGCGGAAGCGCGACCGGCATCGCCACGCCGACCAGCACGAGCAGCGCGCTCACGACCGAGACGAGACCATCGGCAAAGCGCCGGCGGTGGAGCCGATAGGTAAGGATGCGCAGCAGCATCAGCAGCAGGCCAGCGGCCGCCACCGCGACGATCAAGGCCGCGACCATCCCCCCGGCGATCGGCAGGCCGCCGCCCGCGCCGATCCCCGCCAGGGCCAGCGTGCCCCGGCCGCGGGTCGTGGCGATCCGGCTCCATCCCCAGCCGGCGGCGGTCTGGAACCGGATCGCCGCATCGTCCACGATCGTGAGCGCGAGCGTTGCGATCCCAGTCGCGACGGCCGCTACCGCCACGAGCATAGCGTGGCCCGATCCACCGAACCGCATCCCCAGCAGCACGAGCAGCAGCGCCGCACCGGCGGCGACCCCCGCATGCGGGCGGCCGAGCCATTCGCGCAGCGTCCGCCCGATCTTCGCGCCGCCCGGCGAGGGATGTGGAACGAAGCGATCGATCGCGCCGAACGCCATGCCGACCAGATAGCCGATCGTCGCCGCCACCAGCAGCGCCGGCCGCGCGCCGAGCACCAGGATCGCGAGCGCCGCCCAGCCATACGCGTGCCAGATCGCGGAATAGCGCCAGCGGGTCGCGCGGTGCAGCGCATCTGCTGCTAGCGGGCCGTCCGTTGTGTGATGCGCGAGCCGTGCCCCGATCGACCGGGCGACGGTCGCGCCGAACAGGACGCCGATACCGAACCCCACACCCGCCGCCGTCCGGCACGGCCGATCGGCCAGCGCGCCATGCGCCGCTGCGACCGGCAGGAGCAGCAGAAGCGCCAGCAGGGCCCGATCGTGCCAGCGCGCGAACGTCGCGCGCGCGGCGTTCGCGACGATCCGCCGGTCGTAACGGAACAGGCGATCCCGATCGGGTGCCGTTCGGTCCACCGCGCCCGTCAAGCCCGGCTTACAACTTGGGCAGCGTCACGCCGCGCTGGCCCATATATTTGCCCGCGCGATCGGCATAGCTCACCTCGCAGGGTTCGTTGCCCTGCAGGAAGAGAAACTGGCACGCGCCCTCATTGGCATAGACCTTGGCGGGCAGGGGCGTGGTGTTCGAGAATTCCAGCGTCACATGCCCCTCCCAGCCGGGCTCGAGCGGGGTGACGTTCACGATGATCCCGCAGCGCGCATAGGTGGATTTGCCGAGACAGATCACGAGCACGTCGCGCGGCACGCGGAAATATTCCACGGTGCGGGCGAGCGCGAAGGAATTGGGCGGGATGATGCAGCAATCGGTCTTGCGGTCGACGAAGCTGTTGGCGGCGAAATCCTTCGGATCGACGATCGCGCTGTCGACATTGGTGAAGATCTTGAAGTCGTCCGCCACGCGCGCGTCATAGCCATAGGATGACAGGCCATAGGAAATGCAGCCGTCGCGGCGCTGCGATTCGACGAACGGCTCGATCATGCGCTGGCCGATCGCGGCCTCGCGTATCCAGCGGTCGGACAGGACGGACATGCGGTGTTCCCTTCGCCCCGTCTTTGCGGGGGCGGCGCGGCGAGGGCAAGGGGCAGGCGGCGCGCACGTGACACGATCCGCGCAACCAATTTCGGCGCTGCGACGTTGAACGGCCGAAACAAAGGAGAACGACATGAAGAGAGCGATTGGAGTCACTGCGCTGGCGATGATGGTATCGGCCCCGATGCTCGCGCCGACATCGGCCTTCGCGCAGCGCGACGATCGCCGGTATGAGCGCGACGACCGCAATTATCGTGGCCGCGATGGCCGCCAGATCAAGTGCGGGTCGGGCAACGGCGCGGTCGGCACGATCGCAGGCGGCGTCGGTGGCGGGTTGCTCGGCAGCGCGCTGGGCGGCGGAACGCTCGGCACGATCGCGGGCGCGGGTGGCGGCGCGCTGCTCGGCCGGCATTTCGACAAGAAGAATACCGCGTCGAAGAACCGCAAGAACAACGGCTGCTGACCAGCCGAACCGGCCCTGATGGCCGGGTGAAGGTCACTACGGAAGACGGGACGGGTCGGCAGCCATGCCGGCCCGTTTCGCCGTTCAGCCGATCCCCAGATCGCGCGGCCCGAACGCATCGGGCAGCAATGCGGACAGGCGATAGCTGGTCACTTGCTCGCCCTCGGCCGCGCCGCAATGCACCGGCAGGTCGATCCCCGCCATCTGCGACGCCTCGTTCAGCACCTGGCGGCACCGGCCGCACGGGCTGACGGGGACGAGACCGGTCGGGCGGTTCCGCGCGTCCATCGCGCCGCCGATCACGCCCACCGCGACGATCTCGCGCAGCCGCCCCGCGGCGCTGGCGGTCGCGACCGCCACCGTCTCGGCGCAGAGCGATAGGCCATAGCTCGCATTCTCGACGTTCGCGCCGGTGACGATCCCGCCGTCCGCCATCAGCAGCGCCGCCCCCACCGCAAAGCGCGAATAGGGCGCATGGGCGTTGAGAGCGGCGGTCCGTGCCGCGGCGATCAGCCGAGTCGCATCGTCGTGCAGGTCTTCACCGTTCATGGCGCCACCACATCCCAATTCACCGGTCCTTCGACGCCCTCGATCCGGCGCAGGTCGCTCGCGCGCCACATCGCCCAGGGCCGCGCCGCATAGCCTGGCGAGAGGAAATCGCCCACCACCCAGACGGGACGGTGCAGCGTCTCCGACAACGCATAGGCCGACTCGACGGGCTTCGCGATGCGCAGCAGGATCGGCTTGCGGGTATGCGCCTCGACCATCGTGGCAAAGCGCGCGAGATCGGCGACGAGCGCCTCGCGCGCCGGACGCGCGGCGCAATCGTCGTGGAACGCGATATCGACCGCGGCGGGAAGCGCTTCGTCGTCGCGTGCCACCAGGGTGTTGAACGCGTTCGCTTGCGGCGCGGCCGGCTGGCAGAGCGAATAGACGTGCACCGCGCCGCGCCGCAGCCCGGCCTCGCCGATCGCTGCCCAGTTGGCCTCGAAGGCGGAGTCGCGCCGGTCCGCGCCCGACGTCGCGACGATATAGGCGAACGCTGCGCCGTTCGCTTTCACGCTGCCCCATTCGACGGGCGGCGCATCCTCGGGCAGGTCGATCCCCTGGAAGGGGTAGCGGGCGGGGGCGGGCGCCCAGTGCGTCGCCCAGCTCCACGCCGCGATTCCGGCGATGCCGATCACCGCCAGCAGCACGGCGACGCGCGCCAGGCCATAGCGATCAGCCACGGATGTGGAGCACGCAAATCAGCGTGAACAGCCGCCGGGCGGTGTCGAAATCGACCGCGATCTTGCCGGCCAGCCGCTCCATCAGCAGCTCGGCCGCTTCGTTGTGGACGCCCCGCCGGGCCATGTCGATCGTCTCGATCTGCTGCGGCGTGCTCGCGCGGATCGCCTGGTAATAGCTGTCGCAGATCGCGAAATAATCCTTGATCGGCCGCCGGAAGCGCCCGAGCGCCAGCACCAGAGTCTCCAGATGCGTGCCATCCTCGCGGTGCATGTGGATGCCGAGCCGCCCTTCCTCCGATTCGAGCTTGATCCGGTAGGGCCCGGCATAGCCGTCCGCCTGCGAACGCTGCGGCGCGAAATGATTGCCCTCGATCAGGTCGAAGATCGCGATCCGGCGTTCCTGGTCGATATCGGCCGAGCGCCAGCCGAGGCTGCGCTCGTCGAGCTCTACGGCGATGATCCGCGGGTCGGCCATGCGCCAGCGTTAACGAAGGTCGTATCGCCTGTCACTTGTCCCGATCACGACTTATCCCCATCATTCCGTCGCGCGCGGCTTGGGGCCGGGCGCGGCCGGGGGTACAAGGCCGGGCATGGCCACTCTCGCATTCCCCACGCCTGCCGCGCCCGAGCCGCAGCAACTGCCCCGCAACGTCGAGGCGGAGGCCGCCATGCTGGGGGCGATGATGATCGACAACCGGCTGGCGGACGATGTGGTCGACCGGCTCGACCCGGCGCATTTCTTCGAGCCCGTGCACGGCCGGATCTTCGCTGCGATCAAGACGCTGCGCGGCAACGACATGCTGGCGACGCCGGTGACGCTGCGCCCGATGTTCGAGGCGGACGAGGGGATGCGCGAGCTGGGCGGCCCCGCCTATCTCGCCGGGCTGACGGGCAGCGGCGCGGGGTTGATCGGCGCGCGCCAGTTCGCGCAGCAGATCTACGATCTCGCCATGCTGCGCAGCCTGGTGAGCGTGGGCCGCACCTTGGTGGAGCGTGCGATGGACACGTCCGAAGAGGTGAACCCGCGCGCGCAGATCGAACAGGCCGAGGAGGAGCTGTTCAAGGTTTCCGCCGACGGCGGCAGCGAGAACACCGTCAAGACCTTCGCGCAGGCGACCACCGCTGCGGTGAAGATGGCAGAGCGTGCGCTCAATTCGGGCGGCAACCTGTCGGGCGTGACGACCGGCATCGACTCGATCAACGCCAAGATCGGCGGCATGCACCATAGCGATCTCATGATCCTCGCCGGCCGCCCCGGCATGGGCAAGACATCGCTCGCCACCAACATCGCGTTCAACGCCGCGCGACGCTGGATGCGCGACATGGCCGACGGGATCGCGCCGGCCGATTCGGTGGGCGCCAAGGTAGCGTTCTTCAGCCTCGAAATGTCCGCCGATCAGCTCGCGACGCGTATCCTGGCCGAACAGTCGCGGATCAGCTCGGAAAATCTGCGCATGGGCAAGATCAGCCGACAGGAATTCGGCCAGCTCGCCGCCGCCGCCGCCGAACTCGAAAGCCTGCCGCTGTTCATCGACGATACCGGCGGGCTCAGCATCGGCGCGCTCCACACCCGCGTGCGGCGGCTGCAGCGGCGGCACAACAACGAGATCGGGCTGGTGGTGGTGGATTACCTCCAGCTTCTGACCGGTTCCGGCAAGAGCAAGGACGGCAACCGCGTGCAGGAAATCTCCGAGATCAGCCGTGGGCTCAAGACCATGGCCAAGGATCTGAACGTGCCCGTGCTGGCGCTCTCGCAGCTCAGTCGCGCGGTGGAGAGCCGCGAGGACAAGACGCCGATGCTGTCGGATCTGCGCGAATCGGGCTCGATCGAGCAGGACGCGGACATGGTGTGGTTCGTCTATCGCGAGGATTATTACGTCGCGTCGAAGGAGCCGAAGCGCCCCGTCGAGGGCGACAGCGCCAAGACCTTCGAGGATCATGCCGCCTGGGCGACCGAGATGGAGCGGGTCTATGGTCTCGCCGAGCTGATCGTGGCGAAGCAGCGCCATGGGGCGACGGGCAAGGTGCGGATGAAGTTCGATCCGACGATCACCAAATTCTCGGATCTGGCGGAATATTGACCCAAGTCCCTCTCCCGGTGGAAGAGGGAGAGCCCTAAGACGGGGTGACTGTTGGCTCGATCCAGCCTCTCAGTCCGTTCGTACTGAGCTTGTCGAAGCACCTGTTCCGCCGTTGAGGGTGTGCGTGTGGCACAGGCCCTTCGACGAGCTCAGGGCGAACGGATCAAAGTAACGTCATCAAACTCTAGAACACCGGTTCCTCGCCCGGCGCTTCGGGGACGTGGATGCCGCATTCCACCTTGTCCCATCCCCGCCAGCGGCCCGCGCGCGGATCTTCGCCGGGCTTGACCTTGCTGGTGCAGGGCGCGCAGCCGATCGACAAATAGCCTTGCGCCTCCAGCGGATGGCGGGGCAGCGCGTGCTTGTCGAAATAGGCCTCGAGCCGCGCCTTGTCCCAATCGGCCAGCGGGTTGAGCTTAAGCCGACCCTCGTCCGCCTCGAAGCGCGGGATGGCGGCGCGGGTCTTGGCCTGGAAACCCTTGCGGCCCGAGATCCATGCGTCGAACGGCGCGAGCGCACGGCGCAGCGGCTCCACCTTGCGCAGGTCGCAGCAGCCGTCGGGATCGTAGGACCAGCGCAGCCCCGTCGCATCGCGCGCCGCGAGCAGCCGGGGATCGGGGCGGAACACGCGCAGATCGGTGAAGCCCAGCCGCTCGGCGAGCTCGTCGCGGTACGCCAGCGTCTCGCCGAACATCTTCTGCGTGTTGGTGAAGATCACCGGCACGTCGCGATCGACCGCGGCGATCATGTGGAGCAGCACCGCCGATTCGGCGCCGAACGACGACACCGCGGCGATCCGCCCCTTCAGCTCGCCTGCGAGCAGCTCGGCGAGCAGATCCTGCGTCGCGACGCCGGTGAAGCGCGACTGCATCGCCGCCGCGTCGTCGGGCGTGAAGGCGGGGGACACGTCGATCGTGTCGAGCCGGCGCGCGGCATTAGCCATGACGCAATTTCCAGATCGGCACCGCGCCGGCCGCCGCCTTTTGATAATGCTGGTCGTAGCGGGTCAGCGCGCGATCCAGCGCGGCGGGATCGATCGGGGCTTCGGGCGCGAAGCTGTCGAAGCCGCAGCGCCGCATGAGCGGCATCTGGTCGACCAGTACGTCGCCCGCCGCGCGCAGCTCGCCGGCATAGCCGGCCTCGCGCAGGATCCGGCCCGCGCTGTAACCGCGCCCGTCGCGAAAGCTCGGGAAGCTCACCTCGACGAGTGCGAGCCGCTCGAGATAGGGCAGTAGCGCGCGCGCATCGTCGCCCGCCTCCAGCCGCACCGCCGTCGCGTTGGTCTGGCCGGCGAGGAATGCGTCGAGCGTGACCGCGGGTTCGTCGTGCGCGGCGTCGTCGCGGAAGCGGAGCAGATTGTCGGTATCGCCGGCGAGATCAGCCATAGATCGCCTCCTTGAAGCCTTCCATGCCGAGCCGGCGATAGGTGTCGAGAAACCGCTCGCCCTCGTGGCGCACGTCGAGATAGCGGTCGGTCACGCGCTCGATCGCATCGACAACGCCGTCTTCGGAAAAGCCCGGCCCGGCGATCTTGCCGAGGCTCACATCCTCCGCGCCCGAACCGCCGAGCAGGAGCTGGAAATTCTCCCTGCCCTTCTTGTCGACGCCCAGAATGCCGATGTGGCCGGCATGGTGATGGCCACATGCGTTGATGCAGCCGCTGATCTTCAGCTTCAGTTCGCCGAGATCGCGCTGTCGCGCCGGATCGGCGAAGCGCGCGCCGATCTTCTGCGCCAGCGGGATCGAGCGGGCGTTGGCGAGGCTGCAATAATCGAGGCCGGGGCAGGCGATGATATCGGTGATGAGATCGAGATTGGCCTCCGCCAGCCCGGCATCGACCAGCGCCTGCCACACGGCCGGCAGATCGGCGCGGCGGACATGCGGCAGGACGATGTTCTGCGCATGCGTGACCCGCAGTTCGTCGAAGCTGTAGCGTTCCGCCAGATTCGCCATCACGTCGATCTGTTCGGCGGAGGCGTCGCCCGGAATGCCGCCCGCGGGCTTCAGGCTGATCGTGACCACCGCATAGCCCGGCTGCTTGTGATCGCGGACATTCTGTCCGACCCAGTGATCGAACGCCGGTGACGCGTCCGTGTCGTCATGCGCGGGAAGACCGTCGGTTTCGAACGCTGGCGCGGCGAACATCGCGGTGATCCGCGCCAGTTCGGCGGCGGGCGGATCGAGCGCCAGCGCCTTCACCGCGGCGAACTCCTCCTCCACCTGGCGTGCATAGTCGGTCGCGCCGATCTCGTGGATCAGGATCTTGATCCGCGCCTTGTAGATATTGTCGCGCCGGCCATAGCGATTGTAGACGCGCAGGCACGCCTCGAGATAGCTCATCAGGTCGTCGGCGGTGACGAAGTCCTTGATTTCGGTGGAGATCATCGGGGTGCGGCCCATGCCGCCGCCGACGAAGATCGTCGCGCCCAGCACGCCGTCGCGCTTGGTCAGGCGGATGCCGATGTCGTGCAGCCGCATCGCCGCGCGATCCTCGTCCGCGGCGATCACCGCGATCTTGAACTTGCGCGGCAGATAGGTGAATTCGGGATGGAAGGTGCTCCACTGGCGGATCAGCTCGGCCCAGGGGCGCGGGTCGGTCACCTCGTCCGCGGCGGCGCCGGCGAACTGGTCCGACGAAATGTTGCGGATGCAATTGCCGCTCGTCTGGATCGCATGCATCTCAGTCGTCGCCAGCTCGGCGAGGATGTCGGGCGTGTCGGCCAGCTTGATCCAGTTGAACTGGATGTTCTGCCGCGTGGTGAAATGCGCATAGCCGCGATCATAGGTGCGCGCGATATGCGCGAGCATCCGCATCTGTCGCGCGTCGAGCGTGCCGTACGGAATCGCTACGCGCAGCATGTAGGCGTGGAGCTGCAGATAGAGCCCGTTCATCAGCCGCAGCGGCTTGAACTGGTCTTCGGTCAACTGCCCTGCGAGTCGGCGCTCGACCTGATCGCGGAACTCCGCGACGCGGGTGTCGACCATGGCCTGGTCGTAATGATCGTATTTATACATGAGCGTGCCCGGTGTTGTTCGCGCGAGGACGCGAAGGCGCAAGGAAGGAAGCGTGAACGATCGTCATATCACCCAGCTTCCCGCATCGGGATCGGCGGGTTTGAGCGTGAGATCGGGGCGCACCGTGGGGCCGAGCGCGCGGATACGGTCCTTGATGTGCGCGGGGCGGGGGCCGTCCGGGGTCATCGTGGCGTCGATCACATAGGCGACGGTCACGCGGCGTGCGCCTTCCTCGGCGCGTGCGATCGGTTCGCCTTCGGTGCCGACGTCGCCCGCCTCCTCGATATGGCGCGACCAGCCGCTGCCCGTCCACCAGATCACGTCACCCGTGGGCAGATCGTTGCCCGTCAGCAATTTCATGCCGCCGCCTCCGCCATTCGCGCCCAGCGCGCGAGCTTGTCCTCGGCGTCCGACAACTCGACCACCTCGCCGACGACGATGATCGCCGGGCTCTGCACGCCCTCGCGCGCCACCATCGGGCCAAGATCGGCCAGCAAGGTGCGCATCGCCCGCGCGCCCACCAACGTGCCGCGTTCGAGCACCGCGACCGGCATGTCGGGCGCAACGCCGTCCGCCATCAGCTTGTCGGCGATGTCGGTCGCGGTCGCGACGCCCATATAGATCACCAGCGTGCGCCCCTGGCCGGCGAGCCCCGCCCAATCCTGTTCGGACAGGCCCTTGCACTGGCCCGCGACGAACGACACCGCCGAACTGTGGTCGCGGTGGGTGAGCGGCAGCATCGCTTCCGCCGCACAGCCGAGCGCGGCCGACACGCCGGGGATCACCGCCACGGGCAGGCCGGCGGCGCGTACCGCCTCCACCTCTTCGCCGCCGCGGCCGAACACGAAGGGATCGCCGCCCTTCAGCCGCACGACGACGCTGCCCGCCTTCACATGCGCGACGATCAGCGCGTTGATCGCCTCTTGCGGCAGCGTGTGGCGCGCGCGCTGCTTGGCGACCGAGATGCGCTGCGCGGTGGCGGGCGCGAGATCCAGCACGCGCGGGTCGATCAGTCCGTCATGCACGACGACGTCGGCGATGCGCAGCGCCTCGACGGCGCGGACGGTGAGCAGGCCGGGATCGCCCGGCCCTGCGCCCACGAGGATGACGCGCCCGCGGGCGGTGGGATCGAGCAGCGTGGCCATGAGGCGCGATGTGGTGCCTGGCGGCGTTGCGGGCAAAGCAGCGATGCTTGGGTTGCTGTTAGACGGGCTATCCGCGTGCGCGTTCACGGTTTCATGCGTCGCGCAGGCCGATGCCGATCGCCGCGCGCGCCGCATCGGCTTCGTTCGACACCACCGGATAGGCGCAATAGTCCGCGGCATAATAGGCGCTGGGCCGATGGTTTCCGGACAGGCCGATGCCGCCGAACGGCGCGCCGCTGGAGGCGCCGTTGGTCGGCCGGTTCCAGTTGACGATGCCGGCGCGCGCATTGGCCCAGAACCGGTCGTACAGCGCGGGCGTCTGGCTGATGAGGCTGGCCGACATGCCGTAGCGCGTCGCGTTGGCCTCGCGGATGGCGCCATCGAAATCGTCGGCGCGGATCACCTGGAGGATGGGGCCGAACAGTTCGATGTCGGGGCGTTCGGCCATGCCGGTCACGTCGATCAGCGCCGGGATGAGGAACGGGCGATCGGGCACCGGCCGTTCGAGATGGCGGATCGGGCGACCGCCGCGCATCATGAGCGTGAGGAAGCTTTCGGTCAGCTGGTCGGCGGCTTCGTTGTCGATCACCGGGCCCATGAACGGCGCGGGATCGGCATGGGGTTCGTCCACGACGATACGGCCGATCAGCGTGTTGATGATGGCGAGCAGCGGATCGTAGAGTTTGGTATCCACGATCAGGCGCCGCGCCGCGGTGCAGCGCTGGCCGGCGGTGGCGAAGGCCGATTGCACGACAAGGATCGCCGCGGTGTGCAGATCGGGGGTGTCCCACACCACGATCGGGTTGTTGCCGCCCATTTCGAGCGCGAGCAGCTTGTCGGGCCGATCGGCGAAGGCGCGGTTGAGCGCGATTCCCGTGCGCGCGGAGCCGGTGAACAACAGCCCGTCGATACCCGGATGCGCGGCGAGCGCGCGGCCCTCCGCGGGGCCGCCGATCAGCAGGCGGATGCAGCCTTCGGGCACGCCCGCCGCGCGGTAGCAATCGACCAGGAACGCGCCGCAGGCGGGCGTTTTCTCGGACGGCTTGAACACCACCGCGTTCCCGGCGAGCAGCGCGGGCACGATATGGCCGTTGGGCAGGTGTGCGGGAAAGTTGAACGGCCCCAGCACCGCGAGGACGCCGTGCGGCTTGTGACGCAGCGCCATCCGGCTGCCCATCGGCGAATCGAGCCGGCGCTGCGCGGTGCGATCGGCATAGGCGGTGACGGAGATGTCGACCTTGGCGATCACCGAGTCGACCTCGCCGCGCGCCTCCCACAAGGGCTTGCCGGTCTCGCGGGCGATCAGGTCGGCAAAGGCGTCGGCGCGCTGGCGCACGACGTTGGCGAAGCGGCGCAGCGTTTCGATCCGCACTGCCAGCGGCTGCGCGGCCCAGGCCGCCCAGGCGCCGCGCGCCACCGCCACCTCGGCCGCGGCGTCGCCGATCGCGCCCCGCCATAGCATCGTGCCGGTCGCAGGTTCGTGGGAAACGAGTTCTGTATCCGCCATCCTCATGCCTCTGCCCGATCCGGCCGGGCTTTACCACTCATGCGAGCGCGGCGCCCATGGCGCAGATTGCCGCCACCTTCGCGTGGAACGGCGCCCAATCGTCGTCGGTGGCGATCGCGTCCCAGATCGCCTCGACCTCGTCGATCGGCATCGCGCAGGGCGCGCCCCGCCAATAGGGATCGGCGCGGTCCTTGCGCGGGCGATAGGCCGCGAGCTGGCCGCGCACCGGCCCCCATGGCCCGCCATAGCCGTCCGGCAGCGTGCCGCCGAACGCATCGAAGAAGAACTGGTCGATTCCTGCCCCGGTTTCGCGGAGCGCGCGCTCGACCGCCTGCACCAGCGCACGATCCGATTCGGCGTCATGCGGCGCGAGGCCCAGCCGCCAGAGGATCGCCGCCGTCACCTCCGCCTGATACTGCGCGGCGAAGCCGTCGAGCGCGGCGATGAGCGGATCGCTGTCCGCCAGGGGGCGCAGTGCGACGGCCAACTGCATCGCGTCCCAATGAATCGCTTCGGGCTGGCGGCCGAAGGCATAAAGGCCCTGGTGATCGAAATAGGCGGCGGTGAAGCCGGGATCCCAGGTCTGCGCGAACCGCCACGGGCCGTAATCGAAGCTCTCGCCCGTCACGTTGATATTGTCGGTGTTCAGCACGCCGTGCACGAACCCAGCGGCCATGTAGCGCGCGGCGAGGCGGGCAGTGCGTGCCACGACCAGCGTCAGCAGCCGGACGGGATCGTCGCCGTCCTCGTCATAGAGTTCGCGCAGCACATAGGCGGTGAGCGCGCGCAGGCCCGCCGTGTCGCGCGCGTAGGCGAGGCGCTGGAAGGTGCCGATGCGGATATGGCCGTGGCTCAGCCGCACCAGCACCGCCGAGCGGGTGGGCGAGGGCTCGTCGCCGCGGTCCAGCGCCTCGCCGGTCTCGATCAGCGACAGGCTTCGCGAGGTGGGCACGCCCAGCGCCTCGAGCATCTCGCTCGCCAGCACCTCGCGCACGCCGCCCTTCAGCGTGAGCCGCCCGTCACCGGAGCGGCTCCACGGCGTCTGCCCCGAACCCTTGGTGCCGAGATCCATCAGCCGGCCGCGATCGTCATGCATTTGCGCGAAGGTGAAGCCGCGGCCGTCGCCCAGATCGGGGTTGTAGTGGCGGAACTGGTGGCCGTGATAGCGTAGCGCCAGCGGCTGCGCGAGCGTGCCGGGCAGGGGTCGGAACCGGCCGAAATGCGCGCACCATTCGTCTTCGCTCAGCGTCTGCAGCCCGATCTCGGCGGCGGCCCGATCGTTGCGGAAGCGCAGCCGCGTTTCGGGAAAATCCGCTGCGGTCACGGGATCGTAGAAATCCGCCCCTAGGGTCTCGAGTCGGGCGGCGGGGCGATAGGCTTGCGGGTTCGTAGGCATGAAGCGATATGGAGGCGCCCTCTGCAAGGACGCAACCATGGCCGCCTATGAGAATCGCTATTGGTGGTCCGTCGACGGTTTGCGGCTCCACGCGCGCGACTATCCGGGCGGCCGCGAAGGCCAGCCGCCGATCCTGTGCATGCCGGGCCTGACGCGCAACGCGCGCGACTTCGATGCGCTGGCGGCGCGGCTCGCGGGGGCGTGGCGGGTGATCGCGGTCGATTTCCGCGGGCGCGCCGAAAGCGCCTATGCCAAGGACCCGATGACCTATGTTCCGCTCAGCTACGTGCAGGACATGGAGGCGCTGCTCGCGACGCTGTCGATCGACCGCTATGTCGCGTTCGGCACGTCGCTCGGGGGAATCGTCGCGATGCTGCTGGCGGGGGCGGGGCGCGCCAGCGTCGCGGGCGCGCTGCTGAACGATGTCGGGCCGGACATCGAGCCCCGCGGACTCGCCCGGATCCGCGGCTATGTCGGCAAGGGCAGCGTCTTTCCGACCTGGATGCACGCCGCGCGCAGCATCGCCGACACCAATGCCGACATCTATCCGGATTGGGAGATCGAGGATTGGCTGGCGATGGCCAAGCGGCTCTATCGGCTGAACAGCGCTGGGCGGATCGTGCTCGATTACGACCTGAAGATCGCCGAGCCGTTCCGCGTGCCGGGTGCCGAGACGGGGCCGGACATGTGGGCCGCGCTCTCCAGCCTGCGCGACGTGCCGACCCTGGTGGTGCGCGGCGGGCGGTCCGACCTGTTGTCGGCGGCCACCGCCGAGCGGATGGTGGCGGCGCTCGACCGCGCGGAATTGGCGACCGTGCCGGGCGTGGGCCATGCGCCGACGCTCGTCGAAGTGGCGCTGCACGATCCGATCGATCGCCTGCTCGCGCGGGTGATGCAGGAACCCGTGCCGGCCTGACGCGTCTGCTGGCATTCAATACGGGAGACCGATCGTGCTCGACCATCTGGTGTTCACCCCCGACGACGTCGATCTGTCGCGCTCGCCGCTGGCGGGGCGGATCGATGCCGAAACCTATACGCTGGGCGCGTTCAATCCGGGGCTGACCCGGCTGCCGAGCGGCAATCTGCTGATGATGGTGCGCGTGGCCGAGGCGCTGAAGACGCCGATCCGCGACGGCCATGTCCATGCGATCCGCTGGGTCGATGGCGGCTATGTGCTCGATCCCTGGCCGCTCGGGATGGTCGACACCAACGATCCGCGCAAGTTCGAGATGACGAGCAGCGGCTGGCGCGTGCTGGGGCTGACGAGCATGTCGTGGCTGCTGCCCGTCGAACTCGATCCCGAGGGGCGCCGCGTCGAGGCGGTGCATTATGACCGCGCGATCGCGCCGCGCGCCTCCTACCAATGCTATGGCGTGGAGGATGCGCGGATCAGCCGGGTGGACGGCCGCTATCTGATGACCACCTGTTCGGTCAGCCCCGAGCGCCATTGCACCACGCTCGATACGTCGGCGGACGGGCTAGACTGGCATCTGGACGGCATCGTGCTCGATCACCAGAACAAGGACATGCTGATCTTCGAAGGGAAGATCGACGGCCGCTACTGGGCGCAGACGCGGCCGCTGGGCGAGGTGTGGTTCGCCTATCCGCCGGGCAGCGAATGGCGCGCGGGGCCCTCGATCAACCTGGCGACCTCGCCCGATGCGCTCCACTGGAAGCCGAACGAGGCGCCGGGCATCCGCCCGCACGCCGCCACCGTCGCCACCGCGCGGATGGGGGGCGGGGCGCCGCCGATCCTGACGGATGCGGGATGGCTGACATTGTGGCACGGCGTCGAACCCTCCGGCCTCGTCGGCATCTATCGCACCTATTGGACGCTGCTCGACCGCGACGATCCGAGCAAGGTGATCCGCACCGACCACGCCCCGCTGATCGAACCCGCCCCCGCGCTGACCGAGGCGCTGAAGCACCAGATGTATGTCGAGAACGTCGTCTTCACGACGGGCATCGCGGACGGTGGCGACCATTATGTGGTCGCGAGCGGCGAGGCGGATCTCGCCTGCCGGATCACGCATGTGCCCAAGAGCGCCTTCGCCTGACCGTTCCCGGTTTTCGCGCGGGAGCGCTGGCTTGAAACGAGGCCTGCGAAACGGCATGCCGCTGCCATGCCGGTGAACATCCTCCATCTCCATTCCTCCTTCGATCTGGGCGGCAAGGAGGCGCGGGCGGTGCGGCTGATGAACGCGTTCGGCAGCGCCGCGCGGCACACCATCGTCTCGGGCATGCCCGAACAGACCAGCGCACGCGACGCGGTCGCTACGGGCATCGATTACGAGATCGCGCAAGACGCGCCGTCGCTCACCGGGCGGCCGTCGGTCGCGCGCTACGAGGCACTCGCGCGCTATATGCGGCGGTTCGATCTGGTGCTCACCTACAATTGGGGCGCGATCGACGGGGTGATGGCGCGCCGCGTGTTCGGCAAGGGCGCGCCGCCGCTGGTGCATCACGAGGACGGGTTCAACGCCGACGAAGCGGGTGGGCCGAAGCGCGAACGCAACGTCTATCGCCGGATCGCGCTGGGCGCCGCGGCGGCGCTGGTCGTGCCCTCGGAGACGCTGGAGCGGATCGCGCTGGAGTCGTGGAAACAGCCGGCGGCGAAAATCCACCGCATCGCCAACGGCATCGACGTCGCGGCCTATGCGCGCAAGCCCCGGCGCGGCGCGATCCCTGGCTTCGTCCCCGATCCCAAGACGGTGACGATCGGCGCGCTGGCCGGCTTGCGCGCGGTGAAGGATCTGGCGGCGCTCGTCCGCGCGGTGGGCGGCCTGTCGGGCAAGGTGCGACTGGTGATCGTGGGCGAGGGGCCCGAACGCGCGCGGATCGCGCAGGCCGCCGCCGCGATGGGGATCGCCGACCGGCTGACGATGCCGGGCTTCCTGCCCGATCCGCACGCCTATGTCGGGCTGTTCGACATCCTCGCGCTATCGTCGCGCAGCGAACAGATGCCGATCTCGGTGATCGAGGGCATGGCCGCCGGCCTGCCGGTCGCGAGCTATGCGGTGGGCGACGTGGCGGCCATGGTGTCGGTCGAGAACGCGCCGTTCATCGTGCGCGAACAGGACGAGGTGGGCCTGCGCGACGTGCTCCAGCCGCTCGTCGGCGATGCGGCGTTGCGCGCCCGGATCGGCGCCGCGAACCGCGCGAAGGCCGCGGCCGCGTTCGACGAGGCGCGGATGATCGCCACCTATCGCGCGCTGTACGAAGAGGCGCTGGGACGGGCGGGGGCGCTCGGCTGAATCGCAATTCGCTCGCGTTGGTGCGTCCGCGCGCTATATCGGCCGTATATGTCTTCGGAGGTACGCGTGTTCAAAGGCCTGAAGCCCATCGTCTATAACGGCCGCGAAGTCTGGCCGCTGGTGGAAGGTGGCAAGGGGGTCGCCGCGACCAATCATGCGTCCGCGGGCGCGTGGGCGGCGGCGGGCGGGATCGGCACGGTCTCGGCGGTCAATGCCGACAGCTACGATCCCGAGGGCAAGATCATCCCCCAGATCTACCGCGCGCTGACGCGCCGCGACCGGCACGAGGAGCTGATCCAGTACGCGATCGACGGCGCGGTGGAGCAGGTCCGCCGGGCGTTCGATATCGCCGGTGGCAAGGGCGCGATCAACATCAACGTGCTGTGGGAAATGGGCGGCGCGCAGCGCGTGCTGCAGGGCGTGCTGGAGCGGACCAAGGGTCTGGTGGCGGGCGTCACCTGCGGCGCGGGCATGCCCTACAAGCTGTCCGAGATCGCTGCGTCGCACCATGTGAGTTATCTGCCGATCGTCAGTTCGGGCCGCGCTTTTCGCGCGCTGTGGAAGCGCGCCTATTCGAAGGCGGCGGAGTGGCTGGCGGCGGTGGTTTATGAGGATCCCTGGCTGGCAGGCGGGCATAACGGCCTGTCCAATGCCGAGGACCCGCTAAAGCCGCAGGATCCCTATCCGCGCGTGAAGGACCTGCGCGATACGATGCGCGAGGGCGGAATTTCCGACGACGTGCCGATCGTGATGGCGGGCGGCGTCTGGTATCTGCGCGACTGGAACGACTGGATCGACAACCCCGAATTGGGCGCGATCGCCTTCCAATATGGCACGCGCCCGCTGCTCACGATGGAAAGCCCGATCCCGGAGGGTTGGAAGAGCAAGTTGATGGAGATCGAGGAGGGCGATGTGCTGCTCCACCGCTTCTCGCCGACCGGCTTCTATTCCTCCGCGGTGCGCAACCCGTTCCTGCGCGCGCTCGAGGCCCGGTCCGAGCGGCAGATCGCCTTCTCCACGCAGGAGGCGGGCGACCATGTGTTCCAGCTCGACGTGGGCGTGAAAGGCAAGAATTTCTGGGTGACCCGCAATGATCTGCTGCGTGCGCGCGGCTGGTTCGGTGAGGGCCATACCGATGCGCTGAAGACGCCGGACAACACGCTCGTCTTCGTGAGCCCTACCGAAAAGGGCGAGATTCGCAAGGATCAGGCCGATTGCATGGGCTGCCTCAGCCAGTGCAGCTTTTCGAGCTGGGCGGATACCGAGACCAACTCGACCGGGCGCCTGGCCGATCCGCGCAGCTTCTGCATACAAAAGACGCTGCAGGACATCGCGCATGGCGGAGATACCGATCGTAACCTGATGTTCGCCGGCCATGCCGCCTATAATTTCAAGCGCGATCCCTTCTATTCCAACGGCTTCGTGCCGAGCGTGAAGCAATTGGTCGATCGCATCCTGACGGGGGATTGAGCGGCGGATGCACGTTCGATTCGTCCCCATTATCTTCAAGGATGTGGACGGAAGGGAGTGAGCCATGCCTCGACGATGACGTTGAACGTGCGCATATCGGGTGCGCTGGGCGATCAGGTCGCGGCTAATGTGGGTGAGGATGGGCCGTACGAGAATGTCAGCGAATATGTCCGCGACCTGATTCGCCGCGATCGCCAACGCGTCGATGAAGAGCGGTTCCAGATCCTCAAGGCCGAACTGAAACGCGCCTTTACGGCACCCATAGTGAGTTTCGCGAATCCACGCCGGAGCATGTCTTTGCCCCGATAGCGGCCCGCGACGCCCGATGAGGCTATACCGGCTGCTTGGTTCGGCCGAGGAACAGATCGACGACATCTTGCTCTATTCGCGCGCGCGATGGGGCGAGCACCGGCACGGGCCTATATCGAAGCGCTCTATGTCGAGTTCGACGCCATCGCCGCACGCCGAAGGCCTCGGCGCCAATTGCCCGCCGCTTTCGAGATCGACGGATATTTCAGGCCCTATGAGCGGCACTTCATCTATTGGCGTGTGTTGGACGACACCATGATCGGTGTCGTGGTGTTTCTTCACGAACGCATGCAGCAGGTCGATCGGCTTCGCGAAGTCCTCGGCTGACCCGTCAGGCCCAACCTTCCAGCACCTGATCCGGCGGGCGGTGGCCATCGGCCCAGATGCGGATGTTCTGGATGACCTTGTCGCCGCTCGCCAGCCGACCCTCATAGGTGGCCGATCCCATATGCGGAGTCATCACCACGTTCGACAGCGCGAGCAGGCGCGGATCAATGCGGGGTTCGTGCGCCCATACGTCCAGTCCCGCGCCCGCGAGCGCGCCGCGTTCCAGTGCGTCGACCAGCGCGCCCTCGTCGACGATGCCGCCGCGCGAGGTGTTGATGACGAAGACATGGGGGCGCATCAGCGCGATCCGGCGACGGTCGATCAGGCCTTCGCTATCCGGATTGCGTGGGGTGTGGATCGTCAGGATGTCGATCGCGCCCAGCATGTCGTCGAGCGACGCATGCCAGATCGCGCCCAGTTGCGCCTCCAGCACGGCGGGCAGGCGGCGGCGGTTGTGGTAATGGATCGACAGGCCGAACGCGCGCGCGCGCTGCGCCACCGCCTGGCCGATCCGCCCCATGCCAACGATGCCGAGCGCCTTGCCGCCGATCCGGTGGCCGAGCATCCCGCCGGGCGACCAGCCCGTCCACGCGCCCGATCGCACCAGCTTCTCGCCCTCGGCCAGGCGGCGCGGCACCGAGACGATCAGCGCCATCGTCAGGTCGGCGGTGTCCTCGGTCAGCACGCCGGGCGTATTGGTGACGATGATCCCGCGCGCGCGCGCGGCCTTCAGCGCGATGTGGTTCACGCCCGCGCCGTAATTGGCGATCAGCCGCAGCCGATCGCCCGCGCCCGCGATCAGCGCCGCGTCGATCTCGTCGGTGACGGTGGGCACGAGCACGTCGCAATCGGCCATCGCGGCGGCGAGCGCGGCGCGGTCCATGGGCACGTCGGTGCGGTTGTTGGTCGTGTCGAACAGCGCCTCCATCCGGTCCATCGCCGCATCGGCCAGCTCGCGCGTGACGATCACGCGGGGATGGGGCACCTTGGGGCGGGACGGACGCGCATCGGGCATGGATCACGGCTTGGCGGAGGCGCAAGGTCGCGTCAACAACGCTTGAAGCGGGATGGGCACGGACGCTAGAGACCGACGCATCAAAGGAAATCCGGTCATGACGATCCGCCTCACCGCCGCGCTGACGCTCGCCTCGCTGTCGCTGCTCGCCGGGGTGGCGGACGCGGCCGACACCAAGCGCACCATGCCCTATTACGGCTCGATCGGCGCGGCGCGCGCGCGGATGCGCACCGGCCCGGCGCGCTCCTATCCTGCCAGCTGGCTGTACCAGCGGCCCGATCTGCCGGTGCGCGTGGTGGCGGCGTTCAAGGAATGGCGCAAGGTGGAGGATCCGGACGGCACGCAGGGCTGGATGCAGGCCAATCTGCTGCGCGACACGCGCACCGCCATCGTGCGCGGCACGCAGCCGATCCCGCTGCGCGAACGGCCCGCGGCGGGGGCGCGGCTCACCTGGCGCGCGGCGCCGGGCGTGGTCGGGCGGCTGAGCCAGTGCGGCAATGGCTGGTGTCGCTTCGACGTGCGCGGGCAGGCCGGCTATGCCGAGATTTCCGGGATCTGGGGCGTGGAGCCAACCGAAACGCTGCCCTGAACCGCCGGGGGAGTGCATCCCCCGGCATGGTTCGCTCAATGCATCAGTTCGACCGCCATGGCGGTCGCTTCGCCACCGCCGATGCACAGCGAGGCGAGGCCGCGGGTCTGCCCCGTCGTCTCCAGCGCGGAGAGCAGGGTGGCGAGGATCCGCGCGCCGCTGGCGCCGATCGGGTGGCCGAGCGCGCAGGCGCCGCCATGGATGTTCACCTTATCGTGCGGCAGGCTGAGGTCGCGCATCGCGATCATCGCCACCGCGGCGAACGCCTCGTTCACCTCGAACAGGTCGATATCCGCCGCGGACCAGCCGGCGCGTTCCATCGCCTTGCGCATCGCGAAGACGGGCGCGGTGGTGAACAGCGCCGGGCTGTGCGCGTGGGCGGCATGCGCCACGACCCGCGCGATCGGCGTGATGCCGAGCTTTTCCGCGACGCTCGCACGCGTCATCACCAGCGCGGCGGCGCCGTCCGAGATCGACGAGGCGTTGGCCGCGGTGATCGTACCGTCCTTCGAAAAGGCGGGCTTGAGCGTCGGGATCTTGGCGACGTCGCCCTTGGCGGGCTGTTCGTCGAGCGTCACGGTGTCGACGCCCTTGCGGCCCTTCACCTCGACGGGGACGATCTCGCGATCGAAGGCGCCGCTCTTTTGCGCACGCTGGGCGCGGTGCAGCGACTCGATCGCATAATCGTCCATCATCGCGCGGGTGAACTGATAGTCGGACGCGGTGTCCTCGGCGAAATTGCCCATCAGCTTGCCGGGTTCGTACGCGTCTTCGAGGCCGTCGAGATACATATGGTCGTACATCGTGTCATGGCCGATCCGTGCGCCGGCGCGGTGCTTCTTCGACAGGTAGGGCGCGTTGGTCATGCTCTCCATGCCGCCCGCCACCAGCAGATCGACCGAGCCGGCCGCCAGCGCATCGGCGGCGAGGATCGCGGCCTGCATGCCCGATCCGCACATCTTGTTGACGGTCGTGCCCTCGACATGATGGCCCAGGCCACCGAACACCGCCGCCTGTCGCGCGGGGGCCTGGCCCAGCCCGGCCGAGAGCACGTTGCCCATATAGATCCGCTCGATCGCATCGGCCGACACGCCCGAACGCTCCAGCGCGCCCTTCACCGCCGTAGCGCCCAGCTGAGTCGCGGCGGCACCGGCGAGGCTGCCCTGGAACGAGCCCATGGGCGTGCGGGCATAGGACAGGATGACGACGGGATCGGCGGCCATGGGAACTCTCCAGCTTTTATGTTGCAGTGCATCTAATGCGATCGGCGGCAATTATAAAGCGGTGGGACAAAGCGGCGGGGCGTGCGTAGGGGAGCGCCATGGATACGCTGGTCGTTGCTCTCAAATGGTTCGCCGCAGGCACGGGCATCGTCGCCGCCACGATCGTCGCCTGCGATATCGGCAAGCGGAACACCGGATGGGGCATGGTGCTGTTCTGCCTGTCGGCGGTGGCGTGGATCGCGGGCGGGGTGCTGACGCGCGATTGGGCGCTGGGCACGCAGAATGTCGTGCTGCTCGGCATCGATCTGATCGGCGTGTACCGCTACCTGGTGACGCCGCGCGGTGATTGATCCGCTTGTCCGGGGACTGGCACTGGGCGCGATCGGTGCGATTCTCGGCAGCTTCATGGCGACGCTCGTACTGCGCTGGAGCGAGGGCCGGTCGGTCATGCGCGGGCGATCCGCCTGCGACGGGTGCGGGCGGACGCTGCGCGCGCGCGATCTGGTGCCGATCGTCAGCGCCATGCTGCTGCGCGGTAGGTGTCGCGCGTGTGGCGGGCGGATCGATCCCTGGCATGGCCGGATCGAAGCGCTGGCCGGCCTGATCGGCCTGAGCGCCGGATTAGCGGCCGCGACGCCGGTGGCGCTGGCGGGTGCGGCGTTCGGGTGGCTGCTGCTGACGCTCGCCGCGCTCGATCTGCGGGCGCTGTGGCTGCCCGACCGGCTGACGGGCGCGCTCGCGATCGGCGGCGTCGCGACGGGGCTGCTGGGCATGGCGCCGGTGCTGGAGGATCGGATCGCCGGCGGCATCCTCGGCTATGCCACGCTGTGGGCGATCGCGCGCGGTTACCGGGCGTGGCGCGGCCGCGAGGGGATGGGCGGGGGCGATCCCAAGCTGCTCGGCGCGATCGGAGCGTGGCTCGGTTGGCGGATGCTGCCGGCGGTGCTGCTCGTCGCGTGCCTGGTCGGGCTGGGGGCCGTGCTCTTCGCCGCGCTGCGTGGACGGCCTATGGCGCGCGACACGCCGCTGCCGCTCGGCACGCTGCTCGGAATCGCGGCTTACCCGGCGTGGCTCGGCATGATAGTCCTCGCGTCATGATCGCCCTTCTGCTCGCGCTTCAGCTCGCTACCGCCGCTCCGCTTCCGCTGGGGGCGATCGGCAAGCAGGCGCTGCCGGCCAAGGGGTGCGCGGCGTTCCTCTGGAGCCCGGCGGATCGCACGCTGATCGCGATGGCGACGGCGGATCCTGCACGGTTGCGCCTGTCGATCGACGGCCGCGAGACCGACGTACCGCTCGTCGCCGCGCAGGGCCCGGGCGGCTTCGGCTTTTCGGGCAGCACGCAATATCGCGCCGGCGACGTGACCGCGACGCTCGACCTGACGATAGCCGAGCGGGCCGACCTGACCGCAGGCGCGGCGATCCCGAGCGCGACCTTGCGGCTCGAGCGGGTGGGCAAGGACATGGTGGTGATGCCGCTGGCCGGACTGATCGGGTGCACGGGCTGAGGGAGAACGAGACGATGGACGCGATCTTGGCGGCGCAGCGGGCCGCGTTCATGGCCGATCTTCCGGTGCCGTTGGCGTTGCGCAAGGATCGGCTGACGCGCGCGGCCGCGATGATCGCGGACCATGCCGACCGGTTCTGCGACGCGCTGTCGGAGGATTTCGGCCATCGCAGCCGCGACCAGTCGATGCTGACCGACATCGCCGCCTCGGTCGCCCCGCTGGTCCATGCGCGCAAGAGCCTCGATGGCTGGGCTAAGCGCGAGAAGCGGGCGGTCCAGTTCCCGCTCGGGCTGCTCGGCGCGCGGGCGTGGGTGGACTATCAGCCCAAGGGCGTTGTCGGGGTGATCGCTCCGTGGAATTTCCCGGTGCAGCTCGTGATGGCACCGCTGGCGGGGATCCTCGCGGCAGGCAACCGCGCGATGGTGAAGACGAGCGAATATACGCCGGCCACCGCCGCCCTGTTCGAGGAGATCGTCGGCGCCTATTTCGCGCCCGACGAGCTCGCCTTCGTCAGCGGCGGTCCGGCGGTGGGCGAGGCGTTCGCCAGGTTGCCGTTCGACCATCTGCTCTTCACCGGCGCGACCGGCATCGGCCGGCACATCCTCCACGCAGCGGCCGACAATCTGACGCCGGTGACGCTGGAACTCGGCGGCAAGTCGCCGGTGATCGTCGGCCGCGGCGCCGATATCGCGCGCGCCACCGAACGCGTGGCGCTGGGCAAGATGATGAACGCCGGCCAGATCTGCCTCGCGCCCGACTATATGCTGGTGCCCGCCGCCGACGAGGCGCGCGTCGTGCAGGGGCTCGTCGCGGCGGCGTCCGCCATGTACCCGAGCGTGCTGACCAATCCGGATTACACCGCGATCGTCAGCGACCGGCATCACCAGCGGCTGACCGAATGGATCGCCGACGCGCGCGACAAGGGCGCGCACGTCACCGTGGTGAATCCGGCGAACGAGGATGCCGGATCGGCGAACGGTCGCAGGATGCCGCTGCACATCGTGACCGGCGTGACGGATCAGATGACGCTGATGCAGGAGGAGATCTTCGGGCCGGTGCTGCCGATCGTTTCCTATGACGGCATCGACGACGCGATCGCGCAGGTGAACCGGCGCGACCGGCCGCTCGCGCTCTACCATTTCGGCCCCGACGCCGCCGAGCGGGCGCGGGTGATGGAGCGGACCATCTCGGGCGGGGTGACGCTCGACGACGTGATCTTCCACGTCTCGCAGGAAGATCTGCCGTTTGGCGGCGTCGGGCCGTCGGGCATGGGCGCCTATCACGGGCGCGACGGCTTCCGCACGTTCAGCCATGCGCGCGCGGTGTTTCGCCAGTCGCGCTTCGACGTGGGCAAGCTCGCCGGGCTGAAGCCGCCCTATGGCGCGGCGACGCGACGGGCGATCGGCATGCAGATGAAGCGATGACTTGAACCGCGCCCGCCGGCTCTTTAGGGCCGGGCGTCCTCCCCAGGCATATCGATCCGCAACCCGCATCCAAGGATTCCATATGCTCGACCGCGCTGGCCTCTCGGTGGCCGAACCGCTTGCCGCCTTTGTCGAAGCGCGCGTGCTCGCGCCGCTCGGGATCGATCCTGCCGGCTGGTGGCAGGGCGTGGCGGGGATCTTCGCGCGCTTCGCCCCCGAAAACGCGGCGCTGCTTGCCCGGCGCGATGCGCTGCAGGCCATGATCGACACGCGCTACGATGCGGGCGAGCCGGTGGACGCGGCGTTCCTGCGCGCGATCGGCTATCTGGTGCCAGAGCCGGCGCCGTTCGCGATCGGCACGACGGGCGTTGATGCCGAGATCGCGACGATGGCCGGGCCGCAGCTCGTCGTCCCCTCGCTCAACGCGCGCTTCGTGCTGAACGCGGCGAATGCGCGCTGGGGCAGCCTTTACGACGCGCTCTACGGCACCGACGCGCTGCCGGGCACCGCGGCGCCGTGCGGCTATGACGCGGTGCGCGGCGCGCAGGTGATCGCCGCGGCCAAGGCGTTCCTCGACGCGGCGGTGCCCCTGGCCGAGGGGCGCTGGGCCGAACTGGCCGGCGATCCGGTGCTGCGCGATCCCGGCCAGTTCTTGGGTCGGAACGGGCGGGACTGGCTGTTCGTCCATCACGGGCTGCATGTCGTGGTGGTGATCGACCCCGATCATCCGATCGGGCGCGGCGATCCGGCGCATATCGCCGATGTCGTGCTCGAATCGGCGCTGACGACGATCGTCGATCTGGAGGATTCGGTCGCCGCGGTGGATGCCGACGACAAGGTGGCCGCCTATGCCAACTGGCTGGGGCTAATGGACGGCACGCTGTCCGAGACGTTCGAAAAGGGCGGCGCGACGGTCACGCGCACGCTCGCGCCCGATCGCTGCTACGACACCGAGACGGAGATGCTGACGCTGCCGGGGCGCAGCCTGTTGTTCGTGCGCAACGTCGGTCATCTGATGACGACGCCGGCGGTGCGGCTGGCGGACGGCGCCGAGGCGCCCGAGGGCATCCTCGATGCGATCATGACCGCCACGATCGGTACGATCGACCTCCGGTGCCTGGGCCGTTACCGCAACAGCCGCACCGGCGCGATCTACATCGTGAAGCCCAAGATGCACGGGCCCGACGAATGCGCCTTCACCGACCGGCTGTTCGATGCGGTGGAGGATATTCTGGGTCTCGCGCGGCACACGATCAAGGTGGGCGTGATGGACGAGGAACGGCGCACCTCGGCCAATCTCGCCGCGTGCATCCATGCGGTGCGCGACCGGATCTGCTTCATCAACACCGGATTCCTCGATCGCACCGGCGACGAGATTCACACCGCGATGCGCGCCGGGCCGATGATCCCCAAGGCCGAGATGAAGACCACCGGCTGGATCAAGGCCTATGAGGATCGCAACGTCCGGATCGGCCTCGCGCACGGCCTTTCGGGGAAGGCGCAGATCGGCAAGGGAATGTGGGCGGCGCCCGACCGGATGGCGGACATGATGGCGCAGAAGCGTGCGCATCCGGCGGTGGGCGCGAACACCGCCTGGGTGCCGTCGCCCACCGCTGCCACGCTTCACGCGATGCATTATCACGAAATCGACGTGTTCGATCGCCAGCGCCGGATCGCCGACGAGGCGATCCCGCCGGTGGAGGCGCTGCTGGAGGTGCCGCTGGCGGCCGGGCGCAACTGGACGCCCGACGAGGTCGCGCGCGAGCTGGACAACAACGCGCAAGGCATCCTCGGCTACGTGGTGCGCTGGATCGACCAGGGCATCGGCTGTTCCAAGGTGCCCGATATCGACGATGTCGGGCTGATGGAGGATCGCGCGACGCTGCGCATCTCGTCGCAGCATATCGCCAACTGGCTGCTCCATGGCGTCGCCACGCCCGCCGATGTGGATGCCGCGCTCCAGCGGATGGCGGTGAAGGTGGACGCGCAGAATGCCGGCGATGCGCTCTACCGGCCGATGGCGCATCATCCCGAAGCGCCGGCCTATGCCGCGGCCCGCGCGCTGGTGTTCGAAGGGACGGCGCAGCCGAACGGCTATACCGAGCCGCTGCTCCACGCCTTCCGCACGCGGGCGAAGTTGCGAGGATGAAAAACAATGGCCGTTCGCGGAAACCTTTCACCCTCCGCGCGTTGCGTTTCGGTCGGAGGTGAGTCGAATACGGCCGCTTCTTTTAAGGGGGTAAGCTTGCGCGTCAGTTCGATCGGCAGACATCATTGGCTCGCCCTCGCGCTGATCGCCGCCGCCCCTGCATCCGGCCAATTGTCGAAACCCGGCACCGCTCCCGCCAAGGGTCCCGACGCGCCGCGCCCCGATAGCGGCAAGGCGGCCGACGCGAACGCGGCGAGCGCGTCCTCCAGCGACGCGCCGATCGTGCCGGAGGCCGAATTCGATGCGGCGCTGCCGCCACTCTCCGGCGACATCAACGCGCCGCTCGAACCGATGCGCGCGGGGACGCCCTCGGCGGGAACGTCCGCGACGGTCGCGCTTACGGGTGCGCCGGCGGGGCAGGTGTTGGCGCCGACCGGCCCGGAGGATCCGCAGCTGGCCCAGCCGCTGGTGCCGTTGGTCAATTTCGACGCCACGCCGCTTGACACCGCTGCGGACCTGAAGGGCAAGGACGCCCCGCAGATCCACTACGAGACCGAGGTGAAGGGGCTGGACAAGCTCGACCTCGACGCGCGGTTCAAGGCATTGTCAGCCCTGCGTCAGGGCGGCGGCAAGGCGGCGAACGCCACGCAGGTGTCGGCCCGCGCCCGTGAGGACGAGGCGCTCGCGGTGCGGCTGATGAAGTCGCTCGGCTATTATGACGCGTCCGCCGTCTCCAGCGTGGCGACGATCCCGGGCGATCCCGGACGCCTGCGTGCGACGGTGAGCGCGCAGCCCGGGCGGCTCTACACGCTGTCGTCGATCACGGTCGATGCGCAGCCGACGCTGCCCGCCGGGCTCGTCCGCAAGGAATTGCCGCTGAAGGTAGGCGATCCGATCCAGGCCGGTCGCATCCAGGGTGCCGAGGCGAATGTCAGCCTGACGCTGCCGCAGCAGGGCTATCCCTTCGTCAAGGTGGGGGACCGCGACATATTGCTGGACGATCAGAGCCCCAAGGCCACCGGCGCCTATACCTTGCCCGTCGACACCGGCCCGCGCGCGTCGTTCGGCAAGCTGGTCACGACCGGCGATCCCGTGTTCGGGCTCGATCATCTGAACGTCTTCCCCCGCTTCGAGCCGGGGCAACTCTATGATTCGCGGCTGGTGGACGATCTGCGCGACGCGCTGGTCGCGACCAGCCTGTTCGGCACGCTGTCGGTCGAGCCGCAGCGCACCGGCCGGCTGAACCCCGACGGCACCGAGCAGGTCGATCTGCTGGTGCGGCAGAGCGAGGGGCGCGCGAAGTCGCTCGCGGGCACGGCGGGCTATTCGACGGGCGAGGGCTTCAAGGTCACCGGCTCCTACACCAACCGCAACGCCTTTCCCGAAGAGGGCGCGCTCATCGTCACCGCGACGGGCGGCACGCAGGAACAGGGCCTGTCGGGCACGTTCAAGCGCTCCAACGCGGGCAAGCGCGACCGCACCGTCACGCTGACGGCCGCGGCGGACCATTCGAGCTATGACGCGTTCAGCGCCAACACGCTGACGCTGTCGGGCCGGATCAGCTATGATTCCACGCCGATCTGGCAGAAGACCTTCACCTACAGCTATGGCTTCGAACTCGTCGGCACGAACGAGAGCGTCTATGATTTCGGCGTGGGCGACCGGGTGCGGCGCAACTATTTCATCGCCGCGCTGCCGGGGCAGGTGGTGTTCGACCGTTCGAACGATCTGCTGAACCCCACCAAGGGCTATCGCCTCAAGATCAACCTCAGCCCCGAGACGTCGGTGCAGGGATCGATCAGCCCCTATCTGCGCTCGATGCTGGAGGGGACGGTCTATTATCCTGCCAGTACCAGCCTGACGATCGCCGGCCGCGTGCGCGTCGGCTCGATCGACGGCGTGGCGCGCGACGATCTCGCGCCGTCGCGGCGTTATTATGGCGGCGGCGGTGGATCGGTGCGCGGCTATGGCTATCAGCGGCTCGGGCCGCTCGATGCGCAGGGCAACCCGGTGGGCGGCCGCTCGCTCAACGAATTCGCGGTGGAGGCGCGCTACCGCTTCGGCAATTTCGGTGTCGTGCCGTTCTTCGATGCTGGCCAGGCTTATGCGAGCAGCCTGCCCAAATTCTCCGCGCTGCAATATGGCGCGGGCATCGGCGGGCGCATCTACACCAATTTCGGGCCGCTGCGCGTCGATGTCGCGACGCCGCTGAACCCGCGGCCGGGTGACAGCAAGGTCGCCCTCTACATCTCGATCGGGCAGGCCTTCTGATGACGGACGAAGGCGAAGCGACCGCCACGGTGGCGACCACGACGCGGCCCTTGTGGCAGCGCATCCTGAAATGGCTGGCGTTCGCGCTGATCGGGCTGGTGGTGCTGGTGCTGGCGATCGTGCTCGGGATCAATACCGATCCCGGCCGCCGGTTCGTCGCGGACAAGCTCGGCGGCTACACCACCGCATCGGGGCTGAACATCAAGGTCGGGCGGATCGACGGATCGCTCTATGGCCATATGATCCTGTCCGACGTGCGCGTCGCCGATCCGACGGGCGTCTTCCTCACCGCGCCGCGGCTCGACGTCGACTGGCGTCCGTTCGCCTATGCGCAGAACCACATCGACGTGCGTTCGCTCGATGCCGCGTTGGTGACGCTCGCGCGCAGCCCCGCGCTCAAGGCGACGCCCAGCGACCCCAACGCGCCACTGCTTCCCGATCTCGATATCGACATCAATCGGCTGCGCATCGCGCGTTTCGTGATCGGGGCGCCGGTCACCGGCCAGGTTCATGTGCTGAGCCTCGACGGTGGCGCCCATATCGCCGACCGCCGCGCGCAGCTCACTGCCGCCGCGGTCGCGCTGAAGGGGCCGGGGGTCGCCGGCGGCGACCGCCTCGCGCTCAAGCTGGATGCCGTGCCCGATGCCAACCGGCTGGATCTCGATGCGAAGCTGACGGCGCCGGTTGGCGGCGTCGTCGCGGGGCTCGCCGGGCTGAAGGCGCCACTCGCCGTCTCGGTGGGCGGCAAGGGAACATGGGCTGGCTGGCAGGGGCGCGCGATCGCGACGCTTGGCGGCGGGCAGCTCGCGAACCTGGCCGTCGCATCGCGCTCCGGCCATATCGAGGTGCGCGGCACGACCAAGCCGGGGCTCTATCTCCAGGGTCCGGTCGAGCGGCTGACGAGCCCCGAAATGGCGGTCGCGATCGACACCACGCTCGACCAGCGGCGTGCCGATACGCGGATCAAGCTCAGCTCCAGCGCGCTGGCGGTGGATGCCGGCGGCCTGATCGACCTCGCGCGCAACCGGTTCGGCAATTTCGCGGTCGATGCGCGGCTGCTCACCCCCGGTGCGATCGCGCCCGCGCTCGCCGGGCGTGACGTCGCCGCGCGCGTGGTGCTCGACGGCGCCTTCGCCACGCCGACGGTGGACTATAAGATCCGCGCCGCCGCGCTCGGTTTTGCGGGCACCACCGTGGAGGATCTCTATGCCGAGGGGCTGGCGCGGGTCGATGCCAAGCGCATCCTCGTGCCCGTCAAGGCGCGCGCGCGCCGCGTGACCGGGCTGAACGCCGCGGCGGGCGGGCTGCTCAACAACCTCACCGTCAATGGCGACTTCGCGATCCAGGGCGTCAACGTCCTCTCGGACAATCTGCACGTCCGCTCGAGCAACATCGATGCGACCGCGATCGTCGTCGCGAACCTGTCGACCGGGCGCTACACCGGCGCGCTGAAGGGCCGGATCAACGATTACCGCATCGACGGCATCGGCATCGTCAACCTGACGACCGACGCCAATCTGGTGACGACCCCGGCCGGCTTCGGGATCAAGGGCCGGGTGGTCGCCACCACCGCGCGGATCTTCAACGACGGCGCGCGCAGCTTCCTCGGCGGCAACGCGGTGATGCGGGCGGACGTTGGCTATGCGCCGAACGGACTCATCACCTTCTCGAACCTGCGGATGAACGCGCCACAGTTCCGCGTGACGCGGGGCGAGGGGCGCTATGCGCCGAACGGGCAGTTGCTCGTTTCCGCCGATGCCTATTCGACGCAATATGGCCCGCTCACCGCGCGCGTCAGCGGGACGGTGAACGATCCGGTGGTGCTGCTGGAGGCCGCGCATCCGGGTGTGGGCATCGGGCTCGTCGGGCTGAAGGCGCGGATCGTCGGCCGTGGCGGCGCCTATGCCGTGCTCGCCAGCGGCGGGACGCAATATGGCCCGTTCACCGCGGACGTGCTCGTCCGCCCCGGCCGCGAGTTGGCGGTAGACATCCACCGCGTCGTGTTCGCGGGCATCGTCGCCACCGGCCGCGTGGTACAGACGGTGGCGGGTCCATTCGCGGGGCAGCTCCAGTTCGCCGGATCGGGGCTGAACGGCCAGGTCGCGCTCGGTGCGCAGGGCAAATATCAGCGGGCCGTCGTCAACGCGCGCGCGGACAATGCCAAGATCCCGGGACCGGTGGATTTCACCATCGGCCGCGCGATCGTGAACGCCACGGCGGTGCTCTATCCGACCGCGCCGCAAGTGGTGGCCGACGTCCAGGTCGGCGATCTGCGCTATGGCGCCACCGTGCTGTCGGCGGCGCGTGCGAAGGTAAACTATGTCGGCGGCCACGGCACCGCGCAGGCGCTGCTCACCGGCTCCAACGGCGTGCCCTTCCGGCTTGCCGCCAACGCCCAGCTTTCGCCGAGCGACTATCTCGTCGCGCTGCAGGGGCAGGCGAATGGCATCGCTTTCCACACCGGCAACCCCGCGCGAATTCATGCGACGAAGGGCGTCTATGCGCTGGCGCCGACACAGATCGCGTTCGGGCAGGGCAGCACCGGCGGCGCGTTGCGCCTGGCGGGGCGCTACGGTGCCGGGCTCGCGCTTCAGGCGCGGCTCGACCGGCTCGATCTGTCGATCGCCAACGCGCTCATCCCCAATCTCGGCATCGCCGGGCAGGCAACCGGCAGCCTCGACCTGACCCAGCCGAACAGCAGCGCGATCCCCAATGCCGATGCACGGCTGACGATCGCCAATTTCCAGCGCACCGGACTTGCCGCCGTGTCCGAACCCGTCGACATCGTGTTCGCCGGCAAGCTGCTGCCCGATGGCGGCGAGGCGCGCGCGATCGTCAAGCGCGGCGGCACGCCCGTCGGGCGGATGGTGGCGACGCTGCGGCCGTTGCCGCCGGGCGCCGGCTCCTGGTCGACGCGGCTGATGGCCGCGCCGCTCTCGGGCGGGATCCGCTACAACGGCCCCTCGGCGGTGCTGTTCAGCCTTGCCGCACTGCCCAACCAGCAAGTGTCCGGCCCGATCGCGATCGCCGCCGATTTCGGCGGCACCGTGACCGCGCCGCGTATCAATGGCCTGATCCGCGCCGACAACCTGACCTATGACAACGAGACCTATGGCACCCGCCTGTCGCAGATGAAGATCGCGGGCCGGTTCAACAACGACCGGCTCGAACTGACGAGCCTCAGCGCCCGTGCGGGCGACGGCACGGTCCAGGCGCAGGGCAGCGTGGGCCTCGCCGCCGACAGCGGCTATCCGATCGATCTGCGGGCGACGCTCGACAAGGCGCAACTGGCCAAGAGCGATGCGCTCGGCGCGACCGCCAGCGGGACCGTCCACCTGACCAACGGCAAGGATGGCGGCCTGATCCAGGGCGACATCACGGTGCCCAATGCACGCTACGAGATCATCCGCCAGGGCGCGGCCGAAGTGCCCGAACTGACGGGCGTGCGCCGCAAGAGCGACATGGTGCCGGGCCGACCGACCGACCGACCGAAGCCGGCGCCCACCGGACTGTTCAAGCTCGATCTCCATGTCCGCGCGGCCAACCAGCTCTTCGTCTCGGGCATGGGGCTCGAATCCGAATGGTCGATGAACCTGCGGATCGGCGGCACCAGCGCCGCGCCGGTCATCACCGGCGGCCTCGATCTTGTCCGCGGCACCTATTCCTTCTCGGGCAAGCGCTTCGACGTGACCAAGGGCGAGATCCGCTTCCGCGGCGGCGCCCTGACCGATCCGGATATCAACATCGTCGCCTCCACCACGACGAGCGACATCACCGTGACGATCAACATCACCGGCACGGGCGAGCATCCGCAGATCGCGTTCACCTCGACACCGACGCTGCCGCAGGACGAGGTGCTGAGCCGCCTGCTGTTCGGCACGTCACCGACGAACCTGTCCGCCACAGAAGCGATCCAGCTCGCCGCGGCGCTTAATTCGCTGCGGGGATCGAGCGGGGGCGGGCTCAACCCGCTCGGCAAGCTCCGCTCGGCCACCGGGTTCGACCGGCTGCGCATCCTCGGTGCGGACCAGGCGACGGGTCGCGGCACGTCGCTGGCGGCGGGCAAATATATCAGCAAGAACATCTATGTGGAGATCATCACCGATGCGCGCGGCTTCACCGCCACGCAGCTCCAGGTGTCGCTGTCCCGCGTGCTGAGCGTGTTGTCCTCCACCGGTTCGTTCGGCGGCAGCAACGTCTCGGTCAAATATTCGCGAGACTTCCGCTAGACCGCGCGATAGGCTGCCATCCACCGAATAGAAGACCGGGTATGGTGGAGAGGCGCATATGACCGAACATCTCGACGTGATCGTCGTGGGGGCCGGCATTTCCGGCATCGGGATGGGCTATCACCTCCAGACGCGCTGTCCGGATCGCAGCTACGCCATATTGGAAGGGCGGGCGGCGATGGGCGGGACCTGGGACCTGTTCCGCTACCCCGGCATCCGCAGCGATTCGGACATGCACACGCTGGGCTTCGTCTTCCATCCCTGGACGGGGGCCAAGGCGATCGCCGACGGTCCTTCGATCCGCGAGTATGTCGTGGAAACCGCGCAGACCTATGGCATCGATCGGCATATCCGCTTCTCGCACCGGGTGACCAGCGCGACCTGGTCGAGCGAGGAGGCGCGCTGGACGGTCGGCGGCACCGGCCCCGACGGCGCGCCCGTCACGCTCACCTGCAACTTCCTGTGCATGTGCGCGGGATATTATGACTATGCGCGCGGCCACACGCCCGATTTCGCCGGCGCGGCCAATTTCGAGGGCATGATCGTCCACCCGCAATTCTGGCCGGCCGATCTCGATTATGCGGGCAAGGAAGTGGTCGTGATCGGCAGCGGCGCCACGGCCGTCACGCTCGTGCCTGAAATGGCGAAGCAGGCGGCGCATGTGACGATGCTCCAACGCTCGCCCACCTATGTCGTCTCGCGCCCCTCGGCGGACCGCGTCGCCGACTGGCTGCGCGAACGCCTGCCGGCCAAGCTCGCTTACGGTCTGACGCGGTGGAAGAACGTGCTGTGGGGCATGTTCTTCTTCCGTCTCGCCCGCCGCCGCCCGGAAAAGGTGAAGCAGCGCATCCTCGGCATGGTGCGCGAGCATCTCGGGCCGGATTACGACGTCGCGACGCATTTCACGCCGCGCTACAATCCGTGGGATCAGCGGATGTGCATGGTGCCCGATGCCGATCTGTTCGGCGCGATCAACGCCGGCACCGCGACCGTGGTGACCGACACGATCGACCGGTTCACCGCGCACGGCATCCGCCTCGCGTCGGGCGCGGAACTGCCCGCCGACGTGATCGTCACCGCGACGGGGCTGGAGCTGCAACTGATGAGCGGCGTCGACTTCCGCGTCGACGGTGAACCCGTCGATTGGTCGCGCCGGCTGCAATATAAGGGCATGATGTTCTCGGACGTGCCCAATCTGGCGTCGGTGTTCGGCTATACCAATGCGTCGTGGACGCTGAAGGCCGATCTGACCGCGATGTATGTCTGCCGCCTGCTCAACACGATGCGCAAGCGCGGGCTGCGGCAGGCGACGCCGTACAATGCGGATGCGGCGATGAGCACCGAGCCCTTCCTCGATTTCTCGTCGGGCTATGTCACGCGCGCGATCGATAGCCTGCCGAAACAGGGCGCGAAGAAGCCGTGGAAGCTGAACCAGAATTATGCGCTCGACATTCTGGCGCTGCGGCTGGGATCGGTGGACGACGGCATGCGCTTCTCGAACCCTGTCGCTGCCCGGGCACACGAGCCGGCCTGACACGCCGCTTGCACGGTTCGTTCGATCGAACTAAAGCGGCGGCCATGCACAGCCGCCTTCTCGACATCGCCATCGGCGAGTTCGGCAGCAAAGGGCTGGAAGGCGCCAGCACGCGCGGGATCGCTGCGGCGGCGGGCACGGCGATGTCGTCGATCACCTATCATTTCGGGGGCAAGGAAGGCCTTTATCTCGCCGCCGCCGACCGGATCGCGGAACGGCTGGCCGAGGATATGGGTGGCGTCATCGAAGCCGAAGGGATGGTCGACGATGGCGATCCGGCTGCCGCCACGGCTGCCCTCCAGCGAATCCTCGCCCGGCTGGCGGACAAGATCGGCGGCGCCACCGGGAGCGATGCGTCGCTGTTCATCCTGCGCGAGCAGATGAACCCCGGCGCGGCGTTCGACCGGCTTTACGGCGGCGTGATGGGGCGCATGCTGGAAACCATCGTCGCCTTGGTGTGCGCGGCCACGGGGCTTGCCGATTCGCGGGCGGCGCGGATCGTGACGATCACGCTATTCGGCCAGGTGCTGGCGCTGCGGGGATCGCGCGCCGCGTGCCTCCGACTGCTCGGCCAGGACGGGATGGACCCCGAACACCTGGCTGAGATAAAGGGCCGCATCGCGGCTAACACCGATGCCATTCTCGCCCGGCTGCGCGCCGAAGCACAGGGGACGTCATGAGCGATTCGAGCACCGATGAGGAGCGCAAGGCTTCGCACGACGATGCCCGTGGGGACGAGCATTCCGAGGCCGCCAGTCCGTCCGACGACGGCGGCAAGGACGATGGCGATGACGGCGAGGACAAGGCCGACAAGCCCAAGAAGCCGTCCATCTTCGCGAAGCCGCTCTTCTGGATCATCCTGATCGTCGTCGTGGCGCTGCTGGTCGTCGGCGGCGTGCTCTACTGGTTGCACGCCCGCCAGTATGAGACGACCGACGATGCGTTCGTCGATGCCCATATCGTGCGGATCGCACCGCAGACCGGGGGCACGCTGGTGGCCGTCGCCAATGTCGACAACCGGCATGTGAAGGCGGGCAGCCTGCTCGCGGTGATCCAGCCGACCGGCCCGCAGGCGCAGCTCGCCGAGGCGCAAGCCAATGTTGCGCAGGCGCAAGCCCAGGCGGGGCAGGCGCATGCGCAAGTGACCGCCGCGCTCGCCAACGAGGCGCAGGTGGCTGCGCAGGCGCGGGCGCCGCTCGCCGCTGCGATCAAGGCGCGGCAGGATCTGCAGCGCTACGAAACGCTGCTTCGCCTCGATCCCAATGCGGTCGCTGGGCAGCAGCTCGACGCCGCGCGCGCGACCGCGCGCTCGGCCGATGCCGATGCCGCCGCCGCCCGCCGCCAGATCGACAGCGCCGCCGCCAACGTCACCGTCGCGCGCCGCCAGATCGGTGCGGCGAACGCCACGGTCGCCGCGCGGCGCGCGCAGGTGCAGCAGGCGAACGTGACGCTGGGCAATCTCCGGCTGAAGGCGCCGGTCGACGGGCAGGTGGTGAACCGGTCGGTCAATCTGGGATCCTATGTCGGCCCCGGCACGCAGTTGATGGCGATGATCCCCGATCGGCTGTGGGTGACCGCGAACTTCAAGGAAACGCAGCTCACCCATATGCAGATCGGGCAGGGCGTGGCGATCCATGTCGATGCCTATCCCGGGGTCGATTTCGTCGGGCATGTCGATTCGATCCAGCGCGGCGCGGGGCAGGCGTTCGCGCTGCTGCCGCCGCAGAATGCCACGGGCAATTACGTGAAGGTGGTGCAGCGCGTACCGGTGCGCATCCTCTTCGACGTCAAGAACGGCGCCGATCCGCGCCGCTATGCGATCGGGCCGGGCATGTCGGTCGTTCCCACCGTCAAGGTGCGCTGAGCATGGCGGGCGCCGCCGCGTCCGGTGGCTGGAGCCCCGCGCGTTCGGCGGCGGGGCCCTATAGCCCGTGGCTGATCGTCACGATCATCTCGATCCCGACGTTCATGGAGGTGCTCGACACATCGATCGCCAATGTCAGCCTCGATCATATCGCCGGCGGCCTGTCGATCTCGACCGATCAGGCGACGTGGGTGCTGACGAGCTATCTGGTCGCCAACGCGATCATCATCCCGATCTCGGGCTGGTTGAGCGACGCGATCGGACGGAAACGCTATTTCCTCCTGTCGATCGCGCTCTTTACGCTCGCCTCGTTCCTGTGCGGCGTGGCACCCAATCTCCAGACGCTCGTCATCGCGCGCGTGCTTCAGGGGATCGGCGGCGGCGGCCTCGCACCCGTCGAACAGTCGATCCTGGCGGATACGTTTCCGCCCAAGCAACGCGGCATGGCATTCGCCGCGTTCGCCATCGTGGTGGTGGTGGGGCCGGTGCTCGGCCCGTCGCTGGGCGGCTACATCACCGAAAATGCCAGTTGGCACTGGGTGTTTCTCATCAACGTGCCGATCGGCATCGCGGCGTTCTTTCTCGCCGAGACGTTCGTCGACGAGCCCAAGGCGATGGAGGAAGACCGCCAGGCGCGCATGAAGAAGGGGCTGCGGATCGACTATTGGGGCGTGATCCTGGTGGCGCTGGGGCTCGGTTTCCTGGAGATCACGCTCGATCGCGGCGAGCGCGAGGATTGGTTCGCCAGCCCGCTGATCGTCGCCTCCGCCGTGACGGCGGGATTGGCGCTGATCGCGCTCGTCATCCGCGAACTGACGGTGGACGATCCCGTCGTCGATCTGAAACTGCTCGGCAACCGCAACTTCGCGATCACCGTGTCACTGATGGGGCTGACGGGCCTGATCTTGTTCGGGACGACGCAGTTGATCCCGCAGATGCTCCAGCAGGTGCTCGGCTACAGCGCGCTCGACGCGGGGCTGGCGTTGACCGCCGGCGGTTTCGCCACGCTGGTCGCAGTGCCGATCGCGGGGCGGCTGGCGGGATCGGTCGATGTGCGGCTGATGCTGTTCCCGGCCTTGCTGGTGCAGGCGGCGGCGCTGTGGAACCTGTCGCATTTCACCGCCGATATCAGCTTTTCCGACGCGGCGATCGCGCGCCTCTATCAATCGATGGCGCTGCCGTTCCTGTTCGTTCCGATCAACGCGGTGGCTTATGTGGGATTGCGGCAGAATCAGACCGCGCAGGCGTCGAGCCTGTTGAACGTCTTCCGCAATCTGGGCGGCACGATCGGCATCGCGTTTGCCCAGTCGCTGTTCGCCAACCGGCAGCAGGTCGAGCAGGCGAACCTTACCTATGTGACCAACCCGCTCAATCCCAATTACAACAATTGGTTGAGCGATGCGACGCGGGTGTTGGGCAGCGCGGGCGATGCGGTGACGACGCCGATGGCGGTGCTGTACCAGCAGCTTCAGCGTCAGGCGAACATGCTCGCCTTTCTCGACGTATTCCGTACGCTCATGGTGGTGACGCTCGTGCTGTCGCCGCTCGCCTTGTTCTTGAAAGTGGATCGATCGGGCGGCAAGCCGGCCGGCGGGGGGATGGGACATTGACGATCCGCAAGGCTGTTCTGCTGGCGGCGGTCGCGCTTTCGGGCTGCACGGTCGGGCCGAACTATCGGCCCCCCGCCGTCGATGCGCCAGCGGCGTTCGTCGAACCTCAGCCCGCGCCGGGTGCGGCGGTGGACCCGGCGACATGGTGGCGCGCGTTCGGCGATCCGGTGCTCGACGGCCTCGTCACGCGCGCGCTGGCGGGCAATCCCGACATGGCGGCGGCCGCCTCGCGCGTTCGCCAGGCGCGGCTGGGCGAGATCGCCGCGCGCGCGCAGGGGCTGCCGACCCTCGGCGCGACCGGCGGCGCAAGCCATGTCGAATTCAGCAAGAATGCGGGCTTCGCCTCGCTCGCCCAGCTCTTCTCGGGCGCGAGCGGCGGCGGTACGTCGGGCGGCGCGTCGAACACCGGCATCGCGCTGCCGGGCAGCGGGATCACCACCTTCTCCGCGGGCTTCGACGCGAGCTGGGAAATCGACATCTTCGGTGGCGTACGCCGCGGAGTGGAGGCAGCCCGCGCGCGCACCGAAGCCGCGGAATGGTCGCGGCGCGACGCGGCGGTGACGCTGGCCGCCGAAGTGGCGCAGGGATATTTCGCGCTGCGGCTCGATCAGGTGCAGGCCGCGGTGATCGCGCAGGAGATCGATCGGCAGCGCCGTGCCCTTGGCATCTCGGGCGAGATCGCGCGGGCCGGCCTCGTGCCGCCGATCGACGTGACCCGCCAGCGCGGGCGGATCACCGATGCCGAGGCGCGACTGGCGCCGGTGCAGGGCGATGCGGCCGTTCGCGTTCATGCCCTGGCCGTGCTGCTGGGTGCGACGCCCGAAGCGCTGGCGACCGAGCTGTCGGCGCCGTCCGCCGTCGCGGCGGGGCTGCCCGTCGTTCCCGCGGGCCTGCCGTCGGACCTGCTTCGCCGCCGGCCGGATATCCGCGCGGCCGAGCGGCAATTGGCCGCCGCCAACGCCGATATCGGCGTGGCGGTGGCGGATCTCTATCCGCGCTTCTCGTTGACGGGTGTGGCGGAGCTGATCTCCACGTCGCTCGCCACCCTGTTCGAGCGCGACAGCCTCCAACTGACGGGGTCCGGCGCGGTGACGTTTCCGCTCGTCGATTTCGGACGGCGGCGCGCGACGGTCGAGAGCCGGCGCGAAGACCGCGAACAAGCCTATCTACGCTACCGCTCGACCGTGCTGGTGGCGCTTCGGGACGTGGAGGACGCGTTGGCGCGACTCGAAGCGGAACGGCGGCGGCATGCCGCCCTCGAGCGCGCGCTGGCGGATCAGCAGACCAGTGCGAACGCGACTCTGGCACAATATCGCACGGGTTTCGTGGCGCAGGACAGTCTGCTGAACGCCGAAGCCCAAGTGCTGAGCGCGCGCGAGCAACTGGCGACCAGCGATGCCGATCTGCGTCAGCAGACCGCGGCGTTGTTCAAGGCGCTGGGTGGGGGCTGGGACACGACGCCCGTTCCGGCGCGGCCCTCTCGCTGAGGGCGTAGCGTCTCGATCCGAGACGGATCGTTATTCGCCGGATCGCTATTCGATGTCGGTGTCGCGCGAGTCGGCTCGAACATGTTGCGGCAATTCCGGCCCGAACGACCTCAAACCTTGAATATTCAAGGATTCTCGATCCTTCGGGCCGAAAGTCATCCCTTTACCAGGGACGAAGGCCGTCGCCGTAAACGAGCGAAATGAGAAATGCCAACATGCCAGTCTCCCTTGTTCTACACCCTTTCGGATGCATCCGCACAATAATGGATAACGAAACCTTAAACAATCCCCGTAACGATGGGGCAATAGTGTTGCCGGATCCGCCGATCCGAAATTAAGGATATCTTCAGTCCGACCCGATAGGCCGGGAGCATGAGTGATCCGCGGCCAGATCGTGACACGAAGACCGGTCGTTCCCGAGAGGGTGGCATCGCGGGGCCGGACCAAACGGCTTCGGCGTTCCGGGGGCATGATTGGTGCTTCATCGTCTTTGCCGAAATCGCGAATTTCGCCTTTTTGCGGCGCCACATGGGGCAGCCCCGCGCGAACCTGCTGGCGAAGGATGTCGCCGAGGTGATCGCACGGATTCTGCCGGAAAGCCGTGTCGCGATCGCTGCACGCGATACCGTGGAGATCAGCTTCACGGGTGAGTCGCGTGGTGATCTGGACGTGGTGCTGAACCGTGTCCACGATGGCTTCGCCAAGCCGCTCGACATCGACGGCGAGCCGCATCACGTCGATCTCGCGCTGGGTGCCAGCGCCGCCATGGCGCATGAATGCGACGAGGTTCGGCTGGTAGAAGAGGCGGAAGCCGCGTTGCGCGAAGCCCGTGTCGAGCGAACGACGATCGCGCGCGACATTGCGGAGGTGACCGCGGCGATCGACCGGATCGCGTTGGCCCGCGATCTGTCGGGCGCGATCGTGGCGGGCGAGCTGTTCCTGCAATATCAGCCCAAGGTTCACCTGCGCCGTCAGGAGGTCGCCAGTATCGAGGCGCTGGTCCGCTGGAACCATCCCGTCCGCGGCCTGGTCCTGCCAGGCGATTTCATTCCGATGGCGGAAGAGACCGCCGACATTCTGCCGCTCACGCTGTGGACGATCAACCAGGCCATCACCGATCAAGCCATTCTGGCGGCGAACGGACACGATCTCACGATCTTCATCAACATCGCCGGCAAGTTGCTGGCCGATCGCGCGTTCGTGCGCGAGGCCTGTGCGTTGGTGAAGACCAGCGGTGCGAAGCTGGGTTTCGAAATCACCGAGACTTCGGTGATCCGCGATCCGGAAAGCGCCATCCGTCACCTCAAGATCTTCGCGGAGATCGGGGTGGTCATCGCGATCGATGATTACGGCGCCGGGTTGTCGTCGCTGGCCTATCTCAAGCAATTGCCGGCGCGTGAATTGAAGATCGACAAGCTGTTCATCACGCAGCTTACCAGTTCCCACCGCGACCCACTGATCGTTCGCTCGACCATCGATCTGGCGCACGCGATGGAAATGGAAGTGGTGGCCGAGGGCGTCGAAACCGCCGCGGCCATGGCGCTGTTGTCGGTGATGGGCTGCGACCTCATTCAGGGCTTCCTCATCAGTCGGCCGATCGGTTTAGAGGCTCTTATCCAATTTTTGGATGCGGATCGCACGTTTCAATCCGTCACCAATTTTCCACTTTCCTTCGCCAAGCCGTCGAGCGTTCGAACGCGTGGCTGATCGGGTGAGGATCATCAGCGCGCTATCTGTGCTGCTATCGCTTCTATCCGTCCCCGCTGCATTGCTCAGCCAGAGTAAAGCGACAGAAACAGTGTCGGCATGCGATGCCGTAATTGCCGATGCCAAGGCGCATATGCAGACCGACTCAGGGGCCGCCGGTCGGATCGCGGTCAATGCTCGCCGTTGCGCACTGAAGATCGCCGATACCAGAGCACGCGGCATTGTGATGGCCAACGCGGACTGGCTGCGCGGTGAGGCGTATCTCCGCGTAGACGATATCAAAAATGCCGCTTTGTCGATTAGTAGAGCGAAAAAGCTGGCCCTCCAGTTAAAGCCATCCGGAAGGCTATATGGTGATATTCTGCTGTCTAGCGGGGGCATCCATCAAAGTCGCGGCGAGCCCGCGCTTGCTCTTGCCGATTATCAAGGCGCTCATCGCGTATACAGCAGCATCGGTGATACCCGGCAACAGGCTGTCACACGGGTTACGATGGGGTTGCTATATTATGATGCCAAGGATCTCAATTCAGCGCTGAAGTATCTCGATCAAGCGCAAGATATTTATAGCTCGGATGCGGCTTTGTCTGTCTCCATCTTCAACAACCGTGGACTCATCATGCAGGATCTTGGTCGCTTCCGCGACTCCGAGATCCAATACGCCAAAGCCCTCGCCCTCGCAGACCGCATGGGCAGCGCGCTCCTGCGGGCCCGGATTCTCGGCAATATCGCGCGCGTCCGGCTGAAGGCGGGGGATGTCGGGGGTGCCGATGCCGTCATCCGCCGGGGCTATGCGCTCACCGGCGATGGCGAGGCGGCGGTGTGGCGGTCGCAGTTCGTGGGGCTGGCGGCGCAGGCGGCGCTGCAGCACCATGCCTATGCGCGCGCGGCGACGCTGATCGGCGAACGGTTCGAGGGCGTCGATCCGGACACCACCACGCTCACCTTTCGCGAGGCGCACCAGACGGCGTACGAAGCCTATCGCGCTGTCGGCGATACCGAGCACGCGCTCGTCCATCTCGCCGCGCTGAAGCGGCTGGACGACAAGGCGACCGCGCTCGCCACGTCAAGCAACACCGCACTGATGGCGGCGCGGTTCGATTTCGCGAACCAGGCGCTGAAGATCGCCAAGCTTCAGGCCGAGGATCTGCGTCGCAGCGTCGCATTCCAGCGGGCGCGGGCGCAGTCGCAGCGCACGATCTTCCTGGGGGCCGCCGGCAGCAGCGTGGTCGTGATCGGGCTGCTTGTGTTCGCGTTGGTCACCGGCCGGCGCGCCAGGCGCAAGGTGGATGCCGCTAACGCCGATCTGGCGGTGACCAACGCCTCGCTCGCCCGTGCGCTGGCCGCCAAGACCGAGTTCCTCGCCACGACCAGCCACGAGATCCGCACGCCGCTGAACGGCATCCTGGGCATGACTCAGGTGATGCTGGCCGATCCGCGGCTGTCGCCGGACATCCGCGATCGGATCGGGATCGTGCATGGCGCCGGCACGACGATGCGCACGCTGGTGGACGATATTCTCGACGTCGCGAAGATGGAGACGGGCAAACTGACGCTGGAGCATATCGCCTTCGATCTCGCCGAGACCATCGCGGGCGCGACTCGGATGTGGGAGGATCAGGCGCGGGCCAAGGGCGTGGGCTTCACGGTCGATCTCGCGGACTGCCCCGGACGGATCATGGGCGATCCGGCGCGGGTGCGGCAGATCATGTTCAACCTGTTGTCGAATGCGTTGAAGTTCACCCCGTCGGGCGCGGTGCGGTTGCGGGTCGCCGCCGTGAGCCCGCAGGATTATGCGATCGCGATATCCGATTCGGGGATCGGCATCGCCGCGGCGCAGCAGGAGGTGATCTTCGAATCCTTCCGTCAGGCGGATGCCGGAACGACGCGGCGGTTCGGCGGCACGGGGCTCGGTCTGGCGATCTGCCGCAATCTCGCACGGGCGATGAGCGGCGATATCGCCGTTGCAAGTCGGGAGGGTGAGGGCGCGACCTTCACCGTCACCCTGCCGCTGGTGCACGCCGAGCCCATCGTGCCGCCGTGCGCGGCGGCGTCGCAGGGCGACGGGCCGGTGCTGCTGGTCGTCGATCGCAGTCCGATCGGGCGGAGCATGTTCCGCACGCTGCTGGCGCCGCATGTCGGCTTGGTGCGATGCGCGGCGAGCATGGACGAGGCCGTCGGGTGCATCGCGGCGGGGGGCATCGCGCAGGTGTTGCTCGACGAAGCCACGGTGCGCGATGCGGGCGATCCGGTCGAAACGGTGTCGGCGATCGCTGCCGCGGCCCGGCCTCATGGCACCGGCGTCGCATTGTTGTGGCAGGGAGCGGACGAAGAAGGCTGCCGGCATCTGGCGCAAACCGGCATCGCCCATGTAATCGCCAAACCGATCGGCGGCGGCGCACTGGCCGCGGCGATATTCGGCCCGAAAACGACGTCGAACGTAACGGAGTCGCTTGTGTCGCATGCGGCGTAGGCAGATAAGAAGCGCCAATATGATACATTTAAGCCCATGCATTGTCAGCCCGGAATTAGACCGGAAATGAACGTACTTTTCATCGAGGACGATCGGATGAACCGGCGCGTCGTCCACGATATGCTGAACGTCGCCGGCGCGACCATGGCCGAGGCGGAAAGCGCCGAGGAGGGTCTCGCGCTGATCGACGCGAATGATTATGCCATCGTGCTGGTCGATCTGCGGATGCCCGGCATGGACGGTATCACCGCGATCCGCCACATCCGTGCCCGAACCGACGCCAAGGCGAAGCTTCCCGTGATCGTCGTCACCGCCGATGCCGCCGCCGATCTGCGCGCGCGCTGCCTGGAAGCGGGCGCGGACGAGGTGCTGTTCAAGCCGGTGGCGATGGACGCGCTGTTCGATGCGATGGGCCGCATCCTCGCGCGCGGTGCCGAGGGCGGCGGGATGATCGCTTAGCCGGGGCGCCCGAGCGCTGCGCCCAGCGACGCGGTGGCGCTGCCGCGACGCGCGGGTTTGGGCTGCGACGGATCGGGCGCCCAGCCGGTGAGGAATATCAGGTCGAAATGTTCGCGCGTCCGCCCGTCGGCATCCGCCGCGGCGGAAAACGCGTGCGCGGCTGCGGCGAGCGCGCCGCGGGTGAGCGGCCGGCGTTCCATGAGCAGGTTGCTCGCCGCCATCCCGCGAAGATCTCCCAGCAGCCGAAGCATGTCGCCATAGCCCACCTCGAGCGCCTCGACATCGGCGACCGGCAGCGCGAACCCCGCGCGCATCAGCAGATCGCCGGCGGAGCGCACGTCGACCATTGGGTGGAGCCGCGCGACGGGCCGATCGGCCTCCGCCGTGCGCAGCGCGGCGCGCAGCCGGGGTAGGCTGTTGCCGCCGACGAAGGCGCCGAGAAACAGCCCGTCCGGGCGCAGCACGCGGCGGATCAGGCTCAGCGCGCCCGGCAGGTCGCCGACCTGATCGAGCACTCCGGCGCTTACCACCAGATCGAAGGAGGCATCGGCGAAGGGCAGCCGGTCCTCGTCCGCCTGAACGCCACCCGCGTGCGACGCGAAGAGGAAGCCGGAATCCACCCGCGCCACGCGCGCGCCCGGCGGCGGGGCGAAGGCGCCGTCGAAGCAGCCGCAATCGAGCACATCGGCAAAATCGCGCTTCACCGTATCCAGTCGGTCTGCGATCCCCTCGATCATGGCGGCGCGCAGGAAATCGTGCGCCGCAAAGCCGCGGACGGCGCGGTCGCGGCGCAAGCGGCGCGCGGTGCGATCGAAGATGTCGGGGCTGCTCACCGGAGCGCTTGTGCCGCGTCGCAGGGCCAGCGACAAGCGGGCATGGCGCGTTGGCTCGATCCGGTGGAGGCGATCATCCGCCTCGCGCTGCCGCCCCGCTGCGCGGGGTGCGGGGCGCCCGTCGGCGACGATCACCGGTTCTGCGCGACCTGCTGGGCCAGCCTCAGGTTTCTGGGGCCCCCCTGGTGCGCGGGCTGCAATCGCCCCTTCGCCTATGATCGCGGCGACGACGCCCGTTGCGCTACCTGCCTCGCCGATCCGCCACGCCACGCCGGGGTTCGCGCCGCCGTCGCGTATGGCGATGTCGCCCGCGCGCTGGCGCTGCGGCTGAAATATGGCGGCCGGACCGCGTTCGCCGAAACGATGGCGCGGCAGATGGTGCGAGTGATGCCGGGGGATGCCGATCTGCTGGTGCCGGTGCCGCTCCACCGCTGGCGGATCTGGTCCCGGGGGTTCAACCAGGCCGCGCTGATCGCGGGCGCGGTGGGGCGACGCTCGGGTGTCGCGCATGATCCGTCGGTGCTGCGGCGCGTGAAGCGCACCCCGATGTTGCGCGGCCTGAGCGGCAAGGCACGCGCAGGCGCCGTGGCGGGCGCGTTCCGCGTGACGGACCGCGCGCGGATCGTGGGTCGGGCGGTGGTGCTGGTGGACGACGTCCATACCAGCGGCGCGACCGCGGCGGCCTGCACGCGCGTGCTGCTGGCGGCGGGGGCGCGGTCGGTGACGATCCTGTGCTGGGCGCGCGTGCTGGACGAGACCGCGGTCGATTGACAAGACGGCCCCGCCGCCACATCTCGGGCCGATGGCAAAGGTCGAAATCTACACCAAGGCGTTCTGCCCCTATTGCTCGCGCGCGATGAAGCTGCTGGCGGCCAAGGGCGTCGTTCCCCAGGAATATGATATCAGCCTCGGCGGACCCAAGCATGCCGAGATGCTGGCGCGCGCACCCGGCCGCACGACCGTGCCGCAGATTTTCATCGACGGCACCCATGTCGGCGGATCGGACGATCTCGCCCTGCTGGAGCGCGAAGGAAAGCTCGATCCGCTGCTCGGCGGATGAAGATCGCCGTCCTCCAGATGACGAGCGGGATCGACCCCGCCGCCAATGCCGCCACGATCGTCGATGCGATCGAACGGGCAGCCGATGCCGGAGCGACGATGGTTTTCACGCCCGAAATGTCGGGCCTGATCGACCGGGATCGCGCGCGTGCCGCCGCGGCGATCGTGGCGGAGGCGGACGATCCGGTGCTGGATGCGGTTCGTTCCGCCGCGGCGCGCGCGGGCCTGTGGGTGCATCTCGGTTCGCTGGCGGTGCGCGCGGAGGACGGGCTGTTCGCCAATCGCGGCTTCGTGATCGACGCGAGCGGTGCGATCCGGGCGCGCTACGACAAGCTCCACCTGTTCGATGTGAATCTTCCGAGCGGCGAAAGCTGGCGTGAATCGGCGGCTTACGCGCCGGGCGCCGTCGCCGTCGTGATCGACACGCCGCTCGGGATGCTCGGGCCTACGATCTGTTACGACCTGCGCTTCCCCGACCTGTTTCGCGCCTTGAGCGATGCGGGCGCAGATATCCTGTCGGTGCCCGCCGCCTTCACCCGGCCGACGGGCGCGGCGCATTGGCACGTCCTGCTGCGCGCGCGTGCGATCGAGGCGGGCGCCTTCGTGGTCGCCGCGGCGCAGACCGGGCTCCATGCCGATGGCCGCACCACCTATGGCCATTCGCTGGTGATCGATCCCTGGGGCGACGTGCTGCTCGACATGGGCGAGGCGGCGGGACTGGGCTTTGCGCCGATCGATCCCGCACGCGTGGCCGACGTGGGCGCGCGCATTCCCGTGCGTGCGCACCGCCGCCCGATCCCGACCGTGACGCGGGTCCGGTGATCGTCTTCGATCTTCGCTGTGCGAACGCGCATGTCTTCGAGGCGTGGTTCGCCTCCACCACCGCTTATGAAGAGCAGGCTGGGGCAGGGCAGGTCCGCTGCCCATTGTGCGACGATCCCGACGTGACGAAGGCCGTGATGGCGCCCAACGTCGCCGCCAAGGGCAACCGCGTGTCGCATGCCGAAGCCAAGGCGGCGATCAGCGCCCTGGCGGCGGCACAGGCCAAGGCGCTCGCTTCGTCCTCCTGGGTCGGTGCCGACTTCGCGACTCGGGCTCGCGCAATGCATCTCGGCGAGGAGAAACACGCCCCGATCCACGGCCAGGCGAGCCTGGCGGAGGCGAAGGCGTTGGTCGACGAGGGCGTGCCCGTTGCACCCCTGCCGCTGCCGGTGGTGCCGCCCAAGGCGCTGAACTGATCCGCGCGGCCTTGCGGCGGGGATGAGCAGATGCGAGGGAAGGCGCACGCGGCCGGCATTCAGTTCGGTGACCGGCATCACGGCAGACGGACCGTGATCGCCAGTCATCGACGGGGCCGGACCGGCAGACCGGCGTTGCGAGGTCGCGGCGGGATCGGGGGGATTGCGTTTTGTACCTGCTGACCATGGCGATGTTCGTGACCGCCGCGCCCGTTCAGGCGGGCGATCCCACGCCGCAAGCCGATGTTCCCCAGGCAGCCACGGGCGCGGCATCGCCCCCGGCCGCGCCGCTCCACATCGCGAACCCGAGCGAACCGCCCCTGCCGGATCAGGCCCAGCGGCCGACTCACGATCCGGCGGGGAACGCGGATATCATCGTGCGCGCGCGCGATGTGTCCGACGCGCCCGATCCGCTGCGCGCGCTCAATGCCCAGTCGTTTGCCGCGACCGAGGCGGTGGACAAGGCGCTGATCGGCCCCGTGTCGATTGCCTACAAGAAGCATGTGCCCAGCCCCTTTCGCAGCGGCGTCCACAATTTCCTCTACAATATGCGCGAGCCGGTGGTGTTCGTGAACTTCGTGTTCCAGCACAAGATCGGCAAGGCGGCCGAGACGGTCGCCCGTTTCGCGATCAACACGACGGTCGGCGTGGCCGGTGTGTTCGATATGGCGAAGCGCCGCGCGTTCAAGCTTCCGCGGCGCGGCAACGGCTTTGCGGATACGCTCGGCTTCTACGGTGTGCCGAACGGGCCGTTCATGTTCCTGCCGATCGTCGGGCCGACGACGGTGCGCGACCTGTTCGGCGGTGCGGTCGACCGGCTCGTTCTGCCGCTCACCTTCGGCAGCCGCATCACCCGGCCGAGCTATGCGGTGCCCGCTGCCGTTCTGGGCGTGCTCGATCACCGTGCCGAATTCGATGAGACGCTGCATACACTGCACGACGGCGTGCCTGACCCTTATGAGAACACCCGCGCCTTCTATCTGCAGCGGCGTCAGGGCGAGATCGATCACCTGCGTGGCCGCAGCGATCGCAATTCCAGCCCCATGTCGGAAGCGCCGACCGCCCCGATCCGGATGCGCGGCGTTCATCCGGCGACCCCGCCATCCCCGGCCCCGGAGGCCCGCCCGCCCGAGAGTGCGACGCCCTCGCCCTAGGGGGCACCGACCACATCTAGATTGCCCCCTTGCGGCCCCTGCGCTATTTGCAGGCGCGCGTCCCCGTAGCTCAGTCGGATAGAGCGTCGGTTTCCTAAACCGCAGGCCGGTGGTTCGAATCCACTCGGGGACACCAACCTTCACCGCCAAGACCCGCAGAAATCCTTGGGTTTCACCAATGTGGTCGACAATCGGGCGAAGCGCAAGCGGGTTGGTTTTATGACAATCGACTGACAAGCGCCGGAACGGACAGCTTTCTGACGGGCAGGCGTGCACGGCCATCCGTCCAACGAGCGGTGTAGAAAACGCGCAGACGATCACACAATATCGTTGCCGGGTTCCCCGGCCTTCAAAGCCTATTGGCAAGGGTTGCCGGGTCGTTGATCCGGCATCATAGGTCTGACCCTCGGCCTCCATCCCGCTCAGCGGGGAGAGGCAACGAGTTGTGTGTATCGCGATCGACCATTTGGGCCGTGCGTAAGCATTATTGCGCGCTGAACCGCTTGGTTGGGGCGCTGATGGCCTGCCGAAAGCCGCTAGACATCAGATATCAAGGCCACGCCGTTCAATCTCGGCCCCGATCGCGTCCGCTATCGGGTCGCCGGCCTCCCTGCCGGATTGCTGATAAAGCGCGATCAAATCGTGGTCACCGATCGCTGCGAGGTCTTGTTCGATCACGTTGCCGCTCCCGTATTTCGACCCTCATTTGACAACCAAGTCAGCAGGCGACGCTCACTCATGTTATTGAGCGACCCCCTCGATGGTTACACAGGTTTCCTCCACGGCCCTTTGAGCTCAATAAAGGTGGTGGCGGCGATGGACGAATATGGTGCGAAATACTTTCGCGAACGCGAGGCGGAAGCCCGTAACCAAGCGGATCATGCGGCGACACGATCGATCCAAATTTTGCGGCTTAAATCAGCGGAGCACTTTGGCGCGCTTGCTTATGATGCGGAGCAAAAAGGCATCGTCACAAACATCGACGCCAGCGTAAGCCGCACAAGTTAGGGCAAGCCTGTAGACAACGTGAATGTAAATCGAGGAGCACCCCGATGATAGCTGTTACTGGTGAACGTAACGATTTGTCTTACTATTATCGCCGCCATGAGCAGTGCCAAAAGATGGCGGCGTCATCATTGGATCAAAACATCACGAAGATACACCTTGAACTCGCAGGCCATTACTCAGCAATGATTTACGAGATTGAGGCGATTGGTGCTCCGCTCAAACTTAAGCCGGTCCAGTCTTAGTAGCGCCACCAGCGCCCTCGACCATCACGCGACCCTTTTTCGTCGCTGCTATGCGAGCCGCCAATTGGCGTTTGATGCTCGCACCGACAAGGTTGGCGTGGACGCTGTCGTATCCGTTGCGGCGGAGCGTTCTTTTTATCTGAAACATCTTCGTGTGATATCCGTCGCCGGCTAACTCAAGCGCGCGCTGTATGACCGATTTGCACGAAATCCGCCTCGACCTGCCGCCCGACCTGCCGCTCGTGAAGGTCGATCCGCAGCTTCTTCACCACTGCCTTCTAAACCTGTTCGACAATGCCGGGCGCTATGCCGATCCGGGCCGCGATCATGATCGAAGGGCTGCATCGCTATGGCGAGCTGCGGCTCGTCCTGCTCGACCGCGGGCCCGGTCTGCCGATCGGCCGGGAAGGGGAGGTGTTCGAGACGTTCCGGCGCCTGGAAGGGTTCGATCGCGCTCCGGGGGCACCGGCCTCGGCCTTGCCATCGTCAAGGCGTTTGCCGAGGCTATGGGCATGAGCGTGGAGGCGCCAATAGCGACGATGCCGGGGGCGCTGCCTTCACGCTCGTCTTTCCGCCCGCGCTGCTCGGGCGCGAGCCGGCCGGGGGAGCCTTGCTCTGATGGCGTCCAAAATCCTCGTGGTTGATGACGAAGCGGCGATCCGCCGTTTGCTGCCCAACACGCTCGAGCGGGCTGGCTACGCCGTCGTCGAGGCGATCAACGGCAAGGAAGCGCTGGCGCGCGCCGGTGCCGATCGGCCCGATGCCATCCTGCTCGATCCCGGCCTGCCGGACCGGGACGGCCTCAGCCTAATTCCGCTGCTGCGCGAGGGCGGCGACGCGGTCATCCTCGTCGTCTCCGCGCGCGACGCCATTGAAGAGAAGGTGGCGGCGCTCACGCGCAAGGAGCACGACGTGCTCGCCATCCTCGCCCGCCATATCGGCCGCGTGGTCACGCACGAGCGCATCATCGCTGCCGCCCAGGCGGGCGAGGAGGACCCGTGCATCGAATGTCTGCGGATCGTCGTGCGCAACCTGCGCCAGAAACTCGAGCCTGCAGGCCAGGTCGGAAGCGTGATCGCGAACGAGCTCGGCGTCGGATACCGTCTGCAATCGGACGGCTGATGCCGCTACCCGTCCCGCAACGCGGCGGACGGCCGTGCTCTGAGGGCCGGCAGGCTCCCCACGAGTCCGGTTGCGAGGATCATCGCCAGCGCGCCCGCAAGCGTGGCCGCCACGGTATCCCACCGCGGCGCCCAGACCATGCCGAACGTCTGCGTGACCACATACCAGCCGGCGGCAGAGCCCAGAAACAGCGCGACCGAGGCCAGCACCAGGGATAGAATGGCATATTCGATCGCCTGTGCACCGAGCACTTGGCGACGGCTGCCACCGAGCAGTTTCAGGATGACCGAATCATAGCGCCGGCTGCGGCCCGATGCGGCGATCGCACCGATCAACACCGCAATTCCGGCCGCGACCGTGACCGCCGCCGCCACCCGGACGGCGAGCGCGATCTGGGCGAGGGCCGTGCCCAGTTGCGCGATCACGTCGCCGACGCGGATCATCGTCACCGAGGGCAGCGCGGCGGCGACGCGGCGGGCGATCGCGCCGTCGCAGGCCGGCGGCGCATAGACGCTCGCCAACAGGCCGTGCGGCGCTTCCTCGATATAGCCGGGCGAAAAGACGATCGCGAAGTTCAGTCCCAGACCGCCCCAGTCGATCTTGCGGAGGGCCGCGATCCGCGCGGGAACGTCGACGCCCAGGATCGATATGGTGATGGTGTCACCCACCTTGAGGCCGAGCGCGGTCGCCGCCCTGTCCTCGATCGATACCAGCGGCGCACCGTGATAGTCCGCCGGCCACCATCGGCCCGCGACGACGGTGTTGCGCGGCGGCAAGGTCGCCGACCAGGTGATCGTCCGGTCGCCGCGCAGCACCCATGCGCCTTCCGGCAGCGTCTTCATGTCGACGACGCGCATGCCGTGAAAGGCGACGATCGATCCGCGTAGCGACGGCACGGCCTCGATCCTGGCGTCGGGCGCCGCGGACTTGACGGCGCGGGCCAAGGTCGTCGCATCCTCGGGTTGGAGGTCGATGGCGAAGAAGCGCGGCGCCTTGGCGGGTGCGGCGTTGCGCAGCTCGAACGCCAGGCTCGAATCGATGACCGCGAGCGCCACGAACAGCGACAAACCGAGGCCGAGCGCCACGACGAGCCGATCGGTCTGTGCACCCGGCCGGTGGAGGTTGGCGACGGCGAGCCGGAGCAGCGGACGGCGCGGGCGCGGCAGCCTGGCGGCCACGACGCGGATCGCCGCCCCGATGGCCCATAAGAGCATGATGACCGCGAGGACCGCGCCGATGAAGCCGAGCGCGAGCAGCCGGTCCGACGCCGTCAGCACCGCGAGCGCGACCAACGCGGCAACGAGCAGCGCCATGATGGCCGTTATGCGAACCGACGGCAGGCGGCGGGTGACGAGCGCATCGCGCAACAGCGATGCGGCGGGCACGGCGCGCGCACGGGCGAGTGCCGGCAGCGCGAAGAGCAACGCGACCAGCAACGCCAGGATCGCGGCCGTCGTCAGCGGCAGCGGATACAGCGTCAGCCGCGGCAGCACCGGCAGCGCCGTTCCGGCGATCGCCGTCACGATCCACGGCACCGCCGCGCCGGCCACCAGGCCGCCGCCTACGCCGATCGCTGCCACTAGCCCGAGCTGGATCAGGAAGATGGTGGCGATGGTCTGCGATCGCAGGCCCAGAACCTTCAGCGTGGCGATGATCTGCGTCTTGCCTGCCAGATAGGCCGCCACACCGCTGCCCACGCCGACGCCCGCGATCGCCAGCGCGGCCAGGCCGACGATGAGCAGGAACTGCCCGAGTTGGTCGATGCCGCGGCGCAGCCCGCCAGCGGATTGGTCGCTGAGCTTGGCCGACCACCCCGCGCCCTGGAAGCGGCGCAACAGCCGATCCCGCACGGCCGCCGCCGCCTCGGGATGGGTGAGGGCGATGCGGTAATGGCTTTCATAGAGGCTCCCGGGCTGGAGCAGCGCGGTCGCGTCGAGACCCACCGGATCGACCAGAGCCGGCGGCCCCAGCGTGAAGCCCGCGCCGAGGCGATCGGGCTCGTCGGCGATCAGGCCGATCACGCGCAGCGGGGCGGAGCCGATCCGCAGCGTGTCGCCCGGCCGGACGTTCAGCCGATCGGCCAGCGCCGGTGCGATCGCGACCTCGCGTCCGTGCGGTCGAGCGGCCAGAGCGCCCGGTGCGAGCCGGAATCGCCCGACCAGCGGCCATGCCGCATCCGCGCTGCGCAGATCGACCAGCGCCGCCGCGCCGCCCGCATCGGCCATCGCGCGCAACCCGACGACCTCCGATACGCGCCCGATCCGGCCGAACGCCGCCAGCTCTTCCACGGTCGCGCGCCGCTGCGAGACGCTGAACTCGATGTCGCCGCCCAGCATCTGCCGGCCGTTTCCGTCGAGCGCGGCGATCATGCTGGCCGCAAGGCTGCCGATGCCGGCCAGCGCCGCGGTGCCCAGGAACAGGCACACCGCCAGCAGCACGAGCCCGCGCCCGCCGCGCCGCAGATCGCGCAGCGCCAGGCGCCAGGCAAGGCTCACCCGTTGCTCCTATCCGCGACGATATGGCCGTCGGCGAGCTGGATCACGCGCGCGCACCGCGCCGCCAGCACGGGATCGTGGGTGATGATGAACAGCGTCGCCCCGCTTGCCGCATGGCGGGCGAACAGCAGGTCCATGATCGCGGCGCCGGTCGCGGTGTCGAGATTGCCCGTCGGCTCGTCGGCGAAGATCAGCGGCGGGCGGGCGACGAGCGCGCGGGCGATGGCGACGCGCTGCTGCTCGCCGCCCGACAATTGCGCCGGATAATGGCGGGTACGATGACCGAGCCCGACCGTGGCGAGTTCCGCCTCGGCGCGGGCGAAGGCGTCGCTTTGCCCCGCCAGCTCGAGCGGCACCGCGACGTTTTCCAGCGCAGTCATCGTCGGCAACAGGTGGAAGGCCTGAAGGACGATGCCGATCCGCCCGCGCCGCGCGACCGCGAGCCGGTCTTCATCGAGCGCGCCGAAGTCGAGCCCCGCCACGGCGATGCTGCCGCCGCTCGGCCGCTCCAATCCGGCGAGCACCGCCATCAGCGAGGATTTGCCCGATCCCGACGGACCCAGCAGCGCGACGCTTTCGCCCGATGCGACCCGCAGATCGATTCCGCGGAGGATGTCCACCCGCGCCGGCGCACGGCCGAGCGACAGCGACACGTTGCGTGCGACGATCAGCGCGCTATCGGTGGGAGATGAAACCATCGTTCCGTCTTGGTCGATCCGGGGTTCGACGGCAATTGCGGCATGCCGCGATGCTCACTTTGGTCGCGATCCTGTCGGGCGCTCCGGCTGCGGTCGCGGCGGCGCCCGCGCCGCTGATCTGGGCGTTCGGCGACAGCCTGACGGCCGGTTACGGCCTCGCGCCGGATCAGGGGTTCACGGCAAGGCTGCAAGCCGCGCTGCGCGATGCCGGCGTTCCGGCGACGGTGCGCAATGGCGGCGTCGCCGGCGATACCGCGGCGCAAGGGCGGGCGCGGCTGCGCTGGGGATTGCGCGGCCTCGGCGGGGCGCCCGATCTGGTTCTCGTCGAACTCGGCGCCAACGACATGCTGCGCGGCCTCCCGACCGCGCAGACCAAGGCCAATCTCGACATGATCCTTGCCGAGTTGCACGCCCGCCGCATTCCCGTGCTGCTGATCGGCATGCGTGCGGCGCCGAACCTGGGGCGGGACTATGTCCGTGCGTTCGACGCCATGTACCCCGCGCTCGCCAAGACGCATGGCGTGCCGCTCTACCCGTTCTTCCTCGACGGCGTGGCGGGCCACCCGCGTCTGATACAGGCCGATGGGCTGCATCCCGATGCGGGCGGCGTGGACGTCATCGTACGACGGCTGCTGCCCACGCTCGTTCGCCTCACGAAGCGGCACTGACCATCCGGCGCCTAAGCCGGTCCGTCAGCCCCGGGCGTCCGGATAGTCGGCGCTGAGCGCCAACGCGCGATCGGCTTCCACCTCTTCCAGGCGTTTTCGGAAAACATCCACGGCCGTGTCATAGGCGAACTTGCCCAGCACGAGGTGTTGCGGCGGCACGTCGCGCAACACCGCCTCGATCATGGCCTCGCCGGCGCGTACCGGATCGCCGGGCTGCTGGCCGCTATAGCCGCTGGTCGTGCCCATCCGCGCCGCTGCCGTTTCTGCATAGGCATCGATCCGGCTCTCGGTCTGGATCAGGGAGCGGCCGGCCCAATCGGTGCGGAACGGGCCGGGCTCGATGCAGGTCACGCTGATCCCGAGCGGTTCCACTTCGGACGCGAGCGACGAGGACCAGCCCTCCACCGCATGCTTGGTGGCGCTGTAATAGCCGCTGGCTGCAAAGCCCGTGATGCCGCCGACCGACGTGACGTTCAGGATGGCGCCGCCTCCCTGTTCCCGCATGAGCGGCAGCACGGCGCGGGTCATGGCGAACAGGCCGAACACATTGGCATCGAACTGGGCGCGGATTTGGGCCTCCTCGCCTTCCTCCACGCTGGACTGATAGCCATAGCCGGCGTTGTTCACGAGCACGTCGATGCGGCCGAACCGCGCCTTGGCCTGCGCGACGGCGGCGGCGATCTGGTCGGCGTCCGTGACGTCGAGCGCCACCGCCAGTGCGCGGCCGTCGCTCGCTGCGGCCAGATCCTCGACGCGGTCGGCGGAGCGGGCGGTCGCCACGACCCTCCATCCACGGGCGAGCACGAGCTTGGCCAGTTCGCGACCGAAGCCGGTCGAGCAACCGGTGATGAACCAAACGGGATCGGTGGGAATCGTCATGGAAGAACCTCGGATAAGGACGTGCGACTGGAACGTCCGGGCGGGTCGCTGGAGCCAAAGTTTTTCGAGCGAGCGCTGCATGGCTCGGAATAATCGTGTCGGACGGCGGAGTGGAACGTTGGCGAGACTCCGCTGTTCGCGGCGGTGACTCTACCCTGTGGCCATCACGCCCCGGCGGCAGACCAAGGAAGCGAATGCGATGAACGATCCTCTGCGCGTCGGCCTGCTGGGCTATGGCTTTTCGGGCAAAACTTTCCACGCGCCGCTGATCGCCGCCTCGGACGGTCTGACGCTGTGCGCCGTCGCATCGCGCGATGCCGCAAAGGTGCATGCCGACCTGCCGGGCATCCGGGTCGATGCCGATCCGCTCGCCATCATTCGCTCGCCCGACATCGATCTGATCGTGATCGCCACGCCCAACGAAGCGCATGCGCCGCTCGCGCTTGCCGCGATCGAGGCCGGCAAGCATGTGGTGATCGACAAGCCGTTCGCGCTCGACCTGGCCGAAGCACGAAGCGTCCTCGCCGCGGCGACGCGCGCCGACCGGCAGCTTTCGGTGTTTCACAATCGGCGCTGGGACAGCGACTTCCTCACCGTCCGCGACGCGATCGCCGCTGGCGTGGTCGGCGACATCGTGCATTTCGAATCGCATCTCGATCGTTTCCGCCCCGAGGTCCGGGATCGCTGGCGCGAACGCGCGGGGCCGGGCAGCGGCGTCTGGTTCGACCTCGGGCCGCATCTCGTCGACCAAGCGCTGCAACTCTTCGGCTTGCCCGATCTGATACAGGCGAGCCTTGCGTGCCAGCGGCCCGGCGCGGTGACCGACGATTGGGCTCATGTCATCCTGTTCTATGGGCAACGGCGCGTCATCCTGCACGCCGGCATGCTCGTCGCGGGGGGAACGCATCGCTTCGTCGCCCATGGTACGGAGGGCAGTTTCGTGAAGCGCCTGCCGGATCGGCAGGAAGCGTTGTTGCTCGGTGGCACGAAGCCGGGCGCGGAAGGCTGGGGTGCGGATCCCGACGGCCTCACCATCTACCGGCACGGGACGGAACGCACGATCCCGGCGACCCTTGGCGATCAGCGCCGCTTCTACGATAGGCTTGCCGCTTCGCTTCGAGGAGCGGGGGCCGCGCCCGTGCCGCCGATCGAGGCGCTCGCGGTCATGGCCGTGGTGGAAGCCGCAAGCCTGTCGTCCCGCGAACGCCGCGCCGTGGAATTGCCACTCACCGCCGAGGAGCGCGCGGCATGGCGATGAGCGGCGAAGCGCCCGCACCGGGCATCGGGCCGGGCCTGACCGCCGTCTTCTCCATCGCCTGCGGCCTGATGGTCGCGAACCTCTATTATGCGCAGGCGTTGATCGGCGAGATCGCGCCGGCGCTGGGCCTGCACGGCGCCGTCGCCGGTCTGGTCGTCACCGCGACCCAGCTCGGCTATGGGGCGGGCTTGTTCTTCGTCGTCTCGCTCGCGGACCGGGTCGAGAACAAGCGGCTCATCCTGGCGCTGACGGGCGGCGCCTGTTTCGGGTTGCTCGGCACGTGGCTGGCGACGGGCGCGGTGAGCTTCCTGTTGTTTTCCTTTCTCACCGGGTTCTGCTCGGTCGGCGCACAGATCATGGTGCCGCTCGCCGCCCATCTGGCGCCCGAGAGCCGGCGCGGCCGGATCGTCGGCAACATCATGGGCGGGCTGATCGCCGGGATCATGCTGGCGCGCCCGCTGGCGAACGGGGTCGCCGCGGTGGCCTGCTGGCGCACGATCTTCGGGCTTGCCGCGATCGGGATGGCGGCGCTTGCGCTGCTCGTCAGTCGCACCGTTCCGGAACGCCGCCCGCAGCCCGATCTGCGATACGGTCAGCTTCTGCGATCGAGCGTTCGGCTGTTGGTGAATACCCCGGCGATCCGGCGGCGCACGGCCTATCAGGCGACGATGTTCGCCGCGTTCAACCTGTTCTGGACGGCGGTGCCGCTGCTGCTCGCGCGGCGCTTCGGTCTGGGCCAGGGCGGTATCGCGCTGTTCGCGCTGGCCGGTGCCGGCGGCGCGCTGGCGGCCCCGATCGCCGGGCGGCTCGGCGACCGGGGCCATGTTCGAGCGGGCACGGCGGTGGCGCTGAGGGCCGCGATCGGTGCCTTTCTCCTCGCCGGCTGGGCCGCGGCGGCGCATGCGCTGATCCTCCTCGCCGCCGCGGCCGTGCTGCTCGACGGGGCGACCCAATTGAACCAGGTGCTCGGCCAGCGCGTGCTCTTCTCGATCGCGGCCGAGGCGCGCGGCCGCATCAACGCGGTGTACATGACCATGGTGTTCCTGGCCGGCGCAATGGGTTCGATGCTCGCGACATTGAGTTTCGAGCGGGGCGGCTGGACGGCGACGGCCTCGGTCGGCGCCGCGCTGGTCACGGCCGCACTCGTCCTGTTCTCGACCGAACGCCGGGGCGCGGTCTAGAGTTTGACGACGTTAATTAACCCGTTCGCCCTGAGCTTGTCGAAGGGCGTGCGCCGCATGCCAACGTTGGACTGCGGAGAGCGTGCTTCGACAAGCTCGCACGAACGGTAGAGAGACTGGATCGACCTAACGTCATCCGACCCCAGAAATGCTGCGATGTTCGGTGACGGTCTGAAACAGCGCCCGCCCGACGCCGCACGCCGCCGTCATCATGGTGCCTCGGCGGCGAGCGCGGTGAACAGCGCGGCGTGGTCGCTGCCCTCGCGCCAGAAGACCGGCGGCCGGCCGAGCGGGGCTGCGACCTCTACCGTCTGGCCGCCCGCGAACCGCTCGCCCGACCAGAGATGCACCCAATGCGCGCCGGCAGGAAGATAGGCGGCCCAGCGGTCGCGGTCGGGCGCGATCACGGGTGCGACGATCAGGTCGCGGCCATAGCCGAACTGGGTTTCGATCCCCCAGCAGCCGGGATCCTCTTCCCAATCGAGCAGCAGCGCGCGCTGGAGCGGCAGGCCGGTTTCCGCGGCCTCATCGCACAGCGCCCCCACATAGGGCGCGAGCGCGGCGTGGACGCGCGTCATCGCCACGAAATGCGCGAGCACCGCCGGATCGCCGTCGAGCTGGAGATTGTCGTCGGGACGATTGCCCTCATGGCTGCGCATCACCGGCGAAAAGGCGCAGAGCTCGCTCCAGCGCATCAGCAGTTCGGGCGTGCGGACGTTGCCGTAGAGGCTGGTATAACCGCCGAGATCGCTGTGGTGATAGGCGTTGCCGAGCATGCCGGACGACAGTGCCGCGCGGATGACGGTGCCGATCCCGTCATGGCGCGAGAAATCGACGCACTGATCGCCTGCCCACAGCAGCGGGCAGTGGCGCCCCACGCCGGTGAACCCGGCGCGCATGAAGAACAGCGCGTCGCCGGTGCGCCCGCGCGCGGCGATCGCGCGGGCGTTCACCTCCGCCCAGATCGTCGGCCATGCGTTATGCGCCAGCATGCCGTCGGTGCCGTCGTGAAGGCGGATGTCGGTCGGCAGATACTCGCCGAAATCCGCCATCCAGCCCGACAGCCCGTAATCGAGCATCTCGCGGCCGATCACGCGGTCGGCGAACCAGTCCGCTGCGGCGGGATTGGTGAAATCGACGATGCCGCAATCGAATTCGCCGAAGTCCACGATATAGGGCGCGTCCGCGTCGCGGCGCAGCACCAGATAGCCGGCAGCGACCGCTTCGGCATAGAGCGAGCCGTCGATGGCGAGATAGGGATTGACGTAGCCGAGGAAGCGGATGCCCCGCTCGGCCAGCGCCGCGATGTGCGCGCGCAGCCCCGGATAGCGGGTCTCGTTCGCCTTCCAGTCCCAGAACAGCCGCTTGCCGAAGCTGGTGACGCGCAGGCCCACCCAGTCCTCGCACCAGAGCCCGGTGACGACCGCGCCGGCTGCGATCATCGTCTCCATGCGCGCGAAGCTTTCCGCCCCCTGCTTCAAGCCGAGGATCGCGCCTTCATAGGCCCAGCCGGGAAGGCGGGGCTGGCGGCCGAAGCGGCTGGATAGCTGGGTGACGATGCCGGCGAAGCGCTCCGCCGCGAAGAGCTCGATCCCGGCGGGGATCGCCCATGATTCGATCTCGTGGAACGCGGGGTCGCGAAAGTCGAAACAGCTATAGGCGGTCGTATCGAGGTGCAGCGCATAATGGCGTGACGAGACATAGGTCGGCTGCGGATAGTTGGTGTTCCAATAGTCGCCGCCGGACCGGCTATCGCGATCGCACTGGAAGGTCATCAGCGTGGACTTGTCGCGCCCTACGCCCGGCTCCGAGGTCCAGAGCGGGAAGCGGCGACCGGCCATGTCGAAATAGGATAGCTGTTCGCCACCGCCCCATAGCCGCTCGCCCGGCTCGGCGACGCAGCGCAGCCAGAAGCGGTTGAGCGCGGGATCGAGCGCGGCGATCGCCAGCCCGGCATCGGTCACGGTGACGCGCAGGAGCGGGGCGCCGGTGGCCGTCGCCGCCAGCGTCACCGTGTCTCCGTCGACCGCTGCGTGGGCGAGCGGCACGCGCGCATCGAGCCGGTCGGAAAGGACATAGTTGCCGCGGTACATGTCGATGTCCGGACGGCCGATCCCGACGAAGACGGCCGGGCGGGCGGGGCGGTGGCTCACCACCGGCATGTCCCCGACGAACAGATCGAAGCCCCCGTCGACCGCGATCAGCCGGAGCCGCGTCGTGCCGCTCATACCAGCAACGAGCGGAGAGGAAGCGCTGGCAACCATCGACAACTCTCCCTTGGCGCCTGCCGCGGCTTCGTCGGCGCGCGGTACGGCGCCGTTCCTCAGTCCAGCGTCAGTGGGCCGTGCCGCAGCTTGGGCAGAACGTGGCGGGCGAACAGATCGGCCTCGGCGGCATGCGGATAGCCCGACAGGATGAACGCTTCGATCCCCATGTCCTGATACATCCGCAGCTTGGCGAGGACCTGATCGGGATCGCCGACGATCGCTGCGCCGCAGCCCGACCGGGCGCGGCCGACCCCGGTCCATAGATTCTCTTCGGCATAGCCGCTTTCGCTCGCATTCTCGCGCAGCGCCGATTGGGCGGCTACCCCCATGGAGGTGGTGTCGAGCGACTTGTTGCGGATGGCTTCGCCCTCGGCCGCATCCAGCTTCGACAGCAGGCGGTCCGCGGCGGCGCGCGCCTCCGCCTCGGTGTCGCGGACGACGACATGCGCGCGATAGCCGAATTTCAGCGTGCGGCCGTGCCTGGCCGCGCGCGCGATCATGTCGTCCATGATCGCCCGGACGGCCTCCTGCTTGTCGGGCCACATCAGATAGACGTCGCAACCCTGTGCCGCGGCCTCGCGCGCATCGGGCGACAGGCCGCCGAAATAGAGGGGCGGGCATTTGCCGGATACCGTCGAGACGGCGGGAGCGTCGAGCTTGAGCTGCCAGAATTCGCCCTGATGATCGAGCGGTCCGCCGTTGAGCAGCGTCTTCAGGATCTGCATCGCCTCCAGCGTCCGCGCATAGCGGGGCGCGGAGGCGAGTTTCTCGCCGGGGAGATCGGACGAGATGATGTTGACGGTCAGCCGTCCGCCCAGGATGCGGTCGATGGTGGCGATCTGGCGCGCAAGCTGGGGCGGCCAGCTTTCGCCGATACGCACCGCCATCAGCAGCCGGATGCGGCGCACCATGGTCGCGATCGCGGCGGCGAAGGCGGTGGTGTCGATGCCAAGCGCATAGCCCGACGGCAGCAGGATATTGTCGAAGCCGCCGGTTTCAGCCTGAAGCACGATGTCGCGGCAATGCTCCCAGGTCGATTTCAGCTGCGGATCGGAAACGCCGAGGAACTCGTAGTCATCGTCGCAGAGCGCCGAAAACCAGCTCACTTCGCACGCGGCCGTCATGGCAGTTTCTCGCCCAGGCTCGCCTCGAGAACCGCATACCATTCGGCCCGGGTCCATCGTGGCGTATAGGCGTCCGGTATCTTCGCGATCCTGGATGCGTTCTGGGTTCCGACGATCGGGATGGGGCGCGCCGGATGCGCCATGATCCAGCTATAGGCCGCGGCTGCGCGATCGACGCCGGCCTCGTCGGCCTTCGCGTCGAGCAATGCCGCGACCGCCTGGGCGCGCGCGTCCTGCGGATCGGCGAGCCGTCCGCCGCCGAGCGGGGACCAGGCGAGCACCGCCATCCCCCGCTCCATCGCCTGGTCGAACAGCCCGTCGAACAGCGGCGTGACGGCCAGCGCGGAGAATTCGGGCTGATGGCTGACCAGCGGCGCCGTCAGGAACGAGGCCAGCGCCGCCGTCTGCGCCGGGGTGTGGTTGGAGACACCGATTGCCGCGATCTTGCCCGCGGCGCGCGCATCGTCCAGCGCCCGCGCGACCTCCTGCGGATGCGTCAGGAGATCGGGACGGTGGATCTGATAGAGATCGATCCGCTCGCAGCCGAGCCGCGACAGCGACGCGTCGATCGCCTCGGCCAGGTACGAGGCGCGCGAGTCATAGGGCACGCCCATGCTGATGCCGCCCTTCGTCGCCAGCACCATGCGGTCGCGCAGGGCCGGCGCCTCGGCCAGCACCCGCCCGAGCAGCGTCTCGGCCGCACCGAACGACTCGCCATTGTCGGGGCCGTAGATGTCGGCGGTGTCGAGCAGCGTGACGCCGGCGTCGAGCGCCGCTTCGACGAGGATGCGCGCCTCGCCGACGTCGTCGCCGCCGAACCGCCACATGCCCCAGGCGATGGTGCTGATGGTGAGGCCGGTGTCGCCAAGGGCAACAGTGCGATCGGGAGGAGCGATGTAAGACACCGTTGTCTGATGGCGCAAAATCGGCCTAAAGAAAAGCTAAATGGCGGCGTGATGATCGCCAATGCAGCATGCGGACATGCCAAAGGGTGTGGGCGTCATGGCAAGACATTGGATTCGCTGGAAAACCAGTGGTGCGTTCAGGAGAGGAATGATGATGAAGGTTGCAACGACGCGAATCCTGATGCTGCTGGGGGTCGCCGCTCCGGCGTTGCTGGCCGCTCGGCCGGCCGATGCGCAGGACGCGCAGGCGTCCGTCTCCGGCGGCGTCGCTTCCAGTCCGGCACCGCAAGCCGCCGCCGAGAGCCCGCCGCCCCCCGGCGTCGCGGCGCAGCCGGCCGAGTCCCAACCGGAGGCCGCTCCCACCGGCGATATCGTCGTGACCGCGCAGAAGCGCAGCGAGCGGTTGCAGGAGGTGCCGATCGCGGTGTCCGTCGTCAGCGGCGCGGCGCTTTCGGCGCTGGGCAAGCCGGGGCTCGAGGGCGCGGTCACGCTGGTGCCCGCGCTCAATTTCCAGAAATCGGGGACGACGCTGAACCAGTCGCTGTTCCTGCGCGGCGTCGGCACGACGACGTTTTCGATCGCCGGCGAGCCGTCCGTCTCGACCGTGGTCGACGGCGTGGTCTATGCGCGATCGGGCGAGGCGTTCGGCGATCTGGTCGATATCGAACGGCTCGAGGTGCTCCGTGGGCCCCAGGGCACGCTGTTCGGCAAGAACGCCTCGGCCGGCGTCATCAACATCGTGTCGGTACAGCCCACGCGCGATCTGGGCGGCTATGTCGAGGGTGGCTATTTCACGAACGGCAACGAGGCGCGCATTCGCGGCGCGCTCAATCTCCCGGTGAGCGACACGCTGCTGACGCGCTTCACCGGCTTCTACGGCCGGTACGACGGCAACATCCGCAACGTCGCGACCGGCGACCGCGTGAACGGTTACGAGCATTACGGTGCCCGCGCGCAGGTGAAATGGATGCCGAGCGACCGCACGACGGTGGCGCTGATCGGCGACTATCACCGCGACGACGACAATTGCTGCGCCGAGGTGATCGGCACGGGCGCGCTGAACGCGGCCGGCGCGGCGATCACCAGCCCGGCGTTCGCGGTGCTGCCGACGCCGCTCGGCGACCGCACGCGCGCGGTGAACCAGAATCTGGTCACCCGCACGAAGGAGGAGGGCTATGGCGTCTCGCTCCAGCTCGACACCGAACTGGGCACGCAGACGGTGACCAGCATCACCGCCTATCGCGATTACCGGAACACCGAGATCCGCGACGGCGATTTCCTGCCGCAGGCGTATGTCGGCTTCAACCAGCTTCATGACGTCGGGCCGCAGACCGGCAACACGTTCAGCCAGGAACTGCGCCTCACGTCGCCGGCGCACCAGTTCCTCTCCTATGTCGTCGGGCTCTATTATTCGCGGGCGGAATCGGAGCGGATCTATTCGCGCGCCGACATCGCCTGCAACGGCGCCGCCACGCCGACGGTTCTGATCCCCTGCGGCACGGCCGGTGCGCCGGCGACGACCACGCCCTTCGGCCAGTCCGATTACGGCTCGGTGTTCAAGAACATCGCCGCCTTCGGCCAGGCCACCGCCAATTTCACCGATCGGTTCCGCTTCATCGGCGGGATGCGCTGGACGGCGGATCAACTGAATGTGTTTCTCACCCGCACGACGGCGCTGGCGGGTCCCGGCATCCAGCCGAGCTTCCCCATAACGGCGACCGGCACCGGCACGCCGGCGAGTGCGTTCACCAACAAGACGACGAACACCAACCTGTCGGGCAAGGCGGCGCTGCAGTTCGACGTGACTCACAATGTGACGGCCTATGGCGGCTATACGCGCGGCTATAAGGGGCCGGCGTTCAACGTCTTCTTCAACCTGACGGCGACCGGCACGAACGTGATCGCGCCGGAAACCTCCAACAGTTACGAGGTGGGGCTGAAGAACACGCTGTTCGGCGGCAAGCTGGTGCTCAACATCGATGCCTTTTATGCCAAGTACGATAATTTCCAGGCGAACAACCCCGATCTGGTCGCCGGTGTCGTCGTCACGCGCTTCACCAACGCCGGCAAGGTCTCGACGCGGGGCGGCGAAGCGGACATCGTGTTCCGCCCGGTCGCCGATCTGTCGCTCTCGGGCGGCATCGCCTACACCGATGCGCATGTCGACCAGTTCCTCCAGGCGCCCGGTGCGGCGGCGACGGCGGTGATCCCTGCCGGTACGTCGCTGCCGTTCGCACCCAAGGTGAAGGGTTCGCTCGGCGCCGATTACCGTTGGCGCACGGGTCGGGCGATCGACCTGTTCCTGGGGGCTCAGGGCAATTACCAGTCCAAGCAACTCGCGCTGTTTTCGCCCGACCCGGTGCAGCGCCAGCTCGGCACGATCCACTCCTATGGCCTTGTCAATCTGTCGGCCGGAATCGGCGATGCGAAGGATCGCGTTCGCCTGACCTTCCAGGTCCGCAACCTGCTCGACCAGAGCTTCGCGGCGGCGATCCAGAACGGCGGCCCATCGGGCTCGTACCGTTACCAGATCCCGCGCGACGCGGACCGCTATTACGGGGTGACCGGGCGCGTGAACTTCTGATCGTTCCTGCCCCCGAGGGATCGAGGCGGCCCCGGGCGATCCCGGGGCCGTTTCGCTGTCAGTGGCTCACCGGCATGACGCGCGCGGCGCCGGGTTCGGCCAGCGTCAAGTGCGGCACCAGCAATTGGACCAGCGCGAGGCCGACCAGATACGAACCGCCGCACAGGATCAGCAGCGGCGCATAGCCATAGCCGTTGTCGAGCGAGAAACCGGCGGCCTCGAGCATCGCCATGCCTGTCAGATTGCCGGCAAAGGCGCCGATCCCGATGGCGGTGCCGATCATCCGCGACGGGAAGATATCCGCCGTCATGCCGAACACGTTGGTCGAGAATCCCTGATGCGCGAACAGGGCCAGGCCGAGCAGCGACGCGGCGACCCAGGCATTGTCCGTCAGCAGCACCAGCGGCACCGGCAGGATCAGCACGGCATAGACGAGCATCGATCCCTTGCGCGCGCGATCCATGCCGATCCCGCGCGCCAGCAGCCATGTCGGCAGCAATCCGCCGCTGAGCGATCCCAGCGCGGCAAGCAGATAGATGAAGGCGATCGGCAGCCCCAGCGCGCCTTGCGACAGGTTGAACAGGCGGTGGAACAGATCGGGCATGAAGAACAGCAGGAACCACCAGCATTGGTCGCTGAGCGCCTTGGCGGCGATGATGGCCCATTGCCGCCGATCCCGCAGCATCGCGCCCCAGGGCACCCGGTCGGCGGGCGCGTCGTCGGCGGGTGTGGTGGTCGGCCCGGCCCGCGACGTGACGATCAACCAGATCACGACCCAGACCAGCCCGAGGCCGCCGGTGAGCAGAAACGCGGCGCGCCAGCCGAGCCAAAGCGCCAGCGGCGGGATCGACAGCGGCGCGACGACCGCGCCGAAATTGGAGGCCATGTTGCCGATGCCCAGCATCAACGATCGCCGTTCGGGCGGGAAATAGATGCCGGCGGTCTTCACCTGCGCCGGGGTGCCGATCGACTCCGCGGCCCCCAGCAGCGCACGCACCCCGACGAACCCCGCGACGCTGCCGACCAGCGCATGCGCCATGCCCGCCAGGCTCCACGTCGCGACGCCGATCGCGAACCCCTTGCGCAGGCCGATCCGGTCGATGAACCAGCCTGTGCCGAGAAACGACACCGCGGCGCAGAATTGGAAGGCGGACGCCATGTGGCTGTAATCGCGGTCGCTCCAGGCGAAATCGGCCTGCAGCATCGGTTTGAGCAGCGCGATGACCTGCCGGTCGACGTAGTTCAGCATGATCGCCGCGAATGCGAGGGCGACGATCGCCCACCGCCTGGCATCGACGCGCTCTTCCATCCCGGTCTCTCCTTTATATCGACAACGGTGTCATCTAACCGACCGGCCGGTCAAGCCGCAGGCGGCGCAGCGGTCGACTCCCGGACGACCAGTTCGTAATCGAGGCGCCGTTCCCGGGCGCCGCCGGGGGTGAGCAACAGATCGGCAGCGGCCGCCGCGAGATGCCGGACGGGTTGGCGGATCGTCGTCAGCGGTGGCCAGACGATTTCGGCCAGGGGGGCGTCGTCGAACCCCGCGACCGACAGCATCGCTGGCACCGCGATCCCGCGGCGATGCGCGGCGACGAGCACGCCGGCCGCCATGTCGTCGCTGGCCGCGAAGATCGCGCTGGGCGGGGCGGGCAGGTCCAGCAGCGCATCCGCCGCCGCCTTTCCGGACGCGAAATCGAATTCGCCCTGGCGGATATAGTCGAGATCGACGGCGATGCCGGCCTCCGCCAACGCCCGCAGATAACCCGCCAGGCGCTGGCTCGACGCGGCGTAGCTTCGCTCGCCCGTCACGAACCCGATCCGGGCATGACCCAGCCCGATCAGGTACGCCGTCATGTCGAACGCCGCCTGTTCGTTGTCGATCGACGTCGCCGGAACGTGATCGATCCGCGCGCCGGGCTGCAGGCGGACGAAGGGGATGGCGCGTCGCTCCAGTTCCTCGATCACCTGGCGATCGTCGCAAGCCGGCGGCGCCAGCACGAGGCCGTCGGGGTGCGCCTGGTCGATCAGCGCGACGATGTCGCCCAGCAGGGCGGGCGACGATCGATCATAGGGCTGCGCGATCATCCGCACCTTGTCGCGTCCGCACCGTTCGCGCACGCCGGCCTGCACCTCATACACGTACCAGGGGTTGGGATTGTCGCAGATCAGCGCGATCTGGTGAGATCGACGTCCGGCCAGCGCGCGCGCGGCCTGGCTCGGCTGAAATCCGATCTCGGCCATCACGGCCTTCACCCGCTCGCGCTTCTCGGCGCTGACATAGGGTTGATCGTTGATGACTCGCGACACCGTCTTGAACGACACGCCGGCCAGCCGCGAAACATCGCGGATGGTCGGCCGGTGGGTGACGGGGCGGGCGGGGCGTTCGAGCATCGCCATGGTCTAGGCAGGACAGGGCGGCCGGGGAATAGCGCTTTGCCGCGGCCGTCGCACGATCGAGGCGGGGCGATGCCCGACGATGCTATGCTTCGGCCTCGGGCCGACGCCGTTATCGCCCGATCGGGCGGGCCCGTTCGGCCCGGCGATCCATCGCATCGGCCAGCTTCGCGCGATTGGCGGGGGACAGCGTTGCGGCATAGGCGATGGCGCGCCGTTCGACCGCGGCGCGCACCGCCATGTCCGACGTCCGGGCGCGATCGAGCGCGCCGGCGACGGCGTTCGGGTCGAGGGTGGGCGCACGCAACAGCGTTGCCGCTTCGGCGCGGGCGTCGCGCCCGTCGAGGATGGTCGGGCGCATCGCCCGCCGCGTGTCGCGCAGCGCCTTGCGGAACGACTGGCGTTCGGCCGGGGGCAATTCGACTCCCGCGATGCGCAAGGCGCCCGCGGCGATCGTGCCGCCCCCTCGGCGCAGCGACACGACGCCCGCGATCAACGCCGCCGCCAAGAACAGGTTGAGGAGGACGGACAATGCCAGCGCGGTGCGGATCCTGCCCATCCTCAGCCGTCCTGCGCCGCGACGTCGCCGAACGACGTACTGCCATCAGTGGCGATGTCGATCGGCGCCGCCACGGCCACGGTGGCGATACCCGCTCCGGCGCCCGCCAGCGCCGCCGCGACACCGATACCCGACCACCATAGCCGCGCGCGCGCCGTGATCGCGCCCGGAAGCATCGCGCTGCGCACGATCCGGTCGCGCAACGCCGCATTGGGCGCGGGCACGCGCCACCGGTCGAGCGTGGCATCGAGTGTCGCGGCTTCACGCAGGATCGCGACGGCTTCGGGATGCGCCGAAAATCGCAGCGCGGCGTCGCGTTCGCGCTCGGGCCAGCGCGCGATCACGCCGCCATAGGCGTCGGCGAGCGCGCGAAAGCGTTCGAGGGACAGCGGTTCAGTCATGCACGTCGCGTTCCTGCGCAGGGGCGAGATGGTCGCGCAAGCGGCGTCGGCCACGCGCCAGCAACGATTCCAGCGCCTCCACGCTCACGTCCAGCGCGGCGGCGGCCCGCACACCCGAAAGATCCTGATAATGGACCAGCAGGATGGCCTCGCGCTGCCGTTCGGGCAAGGCGGCGATCGCCTCCGCCACGGCATGGCCGCGCTCTGCCGCGATCAGGCCGGCTTCGGCATCCGGCGATGGGTCCGCCCGGTCGGGCATCGTCTCGCCGGTCGCATCCCGGCGCCGACGGAGCCGATCGCGGCACAGGTTGAGCACCACGGTGTGAAGCCAGGTATCGAACCGCGCATCGCCGCGTCGCCACGTCTTCGCCTGCCGCCATGAACGGACGAACGCATCTTGCGCGACATCCTCGGCCTCGGCGCGGTCGCGCAGCACGCGCGTCGCAAGCGCCAGGATGCGCGGCAATTTCGCCACGACCAGCATGCGCGTCGCCGATCCGTCGCCCCGGCCGACGCGCGCGATCAGCTCGAAATCGGGATCGTGGTCGTGCAACCCTCAGCGTTCCTGGCCGTCGAACCACCACGATCTGCTCCCCGTCATCGAACCGCAAGGCCCGTCGGATCGGGGGAGCCGGGGCAGGCTCCCCCGACAAGGGGTTCAGCGATAGCGCCAGCCGCCATGCCAACGGTCGCGATGCTGCCAATAGCGGCGGCCATCCCAATAACCGCGGCCATGATAGTAGTTGCCGACGACCACCGGGCCACCGAAGCCAGGCCCCCGATTGGGGCGGCAGCCATTATAGGGCCCGCGGTGGAAGCCGGGGCCGCAGCCCTCGCGGGAGTCCGCGGTTCCGGCCGCTGCGACGGCGACGCCGGCCGCGAGGATCAATCCGATCATACGCTTCATGGGACATACTCCTGTCTTGCTCGGGCGCTTCGTTTGGCGCCGTACAGGGTAGAACGCAGCGATCCGCGATTTCCGTCGCGCATCCGCCAAATTTTTTCAGGCCTCGCCAAACAGTTCGCGCTGGCTGCGTTCGAGTTCGTTGGCATAGCGCTTGCGCACATGCGCCTCGGTGAGCGTGCCGAGCAGCGCGCCATCGGCCGCCACCACCGCCAGATCGTCCACGCCCAGCCGGTCGAACACCTGCATGACCTCGGTGATGTTGCGGGCGGGATCGATCGTCTCGTCGGGCCGCCGCGCGAGCGTGGCGGCGGCCGCGTCGCAGTCGACGCCGTCGGCGAACGCATCGGTGGTGGCGACGATGCCGGCATAACGATCCTCCGCGTCGAGCAGGATGATCCGGCCGGTCGAGCCGAGCGGCACGCGGCGGCGCAGCGCGGCGATGGTGATGGCGGCAGGCGCGGTCACCGGGGCCGCGCGCATCATCGACCGCGCGGTCAACTGGCGCACCCAGCCGATGTCGCGCGCCGACCGGATCACCTCGCCGCGCAGATGCAACCGCCAGGTGGAGAAGCTGTAACCGAAGAGTTCGCGCACCACCGCGCTCGCCACCAGGGATGCGGTGAGGACGATCGCGGCGAGCTGGAAGTCGCGCGTCGCCTCCAGCACCAGGAACGTCATCGTCATCGGTCCGCCGATCACCGCGACCGCCAGCGCCGCCATGCCCACCAAGGCCGCGTCCTGCGTCCACAGATGCGGCGCGCCGGGCAGCAGGATTTCGGTCGCGCCCGCATAGATCCGGCCGACCAGGACGCCGAGAAACAGCGAGGCGAAGAATAGCCCGCCGCGAAACCCGAAGCCGAGCGACACCGAGGAGGCGAGCCATTTGAGGGCGAGCACGCCGCACAGGATCAGGATCGGCGCATCGCCCGCCAGCGTCAGGTGCAAGGCGCCATGGCCCGCCGACAGCGCCTCGGGCGAGAGGAAGGCGATCGGCATCAGCAGCAGCCCGCCCAGGAAAGGTCGGGCCGCGGCGGGCAGCCCGATCCGCCGCACGCCCGCCTCCACCAGGCTGACCGAGCGCATCAGCGCGATTCCCACGAACGCGCAGGCGAGGCCGATGCCGACGAACGCCAGATAATCCATGTTGCGGGTGACGCCCACGCTCGACACGGTGATGAGATAGGGCACCCCGCCCAGACTGCGCGCGGTCGCCACGCCGGCGATCGCGGCGGCCGCGACGGGCGCGATCGCCGCCGGGGTATAGGCGCCGATCACGATCTCGAACGCATAGAAGGCGCCGGTGAGCGGTGCGCCGAACGCCGCGCCGATGGCGGCGCCCGCGCCTGCGCCCACCAGGATGCGCAGATCGGACCGGCGGATGCTCAGCCGCCGCCCGATCACCGAGGCGAGGCCGCCGCCGACCTGCGCATAGGCGGCCTCCAGCCCCACCGACGCGCCGAAGCCGTTGGATGCGAAGGTCTGCGCGGTGACGCTCAGGCTGTCGCGCCACGGCACCGCGCCGCCGTGCAGCGCATTGGCTTCCACCACGTCGACCGGGGTGCGGCGACGCCAGCGTTCCAGCGCATATTGCAGCAGACCGAGCACCGCGCCGCCGGCGGGCAGCGCCAGCAGCCGCGACCAGGGCAGATGCGGCATCGCGCTCAGCCGCATCTCGCCCGGCAACCCGAACAGCAGCGCCTGCAGCGCGTGCGCCGCCGTGCCGAGCGCGACCGACAGTCCGCCCGTGACCGATCCCACCACCACCGCGAGGATGATGAACGTCGCCTCGCTGCGGCGCAGCCTGCGGCGGAACGCGGTGGCCTGGCGGAGCAGCGTGCGCAGCGGGGCGGGCATCCGGCGGGTCATGTGAGCGGCCAGACCCAGGCGATCAGCGGAACGCCGACCAGGATAACCATGATCGACAAGGGCAGCCCGAGCTTCCAGTAATCGCCGAACCGGTAGCCGCCCGGGCCCATCACGAGCGTGTTGCACTGATGGCCGACGGGGGTGAGGAAATCGCAGCCAGCCCCCGTCGCCACCGCCATCAGGAACGGATCGGGATTGAGGTGGAGCCGCTGCGCGACCGAGACCGCGATCGGCCCCAGCACCAGCACGGTCGGCGCGTTGTGAAGGAACGGCGAACAGGCCATGGCGGTGACCATCAGCGTGCCCAGCACCAGCAGCGGCGCGATCCCCGTCAGCAGATGCGCGAGCCCTGCGGCGATCAGCGCGGTGCCACCGGTATGCTGCACTGCTTCGCTCAGCGGCGTCAGCGCGCCGATCAGGACGAGCACTTCGGGCTCCAGCGCGCCATAGGCCTCGCGCATCGGCAGCGCGCCGATCGCCACGATCATCACCGCCGCGCCGAAGAACCCCGCCACGACGGGAATCGTGCCCGTGCCGATCAGCAGGATCGCCGCCGCCAGGATGGCGATCGGGCCAAGCCGCTGCCGCCGATCGCCCAGCTTCACGACGCGTTCGGCGAGCGGCAGCAGCGACAGCGTGCGCATGAATTCGGGAAACGCCTTTTCGCCACCCTGGATCAGCAGCACGTCGCCCGCCTTCAGCGTCACTTCGCGTAGTCGCTGCGTGATGCGTTCGTCGCTCCGCCCCACGGCAAGCAGCTTGACGCCGTAGCGATCCTGCATCCGCGTGCGGGCGGCGGACTGGCCGATTAGCTCGGATCCGGGCTGGATCGTCACCTCGATCGAGCGGACCTCTTCGCTCGGCTCCTCCGCCACGTCGCGGTCGTCGCGCGCGGGGCGCAGCGGCAGGCGTGCGAACATGCGCGCCAGCCCCGCGTCCTCGCCCTCCAGCACCAATATGTCGCCCGGCATCAACGCCGCGTCGGCGGCGGCCGCCACCCGCACGCCGCCGGCCCGCACGATCGCGGCGAGCGTCACCCCGTCGCGCCCGAAGTCCAGATCGGCGATGGTCGCGAAAGCCGGGTCGAGCGCGTCGGGCACGGTCGCCTCCGTCGCATAGGCGGCGTCCCCCGCCAGATCCGCGATGCCCGCCGCGGACGGCCGGTCGCGCGGCAGCACCCGCCAGCCGATCGACACGACGACGAAGCCGAGCAGCGTCAGCGCGAGCCCCACCGGTGCGAAATCGAACATCGCGAACGGCTTGCCCAGCGTTTCCTCGCGCACCTGGCTGACGATGATGTTGGTCGACGTGCCGACGAGCGTGACGAGGCCGCCGAGCAGCGACATGAACGCCATCGGCATCAGCAGGGCGGAAACCGAGCTGCCCTCCGTCCGTCCGAGCTTGATCGCGGTCGGCATCAGGATGGCGAGCGCGCCGACATTCTTGGTCACCACCGACAGCAGCGCCGTCGCCCCGGCGAGCGCGGGCACTTGCATCGCCAGCGAGGTCAGATGCGCGAGCAGCGGGCGGATCGCCGTTTCCACCACCCCCGATCGTGCGACCGCCGCGCTGATGACGAGCGCGGAGGCGATGATGACGACCACGTCACTGGTGAAGCCTGAAAACGCCGCCTTCACGGGCACGATCCCGATCGCCATGCCGATCACCAGCGCCACGAGCGACACCAGGTCATAGCGAAACCGGCCCCAGGCGAAGGTCGCGACCGTCCCGGCGACGAGGGCGAAGGCAAGGATCTGCGGAGTGGTCAACGCGGGCTTTCGGAAACGATGGCGACTGCAACGACGCAAGCGCCGCCGCGGTGCCACCATGGAGCGACGCCCCGCCCTGCGCCAGTGCGGGATTGCGGCGGGTGGGCGACGGACGATGGTAACGACCTTGTCACAAAACCGCCACGCCGTCGCTCTAGAGGCCGCCCGAGGGCAGGCGCGGGACGATCAGGGATCGACCGGGCACCGCCGATCCGGGGATCGGCGGACATAAGGGGACAGAGACATGCGTGCGTTCGGAACGATGCTGTGGTGTGGCGTGGCCGCAGGGGCACTGGTGGGGATCGCACCCGCCTATGCGCAGGATGCGCCGGCCGGTGCGCCCATGGCGGCCAGCGGGCAGGGCGACCAGCCGGCCGACGGCGTCGCCGACGTGGTGGTCACCGCAGAACGGCGTTCCGAAAATCTGCAGCGCGTGCCGGTGTCGGTGGGCGTGGTGAGCGGGGCGGACCTGCGCGCGTTCCAGGCCAGCGGCGACGACACGCTGCTGTCGCTGTCGGGCCGCGTGCCGAGCCTTTACGCCGAGACGACGACCGGCCGCATCTTTCCGCGCTTCTACATTCGCGGGCTCGGCAATATCGATTTCTATCTCGGCGCCTCGCAGCCGGTGACGATCATCCAGGACGATGTCGTCCTCGAACATGTCGTGCTGAAATCCAATCCGGTGTTCGACGTGAGCCAGGTCGAGGTGCTGCGCGGGCCACAGGGATCGCTGTTCGGCCGCAACACCACCGCGGGCATCATCAAGTTCGACACGCTGCGCCCGACGCAGGATTTCGAGGGCCGCGCCTCGGCCTCCTATGGCAGCTTCAACACGGTGACGTTCGACGGCGGCATCGGCGGCCCGATCGTGGCGGACAAGATCGCGTTCCGCCTGTCCGGCCTCTACCAGCACCGCGACAATTACGTCGACAACGTCTATTCGGGCCCGAGTGCGGACAGCACCCCGGTGCCGCGCAAGGACGCGATGGGCGGCTTCAACGACCGCGATATCCGTCTGCAATTGCTGCTGACGCCCACCGACAGCCTGTCGATCCTCGGCTCGGGCCATGCGCGCGACTATAACGGCACCTCGACGCTGTTCCTGCGCGGCGCGCTGACCAAGGGCAGCAACCAGTCCAGTGCCTCGCGCACCCAGGTCGCGTTCGACGAAGGTGACGACAATCCTCAGGCCTATCACACCTATGGCGGCTCGGTGAAAGTCGCCTATGATTTCGGCGGGCCGACGCTCACCTCGATCACCGCCTATGAAACGACGCACGGCTATAGCCGCGGCGACACCGATGGCGGCGCGGCGGCCAACTTCCCGGTCAACGGCGTGGCGAACGGCTATGGCCAGAGCCAGGGCCAGATCCGCTATCTCGACCAGTGGACCGAAGAACTGCGGCTGGCGAGCGCGTCCGATCGGCCCTTCACCTGGCAGGTCGGCGGCATCTATTTCAGCAACGTCGATCTGACCGAATTCGACCAGCGCGCCTATTTCCTGACGACCGCGGCGCGCAATCCTAACAACTATGTGCTGCTGCGCGACGTGAACACCTCCTGGGCGTTCTTCGGCCAAGCCAGCTACAAGATCCTGCCCGATCTCACGCTGACGGTCGGCGGCCGCGAGACCAAGGATACCAAGCGCACCGCGCTGCTCCAGACGGCGAACACGGTCGCGGGCGTCTCCACCTATACGGGGCGCCGCTACGTCCGCCTGTCCGACACGCAGCCGAGTTGGGATGCGAGCCTGCTCTATCAGGCAACGCCGGATCTCAGCCTGTATCTACGCGCCGCGCGCGGGTTCCGCGGCCCCACCATCCAGGGCCGCTCGGCGGTGTTCAATTCCGATTTCACGACGGCGAATTCGGAAACGAACACCTCGTTCGAAGGCGGTTTCAAGAGCGTGATGTTCGATGGCAAGCTGCGCCTCAACGCCACCGCCTTCGCCTATACGGTGCGCAACATCCAGTTGAACGGCAATGACGTGAACGGCAACGGCGTGCTGTTCAACGCCGATCACGCCAACGGCTATGGCGTGGAAGGCGATGCCGAACTGCGCCTGATGCGCAACCTGACGCTGACGCTCGGCTATAGCGCGCTCAGCACGGAAATCCGCGACAAGAACGTCTATGCACAGGTGTGTGCGCTCAACGGGCAAGTGGTGTGCACCGTGCTCCAGCCCACGATCAAGGTGGGCGCGAACACCTTCGCGCAGATCAACAACAGCCCGCTGCCGAACGCCCCCACCTATAATTTCAACGCGACGGCGCGTTACGATATTCCCGTGACCGCGAACGGCAAGCTGTTCCTCGCGACCGACTGGAACCTGCAGGGCTACACCCAGTTCGTCCTCTACCGTTCGGCCGAATTTTCCTCGAACGGCAATTTCGAGGGTGGCGCGCGGATTGGCTACAGCATCGACAATGGCCGCTACGAGATCGCGGCCTTCGCGCGCAACATCACCAACGCGCGCAACCTGAAGGGCGTGATCGAGAATTACCTGGCCGCCGTGTACAACGACCCGCGCGTGATCGGCGTCTCGCTCGCCGGCCGCTTTCGCTGAACCAAAGGGGGTTCCGGCCGGCCGGAACCCCTAACATGACAGGTCGATGAAATAGGGCAGCCTTGATGTCGATTTTGGCTTTCGCAATGCAGCATTTGCGGTAGAAACGGAGCGTTCATCGATTCAGGTCTCGTCTTGATAATCCCAGAACCACTTTCCGGTCTTACGCTGCACTGCGCCATCGTACGGCGCTGCGCCGGCGGCGCATCGGGTGTCGCGCGATGATCGGCATCGTTCGGGTCGCGCTGTCGCGGCCGCTCACCTTCATCGTCATGGCGATCCTGATCGCGATCGGCGGGGTGTTGGCGGCGATCCGCACGCCCGTCGATATTTTTCCCGACATCCGCGTGCCCGTGATCGCGGTCGCGTGGCAATATAGCGGCCTGGCGCCGGCGGACATGGCCGGCCGGATCATGACGCCGTTTGAGCGGACGCTGACGACGACGGTCAACGATATCGATCACGTCGAGAGCCAGTCGATGCCCGGCATCGGTGTGGTGAAGATCTATTTCCAGCCCAAGGCCGACATCCGCACCGCGACCGCGCAGGTGACGAGCGTGTCACAGACGATCCTGAAGCAATTGCCACCCGGCATCACGCCGCCGCTGATCCTGAACTACAGCGCGGCGACGGTGCCGATCGTCCAGCTCGCTTTGTCGGGCAAGGGGCTGAGCGAAGGCAAGCTGTTCGATCTGGCGCAGAACCAGATCCGCCCGGGCCTCGTCACCGTGCCCGGCGCCGCGATCCCCTATCCCTCGGGCGGACGCCAGCGCCAGGTGCAGATCGACCTCGATCCGCAGGCGCTCCAATCCAAGGGTCTGTCCGCGCAGGACGTGGGCAACGCGATCGCCGCGCAGAACCAGATCAACCCCGCCGGCTTCGCCAAGATCGGCGGTCTCCAGTATAATGTCCGTCTCAACAACGCGCCCAATTCGATCGACGAGTTGAACGACCTGCCGGTAAAGGTGGTGAACGGCGCGACGATCTATATGCGCGACGTAGCGCATGTGCGCGACGGATCCGCGCCGCAGACCAACGTCGTCCATGTCGACGGATCGCGTTCGGTGCTGATGACGATCCTGAAGAACGGCTCGACCTCGACGCTGGCGATCGTCCAGGGGATCAAGGACGCGCTGCCCAAGATCCAGGAGACGCTGCCCTCCACGCTCAAGATCGTGCCGATCGGCGATCAGTCGCTCTTCGTGAAGGCTGCCGTTTCGGGCGTGGTGAAGGAAGGCGCGATCGCCGCGGCGCTGACCAGCCTGATGATCCTGCTGTTCCTGGGATCGTGGCGCTCCACCGTCATCATCGCGATCTCGATTCCGCTCGCCATTCTGGCGGCGATCATCGCGCTGTCCGCCACCGGGCAGACGCTCAACATCATGACGCTGGGCGGCCTCAGCCTCGCGGTCGGCATTCTCGTCGACGATGCGACCGTCACGATCGAGAACATCAACTGGCATCTCGAGCAGGGCAAAGGCGTGACGGAGGCGATCCTCGACGGCGCGGCGCAGATCGTGACGCCGGCCTTCGTCTCGCTGCTGTGCATCTGCATCGTGTTCGTGCCGATGTTCTTCCTGCCCGGCGTCGCGGGGTTCCTGTTCGTGCCGCTGGCCCTCGCCGTCGTCTTCGCCATGATCGCCAGCTTCGTCCTGTCGCGCACGCTGGTGCCCACGATGGCGATGTACCTGCTGCGCCCGCATGGCGACGGCAGCGATCACGACCAGCACGCGGCGGGTACGCCGGGGTCCCGCAACCCGCTGGTGCGGTTCCAGCGCGGGTTCGAGGATCGCTTCGAACGGCTGCGTCGCGGCTATGGGGGCCTGCTCGAACGCGCGCTGGGCACGGGCAAGCCGTTCGTCTTCGGCTTCCTCGCCGTGGTGCTGCTGTCGTTCCTGCTGGTGCCGTTCCTCGGGCGGAATTTCTTCCCGGCGGTCGATGCGGGGCAGATCACGATGCACGTCCGCGCGCCGATCGGGTCGCGGATCGAGGGTACGTCGGCCGAGTTCGACCGGATCGCGCAACGCGTGCGCCAGATCATTCCGGCGAACGAACTCGTCTCGCTGGTCGACAATATCGGGCTGCCGGTCAGCTCGCTCAACACCGCCTACAACAACTCCGGCACGATCGGCCCGCAGGACGGCGACATCCTGATCCAGCTCGCCGAGGGGCATGCGCCCACCGCGGATTATGTCCGCCGAATGCGCGAGACGTTGCCGGGTGCGTTCCCGGGCAGCACCTTTTCGTTCCTGCCCGCCGACATCACCAGCCAAATCCTGAACTTCGGTGCGCCGGCGCCGATCGACGTCCAGGTGTCGGGCAAGGATCAGGCGGCCAATTATGCCTATGCGCGGGCCATCATGCGCCGCATGGCGGCGATCCCCGGCGTGGCCGATGCGCGCATCCAGCAATCGGCGCGCTATCCCGAACTGCGCGTCGCGGTCGATCGCAGCCGGATGAGCCAATTGGGCCTGACCGAGCGCGACGTGACGTCGAGCGTCGCCTCGTCGCTGGCCGGCACCGGCCAGACCGCACCGGTCTATTATCTCAACCCGCAGAACGGCGTGTCCTATTCGGTCGTCGCGCAGACGCCAGAATATCGCGAAGGCTCGATCAGCGACCTGTCGAACATTCCCATCACCGGCACGGGCCCCGGGCCCGCGCAGGTGCTGGGCGGCATCGGCGGGATCACGCGTGCCACGTCGGACGCGGTCGTCTCGCACTATAACATCGCGCCCGAGGTCGATATCTTCGCGACGCCCAACGGGCGGGATCTGGGCGCCGTGGCGGGCGACATCCAGCATGCGATCGACAGCATGAAGGCGCAGGCGCCCAAGGGCGTGACGGTGACGCTGCGCGGCCAATATGCGACGATGACGACCGCCTTCTCGGGGCTGTTCTTCGGCCTGATCGCGGCGATCGTGCTGATCTATCTGCTGATCGTGGTGAACTTCCAGAACTGGCTCGATCCGTTCGTCATCATCACCGCGCTGCCGGGTGCGGTCGCCGGCATCGTGTGGATGCTGTTCCTGACCGGCACGACGCTGTCCGTCCCCGCGCTCACCGGCGCGATCATGTGCATGGGCGTCGCGACCGCCAACTCGATCCTCGTCGTCAGCTTCGCGCGCGAGCGGCTCGCCGAACTGGGGAACGCGACCCAAGCGGCGATGGAGGCGGGGATGACGCGTTTCCGCCCCGTGCTGATGACCGCGCTCGCGATGATCATCGGCATGCTGCCGATGGCGCTGGGGCTCGGCGAAGGCGGCGAGCAGAACGCGCCGCTCGGCCGTGCCGTGATCGGCGGGCTGATCGTCGCGACCATCGCCACGCTGATGTTCGTGCCGGTGATCTTCAGCCTCGTCCACCGTCGCCGCGACCGCACCCGGCTCGCCGAACCGAATCTGGAGCCCGTCCATGTCTGAGCCCCGCCGCGGCTCCCTCAAGACCGTCGGCATCGTTGCCGCCATCGTCGCGCTGGCGCTCGTCGCCTGGGGCATCGTCAGCCGCAGCCGGTCCGACCGCCAGCTCGCGACCTGGACGAGCGCGCAGGACACGCCCGTGGTCAGCGTCATCCACCCCGCCGCGGAAGGCAGCGCCGATGCGCTGACGTTGCCGGGCAACGTCCAGGCGTTCAACAGCGCAGCGATCTTCGCGCGGACCACCGGCTATGTCCGGCGCTGGCTGGTGGATATCGGCGATCACGTCCGCAGCGGTCAGACGCTCGCGATCCTCGATGCGCCCGAGGTCGATCAGCAGGTGCTCGCCGCGCGCGCCGATCTGGCCACCGCCGCCGCCAACCGCAGCCTCGCTGCCTCGACCGCCACGCGCTGGAAGGATCTGCTGGCGAAGGACGCGGTGTCGAAGCAGGAGACGGACGAGAAGATCGGCGATCTTGCGGCGAAATCCGCGATCGCCAGCGCCGCGCAGGCGAACGTCCGCCGGCTCGGTGCGCTTCAGGGCTTCACCCGGATCGACGCGCCGTTCGACGGCACCGTCACCAGCCGTTCGGCGCAGATCGGCGCGCTGGTTACCGCGGGCAATGCGGCCGCGGCGCCGCTCTTCACGGTCGCCGATTTCAGCCGGGTGCGCGTCTATGTCCGCGTGCCACAGGCCTATTCGGGCGACGTTCATCCCGGGATTCATGCGGTGCTGACGGTGCCCGAATATCCGGGCCGCGACTTCGACGTGACGCTGACCCGCACCGCCGGCGCGGTCGATCCGGCATCGGGCACGGTGTTGGTGGAATTGCAGGCCGCGAACGGCGATCGCGCCTTGAAGCCCGGCGCCTATGCGCAGGTGAAGTTCCCGGTCGGCGCCGGCGGCGGATCGGGCGTGCGCCTGCCGTCCAGCGCGCTGGTGATCGGCGCCAAGGGCACGCAGGTCGCGGTGGTGGGGCCGAACGGCCGCGCGCTGCTCAAGACGATCACGATCGGCCGCGACGATGGCGACAGCGTCGAGATCAGCGCCGGGCTGACCGCGGCGGACCGGGTGATCGACAATCCGCCCGATTCGCTTCAGACCGGCGATGCGGTGCGGATCGCGGCGGGCGGGGCGAAGCGTGCGCGCTAGGGCCGGGCTGGGGCTCGCGATTTCCGCCTTGCTTGCGGGGTGCTCGCTCGCGCCGGCCTATGACGTGCCGCCGAGCCAAGCCGCACCCGCGTACAAGGAAGGCGGTCCATGGCAGTCCGCGGCCGCCACGATCGTGCCACCGGGCCGCTGGTGGGAGGCGTTTGGCGATCCGGTGCTGAGCGGGCTGGAAGACCGGATCGAGCGCGACAATCCCTCGCTCGCCGCGGCGGTGGCGCGCTATGACGAGGCGCGCGGCGCGCTGGGCGTAGCGCGCGCGGCGCGGGTGCCGAGCGTCGATCTGGCCGTCGCCGCGGAGCGCGCACGCGTTTCCGCCGAACGGCCGCTCGGCGCCACCGGCGCGCAGACCTATAACGATATCCGCGTCGGCCCGTCGCTCAGCTACGAACTCGATCTGTTCGGCCGCGTCCGCAATTCGGTGCGCGCCAGTACCGCCGATGCGCAGGCGAGCGCGGCCGATGTCGCCGGCGTGCGGCTGGGGCTACAGGCGAGCCTCGCGGACGATTATTTCCAGATGCGCGGGCTCGATGCGCGGATCGTGCTGCTGCGCCAGACGGTCGCCGCGTTCCAGCGCGCGTCCGACCTGACCGACACGCGCCATGCGGGCGGCATCGCTTCCGGGATCGACGTCAGCCGCTCCGCCAGCCTGTTGCAGAGCGCGCGGGCGGAGTTGTCGGCCGTGTCGGGCGACCGGGCGGCGTTCGAACATGCGATCGCGGTGCTGATCGGGCAAAGCCCCTCGAGCTTCGCCATTCCCGTCGTCGATGGGCAGGCGCCGCCGCCCGCCATTCCGGTGGGCATCCCGTCGACGCTGCTGGAGCGCCGGCCCGACATCGCCGCGGCGGAGCGGCGGATCGCCGCCGCCAATGCGCGGATCGGCGTGGCGCGCGCGGCCCTCTATCCCGCGCTCACGCTCGGCGTAGGCGGCGGGTTCGAGACGGCCGGCTCCGCGGTGATCGGCGCCTCCACCGGCTTCTGGGCGCTAGGCCCGCTGACCGCGGCGCTGTCGATCTTCGACGGCGGCGCTCGGCGGTCACGCGTCAGGATCAGCCGCGGGCAATATGACGAGGCCGCGGCCAATTACCGCAGCACCGTGCTGACCGCCTTCCGCGAGGTGGAGGACGATCTGGCGCGCACCCGCGCCGCGACCGAGCAGGAGGGCGAGCAACAGGCCGCCACCCGCGCCGCCGAGCGCACGCGCGATCTCGCGCTGATCCGCTACCGCGACGGCGCGTCGGATTATCTCGACGTGGTGACCGCGCAGACCGCCGCACTGGATGCGGAGCGCGCGTTGCTGCAGATCCGCACCAACCGGCTGCGGCTTGCGGTGGATACCGCGCGCGCGATCGGCGGCGGGGCGTGAGACGGGCGATGGCGGCGGCGGCGATGCTGCTGGGCGCCGCGCCGGCCGCGGCGCGCGAGCCGCTGTTCATCAGCCCGATGGGCGAGCCGTTCCGCGCGGCGCATGGCCCGGAGCGGATCTGGTTCGACGGCGCGGATGCCGATCATGACGGCCACATCACGCGCGCCGAGTTCGCGGCGGATGCGCTGCGCTTCTTCGCGGTGCTCGATGCGAACCATGACGGCGAGATCGATCCGGCCGAGATCGACCGTTACGAGACCGTCATCGCCCCCGAGATCCGCGTGGGCGAACGCCGCGAGAGCGAGGGCGAGGCACCGATGCGGCACGAGCGCGGCGGCGGTGGCGGGCAGGGCATGCATTTCGGCAATGGCGGCAGCCCCAAGCCCAAGGTGAAAGTTAGCGAAGGTGCCGCGCGCTACGGGTATCTAGACCTGCCCGAGCCGGTGGCGGCGGCCGACGGCAACGGCAATCGGGGGATCGATCGTGCCGAGTTCGTCCATGCCGCTGAGCAGCGTTTTGGGGTGCTGGATCGCAATGGTGACGGCGCGATCATGCGTGGCGAACTGCCCCGGCTTTCCGCCGCGCGGTAGCCGCGGCGGCTTGCCATGTCGGATCGGTTGCCACCGCCATTCCAGCGGCTTACTCCCTGAACATCATGCCCGGCCGGAGGTTCGTGCGACAGTCCGGCGGTGCCGACCCCGAAAGGATATCGATGCGGCTCGCTCTGTCTCTGCTTCTCGCCTCCACGTTGCTCGCTTCGGGCGCACAGGCGCAGACCGCGGCCAAGGACGCGTCCGTCCGCACCGAGGCCGCCGCGGGCGATATCCCGGCGAAGTTCACGCCGCCCGTCGTCGCCGATTTCGACAAGCGCGAGGTGATGATCCCGATGCGCGATGGGGTGCGGCTTCACACCGTCATCATCGTGCCGACGGGCGCCGCGCACGCGCCGATCCTGCTGACGCGGACGCCCTACAACGCCTCGGGCCGGGTCGCGCGCACCGACAGCCCGCAGATGGTCAACGCGCTCGCCGAGGGCGACGAGCTGTTCGTGAAGGCTGGCTATATCCGCGTGTTCCAGGATATCCGCGGCAAATACGGGTCGGAGGGCGATTACGTCGTCACGCGCCCGGTGATCGGCCCGCTCAACCCCACCAAGGTCGATCACGTCACCGACGCCTATGACACGATCGACTGGCTGGTGAAGCACCAGAACCTGCCCGAATCGAACGGCCGCGTCGGGATGCTCGGATCGAGCTACGAGGGCTTCACCGTGGTGATGGCGCTGCTCGCGCCGCACCCGGCGCTGAAGGTCGCCGCGCCCGAAAGCCCGATGGTCGACGGGTGGATGGGCGACGACTGGTTCCATTACGGCGCGTTCCGGCTGACCAATATCGGCTGGCTCGGCAGCCAGACCGGCTACAAGGGCGCGGGCAAGGCGCCGCCGTCGGGCGGCTATGACGATTACGAGAATTTCCGGAACATCTCGGCGGGGGACTGGGCAAAGAAATCGGGATATGACCAACTGCCCTTCTGGAACCGGATGTCGCAGCATCCCGCCTATGACGCCTTCTGGCAGGGGCAGGCGCTCGACACGCTGCTCGCCGCGAACCCGTCCAACGTGCCGACGCTGTGGGAACAGGGGCTGTGGGACCAGGAGGACATGTGGGGCGCGATCCATAGCTGGGAGGCGCTGAAAAAGGCCGGGCACCTGGGCAACAACCATCTGCTAATGGGGCCGTGGCGGCATAGCGGGTTCAATTACAACGGATCGTCGCTCGGGCCGCTCGAGTTCGACGGCGACACCGCGCTCCAGGCGCGGCGCGACATCCTGCTGCCCTTCTTCAACCATTATTTGAAGGACGGCGCGCCCGCCTATGATCCACCCGCTGCCACGATCTACAACACCGGCGCGAACCGCTGGGATCGTTTCGCCGCCTGGCCGAGCGTGTGCGAGGCGGGATGCGCGGGCCCGCTGACGCCGATCTATCTCGGCGCAAACAAGGCGCTGGGCTTCGCGAAGCCCGCGCGCGGTGAGGACAGCTATGTCTCCGATCCGGCCGATCCGGTGCCGCACCTGCCGCGCCCGGTGAATTTCGGCGACGGCCGCTGGCCGACCTGGCTGGTGAGCGACCAGCGCTCGGTCGACGGACGCACCGACGTGCTGAGCTATCGGACCCCCGTGCTCGCCACGCCCGTCGCGGTGTCGGGCGTGCCCTGGGCGGACATCTTCGCCAGGACGACGGGAACGGACGGCGACGTGGTCGTCAAGCTGATCGACGTCTATCCCGACGAGATCGCCAGCAACAAGGCGATGGGCGGCTATCAGCTCGCGATCAGCCTCGACATCTTCCGGGGCCGCTATCGCGACAGCTTTTCGAAGCCAAGCGCGATCCCGGCGGGCAAGGTGCAGGAGTATAAATTCCGGCTGCCCGCGGTGAACCACGTTTTCCTGCCCGGCCACCGGATCATGGTGCAGGTCCAGTCGAGCCTGTTCCCGCTCTACGACCGCAACCCGCAGACCTTCGTGCCGAACATCTTCTTCGCCAAGCCCGGCGATTACAAAAAGGCGACGGTGAGCGTCGAACATGGCGGCGCGAGCGCCAGCGCGCTGTGGCTGCCAGTGGTGCCCGCGCCGGCAGGTTAGCAGCTAGCGATGTAACCTAACCCCGTTCGCCCTAAGCCTGTCGAAGGGCCTGTGCCACACACGAAGGTTCGCCTGTGGAGCGCGTGCTTGGACAGGCTCAGCACGAACGGAGTAGAAGAATGGATCGACTCACGTCGTTCGCTCTACCCCGCGACCAGCGCCGCCGCCTTCGCGGCATAGGAGTCGCTTTGTGCGGCGGCATCGGGGGCGTAGCGCCACCAGCCGCGCTGGAAGCCGAGATAGCAGGGCAGTAGACAGGCGACGAGCGCCTCGGCCTCGGGGCGATCGGGCATGACGGCGGCGATCAGTGTCGCGCGATCGAGCGACGGATATTCGGCGATCGCGCCCGCCAGGTCCCACGCAATATCCTGCGGCCCGACCAGATCATGCGCCTGCGAATGATCAATCGCGTCGGTCTTGCGCAGGCCGTCCGGCCCCGTGATCCATTCCCAGCGGTGAAGCCGCGCATCGCCGTGGACGGCGCGGACATGATGCTGGAGCGCGGTGGGGTCGACGCCGTCGAGTAGCGCGCCGATGCCGGCCACGTCCGCCAGATTGTGCCGTGCCACCGCCACCAGCGCCGCCAGCGATGCGCCGGGAGGGGCGGGAAACGCGGCTGCGCGAAACGCCAGATAGGCGGGCAGCGCGGCGATGATCGCCGCGTCGCCGGCCGGTGCGGCGCCGTCGATCCAGCGTTCGAGCAGGAAACCGTGGCGCAGCGCCAGCGGCTCGGCGGCGAAGCCGGCGGCGTGGAGCGCGCGGGCACGATCGAACTTGGCGGCGGCCTCGTCGTCCAGCCCGACGAACTTCAGCAGATAGTCGCCACGCGCGGTCGTCAGCCGATATTTGCGTGCCTCGCGGTTCGGATCGACCGGCGCGTCGCTGCCGGGCGCGCGCCAGCCACCGCCTGAGACGTCACGCAGCGGCGCGGGAGGCGCGCCCGTCACGTCCGCGAACCAGCCGGAAAGACGCGGCAGCACGACATCCTCGAACCGCGCCACGGGGGGGTCGGCGCCGTCCCACCGCGTCCGGTGCGCGGGCGAGGCCTGGGGCCCGAGCGGCCCGTCATGGCTCGGCAGGAAGCGGATATCCGTGACGCCGATGCCGGCCAGCCAATCCGCCGCGCCACCGAGCGAACTGCCAGACAGGCCCGGTCCTTCGTCCACCAGCACGAACGGCCGATCGCGCAGCGCGGTGAGCGTCGCGGCGAGCGCGGGGTCGATCGCCAGCGTGCGCGCGAACACGTCGCCCACCGGCCGTACCGTGCAGACGAACGCCGCGTTGCAGACCGTCGCGGCCAGCGCCGCGAGCCCGGTGCCGATGCTGCGCAGCCCGATCACCACCGCACCCTTGGGCAGCGCCGCTGCCGCGGCGAGGTAGAGCTCGGGATAGAGCGCGTAATAGGCATAGCCCTCGCACCGCCGGATCGTTACCCGATCGGGCAGCGCGTACGCGTCGAGCGTCGGCAGCGCGGGGCAGGGCTGGTCGGCATGGCCGCTCGACCAGGATCGCTCGATCGCCCGCGCCATCGCACGCAGCGCGTCCAGGCCGGCCGCGGCGAGCGGGCCGTGCGCGTCGGCGCCGGTGGTGGCGAAGGCGGCATCGGCGAGCCCCTGGACGACCCCCGACATCGCGACGAATAGCCGGACGAGTCGCTGGTGCCGCTCGATGGCCGCCTTTCCGCCGTGCAACGCCTGTCCGCGCGCGATGCAGGACGCCCATTCCGTGCGCGGATCGACCACGCGTTCATGGTCGCCATAGACGAGCATCAGCGCGCGGCGGCGTAGATCCGGTCGAGCACGCGCGACACCGCGACGACCGTCTCGCTGTCCGGATCGAAGCGTGGTGATTGCGCCAACCGCCTCGCCCAGGCCGCGGCGGCGCGACCGCCCCAGGCGTCGGGCGGCGTCGCCAGCGTCTCGCGCGTGGTGCCGGCGAAGCGTTCGGCGGTGAAATCGTAGAACGAGCCGCCGACGTTGCGAAGCGCCGCCCCGCCGTCGCGCCCGTAAAAGGCCGCCTCGATGACCGCATCCTGCCCGGCATGGAGCCGCCACGAACAGGCGAGCCGCACCACCGTGCCGGTCGCGAGCACGATGCTGGCAAGCGCGAAATCTTCGACCGCGACGCCCGTAAGCGGCCGGCCATCGGCGAAGAGCTGTGCGCAGACCGGCCCGTCGGCCGCGGGGAAGCCCAGCGTCCAGAGCGCGAGATCGACGAGATGGACGCCCAGATCCATCACGCACCCGCCGCCCGATTGCGCGCGATCGTAGAACCACGGCTTGTCAGGGCCGTAGGCGTTGTGGAACGTCAGATCGACCGCATGGATCGGCCCGAGCGTGCCATCCCGCACCAGTGCAGCGATCGCTTCCATCCCCGCGGTGTGGCGGTAGGAGAAATCGACGCCCAGCAACCGGTCCGCCGCTTTGGCCGCGGCGACGACGCGCGCGGCCTCGGCGGCGTCGCGGCCGAGCGGCTTTTGGCAGAACACGGCCACGCCCGCTTCGAAGGCCGCGGTCGCCTGATCGGCGTGGAGTGCGCTGGGGCTGGCGATCACGACGCCATCGACGCCGAGCGCGAGCATGGCGTCCAGCGACTCGACCGCCATCACGCCGGGGGCGAGCGCCTGCGCCTCGACGACCATCGCGGGCGCGGGATCGGCGACCGCGACCGCCTCGATCGCGCCGGTGTCGAGCATCGCCTGCATGCGGTGGCGGCCGATCCAGCCGACGCCGAGGAACCCCACCCGCGGCCGGCTCATGCGAACATCACCAGCGCCTTCACGAAGCCCTCGGGCTTGTCGCGCGTGGCGTCGATCGCATCGCCGAGCCGCTCGATAGGGTAACGGTGCGAGTAGAGCGGCGCGGGGTCGAGCCGCCCGCTCGCCACCGCCGCGACCGCCTCGCGCAGCCCGCGCAAATTCACTGCCGGATCGCGTTCGTGCGCGTTCACCACGTCGATGCCCTTCCAGTTCCAGTCCTGCATGTTGACCTGGCGGGGGCCATCCTGGTGATAGCCCGCCACGATCAGCTTGCCGCCGATGCCGACCAGCGCCGAGGCGAGGTCGAGCGGCCATTGCTTGCCCACCGCCTCGATCACGCGCGCGCACAGCGCGTCGCCGGTCAGCGCCTTCACCGCGTCGATGATCGCCCAGTGATCGTCCATCGGGATCGTCTCGGCCGCGCCGTAATGCCGTGCGAGCGCAAGCGATTCGGGGCGGCGCGAGATCGCGATCACCCGTGCGCCCGCCTCGGTCGCGAGCCGCGTCAGCACCGCGCCGAGAAAGCCGATGCCGACGATCGCCACCGTCTGCCCCGCCTGGATGTCGCTGCGGCGGAAGATGTTCATCGCGCAGCCGAGCGGTTCGCCGGGAAAGGGCTGGCCGGCGAGTTCGGGCGGCAGCGGCACGACCGCATCGGCATCGGCGACGTCATATTCGGCAAAGCTGTTGCCCGACAGCAGCGCGACCCGCTCGCCGACCGCGCGATCGGCGACGCCCGCGCCCACCGCGTCGATCACGCCCCAGCCTTCATGGCCGAGCCCGCCCGGCGCGCCGGGGAAGCTGGACCAGGGCTGGCCGGCATAGGGCTCGACGTTGGACGCGCACACGCCGCAGCCTTCGAGCTTCACCCGTACCTGCCCCGCGCCCGGCTCGGGCGTGGCGACATGTTCGATCGCGAGCGTGGCCGGGCCGGTGAGGATCGCCGCGCGCATCAGCCGGCCGCCTGTACGGAGAGGGTCTGGGCGGAGAGGGCGGGGGCGTAGCGGTCGATCATCCACGCGCAGAAATCGGCAAAGGCCTGCGGCTCGCGCGGCGGGCTCGTATGGTGCGGCGCGACGCCCAGATGCTCGGGCGTGAAGCAGAAGGTGACGGTCACGTCGAAATCGGTGAGCGCCTCCATCTGCCGGTCGAACCAGTCGGTCGCGTTCGGGCGGAAACTGTCGGCCCAGCTGAGGCCGGTGCGCAGCTTGCGCGTGCCGAGCCGCTTCATCCAGGCGACTGCCTCGTCCAGCCGCGGATCCTCGTAATGGAACCACTGCATCAGCCCCATCTCGCCCGCGACCTTCGCATAATCGTCGAGCGCGGGCTTGGGGGTGCCGTCCTCGCGGATCAGGCCCATGTAGAAATGCCGGTAGTAGGACGATCCCTCCGCCTCGCGGTGGCGCGTCGTCGCGCCCCAGCTTTGCGGCAGGTCGTAGAGCGAATACCAATAGACGCGCGGCACGCGGCCGAGCAGCAGCTCGGCGGTGCGCCGGATGCCGAACACCTGCACCTCTTCCGCGCCGAACGAGCCCACGCCCACCTCGGTGACCCAGACCGGCTTGTCCGTCACCGCCTCGATCTCGGCGACCTTGTCGGGCCAGGCGTGGATCGGCCACAGATTCCAGTCGAGCGGAAAGCCGTGCACCGCGACCGCGTCGACCGCGTCCAGCGCGCCGTGCCGTTCCAGCCGCTTCACCCATTCGGGGTCGATCGGTGACATGCCGCCCAGCACGCGCGTGATCGCGGGGTTGGCGGCATGGATCGCGCGGCCGGCGCGCACCACCGTGTCGGAAAAGATCGCCCAGTCGGGGTCGATCTCGGGGTCCCAATGCGATTTGTTGTTGGGCTCGTTCCAGATCATCGCGGCTTCGATCATGCGGCATCTCCACGGGCCGGGTACACCGCGGCCGGCCCGAACTCCACATAGGGAACGGGGGCGACGCGGCAGATATAGACTTCCTCTTCGGGATGGGCCTCGATCGCGAAGCCCGCCGCGCGCAGCATCGCCTCGCTGCCCGCGCGATTCGGCGCCCACCAGTTGGTCCAGTCATGCGCATATTCGCGCTCGATGAAGTGCATCCGCGGATAGGCCGGATCGTCGAAGATCGCGGGCGGCTTGAAGCTGCCGGGGGCGTGGAAGGGGTGGTCCTCGGGCACGTCGATCACGGCGTTGCTGCCGCGCTGCATCGTCTGGAACAACAGCATGTCGCCCACGACATGCTCGCGGATCAGGTCGAGCGCGAGCAACGGATGGCGCAAATGATAGAGCACGCCCATGAAGATCACGAGATCGAACCGCTCGCGAAGCGCCGCCACGTCATAGACCGAAAGCTTGGCGAACTCGATCCCCTCGAAGCCCAAAGCCGCGCTCGCCAGCCGCGCCTGTGCCAGATAGCGATCGTCGCTGTCGATCCCGAGCACGCGCGCGGCGCCGCGGCGCTTCATCTCGACCGAATAGAAGCCGGCGTTGCAGCCGATGTCGAGCACCGTCTTGCCGCTCATGTCCGCCGGGAGCGCATCGGCGAAGCGGCGGAACTTGGAGCGAGGATAATCGCCGAGGAAATGGTCGGGCGCGGTGGCGATGCCGTCGCCCAGATCGATATTGTGGAACCACGGCGCGAGTGCCGCGACCTTCGTGGCCAAATCGGTCGTCATCGATAACCCCCTTCGTTCAGGCTCAATAGCTGGCCACTGCCGTCGCCATCCATGGCGATACGCGTCACCGATGCCGGCTCCACCGCGAGGCGCAGCAGGCGATCGAGCGACAGGCCGAGCAGATGGCACACGATCGCACGGATCATGTCGCAATGCGTGACGATCGCGGTGCAGCCTAGCGGTTCGTGCGCGGCGATCGCCGCCAGGTGGTGGACGATCCGGACCTGCGCGTCCGCCATGCGCTCGCCGCCGGGCGCCGTGCCCGTGGCGCGCGCGCCGTTCCAGTCGTCCCATACGGGATCTCCGGCCAGCGACGCGAAGCTCCGCCCGGCCCAGTCGCCGAAATCGATCTCGTCGAGCGCGTCCTCGGTCGTGACGGTCAGGCCGTGCGGCACGGCGATCGCCTGCGCCGTCGCGACCGTGCGTTCGCGAGGGCTCGATCGCACCGCCGCCAGCGGTTCGGCGCGCAGCCGTTGTGTCAGGTCGTCCGCCTGCGCGCGGCCGGCCGCGCTCAGTTCGAGCCCCGGCAACCGACCGGACAGCCGCTGCCCCACGTCATTATGGGCCGCATGGCGGATCAACAGAAACGTCGCCACGCGGGCCAGGTCCTCCCTTGGGCAACCGCGAACCGGCGCCAGGGGCCATACACCCGACAACCCAGCTAAGTTCCTTGATGCAAATCAGTGCATGATGCTGGAATGTCTGGAACAAAGATGAACAAGATGCCGTTCGAAGGGTTCGTTCGTCGCAAACCAGAAAGCACGCCATTCGCATGATCTTGTCAACGCCCTTCGCGATCCGCGCCGCATGAGCGAAACGATCCTCATCACCGGCGGCGCCGGCTTCATCGGCCGGGCGGTGGGCAACGAACTGCTCGCGCGCGGCAACCGGGTACGGGTGCTCGACAGCCTGATCGAGCAGGTACACGGGGTCGTCGACGGCTCCAAGATGCTCGACGGCGAGATCGAGTTGATCCGCGGCGACGTGCGCGACGGCGATGCGGTGACGCGGGCACTCAAGGGCGTCGACAGCGTGGTGCATCTCGCCGCCGAGGTGGGCGTCGGCCAGTCGATGTACGAGGTGGAGCGTTACACCTCGACCAACGATGTCGGCACTGCGGTGCTGTTCGAAAAGCTGATCGACCATCCGGTGCGCCGCGTCGTCACCGCCTCGTCGATGAGTATCTATGGCGAGGGGCTCTACCGCGATGCCGATGGCGCGCTGGTCGAGGATGCGGAACGGCACGGGCTGAGGGACGGGCTGGCCAACTGGGAGCCGGTCGACGCGCAGGATCGCCCGCTGAGCCCGGTGCCGACGCCCGAATGGAAGCGGCCCAACCTGTCGTCGATCTATGCGCTCAACAAATATGTGCAGGAGCGCACCACGCATATCATGGCCGCGCCCTATGGCATGGAGGGCGTGTGCCTGCGGCTGTTCAACGTGTATGGACCGGGGCAGGCGCTTTCCAATCCCTATACCGGCGTGCTGGCGATCTTCGCCTCGCGGCTGCTCAACGGCCAGCAGCCGATGATCTTCGAAGATGGCGAGCAGCGCCGCGATTTCGTCCACGTGTCGGATGTGGCGCGGGCGTTCGCCGATGCGCTGGTACTGCCGCAGGCGAAGGGCGGCACGTTCAACATCGGATCGGGCCGCGACCGTTCGGTGAGCGAGGTGGCCACCGAATTGGCGAAGGCCATGGGCAAGAACGACTTGACCCCGATCATCGTCGGCAAGGCGCGGGTGGGCGACATCCGGCATTGCTTCTGCGACACGCGGCTGTCCGCCGAACGGCTCGATTTCCAGGCGCGTGCCGATTTCGGCGAAGGTCTGGCCGAACTCGCCGAATGGGTGGCGCAGCAGACCGCGCACGACCGCGTCGACCAGATGCGCGCCGAGCTTGAAGCCAAGGGGCTGGTCGCTTGATCGACCCGCGGCCGATCCTCGTCACCGGCGGCGCCGGCTTCATCGGATCGAACCTCGCCGATCGCCTGGCCGGCGAGGGCTATCGGGTGCGTGTCTATGACGTGCTGGCGCGCGCCGGCGTGGACGCCAACCTCGTCTGGCTGAAGGCCCGTTACGGCGACCGGATCGAGGCGGTGATCGCCGATATCCGCGATGCGGATGCGCTGGCCCGCGCGGCATCGGACGTGCAGGCGGTGTTCCACCTCGCCGCGCAAGTGGCGGTGACGACGAGCATGGTGGATCCGCGCGCCGATTTCGAGATCAACATCCTCGGCACGCTCAACCTGCTGGAGGCGCTGCGCGCGCGCGGCGAGCGGGTGCCTTTGATCTTCGCCTCGACCAACAAGGTCTATGGCGACCTGATCGACCTCGAATTCGACACCGGCGATCACGGCTATGTCCCGCGCGATCCCGCAATCCGCGATCACGGCATCGGCGAGGCGCGGCCGCTCGATTTCCACACGCCCTATGGCGTGTCGAAGGGCGCGGCGGACCAATATGTGCTCGATTACGCGCGCAGCTTCGGCGTTCCGGCGGCGGTGCTGCGGATGAGCTGCATCTATGGTCAGCGCCAGATGGGCACCGAGGATCAGGGCTGGGTGGCGCATTTCCTGATCCGCGCGCTCGAAGGCAAGCCGATCACGCTCTATGGCGACGGGCAGCAGGTGCGCGATATCCTCGACGTGTCCAACGCGGTCGACGCCTATGTCCGGGCATGGCGGCGCATCGATGCGGTGGAGGGCCAGGCGTTCAACCTCGGTGGCGGCCCCGCCAATGCGGTGAGCCTGCGCCAGTTGCTCGGCCATATCGGCGATCTGATCGGCCGCGAGGTGGAGATCGCCACGTCCGACTGGCGCGCGGGCGACCAGCGCTATTTCGTCGCCGACACGCGCAAGGCCGAAGCCGCGCTGGGCCTCGCGCCCAAGGTGGCGTGGACCGACGGCGTGGCCAACCTCGCGCGCTGGCTCGCGACCGAGCGCCAGCTCAACCTCCCGGTGGGGCAGGCCATGGAAACCTCCGCCTCGTGAAAGGTGCCGTCACCCGATTGTTGATGACCACCGACACGATCGGCGGCGTGTGGCAATATTCGCTCGATCTGGCGGATGGGCTGCGGCGCCACGGGATCGAGACCCTGCTGGCGATCACCGGCCCCGCGCCCGATGCGGGCCAGCGGGCCGAGGCCGAAGCGGTGGCGACGTTGGTCGATGCCGAACTGCCGCTCGACTGGCTGTGCGACGCGCCCGCGCCCGTGCTCGCGGCGGGCGAGCGGCTGGCGGCGCTGGCTGCCAGGCTTCGGGTCGATTGCGTCCAGCTCAACATGCCGACGCTCGGCGCGCGGACGCGGTTCGGCGTGCCGGTCGTCGCGGTGACTCATGGTTGCGTCGCCACTTGGTGGGAGGCGGCGCGGCAGGAACCGCTCGGCGCCGATTATCGCTGGCAGCGCGCGCTGATGCGCGAGGGACTGCAGGCGGCGGACGCCGTCGTGGCGCCCAGCATCGCCTATGCCGCGACGGTCGCGCGGCATTACGGCCTGCGCCGGCTGCCGGTCGCGGTGCACAATGGCCGCCGGCCGCTGGGCGCGGCGGGGGAGGGGCCGTCCGCGCCGCACGCCTTTACCGCAGGGCGTTTGTGGGACGGGGTGAAGAACACCGGCCTGCTCGACCGCGTCGCCGGCGCGATCGCGGCGCCGTTCCGCGCCGCCGGGCCGGTGACGGGGCCGCATGGCGAGACGGTGACGATCGATCATCTGGTCGCGCTTGGCCGCCTCGACGCGGCGACCCTGGCGGGCGAGCTGGCGCAGCGGCCGGTCTTCGTGTCGGCGGCGACGTTCGAGCCTTTCGGGCTGGCGGTGCTGGAAGCGGCGGCGATGGGCTGCGCGCTGGTGCTGTCGGACATCGGCACGTTCCGCGAGCTCTGGAGCGATGCGGCGCTGTTCGTCGCTGCGGACGATGCGGAGGGCTACGCGACCGCGATCCGCCGCGTGCTGCACGACGCGCTGTTGCGCCGCGATCTGGAGCAGGCCGCCGCCGAGCGTGCGCGCTTGTACATCCCGGCGGCGATGGCGGCGAGCATGGCGGGGCTCTACGAGAGCCTGGCCGATGCGCGGCGCAGGGCGGCGGCATGAGGATCGCCTATCTCACCCATTCGCTGCGCTCGTGCTGGAATCACGGCAACGCGCATTTCCTGCGCGGCGTGCTGCGCGAACTGATCGCGCGCGGCCACGACGTGTGCGCGTTCGAACCCGAGGGGTCGTGGAGCCTCACCAACCTGATCGCGGATGCGGGCGATGCCGGGCTGGAGCCGTTCCGCCGCCATTATCCCGAGCTGCAACCGATCGTCTTCGATCCCGCTGCGCCGCACGACGCGCTCGTCGACGGAGCGGACGTGGTGATCGTCCATGAGTGGAACGACCCTGCGCTCGTCGCCGCGATCGGCGCGCTACGCGCTGCGGGTGGCCGGTTCACGCTGCTGTTCCACGATACGCACCACCGGGCGGTGAGCGATCCCGACGCGATTCGGGCCTTCGATCTGTCGGGCTATGACGGTGTGCTGGCGTTCGGCGACACGCTTTCGGCGGTGTATCGCCGCTGGGGCTGGGGCGACCGGGTGTGGACCTGGCACGAGGCCGCCGACACCCGCCTGTTCCACCCGCCCGCCGAGGAGGGCGCGCGCGACGGGCTGGTCTGGATCGGCAATTGGGGCGATGGCGAGCGGACGGCGGAGCTGGAGGAATATCTCTTCGCCCCCGCCGCGACGCTCGGGCTGCCGCTCGACATCTACGGCGTCCGCTATCCCGACGAAGCGCGCGCGATGCTGGCGCGGCATGGCGCGCATTATCATGGCTGGGCGCCCAATGCCGAGGCGCCTGCGATCTTCGCGCGGCATTTCGCGACCGTCCATGTGCCGCGGCGTTATTATTCCACGATCCTGCCGGGCATCCCGACGATCCGGATGTTCGAGGCGCTCGCCTGCGGTATCCCGCTGGTGTCCGCGCCCTGGGAGGACAGCGAGGGGCTGTTCCGCGACGGGCAGGATTATCTGCGCGCCGCCGATGGTTGCGAGATGACGACCCAGTTGCGGACGCTCGCCGAAGATGGGGCGCTCCGTGCCGCGATCGTGGCGTCCGGCCTCGAGACGATCCGCACGCGGCATAGCTGCGCCCACCGCGTCGACGAATTGCTGGCGATCCTCGCCACGCTCGGCGCGAGCCCGAAAGAGACCCGCCCATGAAGATCGCCTTTTACGGCTCCAGCCTGGTGTCGTCCTACTGGAACGGCGCCGCGACCTATTATCGCGGCATCCTGCGCGATCTGGCCGCGCGCGGCTATGCCATCACCTTCTACGAGCCCGATGCGTTCGATCGTCAGCAGCACCGTGACATCGATCCGCCTGAATGGGCACGCTCCGTGGTGTATCCCGCCACCGAAGCGGGGCTGCGCGGCGTGCTGGCGGAGGCGGGCGCGGCCGACATCGTCGTGAAGGCGAACGGCGTCGGCGTGTTCGATACCGAATTGCTCGAAGGCGTGGTGCGCCAGAGCGCGCCGCACGCGCTGCGCATCTTCTGGGACGTCGATGCCGCGGCCACGCTGGACGAGATGCGCGCCAATTCCGATCATCCGGTGCTGAAGGCGCTGCCCGATCTCGACATGGTGCTCACCTATGGCGGCGGCCCGCCGGTGATCGACGCCTATCGCAGCTTCGGCGCGGCGGAGTGCGTGCCGGTGTACAATGCGCTCGATCCGACGACGCACCACCCGGTCGCGCCCGATCCGCGCTTCGCCTGCGATCTCGCCTTCCTCGGCAACCGCCTGCCCGACCGAGAGGCGCGCGTGGAGGAATTCTTCCTGCGGCCCGCGGCATCGCTGCCGGGGCAGGATTTCCTGATCGGCGGCAATGGCTGGGACGGCAAGGCGATGCCCGCCAATGTCCGCCACCGCGGCCATGTGTACACCGCCGAGCACAACGCGTTCAACTCCACCCCGCGCGCGGTGTTGAACGTCGCGCGCGATTCGATGGCGCATGTCGGCTTTTCCCCCGCGACGCGCGTGTTCGAGGCCGCGGGTGCCGCCGCCTGCCTCATCACCGACGCATGGGAGGGGATCGAGCAGTTCCTCCAGCCCGACCACGAGGTGCTGGTCGCGCGCGACGGGCAGGACGTGGCTGAGCATCTGACCGCGCTCACCCCCGAACGCGCAAGGGCGATCGGCGATGCCGCGATGAAACGCGTGCTGGCCGAGCACACCTATGCGCTGCGCGGTGCGCAGGTCGATGCGCTCTTCCGCGAACATGCCGCGCGCGCGGTGGAGGCGGCATGAGGCTCGTCGTCCTGGGCCTCAGCCTGTCCTCTTCCTGGGGCAACGGCCATGCGACCACCTTCCGCGCGCTGCTGAAGGCGTTCGCCGCGCGCGGGCACGACATCCTGTTCCTCGAACGCGACGTGGCCTGGTATCGCGACCAGCGCGACGTGACCGATCCCGATTATTGCCGGCTGCGCTTCTACGACGATATCGACGATCTGGCGCGCTTCACGCCCGAGATCGCCGAAGCCGATGCGGTGATCGTCGGCTCCTATGTGCCGCAGGGCGTCGCCGTCTCGCATTTCGTGCAGGCGACAGCGGGCGGCGTGAAGGCGTTCTACGACATCGACACGCCGGTGACGCTCGCCAAGCTGGAACGCGGCGATTTCGAATATCTCGACCCCGCCGTGATTCCCGGCTATGACCTCTATCTGTCGTTTACCGGCGGCCCGACGCTGGAACGGATCGAGCGGATCTACGCCGCGCCGGCAGCCCGCGCGCTCTATTGCTCGGTCGACCCTGCGCTCTATGCGCCCAGCGGCGCGGCCAAGCGCTGGGATCTCTCCTATCTCGGCACCTACAGCGCGGATCGCCAGCCCACGCTCGACCGGCTGCTGCTGGCACCGGCGCGCGCGCGGCCCGATCTGCGCTTCGTCGTGGCGGGCCCGCAATATCCCGACACGATCGACTGGCCCGCCAATGTCGAGCGGATCGCGCATCTGCCGCCGGCGGCGCATGCCGATTTCTATTCCGCCTCGCGCTTCACGCTGAACGTCACCCGCGCGGACATGATCGCGGCGGGCTGGTCGCCCTCGGTCCGGCTGTTCGAGGCCGCCGCCTGCGCCACGCCGATCATCTCCGATCTCTGGGAAGGGCTCGACATGCTGTTCGCGTTCGGCCGCGAGATCGTGCCCGCGTGCACCACCGACGACGTGCTGGCGGCGCTCGACGGCGCGGATGCCGATTCGATCGGCCGTGCGGCGCAGGCGCGCGCGCTCGACCACCACACCGCCGCGCACCGCGCGGCCGAACTCGAGACGTATCTTCAGGCGGTCGCGCAGGCGCGTGCCCTGGCGGACGTCGCATGACCTTGGAGACGATGATGACCCCAGCCGATGGCGACCTGATCCTCGTGGCCGGTGGGGCGGGCTTCATCGGCTCGCATCTGTGCCGCCGCCTGCTCGACGAAGGGCACCGCGTGCTCTGCATCGACAATCTGCAGACGTCGCGCGAATCGAACCTCGCGCCGCTGGAGGATCATCCCGGCTTCACCTTCGTCCGCACCGACATCGTCGAGCCCCTGCCCGAGGCGGTGCTGGCGCAGGCCGGGCGGATCACCCGCATCTACAATCTCGCCTGCGCCGCTTCGCCGCCGCAATATCAGGCCGATCCCGAGCATACCATGCTCACCAACGTGGTCGGCACCAATCGGCTGCTGCGGCTGGCCGAACAGGCGGGTGCGCGTTTCCTGCTCACCTCGACGAGCGAGGTCTATGGCGATCCCGAGGTTCATCCGCAGACCGAGGATTATCGTGGGTTCGTCAACTGCACGGGGCCGCGCGCCTGTTACGACGAAGGCAAGCGTGCTGCCGAGACGCTCAGCTTCGATTATGCGCGCGCCGGTCGCGCCGCGGTGCGCGTCGCGCGGATCTTCAACACCTATGGGCCGCAGATGCACCCCGATGACGGGCGCGTGGTGTCCAATCTGATCTGCCAGGCGCTTTCGGACCGGCCGATCACCATCTATGGCGACGGCAGCCAGACGCGGAGCTTTTGCTACGTCTCCGATCTGGTCGACGGGCTGATGCGGTTGATGGAATCAGAGATTGACGGGCTGGAGCCGGTCAATCTGGGCAATCCAGTGGAGCTGACGGTACGCGATCTGGCCGATCGCGTCGTGGCGCTGACGGGCAGCACCAACGACGTCGTCTATCGCCCGTTGCCCCAGGACGATCCGCGCCGCCGCAAGCCCGATATCGCGCGCGCGCAGGCGGTGCTCGGCTGGCAGCCGCGCGTGCCGATCGAGGAGGGGCTGGTGCAGACCTGCGCCTGGTTCGCCGACGAGCTGAAGCGCGAGACGCCGGTGTGGCGGCCCGAGCCGGAACGCGACGCCGCATGAAGGTCGCGATGCTGGCGCCGATCGCGTGGCGCACCCCGCCGCGCCATTATGGGCCGTGGGAGCTGACGACCAGCCTCTTGACCGAAGCGCTCGTCGCGCGCGGCGTGGAGGTCACGCTGTTCGCCACGCAGGACAGTCTCACGAGCGCCACACTGGCGGGCCCGGTGCCCGCACCCTATGAGGAAGATCCGGCGATCGACGCCAAGGTGTGGGAGATGCGCCACGTCGCTCATGTCTTCGAACGCGCGGCCGAATTCGATCTGATCCACAACCAGGCCGATTTCGTGCCGCTCGGCTTCAGCCGGCTGGTGAGGACGCCGGTCGTGACCACGATCCACGGTTTCTCGTCCGATCGCATCCTGCCGATGTACGGCGAATATCAGCATGACGTGGCCTATGTCGCGATCAGCGCGGCGGACCGGCATCCGGCGCTGCGCTATGCCGCGACGATCCATCACGGCATCCGCGTGGACGATTTCGCCTTCGATGCGCAGGGCAGCGACGACCTGCTGTTCTTCGGCCGCTTCCACCCCGACAAGGGCCCCGAACAGGCGATCGCCGCGGCCGCCGCCAGCGGGCGGCGCCTGCGAATGGCGGGGATCGTGCAGGATCGCGGCTTTTTCGAACGCGCGGTGGAGCCGGCGATCGACGGCGACCGGGTCATGTATCTGGGCGCGGTCGGCGGCGAGGAGCGGGTGCGCACCCTGGGTGCGGCGCGCGCGCTGCTCCACCTGATCGCGTTCGACGAACCCTTCGGCCTCTCGGTGGTCGAGGCGTTCGCCTGCGGCACGCCGGTGATCGCCAACCGCCGCGGGTCGATGTCCGAGCTGATCGACCACGGCGTCACCGGCTTCCTGGTGGACAGCCCCCAGGAGGCGGTGGAGGCGATCGCGCGGGTCGACTCGATCGACCGTGCCGCCTGCCGCCGCGCCGCGATCGAGCGTTTCTCGGTCGATCGCATGGCGGACGAATATCTGGCGCTCTACCGGCAGATCCTCGGCGGCTGAACGCGCTCAGTCGTCGTCCGTGCCGGCCGCGGCCATCGCCATGAAGTTGCGCGCGGCATCGCGGTCGGCGGCATGTGCGAACGCCACATCGAGCGCGGGCGCGACGCCCAGCAGGTGCATCAGCGACCACAAGGCGAAGCGCCGCCCGCGATCGCGCTCCAGCCCGAACTCGACGCGCAGCCGATCCACGCCCGCCTCATAGGCACCGGCGCCCAGCGCGCCGAGATCGGCCTGGCCGAAATAGCGGACGAGGAGCGTGTCGAAATCCATCGCGCCGCCTATAGGCCGGCGATGCACCATCACCAACCGCGCACGCCGGCATGAACCGCACCGCGACCGTCGCGATCGTCATCGGGCTCGCGCTGGCCGCGACGTTGCTCGCCACCAACGATCTGGGCGCGATCTGGGCGGCGCTGAAGGGCGCGGGGTGGGGCATCCTGATCGTGATCGCGCTGCACGTGCCGCAGACCGTCTTCTCCGCGCTCGGCTGGCGGCCGCTGATCGCGGGGCAATCGCGGTTCGGGACGCTGTATCTGCTGCGTTGGGTGCGCGAATCGGTCAATTCGCTCCTCCCCGTCGCACAGATCGGCGGCGATCTGGCGCGTGCGCGGCTGCTCGGGCAGCGTGGCGTGGCGCTGAAGGACGCGGTCGCCTCGTGCATGGTCGATCTGTCGCTGGAGACGGTGGCGCAGGCGCTCTTCACACTGATGGGCGCCGCGCTGCTGCTGGGCGGCGCGCATGATGCGCATGCGCTGGAGATAGGCTTCGGCATGGTGGCGGGGATGGCGGCGATCGCGATCGGTTTCGTCGTCGCGCAGCGCTTCGGGCTGTTCAAGCTGGTCGAGCGGCTCGTCGGGCGCTGGTCGGAGAAGCATGGCGGGCAGATCGGCGATCTCACCGGGCTGAACGATGCGGTGGTGGGGCTGTACCGGCAGTCGCGGCGGCTCGGCTGGTCGACATTGTTCCACCTCGGATCGTGGATCGCGGGCATCCTCGAAACCTATGCGGCGCTGCGCATCCTCGGTCTCCACCCGGGCTGGCGCGAGGCGGCGATCATCGAATCGCTGGGGCAGGCGGTGCGCGCGGCGGGGTTCCTGATCCCCGGCGCGCTCGGCGTTCAGGAGGGCGGGCTGGTGCTGATCGGGGGAATTTTCGGGATCGTGCCGGGCACCGCGCTCGCGCTGTCGCTCATCCGCCGCATCCGCGAGCTCGCGCTCGGCCTGCCGGGGCTGGCGGTCTGGCAGCGGATGGAGAAGGCGTCCGCCAAGGATGAAGGTTCGATGACAAGCGCATAACACCGGGATGGTTCCGGCTTGTGTTCGCGCATCCGGCGCTTAGGAAGCGGGGCAGGAGTTCGTTTATGCCGCCATCCACCCCCCTACTCGACACGATTCCGACGCCGTTGGAGCTTCGGGCTTTGGAGCCC
>NZ_JAKNQJ010000063.1 GCF_022662335.1 Sphingomonas sp. CROZ-RG-20F-R02-07 | reverse complement strand
TGGATTGAAGCATTACGCCAACCACAAGCCGGCCGCCGGTGTCCGGCGGCGGCTCTCGGGCAGGCGGTGCTTGCCTGGCGAGGCTTTGTCTTCCAACATTCGCCGATGACCCTCATGCCCGCTTCCGCCGATCCGGCGAAAGATACCGTCGTCACCCCCGCCATCATCGTCAGCGCGCTCGGCGCGGCGCTCGGGGGATTGTTGTTCGG
>NZ_JAKNQJ010000062.1 GCF_022662335.1 Sphingomonas sp. CROZ-RG-20F-R02-07 | reverse complement strand
ACGACGGCGGCGATGCTGACGGGTGGCAACTATGCCCTCGCCGGTATGGTTGCGGGCGACGCCGTCGCCCTGAACAACCCGACGAGCGGCAGCTACGACACCAAGAACGTCGGCACTGCGAAGACGGTAAGCGTGGGCAACCTGGCGCTGACCGGGAGCGACGCGGCCAACTACACCGTCAACACGGACGCGAGCGCTGCAATCGGCAGCATCGCGGC
>NZ_JAKNQJ010000061.1 GCF_022662335.1 Sphingomonas sp. CROZ-RG-20F-R02-07 | reverse complement strand
TGCCTTCGCCGCGATGCTGCCGATCGCCGCGCTCGCATCCGCGTTGACGGTGTAGTTGGCCGCGTCGCTCCCGGTCAGCGCCAGGTTGCCGACGCTGACCGTCTTGCCCGTGCCGACGTTCTTGGTGTCGTAGCTGCCGCTGATGGGATTGTTCAGAGCGACGGCGTCGCCGGTCACCGCACCGGCGAGCGCATAGTTGCCGCCCGCCAGCGTCGCCGCCGTCGTCCCGTCATAGGTCTTCGCCACGCCACCTGTCAGCGACGCCGTCAG
>NZ_JAKNQJ010000060.1 GCF_022662335.1 Sphingomonas sp. CROZ-RG-20F-R02-07 | reverse complement strand
TGGAAGATCAGACGGTCGATATTGTAGACGAGGTTAGCGAGCGTGATCTTCGCTTCGGCACGCGCGATACCGATGGTGCGAACGAAGAGCCCCATCTGATCCTTCTGACGGGCGAACACGTGCTCGACGCGCGCACGTACGGTAGATCGTTTGGCATTGGCACCGGATGCGCGCCTGGACATCGGCTTGCCCTTGGGCTTCTTGCGGTGGATGCGGCTAACCCTGTCCATCGACTTCAGCCACGTCTCGTTGGCCTGGCTGCGGTAGGCAGTGTCCGCCCACACATCGG
>NZ_JAKNQJ010000006.1 GCF_022662335.1 Sphingomonas sp. CROZ-RG-20F-R02-07 | reverse complement strand
CGTGACCGCGTTGGCGTTCCGTGTGGACCGCCGTCGCTGTGAGAACTCCTTTAAGGGGACCTTGGAGAACCGTCAAACGCTTTTTTGCAGATTTCTTGCAGATCCGTGGCAATCCTGCGGAATCGCTTGGGTTTACCGCTTGTGAAGGCGTCCGGTGCATGGGGTAGAGCGATGGAGATGACCGCCCTTTCCCCGGATCCCACCGCCGAATCGCTGGCATCGCGCATCCGCCGCGCGGTGATCTGGCGATCGGGCAGCCAGATTCTCGCCCAGACGGTGCAATGGGCCGCCACCTTCCTCGTCATCCGCATTCTCGGGCCTGCCGATTACGGCCTCGTCGCGATGACCCAGGTGGTGCTCGCGCTGCTCAACATGCTGAACGGCTATGGGCTGGCGAGCGGGCTGGTGCAGCAGGCCGAGGTGACCGAGCGTCAGATCCGCCAGCTCTTCGGGATGCTGATCGTCCTGAACGGCGGGCTCGCGCTCGCTCAGGTGGCGCTCGCCCCGCTCGCCGCCGCCTATTACCGCCAGCCTGAGGTGACCGTGCTGCTGCGCGTGCAAGCGCTCGTCTATCTGACGACGCCGTTCATCGCGCTTCCCCTGGCATTGCTGTCCCGCCGGATGGACTTTCGCCACCAGGCGCGCGCCAACATCGCCGCCTCGATCGCCAGCGCCACCGCGGCGTTGGGGGGCGCATCGGCGGGGCTCGGGGTATGGACGCTGGTGCTCGCGCCGTTGACGCTGTTCACCGTGCGCGCGGCGATGCTCACCTGGAGCGCGCGCGCGCTGATCTGGCCGAGCTTCGACTTTCGCGGCGCGGGCAGCCTCGCGCGCTATGGCGGCGTGGTCGCGGCGGGGCAGCTCTTCTGGTTCGCACAGAGCCAGGCCGATGTGTTCATTGCCGGACGCCGCTTCGCGCCGGCGACGCTCGGCATCTACACGACCGCCCTGTTTCTCGCGCAGATCTTCGTGTCCAAATTCGTGCCGCCGCTCAACGAGGTCGCGTTCTCCGCCTATGCGCGGATGCGCCACGAGGCCGAAGACGATGGCGCCGTGGCGCGCGCGTTCGTCCGTGCGGTGGGGATCGTGATGATCGCGGCGCTGCCCTTCTATCTCGGGCTGTTCGTCACCGCCGAGCCGCTGGTGCTCACCGTATTGGGGCCCAAATGGGCGGCCGTCGCGCCCGTGGTGCGGCTGCTCGCGCTCGCCATGCCGTTCATGACGTTGCTGGTGCTGTTCACCCCGGCCTGCGATGCGCGCGGCCGGCCGGGCGTGGGTGTCGGCAACGGCGCCTGGGGCGCGGCGATCCTGACGATCGCGTTCCTGATCGGCGTTCGCGGCGGGCCGACCGGGATGGCGACCGCGTGGATCGTCGCCTACCCCCTCTATCTCGGCATCAGCGCCCGCCGCGCGCTGCCGGTGATCGGCGCGCGCGCGCGCGACGTGGCGCGCGCGATCCTGCCACCGCTGCTCGCCTCGACGGGAATGGCGCTGATCGTGTCGCTCGTCGACCGCGTGCTGCCCGCGATGGTGCCGGCCGCCCGGCTTGGCGTGCTCGCGGGCACGGGGCTGGTGGCCTATGGCGCGTGGCTGATGCTCTTCGCGCGGCCCACGCTGCTGGCATTGATCGCCATGGTCCGCCGCGCACCGCCCGCTCACCCAGCCGCCTGAACCCGGACGCGGGCATCAGGCCGACTGGATATAGTCGCGCATCGCCGCGGCGTCCGCCTCGATCCGGTCGATCCGGTATTTGACGAGGTCGCCGATCGAAACGAAGCCGACCAGCGCGCCCTTCTCGACCACGGGCAGATGGCGGATGCGGCGACGCGTCATCAGCGACAGCGCGCCGATGACGGGCTCGGACGGCGCGACGGTTACGGCCGGCGCGGTCATCATGTCGGCCACCCGGCGGTCGAGCGCCGCGCCGCCCTCCGCCTGCAGCCCGTGGATCACGTCGCGTTCGGAGAAGATGCCGACAACCTGGTCGCCCCGCATCACCGGCACTGCGCCGATCCGGCGTTCGGCGAGCAGCGCCACCGCCTCGTGCACGCGCGCATCCGGGCTCAGCGTCACCACGTCATGCACATCGGATTTCAGGATCGCCGCGATCGTCATCTTCGCCTCTCCTCCTCAGCGTGTTCCCCGCCTCGCCGGAGTGAAGCATGTTTTGCCGCGCGCGCCTAGCGCCGACGCCGAAACGAGAAGGACCGGCGCCGCGGGTGCGGCACCGGTCCTCTGCACATCACGCGGCGGCCGCGATCATTCCGCGGCGGACGCCTCCACGCGCGGGGTGCGGCGACGGCGCGGCTTGGGCGCTTCCGCCTCGGGCGTGTCGGTGTCGTTGGCGACCGCGGAAATCCCGAGCGACGGCGGCAGGCGATCCGCCTCGAACGTCGCGGCCTCCTCGACCGGCGCGACCTCGCGGCGGGGACGACCCCGCCGGCGCGGCGCCTCGGCCTGCGGCTCGGAGGCCGGCGGCGACGCTTCGACCGGCGCGGCCGTCACGAAGGTGGGCGAGGGCGCATCCTGCACGTCCTGCGACGGGGTGCCCTCGCGCGGCTGGGTTTCGGCCTGCTCGAACCGGTCGCGGCGCGGGCGGCGTTCGGTCTGCGGCTGATCGCCGTCGCGGGGGCGCCGGTCGCCCTCGGCCTGGTTGCGCGCCGGGCGATCGGCGTTGCGCTGCGGCTGTTCGCCCTGACGCTGGCCGTCGCCGCGCGATTGGCCGTCCTGGCGGTTGCCGTCGCCGCGGGCTTCGTAGCGCTGCCCGTCGTTGCGCTGGCCGTCGTTGCGCTGGCCGTCGTTGCGCTGGCCGTCGTTGCGCGGATTGTCGCCGCGCTGACCGTCACTGCGCTGGCCATCGCCGCGCTGGCTGTCGTTGCGCCCACCGTCCTGGCGGTTGCCGTCGCGCATGGCGCTCTGTTCGCCCGCGCGGATCGGCTCGCCTTCCTGGCCGAACTCGTCCTCGCCCTCGCCGTCATAGCCATCGTCGAACGCTTCGTTCTGCTGGCGGCGCGGCTGGCTTTCCTCGAAGCGGCTGCGCTGCTCGCTCAGCACGCGGAAATAATGGTCCGCGAACTGGAGGTAATATTCGATATTGACCCGGTCGCCCGAAAGCTGCGCGTCGCGGGCGAGATTCTTGTATTTCTCGAGCAATTGCGCCGCGTTGCCGCGCGCCCGGCTGTCGATCCGGTTGCCGCCGTCGCCGCGGCCGGGGTTGCCGCCCTGACGCGGGTTGCCCCCGCCGCCACCGCCACCCGCACCGTTATTGCCCCCGCGACCGCGACGGCGGCCGGCTTGCCTGTTGTTGATCAAGCTTGTGTCCTCAAGTTTCCGACCCGTGTGCGGCGCGAACCCGTCCTGGGCCCGATCCGTTCGGGCGATGCGCGTTCCCGGCCTCGGTGCCGGGGTCTGCGGCACGTCGGGCCTGCCACGGCCGCCGGATGAGGCAGCGTCATGACGAAGGGTGAAGGACGGCGCCCGAAATCAACCACATGTGCCGATGTCGCGAGCCCCTCACCCCCCAATAGCGGCGGGAGGGCAGGCCCGACAAGTGAAATATCGTCACGGTTCGCGTTAATTCACGTACAGACCAGCGCGCGGGGAAGCCCGGCATAATCGTGCACCAGCACCGGCGTCAGATCCTCCGCGGCGACGAGCGCGGATACCGCATCCGTCTGAGTCGCCCCGATTTCCAGGATCGCGACGCCGCCGGGCGCGATCAGCCGGTGGAGTTGCGGCGCGATCGTGCGATAGGCGTCGAGCCCATCGGCGCCGGCGAAGAGCGCCAACCCCGGTTCGTGGCCGCGAACCTCCTCCGGCAGCGCCTCCGCGGTGCCGATATAAGGCGGGTTGGCGAGCACCAGATCGAACGGACCCGCGATCGCCGCGGCCCAGTCGCCCTGCACGAACCGCGCATCCGCGCCGAGCGCCGCGGCATTGGCGCGCGCATAGCCGAGCGCTTGGGCCGACCGATCCACCCCCAACCCGCGCACCGGCCACAGATCGAGCGCGGCGAGCAGCAGCGTGCCGGGCCCGGTGCCGAGATCGAGCACGCTGCGCGGCGCGCGGCCGGCGAAATGGCGCTGCGCCGCCTCGATCAGCACCTCGCTGTCCGCGCGCGGCACCAGCACGCCGGGGCCGACCGCGAGATCGATCGTCCAGAAGCCGCGCGTGCCGAGGATATAGGCGATCGGCTCGTGCGCCACCCGCCGTTCGACCAGCGCGGCGAAGCCCGCGGGTGCGCGATCGTCGAGCCGCCCCAGCAGCAGCGCGTCGCGCGCGATCCCCATCGCGTGCGCCATCAGCAATTCGGCATCGAGGCGCGGCGTGGCGGAAAAGGCGAAGCGCGCCGCCGCCGCCGCGATCGCGTGGCGCGCGGTGGAGGACGCGCCGGTCATCGCCGGAGTCGGGCCGCGACGCAACAATGCCGCGTCGTCGGTCGGGGCGGGCCCCGCCAACCGCGCCTGTGCGAGTCCAGCCGCAAGGTGCGGCCGGCCGCCCTACGCATCCAGTTGCGCCAGCCGCTCCGCTTCGTCCTCGGCGATCAGCGCGCCCACCAGCTCGTCCATCTCTCCCGCCATGATCTCAGGCAGGCGGTGGAGCGTCAGGTTGATCCGGTGATCGGTCACGCGCCCTTGCGGGAAATTATAGGTGCGGATCCGCTCGGACCGGTCGCCGGAGCCCACCATCGCCTTGCGCGCACCCGCCCGATCGGCATGAAGCCGCTCGCGTTCCAGCTCGTAGAGGCGCGTGCGCAGCACCTTCAGCGCCTTGGCCTTGTTCTTGTGCTGCGATTTCTCGTCCTGCTGGATCACCGTCAGGCCGGTCGGGATATGAACGATGCGCACCGCCGAATCGGTGGTGTTGACCGATTGGCCCCCCGGACCCGAGGAACGATAGATGTCGATGCGCAGATCCTTGTCGTCGATCTTCACATCCACCTCTTCCGCCTCGGGCAGCACGGCCACCGTCGCCGCCGAGGTGTGGATCCGCCCCCCCGCCTCGGTCGCGGGAACGCGCTGCACGCGGTGGACGCCGGATTCGAACTTCAGCCGCGCGAACACCCCCTGTCCGGTCACGCTCGCCACCGCTTCCTTGAAGCCGCCCGCATCGGAGGCGGAGGCGGAGATCAGCTCGACGCGCCAGCCCCGCGATTCGGCGTAACGCTGGTACATGCGGAACAGGTCGCCCGCGAACAGCGCCGCTTCGTCACCGCCGGTGCCCGCGCGCACCTCGAGCATCGCCGAACGCTCGTCGGCGGCATCGCGCGGCAGCAGCGCGAGCGCGAGGCGGCGATCGGCGGCGTCCAGCGCTTCCCGATTCTCGTGCAGCTCCTCGGCGGCCATCGCGCGCAGCTCGTCATCGGCGTCCTGCGCCATATAGGCGAGGCTCTCGGCCTCGGCGCGCAATCGCCGCACCTCGCTCGCCGCCTGCGCGACCGGCTCCAGCTCGGCATATTCCTTCGACACCTGTACGAACCGGTCGCCCGCGAGATCGCCCGTCGCCATCAGCGCCTGCAACTCGTCGCGCCGCGCCTCGATCTGGCGGATCCGGTCGGGGGAGATGGTGGTCATGATGGCAACGGACCCAGCAGCACATCACCTCCATGAGCCGCCACTCTGCGCCAATCCTTCGGATCGACGTGAAAGCGATCGCGCAATAGCCGTTTTAGTGCAGAATATATTCGCCCCTTTGTATTATACCGGTCGTTAATACGCCTTTTAACGCGTATTACTTGTTGGCCTGTAATTTGATCCGTGGTCAAATTAATTAGGTAATCAACTGGTAACCGTGCAGCTTTATCATACCTTTTCTTGGGATTGCCCTCAGAGAATGTTACTGTAGGCATCTCAGCGCCCCGCAAAATGCGCTCTATGTCGCGGCTCAGCGCACGCATCGCCGGTGTGTCTTCCTCGACAACGACAGCGGCAGTCCGAAGAGGCTTGCCTAGGTCTATCAATAGCATCGCTAGCCGCTCGACACCCGCCGCCCAGCCCACGCCCGGTGTCTCCGGCCCACCCAGGCTCCCGATCAGCCCGTCGTAACGCCCCCCCGCCAGCACGGTGCCTTGCGCCCCCAGCCGGTCAGTGACGAATTCGAAGGCGGTGTGGCGGTAATAATCGAGGCCGCGCACCAGCCGCGCGTTGCGTTCCCACGCCACCCCCGCCGCATCGAGACCGGCGGTCACCGCATCGAAGAAGCCGCGCGCCGCGGGCGTCAGATACGCGTCGATATCGGGCGCGGCGTCGGCGATCGGCCGATCGCGCGGATCCTTCGAATCGAGGATGCGCATCGGGTTCTTGTCCAGCCGCTTCAGGCTGTCCTCCGACAGGTCGCCGCGATGCGCCGCGAAATGCGCGACCAGCGCGTCGCGCCATGCCTCGCGCGTCTCGGCGTCGCCCAGCGTGTTGAGCTGCAGCGTCACGCCGTCGATGCCCAGTTCGCGCAGCAACTGGTCCGCCATGACGAGCAATTCCACGTCGGCGGCGGGCTCGGCCGCGCCGATCACCTCGGCGTCGATCTGGTGGAACTGGCGGTAGCGCCCCTTTTGCGGCCGCTCGTAGCGGAACACCGCGCCGCTCGTCGAAAGCCTCAGCGGCGCATATTGCTGCCACCCTTCCGTGAGGTAGGCACGCGCGATCCCTGCGGTGAATTCGGGGCGCAGCGTCAGCATGTCGCCGCCGCGATCGGGAAAGCTGTACATCTCCTTGGAGACGACATCGGTCGTCTCGCCGATGCTGCGCGCGAACACCTGCGTGTCCTCGAACACCGGCAGGTCGACGCGCTGGAAGAAGTAGAGCGCACGCACGCGCTCGAACGTGGCGAGCACATGCGCGAAACGGCGCTGCTCCTCGCCGAAGATGTCCTGCGTGCCGCGCACGCGGCGGGGGGTCTCGATCCGTGCCATGTGGCGGGGGTATCTAGGCGAGGCGGCGCGCAAGCGCTAGCACTCTCCCCATGGCGAAAAACGAACCCTGGTGGGGCCTTGGCAACCGCGTGGCACCGCCCCGCTTCATCCTGTTCGTCCTGCTGTTCGCGATCGGGCTCGCGATCGGGGTGCCGCTGCTCCAATGGGGGCGGGCGACGATGGCGGCGTTCGACGTGGCGGGCTTCGTGTTCCTGCTGTCGTGCTGGCCGCTGCTGCACGGCGCCACGCCCGAGGGCATCCGCGCCGCCACCCGCGCGAACGACGCCAACCGCGCGGTACTGCTGGGCTTCAGCTTCGTGACGCTGATCGTCATCCTCGTCGCGGTGCACGGCGAGCTGAAGGGCAAGAACGACGCGCTCGCGCTCGTCCTGGTGCTCGCCACGCTGGTGATCGCGTGGCTGTTCTCCAACATCCTCTACGCGCTCCATTATGCGCACCTGTTCTACAATGACGACGGCGACGATGGCGGCGACGATGGCGGGCTGGAATTCCCGAAGACGAAGGAGCCGACCTATTGGGACTTCGTCTATTTCAGCTTCACGCTCGGCATGACGTTCCAGACGTCGGACGTCGAGATCTCGTCCGAACGGATGCGCCGCATCGTGATCGGCCAGTGCCTCGCCGCGTTCGTCTTCAATCTGGGGGTGCTGGCCTTCACCATCAACGTGCTGGGCGGCGGCAGCTAAGGGACTGGACGGCTGACCTTTCGCACGGTTACACCACCGCCTTCATCCGAATTCGAGGGCCGTCCATGATCCGAACGCTGACGCTTGCCGCCTTGCTCGCCTCCTCCGCCATCGCCGCGGCACAGGTGCCCGCGGGCAACAGCGCGCCGCAGCCCGTGCCCTATGCCGACACCATCCCCGCGCCGCAGGACGTGCCCTATCCCGGCACGCTGACGCTGGACGTGGATGCCACCAACACCGATCAGGGCATCATCAGCGCACACGAGACGATCCCGGTGGCGAAGGCCGGGCCGATGGTGCTGCTCTATCCCAAATGGCTGCCGGGCAACCATTCGCCCTCGGGCCAGATCGACAAGCTGGCGGGGCTGCACATCCGCAGCGGCGGCCGGGAACTGGCCTGGACGCGCGATCCGGTCGACGTCTTCGCCTTCCATATCGACGTGCCGCAGGGCGCGAAACGGCTCGACATCGACCTTCAGTTCCTGTCGGCGACCAAGCCCGACCAGGGTCCGATCGTCATGACGCCCGATATCCTGCGCGTGCAGTGGAATTCGGTGAGCCTCTATCCGGCGGGCTATTTCACCCGCCAGATCCCGATCACCGCCACCGTGAAGTATCCGGCGGGCTTCACCGCGGCGGCCGGCCTGCCCTCGCGCAACACCGGGTCCAACTATGCCTATCAGACGACGAACTACGAGATCCTCGTCGATTCGCCGACGCTGGCCGGGCGCTATTACAAGGCGTTCGCGCTCTCGCCGCGCGTCACGCTCGACACCTTCGCCGACAGTCCCGGCCAGCTGGTCGCCACGCCCGAGCAGATCGATGCGCACAAACGGCTGGTCGATCAGGCGGTGAAGCTGTTCGGCGCGCAGCATTACGACAATTACCACTTCCTCTTCTCGATCTCGGACCGGATCGGCGGCATCGGCCTCGAACATCATCGCAGTTCGGAAGACGGGACGAAGGCAGGCTTCTTCACCGAGTGGAAGGACAATGTCGCCGCGCGCAACCTGCTGCCGCACGAATACACGCATAGCTGGGACGGCAAGTTCCGCCGCGGCGCGGATCTGTGGACGCCCAATTTCGACGTGCCGATGCGCGATTCGCTGCTGTGGGTATATGAGGGGCAGACGCAGTTCTGGGGCTATGTGCTCCAGGCGCGATCGGGCCTCGCCACCAAGGAGGAGATGCTCGACATGCTGGCGCAGGCGATCGCCAGCTACGACCGCGCGCCCGCGCGCCAGTGGCGGCCGCTGATCGACACCACCAACGATCCGATCATCTCGCAGCGCCGGCCCAAGGGCTGGGTCAGCTATCAGCGATCGGAGGATTATTATGTCGAGGGCGCGATGGTGTGGATGGAGGTCGATTCCATGCTCCGCGCCATGTCGGGCGGCACCAAGTCGATCGACGATTTCGCCCGCGCCTTTTTCGGCGTGCGCGACGGCGATTGGGGCGAGCTGACCTATAATTTCGACGACGTGGTCGCGACGCTGAACGGCGTGCAGCCCTATGATTGGGCGGGCTTTCTCCGCCAGCGCCTGACCGAGACGGGCAAGCCCGCCCCCACCGCCGGCTTCGCCGCCAACGGCTATACGCTCGGCTACACGCCCGAGCCTTCGCCCGCGACCAAGAAGGCGGAGCGCGGCGGGGTCGACGCGCTCGATTCGGCTGGGCTCGCGGCGGACAAGGACGGCAATCTGACGAGCGTGATCTGGGCCAGCCCCGCGTTCAAGGCAGGGCTGGACACCGGCGGTACGATCCTGGCGGTGGGCGACGGCGCCTTCTCGCCCGATCGGCTGCGCGACGCGATCGTGGCGGCCAAGGGCAGCAAGGAGCCGATCCGCCTGACGATCAAGGCCGACGACCGCGTGCGCACCGTGGCGATCGACTATCATGGCGGCCCGCGTTATCCGCATCTGGTGAAGACCGGCACGGGCGAGACCGGGCTCGACCGGCTGCTGGCGCCGCGCTGACATCCATGTTGCTTTTTCACGGGGCCGCGCCGAAAGCGCGGCCATCCCGTCTGCTTGCAAAGGATTTGCCATGCGTATCGACCTGATCCCGACGGGCAAGAACCCGCCGGAAGACTTGAACGTCATCATCGAGGTGCCGACCGGCGGCGAGCCGGTGAAGTATGAATTCGACAAGGCGTCGGGCGCGCTGTTCGTCGATCGCATCCTGCACACGCCGATGCGCTATCCCGCCAATTACGGCTTCGTGCCGCACACGCTGTCGCCCGACGGCGATCCGCTCGACGCGCTGGTGATCTCGCGCTCGCCCTTCATCCCGGGCTGCGTCGTCCGCGCCCGCCCGATCGCGGTGCTGAACCTCGAGGACGAGGCCGGCGGCGACGAGAAGCTCGTCTGCGTACCCGTCGACTCGGTCTTCCCCTATTATTCGAACGTCGGTGGCCGCGGCGACGTGCCCGAGATCGTGTTCGAGCAGATCGAGCATTTCTTCACCCACTATAAGGATCTGGAAAAGAAGAAGTGGGTCCGCGTCGGCAAATGGGGCGATGCCGAAGAGGCCAAGCAGATCACGATCGAGGCGATCGCGCGCTACGAGGCGGAAAAGGCCAAGGGTGAAGAGCCCGCCGATGCCGACGAGGTCGCCGGGCGGGCCTGATCTCGCCCGCTGCGCTTGATGGCGTTATTTTGCCCCGTTCGCCATGAGCTTGTCGAAGGGCGGGTCGAGCAAGGGGTGCTTCGACAAACTCGGCACGAACGGGGTGGGAGGCTGGATCAAACCAGCCTCACCCTGCGCTACCCGCGGGCCAGGGCCAGCAGCGCGTCGCCGTCGACGCGCTGCACGGTCCATTCCGCCTGCCCCACCGCACCCAGCTTGCGGTAGAAGCGCACCGCGGCCTCGTTCCAGTCGAGCACCGACCATTCGAATCGCGCGCAACCCCGCGCCACCGCGGTCGCCGCCAGATGCCGCAGCAGCGCTTCGCCCACGCCCCGCCCCCGCGCCGCGGGCGTGACGTAGAGATCCTCCAGATACAGGCCGCGCCGTCCCTTCCACGTCGAGAAATTGTGGAAGAAGAGCGCAAAGCCCACCGGATCGCCGTCCATTTCCGCGATCACCGCTTCCGCGGCGGGCACGGGCCCGAACAGCGCGTCGGCCAGCATCGCCTCGGTCGCCTCCACCGCATCGGGCTCGCGTTCGAACACCGCGAGTTCGCGCACGAAGCGCAGGATGGTGGGCACGTCGCCGGGAACGGCATTGCGGATCATGCGGAAGCCTCTGTCTGCGCGGCCGGGATCGGCCGCCGCACCGCGATGGCACATCCCGCGACGATGAGCACGGCGCCCGCCATCGTCCAGGGCGATACGCGCTCGCCGAAGACGCGCCAGCCGAGGACCGCCGCCCACAGAAAGGCGCTATATTCGATCGGCGCCAGCCGCTGCGTCTCGCCGCGCGCATAGGCCCAGGCCATCAGCAGCGACGAGATCGTGCCGAGGAACGCCGCCGCGAGGATCGCCGGCGTCTGCGGCCAGGCGGGCATCGCGGCGAACCACGCGCTGCCCAGCAGCAGCAGCGCGGTGGTCGCCACGCTGGTGAACAGCGTCACCTCCAGCGGATCGGCGAGCTGCGCCTGCCGCCGCAGCAGGATCAGGCTGTACGCATAGAGGATCGACGCGACGACGATCGCGATCATGCCCAGCACCGACCCGGTCGAGGCACGCGCCTGCACCGCGCCGCCCGCGATCGCCAGCACGCCCAGCGTGGCGACCAGCGACCCCGCGACGGCGCTGCGCGGCACCGTTTCGCCGAGCAACGCCGCGGCCAGATACAGCGCGATCAGCGGCGCCAGAAAGGTGAGCGCCACGCTCTGCGCCATCGGCACCCGCGCCAGGCCCCAGAAGAAGAACAGCACCGACAGCCCCGACGCCAGCCCGCGCGCGCCGTGCAACCGCAGCGCCAGCCCCGCCGGCCAGGGCCGCTGGCGCGCGACGAACACCGATCCCGCGATCGCCGTCCCCGCGACCGAGCGCCACAGCACCGCGCTGTACGCGCCGCTCTGGATCGACAGCCCCTTCATGATCGAATCCATGCCCGAATAGATCGCGATCCCGACGGCCGCCGCCATGACGGCGGGGACGGAATGGCGGCGGCCGCTCACCGGATCAGGCGGATGGCGATGCCGAGCTTGCCGTCGAGCGCGCCCATCCGACGGTCCGCGGTATAGATCGTGCCTCCGCGCAGCTTGGCCAGCGCCAGACACATCCCATCGCCCAGCGACGCGCCCGCCGCGCGCGTCGGTTCGCGCAGGCGCGCCGCTTCGGTTGCCTGTTCGAGGCCGCAATCGACGATCTCGAGATCGTAGCCCGCGATCATCGCGAGCACCGCGTCGGCGGTCGCACCACGCTCCACGGCGCGCGAACAACATTCCGAGATGTTCACCGTCTACATCACGCCGCCGCGAAGGATCGACGCCACCCTATCCGCGCCGGGTTCATCGAGCAGCAACGCCATCAGCGCAGCCGCATCGATGATATCGCTCACGCCTCTCCCCAATCGGCGCGCTTTTCCGCGATGAACTGATCGACCGTATAATCCGCGCCGAAGACCGCACGTGCGCGCCGCTGGCTCTCCCGCAACGCCTGCTCGAACGTCCGGAGGGACAGCCCACCCTGATCGTCGCGCTCGACGATCAGCGAATCGCCATCCTTGATGCCGAATTCCTGCAGCAGCTCGGACGGCATGACGATCTTGCCGCCGGCGATCACCTTGGCATGATAGGTCATCCCGATCCTCCCCGAACGCTCCGCGCGGCGCTATTCCGCCGCCACCGGCACCGCCTGATCGACCGCGTCGATCTCGGCCGCCTTGGCCTCCACCAGGCGGACGATGTGCTCGATCATGCCCTCGTCCTGCACATGATGGTCGGTCACGCCCGACAGATACACCATGTGGCGGCCATTGCCGCCGCCGGTGATGCCGATATCGGTTTCGCGCGCCTCGCCGGGCCCGTTCACCACGCAGCCGAGCACCGACAGCGACATCGGCGTGCGGATATGCTGCAACCGCTCCTCCAGCGCCTGCACGGTGCGGATCACGTCGAAGCCCTGACGCGCGCAGCTCGGGCACGACACCACGCGCACGCCGCGGTTGCGGATGCCGAGCGCCTTCAGGATCTCGAAGCCGACGCGGATCTCCTCCTCGGGCTCGGCCGAGAGCGACACGCGGATGGTGTCGCCGATGCCGTACCAGAGCAGGCTGCCCATCCCGATCGCCGACTTCACCGTGCCGCCGACGAACCCGCCCGCTTCGGTGATGCCCAGGTGCAGCGGGCAATCGACCTGCTCGGCGAGCTGCTGATACGCCGCCACCGCGAGGAACAGGTCGGACGCCTTCACCGCCACCTTGAACTCGTGGAAGTCGTGATCCTGCAGCAATTTGATGTGATCGAGCGCGCTCTCGACCAGCGCATCGGGGCACGGCTCGCCATATTTCTCGAGCAGGTGCCGCTCCAGGCTGCCGCCGTTCACGCCGATCCGGATCGCGCAGCCATTCGCCTTGGCCGCATCCACCACTTCCTTGACGCGCGCGGCCGAGCCGATGTTGCCGGGGTTGATCCGCAGGCACGCCGCCCCCGCATCCGCCGCCTCCAACGCGCGGCGATAATGGAAATGGATGTCCGCCACGATCGGCACGCGCGCGGCGCGCACGATCTGCTTCAGCGCGGCGGTGCTCTCCACATCGGGGCAGCTCACCCGGATGATGTCGGCACCCGCCTCCTCGCAGCGCCGGATCTGGTTGATCGTGGCGACGGGATCGCTGGTCGGCGTGTTGGTCATCGTCTGCACGGTGACGGGCGCGTCGCCGCCGACGGGGACGTTCCCGACCATGATCTGGCGGCTCTTGCGGCGGACGATGTCGCGCCAGGGACGAATGGACATGGGGCCCATATACCGCGTCGCGCGTCCGACCGGAAGCCCGTGGCGATGCGCGCGCGATCGGGCTATGCGGCGCGCCATGACGAACCCATGGACGATCGCGGTGCACGGCGGGGCGGGCCGCCTGACGCGAAGCACGCTCACCCGCGAACAGGACGCCGGCGCGCGCGCCGGGCTGACCGCGGCGCTTGCCGCGGGCGCGGCGGTGCTCGATACCGGCGGCACCGCGCTGGACGCGGTCGAAGCGGCGGTGCGCGTGCTGGAGGACGATCCGCATTTCAACGCCGGCCGCGGGGCGGTGTTCACGCATGACGGCGGGATCGAACTCGACGCCGCGATCATGGACGGCCGCACGCGCGGCGCCGGCGCGGTGGCGGGCGTCACCGCCACGCGCAGCCCGGTAGCGCTGGCCCGGCGCGTGATGGCGGAGGGCCGCCACGTGCTGCTCGCCGGCCCCGCCGCCGATTCCTTCGGCGATTCGCAGGGGCTGGAGCGCGCCGCGCCCGGCTGGTTCGAGACGGACGAGCGCCGCCGCCAATATGCCGAACTGATGGCGGATGGCGGCGACGGTTTCGACGCGGGCATGAAATACGGCACCGTCGGCGCGGTCGCGCGCGACGGGGCGGGGCATCTGGCGGCGGCGACCTCCACCGGCGGCGTGACCGGCAAGCGCTGGGGCCGGATCGGCGATTCGCCGATCATCGGCGCGGGCACCTGGGCGGACGATCGCTCGGTCGCGGTGTCGTGCACCGGCTCGGGCGAATCGTTCCTGCGGGTGGGCGTCGGCCACGAGATCGACGCCCGCGTCCGCCTGGCCGGGCAGGATGCGGCGGAAGCGACGCGCGCCGTGCTCGCGGAGGTCGAGTCGCTCGGCGGCACCGGCGGCGCGATCGTCGTCGGCGGTGCGGGGCCGGCGCACTGGGCGTTCGTCACGCCGGGGATGAATCGCGGGATGCGCTCGGCGGGCGGTGAGGCGGTGGTGGCGATCTATGGGGATGAAAGGATCGCCTGAAGGCCCGAGGTGGAGCCAGAGTGGGGAGCGGAAGGGCTGCTTGTAGGCGAGGTTCGATCAAGGCAGACGTTGACGGGCTACGATTGCCGCCGTGCATTTGCCTCAACGATGTAGCCGGGAGACGGCAGATGATTGCTTTAGTAGTCGGCCTCATGATGACAGCCGCCTCTCCAAGCTCGGCAGAGCTAACAGTCGTCTGCGAAATTGGGAGCATGGCCCTGCGCGATCTGCTAAGCATCAACGGCAACAAAGGATTTGATTCCTACTACGTCGCTCCCGACACAAGTCGCCCTAATCTGCTGACGATTTGCCCTAGGCTCAAAGGCGAAATCCCCAAAGGCTATCCCATTGCAGACGACGATGCGCGATCGCGAGCAGCGGTGCACGCGCCTATTCCCGGCCAACATGTCCGAGAAGCCTTCATCTATTCTGTCGGAGTTCCACAGATTAGTAGCGACGCTCAAAGCGCCGTCGTTCATTTCGCCTATTCGTGCACTGGCCTCTGCGGCGGAGAATTAGAGGCTCGCTATATTCGCACATCAAAGGGATGGCAGCGCGAGGGTGAGATCCGCATGCTCTCCGTCTCTTAAGCGCACCAGCAGCTGAACAATCGGTAGATTGCGGGCAAGCCGACGCGCAACCGGTATGACCGATCATGACGTAAACGCTTGCCACGAACAGCACCTCCGCAAGCACCCGATCGCCTCCCAACCGCCCGCAACCCGTTGGAAAGCCTGCGTCCGCGCGGTAAGGCGCCGGGATGATCCATGCCCGCATCCTCGTCGCCGGCCTCGCCGCGCTCGCGTTCGCCACACCCGCGTCCGCCTATTGGGAGTTCGGCCATCAGACCATCGCCGAAATCGCGATGGCCAATGTGACGCCGCACACGCGGGTGGCGGTGAAACGGTTGTTGGCAAAGCAGGCGCTGCTCGACACGCCGGCCTGCCCCGCGCAGACGATCGAGGAGGCGAGCGTCTGGGCGGATTGCGTCAAGCCGCTGAAGGATGCGGACGGCAAATCACGCTTCGGCTATGCCTATAACTGGCATTTCCAGGATGCCGATGTGTGCGCGCCGTTCGACCTCACCCCCAGTTGCAAGGACGGCAATTGCGTCTCGGCGCAGATCGACCGCGACGTGGCGACGCTGCGCGACAAGGCCGCGCCCGCGAAGGATCGCGTGCAGGCGCTCGTCTTCCTGATCCACTTCGTCGGGGACCTCCACCAGCCGCTCCATGCGGGTGACCGAGGCGACAAGGGCGGCAACGACGTGAAGGCGGATTACGGCATCTATGCGCCGCCGCGCTTCAACCTCCATTCGGTCTGGGACGGGCCGCTGCCCGAGCGCGCGATCACCACCGGACCCTCGCTGGTGCGCCGCTATCCCGCCGCCGAGCGCGCGCGGATCGGGGCGGGCGGCGTGGGCGACTGGAGCCGCGAGAGCTGGCAGGTCGCGCACGACCAGGTCTATGCGAGCGCGCTCGGCGGCGATGCATGCGCCGCGGTGCCGGCGCGCGTGCATCTGGACGACGCCACGATCGCGCGGCTGGTGCCGGTGTCGCGCCTCGAGGTGAAGCGCGGCGGGATCCGGCTGGCCAAGCTGCTCGACCGGGCGCTGGGATAAGCCCCCTCCCGCCGGGAGGGGGATGGGCCTCCGCTCAGTTCACCACGATGGTGACGGCGCGGCGGTTCTGCGCCCAGCTCGCCTCGTCCGATCCGAGCGCGATCGGGCGTTCCTTGCCGTAGCTGATCGTCGAGATGCGCGCGGGCGAGACGCCCTTGGCCGCGAGATAGTTCTTGGCGGCGTTCGCGCGCCGGTCGCCGAGCGCGAGATTATATTCGCGCGTGCCGCGCTCGTCGCAATGCCCCTCCACCGTGATGCGGACATTGGGATAGCGCGCCAGCCATTCGGCCTGGTTGTCGAGGATCACCCGCGCCTGCGAATCGACGTCGGACATGTCGACCGCGAAGTTCACCGTGTTGCTGGTCACCGAGCGGCGGAAATCGGCGTCGGAGCCGGGGACGATCGCGCCGCCCGTGCCCTGCCCGCGATCATAGGGCGTGGCCGCCTGGGCAGACCCCTGGTCGCTCAGCGGCGCGGGCGGCAGCGTGGCGGGGCGCTTCTTCGCGCAGCCCGCCACCGCGAGCATCGCGATGGCGGCGACGAGCGCCCGGTTGAGTTTGGCCATATTCATAACTCCCGTGGTGAAAATCGGCCCCCGCCCCCTCTAGCAGCTTTACGGCCGCAGCGGACCCCATGCCGGATCGGATCCGTCGAGCGGGGTCGGGATCTTGCGTTCGTTGACGCCGGTCAGGTCGACCGACCAGAGGTCCGCCTTGCCCGCGCCGCCGCCGCCCGAACGGAAGAAGGTGATGACGCGGCCGTTGGGCGACCAGCTCGGGCCCTCGTCCTGCGCGCCGTCGGTCAGCAGCTTCTCGCCGCCGCCCGACGGGCTCATGATGCCGATGCGGAACGATCCGCCCAATTTGGTGAACGCGATCAGGTCGCCGCGCGGGCTCCACACCGGCGTCGCATAACGGCCGCCGCCGAAGCTGATCCGGTGCTGGTCGGAGCCGTCGGCGTTCATCACATAGAGCTGCTGCCCGCCCGAACGGTCGCTTTCGAACACGATCTTCGAACCATCGGGCGAATAGCTGCCGCCGGTATCGATGCCGGGCGAGCGGGTCAGCCGCTGCGGGCTGCCGCCGCCGGCGGGCACGCGGTAGATGTTGGTGCTGCCGCTGTTCGCCATCGAGAACAGGATGTAGCGGCCGTCGGGCGAGAAGCGCGGCGCGAAGGTGAGGCTGGCGTTCGCCACCACCCGTCGCGGCCGGCCCGAGCCCAGATCATAGACATAGATCGCCGGGCGATCGCCCTCATAGCTCATGAACACGATCGACTGCTGGTTGGGCGCGAAGCGCGGCGTCAGCACGATCGCCTGGCCGTTCGTCAGGAAACGGTGGTTCGCGCCGTCCTGGTCCATGATCGCCAGCCGCTTGATGCGGTGGCCCTTGGGTCCGGTTTCCGACACATAGACGATGCGGCTGTCGAAATAGGCGCTTTCGCCGGTCAGCCGTGCATACACCATGTCGGCGCATTTGTGCCCCGCGCGGCGCCATTCCGCGGGCGGCACCACATAGCCCGCGCGCGTCAGCTCGGTGCGCGCGGACACGTCGTAGAGATAGCAGCCGACCGTGAGCGTGCCGTCGCCATTCGCGCGGACGAAGCCCTGCACCAGCGCCTGCGCGCCAGTGGCGCTCCAGCTGTCGAACACGGGCGCGGTCACCTCGGGAAAAGCGATCGCGTGCGGATTGGCCTGAGGGGTGAAGAGCCCCGAATTGCGCAGATCGTTGGCGACGATGCCGGCCAGCTGCCGCCCGAGCGCGTCGGTGCTGCCGGCGGGCGTATCGACCACGGCCGCCGTCGGCATCACGGGGATCGCGATCGGCATCGGCGCGGAGATGCCGCCGGTGACGTCCACGACGAGGCCGCCCTGCGCCGGTGCGGACTGGGCGGCGACGGGCGCCTGGGCCGGGGCGGGTGCGTCCTGCGCGGACGCGGGCGCGGCGAAGAGCAGCGCGAGCGGCGCGAGAGCGAGGAAGGGGCGGGTCATCGGTTCACATCCTCAGCCGGGAAGCTTGTAGCGCATGGTGAAGTTGCTCCAGCCATTCTGAACGTCGTACAACGAATCGGGCAGGCCCCGAAGCGGCGCGCAGCCCGTGAAGGTCGCGATTGCCAGATCGTCGACGCGCGCGAGATAGCGCTGGTTCTCGTCGTCCACGCCGTCATGCCCCGTGATCCGCGGCCGAGCGGCGAGCGAGCCATCGCGATTGAGCCGCAGGTTGATTATCACGCGGATGCGTTCGGCGCCGGGGCCGGGCTGAACCTGCCGGTTCGCGCAGGGCTGCACCTGCCGCGATATGGCGGAGCCAATATCGGCCATCTGCTGGGCGCCCACCTTGGCCGCCGGCGCCGCCGCCGCGGGGGCGGGCTTGGCCGGAGCGTCGGCGAGCCCTTTGAGGAAATCGGCGCCGAGGCGCGAGCCGTGCGGGCGCGTGGCCTTGGCGGTCGCGTCCTTGCCCTTGCCGGTGGTCGCCGCCGGCTTCGCCTTGGCGGGCGTGGCGGGCGCCTTGGCGGCGGTCTTGGCCGGCGCAGCGTCGGACTTCGCCGATTTGGCAGGCGCGGATCTGGCAGGGGCCGGCTTGGCGTTCGCCTTGGGCGCAGGCTTCGCCGCGGCCTTGGGCGCGGGCTTGGCCGGTTTTTCCTTGACCGGCTCCGCCTTGGGCTTGGGCGTTTCGTGCCGGGGCACCGGGGCGGGCTCCGGCTTGGGTTTGGGCGGGCTCGGCTTTTCGGGCGCAGGCTTTGGCGGCGCGGGCTTGGGTGGCGCAGGCTTCGGCGGGGCCGGTTTCGGCGGCGCGGGCTTGGGCGGTGCCGGTTCGGGCTCGCTCTCCTCGGGCGGGGGCGCGGCGTCCTCGGGCGACCCCTGTTCGGGCGCGACGGAGGGGGCGGGCGGCGCCACGGAGGGCGCGGTCGCCACGAGCGCCACGTCCTTCACCAGACTGACGTCGATCGGCTGCTGCGACGGCTTCACCGGCTCGGGCGCGTTCGCCCAGCCGAGCGACAGCGCGCCGAACAGCAACGCATGGCCGATCAGCGCCGCCGCCAGACCGATCCGCTCGGCCCGTGCCATCAGCGCTCCCCGGCCTCCACCGTGACGAGCGCGACATGCGTCAGCCCGGCGCGGCTGAGCTCGCCCATCACGCGCATCACCCGCCCGTAATCGAGCGCCTTGTCGGCGCGCAGCAGGATCTGCGGCGGCTGGCCCACCGCGCGCGTCCCCGCGATCCGCTCCAGCCGGGCGGGCAGCGCCGCCTCGCTCACCGCGTCCTTGTCGACGAACACGCGGCCCTGCGCATCGAGCGAGATCTCGACCGGCTTCTGATCCTGATCGAGCGGCTTGGCGCGCGCATCGGGCAGGTTCACCGGCACGCCGGCGGTCAGCAGCGGCGCCGTCACCATGAAGATGATGAGCAGCACCAGCATCACGTCCACCAGCGGCGTCACGTTGATGTCCGCCATCGGCGCGCGCCGCCCGCGGCCGCGCTGCGAGGGAAGGTTCATCGCCATCTAGCGCGCGCCGTCCAGTTGCCGGGAAAGCGTGGTGTGGAAGCCGTCGGCGAAGCGGTTCAGCCCCGCCTCGATCCGGTTGATCCGGTGCGAGAAGCGGTTGTACGCGATCACCGCCGGGATGGCGGCGAAGAGCCCGATCGCGGTGGCGAACAGCGCCTCCGCGATGCCCGGCGCGACCACAGCGAGCGAGGTGTTCTGCGCCGCCGCGATGCCGGTGAAGCTGCGCATGATCCCCCATACCGTGCCGAACAGCCCGACGAACGGCGCGACCGAGCCGATCGTCGCCAGGACGTTCAGCCGGTCGGACAGCTTGTCGACCTCGCTCGCCACCGTGGCGCCCATCGTCATGGCCAGCCGCTCGCGCGTGCCGCCCTTGTCGATCGCGCCGCTGGCGGTGGACCGGCGCCATTCGCCGACGCCGGCGGCGAACACCCGCGCCGAAGGCAGGTCGTTCTCGCCCTCGGCCTTGTAGAAGGCGTCGATATCCTCCGCCTTCCAGAAATCGCGCTCGAACCGCGCCATGCGCTTGCGCGTGCGCCCCAGCCGCATCCACGAGGCGACGATGATCGCCCAGGTCCATATGCTGGCCAGCAACAGGCCGAGCATCACGCCCTTCACCACCCAGTCGGCGGCGAGGAACAGCGCGATCGGCGACAGCGTGGCGGCATCCATATTGAGGGCGGGGGTCATGCGGCTCCTTGGGCGATCAGGCGTTCGTAGATGTCGGTCCAGCCGCGTGGCTGACGCTTGGGGCGGCCGTCGGGGGCGACGAGCGCCGCCACCACATCGGCTTCGGCCAGCACCAGCGCATCGCGCATGACCCGCTGGTGAATGGCGACGCTGGCGGCGCGCACCGCGGTGAGCGTCGAGACGACCACCAGCGCATCGTCGAGCCGCGCCGGCGCCGCATAGCGGATCGCGAGGCTAGCGACCGCATAGGCGCCCTCGCCCGCCTCGAACCGTGCGCGCTGATCGATTCCGGCGAGGCGCAGCATGTCGCTGCGCGCGCGTTCCATGAAGCGCAGATAATTGGCGTGATAGACGACGCCCGACAGATCGGTGTCCTCGAAATAGACCCGGACCGGCAGCCGGTGCTCGGCGCCGGCGAAGCGCCCCTCGATCGGCTGGTCGAACCCGGCATCGCTCATGCCAGCGCGTTAACCGAACCATGGCGCCGAAGGAACCCCGTTGACACACGTAACCTTTGGGTTACATGTCACCTGTGGGTTACACGGAAGGGATCATCATGACCGCCATCGACACCGCCGAACGCAAGGCCATACTCCGGGCGATCCTGTTCTTCGCCATCGCCGCGATCCTGCTCGTTCTGCTGGTCACGACCTTCGGCAGGGCTGCCGATTCGCTCAAAGGCGTATGGACGGGGCTGATGCTGGGTGCCGCGATCAACCTGACGCCGCTTGCCCGCTGGCTGAAGGCGAACAGCCCGGTCGCAAGGCTGCTCGACGACGAATCCGCGCGCGAACACCGGCGCATGGCGATGACGGCGGGCTTCTGGGCCACCATCGCTTCCGCCATCGGCCTGGCCTTCGTCACGCTGGACAGCGACCGGATCGGGGCGTTCGACGCGGTACGGGTGATCGCGACCGCAGCGATGGCGGCGACGCTGATCGCGTTCGCCACGCTGGAACTGCGCGCGGGCCGGTGAGCGAGCATCTCGTCAACACGCTGAAGGACGAGCGCGAGCGGCTCGGCCTGACCCAGGCCGCGCTGGCCGAGCGGGTGGGCGTCAGCCGCAAGACGATCAACACGGTCGAAAACGGCGTGTTCGTGCCCTCGACGATCCTCGCGCTGAAGCTGGCCGCCGCGCTCGACCGATCGGTGGAGGCGCTGTTCCGGATCGCGGATCGGGTATAGTTTCGCATCCGACCCGACAGGAGCCGAATCATGAGCGATCGTCCCGCCCCCGGAATCATCCCCTTCCTGACGATCCGCGACGGGCGCGCGCACGAGGCGCTCGCCTTCTACCAGGCGGCGTTCGGCGCGCATCTGGCCGAATGCAATGTCGCGCCCGGCACCGATCGGGTGATGCAGGCCGCGTTGTTCCTCAACGAGGCCGTGCTGATGCTGTCCGACGAGTTTCCGGAATATCACGGCCGCAAGGAGGGCGAGCCCGACGGCACCACGCTGCACCTGTCGGTCGACGATGCCGATGCCTGGGCGGCGCGCGCGGTGACGGCGGGCGCCGAGGTGACGATGCCGATCGCGAACCAGTTCTGGGGCGACCGCTATGGCCAGCTCCGCGATCCGTTCGGCTTTCGCTGGTCGATCGGATCGCCGATCGCCGGCTGAGCGCGGGCTCAGTTGGCGAAGACGCTCGGATCGATCTGCAATTTGGGCACGATGGGCGCGGCGGCCCGCAGCGGCGCGGGCGCGGCGGCAGGGGCGGCAACGGGGACGGGCGCGGAAACGCGCGAGGGCGGGTTGGCCAGCACCGGGGTGGATGCCACCGCGATCACCGCCTGCGGAATGGGCGCGCGCGCGCCGTCGCGCCACGCGTCATAGGCGCGGTAGAAATCGGTGAAGGGCCGTTCCAGTTCAGGCAGCGCGGTGCGCGCGAAGGCGGGCAGGTCGGCCGGGGCGACCGCGACCGATTCGCCCAGCACCTGCGCCGCCGCCGCGCAGAAACCGGTGCGGACCTGCGACTGCGAGAAGAAATTGTAGAGCCGCGTCATCGAATCGTCGTACGCGCTGGCGCCCGCATCGCGGAAGGCGGCGGCATAATGCGCCTGCGCGGCGGCGAGCGGCGCCTTTTCCCGGCCGAGCATCGCATTGTAGCCGGCGACGATCATATCGCCCTGCGCCCCGCGACAGGCGAGCGCGGCGACGTTCAGCGCGGCGCGCAGATGCCACACCATGCCGTCCTCGCCGAGCCCGCGATTGGGCGTCGGATAGCTGCCATCGGCCAGCCGCGCGGGGATCACCATGCCCGGATAGGCGCCGGCGGGCAGCGCCGCCGCCTGCACCGGCACCGGCGCGGGGGTGGGCGCCGCGATCACCAGCGGCGGCCGGTGCGTGGCACAGCCGGACAGCAGGGCGATGGCGGCAGTGGCAGAACAGGCGATGGCACGACGCGACATGGACGATCCTCATGGCCCCCCGGCCGGGATCGACTCTGCGCATGACAGGGTTAACAAGCGGTAACCGTTCGTCTTTTACCGCTTGGCAGCGGCCGGTCTCAGCCGCCGAGCGTCCGCTTGCCGAGCGAATCCGCCGCCTCGCCCATCAGTTGCGCGATGATCGCCGCGACGGGCTCCTCGCGCGTCACCATGCCGACCGACTGGCCCGCCATCACCGAGCCATGCTCGACATCGCCATCGATCACCGCGCGACGCAGCGCGCCCGCCCAGTAATGCTCGATCTGCAACTGCGCCTCGGCCATGGCGACGCCGCCCTCGTCGAGCGCCTGCGCCACTTCGCGCTGCTTGGCGGTGAACAGCTCAGCCCCGGCATTCTTCAGCGCGCGCACCGGGATGACGGGCAGGCGCGGATCGATCTGCACGCTCGCCACCGCGTCGCGGGCCGAAGCGCGGAGGAACGCCTTCTTGAAATTGGCGTGCGCGATCGATTCGGTGGCGCAGACGAAGCGCGTGCCGAGCTGCACGCCCGCCGCGCCCATCTCCAGATAGCCCGCGATCGCCTCGCCGCGGCCGATCCCGCCCGCCACGAACACCGGCACCTGCGCGGCGATTTCGGGCAGCATCTCCTGCGCCAGCACGCTGGTGGAAACCGGGCCGATATGGCCGCCCGCCTCCATCCCCTCGATCACCAGCGCATCGACGCCGCTGCGGATCAGCTTTTTCGCAAGGCTGAGCGCGGGGGCGAAGCAGATCACCTTCGCGCCGGTCGCCTTGATCGCCTCGAGGCTGCCCTTGGGCGGAAGCCCACCGGCCAGCACGACGTGAGTCACGCCGTGGCGCCCGCACACCGCGATCAGGTCGAACAGCGCAGGGTGCATGGTGATGAGGTTCACGCCGAAGCTCCGCGTCGTCCGCGCGCGGGTGGCGGCGATCTCGGCATCGAGCAATTCGGGCGTCATCGCGCCGCACGCGATCACGCCGAAGCCGCCGGCGTTCGACATCGCCGCCACCAGATGCCGCTCGCTCACCCACGACATCGCGCCGCACATCAGCGCGACCTCGCTGTCGAGGAACGCGGCGCCGCGCGCCATCAGGTGCGCGAGGCGCTCCCCGCCGGAGCGTGACGTGGCAGAGACGGGTGGTTTCTCAAGCGTATCGGTCATGCCGCGTGCATGCCCGTGCGGAGGACGAACCGCAATCCTCTCCCGAACCGCCACTCCGCCGCCACCCGCGCGCCGGCGGGGATGACGAGCGGTGCGCTAGGCCGCCGCGTCGGCGTCCAGCCCATAGGCGGTGTGCAGCACGCGCACCGCGAGTTCGGTATAATCCTCCTCGATCAGCACGCTCACCTTGATCTCGCTGGTCGCGATCGCCTGGATGTTGATCCCGCGCTCGCCGAGCGTGGTGAACATCGTGGCGGCGACGCCCGCATGGCTGCGCATGCCGACGCCCACCACCGACACCTTGGCGACGGCGACGTCATGGACGAGGCTGGCAAAGCCGATCGCGCCGCGCGCGTGCTCCAGCACGTCCACCGAGCGGGCGAGGTCAGCCGAGGGCACGGTGAAGGTCACGTCGGTCGATCCGGTCGAATGCGCGACGTTCTGCACGATCATGTCGACGTTGATCCCCGCCTCCGCCAAGGGCGCGAAGATCGCGGCGACCGATCCGGGGCGGTCGCTCACCTGGGTCAGCGTGATCTTGGCCTCGTTCCGGTCGTGCGCGATGCCGGTGATGAGCTGGCGTTCCATGTCGTCGATTTCCTCTTCCCCCACGATCAGCGTGCCGCGATGGCCGTCCTCGTCCCGGTCGTCCTCGAAGCTCGAGAGTACGCGAACGCGTACGCCCTCCTTCATCGCCAGTCCCACCGAGCGCGTCTGGAGCACCTTGGCCCCCACGCTCGCCAGCTCCAGCATCTCCTCATATGTCACCTTCGACAGTTTTCGCGCGCGCGGCACGATCCGCGGATCGGTGGTGTAGACGCCGTCGACATCGGTATAGATGTCGCAGCGGTCCGCCTTCATCGCCGCTGCCACCGCCACCGCCGACGTGTCCGATCCGCCGCGGCCGAGCGTCGTCACCCGGCCCGCCTCGGTCACGCCCTGGAACCCCGGGATCACCGCGACGCAGCCGCCCGACAGCGACGCGTCGAGCGCGGCCATGTCGATCGAGCCGATGCGGGCCGAGGCGTGCGCGTCCGAGGTGTGGATCGGCAATTGCCAGCCGAGCCAGCTCCGCGCCGGCACGCCCGCCGCCTGGAGCGCGATCGCGAGCAGCCCGCTCGTCACCTGCTCGCCCGCCGAGACGACAACGTCATATTCGCGCCGGTCGTACAGCGGCGACGCCTCGCGGCAGAAACCCACCAGACGGTCCGTCTCGCCCGCCATCGCCGACACGACGACCGCCACTTCGTTGCCCGCCTCCACCTCGCGCTTCACACGCGCCGCCACGTTGCGGATCCGCTCGATCCCGGCCATCGACGTGCCGCCGAACTTCATGACGATCCGGCCCATCGCGGCGCAATCTCCTTGGGGGAAAACGGCCTGCCTGATAGGAAGCGACAATGCGTAACGCAAGCGACACGATCGACCCGCGCGAGGCCGCCCATTTCGGCCGGCAGGCGGCGGACTGGTGGAACCCGGCCGGCAGCTCGGCGATGCTCCACAAGCTCAATCCGCCGCGCCTCGCCCATATCCGCGCGCGGATCGATGCGCATTGGGGCGGCGACGGCACCGGCTTCACGCCGCTCGCCGAGCGAACCGCGCTCGACATGGGGTGCGGCGCGGGGCTGCTCTGCGAACCGCTCGCTCGGCTCGGCGCCGCCGTCACCGGCGTGGACGCCGCGCCCGAAAGCATCGCGGTGGCGCGCGACCATGCCGCCGCCGCCGGGCTCGCGATCGATTACCGCGCGGGCGGGATCGAGACGCTGGGCGACGCGCGCTTCGATCTCGTCACCAGCCTCGAGGTGATCGAGCACGTCACCGATCCCGCCGCCTTCGTCACCGGCCTTGCGGGCGCGCTGGCGCCGGCCGGGCTGATGATCCTCTCCACCCCCAACCGCACGCCGCTGTCGAAGCTGGCGATGATCGGCATCGCGGAAGGCTTCGGCCGGATCCCCCGCGGCACGCACGACTGGGATCGGTTCCTCACCCCCGACGAACTGACCGCCCGGCTGGCCGAAGCTGGGCTGCGCGTCATCGACGTGCAAGGCCTGGGCTTCTCGCCGGCGCGCGGCTTCGCGCTCGCCGATTCGGTGGCGCTCGATTATTTCGTCACTGCCGTTCATGCCTGAACGCACCGCGAAGGCGGGCGGGTGGGAGGTGGCGGGGCTGGCGCTGGTGCTCGCCCTGCTGGCGCTGCTCCGCCCGGTCGATCACGACGAAAGCCAATATGTCGCCGCCGCCAGCCTCGTCGCGCACGGGCTGTGGCCCTACCGCGATTTCGCCTATCTCCAGACGCCGCTCCAGCCCTGGCTCTTCGCGCCGATCGCCTGGGGTGCGGGCGCCCTGGCCTGGCCCGCGCTGCGGATCGCCAATGCGCTGCTCGGCACGCTCGCGATCGTCGCCGTATATGGCGCCAGCCTGGCGGCGGGCGCCCGCCCGCGCGCTGCGCTGGTCGGCGCCGCGCTGTTCGCGTCCTGCGACATCATGCTGTTCAGCATCGGCACCGCGCGCAACGATGCGCTGCCCGTCGCGCTCTATGCGGTCGCGTTGTGGATCGCGGTCGGCGAACGACCAGGGCGCCGCCACGCCGCCGCGATCGGCCTGCTGCTCGCGGGCGCCGCGGCGGCGAAGATCTCCTATGCCGTCCCCGCCATCGCCTATGGCCTTTACGCGCTGGTCGAACGCCGCCGCCCGCTCTGGGGCGCGATCGGGGCCGCGCCGATGATCGTCTTCCTCCTCTGGGCCTGGGCGTCCAGCCCGGCAGATTTCCTGTTCGGCACGCTCCGCTTTCCCGCCACCGCGCCCGCCGAATATTATGCGAACCGGCCCTGGAAGCTGTCGATCGCCGCCAAGCTGGTCGATACGCTGAAGTTCCTCGCGCTCGGCCCGGCGCTGCTCGCGGCATGGACGGCGGTGCGGGGGCGGCGGGCGCCGCTGCTCGACGGGCTGATCGTCGCGGGGCTGGTCGCCGCGCTGCTGCCGATGCCGACATGGCGGCAATATCTGCTGCCCGTCCTGCCCCCCCTGTTCGTCCGCACGGCGCTCCTGTGGAGCACGCACCCGCCGGCACGTACGCTGCGGATCGCGCTGGTGACGTTCGCCGCCGCGGGCCTTGCCCCCTCGGTCGCGGCGCTGGCGCACGGGGGAACGCTGTTCGCGGCGGTGCGGAACGGGCAGGCGGTGGGCGCGATGCTCGATGCGACGGGCGTGCGGGGTCCTGTCGCCACGCTCTCGCCGGAATTGCTGCCGGCCGCGCGGCGGGTGCCCGATCCGCGCTTCGCCGGCGGCCCCTTCGCCTTCCGCTTCCGTGGCGGCGATGCCGTGGCGCGCGGCTATGTCTCGCGCGACACGCTGAGACGGGCGCTGCTGCCCGATGCGGTACTGGTCGGCGGCGAGGCACCGTGGACGGGCGGCGATGCCGGGCTCGACGCGCTGATGGAACGCGCGGCGATCGCGCGCGGCTATCGGCCGCTGCCGGCGCCGGCGCCGCTGCGGCTGTGGGTCAGGCCGCCTGCGCCCGCTTGGCGTCCACCAGCCCCTGATAATAGGCCATGAGATCGGCGGCGTGTTCGGCGTCGCTGCGCACCCCCGCCGCCGCGGTGATCGCGGCCCGGCGCAACATGCGCGGGTCGCGGCGGAAGAGCCGGATGATCGCGGTCGCCGCCGCCTGCGCATCGCGCGCGCGGTAGAGTTCGCTCGCGCGGGGCTCCGCCACTTCGGCGCAACCGCCGGTATCGGGCACGATCAGCGGCAGGCCCGACGCCATCGCCTCCGACGCGACGAGCCCGAACGGCTCCGCCTCGGATCCGTGGATCAGCGCGTCGCAGCTCGCCATGATTCGCGCGAGCCGCTCGCGATCATAGACCGGGCGGAACATGCGGATATGCGGCGAGCCCGCGATCCGCTTGGCCATGCGCGGGCTGTCGTTGCCGGTGCCGATCAGGATCAATCCCACCGGCAGCTTGGCGCCCGCCCGCTCCACCGCGTCGATCACGATCGGCCAGCGTTTTTCGGGATGGTGCCGCCCCAAACCGAGCAGCAACCGGCCGTCGGCGGGCAGGTCGCATTGCTTCAGCAGCGCGGTGCGCAGCCGCTCGTCGCGAAACTCGGGCGAGAAATGCCGCCGCTCGATCCCGAGCGGCATCGCGACGTCGATCCGCAGGCCCCGGTTGCGCAGCCGTTTCTCCAGCGCCGGCCCGTTCGTGACGACGGTGTCGTAGCGATCGAGGAAGCGGCCCATATAGCGCGTGTACCAGGCGAACGCCTGTTCGATCCGCGCGTGGCTCGCCACGCCTTCGAACCAGCGCTGCGCATAGGCGGCCATATTGTCGTTGTGCATGAAATAGGATTTGACCGCGCGGCCCTGCCAATCGCCGACGATCCAGGCCGGGCGCCAGGGCGAGCAGCATTCGACCACGTCGGGATCGATCCGGTCGAGCAGATCGGTAATCGGCGCGGCGTCCCAGAACAGCCCGTAATTGGCGTCGAACGGCATGCCCGGCGCCTTGACGTAATGGATGCGGCCGCCGCCGGGGCGCTCTTCCACCGCATCCTCGCGGCCGGGTGCGATCACGATCAGCTCGTGGCCCATATCGGCCAGAATCGCCATCTTGCGATCGATATAGGTGCGCACGCCCCCGCCGGTCGGCGAGTAGAGCTCGTTGACGTCGACGATCCGCAACGCTTTCGTCCTCAGTTGGGCGAAAAGCCGCCGATGCCGTGCAGATACTGGGCATGGATGTTCGTCACCACAACCCCCTTGCCAACCTCGATCAGTGCGCCCGCCAGCTTCGGCCGGGCGCGGCCGATCCGCTGGTTGCTGGGAAAGCCCGCGCCGTCGCTCCAGAAGCTGAACTTGTTCTTGCCGTCGCGATTGTGCGTGAACAGCAGCGCATAGCGCCCCGGCCGGGGCACGCGGATGCACAGCGAAACCGGCCCGCTGGAAGGCGTCGACACGCGGATCCGGCGGAACAGCTTGCCCTGCGCGATCAGGATGTTGTCGTCCTTCAGGAAATCCTCTTCGTCGGGCGGATAGAGTTCGAGCTTCAGCTCGCCCTTGCGGTCCTTCAGCCCCTCGATGTTCGCCTGGATCGCGGGCCCCTCGCCGCTGGTGCACGCGGCGGCGTCGACGCCCAGCATCGTCGGCTGTGCGCCCGCCGCGCCGGCGAACGCCGCGATCGCGAGCAGGGCGGCACCGGTCCTGAGGGTCATGCGAACTTCCTTCTGACCAGACCGTTCAGGCTGAACGCCACGATCAGAACGACGTGGACGAGCAACTGGAGCGCGGCCGTAAACGCGACGAGATCGGACAGTTCCTGATCCTGTCCGATCAGTATGATCGCGAAATTGGCGAAAAGAAGGTCCTTGTTGGGCACCAGTGGCAGCCGCGAGACGAGCAGCCGCCCCGCCGCCAGAAACAGCCACATGCCGATCGAGACGTCGGGCAGCGCGAAATGCCAGGCGAACGCGATCAGCACCGATCCCGCCAGCAGGCGCAGGCAGTGGATGCCGAACACCCACCATAATTGCCCGCGCGGCAGCGAGAAGACGCGTTTGGAAAAGATCAGGAACGGCAGCGATATCGCAAAGACGATCGCCCCCGATCCCTCGAGCATCCGCAGCTGATCGGGCTTCATCAGCGCATGGCCGAGCGGCAGCGCGATCGCCATCATCAGCAACGTGATCGCATTGCCGGCGATCGCCGACAGGATCGACACGTCCTTCACCGCGCCGAACGGCGCCGCCACCATCTTCGCCCGCGCCCGCGCCCAGGCGTAGAAATAGGCCTCGCCCGAATAGCCGAACACCACCTCGTTCGCGATCCGCTTCTTGATGAGCGCGGCAAGGCCGCCGATGGGAATGCCCCACAGCCGGCGGAAGATGATATAGTCCCCCGTCGGCAGCGACATGTAGAGCGCGGCGAAACACAGATAGAAGCGCGGATCGGACGGCACCGAGCGCGACAGGCCCGCCAGCCCCGATTTCAGCAGCTCGTGCCCCAGACCGGCGATCATCGCGAGCGTCAGCACGGCGCCGAGCACCGCGGGCCAGCGGCTGCGCATCGTGCGCAGCGGCTCGAGCCCGGCGATGTCGGCACCCGCGGCGGGGTGGACGGGCGGAATGGCGGCAGTCGTCGTCACGGCTGGTCCCTCGGATCGATTCAACGCCACTCCGTCTTCCATCCGTCGGGGCCCTCCGGGTGGAGGCCACCGCGGTAGAGACGCGGTAACATTGCGGGCCGATGAACGGAACCGGCGCATGGCCCGCAAAGGTGGCTGTTGTGTGGCACCCGCCAGCCTGTATGCGCGGGCGCCTGATGGCGGCTCCGCGGCATATCCTCTCCTTTGCGCAGACGCTGGCGGGCGGCGGGGTGGAGCGTGCGATGCTGCGGCTGGCGCGGGACTGGATCGAACGCGGCGCGCGGGTCACGCTGGTGATGGGATCGCCGGACGGGCCGCTTGCCGCCGAACTGCCGGACGGGATCGAGACGATCGTGCTGGGGCACAGCGGTTATGCGGCGATGGCCGCCGTGCCGGGGATCGTCCGTGCGGTGTCGCCCGACATCCTCTTCTGCCCCGGCAACCATTATACGCTGGTCGCCGCCTGGACGAAGGCGCGGCTCGGCGCCGCCTGCCCGCCGATCGTCGCCAAGATCTCGAACGCGCCCGATCGCGCCGATCACGGCGCCGTCGTCGCGGCGGGGCATCGGTGGTGGCTCGCCGCGCATCGCCGCTTCCTCGATCATATCGTCGCGATGACGCCCGCCACCGCCGCGGCCGCTGCGCGCGCGATGCGGATGGAGGGGCGGACGAGCGTGATCCCCAACCCGCCCGCACGGCCGATCCCCGGCGCGCCCGTTCCGCCGCTGCCGACGGGACCCTTCGTGCTCGGCGTCGGCCGGCTGCGCCCGCAGAAACGCTGGGACCGGCTGATCGCCGCTATGGCCGCGCTGGACGGCGTGCCGCTCGTGATCCTGGGCGAAGGCCCCGATCGCCGTGCGCTCACGGCCCAGGCGCGCGCGCTGGGGATCGCGGACCGGGTCCATCTGCCCGGCCATGCCGCCGATCCGTTTCCGGCGATGGCGCGCGCCGCCGTGCTGGCGCTCACCTCGGATTACGAGGGCGTGCCGGGCGTGCTGCGCGAGGCGCTGTCGGTCGGCACGCCGGTGGTCGCCACCGATTGCAGCGCCGCGATCGCCGAGATCGTCACGCGCCCGGAACTCGGCCGCATCGTCCCCCGCGACGATCCCGCCGCCCTGGTCACCGCGCTGCGCCACGCGCTGGCGGCGACCCGCCCCGCGCCGGTGCCGCCACCGGGGACCGATTCGGCAGCACGCTATCTGGCCTTGTTCGACACGCTGCTGGCGTGAGCGCCGGGCGTCAGGCCGTGGACCGCGCCACCCGGTCCGGATGCGCCGCGGCGAAGGCGGGCAACGCGCAGGCCGCGGCATCGGCCGCCACCAGCCGCGGATAGGCCGCAAGCGGCACCGCGAAGCGCCGCGCGTTATACATTTGCGGCACCAGGCAGAGATCCGCCACATCGGGCGCGGCGCCGCCCAGGAACGGCCCATCCGCCGGCGCCATCGCCTCCAGCGCGTCGAAGCCTGCGATCACCCAGTGGCGATACCAATCGTCCTTGGCGGGTTGATCCGCGCCGAACTGCGTCTCCAGCCGCTTCAGCACGCGCAGATTGTCGATCGGATGGATGTCCGCCGCGATCACGAGCGCCCGCGCCAGCGTCTGCGCGCGCGCCAGCGGATCGCGCGGATAGAGCGGCGGATCGGGATAGACCGCATCGAGCCAGTCGAGAATGGCGAGGCTCTGCGTGATCGCGATGCCGTCCACCACCAGCGCGGGAAGCAGCCCCTGCGGCTGGACGGCGCGGTTGGCGTCGCCCCGCTGTGCACCCGTCAGCAGGTCGATCGGCACGCTTTCATAGGCGACGCGCTTCAGATGAAGCGCGATCCGCACCCGATAGGCGGCCGACGACCGCCAATAATCATGCAGCCGGATCGGCATCCATCCGCTCCGCCTCGCGCTCCGAACTCCGCTCGAGCGCCACCTTGATCATGGCGGTCATCGGATCGGCGAGCATCAGCCCCAGCAGCCCGAACAGCGCGCTGGCCAGGATCTGCATCGACAGCGTCAGCGCCGGCGGCAGATCGACCGTGCGCCGTGCGACGATCGGCACCACCACATAGCCGTCGATGCTCTGCACGAACGCCCAGGTGCCGAGCGCCCACAGCCCGGTGTGCATGCCGCCGCTGAACCCCACCGCGACCATCAGCGCGCCGGTGATGAACGCGCCGATATTGGGGATGAAGGCCAGGATCGCGGCGATGATGCCCAGCACCAGCGCCATCGGCACGCCGCCGATCTCGAGCGCGATCCCGGTGGCCACGCCCTCCACCGTCATGCCCAGCAGGCGCCCGGCGAGCAGGCGGCGCAGCGTCGTGCCCATCCGCTCGGTCGTCTTGGTGAATTCGGCGCGCGAATCGGTCGGCACCATCCATTGCAGCCCGCGCTCGTAGATCCGCGGTTCCATCGCGAAGAACAGCCCGAGCACCAGGATGAACACCGTCGTGGTCAGCGCGCCCAGCGCGGTGCCGACGAAGCTGGTCAGCTTGCCGACCGAACCCATCGCCTGGTGGAGCATCCCGTTCACGTCGGAAGCGCCGGGCATGATCCCCTTGGAACTGAGCCAGGCCGCGAGCCGCGACCATTGCGTCTGCAGTGTCTGCTGGAGCTGCGTCACCTGCTCCGAAAGCTGGACGCCCATCAGGTAGAAGGTGCCGAGCAGGAACGCGATCACCGCGAGCACCACGATCAGCAGCCGCCATCCGCGCCCGATCGGCAGCACGCGGCCGAGCAGCCGGACACCGCCGTCGAGCATCGCGGCGAACACCAGTCCGGCGAAGATCACCAGCAGCGGCTGCACGAGCAGCACCGTCATCGCCATGGCGGCGATCAGGCCCAGCCACACCGCGGCCTTTTTCAGTTCCCGCCGAGTCGCGGGATCGCGCATCTCGCCGGGGCTGGGCTCGGACACCATGGGGGGTGCGGAATGATCGGCCATCAATGGGCGTCCTTGGGATGAAGCGAGAGGCCGGCGCGGCCGCTGCGCAGCGACTCCGGCCAGCTCAGCGGATTCCAGCTCGCATCGCCGTCGAGGCTGAAGGTGATGAACTCGGCGCGGCCACCCAGATTCTCGTAGGGGACGGGGCCGCCGAGCCCGAGTTCGGCGAGCGAGAAGCGGCTGTCCGCGCTGCGGTCGCGATTGTCGCCCATCATGAACACATGGTTCGCGGGGATGACGATCGGGCCGTAATTGTCGCCCTGGCTGTCGGGCTGAAGGTCGATCGTGTCATAGGTACGGCCGTTGGGCAGCGTTTCGGTGACGGTCGGCAGGCGGCACATCACCCGGCCGTCGGGCAAGGTCTCGCGCGCGCCGGGATATTCCATTTCACTGCACGGCGAATTGGTGTCGACCGGGATCAGCGTGTCGTGGAACGGCCCGCGCTTCACGGGAACGCCGTTCAGGATCACCACGCCGCCGCGCACCTCCAGCCGATCCCCCGGCAGGCCGATCACGCGCTTGATATAATCGTTGCGCGTGCCCGGCGGCGTGACGATGGCGACGTCGCCGCGCGTGGGCAGCGATCCGAAGAGCCGGCCGTGGATGAACGGCAGCGCGACGCTCCAGCTCTCCTCCGGCTCGTGCAGCACCAGGCTGTCGAAGATCGCGACCGGATTGGGAATGGTGGGCGACACGTACGACCAGCCATAGGCGAATTTGCTGACCACCAGCCGATCGCCGATCCGCAGGCCCGGCAGCATCGATTCGGATGGGATGTAGAACGGCTTGGCGATGAAGCTGTGGAAGCCGAGCACGATCAGGATCAGCCAGAAGATGCCCTTCACCTCGCCCCACCAGTCGGTGCCGCGCCGTTCCGCCTTCACCGGTGCCGGAGAAGCGGCCGGCGTTCCGGCCGGCGGGGCCGCGGGCGTGGGGGCGAGCGGCGCGGGATCGCGGGCGTCGGGCGCGGTGTCGGTCATGCGGCAGGTTCCGGGATCGCCTCGATTATCACAAAGGCTTGCGCCCAGGGATGATCGTCGGTCAGCGTCAGATGTATCCGCAGCGCGTGGCCGTGCGGGACCATCGCGTCAAGCCTCGCCTTCGCGCCGCCCGTCAGGCTGAGCGTCGGCGCGCCGCTCGGCGCGTTGATCACGCCGATGTCGCGCATGAACACGCCCGCCTTGAAGCCGGTGCCCACCGCCTTGGAAAACGCCTCCTTGGCGGCGAAGCGCTTCGCCAGCGTTCCGGCCTTGGTAAACGGCCGCCGATCCGCCCGCGCTCGCTCCGCATCGGTGAAGACGCGCTGTTCGAAGCGCGCGCCGAACCGGTCGAGCGATGCCTGGATCCGCACGATGTTGCACAGGTCGGAGCCGATCCCGAGGATCATGCGGCGGGGGTCGATCGAGCGGCGCGGGCATCACCCACGCGCGGCATCCATCGCCGCGCGCATCGTGCGCACCGCAGCGTCCAGCCCGACGAACAGCGCCTCGCCGATCAGGAAATGGCCGATGTTGAGCTCGCGCACTTGCGGGATCGCGGCGATCGGGCCGACATTGTCATAGGTGAGGCCGTGCCCGGCATGCACCTCGATCCCGTTCTTGGCCGCCAGCGCCGCCGCGTCGACCAGCCGCCGCAGCTCCTCGGCCCGCGCCTCGCCCTCCAGTTCGGCATAGCGGCCGGTGTGCAGCTCGACGACGGGCGCGCGCAGCCGGATCGCCGCGTCGATCTGCTCCGCCGACGGCTCGACGAACAGCGACACGCGCACCCCAGCATCGCTCAGCGCGGCGACCATCGGTGCCAGCCGATCGTAGAGGCCGGCGGCATCCAGCCCGCCTTCGGTCGTCAGTTCCTCGCGCTTTTCGGGCACGATGCACGCGGCGTGCGGCCGGTGGCGGAGCGCGATCGCCAGCATCTCGTCGGTCGCCGCCATTTCGAGGTTCAACGGGATCGTCAGTTCGCTGGCCAACCGCGCGATATCGGCATCGCCGATGTGCCGCCGATCCTCGCGCAGATGCGCGGTGATCCCGTCGGCCCCGGCGCGCGCCGCCAGCAGCGCTGCGCGCACCGGATCGGGATAGCCCACCCCGCGCGCGTTGCGCACGGTGGCGACGTGATCGATGTTCACGCCCAGGCGAAGGCGCTCGCTCACTTGGCGCGGCTTCCGGGCTTGATCGCGGGGATCGCGGCCAGCGCTGGCGGCAGCGCGTCCGCGGCATAGGTCGGCACGTCCAGCCGGATCAGCGGGAAGAACGGCACGCCCAGATCCGCTGCCCCGTTCGACCGGTCGACCAGCGCTGCCGCGGCGACCGTCTCGCCGCCCGCGCGCGCGATCGCGGCGACCGCCTCGCGCGAGCTGAGGCCGGTGGTCACCACATCCTCCATCATCAGCACCGTCTGGCCGCGATCGAGGCGAAAACCGCGGCGCAGTTCGAACACGCCCTCGGGCCGCTCGAGGAACATCGCCTCGACGCCCAGCGCGCGCGCCATCTCGTGGCCGGCGATCACCCCACCCATCGCCGGCGACACCACCGCGCCGATCCGCGCCCGCAGCGCCGCCGGGATGGTCTCCGCCAGCGCGGCGCAGAGCCGCGCGCCGCGCGCCGGATCCATCAGCACGCGCGCGCATTGCAGATAGCGCGGGCTGCGCAGCCCCGAGGAGAGGATGAAATGGCCCTCCAGCAGCGCGTCGGCGGCGCGGAATTCGGCGAGCACCTGGTCTTCGGTCATCAGCGTCATAGCCGGCGAATAAGGCCCGGCGCCCCCGCGCGCAACGCCCGCGACCGCGCGCCGCCCCGGCAAAAGCACGGGAGCGCTTGAGGACGGCCGTCCGCACGCGTATAGCCATGCCCAAAGGGTGCCGGACGTGCACCGCGAGAGGGCAAATCGGGGTGACGAAACGCATGCGCACGCTGGGCAAGGGTATCGCGATCGCCGCCGGGCTGGCACTGGCCGGGCTGGGATCCTCCGGCCTGGCGCTCGCCGCCGCGCCGCAGACCGTATCGGCCCCGCAAGGCGTTTCGGGCGTGCCGCACACCAGCAACACCGCCCCCACCACCGCCGCCGCGCCCGCCACGGCGGCGCCGAACAGCCCCGAACTCGCGATGGACGGCGCGCCGGCGATGACGGTCAAGCCGAGCATCGGCCAGCCCACCAACGGCGTGTTCGGGCTTCAGCCCCAGGTCACCGCCAATGGCCGCTTCGCGCATCAGATGCACGATCGCCTGCTCGTCCCCGTCATCACAATCATCTCGCTCTTCGTGCTGCTGCTGCTCGGCATCGTCGCCGTCCGCTTCCGCCGGGCTGCGCATCCCAACCCCACGCGCACCTCGCACAACACCGTGCTCGAGATCGCCTGGACGCTGATCCCGGTGCTGATCCTGGCGGGCATCGCGGTTCCGTCGATCGGGCTGCTCCAGGCGCAATATCGCCCCGCCCCGTCGGGCGCGGTGACGCTGAAGGCGACGGGCAACCAATGGTATTGGACCTATAGCTATCCCGACGAGGGCGGCTTCGAGATCACCGCCAACATGCTGAAGGAAAAGGATCAGGTCGGCAAAGGCGAGCGCGCGCGCACCGATGCCGACGGGCCCCGCCTGCTGGCGGCGGACAACCGCGTGGTGCTGCCGGTCGGCGTGCCGATCCGCCTCATCACCACCTCGGCCGACGTGATCCACAGCTGGGCGGTGCCCGCCTTCTGGATCAAGCTGGACGCGGTGCCGGGCCGCCTGAACGAGACGAGCTTCACGATCGAGAAGCCCGGCCTCTATTTCGGGCAATGTTCGGAATTGTGCGGCGCGCGCCACGCGTTCATGCCGATCGCGGTGGAGGCGGTGTCGCCCGCCGAGTTCGCCCGCTGGGTCCGCGCCAAGGGCGGCACGATGCCGACGCCGGGCAAGGCCTCCAACGCGCTGATCCCGCAGCCCGGTGCCGATGCCTCCGCCGCCAAGGCGACCGAAGCCGCGACCACCGCCAACGCCGCGGGGCCGGCCGAGAACGCCACGGTCGCCGCCCCCGTCATCACCCAAGGCGCGACCGGCAATCCGGCCGGCGCCGGCAACGCCGGACACTGAGACCATGACCGACACCGCGCTTCACCCGTCGGCCTTCGTCGGCCACACCGCACACGAGCATCACCATGATGCGGATCACAAGCCGGGCTTCTTCGCCCGCTGGTTCATGTCGACCAACCACAAGGACATCGGCACGCTCTATCTGATCTTCGCGATCGTCGCGGGGATCATCGGCGGGTCGATCTCGGGGCTGATGCGCGCCGAACTGGCGCATCCCGGGATCCAGTATCTCCAGGGCTGGGCCTCGCTGCTCCACGGCGGCCAGGCCAGCCTCGACGAATCGCTCCATCTCTGGAACGTGCTCATCACCGCGCACGGGCTCATCATGGTGTTCTTCATGGTGATGCCGGCGATGATCGGCGGCTTCGGCAACTGGTTCGTGCCGATCATGATCGGCGCGCCCGACATGGCGTTCCCGCGGATGAACAACGTGTCCTTCTGGCTGCTGATTCCGGCCTTCACGCTGCTGCTCGCCTCGCCCTTCTTCGGCGGCGCGGGCAATGGCTGGACGCTCTATGCGCCGCTGTCCACCTATGGCGAGCCCGGGCCGTCGACCGACATGGCGATCCTGGCGCTCCATCTGGCGGGCGCATCCTCGATCCTCGGCGCGATCAACTTCATCACCACCATCTTCAACATGCGCGCGCCGGGCATGACGCTGCACAAGATGCCGCTGTTCGTCTGGTCGGTGCTGGTCACCGCCTTCCTGCTGCTGCTCGCACTTCCCGTGCTGGCGGCCGCGATCACGATGCTGCTCACCGACCGCAATTTCGGCACCACCTTCTTCGATCCGGCGGGCGGCGGCGATCCGATCCTCTACCAGCATCTGTTCTGGTTCTTCGGCCATCCCGAAGTGTACATCATGATCCTGCCGGGCTTCGGCATCGTCAGCCAGATCATCTCCACCTTCAGCCGCAAGCCCGTCTTCGGCTATCTCGGCATGGCCTATGCCATGGTCGCGATCGGCGTGGTCGGCTTCGTGGTGTGGGCGCACCACATGTTCACCACCGGCCTCAGCGTGAACACCAAGATGTATTTCACCGCCGCCACGATGGTGATCGCGGTGCCGACCGGCATCAAGATCTTCTCGTGGATCGCGACGATGTGGGGTGGGTCGCTCACCTTCAAGACGCCGATGGTGTGGGCGATCGGCTTCATCTTCATGTTCACGGTGGGTGGCGTCACCGGCGTGGTGCTCGCCAATGGCGGCATCGACGATTACATGCAGGACACCTATTACGTCGTCGCGCACTTCCATTACGTGCTCAGCCTCGGCGCGGTGTTCTCGCTGTTCGCGGGCTTCTATTACTGGTTCCCGAAGATGTCGGGCAAGATGTACAACGAGTTTCTCGGCCAGCTTCACTTCTGGGTGTTCTTCGTGGGCGTGAACGTGATGTTCTTCCCGATGCACTTCCTGGGCCTGCAGGGCATGCCGCGTCGCTACCCCGATTATCCCGACGCGTTCGCGCATTGGAACTGGGTCGCCAGCGTGGGCTATATGATCATGGCCGCCGGCATGGGCGTGTTCTTCGTCAACCTGATCTGGTCGCTGATCGCGGGCAAGAAGGCGGGCGACAATCCCTGGGGCGACGGCGCCACTACGCTCGAATGGACGCTCTCGTCTCCCCCGCCCTATCACCAGTTCGAAACGCTGCCGCGGATCCAGTAACGCACCGGGCCATCCGGTCGACCGACAGAATACGCCCCGGTTCGCGCCGGGGCGTTTTTGTTTCACCGCGATCACTTTACCGCGACGACAATGCCCACCGCCGCCGCCGCAAAGAAAATCTTGCACCGCAGCATGACCGCAGGATGCTAGTTCGCCCCATCGCCACGCCGGGCCCAACCGTGCGGGCCACCAAAGGGCGCAACCATGATTCTCCTCCCCAACGCAGCGGCGCTGGCCGCCGCGCTCCTGTCCCAGACCGTGCCGCAGGCCGAGCCGGCGCAGCCCGCCGAAGCCGCGCCCGTCGCAGGAGCGGCCAGCCCGGAAGCCGAGAGCAACGACATCGTCGTCACCGGCACGCGCGTTCAGGGCCGCACCCGGCTCGACAGCGCCTCGCCGATCGACGTGCTGAGCGGCGCGAGCCTCCAGCGCCAGGGCACCACCGAACTGGGCGCAGCGCTGTCCGCGGTCGCGCCCTCGATCGATTTCCCGCGTCCCTCGGCCACCGACGGCACCGACGCGATCCGCCCCGCCACGCTGCGCGGCCTGTCACCCGACCAGACCTTGGTGCTCATCAACGGCGTGCGCGGGCACACCTCGGCGCTGCTCAACACCAACGGCTCGGTCGGCCGCGGATCGGCGGCGGTCGATCTCAACACCATCCCGACGGTCGCGCTCGACCGGATCGAGGTGCTGCGCGACGGCGCGTCGGCGCAATATGGCTCGGACGCGATCGCCGGCGTCGTCAACCTGCGGCTGCGCCAGGCGCGATCGGGCGGCGGCGCGCAGGTGACCTATGGCTTTTACGACACCGATATCGACACCGCGCGCGGATCGCGCAGCACGAAGGGCGAACCCGCCGTCACCGCCTCGGCCTGGCAGGGGATCGGCTTCGGCAGCGATGGCTATGTCACGGTGTCGGGCGAGTATCTCGACCGCCAGCCGACCAACCGCGCCGATTTCGATCCGCGCGTCACCCCGTCGCGCGTCACCGGCCGCTTCGGCGATCCCGAGGTTCGGCAATATACCGGCTTCGTCAACGCGGGCACCTCGCTCACCGACAATCTGAGCGTCTATGGCTGGGTCGGCTATCAGGATCGCGACACGCGCGGCGCGGCCTTTCCGCGGCTCGCCAGCGCGACGACGACGGCGCTCGCGGGCTATCCCAACGGCTTCCTGCCGATCATCGACACCAAGTCGCAGGATCTCAATTCCGCGCTCGGCCTGCGCAGCACGCTCGCCGGGTTCGATCTGGATCTCAACGTCAGCTATGGCCGCAACCGGGTCAATTTCCGCACGCTCAATTCGGCCAACTATGCCTATGGCGCCGCGACCCCGCACAGCTTCGACGACGGCGCGCTGATCTACGATCAATATGTCGCCGGGCTCGACGCGACGCGCAAGTTCGACGTGTTCCAGTCGCTGAACGTCGCCTTCGGGATCGAGGGCCGGCGCGAAGGCTTCAAGATCACGCCGGGCGAGCGCGCCTCCTATGGCACGCCCGCCACCGGCGCGGTCGCCGGGGCGTCGCAGGGGGCGCAGGGGTTCGGTGGCTTTTCGCCGGACAACGCCATCGAACGCAGCCGGCGCAGCGGCAGCATCTATCTCGATCTCGAAGCGCAAGTGACGGACAAGCTGCTCGTCGGGCTGGCGGGGCGCGGCGAGGATTATTCCGATTTCGGCGCGACGGGCACGGGCAAGCTGTCGCTGCGCTATGATTTCGCACCCTGGTTCGCGCTGCGCGGCACGGCATCCACGGGCTTTCGCGCACCCGCGCTCCAGCAGCAATATTTCACCCAGGTGGCCACCGTCATCCAGAACGGCAACCCGATCCAGACCGGCACCTTCCCCTCGACCAGCGCGGTCGGAAAGGCGCTGGGCGGCCTGCCGCTGCGGCCGGAGCGTTCGACCAATCTGTCGGCGGGCGCAGTGATCCGCGCGGGCGGCTTCGACCTGACGATCGACGCCTATCGCATCCATATCCGCGACCAGATCGGCCTGTCGGAGAACATTACCACCTCGACCAGCCAGACCGCCGCGGTGAACGCGCAGATCGCCGCGCTGCTCGCCTCGACCAACACCGGCGCGACCGCGGCGCGGTTCTTCATCAACGGCCTGGCCTCCACCACCAAGGGCATCGACGTCGTCGGTCATTATCGCTGGCGGACTACGGCTGCGGGCGCGTTCGACTTCACCGTGGCGGGTAACGTCAACGATCTGAAGGTGACGCGCGTGCCCACCTCCACTGCCACGCTGAACCCGGCGCCGGTGCTCTTCGCGCGCAGCCGCATCCTCACGCTCGAGGACGGCACGCCCGAGGAGAAGGTGACGGGCACGGTCGACTGGTCGCTCGACCGGGTCGGCGCGCTCGCCCGCGTCACCTATTATGGCGACGTGAATCAGCCGGGCACCACGCCCGCCGCCGATATCCATACGGGCCGCCATGCGATCACCGATCTCGAACTGCGCTATGGCGCGTTCAAGGGCGGCCAGATCGGGCTCGGCGTCAGCAACCTGTTCGACGTCTATCCCGATCGCACCATCGCCGCCAACAACAGCACGGGCGTGGTCGGCTTCCCCTATTATTCGCCGTTCGGTTTCAACGGCCGCTATCTCTACGCCCGAGTCGGCGTGAACTGGTAAGGGCGGCATCGCGCATCGGCGTGCCGTCATCGGCATGGCCCGATGCGCAACCGCTTCCCCCCTGCCCGACGGCGGCGTATAGTGGGGCGAGAATGACCATCGCGGCGCCGCTCCTTCCCCCTGCCGACTGGCGCGACTTCCTCGCGCTGACCAAGCCGCGCGTGATGACGTTGGTGGTGTTCACCGGCCTGTGCGGCATGCTGGCGGCGCCGGTGCACGTCGATCCGGTGCTGGGCTTTACCGCGATCCTCTGCATCGCGCTCGGCGCGGGTGCGGCGGGGGCGCTCAACCAATGGTATGAGGCCGATCTGGACGCGGCGATGCGCCGCACGCAGAAGCGGCCGCTGCCGGGCGGGCGGATGGATCGGCAGTCGGCGCTGCATTTCGGCGTGGGGCTGGGCGCCTTTTCGGTCATACTGATGGGGCTGGCGGTGAACGTGGCGGCGGCGGCGATCCTGACGCTCTCCATCCTGTTCTACGTGCTGGTCTATACGGTGTGGCTGAAACGGCGGACGCCGCAGAACATCGTGATCGGCGGCGCGGCCGGCGCATTTCCGCCGCTGATCGGCTGGGCCGCGGCGACGGGCGAGGTGGCGTTGCTGCCGCTGCTGCTCTTCGCGCTCGTGTTCCTGTGGACGCCGCCGCATTTCTGGTCGCTCGCGCTGTTCGTCGAGACCGATTACGCCAATGCCGGCGTGCCGATGCTGCCCGTGGTGGCGGGCGAGCGCGTCACGCGCACCCAGATCGGGCTCTACACCATCCCCATGGCGGCGGCGGCGCTGCTGCCCTGGCCGCTGGGGCTGGCGGGCGATCTCTACGGCGCGGTGGCGCTCGCCACGACGGCGTGGTTCGGCTGGCTGGCTTATGCCGTCGCGGTGCGCACCACCGGCACCGACGATGCGATGATCCCGGAGAAACGCTTGTTCCGCTATTCGATCCTCTATCTTTTCGTGATCTTCGGCGCGCTGATCGCGGACCGGTGGCTGGCATGACGCCCGATCCCGATCTCCAGGATCTGATCCGCCGCCGCCAGCGCGGCCGGTCGATCGCGCTGGCGCTGATCCTGGGCGCGCTCGTCATCCTGATCTTCGCGATCACGCTGGCCAAGATCCGGATCGCGATGACATGAGCGCCGCGGCATGACCCGCCCGCAGCGGACCGCGATGTTCGCGGTGATCGGCATCTGTTTCATGACCGGGCTCGCCTGGGCCAGCGTGCCGCTCTACCGCCTGTTCTGCCAGGCGACCGGCCTGAACGGCACCACCGGCCGCGGCCTTCAGGCGCCGGGCGCGGTGAACCGCCAGATCACGATCGCGTTCGACACCAATGTTGCCCCGAAACTGGCGTGGAACTTCCGGCCCGAGGCACGGTCCGACACGGTGGACGTGGGCGCGCGCGACATGGCGTTCTTCCTGGCCACCAACAACGCGAAGACGCCCGTGACGGGCACGGCGACGTTCAACGTCCAGCCCGATGCGGTGGGCAAATATTTCAAGAAGATCCAGTGTTTCTGCTTCACCCAGCAGACGCTGAAGCCCGGCGAGACCGCGCGGATGCCGGTGATCTTCTACGTCGACCCCGCGATCCTGAAGGATCCCGATGCCGCCGACGTGCAGACCATCACCTTGAGCTACACGTTTTACCCGGTGGATTCGGGCAAGGCGGCGGGCTAGGATCACGGCAGAACAGAAACGGGGAAGCGAGATGGCCGGCGCGAAGAACCATGATTACCACATCCTGCCCCCCAGCATCTGGCCGCTGTTCGGCTCGATGTCGGCGCTGCTGATGGCGGCGGGCGGGATCGCCTGGATGCACACCGGCCATGTGGGCCATCCCAATGGCAGCGGGTGGCTGTTCTTCCTGGGGTTGGGCGGCGTGCTCTTCACCATGTACTCCTGGTGGGCGCAGGTGGTGCACGAGGCGCATGCCGGCGATCACACCCCCGTCGTCCAGCTTCATTTCCGCTATGGCATGATCCTGTTCATCGCCTCCGAGGTGATGTTCTTCGTCGGCTGGTTCTGGGCGTTCTTCGATTTCTCGCTGTTCCCGACCGCGATGACCTTTGCCGACGGCCAGGTGACGCGCGCGACCGAGGGCGCCGCCGCGATCGTCGCGCAATGGCCGCCCAAGGGGCTGGAGGTCATCAACCCCTTCCGCTTCCCGCTGCTCAACACGCTGATCCTGCTGCTGTCGGGCACCACCGTCACTTGGGCGCACCACGCGCTGATCCACGGGCAGCGCGGCGGCGAGAAGACGGGACTCTGGGGCCTGATCGGCGTCGGCAACCGCGACGGCGTGCTGAAGGGGCTGTGGTGCACGATCCTGCTGGGGCTGCTCTTCAGCTCCATCCAGGCCTATGAATATTCGGATGCGCCCTTCCCGTTCAAGGGCCTGAACTATGGCGCGTCCTTCTTCATGGCGACGGGCTTTCACGGCTTCCACGTGATGATCGGCACGATCTTCCTGATCGTCTGCCTGGTGCGCGCCTATCGCGGCGATTTCACCCCGCGCCAGCATTTCGGCTTCGAGGCGGCCGCCTGGTACTGGCATTTCGTCGACGTGGTGTGGCTGTTCCTGTTCGTCACCATCTATGTCTGGGGCGGCTGGGGCGCACCCGTCGCGACGGGGTGAGCGAGCCCGCCCCGCCGCCGCTTTCGCCGAGCATCCTCCAGGCGGGGCTGAAGGGCCTGTGCCCGCGCTGCGGCAAGCCGACGCTGTTCACCGGCTGGATCAAGTTCGCGAATCGCTGCACCGCCTGCGGGCTCGATTTCGCGCAGTTCAACGTGGGTGACGGGCCCGCCGCCTTCCTCACGCTGATCCTCGGCACCCTCGTGGTCGGGCTCGCGGTGTGGCTGCAACTGGCGCTGTCGCCGCCCTGGTGGGTCCATGTGCTGATCTGGCCCGCCTTCGCGCTCGCCGCCGTCGTGGCGATGCTCCGACTCGCCAAGGGCGCGCTGATGGCCGCCGAGTACCAGAACGCCGCGCGCGAGGGCCGGATCGACCGGGACCGGCCGTGAGGCGACTGCCGATCGTACCCACGATCGTCGTGGCGATCGCGGTGGCCGCGATGGTGGCGCTGGGGGTCTGGCAACTCCACCGGCTGGCGGAGAAGGAGGCGCTGATCGCGCTTTATGCCCGGAACCAGGCGCTGCCCGCGATCGCGCTGCCGCGTTTCCCCGACGATGGCGTGCTGTTCCGCCGCGCCAGCGCCTTTTGCCTGCAACCCGTCGGCTGGTCGAAACAGGCGGGGCGCGCGGCGGACGGCAGCATGGGCTGGCGCCAGATCGCGGCGTGCCGGACGGGCGCGGAAGGCCCCGGCTTCAGCGTGCAGCTGGGCGTGGGCAGCGATCCGAACGCGCGGCCGCACTGGGCGGGCGGCCGCGTGTCGGGCTATATCACCCATGTGCCCGATCACCGCCCGCTCGTCCTGTCCGGCCTCGATCGCACGGCGCAGCCGCTGATGATCGTGGCCGACACGCCGCCGCCGGGCCTCAAGCCCAATCCGCCCGCGGACTTGAGCGCGGTGCCCAACAACCATCTGGCCTATGCGGTGCAGTGGTTCCTGTTCGCGGCGATCGCGGCGATCATCTATGCGATCGCGGTGCGCCGCCGGATGCGCGCGGTTGTGCCCCCGCCCCCTGAGCGCTAACCCGCAGCGCCATGCGCTACGTCAGCACCCGCGGGAACGCGCCCGTCCTCGATTTCCGCGACGCCACGCTCGCGGGCCTGGCCTCCGATGGCGGCCTCTATCTGCCCGAGACCTGGCCGACGCTCGCGCCCGCGACGATCGCGGGGCTCGCCGGCGCCTCCTATGTCGATACCGCCGTCACGGTGATGGCGCCGTTCGTCGGCGACAGCATGACCGCGGACGAGCTGCGCGCGCTATGCGAACAGGCCTATGGCCGCTTCAGCCACGCCGCGGTCACCCCGCTCGTCCAGCTCGATCACGACCAGTGGCTGCTCGAACTGTTCCATGGGCCGACGCTCGCGTTCAAGGACGTGGCGCTGCAATTGCTCGGCCTGTTCTTCGAACGATTCCTGACCGGGACGACCGAGCGGCTGACGATCGTCGGCGCGACCAGCGGCGACACGGGATCCGCCGCGATCGACGCGGTGGCGGGGCGGAACGGGATCGACATCTTCATGCTCCACCCCGCCGGCCGGGTGTCGGAGGTGCAGCGCCGGCAGATGACGACGGTGCTCGCGCCCAACGTCCACAATATCGCGATCGACGGCAGCTTCGACGATGCGCAGGCGCTGGTGAAGGCGCTGTTCAACCATGCCGAAACGGCGGAACGCTACCGCCTGTCCGCGGTGAATTCGATCAACTGGGCGCGGCTGATGGCGCAGGTGGTCTATTATTTCTACGCCGCCGTCCGGCTCGGTGCGCCCGAGCGCGCGGTGGCGTTCTCGGTGCCGACCGGCAATTTCGGCGACGTGTTCGCCGGCTATGTCGCGGCGCGCATGGGGTTGCCGATCGCCAGGCTGGTGGTGGCGACCAACGTCAACGACATCCTCCACCGCGCGCTGAGCGTCGGCGATTATGCCAAGGCCGGCGTCCAGGCGACGCCGACGCCGTCGATGGACATCCAGGTCAGCTCCAATTTCGAGCGGCTGTTGTTCGATCTGGGCGGGCGCGACGGCGCGGCGCTGGCGCGGCAGATGGACGGCTTCGATTCGAGCGGCGCGATGCGGCTCACCAACGCGCAGCGCGAGGGCGCCGCGACGCTGTTCGCGAGCGACCGGATCGATCTCGACGAGATGACGATGGCGATGCGCTGGGCCAGCGACGAGGCAGGGCAGATCATCGATCCGCACACCGCGATCGGGCTGGCCGCCGCGCGCCGCGCGGGCGTGGACGCGCCGATGGTCACGCTGGCTACCGCGCATCCCGCGAAATTCGCCGACACGGTGGAGCGCGCGACCGGCAAGCGCCCGCCGATGCCGCTGCGCGTGGGCGACCTGTTCGACCGCGAGGAACGCTACGTCACGCTGCCCGCGACGTTCGAGGCCATCGCCGGCTATCTGGCCGAGCACGCCACGCCCAAATCATGACGCTCGAGACGCTGATCGGCGAGCCCTGGGCGGATTACGGGCTCGTCGACTCCGGCGGCGGCCGCAAGCTCGAACGCTATGGCCGCTTCCGCTTCATCCGCCCCGAACCGCAGGCGCTGTGGGCACCCGCCGGCGCCGATTGGCGGGCGAGCGCCGAATTTCTGCCTGGCGCAGACGAGGATGGCGGCGGCCGGTGGGACTATCGCGAGCCCATTCCGCAGGAGGGATGGCCGCTGCGTTGGGACGAGGTGCGCTTCACCGCGCAGACCACGCCGTTCCGCCATCTCGCCTTCTTCCCCGACATGGCGCCGGTGTGGCGCTGGGCCCGCGGGCAGCTCGCGGGGCTGGACGCGCCCGAATGCCTGAACCTGTTCGGCTATACCGGCGTCGGCACGCTGGCGCTGGCCGCGGCGGGCGCGAAGATGGTGCATGTCGATGCGTCGAAGAAATCGGTGCCCGCCGCGCGCGCCAACGCGGTGCTGTCGGGCATGGCCGACAGACCGATTCGCTGGCTGGTGGACGACGCGGTGAAGTTCACCGCGCGCGAGGTGCGGCGCGGGCGGCGTTACGACGGCATCCTGCTCGATCCGCCCAAATATGGCCGCGGCCCGGACGGCGAATTGTGGCGGCTGGAGGAAGATCTGCCCGGCCTGATCGCCGATTGCCGGCAGCTGCTCGATGCCGACTCGCGCTTCCTGTTTCTCACCGTCTATGCGGTGCGGATGTCCGCGCTCGCGATCGGCGAGATGCTGCGACAGGCGTTCGCGGACATGCCGGGCCAGGTCGAATGCGGCGAGCTGGGCGTGCGCGAAGAGGCGCGCGGGCTGGCGCTGCCCACCGCGATCTGGGCACGCTGGCGCCGCTGAGGCGCGGTCAGAAGATCCCCAGGAATTTCTTGCGCGGCATCGCCTTGGACGGCGTGCCGTTGCCGGCGTCGGGAAGCGGACCGCCCTTGGTCGTCCGCTGCGCGCTGGCATGCGCGGCGGCGAGCACCGGGCCGCAGGCCGCCGCCTTGGCGTTGCCCACATCAACGAAGGCGAGCACCGCCGCCACCGGCGTCGCCAGCAGCCCGAGCCCGATCGCGGTGCCCGCGCGGCCGACGAGTTCGGGGCTGACGACGTCGATCGACGGCTTCGAGAAATAGCCGCCCAGCCCGATCGGCGATTGACCCGAGAACAGGCTGAACTTCTTGCCGTCCGCGCGAAACGCCATATCCATCTTCTCGGTGGCGAAGCTGAATCCGCCGCGGCCGAATATCACGTTCTTCTCGGTATCGATCAGGATCGGGTCCGCCGCCGCGGTGCCGTGGCGGACGGTGAAGGCGATCGCGCCGCAGTTGATCTTGACCGGCTGCTTCAATTTGTCCTGGAACATCTTCTGCACGAAGGTGCCGATGTCGAGCTCGGCGAGCTGGACGTTGCGCGTCCAGAAACTGCCCTGCGGCATGGTGAAGGCGATCCGGCCGTTCGCGGTCGAAAGCGAATCATGCACCGTGTCGCCATCGCCCTCCAGCCGGATCCGGCCCTTGATCGTGCCCGTCGTTCCCGCCTCCGCCACGCCGAAGCCGCCGAGCAGCCGGCCCATCGGCGTGGGCGCGAGACGGATGTCGTAGCTGGTATGCGCCGGGCGGCGCTGCGCATCGATCATGATATCGGCGGCGACATTGCCGCGCGCCATGGCGAAGCTGAACGGCGAAAGCTGCAGCTCGCTGTTCTTCAGCGCGACGGTCATGTCGATGTTCGAAACCGGCACGTTCTTCGATCGGACGACGCCCACGGTGTAGTGCACATCGGCGTCGAAATTCTTCATCGCGTCCACCGGCAGGGCGCCGTCGGGCAGGACGCGCGCGGGTGCCGCGCCGGTCTGCGCGGCGGCAGCGACCGCGCCCTTGGTGGCGACCACGTCCGGGTTGTAGCCGATGAACGGCGCCAGATCGACGATGTCGAGGCTCTTCGTCGCCAGCGTCGCGTCGATATGGATGCGCGGCTCGACGTCGCGGATCGTGAACTTGCCGGCCATGTCGCTGTCGCCGAACGTGCCGGTCAGGTGGGTGAAGCGATATTCGACGCCCGATTGCACGAGCTGCGCCTTGATCCGATAGGTCCGCGTCTCGGGGATCACCACGCCGATCACATGGAGCAGCTCGTTCAGGTTGCGGCCCCGCGCCTGGACCGCGAGCGGCACGTTCTCGATCTCGGCGATGCTCGGTAGCGTGCCGCTCACATCCACCACGCTGTGCGCCAGATGCGCTTCGGCGCGCAGTTCGTTCTTGCCGCGCGCGACGGTCGCGTCGGGCGAGAGCAGCGCGCCCGTCAGCGTGAACGGCGTCGATCGCACCAGCCCCTTGCCGGTGAAGTGCACCGCATCGCCGATCGTGGCGTTCTGCGATCGGATCGTGTCGATCGACAGATCGGCCAGCACCTTCAGCCGTGAATCGAGATAGCGCACCGTGGTGCCGGTGACGGTGGCGCGGCCGATGATCGGGAATTCGAGCGGCTTGCCGCCCTTGGCCTCGCTGAACGTCCAGCTGTTGCGGTCGTGCGCGGCGTTCCATTCCAGATCGACCGCGCCGTTCGTCAGCGTCAGCCAGTGGAACCGCCGCTTGCCCCAGATCAGCGACAGCGGCGCGATGCGGCTGTCGAGCCGATCCGCCTGGAACAGGTTGGGCCGCGTCGCCCAGGCGGGGTTGGACAGCGAGAAGCCCTCGGCCAGGAACTTGATCGCGAAGGGATCGAAATAGAGCTGGAAATCGCCGCGTACGGTGACGGTGCGGTGGGTGAGCGAACCGACGATCCGCTCGAAGCTGTGCTTCAGGAACCGCCCCTTGGTGATGTAGAGCACCAGCCAGATCGCGGCGAACAGCGCGACGATCCCGATCAGGATGCGCAACCCGATGCGGCGCCAGCGGCGGCGGCGGGGTGCCACGGGCACGGGATCGGCGATGTCGTTACGCGGTACGGTCATGCCTGCGTATCGCACGGGCCGCAGGCTGGTTCCAGCACGGTTGATTTACACCGGGGCAGCGGCTATGCGGCCCGCTTCCTCGATGCACCCCCGTCGAACGAATCGCCCGGCCAGTGTGGGCTGCCGCGGCGATTTCAGGGGATGGTCGTCCAACCGAAAGGACCAAAATGCCCAAGCTGAAGACGAAGAGCGGCGTCAAGAAACGCTTCAAGCTCACCGCCACTGGCCTGCTCAAGCACGGCGTCGCCGGCAAGCGCCACCGCCTGGCACACCACAACGGCAAGTATATCCGCCAGAACCGCGGCACCAAGGTGCTGTCGAAGGCCGACACGGCCGCTGTGAAGGCCTGGGCGCCTTACGGCCTGCGCTGAGCTTTAGAAGGATTTAGACCATGGCACGCGTCAAACGGGGTGTAACCACCCGCGCCAAGCACAAGAAGATTCTCGAACAGGCGAAGGGCTATTATGGCCGTCGCAAGAACACGATCCGCATCGCGCGCCAGGCCGTCGAAAAGGCCGGCCAATATGCGTATCGCGACCGCAAGGTCAAAAAGCGCACGTTCCGCGGCCTGTGGATCCAGCGCATCAACGCCGGCGTCCGCGCCGAGGGCCTGACCTATTCGCAGTTCATGCACGGGCTGAAGCTCGCCGGCGTCGAACTCGACCGGAAGGTGCTCGCCGACATCGCGATGCACGAGGAGGCCGCGTTTTCGGCGATCATCGCGCAGGCGAAGCATGCGCTGAGCCAGGTCGAAGCGGCGGCTCTGCCCCAGGCCGCCTGAGGCGATCCGCAGCGAACGCGAAACGGGGCGCGGGTGGCTAGGCCATCCGCGCCCTTTTCGTTATCGGCGACCAAACGCCCGAGGAAATCATGATCGAACTCGACCAGATGCGCGAGCACATGCTCGCCGCCGTGCAGGCCGCCCCCGGGCTCGACGCACTCGATGCGGTGCGCGTCGAGGCGCTCGGCAAGCAGGGCCGCGTGACCCAGTTGCTGAAGACGCTGGGCGGCATGGCGCCCGAGGAGCGGCAGGTGCAGGGCCCGGCGATCAACGGCCTGCGCGAGGCCGTGACCGCGGCGATCGCGGAACGCAGGGCGGCGCTCGAGGCCGCCGCGCTCGACGCACGCCTCGCCGCCGAAACGCTCGACATGACGCTGCCGGTCGATGCGCCGTCCGCGGGCACGGTGCACCCGGTCAGCCAGGTGATGGACGAGCTGGCGGAGATCTTCGCCGATCTGGGCTTCGCGGTCGCGACGGGCCCGGAGATCGAGGACGACTGGCACAATTTCACCGCGCTCAACATCCCCGAGAGCCACCCCGCGCGGGCGATGCACGACACCTTTTATTGCGAGCCGCAGGCGGGAACGGCTGACGACACGGCGCGCGACGGGCAAAGCCCGTCGTCGAACGGCGAGCCTGGCTCGCCGTCGGCCGTGCTCGCGTCTGGCGACGCTGCGCGGATGCTGCTGCGGACGCACACCTCGCCCGTGCAGATCCGCACGATGCTGAGCCAGAAGCCGCCCATCCGCATCATCGCGCCCGGCCGCACCTATCGCTCCGACAGCGACGCCACCCACACGCCGATGTTCCACCAGGTGGAGGGGCTGGTGATCGACAAGGGGATCACGCTCGGCCATCTGAAATGGACGCTGGAGACGTTCCTGAAGGCCTATTTCGAGCGCGACGACATCGTGCTGCGGCTGCGGCCGAGCTATTTCCCCTTCACCGAACCCTCGGCGGAGGTCGATGTCGGCTATACGCTGGTGAAGGGCAAGCGCGTGATCGGCGGCAGCGGCGATGCGGCGGACGGCGGCTGGATGGAGGTGCTGGGCAGCGGCATGGTGCACCCCCGGGTGATCGCCGCCTGCGGGCTCGATCCCGCGGAATGGCAGGGCTTCGCCTTTGGCTGCGGGATCGATCGGCTGGCAATGCTGAAATACGGCATGGACGACCTGCGCGCCTTTTTCGACGGCGATATCCGCTGGCTGAAACATTATGGTTTCTCGTCGCTCGACGTGCCCACGCTGAGCGGAGGAGTAGGCGCATGAAGTTCACGCTCGGCTGGCTGAAGGCGCATCTCGAGACCGACGCCGATCTCGCCACCCTCGTCGAGGCGCTCACCCGTGTCGGCCTCGAGGTGGAGGGCGTCGAGAATCCGGGCGAGAAGCTCGCGGCGTTCACGGTCGCGCGCGTGCTGAGCGCCGAACGCCACCCGCAGGCGGACAAGCTGCAGGTGCTCTCGGTCGACGCCGGAAACGGGCCGCTCCAGGTCGTGTGCGGCGCGCCCAATGCGCGCGCCGGGCTGGTGGGGGTGTTCGGGGCGCCCGGCGCCTATGTCCCCGGCCTCGACGTGACGCTGAAGGTGGCGAGCATCCGCGGCGTCGAATCGAACGGCATGATGTGTTCGACGCGCGAGCTGGAGCTGGGCGACGACCATGACGGGATCATCGAGCTGCCCGCCGATGCGCCCGTCGGCACGCCCTATCCCGATTATGCCGGCCTCACCGATCCGGTGATTGACGTGAGCATCACGCCGAACCGGCAGGATTGCATGGGCGTGCGCGGCATCGCGCGCGATCTGGCGGCGGCGGGGCTCGGCACGCTGAAGCCGCTGTCGCTGCCCCCCGTGGATGGCGACGGCCCCGCGCCCGATCTGCGCACTGACGATCCGGCGGGCTGCCCCGCCTTTTTCGGCCAATCGGTCGCCGGCGTCACCAATGGCGAATCGCCCGAATGGATGCGCCGCCGGCTCATCGCGATCGGACAGAAGCCGATCTCCGCACTGGTCGACATCACCAATTACGTGATGATCGATCTCGGCCGGCCGCTCCACGTCTATGACCGCGCGAAGCTGTCGGGCGGCCTGGTCGCGCGCAAGGCGCGGCCCGGCGAGCAGGTCCAGGCCCTCAACGGCCGCACCTATACGCTCACCCCCGCGATGACCGTGATCGCGGACGGCGTGCAGGTGCACGACATCGGCGGGATCATGGGCGGCGCGCATTCCGGCGTCAGCCACGACACGACCGACGTGCTGATCGAATGCGCCTATTTCGATCCCGACCATATCGCGCGCACCGGACAGGCGCTGACGCTGACGAGCGATGCGCGCAGCCGCTTCGAACGCGGCGTCGATCCCGCCTTTCTCGATACCGGCCTGTCGATCGCGACCCGGCTGGTGCTCGAGATCTGCGGCGGCACGCCCAGCGCGATCACCCGCTCGGGCGAGGCGCCCGTCGCGCCGCGCACCATTATCTATGATCCCCGGCTCTGCGCCGATCTGGGTGGCCTCTATGTCGCGCCGGAGCGGCAGGCGCGGATCCTGCTGTCGCTCGGCTTCACGGTCGGCGCGATCCGAAGCGCGGACGCGTTCAGCGACGCGCTGTTCGCAACGATCGAAGGCGCCTGGCCGGTGAACGTGCCGAGCTGGCGCCGCGACGTCGACGGGCCCGCCGATCTGGTCGAGGAGGTGATCCGGATCGAGGGGATCGCCAAGGTCGCCTCCGTCCCCCTGCCCCGCACGCCCGGCGTCGCGCGCCCGACCGCCACGCCCGAACAGCGCGTCGAGCGCCGCGTGCGCCGCGCCGCCGCGGCGCGCGGGCTGAACGAGGCGGTGACGTGGAGCTTCGTGTCGGATGCCGAGGCCGCGCCGTTCGGCGGCGGCACGTGGCGGCTGGCCAATCCGATCAGCGAAGAGCTGCGCGTGATGCGTCCGTCGCTGCTGCCCGGCCTGCTCGCCGCCGCCGCGCGCAACGCCAGGCGCGGCACGACGAGCCTGCGCCTGTTCGAGATCGGCCGCCGCTATCTGGCGGATGCCGAGCGGCCGACGCTGGGCGTGGTGCTGGCGGGCGAGCGCCGCGCGCGCGGCTGGCGCGAGGGCAAGGCGACGTTCGACGCCTATGATGCCAAGGCAGAGGCGATCGCGCTGCTCGCCGCGGCGGGCGCGCCGGTCGACAATCTGCAGGTGGTGGGCCCCGAAGCGGCGGGTGCCGATTCGGCGTGGCATCCCGGCCAGTCGGGCACGCTGCGGCTAGGGCCGAAGACCGTGCTCGCCGCGTTCGGCATGCTCCACCCGCGCGTGCTGAAGGCGTTCGATCTCGACGGCGCGGTCGCGGCGGTCGAACTGTATCTCGACGCGTTGCCGGCCAAGCGTGGCGGCAAGGATGGAGCGGGGGGCTTCATGCGCCCCGCCTATGCGCCGCCCGCGCTCCAGCCCGTCCGCCGCGATTTTGCGTTCCTGGTGCCCGAAGGCCTTGCCGCCGACGCGCTGGTGCGCGCGGTGAAGGGCGCGGACAAGGCCGCGATCGTGGCCGCACGCGTGTTTGACCGGTTCGCGCGCGACGGCGAGACCTCGCTCGGGATCGAGATCGTCCTGCAACCGGGCGACAAGAGCTTTACCGAGGCCGAACTGAAGGCGGTGGCGGACAAGGTGGTCGCCGCCGCCGCCAAATTGGGAGCGAGCTTACGTGGCTGATCCGCAGATGATCGAAATCGCGAGCGCCGAATTGTCGGCAGCGATCAACAGCTATGGCGCCGAACTGACGCATCTGCGCGATGCGCAGGGCCGCGCGCTGATGACCGATGCGGACCCGGCCTTCTGGACCGGCCATGCGCCGATCCTGTTTCCCGCGATCGGCGTCACCAATGGCGGCGTGATCCGGCTGGGCGGCACCGAATATCCGATGCCCAAGCACGGGTTCGCACGCCATTCGCTGTTCGACGTGGTGTCGCAGGATGCCGCATCGGTCACCTTGCGCCTCACCGACAGTGAGCAGACACGCGCCAACTATCCGTTCCCGTTCGCGCTCGATCTCACCTATCGGATCGAAGGCGCGACGATCACGCTGGCGGCGGCGATCACCAACCGCGGCGACGCGCCGATGCCCGCGCAATTCGGCTTCCATCCCGCCTTCGCCTGGCCGCTGCCTTATGGCCGGGCGCGCGACGCGCACCGCATCCTGTTCGAACGCGACGAGCCCGCCCGGCTGCGCGAGATCGCGCCCGACGGGCTGATCGCGGCCGAGACCCGCGCCTCGCCGCTCGACGGCCGCACGCTGCACCTGGCCGATGCGCTGTTCGAACATGACGCGCTGGTGTGGGATCCGATCGAATCGCAGTCGGTCGTCTATGGCGCCGCCGATGGCCCCACGCTCCACATCGCCTTTCCCGACACGCCGCGGCTGGGCGTGTGGACCAAGCCCGGCGCGCATTTCGTCTGCGTCGAGCCATGGCACGGCATCGCCGATCCCGAGGGCTTCACCGGCGATTTCCGCGCGAAGCCCGGCGTGTTCGAAGTGGCGGCGGGCGAGACGATGCGGATCGGCATGAGCGTCACGCTGGTGCCCTGACGCGCGGCGCCGCCCCCCTTCCCGTTCGCGTCGCGCGCCGTCGTTCGGAACGAGGCGGGGCAGGACTTTCCCGCTCGTTCTCCTCCTGACCGGACATCACGATGACATCCCCCCGCCGCACCTTCGCGATCATCTCGCACCCCGACGCCGGCAAGACGACGCTGACCGAAAAGCTGCTCTATTTCGGCGGCGCGATCCATCTGGCGGGCGAGGTGAAGGCCCGCGGCCAGACGCGGCGGGCGCGGAGCGACTGGATGAAGATCGAGCAGCAGCGCGGCATCTCGGTCACCTCGTCGGTGATGACGTTCGAACGCCAGGGCATCACCTTCAACCTGCTCGACACGCCGGGGCACGAGGATTTCTCCGAAGACACCTATCGCACGCTGACCGCGGTCGATTCGGCGGTGATGGTGATCGACGCGGCCAAGGGGATCGAGCCGCAGACGCGCAAGCTGTTCGAGGTGTGCCGCCTGCGCAACGTGCCGATCATCACCTTCGTCAACAAGGTGGACCGCGAGGGCCGCAGCGGCTTCGAACTGCTCGACGAGGTGGCCGAGATGCTGCAGCTCGACGTGTGCCCGATGAGCTGGCCGGTCGGCATGGGCGGCGAATTCGAGGGCGTGTACGACCTCTATGCCAACACGCTGAGCCGGCCCGAGGGCGGCAGCCGCGAATTTCTCGGCACGCCGCTGGCGTTCGACGGGCTCGACGATCCCAAGCTCGCCGATGTGCTGAGCGCGGACGGGCTCGTAAAGCTGGTCGAGGAGGCCGAGCTGGCGCAGGGCGCCTATTCCGCCTTCGATGCCGAGGCCTATCGCGGCGGCGACCTGACGCCGGTCTATTTCGGCTCGGCGCTCAAGGATTTCGGCGTGGCCGAGCTGATCGCGGCGCTCGCCGACTTCGCGCCGCCGCCGCGCGCGCAGCCCGCCGAACCCGCACCCGTCTCGCCCGACGAGGCCGAGGTGACCGGCTTCGTGTTCAAGGTGCAGGCCAATATGGACCCCAACCACCGCGACCGGATCGCGTTCATGCGGCTGTGTTCGGGCATCTTCAAGCGCGGCATGAAGCTTACCCCCACCGGGCACGGCAAGCCGATCGCGGTGCATTCGCCGATCCTGTTCTTCGCGCAGAATCGCGAGCTGGCGGACGAGGCGTTTCCGGGCGACATCATCGGCATCCCCAATCACGGCACGCTGCGGGTGGGCGACACGCTCAGCGAACGCGCCGCGGTGCGCTTCACCGGCCTGCCCAATTTCGCGCCCGAGATCCTGCGCCGCGTGGTGCTGAAGGATTTCACCAAGACCAAGCAGTTGCGCAAGGCGCTGGACGACATGGCCGAAGAGGGCGTGACCCAGGTCTTCTATCCCGAAATCGGCTCGAACTGGATCATCGGCGTGGTCGGTCAGTTGCAGCTCGAGGTGCTGCTGTCGCGGCTCGACGCCGAATATAAGGTGGCCGCCGCTTTGGAGCCCGCCCCGTTCGACACCGCGCGCTGGGTGTCGGCGGAGGATCCGGCCGATCTCAAGAATTTCACCGATCTCAACCGGTCTTCGATGGCGAAGGATCGCGACGCCAACCCGGTGTTCCTAGCCAAGAGCGCGTGGGACGTCGGCTATGCGGCGGACCGCTATCCCAAGGTGCGTTTCGCGGCCACGCGGGAACGCTGACGCGCTCTTCCGCCGGCATGGCCGGCACAGTGGAAAAATCCTGCGTTCCGCGCTATGTGGCGATGATGCCCGCCGCCACCGCCCTCATGCCCATCCCCGGGCACATCGATCCCGTGCCCGTCCCGCGCGCCCTCGTGCCGCGTGCCGATGGGCGGATCGACCTGCTCGGCCTGTCGCTCGACGATCTGCGCATGGCGCTCGAGACGTCGCAGCTCGAGCCCAAACAGGCCAAGCTGCGCGCCAAGCAGCTCTGGCACTGGATCTACAACCGGGGCGCGACGCAATTCTCGGCGATGACCGATATCGCCAAGGCGATGCACCCCTGGCTCGAACAGCGCTTCGTCATCAGCCGCCCGCAGGTGGTGGAGGCGCAGGTGTCGAGCGACGGCACGCGCAAATGGCTGCTGCGTTCGGACGATGCGCAGGATTACGAGATGGTCTTCATCCCCGATGCGGACCGCGGCACGCTGTGCGTGTCGAGTCAGGTGGGCTGCACGCTCAACTGCACCTTCTGCCACACCGGCACGATGCGCCTCGTCCGCAACCTGACCGCGGCCGAGATCGTCGGCCAGGTGATGCTCGCCCGCGACGGCCTGGGCGAATGGCCAAGCCATCCCGAGGGGCGGATGCTGACCAACATCGTGATGATGGGCATGGGCGAGCCGCTCTACAATTTCGACAATGTCCGCGACGCGCTGAAGCTGGTGATGGACGGCGCCGGGCTCGCGCTGTCGCGCCGGCGGATCACGCTCAGCACCAGCGGCGTCGTGCCGATGATGGCGCGTGCGGGTGCCGAAATCGGGGTGAACCTCGCCGTCTCGCTGCATGCCGTGACGAAGGAAGTGCGCGACGAGATCGTGCCGCTCAACCGCAAATATGGCATCGAGGAGCTGCTCCAGGCGTGCGCCGATTACCCCGGCACCAACAACGCCCGGCGAATCACGTTCGAATATGTCATGCTGCGCGACAAGAACGACAGCGACGCCGATGCGCACGAGCTCGTCCGGCTGCTGCGCAAATACAAGCTGCCGGCCAAGGTGAACCTGATCCCCTTCAACCCCTGGCCCGGCGCGCCCTATCAATGCTCCACGCCCGAGCGCGTGCGGCGGTTTTCGGACATCGTGTTCGAGGCGGGCATCTCCGCACCGGTACGCACCCCGCGCGGGCGCGACATCGATGCGGCGTGCGGCCAGTTGAAGACCGCCTCCGAAAAGATCAGCCGCGCGGCGCGCGATGCGCAGGCGCAATCCGAACAGTCGGTGCCGGCCTGATTCACGCGGCCGCTCCCCATGGCTGATCCGGGCACGATCGCGCTGGCGGCGGGCGCGGGGCTGATCGGCGGCGCGATGAACGCGCTGGCGGGGGGCGGCACGTTCGCGACGATCCCGGCGCTCACGCTCGGCATGGGCCTCGATGCGCGGTTCGCCAACGCAACCAGCAACGTGGCGCTGATGCCGGGCGCCGCCACCAGCGCCTGGGCGTTCCGCGACGAACTCGGGCCTGTCGCCGGCGTGTCCATCCGACTGCTCTCGGCCATCACCTTCGTTGGCGGGCTGATCGGCAGCGTGCTTCTCTACGCGACGCCCAGCGGCCTGTTCGACGTCATCATTCCCTGGCTGTTGCTGATGGCGTTTCTCGTGATCGCGTTCGGCGGCCGGGCGTCGGCATGGCTTCACGCGCGCGTCACGCTCGGGCCGCGCACGCTCGTCGCGGCGCAATCGCTGCTCGGCGTCTATGGCGGCTATTTCGGTGGTGGCGTGGGGCTGATGACGACCGCCATCTACGGCCTGCTCGCCAACGCCACCCCGCGCGCGCTGTTCGCGCCGCGCACGCTGATGCTGGCGGTGGCCAATTTCGCCGCGGCGATCGTGTTCGCGGCGACCGGACTGGTGCGCTGGACGGCGTGCCTGCCGATGCTGGTCGGGGCGGTGGTCGGCGGATGGGCGGGCGCGCATCTCGGCCGCCGTCTCTCGCCGCGCGCGATCCGCTGGTGGACGCTGATCGTGACGGGCGCCACGACCATCGTCTTCTTCCGCCGCGCCTACGGGCTCTGAGGGAAACGAGGCCGGGCCGCGGGCATGCTCCCCGCGGCCCGGCCCTGGGCTCAGGCGCTGACCGCTTCGGCCTTCGCGTTCACCTGGCTGGTCGCCAGATCGGTCAGCTTGTCGTCGGTCGCATATTCCTCGTCGAGCGTTTCCTTCAGGATCGCGGCGATGTCGTCGCGGCCCATCTGCTTGGCCCAGGTAATCATCGTGCCGTAGCGCGTGATCTCGTAATGCTCGACCGCCTGCGCCGAGGCGATCAGCGCCGCATCGAGCACCGCCTTGTCGGCGATGTCGCCGGCCACCTCGTTGGCCTCCTTGATGATGCCGTCGATCGCCGGGCAGGTGACCGCCTTGGCTTCCTCGCCGCGGAGCTGGAAGATCTTCTCGAGCCGCTGGATCTGGCCTTCGGTTTCGCGAAGATGCTGCTCGAAGCCCGCCTTCAGCGCCGGGGCCGTCGCCTTTTCGATCATCTTCGGCAGCGCCTTGGTGATCTGGTTCTCGGCATAATAGACGTCCTGGAGCTGGTGGTGGAACAGGTCGTCGAACGTCGCGATGTCCTTGCTGAACAAACCCATGACATGATGTCCTTTCAAGTGGATCGACGGCGCTGCCGTCTGAAGCGGTAACGCGCACGCGCCCTCAGGGTCCCGCCCGCGTTCAAAGAGTTTTTCGGGGGCAGCGCGGGCGGTGGGGTGATGCTGTTATGCAACACCTGGGTCGGGATCGGTATCGCGGTGGAGCCAACGCGCCGAGGGGGCGTTTCGGAACTGAAACATCTTCTGGAGCCCTCGCCTTGCGCCGATCCACCTTCGTCCTGTTCGCCGCGGCCTCCGCCGCCCTTTTCGCCCCCGCCGCCGCCATGGCGCAGGACAGCAGCGCCGGCGGCGGTCAGGCGATCGACCTGAACGCCAACCGCGTCACCGTGGGCGCCGGCGTCGCCACCGTGCCCAGCTATGACGGCTCGCGACACAACGAGATCACCGGCATCGTCCAGGCGCAGGGCGTGTATGACGGCTATGCCTTCGCGGTTGCCGGCACGCAGTTCTCGCTCGATCTCATCCGCAATGCCCCCGGCCCGGTGTGGGACTTCCAGCTCGGACCGGTGGTCAGCCTCAATTTCAACCGGGTGAGCCGCATCGACGATGCCCGCGTCGAGGCGCTCGGCAAGAAGAAGCTCGCGGTGGAACTCGGCGGCTTCGTGGGCATCGGCAAGACCGGCGTCATCACCAGCCCCTATGACAAGCTGTCGGTCAACGTCACCTATGTCCATGACGTGACCAACATCTACGACAGCTATGTCGTCACCCCGACGATCAACTACGGCACGCCGCTCAGCACCAAGGCCTATGTCGCGCTGTCGGGCAGCGCGAACTATGCCGGCCGCGGTTACGCGCAGAGCTATTTCGGCGTCGATGCGTTCGGTTCGGCGCGCTCGGGCCTGCCCGTGTTCAACGCCAACAAGGGCTGGAAGAACTATAACCTCACCGCGCTCGGCAATTATTCGATCACCGGCACGCTGCTCCACGGTCTGTCGGTCGTCGGCGGCGTCTCCTATTCGCATCTGATGAACGATTTCGCGGCGAGCCCGCTCGTCAGCATCGAGGGCAGCCGCAACAATTGGTACGGCGCGCTGGGCCTGGCCTACACCTTCTGATTTTTCCGCCGCCGCCGACGCGGCGCGTGGATTTCGAAAATAAGTTCGACCCGTCATGCATCCGCATGGCGGGTCGATGCGTATCTGCGCAGGATGATCGGTCCCCGCCCTGTCCCCGCATCGCTTTGCGGCATGGGCATTCGTGTTTTCTCCAAGTAATCGTAGATGTTTTTCAAGTATCTAGCTGCATCTCCTGCTTGCAACATATTGAAATTCAACTAGTCTGCGACTCACAACGAAATCCCAGAGGGAGGTTGCCAGTATGTCCGACAGTCAGAAACTGATCGAGGCCTTTGACGCGCGCGTCGAACGGCGGAACGATCGCCGCGCTTTCTTCACTACCGCGCTAGGCGCCGCGGCCGTTGGCGCGGGTGCTTTCGCCTTCGCCAGTGCGGCATCCGCCCAGTCGGCGGCGAACATCGGCGCGCAGCAGGATCTCGACATCCTGAATTTCGCGCTGAATCTCGAATATCTCGAGGCGAATTTCTATTCCTATGCGGTGTTCGGCACCCCTATCGCCGCGTCGATGACGACGGGCACGGGCACGAACGGCTATACCACGTCGGCGACCTACAATGCCGGCGCGCGTGCGGTGAACTTCCAGGATCCGGTCGTTGCGGCCTATGCCAAGGAAATCGCGCAGGACGAGATCAACCACGTCAACTTCCTGCGCTCGGCGCTTACCTCGGCCGCCGTCGCGCAACCGACGATCGACGTCGGTATCACGCCGACCGGCGCGTTCAGCACGGCTGCGCGTGCAGCCAAGCTCATCCCGGATGCGGGCACCGGCAACACCCAGACGAGCTTCTTCGACGTCTACGCATCGGACGACAATTTCCTGCTCGGTGCGTTCATCTTCGAAGACGTCGGCGTCACCGCCTATAAGGGCGCTTCGCCGCTGATCTCCAATGCCACCTATCTGTCGGCCGCAGCCGGCATCCTGGCGGTGGAGGCCTATCACGCCTCGTTGGTCCGTACCGTCCTGTACGCACGTGGCACCAGCAGCGGCGGCACGGCGATCCCGGCGGCCTATGGTGGCGGCACCTATCCGGCGCGCACCCCCATCCCCGCGCTCATCACGAGCGCCACGGCGATTTCGGACGCACGCGACAGCCTGGATGGATCGAGCGACGACGACCAGGGCATCGCCAGCTCCACGATCAACGGTGCCAACGCGACCAACATCGTGCCGACGGACTCCAATGGTCTGGCCTATAGCCGCACGCCCGGCTCGGTGCTGAACATCGTCTACCTGTCCAAGGCGGCCATTACCGCAGGCGGGTTTTTCCCGAACGGCGTGAACGGCAACATCAAGACCAGCACGCTGCAGTCGTAAGCCCTTGCATTCGGGAGAGATCCGATGACCGATACGAACACGATGATGGAAATCATGGCGGCGACCGAGAAGCGTCGCGCCGAACGCCGCACCTTTCTGAAATATGCCGGCGGCGCCACCGCCGCGGTCGGCGGCCTGTCGCTGCTCGCCGCCTGCGGTGACGACAACAATCCGACGCCGACCCCCACGCCCACCCCGACGGCGACCGCCACCACGGCGCAGGTCGATATCGACGTGCTGAACTTCGCGCTGAACCTCGAATATCTCGAGGCAAGCTTCTACTCCTTTGCGGTGTACGGCACCGGCCTGTCGTCGGCGAGCATCTCGGGCACGGGCACGGTCGGCACCGTGACCGGCGGCCGCGCGGTGACGTTCACCGATCCGATCGTGGCGGCCTATGCCCGCGAAATCGCGGCGGACGAGGTGGCGCACGTCAATTTCCTTCGTTCCGCGCTCGGTTCGGCCGCCGTCTCGCTGCCGTCGATCAACATCGATGGCAGCACCTCCTCCGGCGCCTTCAGCCAGGCGGCGCTGGCGGCCAAGATCATCGGCCCGGGGAGCCCCAACCCGAACGCGACCACCTTCGATCCCTATGCGTCGGACGAAAGCTTCCTGCTCGGCGCGTTCATCTTCGAGGACGTCGGCGTCAGCGCGTACAAGGGTGCCGCCCCGCTGCTGGTGAACAAGACCTATACCGAGGCCGCCGCCGGCATCCTCGCAGTCGAGGCCTATCACGCCGGCCTGATCCGCACCGTGCTGTACCGCAAGGGGCTCACCGTCCCCGCGCTCGTCACCTATGCCAACAAGATCAGCGACGTCCGCGACGCCGTCGACGGATCGAGCGACGACGATCAGGGCATCACCAATGCGGACGGCTCGGCCAACATCGTGCCGACCGATTCGAACAGCATCGTGTTCGGCCGCACGACCAGCCAGGTGCTGCACATCGTCTATCTGAACGCCGCCATCTCCAGTTCGGGCGGGTTCTTCCCGAACGGCCTGAACGGCAACATCGTGGCGAGCACGGCGAACACCTGATCGCCCCGCCACCGCGTTCGAGACGAGCCGCGCGATCCCGGGATCGCGCGGCTCTTTTTCGTTGGCGTGGGCGCGGTCGCGCGCTTATGCTCCGACCATCCCCGGGGGAGCGCTTCGATCCGCGCTTGAGAATTGGGCAGGAGCCCATGACCCGCTGAACCTGATCCGGTTGACACCGGCGGAGGGAGGGAGCGGTTCCGGCTCCCGCCGCCATCGTCCTCGCTCCGACCTATTGGAGCGCGACTTATGCCTGTCTCGAACAAAGCCGATGGGGCCGCTATCCACGCGGCGGACGCGCCGATCGGCGTCACCACCGGCCCGATCCGCGGCAGCCGCAAGATCCATGTCGGCGAACACCGCGTGGCGATGCGCGAGATCATACTCGATCCCTCCTGCACCGAGCCGCCGCTGCGCGTCTACGATACCAGCGGCCCCTATACCGACCCGAAGGCAACGATCGACATCGCCGCCGGCCTGCCGCCATTGCGCCGCACCTGGATCGAGGCGCGCGGCGACGTCGAACCCTACGGCGCACGCGAATTGCGGCCCGAGGACAATGGTCGAATCGGGCCCGATCGTTCGGGCGGCGTGGCACGCTTCCCCCAGGTGGTGAAACGGCCGCTGCGCGCGCGCGCCGGCGCCAATGTCAGCCAGATGCACTATGCCCGGCGCGGCATCGTCACGCCCGAGATGGAATATGTCGCCACGCGCGAGAATCTCGGCCGCGCGATGCGCAAGGATCACGTCCGCGACGGCGAGTCGTTCGGCGCGAGCATCCCCGATTTCGTCACGCCCGAATTCGTCCGCGACGAAGTGGCGCGCGGCCGGGCGATCATCCCCAGCAACGTCAACCATCCCGAATCCGAGCCGATGGCGATCGGTCGCAACTTCCTTGTCAAGATCAACGCCAATATCGGCAATTCGGCGGTGGCCAGCAACGTCGCGGCCGAGGTCGACAAGCTCGTCTGGTCGATCCGCTGGGGCGCGGACACGGTGATGGACCTGTCGACCGGACGCAACATCCACGACACGCGCGAATGGATCATCCGCAACTCGCCGGTGCCCATCGGCACCGTGCCGATCTACCAGGCGCTCGAAAAGGTCGGCGGCGTGGCCGAGGAACTGACCTGGGACATCTTCCGCGACACGCTGATCGAGCAGGCCGAGCAGGGCGTGGATTATTTCACCATCCATGCCGGCGTCCGCCTCGCCTATATCCCCATGACCGCCAGGCGCGTGACCGGGATCGTGAGCCGCGGCGGCAGCATCATGGCGAAATGGTGCCTCAGCCATCATCGCGAGTCGTTCCTCTACGAACGGTTCGACGAGATCACCGAGATCATGAAGGCGTACGATATCGCTTATAGTCTCGGCGACGGGCTGCGCCCCGGCTCGATCGCCGACGCGAACGACGAGGCGCAATTCAGCGAGCTCTACACGCTGGGCGAACTGACCCACCGCGCCTGGGCGCAGGACGTGCAGGTGATGATCGAGGGCCCCGGCCATGTACCGATGCACAAGATCAAGGAGAATATGGAAAAGCAGCTTCAGGTCTGCGGCGAGGCGCCCTTCTACACCTTGGGGCCGCTGACCACCGACATCGCACCCGGTTACGACCATATCACCAGCGGCATCGGGGCTGCGATGATCGGTTGGTACGGCACCGCGATGCTCTGCTACGTCACCCCCAAGGAGCATCTGGGCCTGCCCGACCGCGACGACGTGAAGACGGGCGTCGTCACCTACAAGCTCGCCGCGCACGCCGCCGATCTCGCCAAGGGCCACCCGGCCGCGAGGATGCGCGACGACGCGCTGAGCCGCGCGCGTTTCGAATTCCGCTGGCGCGACCAGTTCAACCTGTCGCTTGATCCCGACACGGCGGAGCATTATCACGACCAGACGCTGCCGGCCGAGGGCGCCAAGACCGCGCATTTCTGTTCGATGTGCGGCCCGAAATTCTGCTCGATGAAGATCACGCAGGAGGTGCGCGACTTCGCCGCCGGCCGCGCCGCGCACAACGCCGCGCTGGGCGACGACGGCGGCCCCGCCCGCCGCGACTTCGCCGCGAAGCCCGGCCCGGCAGACGCCATGTTCATCCCCGTCGAAGAGGCCGAAGCCGGCATGGCGCAGATGCGCGAAACCTTTCGCGCGAGGGGCAGCGAAGTGTATCTGCCAGCCGCGGAGTAAGGGGACCCCAACACCATGGCTTTCACGATCCTGCCCTATGACGATGCCCGCGCCGCGGACTTCCACGCCATCAACGCGGCGTGGATCGAGGATATGTTCGTGCTCGAGGACCATGACCGCCACGTCCTTGCGCACCCGCGCGAGGCGATCGTCGACAAAGGCGGAGTGATCCTCTTCATCGCCGCGCCCGATGGCCGGATCGTGGGCGCGGGCGCGCTGATGCAAACGGAACCCGGCGCCTATGAGCTCACCAAAATGGGCGTCCGTGCCGAAACACGCGGATCGGGGGCAGGCGCGTTGCTGCTCGCGGCACTGATCGAACGGGCGAAAGAATTGCCCGGCATCGAGACGCTGTACCTGCTCACCAACCACGCCTGCGAAGCGGCGATCCACCTCTATGAGCGCGCCGGCTTTCTACACGACGCGGCGATCATGGCGCGCTTCGGCCACAGCTACGATCGCTGCGACGTGGCGATGCGCCTGCCTCTCGTCCGGACGTAACGAACCCACGTCGTGACAAAGGGCGCGCATCACCGTGTACGTGGGTGCGCCCGCTCAATCCCGCACCACCACGCCTTTCCAGAACGCCACCCGCCCGGCGATCTCGGCGGCGGCGGGTTTGGGATCGGGGTAATACCACACGGCGTCGGGGTTCTCGGCGCCGTTCACGGCTAGCGTGTAGTAATGCGCGGTGCCCTTCCAGGGGCAGATGCTCGTCGTGGCGCTGGGGCGCAGGACGTCCGGCTCGACCGAGTCGCGCGGGAAATAGGAATTGCCCTCCACGACCACGATGTCGTCGCTCCGCGCGATCAGCATGTCGTTCCAGCGTGCCTCGGCCATGACGTTCCTCCTGCCCGGCGACGCGGTACGCGCGCCGTCGGAGGGGAACGCACCGCAGGGCTCCGGGTGTCCGGCGGATCAGTCGGACGTCGGCGGCGTCGCGGGCTTGCCCTTGGTGGTAGGGTTGGAGGCGTTGCCCTTGGGCGGCTTGACCGCCTTGGGCTTGCGCACTTCCTTGTTCGATTTCATCTGGCCCTTGGCCATGGCGGCATCCTTCGCGGGCGGGAAGCCCGTGTCCGGCCTACACGCTTCGCCGGTGAAAGCCCAATCAGGTCCGGTCGCGGGCCCTGGCATGCGCGCGGGCGAAATCGCCCAATCCCTTGTCGGTGCCGCAGATCCGGTCCCAGATCCGGAAATACAGGCCGAAATTGCAGCCATATTGCTCGTGATGGCGCTGGTGGTGGCTCGCGGTGATGAGCCAGCCGCCGAGCGGCCCGGCCCACAGCGCCCTCGGAAACAGCTCCCACCCCATATGGTTGGTGACGCCCATCACGGTCATCACGCTCAACACCACCGCCAGCGCGCCGATATGGATCGGGATCAGGAACACCAGCACGGGAATGACGAACGCCCCCGTCAGCGCCTCGATCGGATGGAACGCCATCGCCGCCCAGGCGGTCGGCGGGCGGCTCGCATGATGCACCGCATGCGCCATGCGGAAGGGCTTGGGGCGGTGCATCCAGCGATGCGTCCAGTAGAACCACGTATCGTGCGCGAGCAGGTAGAGCAGCACCGACAGCGGCCAGTACCAGAGCGGCCAGGCGTGGAGATCGGCATAGATCCGCGTCCATCCGCGATTCTGCCAACCCCAGGCGACCAGCCCCGCGGGCACGCCGTAGATCGCGGCCGAGGCGAGGCTCCAGCCGATCTCGCGCCGCATCTGCCGATCGAGCCCGCGATAGAGCCCCGGATGCCGCGCCCGCGTGCCCCAGGCGAAGAGCCCGGAGACGATCAGATAGCGCACGCCCACGATCACCGTCATCGCCAGCGCGGAGAGGATCAGGGCGAGCGTCATCCCCGCGCCCTTACGCCTTTGCGCCCGCGCCCGCCATCCGTTCGAGGATGCGGATCGGCTTGTCGTGATATTGCCCCTCCGCCCAGGGCGCATAGCCGAGATGCGCCGCCAGGCGGAGCGAGGGCGCGTTGCCCGGATCGATGATGCAGCGCGTCCGCGCCAGGCCCCGCGCATCGACCCAGCCGAGCGCGGCGGCCAGCCCCTCGCGCGCATAGCCCCGGCCGTGCGCCGCCCCGGTCATCGTCCACCCCGCCTCGGGCGCATCGTCGATCGCGGGGACGATCGCGCGGCGCGCCTCGATCAGCCCCATCTCGCCGATCCAGCGACGGTCGTCGCGCGCGCGCACCACCCAGGAGCCATAGCCGAACGCCGCCCATTGCCCGATCGACCGCAACAGCCGGATCCACACCTCCTCGCGCGATCGCGGCTTCCCGCCGATCATCGTATAGACCGCGGGCTCCGCCCACATCGCGGCGCATTCCTCCAGGTCGTCGGGCGTATAGGCCGTCAGCGTCAGGCGGGCGGTGGTGAGCGTCGGCGCGTGCATCGGCGTCATGCTAGCGCGGCGCGGCGCCGGCGCCATCCCCCGCCGGAACCGGGTCTGGTCGGTGCGAATATAACCTGAGTCACCGGCGCGTACGATTGGGCCTGCGCAAGCCGCCCCGCGCGCGCTAGACGGGCGCATGGCCTCCACGCTTCCTTGCGACGTCGCGATCGTCGGCGGCGGGCTTGCCGGCGCGCTGATCGCGCTGGCGCTGAAGGCGCGCCATCCCGCCCTCGACGTGCGGCTGATCGAGGGCGACGACCGGATCGGCGGCAACCATGTCTGGTCGTTCTTCGGCAGCGACATCGACGCGCGCGACCGGCCGCTGCTGGCGCCGATCGTCGCGCATGCCTGGCGCGGCTACGAGGTGGCGTTCCCGCATCACGCGCGCCGCGTGGATGCGACCTATTATTCGGTCCACAGCGCCGGGCTGGACCAGGCGGTGCGCGCCGCGCTGCCGGCGCACGCGCTGATGCTGGGCCGCAAGGTGCTGGGCGCATCGGCCACCGCGGTGGTGCTGGCGGACGGCGACCGGGTGGAGGCGACGGGCGTGATCGACGCCCGCGGCCCCGCCGATCTCTCGCTGCTCGATTGCGGCTGGCAGAAATTCGTCGGCCGCGAACTGGTGCTGGCCGAGCCCCACGGCCATGAACGGCCGACCGTGATGGACGCGCGCGTGGCGCAGATCGACGGCTATCGCTTCGTCTATCTGCTGCCGTTCGGGCCCGACCGGATGTTCGTCGAGGACACCTATTACAGCGACACGACCGCGATCGACCATGACGCGCTGGACGGCCGGATCGAGGCCTATGCCGCCGCCGCCGGCTGGACCGTCACCGCGCGCGGCCATGCCGAATCGGGCGTGCTGCCGGTGGCGATGGGCGGCGATTTCGAGGCCTATTGGCGATCGGGCGGTGCGCGCGTCGCCAAGGCGGGGATGCGCGCCGGGCTGTTCCATCCGACGACCGGCTATTCGCTGCCCGATGCGGTGCGCACCGCGCGGCTGATCGCGACGCGGCGCGATTTCGCCGGGCTCGATCTTCACGACACGACGCACCGCTTCGCGCGGCAGACATGGCAGCGCCGCGGCTTTTACCGCATGCTCGACACGATGTTGTTCAAGGCGGCCGAACCCGCGGAGCGATACCGTGTGCTCGAGCGCTTCTACCGCCTGTCGCCGGGGCTTATCGGGCGCTTCTATGCAGGACGATCGACGTTGATGGACAAGGCACGCATCCTCACCGGCAAGCCGCCGGTCCCGATCGCCCGCGCGATCAAGGCGATCCGGGCATGAAGACCGCGATCGTCATCGGTTCGGGCTTCGGCGGGCTGGCGCTCGCGATCCGGCTGCAATCCGCCGGCATCGCCACCACCATCGTGGAGGCGCGCGACAAGCCCGGCGGGCGCGCCTATTATTGGGAGCGCGACGGCTTCACCTTCGATGCGGGCCCCACCGTCATCACCGATCCCGAGTGCCTGCGCGAATTATGGGCGCTTTCGGGCCGCGACATGGCCGAGGACGTGACGCTCGAGCCCGTTACCCCCTTCTACCGGCTCAACTGGGCCGACGGCACCAATTTCGACTATACCAACGACGACACGCTGCTGCGCCAGGAGATCACGAAGCTCAACCCGGAGGACTGGGCGGGCTATCTGAAGTTCCTCGATTATTCGGCGGGCGTGTTCAAGGAGGGGTACGAGAAGCTCGGCCATGTCGCCTTCCTCGACTTCGCCTCGATGATAAAGGCCGCACCGGCGCTCGCCAAATATCAGGCGTGGCGGTCGGTCTATTCGATCGTGTCGAGCTTCGTTCAGTCCGAAAAGCTGCGCGAGGCGCTGTCGTTCCACACGCTGCTGGTGGGCGGCAACCCGATGACGACGAGCGCGATCTATGCGCTGATCCACAAGCTGGAGCGCGATGGCGGCGTGTGGTTCGCGCGCGGCGGCACCAACCGGCTGGTGGCGGGCCTCGTCGCGCAGTTCGAGCGGCTGGGCGGCACGCTGCGGCTGGGCGATCCAGTCGTCTCGATCGACACGCTCGGCGACCGTGCCACGGGGGTGACGTGCGCGAGCGGCTGGCACGGCGCGGCGGATGCGGTGGCGACCAACGCCGACGTGATGCACAGCTACCGCGACCTGCTGAAGACCTCGCGCAGCGCGCAGCGCACGCGCGGGCGGCTGGAGCGCAAACGGTACAGCCCGTCGCTGTTCGTCGTGCATTTCGGGATCAAGGGCACCTGGCCCGGCATCCCGCACCACATGATCCTGTTCGGCCCGCGCTACAAAGGGCTGCTGGCCGACATCTACGATCACGGCGTGCTGAGCCAGGATTTCTCGCTCTATCTCCACCATCCGACCGTCACCGATCCGGCGCTCGCGCCCGAGGGCATGTCGACCTTCTACGCGCTCGCCCCGGTGCCGCACATGGGCAAGTTCCCGGTCGACTGGGACGAGGTGGGCCCGATCCTCGAAAAGCGCATCCTGGACGAGATCGGCCGCCGCCTGATCCCGGACATCCACGAGCGGGTCGTGACGAAATTCAGCTATGCGCCCAAGGATTTCGCGACCGACCTCAACGCGCATCTCGGCAGCGCCTTCAGCCTGGAGCCGGTGCTGACGCAAAGCGCGTGGTTCCGCGTCCACAACCGCGACGATGCGATCCCCAACCTCTATTTCGTCGGCGCCGGCACGCATCCGGGCGCCGGCATCCCCGGTGTGGTGGGCAGCGCGAAGGCCACCGCGGCGCTGATGCTGGAAGAGGGACGATAGGCCAAACCCGCCGTTAAGACCTTTGCGGGTACAAACCCCCGGTGAAGCCGATCGAACCCCTGCCGCTCCACCATAGCTGGCCGCTCGCCGAATCGGGGCAGCGGTTTGCGCTGGGGCTGGTGCATGGCGGATCGGGCCCGGCGTCGGTGGAGGCGGCCACGACCGGGCCGTGGACATGCGCGTTGCCCGACGATGCGCTGACCTGGTCCGATGCGGTGTACGACATCTTCGGCTTGCCCCGCGGCATCGCGGTGCGGCGCCAGGAAGCGCTGGCGCTCTATGCCGAGGAATCGCGCGCCGTCCTTGAGCGGCTGCGCGCGCATGCCATCCGGCACCGGCGCGGCTTCACGCTCGACGCGCGGATCCGGCCCGTCACCGGGCCGGAACGCTGGATGCGGCTGATCGCGGTCCCGGCCTGCGAGAACGGCCGCACCGTCCGGCTGCACGGCATCAAACAGGACGTGACCGCGCTGTACCGATGACGGCCCCGGCCGTGCGCCGCTTGTGAGGCGTCGACGCTTCGCCTAGCGCTGCGGCCATGACCAGCGCAGCCTCGATGAGACGTCTCGCCATCTATTGCGGATCCGCGACCCCTGCCGATCCCGTCTATATCGAATCCGCGCGCGCGATCGGCCGCACGCTGGCGGAGCGCGGCATCGGCGTCGTCTATGGCGGCGGCCGGCTGGGGCTGATGGGCGCCGTCGCCGATGCCGCGCTCGCCGCCGGGGGCGACGTGATCGGCGTGATCCCGCAGGCGCTGGTGGATGCCGAAGTGGCACATCGCGGCCTGACCGAACTGCACGTCGTGGCGGGCATGCACGAGCGCAAGGCCGCGTTCACCGAGCTGTCGGACGGGTTCGTCACGATCCCCGGCGGCACCGGTACGATGGACGAATTGTGGGAAGCGCTGAGCTGGGCGCAGCTCGGCTATCACGCCAAGCCGGTGGGTCTGCTGAACGTCGCGGGCTATTATGATGGCCTTGTCGCCTTCTGGGAAAAGATGGGCGATGTTGGCTTCCTGCGTGCGCAACACCGCGACCTGCTGATCGTGGCGGACACGCTGGCGGTGCTGCTGGAACGCATGGCTGCGCATGTGCCCGCGCGGCCGATCGTGGCGATGAAGGCGGCGGAGCTGTGAGGCGCCCCACACCAGGGCCGTACCCCGGCGGAGGCCGGAGCCCAGTTGGAAAGGCTTTGGGAACGAGCCGCATCGCCAACCAAGCTCCGTCTCCCCACTGGGCCCCGGCCTCCGCCGGGGTGGTTCGAAGTGCGAGGTAGGTGACCAGCCCTCTCCCCACTCGCGAAGCGACCGTAGCCGCCGCGCGCGAATCCATCGCGCGCGGGTCGAAGAGCTTCGCCGCGGCCAGCCGGCTGTTCGATCCCCCGACCCGCGAACGCGCATGGCTGCTCTATGCCTGGTGCCGCGCGTGCGACGACATCGCCGACGGGCAGGATCACGGCCATGGCATGACGCGCGTCGATGACGCGCCGGCACGGCTTGCCGAACTGACCGCCAAGACCGAAGCCGCGCTGGCGGGGCGGGTGGTCGGCGATGCGCCGTTCGACGCGCTGCGGATCGTCGCCGCCGAAACGCGGATGCCGCCCGCGCTCGCGCGCGACCTGATCGCCGGCTTCGCGCTCGATGCCGCGGATTGGCGCCCGCGCACCGAGGATGATCTCTACCGCTATTGCTACCATGTCGCCGGCGCGGTCGGCTGCATGATGGCGGTGGCGATGGGCGTCGGTCCCGACGACGCCGCCACGCTCGACCGCGCCTGCGATCTCGGGCTCGCCTTCCAGCTCGCCAATATCGCGCGCGACATCGGCGAGGATGCCGCGGTCGGCCGCTGCTATCTGCCCGCAGACTGGTTGGCCGAAATGGCGATCCCGGCCGACCGGATCATGGCGCCCGAGCACCGCCCCGCGCTCGCCATCCTCGCCCGGCGTCTTGCCGACCGGGCCGCGGCCTTCGAGCGGAGCGCGCGCTACGGGACGCCCGCCCTGCCGTTCCGCTCGGCCTGGGCGGTGCTGGCCGCCGCCGGGATCTATGGGGCGATCGGCCGCCATGTGGCCGATCGGGGCGAGCGCGCCTGGGACGAGCGGGTGGGAACGTCGACGCTTGCCAAGATCGGGTTCATCGCCACTGCCGCGCGCCAGGCGGCGGCCCGACGGCGCGCCTATCCGCCGACACCACGACCGACGGACCTCTGGCGCCGCCCGGTGCTCAGCCCCGGTTCGTCTTCGCCTCGGCCTTGACGAGCAAGGGCCCGTTCGCGCGGCAATCGGCAGCGATCACGGGATAGGAGAGATCGCTGTTTTCCGCGAGCTGTGCGGGCAGCGCGGCGCGGCACTGCGCCATGCTGGCATAATGCGTCGCGACGATCCTGGCCTGGGTGCAGGCGGCGTTGCCGTCGCCGCAGCCCATGATCGCCATCACGAAGACCATCGGTCCCATCGCACCAACTCCCGCCGCCTGTCGGTAAAAGCGCATGTCGGCGCGCGATGTTCCGCCGGTCACGGTTTCGCCACGGGCCGTCGCGCCCTACATGGGCGGAAGATGCCACCGCAAACCCACCCCTCTTCGCGCGCCGACCAGCCGCTGCTGCCGACGCTGCGCCGTTTCCTGCCCTATCTCTGGCCCGCCGGAGAACCGATGCTCCGCGCGCGGATCGTCGTGGCGATGGTCTTCGTCGTGGCGTCCAAGCTCGTCCAGGTGTTCGGCTCGGCCTATACGCTGAAATATGCGGTCGACCGGATGGCGAGCGGCGACCGCAGCCTCGCCACGCTCGTGATCCTGCTGGTGATCGGCTATGCCGCCTCGCGCTTCTCGACGACGCTGTTCGACAATCTGCGCAACGCGGTCTTCGAACGCGTCGGGCAGGAGGCGACGCGCCGTCTGGCCGCCAACGTCTTCCGCCACCTCCACGCGCTGTCGCTGCGCTTCCATCTCGAGCGCCGCACCGGCGCGGTCACCAAGGTGGTGGAGCGCGGCACCAAGAGCATCGATACGATGCTGTATTTCCTGCTCTTCAACATCGCGCCCACCGTGCTCGAGCTCACCCTGGTGCTCGGCATCTTCTGGCATAGCTTCGGCATCGGGCTGTCGGCGGTCACCGTGGTGATGGTGATCGGCTATATCGCCTTCACGCGCTGGGTGACCGACTGGCGCAACGCACTGCGCACGCGGATGAACGATCTCGACACCGGCGCGGTGGCGCATGCGGTCGATTCGCTGCTGAATTTCGAGACGGTCAAATATTTCGGTGCCGAGGCGCGCGAGGCCAAGCGCTACGAGGACGCGGTGTCCGCCTATGCGCAGGCCGCGACGAAATCGGAGAATTCGCTCGCGTGGCTGAACGTCGGCCAGGCGCTCATCACCAACGCGATGCTCGGCGGCGGCATGGCCTATGTCGCCTGGGGCTGGTCGCAGGGGCGGTTCTCGGCGGGCGACGTGGTGTTCGTGTCCACGCTGCTCTCGCAGCTGTTCCGCCCGCTCGACCTGCTCGGCATGGTGTATCGCACCATCCGCCAGGGCGCGATCGACATGGGCAGCATGTTCGACCTTATCGACACGCCCGCGGACGTCGTGGATGCGCCGGACGCGGTGCCGCTGGTCGTAGGGCGTGGTGCGATCCGCTTCGAGGACGTGCATTTCGGCTATGATCCCGGCCGCGAGATCCTGCGCGGCATCGATCTGGAGGTGCGGCCGGGCACCACCGTCGCGATCGTCGGGCCGTCGGGTGCGGGCAAGTCGACGCTCGCGCGGCTGCTCTACCGCTTCTACGACCTGACCGCGGGGCGGCTGACGATCGACGGCCAGGACGTCGCGCACGTCACCCAGGCGTCGCTGCGCGCCGCGATCGGGATCGTGCCGCAGGATACGGTGCTGTTCAACGACACGATCGGCTACAATATCGGCTATGGCCGCGAAGGCGCCGAGATGCCCGAGATCGAGGAGGCCGCACGCGGCGCCGCGATCGCCGGCTTCATCGAACGCCAGCCGCAGGGCTATCACACCCGCGTCGGCGAGCGCGGGCTGAAACTGTCGGGCGGCGAGAAGCAGCGCGTGGCGATCGCGCGCACGCTGCTGAAGAACCCGCCGATCCTGATCCTCGACGAAGCCACCAGCGCGCTCGACAGCCGGACCGAGGCGGACATCCTCGACACGCTGCGCCGGATCGAGCGCGGCCGCACCACGATCGTGATCGCGCATCGCCTGTCGACCGTGGTCCATGCCGACCAGATCGTCGTCCTCGACGCCGGCCGCATCGCCGAACGCGGCAGCCACGCCGAACTCCTGCGCCGCGGCGGCCTCTATGCCGAAATGTGGGCGCGCCAGGCGCACGAGCGCGAGGAGGCGCTGGCGGCGGAGTAGGTCCGGCGCGCCGCGAGGAAACGCTGGCTCGCGGGCGTCGATCGAAACCGGGATGACCGCGCCGTTCCGCGGTTGAACCGAAGCGGGCACGCGGTTAAGCCATGTTGATCCTCAGGAGCGGTGCAATGTGGCGTGGTCGGTCGGCGCTGTTTTCGATCGGCCTTCTACTCGGCGCAGCGCCGAATCCCGAACCCTTCCCCCTCGACCGCTTCGTCGAAGCGGAGCCCGGCATGGATCGGCGGATCGCGGTCGATGGGACGTGGATCGACATCGCGGAGACAAGCTGCGGCGCGCAGCGGCTGGGGCATCCCGCCTGCTTCGGCGATGCCGATGGCGATACGCGCTACCTCGTCGCCATGGTCCGCTCGCGGGACGGCGCGCCGCCTCTGCGGATCACCAGCGATCCGGGGCTGGGTTTCCGCTATGCGGTTGGCCGGCTGTCGCCGCACGATCCGCATCCTTCGCTCGTCATCCTTACGGACGCCGGCGGATCCGGCGGATGCGTGTCGATCCAGATTGCCTATGCGGAGCCCAAAGGGTTTGCCGCGGCGCGGCTGAACCATGGCGCTGCCGGGAGCGGCAACGCCACCTTCTGCCGCGTGGATCCGGTATCGCGCGTGCCCTTCCCCACCGATCGCTCGGGGCACGGGACCGCCGATTTCGTCCTCGCCGACGATCGCTTCGATTGCGGTTTCGGATCGTGTGCGAGCACCTGGGCGCCGCCGCGGGTCTTCGCGTTCGACCATGGCACGAGCCGCGACGTCTCGGCAGATCCGAACCTCAAATCCCTGTTCGCCGATGACGCGGTCAAGGCCCGCGCCGCATGCGAGAACACGCGCAACCCCGAGCCGAAGGGTGCCTGTATCGCCTATGTCGCCGACGCAAGCCGGATCGGCGCGGGAGCAGAAGCGATGGCGGTCCTGCGCCGCCGAATCGGCGGCGCGCCGGTGACGCGATGCACGCAATTCGAGCACACCGAACCCCCGCGCTGTTTGGCCGAGACGCGCTACCGCGATTTCGCCGACGAGGCGGAAGCGGTACTCGACCGGCTCGGCTATCCGATTCTCTCGGCCGTGCACCGCTCGACATCGTGAAGCGGATCGCTACCTAAGCCTGTGATGCACCCCGATCCCCTTCCCACGCTCCAGCGCGTGTTCGGCTTTCCCGATTTTCGCGGCGTCCAGCGCCAGGTGGTCGATCGCGTGCTGGCGCATCAGGGCACGCTCGCGGTGATGCCGACGGGCGCGGGCAAGTCGCTCTGCTACCAATTGCCCTCGGTGATGATGGAGGGGACGTGCGTCGTCGTCTCGCCGCTGATCGCGCTGATGCACGACCAGCTCCGCGCCGCCGAGGCGGTGGGGATCCGCGCCGCCACGCTGACGAGCGTCGACCAGAATCGCGGCGAGACGATCGCGCGGTTCAAGGCGGGCGCGCTCGATCTGCTCTATATCGCGCCCGAGCGCGCCTCGACCGCGTCGTTCCGCGAATTGCTGGCCAGCGCGCCGCTGAACCTCTTCGCGATCGACGAGGCCCACTGCGTCAGCGAATGGGGCCATGATTTCCGCCCCGATTACCGGCTGCTCGCGCCGCTGATGAACGCGTTTCCGGATGTGCCGCGGCTCGCGCTGACCGCCACCGCCGACGCGCATACCCGTGCTGACATCCTGCAACAGCTCGGGCTGCCGCAGGACGGGTTGATCGTCTCGGGCTTCGATCGCCCCAATATCCGCTATGCGATCAGCCCCAAGGCCAACACCAACCAGCAGATCGCCGCGATCGTGGCGGCGCAGCCCGGCCCCGGCATCGTCTATGCGCAGACCCGCGCCGCCACCGAGAAGCTGGCCGAGGCGCTGGGCCGCACCGGCCGCCCGACGCGCGCCTATCATGCCGGGCTGGAGCCGCACATCCGCCAGAAGAACCAGGCCGATTTCGTCGCCAGCGAAGACATGGTGATCTGCGCGACGGTCGCGTTCGGGATGGGGATCGACAAGCCCGACGTCCGCTTCGTCGCGCATGCCGGCCTGCCCAAGTCGATCGAGGCCTATTATCAGGAAACCGGCCGCGCGGGCCGCGACGGCGATCCGTCGGTGGCGCATCTGTTCTGGGGCGCGGAGGATTTCGTCCGTGCCCGCCAGCGCATCGCCGAGGTGGAGCCCGAACGCCAGGCGGGCGAGCGCGTGCGGCTGGCGGCACTCGGCGCGCTGGTCGAGACCGCCGGCTGCCGCCGCCGCATCCTGCTGAAGCATTTCGGCGAGGACCGTGCCGAGGATTGCGGCAATTGCGACAATTGCCTGGGCAGCCCCGATGCCGTCGACGTCACGGAGGTGGCGAGGAAATTCCTCTCCGCGGTGTTTCGCACGGGCCAGAGCTTTGGCGTCGGCTATATCGAACAGGTGCTGACCGGCGCCTCGACCGAGCGCAGCCTGATGAACGGCCATGAGGCGCTGTCCGTCTGGGGCATCGCCGCGGGCGAGGAGGCGGCGCTGGTGAAGCCGGTCGCGCGCGCGCTGCTGCTGCGCGACGCGCTGCGCGCCAACGATCATGGCGGGCTGGAATTCGGCCCCGCCGCGCGCGCGATCCTGAAGGGCGAGGCGCAGCTTTCGGTGGTGGTGCCGCCCAAGCGCGTGCCCCGCAAGCGCGGCGCGGCGGGCGCGGTGCCCAACCCGGTCGACGATCCGCTGTTCGAGGCGCTGCGCACCTGCCGGCGCGAGCTGGCCAAGGAGGCGGGCGTTCCGCCCTATGTGATCTTCCACGATTCGGTGTTGCGCGGCATGGCGGCGCAGCGCCCCGCCAGCCGCGCGGCGCTGGGCGTGCTCTCGGGCATTGGCGCGCGCAAGCTCGACGCCTATGGCGAGGCCTTCCTCAACGTCATTCGAGACGCGGCATGATCCGGACCATCAACGAGAGCATCGCCGTCGCGCCGCAGATCGCGCCCGAGGATATGGCGACAATCGCCGCCGCGGGCTTCAAGGCGGTCATCAACAACCGGCCCGACGACGAGGAGCCCGGCCAGCCGAGCGGCGCCGCAATCCGCGCCGCGGCCGAGGCCGCGGGCCTCGCCTATACCGCCATTCCCGTGACCCATGCCGGCTTCTCGCACCCGCAGCTCGACGCAATGGCGGACGCGCTCGTCGCGGCCGAGGGTCCCGTGCTCGCCTATTGCCGCTCGGGCACGCGCTCGTGCAACCTGTGGGCGCTGGCCGCGGCCAAGGCGGGGCGCAATCCCGAGCTGCTGGTGACGCAGGCGCAGCAGGCCGGCTACGACCTGTCCGGCATCCGGCCGACGCTCGACGCGCTGGCGGGAGGCCAATGACCGCGCCGCCCAGTGCGAGCATCGCGGCGCTGGCGGTGCTCGCGGTGGCGGCCTTGTTTGCGATCGGGCTCCTTGTCCGCATGGCGCTGCGCCGCGGCGGCGACCGGATCGACAGCCCCGAAGAGGCGGCGAGCGCCGCCGAGAGCGCGCTGCCCCGCTTCGCCGCGCGCAACGCGGTGGTGGGCGCCGACGGCGCCGCCGCGCTGGTGGTGGGCGAAGATGCGCGCCTCGCCGTGCTGCGCCGCCGGGGCCGGCGCCATGCGGTCCACGAAATCGGCTGGAGCGCGGTCCGCTCGACCGCCGGCGGGATCGTCGTGGAAACGGGCGACCGCCGGCTGGGCGACGTGGCGCTGGCGGGCGTCGACGTGCTCGACGTGCGGCGGATGGCGCCCTGATCTGACGTCATCGCCCAGGCGCGATGCGTGCTCGGATATTGCGCAGCGGCCGGCACGGCGACGTTTCTCTCGCGGCGCATGCCGGCCAAGACGCCGGGTTCGCGCAAAGACGCGAAGACGCGAAACTGTTGCGCCCGGTCATGATCGTCACGAGCCCAGGGGTTTGAGGACCGATGGCCCAAAACGCATCGTCTTCGCGCCTTCGCGTGAACCCGATCGCTCGCGAGGCCCTGATCGGGCCAGCCCACCGCCGCGCCACAAAAAAAGGCCGGTGCGTCGCCGCACCGGCCAGGTGTGTCCGCAGGAGGAACATCGTGGGGCGGGCGCCTTGCGGGGCGCCCGCCCGATGGCTTCAATAATGGTAGGCGCGCTCGCCATGCTCGGCGATGTCGAGGCCGTCATATTCGGTCTCGACCGACGCGCGCATGCCCCAGGTCTTGTCGATCAGCAGGTACAGCACGGTCGCGCCGATGCTCGACCAGGCGAGCGTCACGATCACGGCCTGGCATTGGATCCACACCTGGGCCAGCATGTCGTAGCTGCCGACCGCGAGCGTGCCGGGCTTGCTCGCATAATCGGCGATACCTTGGCCGCCGAGCTTCGGCGAGACGAGCACGCCCGTCAGGATCGCGCCGGTGATGCCGCCGACGCAGTGCACGCCGAACACGTCGAGGCTGTCGTCATAGCCGAACTTCGTCTTCACCTTGGCGACGAAGAAGAAGCAGATCGGCGAGACGATCAGGCCCAGCACCACCGACCCCATCGGCCCGGCATAGCCGCTGGCCGGCGTCACCGCGACGAGCCCGGCGACCACGCCCGAGGCCGCGCCCAGCAGCGACGGCTTGCCGCGGACGATCTGTTCGCACAGCAGCCACGACAGGCCGGCCGCGGCGGTGGCGACGAAGGTGTTGATGAAGGCCACCGCGGTGACGCCGTTGGATTCGAGGTTGGAGCCGGCGTTGAAGCCGAACCAGCCCACCCACAGCAGCGAGGCGCCGATCATCGTCATGGTCAGCGAATGCGGCGGCATCGGCTCGCGGGGATAACCGGTGCGCTTGCCGAGGAGCAGCGCCATCACCAGCCCGGTGATGCCGGCGTTGATGTGCACCACGGTGCCGCCTGCGAAATCGAGCGCGCCCTTCTGGAACAGCCAGCCGGCGTCGAGATTCTGCGCGTCGAGCGCAGCGGTGCCCTTCATCGCCGCGGCGGCGATCGCGTCGGGGCCGCCCCAATACCAGACCATGTGCGCGATCGGGAAATACACGAACGTGACCCAGAGCGCGACGAAGAGCATCAGCGGCGAGAACCGCACCCGCTCCGCCACCGATCCGACGAAGAGCGCGGGCGTGATGCACGCGAACGTCATCTGGAAGCAGATATAGGCATATTCGGGGATGTAGACGCCGTTGGAGAACGTCGCCGCCTGGCTGTTGGCGTCGACGCCGATCAGCAGCGCCTTCGACAGGCCGCCCCAGAACGCGTTATGCCCGGTGAACGCCATCGAATAGCCGAAGGTGACCCACATCACCGCAACCAGGCAGACGATCATCAGCACCTGGGTCAGCACCGACAGCATGTTCTTGGTGCGCACGAGGCCGCCATAGAACAGCGCGAGCCCCGGCACCGACATCATCAGCACGAGGAGCGTGGAGACAAGCATCCAGGCGGTGTCGCCCTTGTCGACGCTGGCCTTCGGGATCTGGCCGGCGACCGCGCCGGCGGGCGTCTGCGCAAAGGCCGGGTGCGCCAGCAGCGCCGCAGCGCCAAGGCCGCCCAGCGCGAGCGCGATCTTCTGTGTCGGCTTCATTGGTCCCCCCAATCCTGTCAAAGTGCGGAATCGTCGGTTTCGCCGGTGCGGATGCGCACCGCTTGCCCCACGTCGAGCACGAAGATCTTGCCGTCGCCGATCGCGCCGGTGTTGGCCGATGCCTGCACCGCCTCGACGACGCGGTCGGCCAGCGCCTCGGCGCAGACGACCTCGATCTTGATCTTCGGCACCATGTTGGTGCTGTATTCGGCACCGCGGTAGATCTCGGTCTGGCCCTTCTGGCGACCGAACCCCTTGACCTCGGTGACCGTCATGCCCGCGACGCCGATCTCGGTCAGCGCCTCGCGCACTTCGTCCAGCTTGAACGGTTTGATGATGGCGATGACCAGCTTCACCGGTGCCCCTTCCCTATGTCCCGGAATATCTCCAGCAACCATCGTGCCAAGTGGGACAGACCGGGATTCGGGGCGTAGCGTCGGCGGATTCGTGAACGATCGGTAAATTTTTTAGGCAGGCGGACGGGTCTGCCCGAAAATCAGGCAGCGTCGGCGACGATCCGCTTGGCCGCCGCGAGATCCGCATCGTCCACCATCACGCGCACCGGGATCAGCAGATAGCTGCCGTCCCCGATCGAGGTCTCGCCGTCGAACGCAATCGCCTCAATCCCTTCGCTGGCCAGCCGTCCGACAAGGATATGCGCTTCGTTGCGGCTGAAACGGCCGAGTTCGGCGATGCTCATAGGGTCGGCGCTCCGATTGACGCGCGCAGACCGTGCGCATACATCGAGCGCATGAAGCATGATCCCATAACGGCCGGCAAGCGCAAATCGGTCAATCTGTCGATCGATACGGGCGTGATCGCCGCAGCGCGCGAGGCGGGGCTCAACCTGTCGCGGATCACGGAAGACGCGTTGCGGATCGAGACGAAGCGGCGACGCGAACAGATGTGGCGCGAGGACAACCGCGAATGGCTCCAAGGCTTCAATCGCCGGTACGAAGCGGAGGGCGATCCGCTCGCGCATCTGGAGCCGCTATAGTGGCTCAATTCGACGTCTGTCGCGTGCGTGGCGACGTTCTCGTGATCGATTGTCAGTCCGATCTGCTCAGCGGTCTGGCGACGCGCCTCGTGGTGCCGCTTCGAACACCCGATCCGGCGGCACCCGACCGCCTGCTGCCGGTCTTCACGATCGATGGCCGCCGCCTCGCGATGGTGACGCCGCTCGCCCGCAGCATCGCGGTCCGCGATATCGAGAGCATCGTCGCCAATCTGACCGCCGAGGAATATCGGATCAAGGCCGCGCTCGACATGCTGATCTCGGGTTACTGAGCGGCGCTCACCCGGTCGCCGTGCCGCCCACCGTCAGCCCGTCCACCAGCAGGGTCGGCTGGCCCACGCCCGCGGGCACGCTCTGCCCGCCCTTGCCGCAGATGCCGATGCCTTCGTCCAGCGCGAAGTCGTTGCCGATGCCGCGCACCTTCGTCAGCGAACTGGGACCATCGCCGATCAGCGTCGCGCCCTTGATCGGCGCGCCCAGCTTGCCGTCCTCGACCAGGAACGCCTCGGTGCAGCTGAACACGAACTTGCCCGAGACGATATCGACCTGACCCCCGCCGAACGCGCGCGCGAAGATGCCGCGCTTCATGCGGGACAGCAGCTCGGCGGGATCGTCGTTGCCCGCCTTCATGAAGGTGTTGGTCATCCGCGGCATCGGCGCATGCTGGAAGCTCTCGCGCCGGCCATTGCCGGTGGGTTCGACCCCCATCAGGCGCGCGTTGAGGCGATCATGGATATAGCCCTTCAGGATGCCGTCCTCGATCAGCACATTCTCCTGCGTCGGCGTGCCCTCGTCGTCGATCGACAGCGATCCGCGGCGGTTCATCAGCGTGCCGTCGTCCACCACGGTCACGCCCGGTGCCGCGACGCGCTCGCCGATCCGGCCCGAAAAGGCGGACGTGCCCTTGCGGTTGAAATCGCCTTCCAGTCCGTGGCCGATCGCCTCGTGCAGCAGGATGCCCGGCCAGCCCGGCCCGAGCAGCACGGTCATCTCGCCCGCGGGCGCCGCGATCGCGTCGAGATTGGTCAGCGCCTGCGCCAGCGCGGCATCGATTGCGCGATCATAGGTCTCGGGCGCGAACAGGTCGTCATAGAGATAGCGCCCGCCGATCCCGTAGCTGCCGGTTTCGCGGCGGCCGTTGCGCTCCACCACGATCGACACGTTCAGCCGCACCAGCGGGCGGACGTCGGTCGCGACGAAGCCGTCGGCGCGGACGATCTCGACCACGCTCCAGCTGCCCGACAGGCTGACCGACACCTGCGCCACCTGCGGATCGCGCGCGCGCGCCGCGGCGTCGATCGTCTGGCACAGGTTCACCTTGTCCGCGAACGGCACGAGGTCGAGCGGATCGGCATCGGTGTAGAGCCGCCGGTTGGTGCCGCGCGGCGGGGCGGGCCGCGCGCCCTTCGCCGGATCGATCAGCGTCATCGTCTCGGCAGCGCGGCGGATCGCGGCGGGCGACAGCTCGTTGGCATGCGCGAACGCAGTCGTCTCGCCCGATACGGCGCGCAGGCCGAAGCCCGAATGCGTGTCGTAGCTCGCGGTCTTCAACCGGCCGTCGTCGAACCCGAAGGCTTCGGAGCGGCGATACTGGAGATAGAGTTCGCCGTCGTCGGCGTTGGCGAGCGCCTTGGCGGTCAGCGCCTGCGCCTGCTCGGGATCGAGCGCGTCGCGGTAGAGAAAGCTGCGGGGATCGGTCATGCCCGCCGATATAGGCGGCTCAGCGCCCCGCGCCATCCCCGTGATCGGGCAGCGTCGCCGGATCCACCCCGTCCGCCGGCCCACCGATCAGCACGAAGCGCCGGTCGCAATAGCCGCAATCGACATAGCCGCTCTCGTCGATCTGCAGCCACACGCGCGGATGGCCGAGCGCGGCGCCGCCGGGAATGTCGGTCGCCCCGTCGCAGGCGACGCGGGGTTGCGAGACGCGGGAGAGTTCGGGAGGCGGAAGCATGGCGTCGCGATAGCAAGCGTGCATCCGCCGGGCAATAACCGGTTGAGGGTGCCCGCCCACGCGCCTATTCCCCCCGTCATGACCGAAGCCGCGATCGCCATCGACAATCTGTGCAAAACCTATGCGGGCGGCAAGCGCGCGCTCGACGGGGTGAGCTTCGACGTGCCGCGCGGGCAGATCTTCGGGCTGCTCGGCCCCAATGGCGCGGGCAAGTCGACGCTCATCAACATCCTGGCCGGGCTGGTCAACAAGACGAGCGGCCGCGCCGCGATCTGGGGCTTCGACATCGACGCGCATCCCAGGAACGCCAAAGCGTCGATCGGGATCGTCAACCAGGAGATCCTGTTCGATCCGTTCTTCACCCCGGTCGAGACGCTGAACATCCAGGCGGGCCTCTACGGCGTGCCCAAGGCCGAGCGCCGCTCGATGGAGCTGCTGCGCGCGGTGCATCTGGAGGACAAGGCCAACGCCTATGCCCGCACGCTGTCGGGGGGCATGAAGCGGCGGCTGATGGTGGCCAAGGCGATGGTCCATTCGCCCCCCGTGCTCGTGCTCGACGAGCCGACCGCGGGCGTCGACATCGAACTGCGTCAGCAGCTCTGGACCTATGTCCGCGCGTTGAACGACCAGGGCGTGACGGTGGTGCTGACGACGCATTATCTCGAAGAGGCCGAACAGCTTTGCGACCGGATCGCGATCATCAACCATGGCCGCGTGATCGCCAACGAGCCGACGCGCGAGCTGGTCGGCAAGGCGCAGGAGAAGATCGTCTCGCTGACGGTGGATCGCGACGTGGAGACGGTGCCCGCCAATGCCTGTTTCCAGAAGATCGCGCTGAAGGGCATGCGCACGCTGGAAATCACCTATGCCAAGGACCGCGTGAACGCGGGCGAGGTGCTCGCCGCGGTGCAGGGCAGCGGCTTCGGGATCGTCGACGTGTCGACCAAGGAAGCCGATCTGGAAGACGTGTTCCTGAGCCTGACGCGGGCATCGAACGGGTAACCATCCACGAAGTATATCCCATTGACATATCCCCTTGCGCGTCCCACATTACGCGAGGAGGCAGACGATGACGCGGACGACGGTGTTTCTCTCCAACCGATCCCAGGCGGTGCGGCTCGCCAAGGATGTGGCGTTCCCCGATGGCGTGCGCGAGGTCGCCGTCCTTCGCGACGGGGTGCGACGGATCATCGTTCCGGCCGATCGCACATGGGACGATTTCTTCGCCGCGTCGGGCATCGATCTGGGCGAGCGCCAACAGCCCGAGGCCCAGGATCGCGAAGCTTTCTGATGCTCCGCTACATGCTCGATACCAATCTCTGCATCCGGGTCTTGCGCGATCGCCCGCAGAGCATCCGTGCGCGCTTCAACGCCGAAACCGACGGGCTGGCGATCTCGACCATCGTGCTGACCGAGCTGCTGCACGGCGCCGCGAAGTCGGCACGGCCGATCGACAACCGGACGGAGGTGGAGCGGTTCGCGAGCCGGCTGGAGGTCATGGCGTTCGATGCCGAGGCGGCAGCGCATGCCGGCGACATCCGCGCGACGCTGGAACGCGAAGGCCGATCGATCGGCGGTTACGACGTGCTCATTGCCGGGCATGCGCGCAGCCGCGGCCTTATCGTCGTCACCGGCAATCTGGGCGAATTCCGCCGGGTGGACGGGCTGCGCTGCGAGGATTGGCTGCCCGCCGCCGCGTGAGCCCCATCTCCGCTCTGTCCTACGCACCCTCCGCTGTGGCAGGGTGACGCGATGACCGTCGCTCCACGCCGTCGCCGCACCCCCGCATCCGCGCTCCTTCCGGGGGCATATCGAACCATGCGTTCGGTCCTCCACTTCTTCCACTTCCTCCACTTCGCCCCCTCCACTTCGGGCGCGCGGGCATGAGCGCCAGCGACGTCCTGATCGTCGGCTCGGGTGCGGCGGGGCTTACCGCGGCGCTCAATCTGGCGGACCGGTTCAAGGTCACCGTGCTCGCCAAGGGCGCGCTGAACGAGGGCTCCACCGCCTGGGCGCAAGGGGGGATCGCCGCGGTGCTCGAACCCGGCGACACGTTCGAGCATCATGTCGAGGATACGATGGTCGCCGGCGCCGGCCTCAACGACCGCGACATCGTCGAGTTCGTCGTCGAGGGCGCGCCCGCCGCGATCGAGCGACTGACGCAGCTCGGCGTCCCCTTCGCCACCGAAGGAAACGCGCTCCACCTCACCCGCGAGGGCGGCCACAGCCACCGCCGCATCGTCCATGTCGCCGACGCGACGGGATGGGCGGTGCAGGAGGCGCTGCAACGCGCGGCTGAGGCGCATCCCAACATCACCCTCGTCCCCGATCAGGTCGCGATCGATCTCGCCACCGGGCGGCATGAGGAACGCTATTCGGGCGCGGGCAATGTCTGGGGCGTCTATGCGGTCGATCGCGGCACCGGGCACGTCAATCTGTACACCGCGAAGGCGACGATCCTCGCCACCGGCGGCGCGGGCCGCACCTATCTCTTCTCCACCGCGCCCCGCGGCGCGACGGGGGACGGCATCGCGATGGCGTGGAGGGCGGGAGCCCGGGTCAGCAACATGGAGATGATGCAGTTCCACCCGACCTGCCTCTACAATCTCGAGGTCAAGAACTTCCTCATCACCGAAGCGGTGCGCGGCGAGGGCGGGCGACTCATCAACCCGACCACGGGCAAGCGCTTCATGTCCTATTACGACGCCGAGCGCATGGAGCTCGCGCCACGCGACGTGGTGGCGCGCGCGATCGACGCCGAGATCAAGCGCTATGGCCTCGATTACGTCCATCTCGACATCAGCCACCAGCCGCCCGAATTCGTGAGGGCGCATTTCCCGAACATCTACGAGAAGCTGATCGGGCTCGGCATCGACATGACGACGCAGCCGATCCCGGTCGTGCCCGCGCAGCATTATACCTGCGGCGGCATCGTCATCGACCGCGACGGCCGCACCGACCTGCCCGGCCTGTACGCGGCGGGCGAGTGCACCGAGAGCGGGCTGCACGGCGCCAACCGCCTCGCGTCGAATTCGCTGCTCGAATGTTTCGTCTTCGGCGAGTCCTGCGCCGATCATATCGCCGCGCATTGGGACGCGCTGCCGCCCGTCCCCGTGATCCGCCCATGGGACGAAAGCCGCGTCACCGATTCGGACGAAGAAGTGGTCATCAAGCAGAACTGGACCGAGATCCGCCGGTTCATGTGGAACTATGTCGGCATCGTGCGCACCACCAAGCGGTTGCAGCGCGCGCAGGCCCGCATCCGCCTGCTGACGCATGAGGTGGAGGATTATTACGGCCATTTCCGCGTGACGCCCGATCTGATCGAGCTGCGCAACCTGCTGCAGACCGCCGAGCTGATCGTGCGATCAGCGCTACACCGCCACGAAAGCCGCGGGCTCCACTATACGCTCGACTGGCCCGAAACCGCGGCGGAGGCGGTGGATACCGTGCTGGTGCCATAAGGCCATGGGCGCCGGATCCTCGGTTGAGCCCGTGCGTGGCGCGGTTCGCCGCAAGTGGCGCAACGCCATGTTCCGGATGGTCGATCCACCGATAAGGATCGATCCCACGTTGCGCTGCGTCGGGAATATTATGCAGTCGAAGGGCTTCGGCCGTCTGGGTCTGATCGGAATGCTGGCGCTGCTTGGCGCGTGCGGATCGTCGTCGCGGCCGGGATCCAGTGGCGCCGCGCCCGGCCGCGACACACCCGTCGTCGTGTCGATCCCGGTGCCGCCGCCCGCCCCGCGCACCGGCCCGCGCGCGCCCGAACAGCTCGCGCGCCAGATCGCGCAGTTGCGGCAAGATTTCGGGGGCAAGGTGGGCATCGCGGTGCGCGCGGTCGATGCCGGCTGGACGGTGGAGGCAGGCGGCCACCAGCTGCTGCCGCAGCAATCGGTTTCGAAACTGTGGGTGGCGATCACGCTGCTCAGCCTGCGCGACGCGGGCAAGGCGCGGCTCGACGATCCGATCGTCGTCCGGCCCGAGGACATCACGCTGTTCCACCAGCCGGTGGCGATGCTGGTGAAGGGCGATGGCTATCACACCACCGTCGGCGGCCTGCTGACGCGCGCGCTGACGCAGAGCGACAACACCGCGAACGACCGGCTGCTCACCTATGTCGGCGGGCCCCCGGCGGTGCGCGCGATGATCGCCGCCAAGCGGCTGGGCGACATCCATTTCGGCCCCGGCGAGCGCCTGCTGCAAAGCCGGACGGCGGGGCTGACCTGGCAGCCCTCCTATGCGCAGGGCAACAATTTCGAGATCGCGCGCGCGCGCCTGACGCCCGAGGCGCGCGCCGCCGCGCTCGACGCCTATGTCGGCGATCCGCCCGACGGCGCCGCGCCGGTGGCGATCGCCGATGCGCTGGCGCGGCTGGCGCGCGGCGAGTTGCTGTCGGAAACCTCGACGCGGATCCTGCTCGACACGATGGGCGCCTCGCTCACCGGCCGCGCCCGGCTGCGTGCCGCGCTGCCGCCCGGGTGGAGCATCGCGCACAAGACCGGCACGGGCCAGGATCTGGGCGCGCGCAACGCCGGCTTCAACGATGTCGGCCTGCTCACCGCGCCCGACGGCCGCCGCTATGCGCTGGCGGTGATGATCGGCGACACGCGGCGCCCGATGCACGACCGCCAGTTGCTGATCCAGGCGGTGGCGAGCGCGGTGGCGGGCTATGCCGCCGGCGGAGGCGGTTCGGCGAACTGAGCCGCGGCCCCTCGGATCGGGTGGTCCTGCGCGCCGCGATCCGCTAGATCGGCGGCGATGCCCCACCTCTATCTCGTCGATGGCTCCGGCTATATCTTTCGCGCCTATCACCGGCTGCCGCCGCTCACCAACACGCATGGCGAGCCGGTCGGCGCGGTCTATGGCTATACCAGCATGTTGTGGAAGCTGGCGGACGAGGTGCATGCGGCCGACGGCCCCACCCACATGGCGGTGATCCTCGACAAATCGTCGAAGACCTTCCGCAATGAGCTGTACGACCAGTACAAGGCGCACCGCCCGCCCCCGCCCGAGGATCTCGTCCCCCAATTCCCGATGATCCGCGACGCGACGCGGGCCTTCTCCATCCCCTGCATTGAAACCGAGGGACTGGAGGCGGACGACATCATCGCCTGCTATGCGAAGGCCGCGCTGGCGCAGGGCTGGGCGGTGACGATCGTGTCGAGCGACAAGGATCTGATGCAGCTGATCGAGCCCGGGCTCGACATGTACGACACGATGAACAACCGTCGGCTGGGCGCGGAGCATGTCGCGGAGAAATTCCACGGCATCGCGCCCGGCCAGCTCGGCGACGTTCTGGCGCTGATGGGCGACAGCGTCGACAACGTGCCGGGCGTGCCGGGCGTCGGCCCCAAGACCGCCGCCAAGCTGATCCTCGAACATGGCGACCTCACCGCGGTGCTGGCGGCGGCCGAAGGCATGAAGCCGGGCAAGCTGCGCGACAATCTGATCGCGCATGCCGATATGGCGCGCCTCAGCCGCGCGCTGGTGACGCTGCGCTGCGACGTCGCGCTGCCCGAGCCGCTGGACGAACTCGAACTGAAGGGCATTCCCGACGCGCCGCTGCGTGCGTTCCTCGAACATCACGGCTTCAAGACGCTGCTCGCCAAGCTGGGGCAGGTTGCCGACGCGCCGGTCGCCGCACCCGCGGACGTGCCGATCGCGGCCGATCCGCCCTGCGATCACGATGCGTACGAGACGGTGGTGGACGAGGATGCGCTGGATCGCTGGATCGCGGTCGCGCGGCACCAGGGCTGGATCGCGGTCGATACCGAGACGACGGGCGTCGACGCGACGCGTGCCGAGCTGGTCGGCGTGTCGATGGCGCTTCACCCCAATCTGGCCTGCTATATCCCGCTCGGCCACGGCACCACCGACCTGCTCGCCGAGACGCCGGTCCAGCTCGACCGCGCCGTCGCGCTCGCTCGGCTAAAGCCGTTGCTGGAGGATCCGGCGGTCCTCAAGATCGGGCACAACCTCAAATACGACATGATCGTGCTCGGCCGCCTGGGCATCGCGGTCGCGCCGTTCGACGACACGATCGTGATGAGCTTCGATCTCGATGCCGGGCTGCACGGCCACGGCATGGACGAACTCGCCGCCACGCATCTGTCGCACAGCTGCATCGCGTTCAAGGACGTGGTCGGCACCGGCAAGACGCAGCGCGGCTTCCATGAGGTCGATCTGAAATCGGCGACGCGCTACGCCGCCGAGGATGCCGACGTCACCTATCGCCTCTGGAAACGCTTTCGCGCGCGGCTGCCGAACGAGCAGGCGACGCGCGTGTACGAGATGGTCGATCGGCCGCTCGTCCCCGTCGTCGCCGGCATGGAGATGCTGGGAATCAAGGTGGACAGCGCGAAGCTCGCTACCCTGTCCGCCACCTTCCAGGAGCAGATCGCCGGGCTGGAGACCGAGATCCATGCGCTGGCGGGCAGCGCGTTCACGATCGGCAGCCCCAAGCAGCTGGGCGACGTGCTGTTCGAGCGCATGGGGCTGAAGGGTGGCCGCAAGGGCAAATCGGGCGTCTATTCCACCGACGTCACCGAACTCGAACGCATCGCGCGCGACCTGAAGGGCACCGAAGAGCCGGGCGCGCAGATCGTGCGCAAGGTGCTCGAATGGCGCCAGCTCTCGAAGCTGAAATCCACCTATACCGACGCGCTCCAGGCGCAGGTGAACCCGGCCACGGGCCGCGTGCACACCTCGTACAGCCTGACCGGCGCACAGACCGGGCGGCTGTCGTCGACCGATCCCAATCTGCAGAATATCCCGATCCGCACCGAGACCGGCCGCCAGATCCGCGACGCGTTCGTGGCGGAGCCGGGCCATGTGATCCTGTCGGCGGATTATTCGCAGATCGAATTGCGTCTGGCCGCGCACATGGCCGACGTGCCCGCGCTGCGCGACGCCTTTGCGAACGGCGACGACATCCACAGCCTGACCGCGATGGAATTGTTCGGCGAGGTGAATCGCGACACGCGCGGGCGCGCCAAGACGATCAACTTCGCCATCCTCTACGGCATCAGCCGCTGGGGCCTCGCCGGCCGGCTCGACGTGAGCGCGGACGAGGCGCAGACGATGATCGACACCTATTTCGAGCGTTTCCCCGGCATCAACCGCTATATCGCCGAAACGCTGGAAGAGGTCCGCGCGCGCGGCTTCACGACGACGCTGTTCGGCCGCAAGACGCATTTCCCGCGGATCAAGTCCAAGGTGCAGGGTGAACGCCAGGGCGCCGAGCGCGCCGCGATCAACGCGCCGATCCAGGGCACCTGCGCCGACATCATCAAGCGCGCGATGGTGCGGATGACACCCGCGCTGGAGGCGGCGGGATTGGGTCACGTCCGCATGCTGCTCCAGGTGCACGACGAACTCGTGTTCGAACTGCCCGAAGCGGACGTGGCGGCGGCAAGCGTGGTGATCGAACGCGTGATGGCGACGGCGGCCGAACCCGCGGTCACCTTGTCGGTGCCGCTCGGCATCGAGATCGGCACCGGCGCGAGCTGGGGCGCGGCGCATTGACGGCGCAGCGCGGCGGCCGGCCGCGTCCGGCTGACTCGCGCGAGCCCGGCCGGCGGCGCGGCTTTGCGGTGGCGACCGCGCGGCGATGACCGAAGCCAAGGGGGATATCGACACGCTCGCCAAGGGCGGGCGGACGAACATCGCGGGGTTCGTGCTGCGCCTCGCCGCGCGCATCCCGTTCCTGTTCATCGCCGGCCGCATCTACGGCCCCGATCTGGTCGGGCGCTTCGCCATCGCGGTCGTGGTGGTGGAACTCGCCGCGCTCGTCGCGACTTTGGGGCTGAAGCGCGGGCTCGCCCAGGCGCTCGCATCGAGCGACCAGCCCGCCAACATGGTGGTGTGGGATGCGATGGCGGTCGCGTTCCTGGCGGCGATCGCCGCCAGCTTCGTGCTGTGGCTGTTTCCGCAGATCATGTATCCCAACACCGCGGTGCGCGGGCTCGATCGCTATCTGCCGTGCATCATCGTCGCGGTCGCCTGGTCCGACGTGAGCCTCGCCGCGCTCGCCTATCGGCTGAACGTGCAGGCGACCGTCACCGCGCGTGCGGTGGTGGAGCCCTGGACGATCTCGATCGCCGCCTGGGCGTTTTCGTTCGTCACCATCCGCAACGGCCTCGTGCTGTCCTATGTCGCCTCGATGAGCGCGGCGCTGATCGCGAGCCTCGTTCCCTTTCTGCGCAGCTATGGCCTGCCGCGGGGCTGGAAGCCGCGGATCGCGCCGCTCGCCCGGCTGACGCGTGCCAATGTGCCGCTCGCGGGCGCCGATGCGCTCGAATGGGGCACGCGCAACGTCGATCGCTTCATCCTCGGGCTGTTGTTCGCGCCCAAGATCGTCGGCATCTACTATATGGCGCAACAGGTCGCCTCGCTGCCGCAGAAGCTGAAGACGAGCTTCGATCCGATCCTCGGTCCGGTCATCACGCAGAGCCTGGCGGTGGACGACCGCGGCGCGATCGCGCGGCAGGTGCGCCAGGTCGCGTTCTGGATCATGGCGGCGCAGGGGTGCCTCGCGCTCATGGGGTCGATCCCGGGCGAAGCGGTGATGGGCGTGGTCGGGCCCCAGTTCGTGGCGGGCACCGCGGCGCTCGCCTTCCTGCTGATCGCCGAGGTGCTCGCCTCGGCGGGCGCGGTCAGCGAATCGGCGCTCGTCTATATCGCGCGGCACCGCAACCTGATGATCTCGGTGGCGATGCTGGGCGTGCAGATCGCGCTGAGCCTGGCGCTGATCTTCGCGATGCGCCGGCTCGGCTGGCCGCCCGCCTGGCAGGCGGCGGGGCCGGCGGTCGCGCTGATGCTGTCGCTCGGCTGCACCAGCCTCATCAAGATGCGGCTGCTCTCGCGGCTGCTGGCCGCCGCGGTGTCGCCCTGGCGCTGGCCGATGCTGTGGGCGGTGCTGGCGGCGATTGCAGTGGGCAGTTGCTTCACCGCGCTGCCCCATCGCTACGAATGGGCAGAGCTCGCGATCGGCGAGCCCGCCATCGCCGCCACCTATCTGTTCATCCTGTGGCGCTTCGCCTTCGCCCCCGCCGATCGCGCGTTGTTCGGATCGGTGCCGCGCGCGGACGAGGCGACGCTGCCGTACGAGGGCTCGCCGACCCGCTGAGGATCAGTGGCGGAAGTGGCGCATGCCGGTGAAGACCATCGCCAGCCCCGCCGCATCGGCCGCCGCGATCACGTCGGCGTCGCGGATCGATCCGCCCGGCTGGATCACCGCGGTGGCGCCCGCCTCCACCGCCGCCATCAGCCCGTCGGCGAACGGGAAGAACGCATCCGACGCCACCGCCGAGCCGATCGTGCGCGGGGCGGCCCAGCCGGCCTTGTCCGCCGCGTCCTTGGCCTTCCAGGCGGCGATGCGCGCGGATTCCAGCCGGTTCATCTGGCCGGCGCCGATTCCGGCGGTGCTGCCGTCCCTGGCATAGACGATCGCGTTCGACTTGACGTGCTTGGCGACCGTCCAGGCAAAGCGGCAATCGGCCAGCTCCTGCGCGGTCGGCGCGCGCTTCGTGACGACGCGCAGGTCGTCCGGCGTGCCATTGTCGCGGCCCTGCACCAGCCAGCCGCCCGCGATCGATTTGGCGGCGAGCCCCCCGCGCGCCGGATCGGGCAGCTCGCCCGTCAGCAGCAGCCGCAGATTCTTCTTGGCGGCGAACAGCGCGCGCGCCTCGTCGTCGGCATCGGGGGCCACCACGACTTCGGTGAAGATCTCGACGATCGCGCGCGCGGTGGCGCCGTCGAGCGGCCGGTTGACCGCGACGATCCCGCCGAACGCCGAGACGGTGTCGCACGCGAACGCGGCGGCATAGGCGTCGGCGAGGCTGGATGCGGTCGCGACGCCGCACGGATTGGCGTGCTTGACGATCACGCAGGTGGGCTGGGCGTCGCGGAATTCGGCGACCAGCTCCAGCGCGGCATCAGCGTCGTTCAGATTGTTGTAGCTCAGCGCCTTGCCCTGGATCTGGCTCGCCTGGCCGATCCCGCGCACGCCGCTGTCGGCGGTGTAGAAGGCAGCGGCCTGGTGCGGATTCTCGCCATACCGCAGCGCATCGCCGCGCTTGAGCACGATCGGCAGCGTTTCCGGGAACGCCTCGCCCTGATCGACCGTGCCGAACCAGTGCGCGATCATCCCGTCATAGGCCGCGGTCGCCGCGAACGCCTTGGCGGCCAGCCGGCGACGGTCCGCCAGGCTGGTGCTGCCGCCTTCCACCAGCGCATAATCCGCAGGGTCGGTGAGGATCGCGACATAGGCGTGGTTCTTGGCGGCGGAGCGCACCATCGACGGCCCGCCAATGTCGATATTCTCGATGATCGTGTCGCGGTCGGCGCCCTTGGCGACCGTCTGCGCGAACGGATAGAGGTTCACCACCACCAGATCGATCGCGCCGATGCCGTGCGCGGCCATCGCGGCGGCATGCGCGGGATCGTCGCGCACCGCGAGCAGACCGCCATGCACGGTCGGGTGAAGCGTCTTCACGCGCCCGTCCATCATCTCCGGGAAACCGGTCATCTCGGACACGTCGATCACCGCCAGCCCCGCCTCGCGCAGCGCCGCCGCGGTGCCGCCGGTCGAGACCAGCTCGACGCCGTGCGCCGCAAGCGTGCGGCCGAGTTCGACGATGCCCGTCTTGTCGGAGACGGAGAGGAGCGCGCGGCGGATCGGGATGCTGGTCATGCGCGCCCTCTGGCCGTTCAGAGCGCGCGCTTCAAGGCCCAGCTCACGCTCGCGCCGCCTGCCGCGGCCTCGCCCGACACGACGATCTGCTGCGTCGGCACCATACGGCCGTCGCCGTCGATCCACAGCGAGGGCTCGATCGCGAGATTGCCGCCGCGGCAGCGGAACTGCCACAGCGCGCCGCCGGCCAGCCGCAGGATCGCCGCCATGCCGTCCGCGGTGGGCGACGCCTCGACACCCGCGCCCAGATGCAGCCGGATCGCGAACGGCGTCGCGCCGCCGCGGTGCCGGCGGCCCTGCGGCAGCAGCGCATCCTCGCCGCGCAGCTCGCGCCCGTCGCCCGTCAGCATCAGCTGCCGCCGATGAAGAAAGCCGTAGCGGCGCACATAGCCGTCATGCGTGGCCTCGATCCGGCTGGCGGCATCCGATTCCTGCCGGCTCAGCTCCACCTCGGCGACGCCGCGGCCGAGTGTGCCGTCGGCATGGATCGCGGTCGAATTGCTGTCCGCCACCACCAGCGTCGAATGCGCGGCGCTCGACCGCAGCGCGGCGGTGAGCGCTGGCGGCAGCGTGGCCAATCCGGCCTGCGCGCCGCCGCAATTGACGACGATCCGCGCCGGACCATCGGAGAATTCGAACGCCAGCGTCGAGGCGCAGCCACCCTCCACCACGCGCGCCACGGGCGGCGGCGCGGCGTCGACGATCAGCACCGCCGATCCCGCCGCCAGCCGCTGATAGCCCCAGTCGCGCGCCTGGCGCAGCGGCCGGGTACGGATGCCCGTCGCCTCGATCACCGCCGCCACGCTGTCCGCGGGCACCGGGCCGCCGCCCTGCCAGCTCGACAGCCCGCGATCGCCATGCGCGACGCCCAGCAGCGCCGGCACCATCCGTCCGAGCGCGGCACCGATCGGCTCGGGCAGGTCGATCCGCCGCGCTGCATAGGTCTCGCGCAGCGACGCCAGCAACTGGATCGAATCGAGCAACGCCGCCGGGCTGCGCGTCACCGATCCGCCATCGTCGAACAGCGACGCCGCCAGCGCGCGCACCAGCCCCGCCTCGCCGAACGCGCGGCGCGGATCGCCGCCCGGGATCAGCAGCCCCGCCGCCACCACGCCGCACCACGCCGCGATCCGCGGCGGCCCGGCCGGCGCCTTGTCCGCGCCGCGATCGAGGTGCCGCGCGCCACGGGCGAGCGCGTTCAGCACGCTCGAGCGATACACCAGATCGGTCGACGACAGGATCAGCGGCGCATGGCTCGTCCAGGCGAGGATGCGCCGCCCCCACAGATCCGCGCGCCACGCCGCGCCGCCCACGCTGTCGGCATGCTGGTCGAGCCAGCGCGCCATCAGATATTCGGCGATCGGCGCGCCTTGCGCGCGCGTCGCCACGGTCGACAGGTCGCGCAGCCAGCCAAAGCCGTGGAGATAGTCGCCGAACGCCTTGCCATAGACGGGCCGGGCCAGATCGAGCGTTTCGATCGCATGATGTTCGCCGCGGTGGCTGAGCATCCCCTCGATCAGCGCGCGCCCGCGCGGCACGTCGCCTATGATCGGGTCCTCGGGCACCGCGATCAGCTTCAGCGGATAGCGCCCCTTCAGCCGCATGCCGTGGATCGGCGTGCGCCACGTCAGCCGGTGGAAGCGTTCGGACAGCCGCTCGGCCAGGCTCAACGCCTTGTCGCCGCCCAGGCGGATCAGCCGCTTGCCCTCCTGGATGCCGTCGGTCGCGGCATCGGGGGTCAGGTCGTTCATCCGCCCCGCAGCGCGGCGATGTTGGCGGCATAGGCCGCCGGGCCGCCGCGAAAGACCGACGTGCCCGCCACCAGCGCGTCGGCACCGGCATCGATGCAGCGGCGCGCCCAGCGCGGATCGACACCGCCATCCACCTCCAGATCGATCGCGCGGCCGTTCACATCGATCATCCGGCGCACCGCCTCGATCTTCTTCAACTGGTTCTCGATGAAGCTCTGCCCGCCAAAGCCCGGATTCACGCTCATCACCAGCACGAGATCGGCGCTGTCGAGCAGGTAATCGAGCGCCTTGGCCGGCGTGCCCGGGCAGATCACCACGCCCGCGCGCTTGCCCAGCCCCTTGATGTGCTGAAGCGAGCGATGGATGTGCGGCCCCGCCTCGACATGCACGCTGATCGTGTCCGCGCCCGCCTCGGCAAAGGCGTCGAGATACGGATCGACCGGCGCGATCATCAGATGCACGTCGAACGGCTTGGCGGTGACGCCGCGGATCGCCTTCATCACCACCGGCCCGAACGAGATGTTGGGCACGAAATGCCCGTCCATCACGTCGATATGGATCCAGTCGGCGCCCGCCGCGTCGATCGCGCGCACCTCCTCGCCCAGCCGGGCGAAATCGGCGGAGAGGATCGAGGGCGCGATGCGGACTGGATTCATGGGGTTATCTCTACCATCCGGCCGCGATGCGGCAAGTCAGCCATTGCGCACCAGCTTGGCGATGAAGAACCCGTCGCAGCCGCCCGCCTTTTCGAGCATGCCCGGAAAGGTGCGGATCGCGCCGCCGTCCGTGGGCGCGATCCCCGGCGGCAGCGCCGCCGGATCGGGCGCCCCCAGCGCATAATCGCCGCGCGCTGCCAGGAACGCCGCGATCTGCGCCTCGCCCTCCGCGGGCTCGAGCGAACAGGTCGCGAAGACGAGCGTGCCGCCCGGCTTCACCCAGTCCGCCGCCCGCGCGAGGATCTTCGCCTGCGTCTCGGCCATCTCGCGGATGATCGACGGGCGCACGCGGTGGAGCACGTCGGGATGGCGCCGCACGATCCCGGTCGCGCTGCACGGCGCGTCGAGCAGGACCGCATCGGCCGGCGCGGCGGGCGCCCATTCGAGCACGTCGGCGCGCACCACCTCGGCCTTGGCGCGTGTGCGGTGGAGATTCTCGCGCAGCCGCTTGATCCGCCCCTGCGACGAATCCACTGCCGTCACCTGCCAGCCGGCGGTGGCGAGTTGCAGCGTCTTGCCGCCCGGCGCGGCGCACAGGTCGAGCACCTGCCCCGCCCCCTCGCCCAGCAACCGCACGGGGATCGAGGCCGCGATGTCCTGCACCCACCAGGCGCCATCGGCGAACCCCTCCATCTCCTGCACCGGCGCATGGTCGCGCAGCCGCAGATGGCCCGGCATCAGGCTTTCGCCGCCCAGCCGTTCCCGCCAGGCTTCGGTTGCATCCGGATCGGCGAGCGTCAGGTCGAGCGGCGGCGGCGCGGCGATCGCCGCGGCGGTGCCCTCCACCATGTCCCACCCCCAGGCCGCATCCCAGCGCAGCGCGACCGCCTCGGGCAGGGTCGGCACCTCCGGCAGCAGCACGCCGCTGCGCACCAAGGTGCCGAACACGCCGTGGACCAGCTTGCGCGGGCCGCCGTCCATCAGCGGCAGCACGGTCGCGATCGCGGCATGCGCGGGCGTGCCCAGCACCAGCACCTGGACGAGCGCGATCCGCAGCGCCATCCGCGCCTTCGCATCGTCGGGCAGGGGGCGCTGCGTGGCGGAATCGATCAGCGAATCGAGGTCGGGGATCCGCCGCAGCGTCTCCGCGGCGATCGCGTGCGCCAGGCCGCGATCGGGCCCGTGGATCATCCGCGTCGCCCCCGCCAGTGCCGATTCGAGCGGCTCGCCGCGCCGCAGTACCGCGTCGAGCAGGCGGATCGCAGCCCGTCTGGTGGGAACGCCCAGCGGCTCGGGAGCGTGCGTATGGTCAGGCACGAGCGACGATCATGGCGGAGAGTCCTTGGCAAAGCGGGTGCACGCACCGATGTGGCGACACACCGCCGCAACCGAAAGACCCGCCATGGCCAAGCGCCCCGCCCATGTGAAGCCGCCATCGCATCTGGCGAAGAATACCCCCGTGCCGCAGCCTGAGCCGATGGAACGCCCGGCGAAGGATCCCCAGGGGCTCGATCCCACCCGCTATGGCGATTGGGAGCTGAAGGGCATCGCGATCGATTTCTGACGCATCCGGAACGATTTCGCGCGCCGAAGCGTCGGGCGCGCCATGCACATGCGCGCTTTCGCCACCAAAGGCTGGCCCACGATCCTGGGGCTGGCGCTCGCCGGCCTCGTCCTGCTGGCGATCGTCGGCGTCGCGTTCTTTCCGTTCGGAATGTTGAAGGGGCTGATCGAGCGGCGTCTGTCCGCCCGGCTCGACCGCCCGGTGACGATCGCGGAGATCACGCGCGTGGGCGGCCCCGGCTTCACCCCCATTGTCGCGATCCGCGGCGTGCGCATCCCGCAGGCGGCATGGGCGGGCAAAGGCGATTTCGTCACGCTCGACAGCGCGCGCGCCACATTTTCGGTATGGCCGCTGCTGATCGGGCGGTTCGCGCCGCGCGACGTGACGCTCTCGGGGCTGCATCTCGTGCTGGTGCGCGATGCGAAGGGCCGCACCAACTGGCAGCGCGGCGGGCAGAAAAAGGGCGGCAGCGGCTCCGATGCGCTACGCGGCCTCACGATCGCGAACAGCGTGATCGACTATCGCGACGGCAAGCAGGACCGCTGGGTGACGCTGAACGTCGCGTCCGATCCCAAGGGCGGGGTGCGCGCCGATGGCCGCGGATCGGTGCGCGGCGCCGCGATCGCGGTGCATTTCGCCGGCCCGGCGATCGGCCCCGACACCCGGCCCTGGCCCTTCACCGCCAGCCTTGCGGGCGACCGGCTGGCGATGACGGCGCGCGGCACGATGGACCGGCCGCTCGATACCAACGCGATGAGCCTCGACGTTCAGGCGCGTGCCGCCGATCTGAAGCTGATCGACGCGGTGATCGAGGCCGGGCTGTTCAAGACGCGCGCGGTGACGCTTTCCGCGCATGTCCGCCACGATCGGCCCAAATGGGAGATCACCCGGCTGGACGGCACGATCGGCCGTTCGCAACTGTCCGGCTGGCTGAACGTCGACAAGCAGGACGGGCGCACCAAGCTGACGGGGCAGATCGCCTCGCGCCAGCTCGACTTCAACGACCTGTCGTCGTCGGAGGGCCGCGCGCAGGCCGCCGCGCTCGAAGCGCGGATCGGCCCGCGGATCGTGCCCAACACGCCCGTCGATATCGGCAAGATCGATCGCACCGACGGCACGATCCGCTTCGCGGTCGACCGGATCGTCAGCGACACCGGAGATTCGTCGCTGGTCGCGCTGTCGGGCACCGCGACGATGGACCACCAGTTGCTCACCATCGCGCCGCTCCGGCTGCGGCTGCCGCACGGGCTGGTGACGGGGCGGATGAGCGTCGACCAGCGAGGCGGCCGCGCGGTGCCGATCGTGCGCGTCGACGTGAAGCTGGCGAGCAGCATGCCGGTGGCGATCGCGTCGGACATGGGATCGTTCACCGGCCATATCGACGCCACCGCGCATCTCCGCGGTCCGGGCGAGACGATCCGCGCGGCGATCGGCCATGCGGACGGCACGGTCGGCTTCGTCGCGCGCGACGGCACGCTGCCCCGGCGGATCGCCGACGCGCTGGGCTTCGACGCCGGACGCGCGTTGCTGGCCAAGAGCGACCAGAGCGCCGGGCTGCGCTGCGTCGTGGCACGGCTGGCGATGCGGGGCGGCACCGGCCGCGTCGATCCGCTGATCCTCGATACGACGCAGAGCCAGATGAAGGGGCGCGGCACGGTCACCTTTCCGGGCGAGACGATCGCGGTCGTGCTGACCGGCGCGCCCAAACAGGGCGCCGTCCTTCGCCTGCCGGGCGAGGCCTATCTGCGGGGCACGATCAGCTCGCCCGCCATCGTGGTGCCGCCCGAAGTCAAGTCGGTCGGCAACATCTTTAAGGCGATCGGCCGTGCGATCAAGGGGACTCAGGGGCCGATCGCGGGCAATGCCGATTGCGCCGCGCTCGCCGCCCGCGCGCTGCGCTAGGACGGGATGCCATGAGCGTGACCGGATCACCAAATCCGTTCGCGCTGAGCTTGTCGGTGCACGCCTTCGCGGTCCGCACAGGCCCTTCGACAAGCTCAGGGCAAACGGATCGACGTCACGTTATCCAACCGGGCGCCGCGCCTCAAGGCGTCGGCGGGGTGGTCGCCGGCAACGTGGAAGCCGCGGGCGCGACCGCCGGCGTGGACACCGCCGGGACGGGCGGGTTGCCCTGCCCCAGGATCGCCGCGCTCTCGATCGCATCGAGCGCCTGACGCGCGAGCAGATAGCGTTTCGCCATCGCCAGCCAGTTGACCGCGACCGCGGCGCCCGGCAGCCGGCCCACCTCCGCGCGCGCCGCCTCCACCTGGCCCCCGTCGAGCAGGCGCCGCGCGCGTGCCAGCCGGTCGGCCGGCAGCGGCGAGGCCGAGCCGGTCGAGCGCAGGATGACGAGGCTGCCCAATTCGCGCTGCAGGCTCGCCCAGATGCCCTCGCCGCCATGGCCGGTGGCGATCGCCGTGCCGATGCCGTCCAGCCCGACGCGCAGATCCTCCAGCGTCACCGGCGCGCGCGCCATCTGGCCGATGACGAGCACCGCGCGCGGCTGGGCGGCGCCGAAGCGCTGGCGCAACTGTTCCTCCAGATAGCCGAGCGGCGCGCCGCGATCGACCGCGCGACGCGCGGCGAACGCGATCAGCAGCGCTTCGGCCCGACTCGCCTCGCCGCCCGCCGCGGCCGCATCGGCAGCGACCGCCGCGGTGCGCGTCTCGAGCGTGGTCAGTGCGGCGGCGAGCGCCGTCTCGCGCGTGGCGAGCAAGGCGGGATCGACCGCGGGATTGGCCGGCGCGCTTTCCCCCACGCCCAGCGGCTGCGCGGGGGTGAAACCGCTCACCGTCCGCGTCGTCGACGTCTCGGCCGCGGCGCCATGCGCGGTCGGCCAGGCCTTCACCGCCAGCAGCGCGGCCACGATGCCGACCAGCAGCCCCAGGATCCCGATCGCGATCAGCACGGCGGCGCCTGGCCGCTTGGCGCGGCGGGTCTCGATCGATCGGGCATCGCTCATGGCCCGCTTATCTCCGCCGCGGGCGTCACGGTCAATCGGTGAGCGTCCGGGCCAGCGCGACGAGGGTCGCATCGTCGGGCCGCGCCGCGTGCGCCACCCGCTCCCACCCTGCTCCGGCCGCCGCGGCCACGGCCGCGCTGAGCGCCGCAACACGAACCCCGGCGCGATCGAGCGGCAGGGCCGCGAACGCCCGCGCGGCGCGGGCGGAGTGGAGCAGCGCCACCTGCCCCGCCAGCGCCGCCAAGGTCGCCGGCGCCACGGGCAGCGGCTCGGCGGCATAGACCGCGATGGCCGGCAGGTCCGCCTGGGTCATTCGCTCGCGCGCGCCCAGATGGAGCAACCGCCCGCGCGCGTCCGGCAGCGCGTCGATCCCGCCCGCCCCTGTCGCCACGACGCGGAACCCCGCCGCGCGCGCCGCCGCCGCGGTCGCTGCGCCCACCGCCAGCACGGGCAGCGCCCGCAGCCGGTCGAGCCCCGGCCCACCATGCCGCACGGCATTTGCGCTGGTGAGCAGCAGCGCGTCGTAATCGTGCGGGTCGGGGGGCTGCCAGGCGAGCGGCACGACCGCGAACAGCGGCAGCCGGATCGCGACATGCCCCCCCGCCTCGATCGCCGCCGCGGTGCGCGCGTTGCCCGGCTCCGGCCGCAGCACCGCGAGCGCACGGCTCACGCCGCGAACAGCCGCCGCACCGCCAAAGGCGCGCGTTCGAGCAGTTCGGCGGCGAGCCGCGCGCCCGAATCGTCGCCGACCACGCCCGTCGTCGCGCCTTCGACCTGCGCCTCGCCACCCTCGGCCAGCAATTCGGCGCGCAGCGTCAGCCGCCCGTCCACAAGCGTCGCGAGCGCCCCCACCGGCGAGTGGCAATCCGCGCGAAGGGCGGCGAGCAGCGCGCGCTCCGCGGCCACGCAGGCGCTGGTCGCCGCATCGTCGATCGCCGCCACCCGCGTCAGCGCCGCCGCATCGTCCGCGCGCACCTCGATCCCCACCGCGCCTTGCGCGGGTGCGGGCAGCATCGCCGCCGGATCGATCGGCGTGCCCGTCGCGCCGTGCCCCAGCCGGTCGAGCCCTGCCGCCGCCAGCAGCGTGGCATCCACCGCGCCCGTCGCGAGCTTCGCCAGCCGCGTGCCCACATTGCCGCGGAACAGCACGATTTGCAGGTCGGGCCGCTGGCGCAGCAATTGCGCGCGCCGCCTGGGGCTGCTGGTGCCGACGACCGCGCCCATGCGCAACGCCGCGACCGAATCCGCCCCGATCAATCGGTCGCGCACATCGGCGCGCGGCAGCATCGCGGCGATCGCGATCGCCGCCGGCCGCACCGTCTCGACATCCTTCATCGAATGGACGCACGCATCCACCTCGCCCTCGAGCAGCGCGCGATCGAGTTCGCGCGTCCACAGCGCCTTGCCGCCGATCTCCGCCAGCGCGCGATCCTGTACCCGATCGCCGGTGGTGCGGATCGGCACGATCGCGACCCCGTCCGCCGGCCAGCCATGCGCCGCGCACAGCCCGCTTCGCACCATCTCCGCCTGTACGAGCGCCAGCGCCGAACCGCGCGTGCCGAGCCTGAACCGAACCATGATCCGCCCATGGACCAGCACGGGGCGCTTCGACAAGCGCGCGGCGAGCGCTTATGTCGCTGGGCATGCGACCTTCCGTGATCCTGGGCATCGAGTCCTCCTGCGACGAAACCGCCGCCGCGCTCGTGCGCAGCGATGGCCGCGTGCTGGCGCATCGGCTGCTCGGGCAGGAGGCGGCGCACGCGCCGTTCGGCGGCGTGGTGCCCGAGATCGCGGCGCGCGCGCATGTCGAGGCGCTGGAGCCGCTCATCGTCGCCGCGCTCCGGGACGCCGGGATGGCGCTGGCGGAGGTGGACGCGATCGCCGCCACCGCTGGGCCGGGGCTGATCGGCGGGGTGATGGTCGGGCTCGTCACCGGCAAGGCGATGGCGCATGCCGCGGGCAAGCCGTTCGTCGCGGTCAACCATCTGGAGGGCCATGCGCTTTCGCCGCGCCTCTCCGATCCCGATCTGGCCTTTCCCTATCTGCTGCTGCTCGTCTCGGGCGGCCATTGCCAATTGCTGCTGGTGCAGGGCGTCGGCCGCTATCGCCGGCTCGCCACCACGATCGACGATGCGGCGGGCGAGGCGTTCGACAAGACCGCCAAGCTGCTGGGCCTGGGCTTCCCCGGCGGCCCCGCCGTGGAGCGCGCCGCCGCGCGAGGGAATCCGGCCGCGGTGCCGCTGCCGCGACCGCTGAAGGGTTCGGCCGAGCCGCATTTCTCGTTCGCTGGGCTGAAGAGCGCGGTGGCGCGCGCCGCCGGACAGCATAGCCCCGAGGATCTCGCCGCGTCGTTCCAGGCCGCGGTGATCGACTGCCTGATCGACCGCACCACGCGGGCGCTGGCGCGCGCCGGCGGCGTGAACGCGCTGGTGGTCGCCGGCGGGGTGGCGGCGAACGGCGCGGTGCGCGCGGCGCTCGCGACGCTGGCGCAGGCGCACGGGCTGCGCTTCGTCGCGCCGCCGCTGTGGCTGTGCACCGACAATGCCGCGATGATCGCCTGGGCGGGCGCCGAGCGTTTCGCCCAAGGCCTGACCGACCCGCTCGACACGCCCGCGCGACCGCGCTGGCCGCTCGATCCGGAGGCCGAGGCGGTGCGTGGCGCAGGAGTGAAGGCATGAGGATCGGCGTGATCGGCGGCGGCGCCTGGGGCACCGCGCTGGCGCAGGTGGCCGCGAATGGCGGGCGCGACGTGCTGCTCTGGGCGCGCGAGCCCGAGGTGGTGGCGGGCATCAACGCCGCGCACGAGAATCGCGCGTTCCTGGCCGGCGTGCCGCTTTCCCCCATGATCCGCGCGACCGGCGATCTCGCCGATCTCGCCGGCCATGATGCGCTGTTGGTGGTGGCGCCAGCGCAGCATGTCGGCGCGGTGCTGGCGCAAACCCCGGTGGACGGCGCCGCGCTGGTGCTGTGCGCAAAGGGGATCGAGGCGGGCAGCAAGCGGCTGGTGGGCGAGGTCGCGCGCGCGGCGCACCCGCAGGCGCCGATCGCAGTGCTGTCGGGCCCCACCTTCGCGCACGAGGTGGCGGCCGGCTTGCCGACCGCGGTGACGCTCGCCTGCGCCGACGGACCGTTGCGCGAACGCTTGGCCGACCGGCTCGCCGCGCCGCATTTCCGCCCCTATGCCAGCAGCGACGTGGTGGGCGCCGAGATCGGCGGCGCGGTGAAGAACGTGCTCGCGATCGCCTGCGGCGTGGTGGAGGGCGCGGGGCTCGGCCAGAACGCGCGCGCCGCGCTGATCGCGCGCGGCTTTGCCGAGATGACGCGGTTCGGCCTCGCGCGCGGCGGCCGGGCGGAGACGCTCGGCGGCCTGTCGGGGCTCGGCGATCTCGTGCTCACCTGCTCGTCCACCGCCTCGCGCAACTTCTCGCTGGGCCTCGGCCTCGGCCGCGGCGGATCGGCCGCCGCGCTGCTCGCCGACCGCCGCACCGTGGCGGAGGGCGCCTTCACCGCCCCCGTGCTGCGCGAGGCCGCCGCGGACGCCGGCGTCGACATGCCGGTGACGCAGGCCGTGTGCCGGCTGCTGGAAGGCACGGCGATCGGCGACGTGATCGGCGATTTGCTGGCGCGCCCGCTCCGCGCGGAGGGGTGAGGGGCGGGGGGGGGGCTGGACGTCGCTTATTGCCTTACCGAGCTGTATTCTCATTTGGTTTACGCCACGAACAAAGACATGTGGCCTTGTTTTCAAGACTTTTATAGAAAACCTGTGCCCTCTCTCTCGTTGTACGCGTCCAAGGAGAGCAGCGCATAAAGAAGATTGTTCTGCATTTGCTGTTCTCCGAAAATCCGAAACCCGGACGGGGGTTGCATGATACAAGTCCTCTCCTGGCGGGATGACGCCAACCAAGGTAGAGGGCTTGCCGCGCAAAACGGGAAGATCTGGCAGGGATCGGGCAGGGGCGGCAGGATCCGGGCTGAAACCGATTGTCACCCGATTAATCGTTACCTTATGTCCGCCTAAATTAGCACTTTGTCCCGGCATAAGGAGGCGAAGCGATTTTGGATCGTTGAGTTGCCGAAAATAAACAAAAGTAAGGCAAGCTCGCCGGCCAAAACCATCTTCCGTTTTTGACAAATAGCGGCACGTCGCCACCCCAGTTCTTGAATTGTATGGTTTCTCTCAGACTCTCGCCCACTGGGTGCCGAGCCTAAATTCAGTCGCTGGCGCCTCAGCGACTCGTAGTTGTCCAGAGCGGTTGCCATGCCAGACTCGAAAGCGCCCCCCATAAGATACAGCTTGAACAGACCGAACACATATTGATGGCTTCCTACAGGAACGACTAAAGCCGTGCCGAGCTCTTGCTCATAACCTCCTGTGGGGAACGACTCAAAGAAGCGGGTCTTCCATATTGTTCGGCTGACGACTTGTCTGCCATCCACTATGGCGCAAACGGATATCCAAATTTGCCCACCGACTACCGAAGCAGCCACTGAGCAATACCGGCGCGGTAACCAGCACAACGAGGTGAGCGCCGTATCTTGTTCGGAGACTTGTCAAATAGCCACTCAGTGAAGAAGTACCCTTGCTGCAGAAAGGCGCAACCGAACCCGCAAAGCCGACGCTGAACCATGCGTCATCAGGAGGCAAGCCGATGTGAGCAGGTAACGACAGCCACTTGAGACCCTCCTAGATGACCGACCACGATCCACCGCCGCCTCCCGCGCCCCTTCAGGTCACGCGAACCCGCCGCCGCTTACCCCGACACCCGTTCGATCAGCGCCATCGCGCCATGCGGCGCGCGGACCTTGGCGCCGTTGATGAAGAAGAGGAACGTCTCGCGCGGGCGTTGCTCCGGCGGGGTCGGGTCGGCATAGGGCAGCCCGTCGGGCTGGCCGCCGCCCGCCCAGATCCGCGCGGCCTCCGCCCAGCGGTCCAGCGCGTCGGGCGCATAGCCGGTGGGGATGGGCTCCTCGGCATTTTCCAGCCGGGCATAGACGAAATCGCCCGTCACGTCGGCGATCGCGGGATGGTCGGCCGAATCGGCATACACGATCGCCACCCCCGCCGCGCGGCACAGGGCGACGAATTCGGGCACCGCGAAGCTTTCGTGGCGCACCTGCACCGCATGGCGCAGCGCGATCCCGTCCTGCTCGGCGGGCAGGAGCTTGAGGAACGCGCCGAAATCCTCGGCATCGAACGCCTTGGTCGCCATGAACTGCCACAGGATCGGCCCCAGCCGGTCGCCCAGTTCGACGATGCCCTGTCCGGTGAAGCGCGCGATCGATTCGCCCGCATCCGCCAGCACCTTGCGGTTGGTGCAGTAACGCGACGCCTTCAGCGTGAAGACGAATCCGTCCGGCACCGCCTTGGCCCAGGCGGCAAAGGTTGCAGGCTTCTGGCTGCCATAATAGGTGCCGTTCACCTCGATCGCGGTGACGTGTGTGGCAGCATAGTCGAGCTCGCGCTTCTGCGGCCATTTGTCGGGAAAGAAGGTCCCGCGCCAGGGCTCGTACGTCCAGCCTCCGATGCCGATGCGAATCGCTGCCTGCGTCATCGTGCCGGTATAGCGCCGCCGCCGCTGCGCCGCCACGCGGGGGATGGGAACGCCGCGGCGCCCCCATCCCCCGCGTCTAGGTCCGCGCCGGAAAGGCGAAGCCGATCGGCTGGATCGCGGCGGCGTCCTGCTTCAACCGCGAGGCCATCTGCGCATAGTCGCGCTCCATCTCGGGCGTCACCGAGGCGCGTGCCTCGGTGAGCGCCGCCTCGAAATCGGCCATCGTCACGCTGCGGCTCTCCAGGCTGCGGCGCAGCGCCACGAGCCCGGCGCGGCGCACCACATCCTCGAGGTCCGCGCCGGTGAACCGCTCGGTGCGCTCCGCCACCACGTCCAGATCGACGTCGCCGTCGAGCGGCATCTTCTGCGTCTGGATGCCGAGGATCCGCCGCCGCCCCGCCCGATCGGGCACGCCGACATAGATCAGCTCGTCGAACCGCCCCGGCCGCAGCAGCGCAGGGTCGACCAGATTGGGGCGGTTGGTGGCGCCGATCACCACCACCGATTGCAGCTCCTCGAGCCCGTCCATCTCGGCCAAGATCGTGTTCACCACGCGTTCGGTCACCTGCGGCTCGCCCAGGCCACCGCCGCGCGCGGGCACCAGCGAATCGAGCTCGTCGATGAAGATCACGCACGGCGCCACCTGCCGTGCGCGGGCGAACAGCCGCGCGATCTGCTGCTCGCTCTCGCCATACCATTTGCTCAGCAGGTCGCTCGATTTGGTGGCGATGAAATTGGCCTGCGCCTCGCGCGCGACCGCCTTGGCCAACAGCGTCTTGCCGGTGCCCGGCGGGCCGTAGAGCAGGAACCCCTTGGCCGGGCGGATGCCGAGCCGGCGGAACGCATCGGGGTCCTTCAGCGGCAGCTCGACGCCTTCCTTCAGCCGCATCTGCGCATCGTCCAGCCCGCCGACATCGGTCCAGGCGACGTTGGGCGCCTGGACCATCACCTCGCGCATCGCGCTCGGCTGGACGCGTTTGAGCGCCTCCAGGAAGTCCTCGCGCGTCACCGACAGGTCGTCGAGCACGTCGGCGGGGATCGTCCGCTCCTCCAGGTTGAGCCGCGGCATGATCCGGCGCACCGCCTCGATCGCCGCCTCGCGCGCCAACGCCGCCAGATCCGCGCCGACGAATCCGAAGGTGGTGCGCGCCAGCTCGTCGAGATCGACGCGGTCGCCGAGCGGCATGCCGCGGGTGTGGATGCCGATGATCTCGCGCCGCCCGCGCTCGTCGGGCACGCCGACCACGATCTCTCGGTCGAACCGGCCCGGCCGCCGAAGCGCCTCGTCGATCGCCTCGGGCCGGTTGGTCGCGGCGATCACGACGAGGTTCGCGCGCGCCTCCAGCCCGTCCATCAGCGTCAGCAGCTGCGCGACGAGGCGCTTCTCCGCCTCCCCCGACACCTGTCCGCGCTTGGGTGCGATCGAATCGATCTCGTCGATGAACACGATGGAGGGCGCGTTTTTGGTCGCCTCCTCGAACACGTCGCGCAACCGCTTTTCCGATTCGCCGTACGCCGAGCCCATGATCTCGGGTCCGTTGACGAGGAAGAACTGCGCGTCCGATTCGTTGGCCACCGCACGCGCCAGCCGCGTCTTGCCCGTGCCCGGCGGGCCATAGAGCAACAGCCCCTTGGGCGGATCGACGCCCAGGCGCTGGAACAGCTCGGGATAGCGGAGCGGCAGCTCGACCATCTCGCGCAGCTGGTCGATCGTCTGGCCCATGCCGCCGATATCGTCATAGGTGACGTCGGCGCGGCGCGCGGCGGCGGGCTCCTCATATTCGGCGCGCAGCTCGATCTCGGTCGTCTCGTCGATATGGACGATGCCCTTGGGGCTGGCCGCCACCACCAGCAGGCGGATCTCCTGCAGCGCATAGGCGGGCGCGTTCATGAACTGGCGGACGTGCGGCGGCACGTTGCCGACGCGCTGGTGCCCCGCCGTCGTCACCACGTCGCCCTGCGCCAGCGGCCGGCCCAGAAAGGTGCGCTTCAGCGCGTTGGTCGATCCCTGCAACCGCAGATTCTGCTGGGCGGGGGCGAAGACGACGCGCGTCGCGGGCTTGGATTCGGCCTTGCGCACCTCGACGAAATCGCCCGAGCCGACGCCGGCATTGGCGCGCTGGAGGCCGTCGAGACGGATGATGTCCAGCCCCTCGTCTTCGTCATAGGGAAAAACGGCACGCGCGGGTGTCGACTGCTTGCCGACGATCTCGATCACGTCGCCTTCGCCGATCTGGAGCGCGGCCAGCAGCGTGCGCGGCAGATGCGCGAGACCCCGCCCGCTATCCTCGGGCCGGCTGTTCGCCACCTGTATCTTGCGCATCGCCGCGTCCCCGTCCGCCATATCCGTTCTTCCGTCCCGTAACGCACCCAAGGGCGTGAGATGGGAACGCAGGTCCGCGGTTGCGAGGGACAAAAAAAGGGCCGACCCGAAGGCCGACCCGTGAAAGTTTTTAGGAGAGGATGCCTGAAAGGCCTGTTCCGAATGCCGCGCGGACGATCATGTTGCAAGTGCGAAGGGCAATGCTATGATTGCAATTGTTGCAATCGTACGTTAGCGCTACCGGCATAGGGAGAGGGGGAAGGATGCGCAGGCTGCCGCCACTCGGCGCGATCGAGGCGTTCGTGCAGGTCGCGCGGCTCGGCTCGATCAAGGCCGCCGCGCAGGAACTGGCGCTGTCCGCCCCCGCGCTCAGCCGGCGGGTGCAGAGCCTCGAACGCTTCATCGGCAAGCCGCTGTTCGATCGGCGCCACCAGGCGATGTCGCCCAATGCGGATGGCGAGCGGCTGCTCGGGCAGATCGCGCCCGTGCTCGATCAGCTCTCCGACGCGGTGGAGGCGATGACGAGCGGTGGCGACGTGCTGCGGCTGCGGCTGGGCGTGCTGCCGCTCTTCGCCTCGCAGCGGCTGTTCCCGCGTCTGGGCTCGCTGCGCCTCGCGCATCCCGAGCTGCATCTCGACATCGACACCGCCGCGCACGGCATCGCCCGGCTGGGCGAGGGGCTGGATGCGGTGATCGCGCTGGCGCGCGAGATCGATCCCGCGCTCTATGCCAAGCGGCTCGATCGCAATTCGGTATATCTGATCGGCGCGAAGACGCTGCTCGACGGCCCCGATCCGATCACCCGCCCCGAACAAATTTCCGGGCTGACTGCGCTGGTACACCGCGAGATGTCGGAGAATTTCACCGCCTGGCGCACCCAGGCCGGGCTGGAAGGAATCGAGCCGCTGGCGATCGACCTGTTCGATTCGGGGCCGCTGATGCTGGAGGCCGCCGCGCAGGGGCTGGGCGTCGCGTTCATGCACCAGAGCCATTTCGCCGACGCCGCCGATCCGCGGCTGGTGCAATTGTTCGATATCTCGGTCGAAAGCCCGTACAGCTATTGGTTCGTCTGCCGCCCGCGCGCGCTGCTGCAGAAACCCGTGCGCCTGTTCCGCGACTGGCTGATCGAAACGCTGGCGGACGAGAAGGCCTGAACCCGCTCGCCCGCCCGCGGATCAGGCCGCGCGCATCTTGACGATCTTGCCCGGCTCGCGCGGCGGCTCGCCCTTGGGCAGCGCGTCGATCAGCGCCATGCCGTCGGTCACTTCGCCCCACACGGTATATTGCTTGTCGAGGAAGCGGGCATCGTCGAACACGATGAAGAACTGCGAATTGGCCGAGTTCGGATCGTTGGTGCGCGCCATCGAGCACACGCCGCGCACATGCGGCTCGGCCGAGAATTCGGCCTTCAGGTTCGGCTTGTCGCTGCCGTGCATGCCGGTGCCGGTGGGATCGCCGCCCTGCGCCATGAAGCCCGGGATCACACGGTGAAACACGACGCCGTCGTAAAAGCCCTCGTTCGCCAGTTCGGCGATACGCTTGACATGCTCGGGCGCCAGATCGGGGCGCAGCTTGATCGTCACGTCGCCGCCGCCGCCGGCATTGGCATCCAGAGTCATCGTCAGCGTCTCGGGGGTATCGGCCATGAAAGGGTCTCCTAAAAAAGTGTTGGCGATCAGATAGGGAGCGCGAGCGCCGCTGGCAAACGCGCGACTTCGCGGCTAGGCAGCGGCATCCGGACGGGAGGCGCGCCATGACCGACACCGAGCTTGCCCCGGCCCCTGGCCAGGTGGAAAGCGAGACCCAGCTCGATCGCGACGATCGGCTGAGACCCGAATTCGTCCGCGCGGTGAACGACGCGGTCGAGGCGGGCGACACCGAGGGCGCGCGCGCGCTGGTCGAGCCGCTCCACCCCGCCGACATCGCCGATCTGTTCGAGCTGACCCCGCGCGAGGATCGCGCCGATCTTGCCCACGCGGTCGCCGATCTGCTCGACGGCGACGTGTTCGCCGAGATGAACGATTATGTCCGCGAGGACCTGATCGACGCGCTCGAACCGCACGAGGTGGCCGACCTCGCCGCCGAGCTCGACACCGACGATGCGGTGGCGATCATCGAGGACATGGAGCCCGCCGAGCAGCGCGAGGTGCTCCGTGCGATGGAGCCCGACGACCGCGCCGCCATTGAGGAGGCGCTCTCCTATCCCGAGGAGACCGCCGGCCGCCTGATGCAGCGCGAGCTGATCGCGGTGCCCGAACATTGGACCGTCGGCGACGCGATCGACTATCTGCGCGGCCATGAAGAACTGACGACCGATTTCTGGGAAATCTTCGTCGTCGATCCCGCGCACAAGCCGGTCGGCACGGTCGCGCTCTCTTGGATCCTGCGCACCCCGCGCGGGATCGCGATCGGCGACGTGATGAAGCGCGAACAGACGCTGATCCCAGTCGACATGGATCAGGAAGAGGTAGCGCTGCGCTTCCAGAAATACGCGCTGATCTCGGCCGCGGTGGTGGATCAGGCCGGCCGCCTCGTCGGCATGATAACCGTCGACGACATCGTCCACATCATCCAGCAGGAGGCGGGCGAGGACGTGCTGCGCCTGTCGGGCGCGGGCGACGGCGACATCAACGAGCCGATCGCGCTGACGGTGCGCACGCGCGTGCTGTGGCTGGTCATCAACTTCTTCACCGCGATGGTCGCCGCCGCGGTCATCGACCTGTTCGATTCGGTAATCGCCGGCTTCGCATTGCTCTCGGCGCTGATGACGATCGTGTCGGGCATGGGCGGCAATGCGGGCACGCAGACGCTCGCCGTCGTCGTGCGCGCGATCGCGACCAACCAGCTCACCGATTCGAACACCTGGTGGATGATCTTCCGCGAATTCCGCATCGCGCTGGCCAACGGGCTCATGCTCGGGCTGATGATCGGCGGCGGTGCGTTCGTCATCTATCACAACGCGCCGCTGGCGCTGGTCTTCGGCGCGTCGATCCTCATCAACAACCTCGTCGCGGGGCTGTCGGGCGTGCTGATCCCGGTCGCGCTCGATCGCTGGCGGCTTGATCCGGCGGTGTCGTCGGCGGTGTTCGTGACGATGATGACCGATTGCCTGGGCTTCGGCGTGTTCCTCGGCCTTGCGACGCTGTTCCACCTTCACGCTTGATCGCGGCGGCCCGACGCCACATCTGCAGCGCGTGCCGCTTCACCTCACCAAAGTCGCGTTCGGGATCACCCAGATCGATCAGCTCGTCGAGCGGCTCGCCGGCCGGGCGCTGGACGGCCCCGTGTTCCTCACCACGCGCTATCTGCCCAAGCGGCACGAGGAGGTCGCCGGCGCCACGGGCGGGGGCGGCTCGCTGTTCTGGATCGTCAAGCACCAGCTCGTCGCGCGCTCGCCGATCCTGGCGTTTGGCGAGGCGGAGGGCGGCCGCGTCGCGATCCATATCAATCCCGCGGTGATCCTCGTCCAAGCGCGGCCCAAGCGCGCGCACCAGGGCTGGCGGTATCTCGAGGGCGCGGACGCGCCCGCCGATCTGGGCGGCGATGCCGACGGGCTGGCGCTGATGCCCGCGGCGCTGGTGGGCAAGCTTGCGGAGCTGGCGCTGATCTGAGGCGCCGGGCAGCGTTTGATGACGCTACGGGATCCGTTCGCCCTGACCTTGTCGAAGGGTCTGTTCGGAACGCGAAGCCACGCCTGCGGAGAGCGTGCTTCGACAGGCTCGGCACGAACGGACCGAGAGACTGGATCAAGCTTACCCGATCCGCTCCAAGTCCCGCAACGCGTCAGCGCCCGCAGGTGACCGTGCCGCCCGGCACGCCGCGGATCGTGCATTTGGGATTGCCGGTAACGGTCACGCTGCCCTGCCCCGCGCTCGTCACGTCGGCGGTGTAGCGGGCGCGTGCCTTGGTGTCGCCGAGCCCCTCCACCCGTACGACCAGGTCCCCCGCATCGAGCGCGCCCGCATCGATCCCGCCGGGCCCGTTCACGATCAGCCGCACCCGCGCCGCATGGCCGCCGCCGATCGCCATCACGCCTGCGCCGATCAGCGTGGCGTCGACCTGCGCGGCGTCGGCGCTGGCGATCGTCAGGCCGCCCGAACCCGCGATCGAGGCGTCGATCCGGTCGCCCTTCATCGCCCCCACCGTCACCTTCGCGCCGCCGATCACCGCCACCATGGACAGCGACGGCGTGGCCAGCGTCACCTGGATGGGCGATGCGGAACCGCCACGCGGCGGTGCGCCCGCCACGCCCGGGCGCATCCGCACGACGAGCGTGGCCCCATCGGTGTGAAGCTCGACATCGTCGATCGTGCGCGGATCGGCCACGATGGTGGCGGCCGGCGACCGGCCGGTCGCCACGCTCACCTGGATCGGCCCGGTGATCCGCAGCCGATCGAAGCTGCCGATGCCGACGCTGCGCTGCGCCGCGAGGGCCAGCGACGAGGACGCGAGCAGGGCGAGGGCGAGAAGCGCGCGGATCATGCCGCCTGCCTCGCACCGATCGCGCGCGCTGCCAAGCCGTCACCCGTTATGGAGTCACCCGCAGCGCACGTCGCCCGAGCCCATCTTCGACACGCTGCATTTCGCGCCGCCGCCGATCGACACGTCGCCCGATCCGACTATCGAGACGCTGGCGCTGCGCCGAACCGTCGCGCGCAGGCCGCCCGATCCCGCGACCGACACGTTCGCCGTCTCGGCGACGAGCGGCCTGGCATCGACATTGCCCGATCCGCCGATCGAGACGTCGAGCTGGTTCGCGCTGCCCGCCGCCTTCACGTCGCCCGATCCGCCGATCGCGAACCGCGCCTTCTGGACGCGCAGCGCGCGGACGTCGAGCGCGCCCGAGCCGCCGATATTGCCGGTAAAGACCGGCCCTTCGGCGCGATCGACCGTGATCGAGCCCGATCCGCCGATATCGGCCCCGCTGATCCGCGGCATCGTCACGACCACGCGGACATGGTCGCCCGTCGTCCACAGGATGTTGCGCCGCGCCTCGATGCGCAGCCCCCGGCCGTCGCGCATGACCTTGAGCTTGTCGAGCGCGGCGGGCGTGCCCGTCGCCACCACCGACCAGCCGCCGCCGACATGCACCGCCACGTCCGCCGCCGCTCCGAGCGCGACCGTGTCGAAACCGTCGGCGGCATAATGCCGCTCGCCCCCGCTGCCGCTCGGCGCGATGCCGGGCTTGCCGTCGTCGTTCCAGTGCGCCGAACAGGCGGCGAGCGGGGCGAGGGCTGCGGCGGGAACGAGCAGGGCGAGGGTCAGGCGACGCATGGTGGATCTCCTTCGTGTGTTGCCACAGCAATACACCCACCGCGCGCGCCTGCAAACGAAAAAGGGCGGCCCCGCAGGACCGCCCCTTTTGCGCGACCGCGCTGCCGCCCGGTCAGGCGGGCAGCTTGTCCTTGTTGTAGATCGCCGCAGCGGCGCGGAGGATCTCGAGGATCTTCTCCTGCGCCTTGGGCTCGTCGACCTCTTCCATCGCGGCCAGTTCGCGCGCGAGGCGGCTGGTGGCGGCCTCGAAGATCTGGCGCTCGGAATAGCTCTGCTCGGGCTGGTCGTCGGCGCGGAACAGATCGCGGACCACTTCGGCGATCGACACCAGGTCGCCCGAGTTGATCTTCGCCTCATATTCCTGCGCGCGCCTGGACCACATGGTGCGCTTCACCTTGGGCTTGCCCTTCAGCGTGTCCATCGCCTCGCGCATCGTCTTTTCGGACGACAGCTTGCGCATGCCGACGCTTTCGGCCTTGTTGGTCGGCACGCGGAGCGTCATCCGCTCCTTTTCGAACCGCAGCACATAGAGTTCGAGGGTCATGCCCGCGATTTCCGAGCGTTGCAGCTCGATCACCCGGCCGACGCCGTGCTTGGGGTAGACGACATAGTCACCGACATCGAAGGACAGAGCCTTGACAGCCATGTAGGGCCTTTCCGTGGATCACGTGCCCGATCGACGCAAAGACCGCGGCGCGAACGCCGCGGACAGGAGACCGACGGGGACGATAGGTTCGAACACACTCCGGAGCGGGCGGCGCATGCCAGCGCGCCCGTCGCGAATGCCATAGCACGCTCGCAACAAAATTACCAGCAATTCGAATCGGTCGCGCGCCCGAGCGCGCCCGCAGCGCGACTCAGTCGCCCGCGCCCGGCTCCGGCGAGAAGAACTTGTCGAACTTGCCCTCGACGCCCTTGTACGCATCCGCATCGGCCGGCGTCTGGTTCGCGTTGCGCGTGACGTTGGGCCATTGCGCGGAGAAGATGGTGTTCAGCTCCAGCCACTGTTCCAGCCCGGATTCGGTATCGGGCAGGATCGCCTCGGCCGGGCATTCGGGCTCGCACACGCCGCAGTCGATGCACTCGCTGGGGTTGATGACGAGCATGTTCTCGCCCTCGTAGAAGCAATCGACCGGACACACCTCGACACAGTCCATGTACTTGCAGCGGATGCAGGCATCGGTGACGACGTAGGTCATTGGTCTCGCTCCCTGTCCGACAACGGGCCGGACGAACGGCCGTCTGCTATGCGCGGTTCCCGATTGCGTCAATCTTGGCCGTGCTCCTGCGAGACGTTCGCACGGCCCGCGAGATCCTCGTAACAGCCCTGCGCCTCCGCCGCCGGCCCCCGGCGCAGCGGCAGCGCGACGACGCGGATCGCGCGCACTCGGCCCTGCGCGGCGAAGGTCAGCACGTTGCCGACGCGCACCGGGCAATGCGCCCGGTCGATCGCGCGGCCGTCGAGCCGCAGATGGCCGTCCTCCGCCAGCGCCTGCGCGACCGTCCGCGTCTTCGCCAGCCGCGCGAACCAGAGGAACCGGTCGAGCCGCATCCCCGCGCCCTCAGCCATGGCGCGCCAGCACCGCGAGCGCGGCAAAGGCGTTGCCCGCCGCGGGCGGCGGCGGCGCGACGGCGCGCACCGGCGGTCGCCCGCGCCACACCCAGCGCGCCTGATCGCCCTTGACGCTGCGAAACCCCAGCTCGGCCATCAGCCGATCGAGGCTGGCGGGTTCGAGGCCGATCGACACCGACAGCGCGGGATCGGGCGCGAACGGCGCGCGCCCGGCACGCGCGTCATGCGCGGCGCGCGCGATCCGCTCGACCAGATCGATCCGCACCGCCTGGTTGCCCAGGGGGCGAAAGCCGGCGGCCAGCGTCGCACCGGCGCCGCCGCGCGGGATCACCGTCGCGCCGGTGGGGGCGCCCGCGACCGACTCGCCGCGCACGCCGAGCAGTGCGACGCGCCACGCCGCGGCGGCGGGTTTGAGGAGTCTGGGATCGAACAGGTCGAGCGCCCCGATCGTCACGCCCATCTGCCGCAGCCGCTTGCGCTCGTCGGGCGACAGCGCGTCGATCGAACCGCGTAGCGGCACGCGCGCGGCGATCCCGCCCGCCGCCTCCAGCCCGCCCGCGACGATCCGCAGCGCCGGCGACGCGGCGGGATCGCGCGCCGCCTCCGCCAGCCGGCCGAGCACGGGCGCGTGGCGCGCGAGCATCGCAGCGAGCCAGCGCTCGATCCGCTCGGCGATCTTTGCACGCACGCCCTTGTCGAGGCAGTCGAGATCGCGTTCGAGAACAAGCTTCGGCCGCGCCAGCGAAGCGCCGAGCGCGAGCGTCGCGACGCGGTGGCCGTTCCACAACACCACGGGCCGGCCTCGCCCATTCTCTCCGTTCGTGTCCAACAACGCTTCGAGCCCGAACGCCGCATCCTCGGCGGCGACCAGCGCCTGCGCACGCCGGGCGCGCTCGCCCACCAGCCGCTTTTCCGCCGCCGCCAGCAACAGCCGCTTGTCGCCCGCGCGCGCATCGCTCGCCACCGTGAAGCGAAACCCGTCGAGGCGGCCGATCGCATGATCCTCGACCATCACCTCGCCCTCGGGCCCGATCACGACGGGCAGCACGCCCGAATCGGCGCCGATCTGGCGCATCAGCGCGGTGGTGCGCTTGTCGACGAAACGCTGCGTCAGACCGGCGTGGAGCGCGTCCGACAATCGCTCCTCCAGCGCGCGGGTGCGTTCGGCCCAAAGTGCGGGATCGGCCAGCCAGTCGCCGCGCTGCGCGATATACGCCCACGTCCGCACCGAGGCGATGCGACCCGCCAGCACCTCGACATCACCCGCCACCGTATCGAGCCGGGCGATCTCGTCGGCGAACCATTGGTGCGGCAGATAGCCGTTGCCCTCGCTCAAATGGCCGAACAGCCGCGAGACGAAGCGCGCATGCGGATCGAGACCCACCTTGCGGAAATCGGGCACGCTCGCCGCCGCCCACAGCCGCGCGACCATGTTCGGCCCGCGCGCCCGGTCGCGCACCCAATGTTCCTCGGCCAGCCGCTTCAGCACGCCCAGATCGATCGCCTGCGGTGCGGCGCGCAGCACGCCCGCGGGCGGCTTGGCCTCCAGGCTGGCGACCAGCGCGTCGATCGAGCGCATGTCGGGCTCGCCGTCGCGCCAGTAGAGCGTCTCCAGCCGCGGGAAGCGATGCTCCTCGATCGCGAGCACCTCTTCGGGCAGGAACGCGCCCGGCCCCTCGTCCACCAGCGCGCCGAACGTGCCGTCGCGCTGGTGACGGCCCGCGCGGCCCGCGATCTGCGCCATCTCGGCGACGGTCAGGCGGCGCTGGCGACGACCGTCGAACTTGTCGAGGCTGGCAAACGCGACATGCGCCACGTCCATGTTGAGCCCCATGCCGATCGCGTCGGTGGCGACCAGATAATCCACCTCGCCCGCCTGGAACATCGCGACCTGCGCGTTGCGCGTGCGCGGGGAGAGCGCGCCCATCACCACCGCCGCGCCGCCGCGCAGCCGCCGCAGCATCTCGGCCACCGCGTACACCTCCTCCGCCGAGAAGGCGACGATGGCGGAGCGCTTGGGCAGCCGGCTGATCTTGCGCGCGCCGGCATAGGTGAGCGTCGAGAAACGCGGGCGGTTGACGATCTCGACATCGGGCACCAGCGCCTTGACCATCGGGCGCAACGCTTCGGAGCCGAGGATCATCGTCTCCTCGCGCCCGCGCTTGCGCAGCAGGCGATCGGTGAAGACATGGCCGCGTTCGGGATCGGCGCCCAGTTGCGCCTCGTCCAGCCCGACGAACGCCACGTCGCGATCGGGCATCGATTCGGCAGTGCACAGGAACCAGCGCGCGTCCTTGGGCACGATGCGCTCCTCGCCGGTTACCAGCGCGACGCGCTCGGGCCCCTTGATCGCCACCACCCGATCATAGATCTCGCGCGCCAGCAGCCGGAGCGGAAAGCCGATCATCCCGCTCGAATGCGCGCACATCCGCTCGACCGCGAGATGCGTCTTCCCCGTGTTGGTGGGCCCGAGCACGGCCGTGACGGCGCCGGAGGACCTGGCGTTCATGGCGTCTAACATCGGGGATCGGGCGCCTGGGCGCAATGGGCGATCCCGTTGGTTTCGCGCCCGAAACCGTTAGGCGCGGCGATGTCACGTCCGGTCGCACCGGGCTCGGCGGTTAATTTGACTTTAGCATGTGCGCGCCACAACGACCGTTCCTGCGCCGGGCAATCGGCACGATCTGGGGTGGTGCGGCGTGTTCCTGCGTGACGAGACCGGGGTGGAGCTGGCGGGCGGCACGAACGCGCGCGGCTTCGGCCGTGCGCTGGCGGTGCCGACCGCGCCCACCACGTCCGCGCGCTTCCATGGCTGGGCCGCGCAGATCGACTGGGTGCCGGATCTGGGCATGCAGGTCGGCACGCGGACCTGGTGGCGCGGCCTCGCCACCTGCACCGCACTGTGCGCCGCCACCTGGGCGCTCTCCCCCGGCTTCGACCGGCCGCTGCCCGGCCTCGTTCCCGCGCCGCTCTCCGGCGCCGCCTGGGAAGAGGGCCGCGCGCAGGGCATCGCCCCGCTCGCCTGGGGCGGCGACACCGGGCGGCACATGGCCGCCAACGACCTCGTCCGCCCGCTCGCCGAAGCGCCCGAACGACCGAGCGTCGATCTCGCCGCGACCCTGGGCGAAGGCGACACGTTCGATCACGCGCTGGTCCGCGCCGGCGTCGGGCGCGCCGATGCGCAGGCCGCCGCCGCGCTGATCGCGCAGGCGGTGCCGCTGGCCGACATCCCCTCGGGCACGCGGATCGCGCTCACGCTCGGGCGCCGATCCAGCCGCACGGTGCCGCGCCCGCTCGACCGACTCGAACTGCGCGCGCGCTTCGATCTGGCGCTCGGCCTGGCGCGCACGGGCGGCACGCTCGCGATGCAGCGCCAGCCGATCGCGGTGGACGCCACGCCGCTGCGCCTCCAGGGGCTGGTCGGCGCCAGCCTGTACCGCGCCGCGCGCGCGGCGGGCGCGCCGGCCAAGGTCGTCGAATCCTTCATCAGGGCGCTGGCGACCAAGATGTCGGTCGGTCGCGACATCGGCGCGTCGGACCGGTTCGACCTGATCGTGGAGCGCGAGCGCGCCGCCACCGGCGAGACGCGGATCGGCCAGCTGCTCTTTGCCGGGATCGACCAGGGGGCGCATGCGGTGCGGCTCGTCCGCTTCGGCGACGACGCGAACACCCCCTGGTACGACGCGAACGGCCAGAGCGAGACGGAGGGGCAGATGGGCATGCCCGTCGCCGGCCATGTCACCTCGGGCTTCGGAATGCGCTTCCATCCGATCCTCGGCTTCACGCGGATGCACAAGGGGATCGACATCGGCGCGCCCTGGGGCACGCCGATCTATGCCGTGGTCGACGGGCAGGTGCAGTTCGCCGGGCGCACCGCGGGTTACGGCAATTTCATCAAGCTGGCCCATGGCGGCGGTCTCGCCACCGGCTATGGCCATCTCAGCCGGATCGCGGTGGCACCGGGATCGCGCGTCGTGCGCGGGCAGGTGATCGGCTATGTCGGGTCGACCGGCATGTCGACCGGCCCGCATCTCCACTGGGAGGTCTGGCGCGGCGGGGTCGCGATCAACCCCGCGACGATCGCCTTCTCGCAGATCTCGCGCCTGTCGGGCGAACGGCTGCGCGCGTTCAAGGCGCGGGTGGCGGACCTGCTCGCGGTGAAGGTCGGCGGCTGAGGCTTGAGACGTTAGCGTGATCGGATCACAAATCCGTTCGTGCTGAGCGTGTCGAAGCACGCTCCCCGCGCTCGCACCGTCGCGTTCTGAACAGGCTCTTCGACAAGCTCAGGGCGAACGGATCAAGAGAACGTCATTAGACTTTGGGCGGCACCGGCTGCCCTACACGCGCGATCCGTGCCAGACTCGAATCGGCGCCGATCGACGTGCGGACATGCGGCATGCCCGAACGGTCCGATGCGTGCCCACTTCGGCAACTTCGGGCCGGCGGCGTCCCGGCTTATTTGCCCTGCGCCCGCCAGCGCCCGATGGTGCGGCTGATGATGCCGTCCTCGCCGCCCACGTCGCGCCACAATTGCGAGAACACCGGATCGTCCGATGCCGGCCGCTTCGTCTCGGGCAGGTCGTCGAACCGCACCCGGATCGGCACCGCGACACCCTCGCCGCAGATGATGCACTCGCGGTTCCTGAGCGCCGGGATCGAATCGAGGAACCCGCGCGCGCCCTCGGGCATCGCCGCGCGGACGAACGCCTGGTCGCGCTCGTTGTTGAGGCGCATCGCGACGATCGTGCCGCACTGCGACAGCACGCCCTCCTCCAGATCGGAGGGTCGCTGCGTGATGAGCCCCAGGCTGACGCCATATTTGCGCCCCTCCTTGGCGATCCGGCCGAGGATGCGGCCGACCGACGACGTCTGTCCCGCGGTCGCGCTCGGCACGTAGCGGTGCGCCTCCTCGCAGACGAGCAGCACCGGCCGCTTCGGCTCGTTGCGCGACCAGAGCGCGAAGTCGAACGTCATCCGCGCGAGCACCGCCACCACCACCGCGGTGATGTCCGACGGCACGCCCGACACGTCGACGATCGAGATCGGCTTGCCGTCGCCCGGCAGGCGGAAGATGCGCTGGAGGAAGCTCGCCATCGCATCGGCGACGAGCATGCCTGAGAACATGAAGCCGTAGCGCGGATCGGCCTTGATCTCGTCGATCTTGGTCTTCAGCCGCAGATAGGGCGCGGTGTCGCCGGCGCGGTCCATCTTGCCCATTTCCAGGCTGATGAGGCTGGTGAGATCGCTCAGCAGATACGGCACCGGCGCATCCACCGTCAGCTTGCCGATCTCCTGCCCGATCCGCCCCTTGGCGCGCGCGGCGAGCAGGCATTTGGCGAGGATGTCGCCATCGATCTGCCGCTCGCTGCCCGTGGTGGTGAGGAAGACCTCGCAATGCTCCTCGAAGTTCATCAGCCAATAGGGCATCTGGAGATTGTTGACGTCGTAGATCGCGCCATTGCCCGTGAACGCCGCAGCATATTCGCCGTGCGGATCGATCATCACGATATGGCCCTCGGGCGCCAGCTCGCAGATCCGGTGGAGGATCAGCGCGGCGGCGGTCGATTTGCCCGTGCCGGTCGATCCGACGAGCGCGAAATGCTTGCCGAGCATCGCATCGACATACAGCGCGGCGCGCACGTCGCGCGTCGGATAGACCGATCCGACGACGATATGCGCGCGGTCGTCCGCGGCATAGATCTGCTTCAGGTCGGCGGTCGCGACCGCATGGACCGGGCAGCCGGGGATCGGATAGCGCGTCACGCCGCGGCGAAAATTGTAGAGCTTGCCCGTCAGCCGCTCCTCGTCGCCTTCGCCGAGGAAATCGATATCGGCCAGCACGCCGCCGCTCGCGGCGTCGAGCGTCAACGCGCGCACGTTGGCGGCGAGCCAGCTTCCGCCGACGCGCATCTTGATCTGGCTGCCGAGCGTACCCGCGGCAGCAATCACCGGATCGGGGTTACCCGACAGCGACTCGACAGCGACGGGATCGAGCAGCACCCGGCTGCTGGAGCCGGCGACCGACAGCACATGGCCGATCGGCAGCGTCGCCGCCATGGCGATTGGCGTGGCGAGAACGGTCGCCCCTTCGAAAGAGTCGCGGCCGGGCATCAGCGTCATGGCGTCATCCTGTAAACGCATATCGATTCGGCTATGCGACACAGGCGTAAATATTGCGTAAGTCACTCCAGCGGCGGGCGTTATCGACGGCCGGCGATCCAGCCGGCGCCCCAGCCCAGCACCACCGACAGCGCAACCGCAGCCAGGCCATAGAGGAACGCCGAGCGGTCCGCCGCGCGCGCCACGAATCGCTCGAACCCCGATTTGCGGATATCGATCGTCCGCACCGCCGCCGCCAGCACATGGCCGTCGCGGATCAGGAATGTCTCCGCGGTGAAGCGCCCGACCGGCACGCGTGCCGGGATCGTGACGCGCGCGCGGTACAGCACGCCTTCGCTGATTTCGACGGCATGGGGCGCCTCGACATACAGGCCCGCGCGCCGTTTCAGCCCCACCAGCCCACGCGCGAACCGGTCCTGCACCGCGGGCGGGGCGTTGGAGACCGGGGAGAGCTGGAGGCTGTCGAGCCCCAATTCGTAGATCGCGCGCGTCCGATCGTCGATCAGCGTACCGATCGGCCGCGACGACGCGATCGCATAGAAGGACGGCGCGGACCGATAGCGCAGCCGCGACGCATTCACCCAGATGCCCGCCACGCGCTCCTTCTCGCGCACCAGGATCGCCTGGGTCGGCCCCTTCACCACCACCACCACGTCGGTCGGCCGATCGCCATCGGGCAGGCGGCCGCCGGGATAGAGGATCGCGCCGAACAACAGCAGCTCGGCACCGGTGAAGCTGTACGCGATCTCGATGTCGCGCTGCGACACGTCGGGCACGAGGACGGGCTTGGACAGGGGCACCGCCGCGCCCGTCAGCAGCGGGACCAGCACGAGCGCGAGCGCCCGGCGCTTCACCACGCGCCGACCGTGTACAATTCCGCCGGGGTGCGCACGAGGCCGAGCACGATCCGCACCGCCAGCGCCAGCACGACCAAACCGAGCACGAGCCGCAGATATTCGGGCTTCACCTTCGTCGCGAACCGCGCACCGAGCTGCGCGCCCACCACGGATCCGACGAGCAGCAATCCCGCCAGCACGATGTCCACCGCCTTGGTCGTCAGCGCGTGCATCATCGTGGCGAAGGCGGTGACGAACAGCGTCTGGAACAGCGAGGTACCGACCACCACCTGCGTCGCCATGCCGAGCAGATAGATCATCGCCGGCACCAGGATGAACCCGCCGCCGACGCCCAGCAGGATCGTCAGAATGCCCGTGCCGAACCCCAGCAGCAGCGGCGCCAGCGGTGATATGTAAAGCCCTGATTTGTAGAAACGCGTGCGCAGCGGAAGCGCCGCCACCATCGGATGGTGCCGCCGCTTGGCGGCGCGCGGCCGCACATGGCCCCGCGCGGCGAGGATCGTGCGCAGCGATTCGCGCGTCATCAATTGCCCGATCCAGCCGAGCATCACGACATAGACGAGCGCGATCACCGTATCGATCTGGCCGCTTTCCTGGAGCAGGCGGAACAGCCACACGCCGCAGAACGCGCCGACGATGCCGCCGGCCACGAGCACGCAGCCCATCTTCATGTCGACCCCGCCGCGGCGGACATGCGCGAACACGCCCGAGATGCTGGCGCCCGTCACCTGGCTGGCCGACGACGCGGCCGCGACCGTAGGGGGAATGCCATAGACGATGAGCAGCGGCGTGGTGAGAAACCCGCCGCCGATCCCGAACATGCCCGACAACAGCCCCACCCCACCGCCGAGCAGCACCACGAGCAGCGCGTTGACCGACAGATTGGCGATGGGAAGATAGACGTCCACGCCCGAACCGTTAGCCGTCTTCGCCCGCGCCCGCCAGCGGCGGCACCGCGGCCGCTCGCCGTTCAGGCCACCGGGTAGCGCAGCCGCCCGACGAACCGCGAAAGGCTCGGCCGGTGCGCGGCGCGCTTGAGGATGCCCGCCTTGGCCTTTTCGAAGCGCATGATCCCGCCAATCCGGCGATCGAGAAAGGCGCGGGTGTCGGCGGCGTTCTCGCTGTCGTCATCGAGGAACACGGTAACGGTGGCGCCATAGACGCCCAGCAGGATCGTGCGCTTGGTATAATGGTTGTAATCGGTCGCGGTGTCGCCGGCACGGCGCCAGATCCGGTCGACCGTCCGCCAGCCGAGCCGCGCGGCGTGCGCGACGTTCTGCGGCATCGCGAGGATCGCCAGCGCGCGGCGCAGCGCCTCGCGGTTGGGCAGCATCGTGTCCAGCCGCGCCCCGATCTGCGTGGCGATCCGGTCGCGGACCTTCATCGCATCCAGCCGGTCCACCGGAACCTGCGCCGCCATCGCCGCATCGATAGTTTCGAACCAGGCGTCGATCATGTCCGCCGCGCCTTGCGGGAAAGCGAGCCGCGCCACGTCGGGATCGATCCCCTGGGCTTCGGCCGCCATGTCGCGGGCGGCGTCACCCCAGCCGTCGAACGCGGCATTCGCGGCGATCTCGGGGGCCAGCCGCTCGCGGATCTCGTCCAGGGTCCAGTCGGTCATCACGCGTCCTCTGCCATCGGCGGCACCGCGGGCGCAAGCCGCGGCGTGCGGCGCACGAGCACCAGCGCCGCCGCCACCAACGCCACGCCGACGAGATCGGGTGCGCCCAGCCGCTCGTCATAGACCACCCAGCCGATCGCCCCCGCCACGATCGGCTGGGTCAGCAGCGCGATGCCGATGACGAGCGGGCTCAATTGGCCGAGCGCATAAATCATCAGCCCCTGCCCCACCACCTGGCTGACGAGCGCGAGCCCGATCAGCGACCCCCAGGCATGCGGCACGATCCGCTCGCCGAGCAGCATGGCAAAGGCCAGCAGCGGCAGGATGCTGGCCAGCGTCGCAAGCGCGAGCGCCGGAAGCGACGCCATCGTCGCGCGCACCCGCAGCATCAGGATGAAATACAGCGCATAGAGGATCCCGGCGAGCAGGCAGAGCAGGTCCCCGCCCAGATGCCGCGGATCGAGCTGGTAGGATCGCCCCAGCAACAAGGCGCCGCCCGACAGCGCGAGCAGCAAGGCCGCACCCTGCGCACGGCCGGGCCAGGCACGCGCCACGAGGAAGCCATAGACCGGAAAGATCAGCGTGGCCGAATTGCCGAACAGCGTCGCGTTGGCGAGCGTGGTGCGCACGATGCCGAGATGCCAGAAGCCGAGATCCGCCGCGAACGCCACGCCCGATATCGCCAGCAGCGCCCACAGGCTGCCCGTCAGCCGCCCCGGCCTCGCCCCGCTGGCGAACGCGGCGACGCACAGGAGCGGCGCGGCGAGCAATATCCGCCAGAACGCCGCCGCCACCGGCCCGGTATCGGCCATCCGCACGAACCACGGCCCGAACGCCAGCGCGGCATTGGCCGCGATCACCGCCGCGAAGGCCCGCGCGGGCGGCTTTGCCACGGGGGTAGAAAATCTTTGCGGGGCCCGGCGATGCATGGCGCGCTGTAACGCCCTATCTGACGCGCGTCAGGTCCATAAGGAGCCCCCATGCCCAACCTTTTCGATGCCATCCGCGTCGGCGCGATCGATGCGCCCAACCGAATCTTCATGGCGCCGCTCACGCGCGGCCGTGCCGATCGGCAAGCGGTCCCCACCGCGATGATGGCGGACTATTATGCGCAGCGCGCCGGCGCCGGCATCATCATCACCGAAGCCACCGGCATCAGCCGCGAAGGACTGGGCTGGCCGTTCGCGCCGGGCCTGTGGACCGACGAACAGACCGAGGCGTGGAAGCCCGTCGTGGGCGCGGTCCATGCCGCCGGCGGCCGGATCGTCGCGCAATTGTGGCATATGGGCCGTCAGGTCCATTCGTCGGTGATCGGCGGCCAGCCGGTGTCGTCGTCCGCCACCGCGACCAAGGGGCAGGCGCATACCTATGACGGCAAGCAGGATTTCGAGACGGCGCGCCCGCTCGACATCGACGAGATCCCGCGGCTGCTGGAGGATTACGAAAATGCCACGCGGAACGCGATCGCCGCGGGCTTCGACGGCGTGCAGATCCACGGCGCGAATGGCTATCTGATCGACCAGTTCCTGCGCGACAACGCCAATTTCCGCGACGATCGCTATGGCGGCAGCCCGGAGAACCGCATTCGCCTGCTTCGTGAGGTGACCGAGCGGGTCGCCGCGACGATCGGTGCGGATCGCACCGGCGTGCGCCTGTCGCCCAACGGCGATTCGCAAGGCGTCGACGACAGCGATCCGAAGTCGGTGTTCGTGCCCGCCGCCAAGGCGCTGTCCGAGATCGGCATCGCCTTTCTCGAGTTGCGTGAGCCCGGCCCCGACGGCACCTTCGGCCGCACCGACGTTCCCAAGCTCTCGCCCGAGATCCGTCAGGCCTATGACGGCGTGCTGGTGCTCAACTCGGATTATCACAAGGACGACGCGAACGCCGCGATCGAAGACGGCCGCGCCGATGCGATCGCGTTCGGCCGCCCGTTCATCTCCAACCCCGACCTGCCCGAGCGCCTGCGCAACGACGCACCGCTTGCGCCGGACGACATGAAGACGTGGTACAGCCAGGGTCCCGAGGGCTATATCGACTATCCGGCGCTCGAGACGGCGACGGCGTAACGTCGCTGCCATCCTCCCTCGCCGGTGGCGGGGGAGGATCCGCCTCACCCTCGCGCGACGATCGCGTCGATCCGCCGCGTCGCCCATTTGCGCCCCTGGGTGCCCGCGCCGAGCAGATGGATCATCACCGGCGCCGCGAACAGCCACGGGAATGCCGCGACGCCCGTGGCGAAGACGATCACGGCGACGAGCGTGGCCCATTTCATCCATTCGAACCGCCCGGCGAGCACGGGATCGAGCGCGATCGTGCGCGGCGCCTTCGTGTCGTAAAGACGGTGGGTCATCACCTCGGCGGTGCCGTCGAACCGCGTGCGGTGCGGCCAATGGCGCGAAAGGCCCGTCGCTGGCCGCGGCGCGGCGGGCTCGGCATTTGCGGGCCGTTGCACTGCCGGAACACCGGCACGCGTGTCGATCACCTCCAGCCGCCGTCCGCGCTCGACCACGCGGTAGCGCGAAGGCGGCGCCGGGTTCACCGGGTGAAGCGATCCTTGAGCGCCAGCATCGCGAGTGCCGCCTTGGCCGCCGCGCCGCCCTTGTCGAGCTGCGCGCGATCGGCGCGAACGATCGCCTGCGCCTCGTCCTCGGTCGTCAGGATGCCGTTGCCGATCGCAAGGCCGTCCATCGACAGCGCCATCAGCCCGCGCGCGCTTTCACCCGCGACGATCTCGAAATGATAGGTCTCGCCCCGGATCACGACGCCCAGCGCGACATAGGCGTCGTACAATTCGGTCTCGGCGGCGAGCGCGATCGCACCTGGCACCTCCAGCGCGCCGGGCACGGTGATCGTGCTGTGCGTGTGTCCCGCGGCCTCGATCGCGGTACGCGCGCCGGCCAGCAGCATGTCGTTCAGATGGTCGTAGAATCGCGCTTCGACGATCAGGATATCGGCCATGTCTATTCGCCTCCGGTGCCGGGAATGGGCCGCTCGCCGACGATCGAGAGGCCATAGCCTTCCAACGCCACCAGCGTGTGGTGCGTGTTGGTGAGCAGCACCATTTCCTCGACGCCCAATTCGGCCAGGATCTGCGCGCCCACGCCGTAATCGCGCAGCTCTTCGACCTCGGGCGCACCCGCGCCCTTGCCCTCGCCGCGCAGCCGGATGAAGCGCGAGACCGAATCCTTCATCGGCCGGTTGATGACGACGATCACCCCGGTGCCCTCCGCCGCGATCGCCTCCATCGAACGCGACAGCAGGCCCGAACGCTCGGACGCCTCGCCGAACATGTCGACGAAGAAGGAGGCGGTGTGCATCCGCACGAGCGTGGGCCTGGCCGGATCGATCCGCCCCTTCACCAGCGCGATCGTCTCGTCGCCGGTGGCCTTGTTGTGGAAGGTCATCGCCTGCCACTGGCCGCCCCAGCGCGAGTCGAAGCTCATCTCGGCGCGTTTCTCGACGAGATGGTCGTGGCGGCGGCGATAGGCGATCAGGTCGCGGATCGTGCCGATCCGGAGATTGTGGAGCTGCGCGAAGGCGACCAGATCGTCCATCCGGCTCATCGTGCCGTCGTCGTTCATGATCTCGCAGATCACGCCCGAGGGATTGAGACCCGCGAGCCGCGCCACGTCCACCGCCGCCTCGGTATGGCCGGCGCGTACCAGCACGCCGCCGTCGCGCGCCACCAGCGGGAAGACATGGCCGGGCGTCACGATCTCGTCGCGGCCCTTGCCCGAATCGATCGCCACCGCGACCGTCCGCGCACGGTCCGCCGCGGAGATGCCCGTCGTGACGCCGTCGCGCGCCTCGATCGAGGTGGTGAACGCGGTTTCGTGCCGGGTGCCGTTGTTGCGGCTCATCAGCCCCAGGCCGAGTTCCTCCACGCGCCGCTTCGTCAGAGCAAGACAGATCAGGCCGCGGCCGTGGCGCGCCATGAAGTTGATCTTCTCGGGCGTGGCCATCTGGGCGGGAATGACGAGATCGCCCTCGTTCTCGCGATCCTCGTCGTCCACCAGGATGAACATCCGGCCGTTCCGGGCTTCGTCCACGATCTCCTCCGGCGTGGAGAGGAAGCCGTGGCGCAGGCGCGCGAGTTCAGGCTTTGGCACGGTAATGCTCCATCCGTCGGAGATAGCGGGCGAGGACGTCGATCTCGACATTGACGGCGTCGCCCTGGCGCAGCCGCCCCAGTGTCGTCGCGCCCTGGGTATGCGGGATCACGTTCACGGCGAAGGTGGCGCCATCCTCGGCATCCTCCACCGTGTTCACGGTGAGCGACACGCCGTCGATCGTGACCGAACCCTTGGCCGCGACGAACGGCGCGAGATCGAGCGGCAACGCAAAGGCGATCCGCTTCGAATCGCCGTCGGGCGTGACGGACGCGATGGTCGCGATGCCGTCGACATGGCCGGTGACGATATGGCCGCCCAATTCATCCCCCAGCCGCATCGCGCGTTCGAGGTTGAGCGCGGCGCCTTCCACCCACATCGCCGGCGCGGTGCGCGCGATCGATTCGCCCGACACGTCGACCGCGAACGCGCCCGGTGCCTTGTCGACCACGGTGAGGCACACGCCCGAGCACGCGATCGACGCGCCCAGATCGATGCCGGCGGTGTCATAGGCGGTTTCGATCACGACTCGCGTGTCGCCGGTGCGGGTGACGCGCGCGATGCGGCCGATATCGGTGATGATCCCGGTGAACATGGGCTGCTCCTAGCGCGTCCGTCGATGGATTTCGAGGGCATCGGGACCGAAGCGCCGCCGGTCCTCCAGCCGCCAGCGGCCATGCGCCGCGGCCAGATCGGCCAGACCGATGTCGCGCAGCGCCTGCCGCCCCGTGCCGATCAGGATCGGCGCGCGGTAGAGCAGCAACCGATCGACCAGATCCGCGGCGAGGAACGCGGCCGCCACCCGCGCGCCGCCCTCGACCAGCAGGTGATCGCCCGCCAGCGTCGCGACGGCGGCGGGCGTTGGGATGACCGTCCAGCCGTCCAACCCGCCCTCGGCGCACGTCCTCGACAGCATCACCCTTTGCGGGGCCCGTTCCTTCAGCCCCGGCAACCGTACGTCGAGCACCGGCGCGTCGGCCTGGTACGTGCCCCGCCCGACGAGGATCGCTTCGTGCCGGCTGCGCTCCAAATGCGCGTGCGCGCGCGCCCCGGGGCCGGTGATCCACCGGCTGCGCCCGTCCGCCAGCGCGATGCAGCCATCGAGCGAAGTGGCGAGCTTCAGCGTCACGAACGGTCGCCCCATTACCCGCCGCGTCAGGAATCCCGCCATCGACGCCCGCGCCTCGGCCTCGCGCACGCCCGTCTCGACGGCGATGCCCGCCGAGCGCAGCCGCGCGAAGCCGGCACCCGCGGTGCGCGGATCGGGATCCTCCAGCGCGGCGACGACACGCGCGACGCCGGCGGCCGCCAGCAGATCCGAACAGGCGGGCCCGCGCGGCGACACGTGCGCGCACGGCTCCAGCGTCACATAGGCGGTGGCTCCGCGCGCGGCGGCGCCCGCCTGCGCCAGAGCCATCGCCTCGGCATGCGGGCGGCCGCCCGGCTGCGTCCAGCCGCGGCCGACGACGCGGCCCTGATTGACGATCATGCAGCCGACATTGGGGTTGGGCGCGGTGCGGCCCTGCGTGCGCGACGCGAGCGCCAGCGCCGCGCCCATCCAGGCCACCCCGTCCTCGCCGCGGACCGTGGTCAGATTCCGTACGCCTTCAGCCGATCGTCCAGCCGCTTGAACTGCGCCTGGAGCGCCGCGCGCTTTTCGGCCTCGGCCTTGAGGCGCTTGTCCTTCGCCGCCTGGTCGATCACCTGCTGCGCGCGGATCTGCGCGTCGGTGCGGTCCAGTGTCCATTGCTGCACATATTGGATCTGCGGCCGATAGACCGGCTTCACGTCGTTGCCGTCGCGCAGGAACGCGTAGACGAACACGCCCGTCACGACCACCGCCAGCGCGAGAAAGCCCAGTTCATACGGCTCGCGCTGAAGGAGAAACCCCCGAAGGTCCTTATAGGCGCGGATCGGCGACAGGCGGCTGAAGAACGGCATGGGCGAAAGATAGGCGCACGGGGCGGCGGCTGCCAGCCCCGCGTGCCGATCGAACGGATGCTATTCCTGCAGCACGAAGCGGAGCGCCATCGTCCGCCACGTTTCGACCGGAATGCCGTCGCGCGTAGCCGGTCGGAACCGCCAGCGGCTGGTCGCGCGCTCCTGCGTGGCGCGGAAGAACGCGTCGGATGTCGCGCTGACGCGCTCCACCTGCTTCACGCGCCCGTCCACGCCGACGAGCACGCGCACGACGACACGCCCTTCGCGCCCCGCCCGGCGCTCGTCCGCCGGATAGGCGGGCTGGAGATCGGCGGCGTACCGCGGATCGACCATCGCCTCGACCAGCACCGGGGCGGGGCTGGCGGTGGGCGCAGGGTCCACCGAGACGCCGCCGATCCCGGCCCCTGCGCTCGGGATCGGCGCGGGATCGGGCGTGGTCGCCACCGGCGCGGATTGGAGCGGCAGCGTCACGATCGGGATCGGCGCCTCGACCGGATGTGCGGAAGCGGTCGACGGGTGCGGCTCCGGCGGCGTCCGCAACTCGGGCGGTGGCGGATCGGTCGGGACGCTATAGGTCTTCAGCGGCGGGTCGACCGGCACCTTCAGCACATGCGGTGCGGCCAGCCAGAGCGCGCCCAGTGCCACACCGTTCACCGCCAGCGCTATCGCCAGGCTGCCGGGTTTGAATCCTTCGGGATTGCGTCGATCCGCGTACATCGGGCCGTCTCCTGTCTCTCCTTGCGGTCGAATGGCCGCAAGGCGGATGCTACGCCTTTGTACGCCGCTGCAAAGCGCAAAATGGGGATCAGGCGGCGAGCCGCACCAGCGTCCGCGCGCGACCGATCAGCGGCAGCAGCGCCGCCATGTCGGGGCCATGGTCGCGCCCCGTCAGCGCCCGGCGCAGCGGCAGGAACAAGGCCTTGCCCTTGCGCCCCGTCTCCATCTTCAGCGCAGACGTCAGCGCATGCCAGGGATCGGCGCCCCATTCGATCGTCGCCGCGAGCGCCTGCGCCTGCGCCAGATAGGCGCGGTCGTCGGCGTCGGGCGCGGGCGCGGGCGCGTCGATCGGCCCCTCGATCACCCGCCACCAGTCCGCCGCCTCGCCGACCGTGGCGAGATTGGGCCGCACCGCCAGCCACTCGGCCTCGCCCATCCCCGCCGGCAGCCGGTCGGCCACTTCGGCATAGCGCAGCGCGTGGACGATCCGCGCGCTCAGTTGCGCCAGTTCGTCCTCGTCGAAGCGCGCGGGCGCGCGGCCGAAATGCGCGAAATCGAAGCCGGCGATCAGCGGATCCATATCGGCCAGCGGCTCGACCGGATCGCTGGTGCCGATCCGCGCGAGCAGCGCGCGCACCGCCTGCGGCTCGATCCCCTCGTCGCGGAACTGCGCGACGCCCACCGATCCCAGCCGCTTCGACAGCTTGCCCTCCGCCCCCGTCAGCAGCGCCTCGTGCGCGAAGGCGGGCGGCGTCGCACCCATCGCATCGAACATCTGGAGCTGGAGCGCGGTGTTGGACACATGATCCTCGCCGCGCACCACATGCGTGATGCCCATGTCGACATCGTCGATCGCGGAGGGCAGCATGTAGAGCCACGATCCGTCGGCGCGGCGGATCACCGGATCGCTCATCGTGGCGGCGTCGAAATGCTGGGGCCCGCGGATCCGGTCGTCCCACGCGATCGGCGCGTCGTGATCCAGCCGGAAGCGCCAGTGCGGGCGGATGCCCTGCGCCTCGAGCACCGCGCGGTCGTCGTCGTCCAGCGCCAGCGCGGCGCGGTCATAGACCGGCGGCAGGCCGCGGCCGCGCGCGATCTTGCGCTTCAGATCCAGTTCCTGCGCGGTCTCATAGGCGGGATAGATCCGGCCGCTCGCCACCAATGCGGCAAAGCGCGTTTCGTAGAGCGCGAAGCGTTCCGACTGGCGCACCACCGCATCAGGCACGAGACCCAGCCAGGCGAGATCGGCATGGATCGCCTCGGCGAACCGCTCCTCGCTGCGCTCGGCATCGGTATCGTCGAGCCGCAGCAGAAACCGCCCGCCATTCTTCTTTGCCCACAACCAGTTGTGCAGCGCGGCGCGGATGTTGCCGACATGGAGCAGCCCGGTGGGCGACGGCGCGAAGCGGGTGACGATCATGCGCCATCGCCTAGGTGGTCGTCCCGCCCGCCGCAACGCTCCCTTTCCCTCCCGCCCCCCCCCCGCTAAGGCGCGCGCACCAGCGGGAGACGAAGCCATGAAACTGATGACCGGCAATTCGAACCTGCCCCTTGCGCAGGCGATCGCCGCCTATCTCGAGATCCCGCTGACCGATGCGCTGGTGCGCCGCTTCGCCGACGAGGAGATCTTCGTCGAGATCCGTGAGAATGTGCGCGGCGAAGACGTGTTCGTCGTCCAGTCGACCGGCTTTCCCGCCAACGACAATCTGATGGAGCTATTGATCTGCATCGATGCGCTCAAGCGCGCGTCGGCCCGCCGGATCACCGCGGTCATCCCCTATTTCGGCTATGCGCGGCAGGACCGCAAACCAGGGCCGCGCACGCCCATCTCGGCCAAGCTCGTCGCCAATCTCATCACGGTGGCGGGCGCGGATCGCGTGCTGTCGGTCGATCTCCATGCCGGGCAGATCCAGGGCTTTTTCGACATCCCGACGGACAATCTCTATGCCGCGCCGGTGATGTCCGCCGACATCCAGGCGCGCTTCAAGGGGCGCAACCTGATGGTCGTCTCGCCCGACGTGGGCGGCGTGGTGCGCGCGCGCGTGCTGGCCAAGCGGCTCGACAACGCCCCGCTCGCCATCGTCGACAAGCGCCGCGAGCGCGCGGGCGAATCGGAGGTGATGAACATCATCGGCGAAGTCGAGGGCCGGTTCTGCATCCTGGTGGACGACATCGTCGATTCGGCAGGCACGCTGTGCAACGCCGCCGCCGCACTCCGCGAAGCGGGCGCGGAGGACGTCGTCGCCTATGTCACGCACGGCGTGCTGTCGGGCGGTGCGGTCGCGCGCGTCGAGGGTTCGGTGCTGCGCGAACTCGTCATTACCGATTCGCTCGGCAATCACGAGACGATCGGCAAATCGGGCAAGATCCGCCACCTGCCGATCGCGCCGCTGCTGGGCGAGGCGATCAAGCGGATCGCGGACGAGACGAGCGTGAGCAGCCTCTTCGACTGAAGACGGGCGCGGCGCCTGGCACGGCCCGAGGGGCGGCATGGTGTCTGGAACGGGACGCCGGCAAAGCCGCCGTCGATCGGGTTCGCCGGGCGACCCGTCGGCCGCGCTGGTCGCGGCGCTTTGTGCCACGCGGCGGGCGTGGCCGCGCCTGCGGCTCAGCGCTGGCTGAGCGCGATGATGTGGTCGAACACGGCGGGGTGCAGCGGCTTGGCGAAGGCGCAGCCATATTTGAACTTGTCGCGCCAGGCGACCACCGCCTCGAGCGGGGCGAGGCCGGGGATCGTCAGCCACACCGCGGTGCCGGGCCAGAGCGTGAAGCTCGTCTCCGCGCGAAAGCCCGACATGGAAAGATCGGTCACTTCGATCTCGAACCGGGTCTGCCCGCGGTCGCGCAGATGCGCGCGCATCTTCACCGATTTGCGCAGTGCCTGGCGATTTTCGTCACCCATGACGGGATCGGGGATGGAGGCGGGCTGGTTCATTCCCCGATTCCTACGCCAAGATCGTTACTTTTCCCCAAACGCCGGCGCGCGGACGCCACGGTTGCGTCGCCGCTTCAGCTCGGCCTTCAGCGCCACCGGATCGGGCGCGACGAGGAAGCCGAAGCTCACCGTTCCACCCTTGGTTTCGACCACATGGTGGAGCCGGTGCGCCTGGACGATCCGCTTCATATAGGCCGATTTCGGCAGATAGCGCGTGGGGATGCGCCGGTGGACGATCACGTCGTGGAAACCGAAATAGATCGCCCCATAGGCCGCGATCCCCGCACCGATCCACGCGAAACCCGGCCACCAACCGAGCTGCACGCCGCCGAGCAGCAGCACGAACGACGGCACCGCGAAGATCGCCGCATACAGGTCGTTCAGCTCCCAATTCCCCGAACGCGGCCGGTGGTGGCTCTCGTGCAGGAACCAGCCCGGACCATGCATGATCCAGCGGTGCGCGGCATAGGCGAACGCCTCCATGCCGAGCACGGTCGCGAGGAAAAGCAGGATACCGATCGGCCAGGACATAGCCGCGATATAGGTCTGGGCGCTTGCAAAGGCGAGCCGCGACGTGCTTTAGGCGCGTGCATTCCCGATCCTCGAAAAAGGCGCGCGGCCCCCATGAACATCCACGAATACCAGGCCAAGGAATTGCTGGCCAAGTTCGGCGTCCCCGTTCCCGCGGGCTTTGCGGCGCTTTCCGTAGAGGAAGCCGTCGAGGCGTCGAAGAAGCTGCCCGGGCCGCTCTATGTCGTGAAGGCACAGATCCATGCGGGCGGCCGCGGCAAGGGGAAGTTCAAGGAACTCGGCCCCGATGCCAAGGGCGGCGTGCGCCTCGCCAAGACCGAGGACGAAGTCCGCGCGGCCGCCACCGACATGCTCGGCAACACGCTGGTGACGATCCAGACGGGCGACGCGGGCAAGCAGGTCAACCGCCTGTACGTGACCGACGGCGTCGACATCGCCAAGGAATTCTACCTCGCGCTCCTCGTCAACCGCGCGACCGGTCGCGTGTCGATGGTCGCCTCGACCGAAGGCGGCATGGACATCGAGACGGTGGCGCACGACACGCCCGAGAAGATCCACAGCATCGACATCGACACCGCCACCGGCTTCATGCCGCATCACGGCCGCGCCGTGGCCGCCGCGCTCGAGCTGAAGGGCGATCTGGCCAAGCAGGCCGCCCATGTCGCGTCGAAGCTCTATGCCACCTTCCTCGGCACCGATGCCGAGCAGATCGAGATCAACCCGCTCGCCGTGACCGAGGACGGCAAGCTGATGGTGCTCGATGCCAAGGTCGGGTTCGACGGGAACGCGATGTTCCGCCACAAGGACCTGATGGAGTTGCGCGACGAGACCGAGGAGGATCCCGCCGAGCTGGAAGCCTCCAAATACGACCTCGCCTATATCAAGCTGGACGGCGATATCGGCTGCATGGTCAACGGCGCGGGCCTCGCCATGGCGACGATGGACATCATCAAGCTGAACGGCATGTTCCCGGCCAACTTCCTCGACGTGGGCGGCGGCGCCAACAAGGAGAAGGTGACTGCGGCGTTCAAGATCATCCTCGGCGATCCGAACGTGAAGGGCATCCTCGTCAACATCTTCGGCGGCATCATGCGCTGCGACATCATCGCCGACGGCATCGTCGCGGCGGCCAAGGAAGTGAATCTGAGCGTTCCCCTTGTCGTGCGGCTCGAGGGCACCAATGTCGAAAAGGGCAAGGAGATCCTCGCGAACTCCGGCCTCGCCATCGTTCCGGCAAACGACCTGGGCGATGCCGCCAAGAAGATCGTCGCCGAGGTGCAGAAGGCGGCTTGAACCAACATGTGTCCCCGTCGAGGCGGGGACCCAGACTGGGCACCTGCCTTGGCGGGTGAACATCCTCCCCGGGAGCAGTTTGGGTTACAGGAGCGGATGGAATGAAGGTACTGGTCCCCGTCAAGCGCGTGCTTGACTATAACGTAAAGCCTCGCGTGAAGGCGGACGGGACGGGGATCGACCTCGCCAACGTCAAGATGAGCATGAACCCCTTCGACGAGATCGCCGTCGAAGAGGCGATCCGCCTCAAGGAAAAGGGCGTCACCGAGATCGTCGTCGTCTCGATCGGCGAGCCCAAGAGCCAGGAAACGCTGCGCACCGCGCTTGCGATGGGCGCCGACCGCGCGATCCTCGTCACCAGCGAGACCAAGGTCGAGCCGCTGGGCGTCGCCAAGATCCTCGCCAAGATCGTGGAGGAGGAAAAGCCCGACCTCGTGATCCTCGGCAAGCAGGCGATCGACGACGACAACAACCAGACCGGCCAGATGCTCGCGGGGCTGCTCGGCTGGGGCCAGGGCACGTTCGCGTCCAAGGTGGAGATCGCCGACGGCTCGGTGAACGTCACGCGCGAAGTGGATGGCGGTGCCGAGACGGACACGCTGAAGCTGCCTGCGATCATCACCACCGATCTGCGCCTCAACGAGCCGCGCTATGCCAGCCTGCCCAACATCATGAAGGCCAAGTCCAAGCCGCTGGCGCAGAAGACGCCGGCCGATTTCGGCGTCGATGTCACCCCGCGTCTTACCACGCTGAAGGTGGTCGAGCCCGCCAAGCGCACCGCGGGGATCAAGATCGCCGACGTGGACGCGCTCGTTGACAAGCTCAAGTCCATGGGAGTTGCGAAGTGAAGACTCTGGTTTGGGTCGAACATGACGGCACCGCCGTCAAGGACGCCACGCTGTCGGCGGTGACCGCTGCATCGAAGCTGGGCGAGGTTCATCTGCTCGTCGCCGGGCAGGGCGTCGACGCTGTCGCCGCGGAGGCCGCGAAGATCGCCGGTGTGGGCAAGGTGCATGTCGCCGACGACGCGGCCTTTGCGCATGCGCTGGCCGAAAATGTCGCACCGCTGGTCGCCGAACTGATGGGGCATCACGACGCGTTCGTCGCGCCGTCCACCACCAACGGCAAGAACATCGCGCCACGCGTCGCCGCGTTGCTCGACGTCATGCAGATCAGCGACATCCTGTCGGTGGAGAGCGAAGACACGTTCACGCGGCCGATCTATGCCGGCAACGCGATCGCGACCGTGCAGTCGTCGGACGCGAAAAAGGTCATCACCGTGCGCGGCACCGCGTTCGACAAGGCCGCGACCGAAGGCGGATCGGGCGAGATCGCGGCGGTCGCGTCGACCGGCGATGCCGGCCTGTCGACCTTCGCGGGCGCGGAGATCGCGAAGAACGAGCGTCCCGAGCTGACCTCGGCCAAGATCATCGTCTCGGGCGGACGCGCACTCGGATCGGGCGACAAGTTCCACGAGCTGATCGATCCGCTCGCCGACAAGCTGGGTGCGGGCGTCGGCGCCAGCCGCGCCGCAGTCGATGCGGGCTATGCGCCGAACGACTATCAGGTGGGACAGACCGGCAAGATCGTCGCCCCCGAAGTCTATGTCGCGGTCGGCATCTCGGGTGCGATCCAGCATTTGGCCGGCATGAAGGACAGCAAGACGATCATCGCGATCAACAAGGACGAGGACGCACCGATCTTCCAGGTGGCGGACATCGGCCTGGTGGGCGACCTGTTCAAGATCGTGCCGGAACTGACCGAGAAGCTTTGAAGAAAAGGCGACGTGGGAGGGCTTCCCACGTCGCCTGTTGAGATGGCGGCCGCCGCTTGCCCGATCGCGGCCAGAGCGGCGTCGGTTCAGCCAGCGCTCGCGACCGGCGGTACGCTGCGCAACCGGATCGCGATGCCCAGCGCCGCAAGACCCAACACGCCGCAGAACCCCGCGACGCCCGGCCAGCCCGCGCGGCTCCAGGCGATGCCGCCCAGCGATCCGAGCACGCTCGATCCGGCATAATAGAAGAACAGATACAGCGCCGCCGCCTGGCCTCGCGCACCCGTCGCGCGGCGGCCTACCCAGGCGCTGGCGATCGAATGACCACCGAAGAAGCCGACCGTCACCACCGCGATCCCGATCACCACCCATGCGAGCGGCGCGGCGGTGGTGAGGGCGACGCCCGCGATCGTCACCGCCACCGGCACCCAGAACACCCGCCGCCGCCCTACCCGCCCGGCGAGCGCCCCGAACCAGGCCGAGCTGATCGAGCCAAGGATATAGAGCAGGAACACCGCGCCCACCGCCGCCTGCCCGAGGCTATAAGGCGGTGCGAGCAACCGAAAGCCTGCATAATTGTAGATGGTGACGAAGACGCCCATCAGCAGGAACGCCTCGGCATAGAGCCATGGCAGCGCGCCATCGCGAAACAGCCGTGCGGCGCTGCGGGCGAGATCGCCGGGGCGCCCCGCGACCGCAGCGAAGTGGCGCGAGGGCGGCGCGAGGCGGCGGAACCCCTCCGCCATGGCGAGCCCGCTTATCCCGACGCTGCCGAGCGCCCAACGCCAGTCGGCAGCGTCCGCGACGAGGCTGGCGACGAGCCGGCCGCCCATTCCGCCCAGTGCCGACCCCGCGATGTACAGGCCCATCGCTGCCCCGACCGAGCCGGCATCCACCTCCTCGGCGACATAGGCCATCGCCACCGCGGGGACTCCGGCCAGCGCGACGCCGGTCAGCAGGCGTGCGACGAGCAAGGCGCTCCAACCGGGTGCCAGTGCCGCGGCAAGCGTCAGCGCCCCGGCGGCGAACATCGCCCCCACCATCATCGGCCGGCGCCCGATCCGGTCGGAGAGCACGCCGGCGAACAGGATGCCGATCGCGAGGGGGCCGGTGGCGAGCGATACCGCCAGGCTCGCCCCTTCCGCACTCAGGCGATAATCCTGCGCGAAGAGCGGCAGGAGCGGCTGCACCGCATAGAGCAGCGAAAAGGTCGAAAAGCCGGCAAAGAGCATCGCGAGCGTCAGCCGGCGATAGCCCGCGCTGCCCCGCGCATGCGCCCCGCTCGCGACCGGCGCGTCAGACGCCGCCAAGAAAGCTTGCCACGTTGGCGCCGAGCGAGTCCACCGCATAGCCGCCCTCCATCATCACGACGGTCGGCCAGCCACAGCCGGCGATCTCGCGCGCGAGCACCGCGTAATCGGGGGTGCGCAGCGCGAAATGGCTGATCGGATCGCCCTCCCACGTATCGGCGCCGAAGCTGACCACCAGCAGCCCCGGCGCGAACGCCGCGATCGCGGTCAGCGCCTCGCCCTGCGCCCGCCGGAACGCGTCGAGCGACGTGCCGTGCGGCAGCGGCCGGTTGAGCGTCGCGCCCGCGCCTTCGCCCGCGCCGGTCTCGTCCAGATGCCCCCAGTAAAAGGGGAAGTCGGTGGCCGGATCGGCATGGATGCTGGCATAGAAGACGTCGCCGCGTTCCCAGAAGATGTCCTGCGTGCCGTTGCCGTGGTGATAATCGATGTCGAGGATCGCGACGCGCTGAACGCCGGCATCGCGCGCCGCCTGCGCGGCGATCGCCGCGGTATTGAGGTGGCAATAGCCGCCGCAATAATCCGCACCCGCATGGTGGCCGGGCGGACGACACAGGGCGAAGGCCGCGCGATCGCCCGCGAGCACCGCCTGGGTCGCGGCGAGTGCGGACTGCGCGCTGGCATAGCTTGCTTTCCAGCTCTCCGCGGTGATCGGCGTCGTGGCGTCCATGGCGTAACGCCCCATCGCCGCATCGATCCGGTCGAGCGGCACATCGCGCCGGCGCACGACAGGAAAGGCATAGGGGATCGCATCGCCCGAGCGACCGGCCGCCTGCCAGCGCCTGGCCGCGGTTTTGAGGAAATCGATATAGCCCGCATCGTGCACGGCCCTGATAGCCGCCTCGCCCGCATCGCCCGGCAGTTCGGTGGGCCCGATCGCGGCGAGGATCGCATCCACCCGCGCCGGCGTCTCGGCATAGGGCACGAACGCGCCGTTGTGCAGCTCCAGCGCCGGCGCGTGCCGTCGCTGATCGGGGGAAAAGAACAGGCGCATCCGCGTCAAACGCCGCGAACGCCCGCGCGGTTGCTCAACGCGCGAGCGCCTCCGCGATCAGCGCGCGCGAATTGGCGATGCCGTAGAGCGCGATGAAACTGCCCATGCGCGGTCCCTGGCTCGATCCGAGCAAGGTTTCGTAGAGCGCGCGAAACCAATCGCGCAGCTCGGCGAAACCGCCCGTCTTGCCGATCTCGTACACGCTGTTCTGGATCTCCTCCGCGCTCGCGCCCTCGGGCATCGCGGCGAGTTCGGCATCGAGCCGCCGGAGGGCGGCGACCTCGACGCCCTCGGGCGCGCGGCGCTGCAACGTCGGCGCGACGAAATCGCGCGCATAGGCCAGCGCATGGTCGATCAGCCGGTCGAGTTCGGGATAGGCCGCGGGCGAGGCATCGGGCACGTAATTGGCTAGATAGCCCCACACCTGCTCGCGGTTCGCATCGCCCATCACGCCGACCAGATTGAGCAACAGGCCGAACGTCACCGGCAGCGCGCCCGTCGGCACGGCGCCGTCATGAATATGGTGCACCGGGTTGCCGAGCTTCTGCTTGACGTCCTGGACTGCGTAATTGCCGCGGAACTGCCAATATTCGTCCACCGCGCGGGGGATTACGCCCATATGAAGCGACTTGGCCTTTTTCGGCTCGCGATAGGCGAAGAAAGCGAGACTCTCTTCGGGGCCATAGGTCAGCCACTGGTCGAGGCTCAGCCCGTTGCCCTTCGATTTCGAGATCTTCTCGCCATTCTCGTCGAGGAACATCTCGTAGTTGAAGCCTTCGGGCGGGCGGCCGCCGAGCACGCGCGCGATCTTGGAGGATTGGGTGACCGAATCGATCAGATCCTTGCCCGCCATCTCGTAATCGACGCCGAGCGCCACCCAGCGCATTGCCCAGTCGACCTTCCACTGAAGCTTCGCCCGGCCGCCGAGGACGGACTGCTCGATCCATTCCCCGCCATCCTGAAAGCCGATGATCCCGGCCTCCGCATCGACGACGGTGACGGGCACCTGAAGCACGATCCCGCTGCTGGGGCTGATCGGCAGCACCGGCGAATAGGTCTCGCGCCGCTCGGCACGCAGCGTCGGCAGCATCACGTCCTGAATGCCCTGGAAGTGGCGCAGCACGCCCTTGAGCGCCGCGTCGAACCGGCCCGCGGCATAATAGTCGGTCGCGGAGACGAACTCATAGTCGAAGCCGAACCGATCGAGAAACGCGCGCAGCATCGCATTGTTGTGCGCCGCGAAGCTGTCATGCGTGCCGAACGGATCGGGGATGCGCGTCAGCGGCTTGCCAAGATGTTCGGCGAGCATCGCGCCGTTCGGCACATTGTCGGGCACCTTGCGCAGCCCGTCCATATCGTCGCTGAACGCGATCAGCCGGGTCGGCTGGTCGGACAGCGCATGGAAGGCGTTGCGCACCATCGTCGTACGCAGCACCTCGTTGAAGGTGCCGATATGCGGCAGGCCCGAGGGGCCATAGCCCGTCTCGAACAGGATGGGCGCGGGCTGCCCGTCCTTGGCGGGCTTGCCGTCCGGCCAGCGCTTCAGCAGCTTGCGCGCCTCTTCGTAAGGCCAGGCCTTGGATTCGAGAGCGGCGGAGCGGAGGGCGTCGGTCATCCGAAGCTGCTAGTGCATGGGCGTCGCCCTGCACAACCCCGCGGCGTCATCGGGCAAGAGGGCGGATCGCCGGATCGCAGGGTTGCCATTCTGTTCCGGCGGCGTATCTGAAGGCGATGGCGTTGCCCTATCCCGCTCTCCACGCGAGCCATGCCGGCATCTGGATCGCCGACGACGGGGTGACGCGGCCGGTGGGGCGGGGCGAGGCGATCCGGATCGTGGCGGACACGCCGGTGATCCTGCTGAACGCGCCGCTGGTCGGGCAGCGGCTCGGCTATGCGGAGCTGTCGGGGCTCGACCTGCTCGAACTCTACGCCTTTCTGCGTCCCGCGCGCTTCATGGTGCCGACCGCCAAGGGCGTCGCCGCGGCCACCGGGCTGGCGATGCCCGCGCGCGACGAAGACGTCGCCGCGTTCCTTTGCGAGGCGGCCGAGGCGATGCTCGCGGTGCCGGCCGGCGATTGGCCCGAGCGTGAGGGCGCATGGACCGCGGCGCAGTCGCTGCTGCGGATGCGCTGGCCCTGGGGGCCGCTGGTGAACGAGCGGCTCGCGCGACCGGCCGAGAACGAACGCTGGCTGTTCGCCCGGCTTCCCGAATGGGAGGAGGCCGCCCCCCGCCCCGCCCCGCGCACCGTCATGATCGAGCCCGGCGCCGCGGAGGCGCGGCTCGATGCGCTGACCGGCGATGGCGCCGAGGAACGGCCGGGCCAGCGCGCCTATGCCGGGGCGGCGGCGGCCGCCTTCGCACCGCGGGCCATGCGCGACTCGCCCAATCTGGTGCTCGCCGAAGCGGGAACCGGGATCGGCAAGACGCTCGGCTATCTGGCACCCGCCAGCCTCTGGTCGGAGCGCGCCGGCGGGGCGGTGTGGATCTCGACCTATACCAAGGCGCTGCAACGCCAATTGGGCCAAGAGACCGCGCGGCTCTATCCCGACGAAACCGTGCGCAAGGCCAAGGTCGTGACGCGCAAGGGCCGCGAAAACTATCTCTGCCTGCTGAACCTGGAGGATGCGCTGCAGGGCGGCTTTCAGGGCCGCGCGGCGATCCTGGCGCACCTCGTCGCGCGCTGGGCGGCCTATAGCGCGGACGGCGACATGGTGGGCGGCGACCTGCCCGGCTGGCTGCCGACATTGTTTCGCCGCAACGGCCCGGCGGCGTTGACCGACCGGCGCGGCGAATGCGTCTATGCGGGCTGCCCGCATTACCGGAAATGCTTCATCGAACGCGCCGCGCGCGCGAGTGCCGAGGCCGATATCGTGATCGCCAACCACGCGCTGGTGATGGTCAACGCCGCGCGGGGCCGCGAACTGGCCACCCGCCCCACGCGCTATGTGTTCGACGAGGGGCATCACCTGTTCGATGCCGCCGATTCGATGTTCGCCACCGCGCTGACCGGGGGCGAGACGATCGAGCTGCGCCGCTGGATCACCGGACCCGAGGCGGGCGGGCGCGGACGCCGGCGCGGGCTCGCCGCGCGGCTGTCCGACGTGGCGAGCTATGACGAACAGGGCGGCCGGGCGATCGCCGACGCGGTCGATGCCGCACGCGCGCTCGCCTCGGACGGATGGCTCCAGCGGCTGAACGAGGGCCAGCCCTTCGGCGCGATCGAGACGCTGCTCGCGGCGGTGCGCGGCCTCGCCTATGCGCGCGCCGAACAGTCCGGCCCCGACGGGCAGGGCGCGGGCTATGGCCTGGAGACCGAACTCGCCGAGCCATCGGCCGAACTGATCGAGGCCGCCGCCCCCGCCGCCGCCGCGCTCGATGCGCTGGTGCGGCCGCTGGTCACGCTCGGGCGGCGGCTGGAGGCGGTGCTGGCCGAGGCGCCCGACTGGATGGACGCGGCGGCGCGCGCGCGGATCGAAGGCGCGATCGCCTCGACCGGCTGGCGCGCCGAAACGGTCGCGGGATGGCTCGCGCTGCTCGCGCGCGTCGGCGGCCCGGCCGACCCCGATTTCGTCGACTGGCTCGCCGTCGATCGGATCGAGGGGCGCGAATATGACATCGGCCTTCACCGCCACTGGCTCGATCCCACGCGCCCCTTCGCCGAGATCGTGCTGAAGCCGGCGCATGGCGCGCTCGTCACCTCGGCGACGCTGACCGGCGGCGGCGATTGGGAAACGGCGGAGGCACGGGTCGGCGCGCCGCACCTGCTGCGCGGCCCCGCGCGGTTCGAAGCGGCGAGCCCCTTCGACTATATCAACCAGTCCGAGGTGCTGGTCGTGACGGATGTGAAGCGCGGCGACGTCGCGGCGCTCGCCAACGCCTATTCGCGGCTGATCGTGGCGAGCGGCGGCGGGACGCTCGGGCTGTTCACCGCGATCCGCCGGCTGCGCGCGGTGCACGCGCGGCTGGCCGACCGGCTTGCGCAGGAGGGGCTGCCGCTCCACGCGCAGCATGTCGATCCGATCGACACGGGCACGCTGGTCGACATCTTCCGCGACGATCCGCACGCCTCGCTGCTCGGCACCGACGCCTTGCGCGACGGCGTCGACGTGCCGGGCGAATCGCTGCGTCTCGTCGTGATGGAGGGGGTGCCCTGGCCCAAGCCCACCGTGCTCCACGCCGCGCGACGGCTCGCGGGGGGCGGCGCGGCCTATGACGACCGCATCGTGCGGGCGCGGCTCGCCCAGGCGTTCGGCCGGCTGATCCGCCGCGCCGACGATCGCGGCGCGTTCGTGATGCTGTCGGCGGCAATGCCCTCGCGATTGCTCACTGCCTTCCCCCCCGGCGTGACGATCGCGCGCGTGACGCTCGACGAGGCGGTGGCGCGTGTCGCATCGCGGCTTTCCTCGCGCGCCGCGCTGGGGCATGGGCGGCGTGAACCGGTGGGAGGGGCTTCTTGAAGACGCTGACGCTGCTGCGACATGCCAAATCGGGATGGGACGATGCCGTGGCGCGCGATTTCGATCGGCCGCTGAACGCCAAGGGCAAGCGCGCGGCGGCGCTGGTCGGGCGCCATATGCGCGGCGCGAACCTCGAATTCGATCACGTCGTCGCCTCGCCCGCGCTGCGCGTCACCGAGACGCTGGACGAGGTGGCGCGGGGTTACGGCCTCATGCCGGCACCGTCATGGGACCGCCGGGTCTATCTCGCCTCGGCGACGACCTTGCTCGACATCGTGCACGAACTGCCCGCCGACGCCGCGCGCGTGCTGCTCGTCGGGCATAATCCGGGCCTTGAGGATCTCGTGCTGACGTTGGTGCCCGATGCCCCCGAACCGCTGCGCGACTCGGTCGAGGAAAAATACCCGACCGCGACGCTCGCCGAGATGACGCTCGACGTGGACGACTGGGCGCGCGTCGCGGCGCGCGGCGCCCGCCTCACCCGCTTCGTGCGGCCCCGCGACCTCGATCCGACGCTGGGGCCCGACGCGCACTAGCGCCCTTCGAGCCGCGCCTTCAGCCCCGCGAACGGGCCCATCTCCACCTCGTCCTCGCTGACGACCCCCGCCGCCCGGAGCGCGGCGGCGGCATTGGGCCCGCGCGGGAACGGGTCGAGCGCCAGCGCCATCGTCTCCGCGGCGGCTTCGCCCAGATCGACCGCGCCGCCTTCGATCGGGATCGTATCGAGCGCCGTCTCGTCCAGCTCCACCTCTTCGGCGTCGCCCAGCGATTCGACGAAGCGCAAGTCGACCGCCTCGTCCACGCCGACCGTCAGCGGCTCGTCGGTGACCGAACAAGCCTGCACCACGGATGCGGTCACCTGCCCCCGGGCGAGGATCCCCGCCGCCTCGCGCCGCACGCGATAGGTCGCCTCGAGCCGCTCGACCGCGACCAGGCCGAACCGGCGCGCGAGGGCGGCCCGTTCCTCAGGGCGCGCCTCGATCGCGACGACGCGCTCGCCCTCGCCGATCGTGTCGACACGCTCGGGGCGGCTGAATTCGGGCGTCACGGCAGGTCTCCGGTCATGAGCAGGGCCACGGGCATCGGCGCCAGCGCGACGGACCAGGCGGTCAGCGAATCGGCGACATGCGCCAGCGCGGCGGCGTCGGGCGCCTCACCGCGGTACAGGTTGCGCACCAAGGCGGGGCCGAGATCGCCCGCGGCGAGGCCGTCGCGGTATGCTCCGAGCCGGCCGCCCAGCATCGCCATCATCCGGCCGATATGCTTGCCGACCACCACGTCGCCGATGCCGAGTTCGCGCAACTGCCCGTCCATGTCGTCAACGAAGCGCTCGGCGAGCCGCGCACCGGGTTCGGCCCCGTCGGGCGTCGCCTCCAGCCGGATCAACAGGATCGCGAGCACGGCCGCGATCATGTCGAACCGGCCGTCCACCGTATCGGGCACCTGCCCTTCCACATACCAGTGCGGCGCGCGGGCGCGCAGCACCACGGCATTGTAGGCGAGAAGCGCCTCGTCGCCGCGTTCGCCCAGCAATCGTCCCAACCAGCCCAACCGCCGCTCCCGTCCGAAACCCTGTCACGCCACGCGCGGCTTGTGCACCCGGCGCTCCTCGCATATCGAGGCGATCGGCGGCCGATGCAATCGCCGCCCGTGTGTCGCGTAGCCCGTCCGGGAGATTTCGAGTGAAGCTTCGTTCCGCCCGCACCGGGCTGGTGACCATCGCGCTGATGGCGGGAATCGGCGCGTCCGGCTGCACCCAGTTGCGCTCGCACCAGGGCTATGTCGTCGATACCGATCTCGTCAATTCGGTCCAGCCGGGCGTCGACAACCGGCAATCGGTGTTGGCGACGCTCGGCAAGCCGACCTTCGCGGCGCAGTTCGATGCCGGCGACTGGTATTATATCGCGCGCGACAGCCGCAACTACGGCTTCACCAACCCGCATGCGCGCGACCAGATCGCGATCCAGCTGACGTTCGATCCGGCCGGCAACGTGCAGACGATCCGCCGCAGCGGACTGGAACAGGTCGCCTCCGTGCATCCCTACGGCAAGACGACGCCGACGCTCGGCAAGAAGCGCGGCTTCTTCGAGGACCTGTTCGGCAATATCGGCACGGTCGGCGCGGCGGGCGGCACCGGCAATCCCGGTGGCGGCGCCGGCGGCGGTCGCGACACGCCCTGACGGGTTCATCACGCTGATCCGGCAGAGTTTTTGCAAGTCGGCGAAGATCGCGCTTGGCGATAGCGCTCATTCTCGATCCATCTCCGATTGCTCCATAATGGTTCCGATCTAGCCTTTGGCCTCCACGTTGGGGGCAGCGGGATGTTCCAGCCGATTCGCGTGATGGATTTCATCACGCATGAGACGATGCTGTGCGCCGGTGTCGGGCTGTTGCTCGGCGGGATCGACGATCTCGTCGTGGATCTGATCTTCATCGTGCAGCGGCTGTGTCGCGGCCCAGCGGCGCGGCCGACGCTTGCGACGCTCCCGATCTCGCCCGCGCGGCTGCGTCTGGCCGTTTTCGTCGGCGCGTGGGACGAATCGGCGGTGATCGGCGCGATGCTCGCCAACGCGGTCGCCCGGTTCGACCATGACGATTACCGGATCTATGTGGGCGTCTATCCCAACGACCGCGCGACAATCGACGCCGCCGCGGCGGTCGCCACGCGCGATCCGCGCATCCGGCTGGTGATCGGCACGCGCGACGGTCCCACCACGAAGGCGGATTGCCTCAACACCGTGTGGCACGCGATGCAGCGCGAGGATGCAGCGCGGGGCCGCCCCACCGATGCGATCGTGCTGCACGACGCCGAAGATCTGGTGCATGGCGGCGAGCTGCGCGTGTTCGACGCGCTGCTGCGGACGCATGCGGTGGTGCAGATTCCGGTGCTGCCGCTCGTCGCCCGGGGGTCGCCGCTCGTGTCGGGCCATTATGCCGATGAATTTTCCGAAGCGCATGCCAAGACGATCGTCGTCCGCACCGCGCTCGGTGCGGGCATGCCGCTCGCGGGCACGGGCTGCGCCATTTCGGTGCCGATGCTGGAGTCGATTGCGGGCCAGCGCAGCGGCGATCCCTTCGATGCGGACAGTCTGACCGAAGATTACGAACTCGGCCTGCGCATCGCCGAACTGGGCGGCCGGGCGACGTTCGCCAGGGTTCGCGACGAGGATGGCGCGCTCGTCGCGGTGCGTGCCTTCTTCCCCGCCACGATCGATGCCGCGGTTCGCCAGAAGGCGCGGTGGCTGACCGGGATCGCGCTCGCGGGATGGGACCGGACGGGCTGGTCGCGCGCGGCGGCGATCGGCGATCACTGGATGCGAATGCGCGACCGGCGCGCGCCGCTCGCGATGCTGGTGCTCGCGATCGCCTATGGCGCGCTGGTCTGCTGGGGCGCGGACGGCGCGCTGCGCTGGGGGCTCGGCGAGCCCGGGGTGGCGATGCATCCGTCCTGGCTGATCGCGGTCAACACGGCGTTGCTGATCTGGCGGATCGGATCGCGGATGGCGTTCACCGGCGCCGCCTATGGCTGGCGGGAGGCGCTCTGGGCGGCACCGCGCTTCGTCGTCGGCAACTATATCGCGCTGCTGGCGGCGCGGCGCGCGCTGTTCCGCTATGTGGCGATGCTGCGAGGCGCGCCGACCGTGTGGGACAAGACGGTCCACGCCTTTCCCGCAGAACTGGTCGCAGAGGGTCGGTGAGAGACGGGCGACCGCTTCGCTTCCTCGCTGTCACGATCGTCGGTTGGGTGGGCTTGCGCGCGGCGATGCTCGTGCCGGGCGCGGAACCCCTGGCGCCGCTGATGCGCGCGTTGGCGCCGCCGCTCGTCGCGCAGATATTCCTGCCTGAAGCGGTGGCGTTCGCACGCCCGACGCCATTCTTGCACGTCGCTCCGCTCACCCGCGTGCCGCACGCCGAGGCGCCAGTGGCGCCACCCGAGAGCCCGCCCGAGTCGCCGGCCATGACCGGAGGCCCGGTTGCCGTCGCCGCGCCACGATCGATGCCCGGCATCCTGACGGCGCCGCTTCGACCGACGCCGATCGCCGCGGGGCCGGGAAGGCTCGCCGGCAGCGCGTGGCTGCTGGCGCGCGGCGGCGCGGGCGGCACCGTGTCGGGCGGGCAGCTCGGCGCCTCGCAGGCCGGCGTCCGGCTCACCTACGCGCTGGGCCATGGCCGGCGCGTGGCGATCGCCGCGCGGCTCGCCACGCCGCTGAGCGGTACGGGCAAGGAGGCCGCGATCGGACTGGAATGGAAGCCGACCCGGTTGCCGTTCCGCCTGATCGCGGAGCAGCGCTTCGTGCTCGACGGCGGGCGCGGAGGACCGACGATCGGAGTGATCGGTGGCTATGGCCCGGCCGAGATCCTGCCCGGCGTCCGCATCGAGGCCTATGGCCAGGCGGGCGCGATCGCCCGCGACGGGGTGGAGGGGTTCATCGACACCGCCGCGCGCCTCACCCACCCCACCACGCGGATCGGCCATGCCCAGCTCGATCTGGGCCTCGGCGCCTGGGGCAGCGCGCAACGCGGCGCCGCGCGGTTCGATCTCGGGCCCACCGCCGGGCTCGCGCTGCCGGTGGCCGGGCGCAACCTGCGGCTGGCGCTCGACTGGCGCCAACGGCTGGCAGGTGCGGCCCATCCCGGTTCGGGGCCAGCCTTCACGATCGGCAGCGACTTCTGAAGCCCCTCGCGGTCGTCCGGCCACGGCCAAGGAAAGCAATTGATACTCACTCGCATCAACGCTATATGAAGTTCATGGCCTCGCACATCAGCCTCGAAACTCTGCCGCGCCGGTGCCAGGCGACGGTCGAGACGATCGAATGGACCCGCCTCGGTGCGCCCGAAGCGCGCCGCCTGCGCGAACTCGGCTTCGACGAGGGCGTCGGGGTGGAGGTGCTGCACCGGGCCACGCTTGGCCAGGGCCCGATCGCGTGCCGTATCGGCCGCATGACGGTTGCGCTGCGCCGTGCGGTCGCCGCCTCGATCCACGTCGCGCCCCTCGCCCACTGACATGCATGCCGCGCCCCTGGTGGCGCTGGTCGGCAATCCGAATGCCGGCAAAAGCGCGCTGTTCAACGCGCTGACCGGCGCGCGGCAGAAGGTGGGCAATTATCCCGGCGTCACCGTCGAGCGGCATTCGGGACGGCTGATCCTCGAGGATGGCCGTCCGGTCGAGCTGGTCGACCTGCCCGGCGCCTACAGCCTCGATCCCTCCTCCCCCGACGAGCGGGTGACGCGCGATTTCGTGACCGGCACGCAGGCGGGCGAGCGGCTGCCCGATGCGCTCGTCGTGGTGGTCGACGCCGCCAATCTCGACAATCACCTGCGCTTCACGCTCCAGCTCATCGCGCTCGGGCTGCCGATCGTCGTCGCGCTCAACATGGTCGATCTGGCCGAACGCGACGGGCTGACGCTCGACGCCGCGCTGCTCGCGCGCGAGCTGGGCGTGCCGGTCGTCCCCACCGTCGCCGTCCGGCGGCGCGGGATCGACGAGCTGAAGGCAAAGCTGGGCGGCATGGTCGGCGCCGGGCCGGCGCGGCTGCGCGCCTCCGACGGCAGCGTGCAGCAGGATATCGTGACGCTGCAACGCCGCGCCCGCGTCATCGCGCGCGCCGCCACCGTGGCCGAATCGCCCGTACGCCGGTGGACGAACGCGTTCGACGCGGTGGCGCTTCATCCGGTCGCCGGGCCGCTGCTGCTCGTCGCGATCATGTTCGTGATGTTCCAGGCGGTGTTCACCGCGGGTGCCGGACCGGCCGATACGATCGCCGCCGCGTTCGATTCGGTGGGGCAGGCGATCAAGGGCATCATGCCCAACACCGTGCTGCGCTCGCTCCTCACCGACGGCGTGATCGCCGGGATCGGCGCGGTGGTGAAGTTCCTGCCGCAAATCCTGATCCTGTTCCTCTTCATCCTGGTGCTGGAGGCGAGCGGCTATATGGTGCGCGCGGCCTTCCTCATGGACCGGATGATGGCCGCGGTGGGCCTGTCGGGCCGGGCGTTCATCCCGCTGCTCTCCTCCTTCGCCTGCGCGGTGCCCGGCATCATGGCGACGCGCACTATCGAGGACGAGAAGGACCGGCTGACCACCATCCTGATCGCGCCGCTGATGACCTGCTCCGCCCGCCTGCCCGTCTACACGCTGGTGATCGGCGCGTTCATCCCGAACCGGCAGGTGCTGCCGCTCGTCGGGCTGCAGGGGCTGGTGATGCTCGCGCTCTACGTCATGGGCGTGGTCGGCGCGTTCGTGGTGGCGCTGATCCTGCGCAACACCGTGACCAAGGGCGCGTCGTCGGGCTTCATGATGGAAATGCCCAAATACCAGATGCCGCGGCTGCGCGACGTGGGGCTGGGATTGTGGAGCCGCACCGAGATCTTCCTGAAGCGCGCCGGCACCATCATCGCGACGACGACGATCGTGCTGTGGGCGCTGCTCAGCTTTCCCCGCCCGCCGATCGGCAGCCCGGTGTCGAGCGTCAATTATTCGGTGGCGGGGCGGATCGCCAACGCGATCGAGCCCGCTTTCCGCCCGATCGGCTTCAACCGCGATATCGTGCTCGCGCTGATCCCGGCGATGGCGGCACGCGAGGTGGCGGTGGCGGCGATCGGCACGGTCTATGCGGTCGATCATCCCGAAAGCGATGCGGGGGGTGAGGCGATGGTCGCCGATCTGCGCGGCCATTGGAGCCTGCCGACGGCGCTCGCCTTCCTGATGTGGTTCGTCTTCGCGCCGCAATGCATATCGACCATCGCGGTGACCCGGCGCGAGACGAACGGGTGGAAATGGCCCGCCTTCATGGTTGGCTATCTGTTCTTTGCCGCCTACATCATGGCCGGAATCACATATTGGCTGGCGGTGCTCGCCGGCTTCTGAAGGGGCGTCATATGGCGGGCAGCGTCAACAAGGTCATCATCGTCGGCAATCTGGGCCGCGATCCCGAAAGCAAGTCGTTCCAGAACGGCGGCAAGGTCGTCAATCTGCGCATCGCCACGTCCGAATCGTGGAAGGACAAGATGTCCGGCGAGCGGAAGGAAAAGACCGAATGGCATTCGGTCGCGATCTTCAACGAAGGGCTGGCCAACGTCGCCGAGCGGTTCCTGCGCAAGGGATCGAAGGTGTATATCGAAGGCGCGCTGCAGACCCGCAAATGGCAGGATGCGCAGGGCCAGGACAAGTACAGCACCGAGATCGTGCTTCAGGGCTTCAACAGCGTGCTGACGATGCTCGACGGCCCGAATGGCGGCCAGGGTGGCGGCGGCGGCGGCGGCGGTGGGAGCCGCGGCGGCGGTGACGACTGGGCCGGCGGTGGCGGCGGCAACGATTTCGGCGGCGGCCCTTCGGGCGGTCGTGGCGGCGCCTCCTCGGGCGGCGGTTCGCGTGGCGGGTTCGGCCAAGGCGGCGGCGGTGGCGGCTTCTCGGACGATCTCGACGACGACGTGCCGTTCTAGGCCCGGGCCACGACCCGCTTGACCATGGCCGATGCCGTCGATCCTTCGTCGGAAGCCGAACGCACGCGCGTAATTTCGGCTTACGATGTCGAAGCGGTGCGCCACGAGGGCGCCCTCGACGACGTGACTGCTTTCGTGTCGCGGCTGTGCGAGGCGCCCGTTGCGCTCGTCACGGTGGTGGGCGAGACCGAGCAGCTTTTCCTTGCGCGCACCGGCTTGGCCATGACGGGCACGCCGCGCGACATCTCGTTCTGCACGCACGCGATCGGCCAGGACGGGCTGATGGAGGTGCGCGACGCCACGCGCGACCCGCGCTTCGTGAACAATCCCCTCGTTACCGGCGAGACGCAGGTGCGCTTCTACGCGGGCATGCCGCTCGTCACGTCGGACGGCGTGGCACTGGGCAGCGTGTGCGTGCTCGACACGACGCCGCGCCCGGAGGGGCTGACGCCGCTGCAGCGCGAGGGCCTGACGATGCTCGCCAGCCTGGTGATGGCGCGGCTCGACGATCGCCGCGGCGCGATCGCGCGGACGGTCGATCAGGCGGCCGCCGCGCGCGCGTTGGAGGCGAGCGAACTGAAGTTCCGCACGCTGGCCGACACCATGCCGCAGATGGTCTGGTCGACGCTGCCGGACGGCTATCACGACTATTACAACGCGCGCTGGTACGAATTCACCGGCGCGCCGCCCGGCACCACCGATGGCGAGGGCTGGAACGGCATGTTCCACGCCGACGACCAGGACCGCGCCTGGACGACCTGGCGCCACAGCCTGGAGACGGGCGAGCCCTATTCGATCGAATACCGCCTGCGCCATTTCGACGGCACCTATCGCTGGGTGCTCGGCCGGGCGCTGCCGATGCGCGACGAGGGCGGCGCCATCGTGCGATGGTTCGGGACGTGCACCGACATCCACGAACAGAAGCTCGCCTTCGAAGAGCGCGAGGTCATCAGCCAGGAGCTGAGCCACCGGATCAAGAACATCTTCGCGGTGGTGGCCGGGCTCATCAGCTTCGCCGCGCGGCGAACCCCAGCATTCGCCCCGATCGCGACCGATCTGCGCCACCGGATCACGGCGCTCGGCCGCGCGCACGACTTCGTGCGGCCGCACAGCGCGCGGTCGCGGCCGAGCGTTAGGCAGGACAGCCTCATCGGCCTGCTCGACGAGCTGTTCGCGCCCTATCAGCCCGAGGATGGGCGCCATCTCACGGTGCAAGGCGCGGACATCGCCATCGACGACCAATCCGCCACGCCGCTCGCACTCCTGTTTCACGAGCTCGCCACCAACGCGACCAAATATGGCGCGCTGGCCATCGAGGGCGGTCGCGTCGCGGTCTCGATCGAACAGCGCGGCGACACGGTGCGGCTCGTCTGGCGCGAGACGGGCGGCCCGCGCATCCTCGAAACGCCCGAGCAACATGGGTTCGGCAGCCAACTCATCGAAATGAGCGCTGTCCGTCAGCTGGGCGGGGCGGTCACGCGCGACTGGCGGCCCGAGGGGCTGGCGATGACTGTCCTGGTGCCGATCGAAGCGCTACGGCGGAACTGAAGCGCGCGTCCGTTCCGCTGCCCTCACTGCGAGACCGGGCCGGCGATCAGCCGCCGATCGGTAGAAGCGCGGTGCCGGGTGCCTGGCCTTCGCCCGCCAGCGCGGCGGCGGCGAGGATATCGGCTTCGCTGAACGGCTTGCGGATATAGCCCAATGCCTGGCCCCCCTGCCCGATCTGCGCGGGATTGGCGGTCACGAAGACTACTTTGATGCCATAATCGCGCGCGATGGCCTCCGCGATCGCGGGGCCCGTCGGCCCGTCGCGCAGATTGACGTCGACAAAGGCGAAGCTGCACCCCGGCGCGGCTTCGAGCGCGCTCGCCCGGTCGGCCGCGATCCCGCCCACCGCATAGCCCGCATCGGTGAGGATGCGTTCGAGATCGAGGGCGACGAAGATCTCGTCTTCGACGATAAGGGCAGTCTTGCTCACGGCATTTCCTAAAGGGTCCGCGTTGGAACCTTTGCACGCGCCGCAAGTTCCGCGCAACCATTTCGGCTGAGCAGAAACACCGCATGTTCCGCCATCAGATTGGCCCCCGCCGCGGTGGTCCGCTTGCCGCGCGACAGGAACCAGGCGCCCTCCACCACGATCCCGCGGCCGTTCAGGAAATGGCGGAAATCGTCGATCGTCACGTGATGGATGTTGGGCGTGTCGTACCAGCGTTCGGGCAATAGCCGCGTCACCGGCATCCGCCCGCCCCACAGCAGCGACAGCCGAACGCGCCAATGCGCGAAATTGGGGAAGGAGACGAACGCCCGCACGCCGATCCGCAACAGATGATCGAGCACGATATCGGGCGCGCGGGCGGTCTGGAGGGTCTGGCTGAGGATCGCATAGTCGAAGCTGCGATCGGGATAGGCGGCAAGCTCGATATCGGCGTCGCCCTGGATCACCGACAGGCCGCGCGCGACCGCGGTGGCGACGTTGCCGGGATCGATCTCCAGCCCGCGCGCGTCGACGCCGCGTCGGTCGCGCAGCGCCGCCATCAACTGGCCGTCGCCGCACCCGATATCGAGCACGCGCGATCCCGGCGCGACATGGTCGGCGATCACCGCCAGGTCGGGGCGCAGGCTCATGGCGCGGCCTTCAGCGCGGCCATGAACGCCGGATCGAGCCGCTCCATGAAACGCTCCGGGCGGATCGGCGAACGAAAGCCGACCGCTTCATACACGCCGTGCGCGTCCGCCGTGACGAGGGCGAAGCGGCGAACGCCGACAAAGCGCGGATGGTCGACGAACCAGCGCACCATGTCCCGCCCGAGCCCCTGCCCGCGCGCCGTTTCCTCGACCCAGACGTCGGCGATCCAGGCAAAGGTCGCGTGATCGGTAATCACCCGCGCGAAACCGATCTGTTCGCCATTTCGATACGCACCCAGCGGATGCGAACCGGCGATCGCCCGTTCCACCAGGGCGCGTGCGATCCCGGGCGACCAGTAGCTGGAGGCGAGCCACGCATGGATCCGGTCCATATCGAGCTGGGCGGGATCGTCGGACAGGAGGATGGCGCTCATGCCGATGCCCTCAGAAAACCGTCGACGACGCGGTTGAGCTCGGGCGATTCGAGCAGGAACGCGTCGTGGCCGTACGGGCTCGACAGCTCGACGAAGCTGGTCGGCGCTCCCGCCGCGTTCAGCGCGTGGACGATCGTGCGGGATTGCGCGGTGGGGTAGAGCCAGTCGGTATCGAAGCTGACGAGGCAGAAGCGCGCGCGCGACGCGCGAAAGGCGTTGGCGAGCAGCCCGCCATGCTCCTCGGCCAGATCGAAATAATCCATCGCCCGCGTGATGTAGAGATAGGAATTGGCGTCGAACCGATCGACGAAGCTGATCCCCTGGTGCCGCAGATAGCTTTCCACCTGGAAATCGGCGTCGAAGCCGAAGCTCTTGGCCTCGCGGTCCTGCAGCTTGCGACCGAATTTCTCGGTGAGGCCGGCTTCCGACAGATAGGTGATGTGCGCCGCCATCCGGGCGACCGCGAGGCCCGCCGCGGGTGGCTCGCCATCGGCGTAATAGGCGCCGCCGCGCCAGTCGGGATCGGCCATGATCGCCTGCCGCCCGACCTCGTGAAAGGCGATGTTCTGCGCGGTGTGGCGCGCGGTCGCGGCGATCACGACGCAGGCGCGCAGCCGATCGGGCTGGCTCGCCGCCCAGGACAGCGCCTGCATGCCGCCCATCGACCCGCCGACCACCGCCGCCAGCACGCGCACGCCCAGATGATCGAGCAGCATCGCCTGCGCGCGCACCATGTCGCGGATGGTGATGACGGGAAAGCGCATCCCCCAGGGCACGCCCGTCGCGGGATCGATGCTGGCCGGCCCGGACGACCCCATGCAACTGCCGAGCACGTTGGCGCAGATCACGAAATGGCGCGCCGGATCGATCGGCCGCCCCGGCCCCACCATGCGCGTCCACCATCCGGGCTTGCCGGTGCGCGGGTGCGCCGAGGCGACATGCTGGTCACCGGTCAGCGCATGGCAGATCAGGACGGCGTTCGCGGCATCGGCATCGAGCGTGCCATAGGTCTCGTACGCGATGTCGACCGCGGGCAGGACGCCGCCGCCGTCGAGCCGCAGCGGCTGGGCCAGGGTCACGCGGCGCGAGAGGCCGAAGCGCGGATCGTCGGACATGCCGGCTGGCTAGGGCGCGGCGCTTTGCAACGCAAGCCGCGCGCCGCTATGGCACGGCCATGACAGCCCCCGCCCCCAAGCCCTGGATCCTGGGCATCGCGCCCTATGTTCCCGGCCGATCGACCACCGACGACGGCCGCACCGTCGCCAAGCTCTCGTCCAACGAGAACCCGCTCGGCACCAGCCCCGCCGCGAAGGCCGCGTTCGACGCCGCCGACCGCACGCTGGAACGCTATCCCGATGCGGGCGCGGGCGCGATGCGCGAGGCGCTGGCGGGGGCGTACGGCCTCGACCCCGCGCGCGTGATCTACGGCACCGGATCGGACGAGATCCTGCATCTGGCCGCGGGCGCCTATGCGGGCGCGGGCGACGAGGTGGTCTTCGTGCGCTATGGCTTTGCGGTCTACGAGATCGCGACGCGGCGCGTGGGCGCCGAGCCGGTGATCGCGGCGGACGCGGATTACGCCACCGACGTCGATGCGATTTTGGCCGCCGTGACACCGCGCACGCGCATCGTGTTCGTCGCCAATCCGAACAACCCGACCGGCACGTTCACGCCGCGCGCCGAGATCGCGCGGCTGCACGCGGGGCTGCGCAAAGACGTGCTGCTAGTGCTCGACCAGGCCTATGCCGAATATCTGACGCCCGAGGAGGACGATGCCGGGCTGGCGCTCGCGATGACCGAAGCGAACGTGCTGGTCACGCGCACCTTTTCCAAGATCCACGGCCTTGCCGCCGAACGGATCGGCTGGGGCTATGCGGCCACGCAGGTGATCGACGCGATGCACCGCATCCGCGCGCCGTTCAACGTGACGACCGCCGGCCAGGCCGCCGCGATCGCCGCGATCGGCGATGCGGGCTTCGTCGAGGCGACGCGCGCGCACAACACGCGCTGGCGCGACTGGTTCGCCGGCGAGATCGGCGCGATGGGCCTGCACGCGGTGCCGTCCAAGGCCAATTTCGTGCTCGTGCTGTTCGAGGGCGCGTTGACCGCGGAGGCGGCCTATCACGGGCTGATGGACGCGGGTTACATCGTGCGCTGGTTGCCCAATCAGGGCCTGCCCCAGGCGCTGCGCATCTCGATCGGCACCGAGGCGGAGACGCGCGGCGTGACGGATGCCTTGCGCCGGCTGGTCGAGCGGGCGGGCTGATGCTGCCCTTCGCCCGCGTGTCCATCCTGGGACTCGGGCTGATCGGATCGTCGATCGCGCGCAGCGTGCGTGCGCGCATGCCGACGGTGCGGCTCACCGGCCATGACGCCGATCCCGACGTACGCGCGACCGCCGACCGGCTGCAGCTCTGCGACGACATCGCGGAGAGCGCGGGCGCGGCGGTGATCGATGCCGATCTCGTCATCCTGTGCGTGCCGGTCGGTGCGATGGGCGCGCTGGCGGCGGCGTTCGCCGACGATCTGCCGGCCGAGGCGATCGTCAGCGACGTCGGCAGCTGCAAGGCGGAGGTGGCGCGCGCGCTGCACGAGGCGCTTCCGGGTGCGGTGATTGTGCCCGCACACCCGGTGGCGGGCACCGAGCGCAGCGGGCCCGAGGCGGGGTTCGCCAGCCTGTTCCAGGGCCGCTGGTGCATCGTCACCCCCACCCCCGACGCGCCCGAGGGCGCAGTCGAGCGTGTGCGCGCGTTCTGGGAACGGCTGGGCGCGGAGGTGGAGACGATGACGCCCGAGCATCACGACCGCGTGCTCGCGATCACCAGCCACTTGCCGCACCTGATCGCCTATACGATCGTCGGCACTGCGAGCGACCTGGAGGCGGTGACGCAGTCGGAGGTCATCAAATATTCGGCGGGCGGGTTTCGCGACTTCACGCGCATCGCCGCCTCGGACCCGACGATGTGGCGCGACGTGTTCCTCACCAACCGCGAGGCGGTGCTGGAAATGCTCCAGCGTTTCAGCGAGGATCTGAGCCAGCTGCAACGCGCGATCCGCTGGGGCAAGGGCGACGAGCTGTTCGACCTGTTCACCCGCACCCGCGCGGTGCGGCGATCGATCGTCGAGCAAGGCCAGGACGACGCCGCCCCCGATTTCGGGCGCACCCACGGGTAGACGGGTTGGCGTTCGATGACGACGCGCAGGATTCACGCGGAGGCGCGGAGGCGCAGAGATGGTTTCCGCGCGGCAGCGCGGCCTATCCAATACGCGAGTGATGAAAGCCGCTGGCGCCGGGGGTGCTGACCTCCTCCGCGCCTCCGCGTGAATACCTGCTTTTCAGAGCGTCCGACTACGGCCGGTCCAGCGCGTTCATCGCGGCGTGCACCCGCGCCTCGATCTCCTCTCGGCTCAGACCCGGCGGGATGACCTCGCCGAAGCGGAAGGTGATCGTGCCTGCCCGCTTTGCGCCCTTCTTGGGCCACAGCACGCCGCTGTCGCACGCGACCGGCACCGTTGGCAGCGCGAGCAGGCGATAGAGGCCGGCAAAGCCCGATTTCAGCGGCGGCTGTTCGCCGGGCAGCACGCGCGTGCCTTCGGGGAAGATCAGGATCGATCGCCCCTGCCCTTTCGCCAGCGCCGCCTCGCGCATCATCTTGCGCAGCGCGGTGGACGAGGCGTCGCGATCGACCACCAGCGCGCCGTAGCGCCGCGTCGCCCAGCCCCAGACCGGAATGTCCGCCAGCTCCTGCTTCAGCGCCATGGCGGGGCCGTCGAGCATGCGCTGCAACTCCATCGTCTCGAACATCGCCTGGTGCTTGGCGGCATAAAGCGCCGGCCCCTCGGGCAACACGCCCTCGATCCGGACATGGATGCCGAGCAGCACGCGCGTCGCCCAGGCGTGGAACCGCGTCCACACCGTGGCGTGCGCGATCACCGCCTTTTGCCCGAAGAGTGCGCTGACCGGCACCGTCGCCACGATCGGCACCGACAGGCCATAGAAGATCGTGCGGAACACCAAAGTGCGGATCCAGGCGATCACGATCCCATCCCCGACCAGAGCGCCACGCGGCGCAGCAGCAATTTGTCATATTCGTTGATCGTCGTCATCAGCCGCGGGTTGCTCGGCACGCCGTCGCCCAGCACCACGGTGCCGCGCGGCGCGGCGGCGCGCAATTCCATCGTCGCGCGCGCGACATGCCAGTCCGAGGTGACGAGCCGGATCGTGCGATAATGGTGTTCCAGCATCCAGCGCGTCGTCTCCTCGGCGTTGGACCGCGTGTCGACCGCCTCGCGCCCCAGATCGATGCAGCAGGCGAAGAGCGCGGGCGAAGCGCGATATTCGCGCGCCAGATCGCGCGGGCGCACCCCGGCGCCTACCCCGGTAACGAGCATCCGCTTCGCCCGGTGATCGCGCAGCAGCGCCAGCCCGCGATCGATCCGCCCCGCCCCGCCCGTCGGCACCACGATGCCGTCGGTCGTCCCCTCGTCCAGCGGCCCGGGGAGCGTGAGCATGAAGACCGCGAAGCCCAGCGCCCAGAGGATGCCCAGCACCGAGAGCGCGCGCACGATCACAGCGTGCGCCGCAGACGCGTGACGACCGCCACTCGCGCGACGATCGTCGCCAGCAGCACATAGGCCGGCGGCAGCAGCGCGAGCACCACCCAGTCGCCGGTCGCGAGCGTCACGCTGCCCAGCAGCTCCGATCCGAGCGCGGCCAGCCGCGTGCCCACCAGCAGGATCACCGCCACCGCCGCGATCCCGCCGATCGCGCCGCCGATCGCGGCGTCGCGCGCGAGCCGGCGCTGGAACAGCCGCGCGACCTGCACGTCCGTCGAGCCCAGCATGTGCATCACCTCGATCGTCGCGCGGTGAGTCTCGAGCCCCGCGCGCGCGGCCAGCACGATCACCGCCGCCGTGGCCGCCGTCATCAGCGCCACCAGCGCGATGGCGAGCAGCACCATGGTGTGGAGCACGCCGCTAACGGGGCTCATCCAGCTTTCATGCGCATCGACGCGCACCCCCGCCAGCGGCGCGAGCGCGGCGCGGACGCGGCCGGGATCGCCGCCCGCGGCCAGATCGACGTCGATCATCGCGGGCACGGGCAATTCAGGGTCCGCGCCGTCGCTGCCGAGCCACGGCGCCAGCAGCCGGGCGAGTGCGGCATGATCGACCGGCTGCACGCGGGTGACGCCGGCCACCTGCCGCAGGATCGCCGCCGCGCGCGCCGCGGTCACGTCGCGTCGCATCGAATCACCATCCACCACCTGCACCGTCAGCCGCCCGGCCAATTGCCGATCGAGCAGCCGCGACGCGCCCGCGGTGGCGAGCCCCATGGCGGCGGCGAGCAAAGTGAGGAACAGCATGATCGCCATCACCCCCGTCATCGCGCGAAAATCGCCCGCGGTGTCGAGCACCCGGCGTTCGCGGTGGCCCCGGTTCATCGCCACGCCCTCATCGGTCGCGCGGCGGCGGCGGATAGCGCAGCGCGCCGGTCGGATCGAGCAGCCGGCCGCCGTCCAGCCGCATCATCTGCGCGCCGGGGATGCGGCTGAGCAACTGGAAATCATGCGTCGCCACCACCACGGTGGTGCCGAGCCGGTTGAGCGAATCGAACAGGTGGAGCAGGCGCTCGGCCATGTCGGGATCGACATTGCCGGTCGGTTCGTCGGCGACCAGGATCTCAGGCCGGCCGATCACCGCGCGTGCGATCGCGACGCGCTGCTGCTCGCCGCCGGACAGCGTGGACGGCAGCGCGTCGGCGCGGGCCGATAGCCCCACCCAAGCCAGCATCTCGCGCACCGGCTGGACGATGTCCGCCTCGGGCACGCCCGCCACGCGCAGCGGAAGCGCGATATTGTCGTGCGCGGACAGGTGCGGCACGAGCCGAAAATCCTGGAACACCACGCCGATCCGCCGGCGAAACCCCGGCAGCCGGCCGCGCGAGAGCAGCACCGCATCCTCGCCGAACAGCCGGATCACGCCGCGGCTGGGGCGCTGCGCCAGATAGAGCAGCTTCAGCAGCGAGGTCTTGCCCGCGCCGCTGGCGCCGGTGAGGAAATAAAAGGCGCCGCTGCCGAGCGTGAAGCTGATGTCGGACAGCGTCTCCTGGCCCGTGCCGTAGCGCAACCCGACATTCTCGAACTGGACGATGTTCGCCATGACGGGAGCCGCTTGCCGCTTTCTGCCGGAGCCTCAAGAAGATCCATTCGCCTTCGCACGCCGCCCGCGCCGCTTCAAGCTTGCCAGCCGCGCGCGCGGCGTGGCAAGCTCCCGACCGGGGGAAGGCCACGCGTCCGTGGGCCTCGAGTGAAGCGTCCGCATGATTCTGGAATGTCCCGAGTGCAGCACCCGTTATCTGGTGCCCGACAGCGCGATCGGCGTCGATGGACGCACGGTGCGCTGCGCCAATTGCCGCCACAGCTGGTTCCAGCCGGCGGCGCCGCTGCCCGAGCGCCCCCAGCCGCCGGCGATGCCGCTGCCGCCGGTGGGCGGGGAGCCGGTATTCGCGGGCGCGTCGCCCATCTCGGCGCCGTCGGCCGCCTCGCCCGTCGCGGCGCCCGCATTCCCGTCCGCCGCCACGCCCCCGTCTTCGCCGATCGCGATGCCGGCGTTCGCATCCGCGCCCGAGGTGATCGTCCCCGATTACAATGCCTTCGCGCATCGACCGCCGTTCCGCGCCAGCGCCAACATGACGCGGCGGTGGACGATCGCCGCGACGATCGGCGCGCTACTGATGCTGGCCGCGGTCGCCGCGATCCTGCTCTCGGGCACGCCGGGCCTGGCCGGCAAGCTCGGCATCGGCAGCGAGGAAACCGCGCTGCGCCTGAAGGACAATCCGATCGAGCGCCGCCAGTTGGAGAACGGATCCGAGCTGTTCGCGGTGAGCGGCCAGGTGACCAACCCCTCCGCCAGCCGCCAGCGGGTGCCCGATATCCGCGCCGAGCTGCGCGATGCGCAGGGCCGGATGGTGTATAGCTGGACGATCGCCCCGCAGCAGCGCACGCTGGCGCCCGGTGGCGCGATCGACTTCAATTCGGCCAAGCTCGACGTGCCCTCAAATTCGAAGCGGCTGGAACTGAGCTTCGCGGGCGAGACGCGCCGCTGAGGCGCCGACGACGAAAGGGCGTTGCAGCGCCGGTTTCACCCTGCTAGGGGCGCTCGCCTACCTGCTGCCGGCCCGGTCCGGCAGAGTTCATGTGCGGTCGTGGCGGAATTGGTAGACGCGCAACGTTGAGGTCGTTGTGTCCGAAAGGACGTGGAAGTTCGAGTCTTCTCGACCGCACCACCCATCTGCAAAGCCGGGGCTCAGCCGCCCGATCCATCCAGGATCTGCGCGAGCGAGGCGAGCGGCAGCGGCGCCACGAAGCGGAAGCCGAAGCGCCCGTCATAGGCCCAGCACACCGTGCCGAACAACGCGGTCGCGCTGTCGGTGAGCGTCACCTGCCCGGCCTGGCCGCGCTGGACGGGCGCTGCGCTTTCCAGCTTCACGCCGCCGGGCGAAATATCGAGCACATGCGCCTTGAGCCGCTCGCCCCCCAACCGCAGCGACGCCGCGGTGACCAGGGGAAAGCGCGGCGTGCGCGCCACCAGCCCGTCGTCGCGCTTGATCCGGAACACCGCATCGACGTCCTGCCGTTCGTCGAATTCGCAGCCGGCCTTTGGTCCGCGTACCCAGCGGACGGTGGCGGCGATCGGCGGCAGGCCACGCACCTCGACGTCGATCCGGTCGCCGACCGCGGGCATGGCGGTGAAGCGCGCCATCAGCCCGGTCGGCGAGATGTCGTGGACGAGGCAGGCGGAGATCTCGCCGCGCTGCATCACCTTGCCGACCAGCAGCACCAGCGCGTGGCGCTTGCCCTCGCGGCGCTGATCCGACCGTACGGCATTGCCGTCGTCGGCGTTCGCATCATCGATCCCGACCATCATTCCCATGTACCCGATCCAGGTTAATTTTCCCTCGCCGCCGGCGCCGGTCGCGCCCGCGCCGGCTCACCCGGAAGCGACCGCGCCGTCGCCCGGATCATGCGCGCGCGAAATTTCACGCGTTGCCACATGGTTGCGTCGTCCAGCCGCCAGCGCGCGATCGCCTGCGCGGCGAGCGAATCGATCAGTTCCTCGGCCGCGCCGGGAGTCATCGCGGCAAATTCCACGGCGAGCCGCTCCAGATCGGCGCGGTCGGTGATTCGGTGCGGGGCGGAAAGCGAAGGCAGAGGGAGAAGCATCGTCAGTTCACCTGTACGCGGTAGCGAAGTCGAAAGCTGGTGCCGGCGGCATGGGTGCCTGTCATCGTCACGCGGATCGCGCGCACATGGGCATCGCAACCCGCGGCGTCGGCCACGGGAACATAGGCCCAGCTCGATCCGTCAGAGAATTCCAGCCCGTCGCTCGCGCTGGCCAGCGACGTGAAGCGATAGGCAAGCCCCGTCGCGAGCAAGCCGGTGCCGAGCAGGCTGCCGTCCCCGAATTCCACCGGGCCGCTGCCGCTCGCGCCATAATCGGCGATCCGCAGCTTCACCGTGGCGGGGATCGTCTCGGTGATTGCGATCGACCCCACGGGCGCGATTCCGTTGGCGACCGGATTGGTGACCATCAGCGCGTAATCCACCGTCGCCCCCGGCAGCGCCTTGGGATTGGCGGTGCTGACCGAATCGGCGACGACGCTGCTCGACTTGACGAGCGTGAGCGGTGCGGCCGGCGCAACGGCTGCGGCGAAGGCGGCGAGCAAAGGCGCCAGGAGGCGCTTCACGAGCCGCGCCCCGTCAACGCCCGCGCGGCATGGCCGAGGCTGGCCTGATCGAACTTCAGCCGCATCGTCACATAGGGGCCCGCCCGGGTGTAGCGATCCGCCTCGAAATCGCGGTCGCGATAGCCCGCGACGTTATAGCCCGCGCTGATCCAGACATTAGGCGCCGGCGACACCCCCGCCGAGGGGCCGCCGCTGAAGGAAAAGGCGCCCGCGCTCCAGCCATGCTGAACCGAGCCGGCGACACCTAGGTCGAAGCGGCGGCCGATGTCGCGGCGCAGTTCGAACCCGGTCACGTCGACGAAACCGGTATAGGCGTCGTCGGCGAAGCGCCCGGCGATATATTTGGCGCCATAATAGACGGTCACCTCCAGCGCATGGCGCGCGCCTTCGGCGCCGCTGCGATAATCGATCGCGAGATTGTTGATCGCGCGCGTCGTCACCTGATCGCCCACGCCGCCGGCGCTCACGCCCAGCAGATTGGTGTCGGTCAGCCCCGCATCGGCGCGTTCGTGGCGCAGTTCGAGCCGTTCCAGCAGCGACCAGCGGCTGTCGAGCGGGCGCAGCGCCAGCGCGATGTCGGCCGAGGCATAGGTGCCCTGCGCGCCCGCCGCGTCGCGCAGCGTATAGGCCTTGATGCTGGAGGCGAGCGTGCGCCCCTCGCCCAGCGTGCGCAACATGTTGGTGGTGATCCCCCAGCGATCATTGGCATCCGAGCTGCGATGCTCGAGCCGGCCGTTCCACGACCAGCGCGCCGCGCGATAGGTGGCGCCGAGCGTCGCGGCGGCATAGCGGCCATTGGTCTGATCCTGCCCGACGAACCCGCCCGAGGCGGCCGGCTGGAAGGCGTTCACCTGCGCACCCGGATCGATATGGCCGCTGATCGTGCTGCTCGCATCGAGCGTGGCGTCGATCGTCCAGCGCCGCCCGAGCGGCAGGGATTGCGACAGGCCATATTGGGCATAGGTGCGCTGGCCGTTCTCGCCGACCGCCTGCTGGTTGAGCGTGCTCATCAGCTTGGCACCCGTCCACGGTGCGACGTCGAAGCCCAGCCGCGCGGTGTGCGCGACGAAATCGGCGCCGTCGGCGATCTCATAGCCGCCGATCAGCCGGATGCCGGGCGTGACGCGGTACGAGGCGGTGAGCTGGTGGCGGATGGGGAAATCGACGCTGTCCTTGTCGCCGCCCGGCGCGAACTGCGTCTGGCCGCCCACCACCAGCGCGCCGTCGAACAGCGCGCGGCTGCCGCCGAGCGTCAGCAGGCGCGAATCGCGGTCCTTGCCGTCCAGCGCGCGGTCCTCGGCGATCTGCACGCCGGCGAACAGCGTGTCGGTGCCGTGCCGCCAGTCGATCCGCGCCTCGCCCGCGGTGCGCTGGCCATCGCCCACCAGTTGCGCCTGATTCCACGCCACCGCGGTGACGCTGAGCGCATTGCTCCACCGCCAATGCGCGTCGAAGCCGATCTTGCGCGTGCCCGCCTCGACGAAATTCTGCTGGCCGACGCCGAAGCCGCTATCCTGCCGGCGGACATAGCCGAGCATGTCGAGCCGGCCGCCATGGTGATCCACCTCGGCCAGATAGGCATGGCCCGCGGCGAGCCCGCCCTTGCCGCCATCGGCGAATTCGGCGCGGATCTCGGTCGTCCGGGTGAGGTGCGCCTTTACGTCCGCGCCCAGCACGGTCGCGCGGCCGATCGTCTCGTCGCGGATCGCGCCCAGGCCCAGCTCGACCCGGTCGCCCGCCAGCCGCGTCGCGACGCGGGCGGCGGCGGCGAGCTTGGCGGACTGGCCGCTCTCGACCTCGTAGTCGACGACGATGAAGACGGGGTTGAGCGCGGCGTCGCGGCCGAGCACGGGTTCGCGGAAGCGGATCGTGCCCATGTCGGGATCGATGTCGTAATCGATGTGCCGCGTGAGGCTTGTGCTGGAGACGATCACCTCGGAACGGAAACGGTCGCGCACCTCGATCGTGATCTTGTCGCTGTTGGGCACGATGCCGCGCGCTGCCAGGCGATAGGGGCCGGACAGGCCGCTGCCCTGGATCTCGTCGCGCGCGTAACGCTGGTCGGTGTGCGCGGCGAAACCGGTGGCGCGGACCCGGCGGCCCTCATAGGCGGCCTTCACGCCGTTCAGCGTGCGATCGTAGCGCAGCAGCTGCGTGTCGGTGAAGCCGGTCTCGAAATCGCCGAACAGCGCATAGGCCTCGCGGCGTTCCAGACGGACATAGATCTTGCGGCGCGTCGGCGCGTCATAGCCCTGGAGCGCGCCATCGCCATAGACGGTGTAATAGCGGTTCGGATCGATCGTACCGAGCAGCCCGCGCGTCGGATCATAGGCGCGCTTGCTGTCATAGGCGATCGTCAGCAGCCACGATCCCTTCACGCGACCCTTGGCATAGAGCGCAAGCTGACCATCTGTAGTGACGCGGTCGCGGTCGGCGCGGGGCAGCGCCTCGTCATGCGCGCGCAGCACGTTGTAGCCGAGCGTTCCCTTGCCGAAGCCGACCAATGTCCAGTCGCGCGCGCTCGCCGCCAGCCAGGCGCGGATCTCGGTCTTGCGCTCCACTTTGTCGTCGGTGAGCGTCACGGTGACGTGCGCGGCGCCCGCCTGCGTGGTCGGCTGGAGCGCGACGAACGCCAGTCCGTCGTCGCCCACGACGCGCGCGGTGGTGGCGCTGCGCTCGCGGCCGGCGAGCTGGCGGCCCTGTTCCAGCGCGGCCTCGATCGCGGCGGTGTAGGGCGCATCGACGCGGAACGGCACCAGCGTGCCCGCCTGCACCGGACGCCCGGCCTTGTCGGTCACGCGCACCGCGATCAGCGGGCGGGTGAGACCGTCGGCGACAAGCCGGCTGTGCGCGGGATCGAACACCGCGGTGCGGCCCGCGCCCGAGACATGCACGCCGCGCTCGAGCGTGGCGACGGTCGCCCCCCGCGAATCGAGCACCCGCGCGACCAGACGGTTGTCGCCCGCCAGCAGCGGCAGGCCGCTCCATTTCGACACCGCGACGCCGTGGCCATCGGTGTCGGTGGCATCGAAGCTCAGCGGATCGACCTGGGCGCCGTTGACGGTAAGCGCGACCCGCTGATCGGGGGCGTGCTTGATCGCGACGCGCAGCACCGGCGCGCGCGGGTTGTAATCCTCACCCGGGAACAGCCAGCCGGTGCCAGGCGTCTGCCCCGCCAGCCAGTCGCGGTTGCCCGCGGCCACGGCGTCGTCTGCGACGGCGATCGGCAGAGGCTGCACCGCCGCGGCGGCCTTGCCGGTGGGCGCGAGCTGGAAATCGACCCGCTTCATCAGGCCGCCACTGGCCTCGACATAGCGCGCGATCGCGCTGCCGGCGCTGCGCGTATCGCGGTCGCAGGCGACCGGCGCATGCGTGGCAGGCACGCTCTGCGTGTCGAGCTGGACGACGTGCGTACCGGGGCGGACGCCCTCGAAATGGTAGAGGCCGTCGCGATCGGTGACGGTGAAGGTGCCGTCCTCCAGCAGCAGCCGGATGCCGGGCACGCCGCGCCGGTGATCGACGGGATCGCCGCACGCGCCCTCGGTTACGCGGCCGATCAGCGTCATCGCGTCGGTGAAGAGCAGCGCCCCCAGCCGCACCGACGCGATCGCTTCGTTGCTGGCGCCGCCCGAGACCTGGGCGCGGTTGCGCGCCTCGCCGACCGGCGCGCCGGGCGCGACCGTCACCAGATAGCGGAGCTCGACCGATGCACCGGGCGCGAGCGCGGGCACCGCGAAATCGAGATCGCGGCCATTGGGGGTGACGCCGGGCTCCGCACCGCCGCGCGTGGATCCGCGCGTATAATGCAGCCCGATTGGCAGCGTGTCCGCGATATGGAGCGCGCCGGAGGGCGATTTGCCGCGATTGGCGAGTTGCAGGCGATACTGGATCACGTCGCCGGGCGAGGCATCGCGCACCGACGCCGTCTTGGTCAGCAGCAGCGGCGCATCGCCGCTGCGATCGATCGGGATATCGGCATAAAAGGGATCGGGCGTCTCGAGCGTCAGCAACCCGCCATAGCTCGCGTCGTTCAGCACGAAGGGATGGCCGGACGGATCCTTGAACGCGGCGAGCGTCGCGTGCGCGACCTTGGACGGCGCGGCATAGCCTTCGGGCGGTACGACCTTCAGCGTATATTGGCCCGGCGGCACGAGGGGGAAGCGGTAACGGCCGGTCTCGGCGGGATAGATACGGCCGCGCGCATCGGTGACGCTCGCGCCGCTGACCACGGTGGAGGGATAGCGGCTGACGCCGTCGTCGCCATAGACGCTGGCGGGCTGGCCCTGTGCGTCGAGCAGTGTGACGGTCGCGCCGTCGACGAGCTGGCCGTTGGCCGAATCGAACACCAGGCCGGCGGGATCGATCAGCAGCTGGATCGTCGAGGCCAGGCTGTAATCATCCTCGGTGAACGACAGGGTGATCGCGGCACCGCGCTGGTTGCGGATCTCGCAGGGATCGAGCGCGGGGTAGCGGCCGGTCGCGGTCGCGGGGATGCCGCCGGCGAAGATGCCGGTGTCGGCCCCGGTCTCGATCAGCACCAGCGTGGTGTGGATCGTGCCGACCTGAACCGCGATCGTCGCCGTCTCGCGCGTCAGCGGATCATGGTTGCCGGCCTGATTGTCGAGCACCAGGATCATGTCGGTGTAGATGTCCACCGCCTTGGCCAGCGGCGAGGCGGCATAGGTGGCGGCATCGATCGGCGCGGGGGTGAATTGCGGGACGCTGCCGCCGGTGTCGCACGCCATGCCGGTAAAGGCATAGCCGGGGGGCGGCAGGTGGAAGCTCAGCACCGTGGGGCGCTTGGCGATCGCCACGTCGAAGCCGACGGTGTTCGACCGTACCAGCTGTTCGGCGGCGCCGTTGCGCACCGTGAGCGTGGCGGTGTTCTCGATATGCGTCTGCGCATCGGCCGCCGCGGCAAACGCGGAGCAGAGCCCGAGCAGCAGCGCGAGCGCGCGCAAGAGGCGATGGGACAAGGGCATGGCGAAGGGTTTCCCGGCGCGCGGGGGGGAGCGCGCCGGGAAGATCGGTTCCTCTTGGGAAAGGGGGTGTTAGTTGATCGTCACGCGGAAGCTGGCGGCGACGGACGTGCCGCCGGCCAGCGTCGGGATCGTGGCCGTCACCGTCTTGGTGCTGGTGTTGTACGATCCGCCATAGAGGCCGGTGGTCGATCCATCGTCGGCGACCGGCAGGCCGCTGACGAGGCACGCGCCGCCAGCGCCGATGCCGCCAACCGTGATCGATCCGGGCACATAGCTGGTGTTGGCGGGGATCACGTCGGTCAGCGCGACGCCGTTGGCCGGCACCAGCAACGTGCTGTTGGTGACGGTCAGGCAATATTGCACGACGGCACCCGGCAGCGCCTTGGGATTGATCGCGTTGACGCCGTCCGAGAGAACCTGCGCGGTCTTGACGACCGTGAGGTTCACCGAGCGCACGCCGACTTCATAGGCGAGATAGGCCCGCGCCTGGCCGTTGCGCGCGATATCCGGGCCGATGCCATCCGAATCATTGTCGGCAAAGACGACATCGACCGTGTTGTCCTGGTTCAGGATGTTGAGGTCGGTCGGCACCAGCGCTGCCCCCAGCGTGCCCGACGTGCCGCCGGTCGCCACCGTCGCGCGGAGCGAGACGAAGGCGAGGTTTTCGCCCGCCGTATTGGGAATGTCGCCGACGACGAAGACGGTCGCGGTGCCGTCCTCGGGCAGTTCGTCGATGAACGTGGCGGTGTCGGTGCCTGGGTCATAGGTGCCGTTGCCGTTCGAATCGACGAATACCTTGAGGTTCGTCGCATCGAAATTGTCGGTGCCCGGAAGGACGCCGAGCGAGACGATCTGATCGGCCGACAGGATGAAATCCTGCGTGCCGTTGGTGTTGTTCGTCACCTTGAACGTCAGCACCGCGCCGGTCTGGCCCAGATTGACCTGGGTGTTGGTGGCGGGGCTCGCGACGACCGTCAGGTTCACCTTGCGGTCGACCACGAAGGTCGCGGTGTTCGACGTTGCGGTCTGCGCGGTGCCGTTGACGGTGAAACTCGCCTGCGCGGTGTTGCTGACGAGCGTGCCGGCGGCGGTGCCGGACGTGGATTGCGCATGCGCGGTGCCGGCGCATGCCAGCGCACTGCCGGCGAGCAGCAGGCACCGGAGCCTGGTTGCGGTCATGATGGGATCCTCCTGTTATGCGAGCGGGTTACACGGTCACTTCAGCGCGGCCTGGAAGGCGAGTTCGCCTTGCCCGCCGGCCGCGAGCGGGGTGGAAAGCCGCCAGCGCACCGCGGTCACGTCGTCGGGGCGGGCGGGGCGACTGCCGCCGCCGGGCAGCGCGACCGTCAGGGCGGCGAGCGTCCCGTAGGTGCGCCCGTCGACGGACAGTTCGGGGGCGGGCGAGCCGGCGCGCGGCGCGCGATAGGCGATCGCAGGCGGCAGCGGGTTGGCGAGCACCAGGTTCGCGATCGGCTCGCGGCCGGTGTTGCGATAGCCGAGCACGAAGACGACGCGGTCGCCGGGCACGACGCGCGCGGGCTTGGCCAGCGCGACCCGCGTGGTGCCGTCCGCCGCGGCGGTGCGCGTCTCGACCAGCACGGTGCTGGTGACCTGCAACGGGCCGGCGAGCGCGGGTGCGGCGCTCAGGGTCGCGACGGCAAGGGCGATCAGGGGATGCACGGGCATGGATGAACTCCTCATTGGATCTGAACCTGAAACTGGATGCGGCGGGTGACCGGGCGCGGCACCGGGCCGAGCGCGACATGGACGGCGCTGCCGTCCCCGGCATCGGCGAGCGCGACGCCGTCGAGGCGCAGCGAGCCCGCGACATAACGGGTGCCGGCGGGCACCGGATCGTCGATCCGCGCATCGTCGGCCGCCACCGCGAACCCGGCGTCGAGCACATAGGTAACGATCGCGCCGCGCACCGGGCGGCTGCTGCCGTCGGGGGCGAGCACGCTCTGCGACTTGACGAGCGTGGGCGGCGCGGCCGCGGCGACGGGGATGGCGAGCGTGGCCGCGGCGCCGGTTACGCCGACCACCGCGTCGCCGCCGCCGTCGCCGCGATCGGCGATGACGGTGCCGGGCGTTCCCGAACCGGTGAGCGCCACGGCGCCGATCGTCACCACGCCGCCGGGCGCGACCGCGCCGGTATCGGCGACGATGACGAGCGCCAGCGTGGCGCCGGGGGCGATCTCGGGAGTGTGGCCGCCGGTCAGCGCCGTATCGACCGCAGGATCGTAGCGGCCATCGCCGTCGCGATCGATCGCGACCGTCGCCGCGCCGCCGGCAACGCCGGAAACCTGGATGGCGAACGCCTCATGGCCGTTGCCGCCATTCGCGAGCAGCACGGCGACTGGCGTGCCGGCGCCCTGGGGCAGCGGAGCGGTGGCGGCGCGCGCGAGCGTGACGTCGAGCCGTTCGGCGACGATCAGCGCGACGCTGTTCGAGTCGACCGCCTGGATCGCGCCCGCCGAACCGTAGCGCGCCGTGGCGATGTTGGTGATCCGGCTGCCCGCATCGGTAGCCCAGGCGGGCGAAGCCGCAAGCACGGCCATGGCGACCGAAAGCGCCGTGGCACCTCCGCTCATCCTGCCATGCTTGTGCGATGCCGCCATCTTTGCCTCCGACTCGATGTCGCAAACAAAAATGGCTGACCGTTGTTAATTAAAGACTTTTAAATCGTTTTGACAACGATAGTGAAAGTGGTTCTACTGAAGAACCACCGTGGTTTTATTATCGCTGCCTGGAACGACTGCCAAACCCATCGGGGCGACGTCGGTTCCATCTTGTTCGAATATTTTGAATTATGTCGATCGGCGTGGATCAGCGGCGGACCTCAAGGCCGGCATAGCGCGCGCTCAGCGGACGGCATGCTCCAGATAGCGGCTGACTGCCGCCACGCCGGTATCGCTCAGCGACACTTCGATCCGGCGCCGGTCGAGCGGATCGGCTACCCGATCGAGCAGCTTCAGCTTGGCAAGGTGATCGATCCACCGCTGCGACGTGGTGACGGGCGCATCCGCGCAGGCGACGAGCGTCTTCACGTTCAGCGTCCGCCGATCGACATGCGCGACATAGAGCGCGAGCAGCATGTCCCATGCCGGTTCGTGGAACAGTTCGTCGGGCAGGAAATCGCGCCGGGCGCGGCGCTCGTCGAGCAGACGTACCGCCCGCGCGCGATGATCGATGTTTGCCGCTCCAGCTTCATCGGATCCGCGTACGACCACGGCCTGCTCGGCCCGGCCGCTGAATTCCGCCGCGACCGCGTGCAGGCGGGTCGTCAGATCCTTGATAAGCGCGACTACCGCTTCCTGTTCCAAAGCGTCACCTTTCGCTCGCCCCCTCGCCCAAGATTTCGCACCGAAATGGTATTTATCCGGTCAGTATCCTTGTGCGTCTATGCAAACGTAACGCGATGCGCCGACGCTGGCTATGGCCGAAGCAATTGGAAATCCGTATTTTCCTCAAAACCGCATCCAGAAGGATATGCATTATCGGCATGGCCGTAACTCCGATAAGGGATAACGCGTGACCACAGCCCAGAAAGAGCCGGCCACCCGCACCGTTCAGGGCACGAACTCCGCTCCCCGAACGTTGGCGCATCTCGCACCGGAAAGGATTTCGTGACCGCCTATCTCAATGCCGTCGCCAGCGCGGTGCCCGATCACGACATCCATGCCGCCTTCATCGGCTGGGCGCGCACGCGGGTCGCGCCGGACACGCTGCGGCTGTTCGACCGGATGGCGGCGCGCGCCGGGATCGGCCATCGCTGGTCCGTACTGCCACGAATCGGGGATGCGGGATCGCCCGTCGGCCCGGGCGGCTTCTATGCCGAGGGCATGCCCGGCACCGCCAGCCGCATGGCGATCTATGCCGAGGAAGCGCCGCGACTGGCGATCGCCGCCATTGCCGCCCTTGCGGACCGTATCGCGCTCGACGGGATCACGCATCTCGTGGTCGCGAGCTGCACGGGTTTCGTGGCGCCCGGGATCGACCAGATCGTGGCGCAGGCGATCGGCCTGCCCCCGCAGGTCGAGCGGCTGCTGATCGGCTTCATGGGCTGTTATGCCGCGGTCGCCGCGCTGCGCAGCGCGCGGCACATCGTCCGCTCCGATCCGGATGCGCGCGTTCTCGTGCTGACGGTCGAGTTGTCGACGCTCCACCTCCAGGATGCGCACGCGATCGAGCCGCTGCTGGCGATGCTCCAGTTCGGCGACGGCGCCGCGGCCGGGCTCGTCACCGCCGATCCCGCCGGCTTCGCGCTCGACACGCCGTTCGCGACCACCCTGCCCGATTCGGCGGAGCTGATCCGCTGGGCGATCACCGATACCGGCTTCGCCATGCACCTCTCGGGCGCGGTGCCGGGCCGGATCGCCGAAGCACTCGCCGAGCCGGAATTCGCCGCCGCCGCGACGGGGGGCCGCGCACCCGCGACGATCGACGGCTGGGCGGTCCATGCCGGCGGGCGCTCGATCCTTGATGCGGTGGAGAATGCGCTTCATCTGGCCCCCGACGCGCTCGACGACTCGCGCGCGGTGCTGGCGGCGAACGGCAACATGTCGTCGGCGACGCTGATGTTCGTGCTCGAGCGGCTGCTGGCCGGGCCGCGCGTGGAAAACGGCGTGGCGCTCGCCTTCGGTCCCGGGCTCGCGGCCGAGGGCTTCGCCTTCCAGAGCGCCGCATGAGCCTGCGCGTGCGGGCCGAGGCCGAAGAGCTGATGGACGCCGACGATCTCGACGCCGGCACCTATGCCGCGGTGGTCGGCGATCTGGCGAAGGTGAACCGTGCGACGCTGGCCGCGCGGCCGACGCTCGCGTTCCTGGCGCGCGCGATCCGGACGAAGCGGCTGCGCCTGCTGGACGTGGGGTTTGGCGACGGCGACATGCTGCGGCGGATCGCGCATTGGGCGCAGCGGCGCGGGATCGCGGCGGAGCTGGTCGGCATCGACCTCAATCCGCGCAGCGAGGCCGCGGCGCGCGCGCATACCCCGGCCGATCTGCCGATCCGCTACCTGACCGGCGATTATGCCGCGCTGGGCGGCGAGCGTTGGGATGCGATCGTCAGCAGCCTCGTCGCGCATCATATGAGCCATGCGCAGCTCGTCGCGTTCCTCCGCTTCATGGAGGCGCATGCGACGGCCGGATGGTTCGTCAACGATCTCCACCGCCATGGCTTCGCGCATCGCGGCTTTCCCCTGCTGGCGACGCTCGCGCGCTGGCACCCGATCGTCCGCCACGACGGCACGCTGTCGATCGCGCGCTCCTATCGGCCCGCCGAATGGGCGCCGATCCTAGCCGAGGCGGGGATTGCCGACGCCCGCGTGTTCCGCGCCTTTCCGTTCCGGCTGTGCGTCGAACGCCGGCGCTGATCGTCGGCGGCGGGCCCGCGGGCGCGGCGACCGCGATCGGCCTGGCGCGCGCGCGCCTGCCGCATCTGCTCGTCGAGCGGGCGCGCGAGACGGGCGATGCGCTGTGCGGCGGCTTTCTCAGTTGGCGGACGCTGGAATCGCTCGAACGGCTCGGGATCGCGGCCGATACACTCAACCCGGTGCGCGTCGGCCGGGTGCGGCTGTTCGCCGGATCGCGCGTCCGCGAAGCCGCGCTGCCGCAACCCGGGCTCTCGGTGTCGCGCCGCCGCCTCGATACCGTGATGCTCGCCGCCGCCGTCGCCGAGGGGGCGGCAGTGGAACGCGGCGTGGAGGTGCGCGCGATCGACGCCGATGGCACGCGCACCGCGGACGGCGCCACGATCGCCGCCGACGCGCTGTTCCTCGCCAGCGGCAAACACGATGTCCGCGGGCTGGCCCGCCCCGAGACGGCGCGCGGCGACGATCCCACGCTCGGGCTACGCATCCGGCTCGCGCCGCATCCGGCCCTGGCACGGATGGTGGGCGATGCGGTCGAGCTTCACCTGTTCGACCGCGGCTATGCCGGCATCGCGCTTCAGGAGGATGGCGCCGCCAATCTGTGCATGGCCGTCCACCGCTCGCGGTTGCGCGCGGCGGGCGATCCGCGGGGGCTGCTCGCCGAACTCTCGCGCGCGCATCCCGCGCTGGGCGAGCGGATCGCGTTCGCGGACGATGGCGCGCGGATCGATGCGATCGCCAACGTCCCCTATGGTTGGCGCGAACGCGGCGGCTCGGCGGGGCTGTTCCGGCTGGGCGATCAGGCGGGGGTGATCCCGTCGCTCGCGGGCGAGGGCATGGGGATCGCGATCGCCAGCGGCATCGCCGCCGCCGCCGCCTATCGCGACGGCGGGGCCGCCGGGGCGGCGGCGTGGCAACATGGGTTTGCGCGGCGGCTCGCGCGGCCGATCGGCGTGGCCGGCCTCGTCCGCCGCGTCATGGAAAGCCGGTTCGCGCCGCTGGCGACGGGCCTGGCGGGGCCGGACCTGATCCAGATCATGGCAAAGCTGACCCGGATCGCGCCGTAGCGGCTTGACCCGATCCGGCCCACGCACGAACATGGGCGTCATGGACCAGCTCAATCTCTCTGAAGCCGAGTGGCGCAGGAAACTGACGCCCGCCCAATATCATGTGCTGCGCGAGGCGGGCACGGAGCGGGCCTTCGCCGGCGTGCTGACCGACAACAAGCTGCCCGGCCTCTATCGGTGTGCGGCCTGCGCGAACGATCTGTTCGAGAGCGCGGACAAGTTCGATTCGGGCTCGGGCTGGCCGAGCTTCACCCGGCCGATCCGCCCCGATGCGGTGAGCGACCATAGCGACACCAGCCACGGCATGACTCGCACCGAAACGCGCTGCGCGCGCTGCGACAGCCATCTCGGCCATGTCTTTCCCGACGGGCCGCCGCCTACCGGGCTTCGCTATTGCATGAATTCGATCGCGCTCGAATTTCGCGCGCGGGCGCCGGGCACCGCCACTGCGTGACCGCTTGTAGGCGCCGCGCTTAACGCGTAACCGCGCATGGCAAATGGCCCGTGCGCGTACCCCTCGTTCCCCCTGGCGCCGCCGCTTCGTCCGGCTGGTGCAGGTCGTTGTCGGTCTGGCGGTCATGGCCGCGATCGGCCTCGCCATCGCGGTGTATGTCGCGCGCGAGCAATTGCCGAGCTTCGACGAGCTGAAATCCTCGCCCAACGGCCAGATGATCCGCGTCCATGCCGCCGATGGCAGCGTGCTCGTGTCGCTCGGCCCGAGCTTCGGCGAGTGGATTCCCTATGACCGGATCCCGCAGGTGATGCGCGACGCGACGGTGGCGGTCGAGGATCGCCGCTTCCGTTCGCATATCGGCGTCGATCCGATCGGCGTGGCCCGTTCGGTCGAGGTGCGGTTCCAGCGCGGCCATTGGGTGCAGGGCGGCTCGACGATCACGCAGCAGCTCGCGCGCAACGTGTTCCTCTCCAGCCAGAAGAAGTTCGGCCGCAAGTTCCGCGAATGGATCCTGGCGCTCGCGCTCGAACGCAAGTTCAGCAAGGACCAGATCCTCGAACTCTATCTGAACAAGGTCTATTATGGCGGCGGCGCGTACGGCATCGACGCCGCGAGCCGCAAATTCTTCGGCCATGGCGCCGACCAGCTAAGCCTGGCCGAGGCCGCGGTGATCGCCGGGCTGGTGAAGGCGCCCTCCAATTATTCGCCCACTGCGGATGCTACCGCGGCGGTCGGCCGCGCGGGCGTCGTGATCGCGCAGATGGAGCGCAACGGCTATATCAGCGCGAGCGAGGCAGAGGCCGCCGATCCGCAGGGCCTGAAGCTCGCGCCCGAGGCCAAGCAGAACAGCGTGCGCTATTTCACCGATTGGGCGCTGCCGCAGCTCGACACGCTGATCGATGAAACGACCGCGCCGCTGGAGGTGTGGACGACGCTCGACCCTGCGATGCAGCGGATGGGCGATGCCGCCGTCCAGCAGAACGTGCCCGCTGGCGCGCAGGGCGCGCTCGTCAGCCTCGATCGCGACGGCGCGGTGCGCGCGATGGTCGGCGGCACCGACTATGTGTCGTCGATCTACAACCGCGCGACTCAGGCCGTCCGCCAGCCGGGATCGGCGTTCAAGCTGTTCGTCTATCTCGCCGCGCTGGAGGCGGGGCACAAGCCCGCCGACACGATCGTCGACGAACCCGTCACGATCGACGGGTGGAGTCCGCGCAACGATTCGCGGCACAATAGCGGCCCGGTCTCGCTACGCACCGCCTTTGCCTATTCGCTCAACACCGTCGCGGCGAAGCTCGGGCAGGAGGTGGGCTTTTCGACCGTGGCCGACATGGCGCGCCGGTTCGGCATCACCACGCCCGTCAACACGCATCCCTCGATGGTACTCGGCACCTCGGACGTGCGGCTGATCGACATGACGCGCGCGTTCGCCAGCGTGGCGTCGAACGGGATCGCGGTGACGCCCTATGGCATCACCCGCGTGACTGCGAACGGCCAGACGATCTACACGCACGAAGTGGATCGCAGCCATGTGCTCGTCGCGCCCTATGTCGCCGCCGAGATGACCGACCTGCTGCAGACCGCGGTGAACACCGGCACCGGCCGCCAGGCGCAGATCGGCCGCCCGGTCGCGGGAAAGACGGGCACGACCACGTCGAACAAGGACGGCTGGTTCCTGGGATTCTCCAGCGGCCTGACCACCGGCGTCTGGATGGGCCGCGACGATGCCCGGCCGATCGCGGGGTTACACGGCGGCACCGCGCCCGCCCACGCGTTCGCCGCCTTCATGAAGCCCGCCACCGCCAACCGGCCGATCGAACAGTTCGAGACTCAGGTGACGATGCCCGAATGGCAGCTCGGCAACGAGGAAGACGCCTATTTCGGCCAGCCCGACAACGGCATGGCAGTGGATGCCGACGGCAACCCCGTGCAGACCGCACCCGCCCAGCCCGCCGACGACGGCCCCGCACCCGACCCGCGCGCGCCGGCGCCCAGCGACGATGCCGATTCCGCGCCGCCGCGCCAGGAGCTCAACCAGGACTGGATCGACCGCGTGACCGGCCGCGATCCCCGCCGCACCGCGCCGCCCGCCCCGCGCGAGCGGGCGCCTCAGGACGACCGGCCGAACCCGTGAAGCGCGGCGCCATGCGCGCGCAGCCATGCGCGTGCAGGCGTCGGATCCTCGCCATAGAGATCGGCGACGAGCGCGTGGAACGCCGCGCCGTGGTTCATGTGTACCCGGTGCGCGACCTCGTGCGCGACGGTGGCGCGGCGGACCCAGCCGGGCGCCAGGATCAGCCGCCAGCTATAGCGGATCGTGCCGCTCGACGCGCAACTGCCCCACCGCCCGCGCGCATCGCCCACCGCGACCTTCGCTACGGTGACGCCCGCCTTGGCCGCATATTCGGCGGTTTCGCGCGTTAGCAGGTCGAGCGCGATCCGGGCGAGCCACGCATGGACGCGTCGCGGCAGCGTCTCCACCGGCCCCTGCGCGCAGAGCCGGTCGCCGTCACGCAACAAGGTGCGGCGCGCGCCGTCCTGCCAGTCGAGCCGGATCGGCGCGTCCGCCACCGTCATCGTCATGCCCGGCACGATCGGCTGCGCGGGCGGCAGCCGCGCGCGCTGCTCCGCCACCCATTCCACCTTGCCCTCCGCCCAGGCGAGCGCGGGCTTTAGCGCGGCACGCGGCGGCAGCGTCAGCCGCACGCGCCCACTGGCCGGATCGATCGACAGCCGTGTCCGCCGTGCGCGCGCGTGGCGAACGACCTCTAGCCCCTCGATCACCGCCGATCCGCCGCTCACAGGATGCGGTCGACGACGAAATCCTCCAGATCCTCGCCGACATCGTCCTCGCTGACCGTCCAGCCGCGCACCGACTGCCCGGCGCGGTGCACCGCCTCGCGGTCGCCGCACACGAGATAATGCCAGCCCGGCAGCGGATCGCCTGCCGCACGCAGCCGATAGGCGCAGGTCGAGGGCAACCAGTCGATCCCGCGCACATTGCCCATCGTCAGCCGCACGCATTCGGGCACATAGGCACGCCGGTTGCGGTAATCGGAACATTGGCCGCTGCGCCGATCGAGCAGCCGGCATGCGACATTGGTGGGCACGAGCTCGCCCGTCTCCTCGTCCTCCAGCTTGTGGATGCAGCATTTGCCGCATCCGTCGCACAGGGCCTCCCACTGGCCGCGGTCCAGCGTCTCGATCGGGCGTTCCCAGAACCGGTCCATCAGTGCGCCCAACGCTCGATCTCGGCGACGATCGCCTGGGGATCCTGTTCGCTGGGCAGGAGCACCAGCGGTTTGCCGGAAGGATCCATCAGAAAGGCGACGCGGCTGTGATTGACCATGTAACCGCCGCCGGGCGCGGGATCGCCCTTGGCATAATAGACGCCATATTCCTTCGCCACCTTGGCGATCGCCGGCGCGCTGCCGGTCAAGCCGACGATGCGCGGCGAGAAGGCGCCGACGAACGCCTTCAGCACCGCCGGCGTATCGCGCGCCGGATCCACGCTGACGAAGACGGGTACGATCCGCGCCGCGAGCTTCGGATCGCTCGTCTCCAGCAGGCGCATCGCCGCGCCGATATGCTGCATGTCGACGGGGCAGACATCGGGGCAGAAGGTGTAGCCGAAATACATGATCCGGTAGCGCCCGGCGAAGTCCCGGTCGGTGACGGTGCGGCCATTCTGGTCGGTGAGCGCGAACGGGCCGCCGATCGCGGCGCCGGCCAGCGGTGCATGCGCCGGAGGCTCGGCCGCGCGCGAACCGCAACCTGCCAGTGCAAGCGCCATCAGCGGATACATTCGGGACATGTTCATGACGTAGGCAGCCTTGATCTGATAGCAACCACGGCGCAAGTCATCCCGTCCGTTCTCGCCAGGAAGCCACCATGCCGCGTCCATCGCTCACCGCCGCCCTGCTGATCGCGCCCGCCCTGTTCGCCGCCGCCGTTCCGGCGTCTGCGCAGCTTTCGCAGTCGCAGGGCTATAAATTCCTCCAGGCGGTGAAGGACGGCAAGAACGACGAGGTGATCCAGGCCTTGTCCAAGCCCGGCAGCACGATCGTCAACGCGCGCGACGTGACGAGCGGCGACGGCGCGCTGGCCATCGTCATCAAGCGCGGCGACATGGCGTATCTCAATTATCTGCTGCAGATGGGCGCGGACCCCAATCTGCGCGACGGCAAGGGCAACACGCCGCTGCTGCTGGCGGTGACCGAGGGCGAGACGGACATGATCCCGGTGCTCGCCAAGGCCAAGGCCAATCCGAACCTCGGCAATGCCGGTGGCGAGACGCCGCTGATCCGCGCGGTGCAGCGCCGCGACCTGGCGATGGTGCGCGCGCTGCTGGCGGCCGGGGGCGATCCCGACCAGCGCGACTCGCTCGCCGGGCTGTCCGCGCGCGATTATGCCACGCAGGATCAGCGCAACCTGCCGATCGCCAAGATCTTCGCCGAAACGCCGAAGACCGCCAAACGCGCGGTGGCCGGGCCGAAATTCTGACCGCCGAAGCGGGATGCATATCGGTCGATCCGGTTTTTCATCCGTTCGCGCTGAGCTTGTCGAAGCACGCGTTCCGCGACGGAGCCATCGCATCCGTGACAGGCCCTTCGACAGGCTCAGGGCGAACGGAGCATGGAATACCATGACATCCTAGGCGAGCGGCAGCACCGCCGCCTCGGGATCGGCCAGCGTCACCAACCGTCGCGCCGCGCGACGGGCAAAGGCCAGGGTGCCCCGTTTGCGGGCATGCGCGGCGAGCGGCAGCGTGTGCGCCTCGCGGACGATTGCCGCGTCATAGCGGTCGGCGACGATCACGCCGGTCCGCTCGGGCAGGAACGCGGCGCCGTCGAGCGGCGTGGCATCGAAGCCGGCCGGCACCGCCCAATAATAACGGTCGCAATGCGCGAGGTAATCGGGCCATTTGCCGTCGCCGAGCAGGTCGGCGCGGGAGACCTTGATCTCGACGATCACCAATTGCCCGCGCGCGTCGATCGCCATCAGATCGGCACGGCGCCCCCCTTCCAGCGGCACTTCGGGAATGGCGATCAGATCGTGGCGGAACAGCATCCGCGTCACGCCGCGGCATACATCCGCGGCGCAGAGCGAAGACTCGGGATGGTCCAGACAGGCGGCGGAGGGCGCGATCATGTCCGCCCGATTAGAACATCATGCGAACGCCGCCAAGGGGCCGACCGCGTCGACGGCTCCATCCGACCGGCGATCCCGCCGGACGATCAGCGATAGAAGATGTGGTTGCCGATCGCGGCGACCTTGGTCATCCGGGCCGATGCCGAGACGCTGCGCGCGTGGAAGAACAGCGCGTCGGGCGCGGGGCTGTCCCAAGCCGCGCGCAACGCCACCTTGGCGACCGCTAGCGCGGTGCGATAGGCGGCGCGCGACGAGTCGATCGACGGGATGATCCCGGCGTGCACGAACGAGAACTGGCCGCGCTGCGTCACGACCGAGCATACGGAGGTGGGGAAGCGGCCCGACTTGGCGCGGTTGATGATGACCTGCGCGACGGCGAGCTGGCCCGAGAGCGGCTCGCCCTTGGATTCGAAATAGACCGCGCCGGCGAGGCAGCGGGCATCGTCGTCGCTGCTGGTGTCCTGCGCGGCGACCGCGGCATCGAGGCTGTCGAAGGTGGCGGGCTGCGGCTTGGGCGCATCGACGGGCTGAACCGGATCGGCCTGGGCGGGGGCAGCGGGAAGAACGGGGATCGCGGCCGGGGCGGGCGGCGTGACGCGGAACAGCGCCTGGGTCGTCGAATCGATCAGGGCAGTGGAGCCCATGATGGCGGTGCCCATGGCGCCACGATCGATCTCGGTGGCTTTACCGGGGGTGCTCATCACGAGCCCGGCAAGCGAAAAGGTCATCACCGCGAAGGTCGCGGCGCGCTGCAAAATCGTCATTCACTCGAATTGTTATGCGGTTGGACCACGGACCCGACCATCAGGATGGTCGTCCGGGCATCCCCCCGACTGCGTAACCGTTCCGGATCGCACCCGAAGCGGCACAACGCCATTTGCGATGAGCCGACTTTGCCGGGGGAACTTTTCGAGTCAATGTTACAGCATCGTTTCAGCGGCGAACCGTTCTGCCGACGGGACGTCCAGTTCGATCACCCACAGATCGGGGTCGCGCCCGCGCCGCCGCTGCCAATAGGATTGGGGATCCTCCGACCGGTTCGACTCGATCAGCGCGGGCTCGCCGGCTGGTCCTGCCCCCCGTTCCAGCACGCGCGTCGCGCCCGCCCGATCGACGATGCACACGAGCAGCCCGCCCGCCTGCGCATCGCCCCTGGCCAGCACGACGCCGATCCCGCCGGCGTCGTTGGCCCGGCGCAGCAGGGCGCCGACGACCAGACCGGTGGGCAGCCGATCGTTCACCGGCTGCCATAGCCGCTGAGCCCGGCGAGCGCGATCCGCGACTTCATGAAGGTGCCGGTGCCGCGCGCCGCCTCTTCGCCGGTGGCGTCGATCAGCCGGGCATCCGCCACGAACACGCGGCGCTGGCCGCTGATCCAGCGCCCCTCGGCGACCACCGGCCCGGCGCGCAGCGGACGGGTGAAATGGAGATTGAACGCGGTGGTCAGCAGGAACCGGTCGGTCACCAGGCTGTTGGCCGCATAGAAGGCGGCATCGTCGAGCATCTTGAAATAGCTGGTGCCGTGCGCGGCGCCGCCGGCGTGGAAATGGCGCTCGTCGATCGTGAAGCGGATCCGCGCCACGCCCCGCGCCGGAATTTCCAGGATCGATTCGAACAGGCGGTTGATCGGCGCGGCGGCATAGAGCCGTTCGAGCGCGCGGAAATGCGCGTCCTCGCCCGCGCCGGATGGCAAGGGATCAGGCAGCGTCGCGCGCCTCGTCCGCGGTGAACAGCGCGTAGAGCGCATCGCGCGATCCGGCGCCGCGCAGCTTGGCAAGGAACGCCCGGTCGCGCATTCGTCGCGAGATCCGCGCGAGCGCCTTCAGATGATCGGCCCCCGCCTCGGTCGGCGACAGCAGCATGAAGACGAGATCGACGGGCAGCGCATCCACCGCCTGGAACTCGATGCCCTGCGCCAGGCGCGCGAAGACGCCGGTCACCGCGGGCAATCCGGGAAGCTTGGCATGCGGGATCGCCACGCCGCCGCCGAAGCCCGTCGAGCCCAGCTTCTCGCGCTCGCCCAGCCGGTCCGCGATCGTCTTCGCATCGCAAGCGACGATCCCCGCCGCCGCCCCGCCCAGCTGCTGGAACAGCGCTTTCTTGTTGGCGACCGACACGCCGGTGAGGATCGCCTCGGGGCGAAGCAGATCGCTGAAATCGAGCATCGTGGTTTCCGGCATGCGGTGGCACGCGGTGGGCGCCATAGCGCCAACCGCGTGCCGACGAAAGCCGCAGCTCCCTATCCCATGTTGCCGGGGATCCCAGGTCAGGCGGCGCGCTGCGGCTCCACCCAGCCGATGGTGCCGTCGCCGCGGCGATAGACCATGTTGTACGCGCCCGTTCCGGCATTCTTGAACAGCAGTGCGGCGGTGTTGCGCAGATCGAGCATCATCACCGCGTCGGAGACGCTTGCATCGGGCACGTCGACCCGCGTCTCGGCGACGATCAGCGGCGCATCGCCGACATCCTCCTCGCCGGCCGGCTCCTGGAACAGCGTGTAGCCGGCATTGTCATAGCCGTTGGCCTCGGCCATCTCGACCGCTTCGCCCGCGTGACGATCCTTCAGGCGGCGCATGTAGCGGCGCAACTGCTTCTCGATCTTGTCGGCGACGCCCTCGAAGGCGGGATGCGCTTCCTGTGCGTCGTGCCGGCCTTTCAGCACCAGGCCCTTCATCACATGCGCGACGATATCGCAGGTAAAACCGTTATCGTGCGGCCCCTTGCCGAAGGTGACCTCCGCCGAGATGGCCCGGGCGAAATATTTGTCGGCGATACCCTGAAGTCGGTCCTCGACATGGCTCTTGAGCGCATCGCCAATGGCGACCTGATGACCAGAAATCCGGATATCCATTCTCTTCTCCATTCGATGTCCGCGGCCCTGTTGAGTCCGCAGAAGGCGTCATCCGGACGCCGCGGCCCCCCATATCGGATCGTCGATCCGTTTCATGAACGCCGCATGGGCGGCAAGTTCTCCCTCGGACGCGGCGAAAATCCGTGGCGGGCGCACCACCCGGGGCGTCGTGGACGCGACCGGGCCCGCCGCCGCGGCGGGTGCGTCCGAGACGAGGCCCAGCCCGATCTGCCGCCCGCCGAGCAACTCGACATAGACCTGCGCCAGAAGCTGCGCATCGAGCAGCGCGCCGTGCAGCACGCGGTGGCTGCGATCGATCCCATAGCGCGAGCATAGCGCGTCGAGCGTGTGCTTGGCGCCCGGATGCCGTTGCCGCGCGATCTGCAGCGTATCGACCATCCGCGTCCGGTGGCAGACCGGATCGCGCCGACACCGCGTCAGCTCGCCGTTGAGAAAGGCGAAATCGAACCCCGCATTGTGCGCGATCAGCGGCGCATCGCCCAGAAAGGCGATCAGGTCGTCCACCGCCTCGTGGAAGCGCGGCTTGTCCGCCAGGAATGCCGCCGACAGGCCGTGGACCGCGAATGCCTCCTGCGGCATGTCGCGCTCGGGGTGATAATAAGCGTGGAAGGTGACGCCGGTCTCCACGCGGTGGACGAGCTCGACGCAGCCGATCTCCACCATCCGGTCGCCACCGGGAAAGCTCAGACCCGTGGTTTCGGTATCGAAGACGATCTCGCGCATCGGGCGGTTATCGCGCCGCCTTGCCGACGAGGCAAGCGATGACGTCGCGCACGGCGTCGCGCGTGTGGTTGAGCGGCACGTCGGTGCGGATCACGAAACGGGCGCGCGCCTGTTTTTCGGCATCGGGAAGCTGGCGTGCCAGAATCGCGTGGAGCTTGGCGGGCGTCATGCCGGGACGCGCGAGCACGCGCTGGCGCTGCACCGACGGCGCCGCCGTCACGACCGCCACCACGTCCATCGCCGAATCGCCGCCGGTTTCGTAGAGCAGCGGCACGTCGAACAGCAGCAGCGGCGCGCCGCGATGCGTGGTGCGGAACAGCGCCCGCTCCTCTGCCACGGCGGGATGGACGATCGCCTCCAGCGCGCGGATCGCCATCTCGTTGCCGAACACCAGCGCGCCGAGTGCGTCGCGATCGACGCCGCGGCGCCCGGTCGATCCGGGAAAGCGCGCCTCGATCGCGGGCAACAGCCGGCCGCGCGGACGCTGCAACCGGCGCACCGTGGCGTCCGCATCGAATACCGGCACGCCCTCGTCGGCGAACATCGCGGCGACAGTCGATTTGCCCATTCCGATCGAACCGGTGAGGCCCAGCGCGATCATGCGACCAGCAGCGCGCGCAACGCGTCGTCGCGCTCGCGCGGGGGCGCCGCACCGAACAGGATCTCGAAGGCGAGCGAGGCCTGGCCCACCAGCATCTCCAGCCCGTCGACCGTCTCCAGCCCGCGCGCATGCGCGGCGGCCAGCAACGGCGTCTCGAGCGGCGCATAGACGATGTCATAGACCAGCGCATCGTCGGGCAGGGGGGTCAGGTCGATCGCGAGCGGCGGCTGGCCCGTCATGCCCAGCGTCGTCGCGTTGACGAGCAAGGCACATGGCGGAAGCGCGGCGGTGAGCGGCAGCGCCTGCCCCTTCAACCCGAAGGCGGCCAGCAGTGCCGCGCCCTTCAGCGGATTGCGGTTGAGCAGGGTCACGCGGCCCACGCCAATCCGCGACAGCGCGAACAGGATCGCGCGCGCCGCACCACCGGCGCCGATCACCGTGACCGCCTTACCCGCCAGATCGCGATCGGCGATCGGCGCGTAGAAGCCGCCGGCATCGGTGTTGGTGCCGATCAGCGCGCCGTCCTGTCCGCGGAATACGGTGTTGATCGCCCCGATCGTGCCGCGCACGTCGCCCGGATCGCCGACATGATCGAGCGCGGCCAGCTTGTGCGGCACGGTGACGTTGCACCCGCGCCATGCCGGATCGGCGCGCCGAGCGGCCAGCCACGCGCCCAGATCCTCGGGCGCCACGCGAGTCGCGCGGTAATCAGCGTCGATCCCCAGCGCCTTCAGCCAGAAACCGTGGATCATCGGCGATTTGCTGTGCGCGACGGGATCGCCGATCACCTCGGCATAAGGCTGGCTCATGAACGGGTTCCGCTTGGGGAAAGGGACGTCGCAACGGGATCGACCGGCGGCGCACGGTATCGGACCATCCGGTTCACGCCGGCATCATCCCGCGGACGCGCAGATAGCCGAGCACGGGCAGCAGCGGCAGGCCGAGCACGGTGAACTGGCTGCCCTCGATCCGGTCGAAGAGCTGCGCGCCCGGACCCTCGATCCGGTAGCAACCCACGCATCCGGCGATCGCGGGCCATTCCCGGTCAAGATAGGCGGCGATGAACGCGTCGCTCAAGGGGCGGACGTGCATCCGCGCCGCCTCCACGTGACGCCAGACGGCGCGGCCCCCTTGCGCGATCACGGCACCGCTCCACAATTCGTGGCGCGCGCCGCTCATACGGCGGAGATGCTCGGCGGCCTGTTCGCGGCTTTCGGGCTTGTCGAGCAGGCTGCCGTCGGCGAGCGCCACCACTGAATCGCTGCCGAGCACCAGCGGCTGCGGGTGACGCTGCGAGATCTTCACCGCCTTCAGCTCGGCGAGCGCATCCGCCAGGTCGCGTGGCGAGAGATGCGCGAGCGCCGCCTTGGCCGCGTCCTCGTCGACGCCCGCTGCGACCGCCTCGAACGATACGCCCGCCGCCGTCAGCATCGCGCGCCGCGACGCGCTTTGCGAGGCGAGGATCAGCGTTTCGGTCATTCCGCGACGATGCCCGGCGTGCCACGGCGTTCGTTGCACAGCGCGATGATCGCCGCGGCGGTCTCCTCGATCGAACGGCGCGTCACGTCGATCACCGGCCAGCCATGGTCGGCGAACAGGCGCCGCGCGAACATCAGCTCCTTCTGCACCGCATCCTCGTTCACATAGGCCGTTTCGGGTGCCTGGTTGAGCGAGAGCAGCCGGTTGCGCCGGACCTGGATCAGCCGGTCCGCGCTGGTGGTAAGCCCCACGACCAGCGGGTTCCTGAGCGTATAGAGCGCGGCGGGCGGCGGGCTTTCGACCACGACCGGGATGTTGGCCGTTTTATAGCCGCGGTTCGCCAGATAGATGGACGTGGGCGTCTTGGACGAGCGCGACACGCCCGCAAGCACGATATCGGCCTCTTCCCAATCCTCGTGCGCGATGCCGTCGTCATGCGCGATCGTGAACTGGATGGCGTCGACGCGGGCGAAATAGGCGGCATCCAGGACGTGCTGGCGCCCCGGCCGCGCCTTGGCTTGCTGCCCCAGCAGCCCCGACAGCGCATCGTTCACAGGATCGAGCGGGGCGACCACCGGAAGGCCGAGGCTCGCACAGCGCTGTTCCAGGATCCGCCGGCTCCCCGCGTTCACCAGCGTGAAGATCACCAGCCCCGGATTCTGCGCGATCTCTTCCAAGATGCGCTCCAGATGCGTCTCGGTGCGCACCATCGGCCAGAAATGCCGCACCGTCTCGACATCGTCATATTGCGCCAGCGCGGCTTTGGCGATGTTCTCCAGCGTCTCGCCGGTGGAATCGGAGAGCAGGTGAAGATGGAGCCGGACCGTCACGGGCGCCGGAACGGAACTGTGGACAACATGGGGACGAACGCTAGCGCAACTCGCACGATCGTCCAAGCCACCGGGATGCCGTGGAAAACCGCGGGCTTATCCACATCGCCGCGCACAGGCGCCGCTTTGGCGCACAGCCTGTGGATAACGGGGACGGTGCGATCCGAATCGGCGCGTTCGCGCGGGCGCGCCACGGTCAAGCTGTTGGCATTTCGGGGACGAACGCCTAACCCCCGCTACCCACTGTGCAACTACTGCAACATCCTCTTTTTAGAATCTCTTATAGTGATAGAAGGGCTTTCGCGCTGACCGATCGGGCTTTCGACAAACCGCTGCTCGCCACGCTGAAGGGTGACAAGCCTTTGGTGCCGCCGGTATGGTTCATGCGTCAGGCGGGGCGCTATCTTCCCGAATATCGTGCACTACGGGCGGAGAAGGGCGGCTTTCTCGCGCTTGCCACCGATCCCGAGGCCGCTGCCGAAGTGACCATGCAGCCGATCCGGCGCTTCGGCTTCGACGGCGCGATCCTGTTCTCCGACATCCTGATGGTGCCATGGGCGCTGGGGCAGGATCTGAGCTTTGGGGTGGGCGAGGGTCCCCGGCTGGAGCCCCCGCTGGTCGATCATGCGCTGGCGGCGCTCCAGAGCCATGCCGACCGGCTCGAGCCGGTCTATGCGACGGTGGCGCGGGTCGCGGCGCTGCTGCCCTTACAGACCGCCTTCCTGGGCTTTGCCGGCTCCCCCTGGACGGTCGCCACCTATATGGTGGCGGGGCATGGCAGCCGCGACCAGGCCGAGACGCGGCGGTTCGCGCATCGCGATCCGGCGGCGTTCGGCGCGATCATCGATGCCATTGCCGATCTGACCATCGAATATCTCGCCCGCCAGATCGAAGCCGGCGTCGAGGCGGTCCAGCTGTTCGACAGTTGGGCTGGCAGCCTCTCGCCGATGCAGTTCGAACGCTGGGTGATCGCGCCCACCGGGCGGATCGTGGCGGCGCTGGCGGCGCGGTGCCCCGGCATACCGGTGATCGCCTTTCCGAAAGGCGCGGGGGGCAAGCTGCCGGCCTATGCGCGCGAGACGGCCGCGACGGCGATCGGGCTGGACGAGACGGTCGATCCCGCCTGGGCACATGCCGCGCTGCCGCCGGGATTGCCGGTGCAGGGCAATCTCGATCCGCTGGCGCTGATCGCCGGCGGCGCGACGCTCGACGCAGCGATCGACCGCGTGCTGGGCGCTTTTGCGGAGCGGCCCCATGTTTTCAACTTGGGCCACGGCATCCAGCAGGATACGCCGATCGCGCATGTCGAGCAGGCGCTCGCACGGATACGGAGGACGGCATGATCGGCTGGCTGGGCGCTTCCTATGACTGGGTGAAGGCGGCGCATCTGATCTTCGTGATCTTCTGGATGGCGGGGCTGTTCATGATGCCGCGCTATCTCGTCTATCATCAGGAGGCGCTGGCCCGCGGCGACGCGGCCGAGGCCGCGGCCTGGGTCGAGCGCGAGGGAAAGATCCGCCACATCATCCTGACGCCCGCGCTGATCGCGGTGTGGGTGCTGGGGTTGATGCTCGCCGCCAATCTCGGCCTGTTCGCCGGGCAGCCCGGGCTCGGCTGGCTTCACGCCAAGCTGCTGATCGTGCTGCTGCTGTCGGGCTATCATGGCTGGGCGGTGGGCTATGCGCGCAAGCTCGCGGGCGGCCGCCCGACGATGACGGGCAAGGCGCTGCGGATGATGAACGAGGTGCCCGCGCTCGCGGTAACGCTGATCGTCATCCTGGTGATCGTCCGCCCCTTTTGAGGGCCGCTTGACTTGGAGGTGGGCCGGGCCTAATTCCCGTTCGGCGTAAAAACCGGCGTCCTGCCGTGCTTTCCATGCGTGATCTCCAGCATCGTCCTCGCCGCGAAGATTTCGCCGAACGACGCACCTTTCTGCCGACCTTTCGCGGACACTCCCCATGCATCTCAAAGACCTGAAGAAGAAGAAGCCCGCCGAACTGGTGAGCATGGCCGAGGAGTTGGGCGTCGAGAGTGCGTCCACGCTCCGCAAGCAGGACCTGCTGTTCGCGATCCTGAAGGTGCAGGCCGAGAATGGCGACCAGATCATGGGCCTTGGCACGATCGAGGTCATGCAGGACGGCTTCGGCTTCCTGCGCAGCCCCGAGGCGAATTACCTCGCCGGACCGGACGACATCTACATCTCGCCCAACCAGGTGCGTAAGCACGGGCTCCGCACCGGCGACACGGTTGAGGGCGAGATCCGCGGGCCCAAGGACGGCGAACGCTATTTCGCGCTGACCAAGCTCACCAGCGTCAATTTCGACGATCCCGATGCGGTGCGCCACCGCGTCAACTTCGACAATCTGACGCCGCTCTATCCCGAATCCAAGCTGACGCTCGATCCCGCCGACCCTACCGTGAAGGACAAGTCGGCACGCGTGATCGACATCGTCTCGCCGCAGGGCAAGGGCCAGCGCACGCTGATCGTGGCACCCCCGCGCGTCGGCAAGACGGTGATGCTGCAGAACATCGCCAAGGCGATCACCGACAACCATCCCGAAGTCTTCCTCATCGTGCTGCTCATCGACGAGCGGCCCGAGGAAGTGACCGACATGCAGCGCAGCGTGAAGGGCGAGGTGGTCAGCTCCACCTTCGACGAACCCGCGCAGCGCCACGTCCAGGTGGCCGAAATGGTGATCGAAAAGGCCAAGCGCCTGGTCGAGCACAAGAAGGACGTCGTGATCCTGCTCGACAGCATCACCCGCCTCGGTCGTGCCTACAACACCGTGGTGCCGTCGTCCGGCAAGGTGCTGACCGGCGGCGTCGATGCCAACGCGCTCCAGCGGCCCAAGCGCTTCTTCGGCGCGGCGCGCAACATCGAGGAGGGCGGCTCGCTCTCGATCATCGCCACCGCGCTGATCGACACGGGCAGCCGGATGGACGAGGTAATCTTCGAGGAGTTCAAGGGCACGGGCAATTCCGAGATCGTGCTCGACCGCAAGGTGGCCGACAAGCGTATCTTCCCCGCGCTCGACGTGGGCAAATCGGGCACGCGCAAGGAAGAGCTGCTGGTGCCCAAGGAGAAGCTGTCCAAGATGTGGGTACTGCGCCGCATCCTCATGCAAATGGGCACGATCGACTCCATGGAGTTCCTCCTCGACAAGATGAAGAATTCCAAGACCAACGAGGATTTCTTCGACAGCATGAATCAATAGCCGCATGCGGCCGGCGGTCTTCAGACCCGACCCACCGGTGCAGGCTTGGTCTGCACCCTGCCACGCCTCACCACCCGCAACATGACGAAACCGTCATAGTCTTTGCGGCAAGCCGCCGAACGGCTACATGGCGGCCATGGTCATCTCCCTTCTCGCTGCTGCCGCCACCGGGCCGGGCTCGCCCGCGCTGATCTGGCAGCACATTGTCGCCGATTTTGCGAACATCGGCAGCCCGTCCGCGCTGGCCGCTTTCGTGCAGGTGCTGATGATCGACGTCGTCCTGGCGGGCGACAATGCGATCGTCGTGGGCGCGCTCGCCGCGGGACTGCCGGTCGCGGAGCGCAAGCGTGTGATCCTGATCGGCATCCTCGCCGCGCTCGTGCTGCGCATCGTCTTTGCACTCGGGGTGAGCTGGTTGCTGGGGATGATCGGGCTGATCTTCGCCGGCGGCATCCTGCTGCTGTGGGTGGCGTGGAAGATGTGGCGCGAATTGCGCCACGCCCAGGCGCATCCCGAAACCACCGCCGACGTCCGCCCCGCCAAGAGCTTCATCGCCGCCGCGTGGTCCGTGGCGATTGCCGACGTGTCGATGAGCCTCGACAATGTGCTGGCGGTGGCAGGCGCGGCTCGGGCGCATCCGGGCATTCTGATCGTCGGGCTGCTGCTGTCGGTCGCGCTGATGGGGATCGCGGCCAATCTGATCGCGCGCTATATCGAACGCTATCGCTGGATCGCCTATATCGGGCTGGCCGTGATCCTCTATGTCGCGGGCAAGATGATTTATGACGGTATGACCGACCCGCATGTCGGCATCCTGACCCTGTTCTGAGCTGCCGGAGACCGCGCGATGAAGATCACGATCGACCTCGACTGCACCCCGGAAGAGGCACGCCGCGCGATGGGGCTGCCCGATCTCACGCCGCTTCACGAACGCTATATCGCGATGATCGGCGACGCGATGCAATCCGGGATCAAGCCCGAGGCAATCGAAGCGATGATGCGCGGCTGGGCGCCGATGGGCGATGCCGGCATGGCGATGTGGCGGCGTATGTTCGAGGGTCAGGCGGGCGGCTGACCCCGTGGATACGATCTTCGCGGTTTCGAGCGGCCGTCCCCCGGCGGCGATCGCCGTCATCCGGATCAGCGGCGCGCGCGCGATGGACGCCGGACGTGCGATCGCGGGCACGCTGCCGGTGGATCGCCGGGCCGGCATGCGGCGGCTGCGCGACGCATCGGGCGGCACGCTCGACCACGGCCTCGTGCTGGCGTTCGGGGCGGGGGGCAGCGTCACCGGCGAGGATCTGGTCGAGCTTCACTGCCATGGCGGACGGGCGGTGATCGCAGCGGTGGAGACGGCGCTGGCAGCGATGCCCGGCCTGCGGCGGGCCGAGCCAGGCGAGTTCACCCGCCGTGCACTGGTTCACGGCCGGATCGATCTGGCGGAGGCAGAGGGTTTGGCCGATCTGCTCGAGGCCGAAACCGAGACGCAGCGGCGATCGGCATTGATGGCCGCGGAAGGGCAGGTGAGCCGCGCCATACGTGGCTGGATGGCTGACCTGTCGGGTCTGGCGGCACGGGTCGAGGCGTCGCTGGATTTTGCGGATGAAGCGGATGTCGGGGATGATGCCGACGCCTTGGCGGACATCGTAGCGGAGGCGCATGCGCTTGCAGCGACGATCGCCGTGGTCGCTGCGGCCCCCGCTGTGGACCGGTTGCGTGACGGAATTAGCGTCGTCATCGGCGGGCCGCCCAACAGCGGCAAATCGACCTTGCTCAACCGGCTGATCGAACGCGACGCGGCGATCGTCTCATCCATCTCGGGCACCACCCGCGACCGGATCGATGCGCCCGTGGTACGGCAGGGGATAGCGTATCTGGTGACCGACACTGCCGGGCTTACCGACCGGACCGAAGACGTGGTCGAGCAGATCGGTGTGGTGCGCGCCGGAGAAGCGATCGGTGCTGCGGACATCCTCCTGTGGCTCGCCGACGATCCGCCACCGCGCGCGGATGCGTTGTGGCTGCATGCGCGGGCCGATCTGCCGGGGCGGGGTGTGCCGCAAACAGGACAGCATCTGGTCGTGTCTGAGCATGATCCACAATCGCTCACGACATTGTGGGAGGCGATCGAGGATCGCGCCCGACATGTGTTGCCGGCTCTTGATGCATTGCCGCTCAAGCGTCACCAGCAGCAATTATGCCAAGCGGCGGCAGCGGAGCTCGAGACCATCACCACGCGCGATCCGTTGATCGTGGCGGAGCATCTGCGGCGTGCGCGGGTGCCTTTGGCAGGCTTGGTAGGCGACGATGCCACGGAAACGATGCTCGACGCGCTGTTCGGACGCTTCTGTATCGGGAAGTGACGACGTTCCACGTGGAACAATTTTGACGATCTCCGGCGCGGGTCGTAGGGCTGTGGAATGACCCAAACTTCGTTCGACGTGATCGTCATCGGCGGTGGCCATGCCGGTACCGAAGCGGCTGCGGCCGCTGCGCGGCGGGGCGCACGTACGGCTTTGCTGTCGTTCGACGTCGCGCAGATCGGCGCTATGTCGTGCAACCCGGCAATCGGCGGCCTTGGTAAGGGGCACATCGTCCGCGAGGTGGATGCATTCGACGGCCTCATCGGGCGCGCGGCGGACCAAGCCGCGATTCACTACCGCATGCTCAATCGGAGCAAGGGCGCGGCGGTTCAGGGGCCGCGCATCCAGGCAGACCGTCGCCGCTATGCCCAAGCGATCCAACAGGCGCTCGCGTGCGAGCCAAAGCTGACGATCATCGCCGCCGATGTCATCGCGCTGCTGCTTCGCCATGGCAATGTGGCTGGCGTCCGGCTTGCCGATGGTCCTGACATTGAAGCACGTGCCGTCATCTTGGCGACCGGCACCTTCCTTTGCGGCCGGCTGTTCCGCGGCCACGAGCGCGATGTCGGCGGACGGATCGGGGAACGCGCTGCCACCCGGCTCGCCGCGCAGTTGCGCGAACTGAATCTGCCGATGGGGCGGCTGAAGACCGGCACCCCGCCGCGGCTTGATGGACGGACGATCGACTGGGGGCGGCTCGCGGAACAGCCCTCGGACGCCGACCCCTGGACCATGTCGCCCATGACGCAGAGGCGTCCTCTGCCGCAGATCGCGTGCGCGATCGCGCGTACAACGCCCGAAACCCACGCGATCATCCGGGAGGCCCTGGACAGGTCGCCGCTCTTCACCGGCGCGATTGATGCGCAGGGTCCGCGCTATTGCCCCTCGATCGAGGATAAGGTGCACCGGTTCGGCGATCGCGACGGCCACCAGATCTTCCTCGAGCCTGAGGGGCTCGATGATACGACCGTCTATCCGAACGGGCTTTCGACATCCCTTCCCACGGACGTGCAGCAGGCGATGCTCGCCAGCATCGCGGGACTGGGGTGTGCCGCGATCACCATGCCGGGTTATGCCGTGGAATATGATTATGTCGATCCGCGCGCACTCGATCGCCGGCTGGCCCTTGCCGTGCTGCCAGGGGTGTTCTGCGCGGGGCAGATCAATGGGACGACAGGCTATGAGGAAGCGGCGGGGCAGGGGCTCGTCGCCGGTTTGAACGCCGCCGCCCATGCGTGCGATCTGGCGCCCGTCCAACTCGATCGCGCATCCAGCTATATCGGGGTGATGATCGACGATCTGGTCCTGCAAGGCGTGACCGAGCCCTACCGCATGTTGACGGCGCGCGCCGAATATCGGCTGGCATTGCGTGCCGACAACGCAGAGACCCGGCTGGGACCGATCGCGAGCGATGCCGGCTGCCTCTCCGAAGCCCGGCGGCGTCATCAAGGCGAGTGTGCGCAGGAGCGTGCCGCGCTTCGGCAATTGCTCGATACTCCGATGACGGCCTCTGAGGTCTCCGCACGCGGAGCGTCTGTCGGGCAGGACGGCGCGCGGCGTAGCATCTTCGACTGGCTCCGCTTCGAAGGCGTACGGCTCGATCAATTGCTCGATTGTCCGCCGGCTTTGGGCGATGCCGTCGTCGCAGAGATGATCGAAGACGCACGCTATGCGCCGTATCTCGACCGCCAGGCGGACGAGATCGCGCGGCTGCGGAGCGATGAACGAATCGCTTTGCCGGCCGATCTCCGGTTTGAGGCGATCGCCGGATTGTCCACCGAGATGATCGCGCGTCTATCGGCCGCGCGTCCGGCCTCGCTTGCGGAAGCGTCGCGGGTGCGTGGCGTGACCCCGGCGGCCCTATCTGCCGTTCTACTGCACAGCCGGCGAGCTGCTGCATGACCGAGGCCGAAGCGCGCGGCCTGGCCGTCACCATGATCGGTAACAATGCGGCGGCTCGGGTTGCTGAATTCGCGGCGATGGTGGTGACGGAAAACGCGGCGCAGAACCTGATCGCGCCATCGACGATCGAGACGATCTGGAGCCGGCACGTCGTCGATTCGCTCCAGTTGCTGCCACATGCCGAGGAGCGTTCGGGGCTGTGGATCGACATCGGCACCGGCGGTGGATTTCCCGGCATGATCGTCGCGCTCGTCCGTTCAGCGCCTATCCTGCTGGTCGAACCCCGACGGCGGCGTGCGGAGTTCCTTGAATCCTGCGCCGCAGCGCTGGGCTTGAAGCACGTCACGGTCGTTGCCGCCAAGGTGGAGACCGTCACAGATCGGCCGGCCGCGATCATTTCGGCGCGGGCGGTGGCATCCGTCGAAAATCTTTTGCACGCGGCGAAGCGGTGCGTCACACCGGCGACGCGGTGGCTGCTGCCGCGCGGCCGGATCGATCCCGCCGAGCTCGCCAGCTTGCAGAACAGGGGCACCATGTTTCACGTGGAACACAGCATCACCGATCCTGAATCGCGCATCCTTGTCATCGACGGAGCGGGCGCATGACGACCTGCATCGCCGTGGCCAATCAGAAAGGCGGTGTGGGCAAGACCACCAGCGCGATCAACCTCGCCACCGCTTTGTCCGCAACGGGGATGCATGTGCTGCTGATCGATCTCGATCCGCAGGGCAACGCATCCACCGGCCTCGGCATCGGTCAGTCGCAGCGGACGCGTTCCAGCTATGACCTGCTGGTCGGCAACGTCACGCTCGACGACACGGTGATCGCGACGCGCGTGCCGCGACTCGATCTGGTGCCGGCCACGGTCGATCTGTCCGGCGCCGAAATCGAGCTGGTGGAGTTCGATGCGCGCACCCACCGGCTCGATCGCGCGGTAAAGGGATCGAGCCGCCGTTGGGACATCATCCTGGTCGACTGCCCGCCATCGCTCGGCTTGCTCACGATCAACGCGATGGTCGCGGCAGATTCGCTGCTCGTGCCGCTCCAGTGCGAGTTCTTCGCGCTTGAAGGCCTGTCGCAACTCCTGTCGACCGTCGAGCGGATTCGCGCGCGGTTCAATCCCGGGTTGTCAATTCTGGGCGTCGCGTTGACGATGTATGATCGGCGCAACCGGCTCACCGAACAGGTGTCCACCGATGTGCGCGCGGTGCTCGGCCGCGTCGTGTTCGAAACCGTGATCCCGCGCAACGTCCGCCTGTCGGAGGCACCGAGCCATGGGTTGCCCGCATTGATCTACGATCATCGCTGTTCGGGATCGGAAGCCTATATCGCGCTCGCCCGGGAGCTGATCGCGCGGCTGCCCGAATCGGCGGAAGCGGCATGAGCGATCGTCGCGGGCGACCGGCGGGGCTCGGCAGGGGCCTCAACGCGCTGCTGGGTGAGATCGCGCGTGAACAGCCGGTCGAGCCGGGCGCCGCGCCGATGCCCGGCGTGAGGATGCTGCCCGTCAGTTCGCTGTCGCCACATCCCGATCAGCCGCGCCGCAAATTTGACGAGGCGTTGCTCGACGAACTCGCCGCTTCGATCGCGTCGCGCGGGCTGATCCAGCCGATCGTCGTCCGGCCGCACGGCCATGACTATCAGATCGTGGCGGGCGAGCGGCGTTGGCGTGCGGCGCAGCGTGCGCATTTGCACGAAGTGCCCGTCGTCATCCGCGAGTTCAACGACGCCGAAACGCTCGAGATCGCACTGATCGAGAACATCCAGCGCCAGGATCTGAACGCGATCGAAGAGGCACAGGCCTATCAGCGGCTGGCGGGTGATTACGGCCATACGCAAGAGGCGCTGGCCAAGATCGTCCACAAGTCGCGCAGCCATGTCGCCAATCTGCTTCGTCTGCTCGAACTGCCCGCCGCCGTGCAGACGCATGTCGTCGATGGCGCGTTGTCGATGGGGCATGCGCGCGCATTGCTCGGCGCGCGCGATGTGGAAGGCTTGGCCGATCAGGTCATTGCGCGGCAATTGTCGGTGCGAGAAACCGAGAAGCTTACGCGGGCAGCCAAGCCGTCGCGGGGCCCGAGGGCCGCGGACGAAGGGAAGGGCGGCGCAAGTCGGCCGGCGGGGCCCGATGCCGATATCCAGGCGCTCGAACACCAGCTCGCCGATCTACTGGGATTGAACGTGCGCATCAGCCATTCGGACAAGGGCGGCACGCTGACGCTCGGCTATTCGACGCTGGATCAGCTCGACATGGTCTGCCAGCGGCTGACCGGAGACACGATCTAGCCGCGTCGGCCCATGGCGCGCGCGATCTCCACAATCACCGATTCCGCGAGCACGGTGCCGGCATTGCCGGGCGCCATTACCGCGCGTTCGGCCTCGCGCACGCGGGCCAGGGCGCGGGCCAGCAAGGGGGCGGACCAGCGGCGCAGCGCGCGCGCGGTGCTGGCTTCCTCCTTGTAGAACACCCGGTGCCGCTTCATCACCGCGTCGGCGTTTTCGCCGCGATCGATCGCGGCGCGCATCTCGGCGAGCGCGATCAGGCGACGGCCGATCTGCCGCAACCAGGGAATGGGCGAGGTGCCGGCATCGCCCAGCAGCACCAGTTCATGCCCGAGATCGGCGGCGCGTCCGTCGATCAGCGCATCGACCGCGCGCGTGGCCTCCGAATCTCCCAAGTCCGCGCCGACCGCATCGAACGCGGCATCGTCCAGATCGGCGGGGCGATCGGGTGCCGCATCGAGGTAGAGCGCGAACTTCTCGATCTCGCGCGCGATGATCGCACGGTCGCCGCCGCTCGCTTCGGCGATCTTGTGGGCAGTGCCGCTGGCGATCCGCAGACCATGCTCGCGGGCGAGCGCGACGACGATCTGCTCGGCTTCCATCGCGCTCGGCGCGTAACAGGCGAAGGCGAGCGCATACGGCGAGTCGATCGCCAGCTTCACCAGCTTGCCGCTCGCTTTGATCGCGGGCGCGATCGCGACGACCGGGTTGCCCGCCCGATCGGCGGTCAGCAGCGCGGCAAACGCATCGAACGCCTCTTCTCCCACCGGCGTCACGCGCACGAACCGGGCATCGCCGAAGAGCGACAACGCCGCGGCTTCGTCCGCCAGCCGGGCGGGGTCGGCGCGCAGCATTGGCCCGTCCAAGTCGATCCGCTCGGCCCCGGCCCCCATCGCCTTGCTCAATCGCGCGGCGAGATCGGCGGCGCCTGCATCGTCGGGCCCGTGAAGCAGATAAAGGCGGATCTCGGCGCGGGGGCGGTCGAGCGCGGCTCGGATCTGGCTGGCGTTCGCCTTCACGGCGTCGGTTTGGCCGTCCGCCGCTGCGCATAGAGCGCCACGCGCGAGACGATCTGATCGGCGACGATCCCCGCGAGCCGCTCCAGCGCGGTGTTTTCCGCGGCGATGGTGGCATATTCCGAACCCACCACGTCGATCCCAGCATCCGACCCGGCGGTCGCGTCGAGCAGCACGGTGCCGTCCGCCAGGTTCACGAGCTGGAAGCGCGCACGGAGCGTCCGCCGTTCTCGCGTCACGCTGTCGTCCTGGCGAACGCCCAGTCCCTTGATCTCGTCATTCAGGCGCACGTCGAGCCGATAACGCGGCGTACCGTTCTCCGGCAGCCGATCGCGCAGCGCGTTGGACATGAGATAGCCCGACTTGCCCTCGATCGGCGCGACCTGCACGGCATCGAGCGCGGTCGCGACCGAGCCCGAACCGCCGCCCGCATAAAGCGGATGAAGCCCACAGCCGGGCAGCGCCAGCGCGAGCAGGATCGCCAGCCGCCTCATGCGACGATGTTCACGAGTCGATCGGGCACGACGATCACCTTTTTGGGAGCACGGCCTTCGAGCAGGCGTATGATCTTGTCCGAGGCAAGCGCGGCGGCTTCGATCTCGGTACGCGGGGCGCCCTTGGGAAAGACAAGCGTGTCGCGAAGCTTGCCGTTCATCTGCACCGCAATCGTCACTTCGTCATCGACCAGCATCGCCGGATCGACCACCGGCCAGACGGCGTCGGCGATCAGCCCGGCATGGCCCATGGTAGCCCAGGCCTCTTCGGCGACATGCGGCGTCATCGGCGCGACCAGCAGCAGCAGCGTGTGCGCCGCATCGGTGCGGTCGCGCGAGGGCGGGGCCTTCTCGATCGCGGTGGCCAGCGTGTAGAGCCGCGCGACCGCCTTGTTGAACTGCAGCGCATCGATATCGTTGCCAATATCGTTGGTCGTGCGGTGCGCGAGCTTGCGCAGCGCGATATCCTCGCCCCCTGTGGGTTCCGCCTCCTGCGCCACCAGCCGCCACAGCCGTTGGACGAAGCGCCACGCGCCCTCGATCCCCGCCTCGCTCCAAGGAAGATCGCGCTCGGGCGGGGAATCGGAGAGCATGAACCAGCGCACCGCGTCCGCGCCATATTGATCGACGATCGGTTCGGGATCGACCGTGTTCTTCTTGGATTTCGACATCTTCTCGACGCGGCCCACCATGATCGGCGCGCCCGTCTCGATCTCGGTGCCGTCGCGAACCTGTTCGGGGGCGAGCCAGCGGCCGTCCGCCGATTTGTACGTCTCGTGTGTCACCATCCCCTGCGTGAACAGGCCGGCGAACGGCTCGGCAATGTCGAGCAGCCCGATATGCTTCAGCGCGCGCGTCCAGAAACGAGCGTAGAGCAGGTGGAGGATCGCATGCTCGACGCCGCCGATATACTGGTTCACCGGCAGCCATCGCTCGGCACCGGCGCGATCAAACGGCCGGGCGTCGGGCTGGCTGGCAAAGCGGATGAAATACCAGGACGAATCGACGAACGTATCGAGCGTGTCGGTCTCGCGCACCGCCGCGCCGCCGCAGGACGGGCAGGCGACGTGCTTCCAGCTCGGGTGACGATCGAGCGGGTTGCCGGGGACCGCGAAGCTCACATCCTCGGGCAGGACAATCGGCAACTGGTCCTTCGGCACCGGCAGCGCACCGCAGGCGGCGCAGTGGATGATCGGGATCGGCGTGCCCCAGTAACGCTGGCGGCTCACCCCCCAGTCGCGCAAACGATAGACGGTAGTGCCCGTGCCCCAGCCTTCGCCCTCCGCCCGCGCGATCACCGCGCGCTTGGCGTCGGCGATGTCCATGCCGTCGAGGAAATGCGAGTTCACGAGGCGGCCGGGGCCGGTATAGGCGGCGTCGCCCACGAACACGGGCGCGTCGTCGGCACCCTCGGACACGACGCGCTTGACTGGCAGGCTATATTTGCGCGCGAAATCCAGATCGCGCTGGTCGTGCGCGGGCACGCCGAACACCGCGCCGGTGCCATACTCCATCAGCACGAAATTGGCGATGTAGACGGGCAGGCGCCAGTTCGGATCGAGCGGATGCGTGGCGGTGAGCCCGGTGTCGAAGCCGAGCTTTTCCTGCGTGTCCATCTCGGCCGCGGTGGTGCCGCCGCGCTTGCACAAGGCGATGAAGTCGGCTGCCTCGGCATTGGTTTCGGCCAGATGGCGCGCGATCGGGTGATCGGCGGCGACCGCGACGAAGCTCGAACCGAACATCGTGTCGGGCCGGGTGGTAAACACCTCGACGGTGCCGCCGTCCGACAGCGCGAAGCGGAATTGCAGGCCCTGGCTCCGGCCGATCCAGTTTTCCTGCATCAGCTTGACCTTGTCGGGCCAATGTTCGAGCGCGCCCAGGCCGTCGAGCAGTTCGTCCGCGAAGTCGGTGATCTTCAGGAACCATTGCGACAGCTTGCGCCGCTCGACGAGCGCACCCGATCGCCAGCCGCGGCCGTCGATCACCTGTTCGTTGGCGAGCACGGTCATGTCGACCGGGTCCCAATTGACCGCCGATTCCTTGCGATAGACCAGGCCCGCCGCGAACAGGTCGAGGAACAGCGCCTGTTCGTGGCCGTAATAATCGGGCTCGCAGGTGGCGAGTTCACGGCTCCAGTCGAGCGCGAAGCCGAGCCGCTTCAACTGCGCCTTCATCGCCGCGATGTTGGCGCGCGTCCAGTTGCCGGGATGGACGCCCTTTTCCATGGCGGCGTTTTCGGCGGGCATGCCGAACGCGTCCCATCCCATGGGATGAAGCACCTCCATGCCGCGCATCCGCCGATAGCGCGCCAGCACGTCGCCCATCGTGTAGTTGCGGACGTGCCCCATATGGATCTTCCCCGAGGGATAGGGGAACATCTCGAGCACATAGCTGCGCGGCTTTGCGGACGAATCGTCCGCGGCGAAGGTCTGGCGCTCGTCCCAGACCCTCTGCCAGGCCGCGTCCGCCTTCAGCGCGTTGAAGCGCGACGCCATGGGCAAATCCTCAGCCCTGGATCGAGGCGCGGCGCAGATCGCGGGCGTGCGTCAGGATGATGTCTTCCAGCTTCTGCACCGTGGCGGCGCGCACGGGCGCCGCGACCCACTGGCCGTTCTGGTTCACCTGGCGCAGCGCCGCGACCGACAGCGCATCGGCGCGCAGATCCTGATCGAGGATCGAGACGGTCAGCTTGATGCGCTCGGCCGGCGCCTGCGGGTTGACGTACCAATCGGTGACGATCACGCCACCATTGGAATCGGTCTGAACCAGCGGCATGAACTTCAGCGTGTCGAGGCTCGCGCGCCACAGATAGCTGTTCACGCCGATCGTCGTGATCTTGGACGGCGACATCTCGGTCTTGGGGCGCACATGGTGCGAACAGGCGACGAGCGGCAGGGCGGTGAGCGCCATCAACGCGATACGCAACGGGCGGAACATGGGCATCATCCTGGCATGAAGAGGGATCGTTCCGGCTCTACAGCCGGGGCCGCGCGCCCGCAAGCACGAGGGCGGACGTGCCGGACGGGGCAAAGACGAGAGCAAGACGAGCAGGGCTCGAGCCTGTGGGGCTTTTGCAACACTCCGACAGAATCCATTACCGATGCTGGTTGCAGGGGATCAAAGCGTGATAGGCGCGTTCGGCACATAGGGCGGAATACACCGCCGGGGGTCGACGTGAAGAACAGGCGCGTGATGTCGGGAATTGCTGCCGTGGCGCTCGTCGCCATGGGCGCTCTCGTCGCGCCGGCCTTCGGCGCATCCGAACAGATGGCGCGCCCGGTTCGCCGCCCGGCGATGCCCGCGCTCAGCATCGCGGGGTTCACGCCCGCCGCCGCCGATCCGCGGCTCGCGGCGGTGTTCGCGCGGGGCGGCCTCGATACGAGCGACTTCCGGTTCACCCCCGCCGATACAAGGCGTGGCGGCCGTGCGGTGACTGTGGCGGTGCGCGCGCGCAACAGCAGTCGCGCGTTCGACGGCACGCGCCTGGCCGCGACCGCGGCGGCGCCGACGGTCGGGCTCGCGCCGGTCGCCTATAATCTGGGCGCGGCGGTCGGCTGGAAGCGGTTCGCGGTCACCGGCGACGTCGCGCATGTCGACCTGGCGAGCACGCCCGGCAGCCGCGACAGCGCCGATCTGGCGCTCAGCTACACCGCCTCGCGCTTCAGCAGCCGGGTGAAGGCGGCGGCCGATCGGCCGATCGCCGGAACGCCGCAGCTCCTGACCGACATGCCGAGCTATTCGGTCGATCTCAGCAGCTCCTACGCGCTGACCCGCAATCTCGCGGTGACGGCGGGCGTGCGCTATCGCACCAATCGCGAGCGGCTGGCGCAGGTGACCGACGATCGGCGTGACAGCCAAGCCGTCTATCTGGGCACCGCCTTCCGCTTCTGATCCGGCCTAGGGTGCAGCGCGTCGATCGCCGCCCAGCCCTGAAATCCCAGCGCCGCGATTCGCCCCCAGCGCTGCGCGTCCATGCCGCCCAGCGCGATCACGGGTATGCCGAGCCCAGCGCCGATCCGCGCCGCGCGCATCGGCCCGATCGCCCGCGCGCCGGGATGCGAGCGGGTCGCATGGACGGGCGAGACGAAGAGCAGGTCGGCGCCCGCGCGAACCCCCGCGATCGCCTCACGCCGGTCATGCGCGGGCCATGTGCGCAGGCCGCGCCCGACACGCGCGCCATGGATGCCGTCGCCCGCCAGCGGCACCGATCCGGCGACCACGAGCACCAGCCGCCGCGCCAGCGCGATTCGGCGGACGCGGGCATGAAGTCGGCGGCGTTCGGCGGCGGGCGTCCCATGGTGGCGGAACACGACGCCCGATCCGGGCGGCAACGCGCGGAGCGCGGCCCAGAGCCGATTCCCCATCCGCTCGTCGGTCATCAGCCAAGGGTATCGATCGCGCACGGCGCCTCCTATAGCGCGGCGATGATCTCCGACGACACCATCCAACGCCTGGAGGACGTGCGCGCCGCCATAGCGCACGCCGCCGCCCTGGCCGACCGCCCCGCCGCTTCGGTCACGCTGATCGCGGTCTCCAAGACTCACCCGGCGGAGGCGATCGTGCCGCTGCTCGACGCCGGGCAGCGCGCGTTCGGCGAAAATCGCGTGGCGGAGGCGGCGGCGAAATGGCCGGCGCTGCGCGCGCGTTATGCGGGCGTGACGCTCCATCTGATCGGGCAGCTCCAGTCGAACAAGGCGGACGAGGCGGTCGCGCTGTTCGACGCCATCCACGCGGTCGATCGTCCGTCGCTCGTCGCCGCACTCGGCCGCGCGATGGACGCTGCAGGCCGGCGGCCGGACTGTTTCGTCCAGGTGAATATCGGCGAGGAACCGCAAAAGGGCGGCTGCGCGATCGCCGATCTGCCCGCCCTGCTCGCCCAGGCGCGGGAGGTGGGGCTGCCGGTGGCAGGGCTGATGTGCCTGCCGCCCGCCGATGTCGAGCCAGCGCCCTATTTCGCGCTGCTCGCCAAGTTGGCGCGAGACCATGGCCTGGCGCAGCTCAGCATGGGCATGTCGGGCGATTATCCGACCGCGGTGACGATCGGCGCGACTCACGTCCGAGTCGGTAGCGCGCTCTTCGGGGTGCGGGAGGCATGACCATCCCGGTGCGCTTCGCCGCCCTGCTCTTCGATTTCGACGGCGTGCTGATCGAAAGCGAATATGCGGGCAACCGCCAGATCGCCGAATGGCTCACCGCGGCGGGTCATCCGACCACGCCCGAACAGTCGATGGCGAATTTCATGGGGCTCTCAGGCATGGCCTTCACCGGCGCGATCGAGGCTTGGATCGACGCGCCGCTGCCCCCGGGCTTCGCCGAGGCGCGCGCAGCGGAGGATGCACGGGTGATGGCCGAAGGGCTGGATGCGGTGAAGGGCGCGATCGCCTTCGTCGAATCGCTGCCGCCGTCGCTGCCGCGCGCGATCGTGTCGTCGAGCACCACCCGTTGGATCGCGCACCATCTCGATCATCTCGGCCTGCACGGCGCGTTCGGCCCGCACATCTATAGCGGGCGCGAGCATGTCGCGCGGGGCAAACCCGCGCCCGATCTCTATCATTATGGCGCGCGGATGCTGGGCGCCGATATCGCGGATTGCGCGATCATCGAGGATTCGCCGGTGGGCGTTACCGGCGCGGTGGCCTCCGGCGCGTTCGTGATCGGGCTGTGCGCGGGCACGCATTGCGGTGCAGGCCATGGCGCTCGGCTGAAGGCGCTCGGCGCCGACGTCATCGCCAACGATTTCAGCGCGGTCGCCGCCGCGATCGCCTGATCCGCCACGCCGCCCAGCCGCCGGCGACGAGATCATAGGGGATGGCCGCCGCCTCGCGCAGATGCATGCGCAGCCATGGGCGGTTGCCGGGCGTCTCGGTGCGCGGGAACAGGATCGGCGTCGCGCGCATGCCGAACAGCGCGAACAGCATCACGACGCGCGGCTGATGATAACGATCGGTGCAGGCGATGCACTGGTCGATCCCGCGGGCGCGTGCGAAATCGGTGGCCGCGGCGACGGTCTGGAGCGTGTCCACGCTCGCTTCGTCCCGATACAGCCGTTCGGGCGCGACGCTCGCCGACAGCATATCCGCCATGACGCGGGCTTCGGACGGGCCAAACCGGCCCTTGGCGCCCGAGCAGAACAGCAGCGCCTGCGGATCCTGCGCAGCGGCACCTGCGGCAAAGGCGATGCGGCGGCGCAGCGCCGGGCTGGGGGTGCCGTCGCGGCGCACCGCGGCGCCGAACACGACGATTAGCGGGCTAGAGCTGATGGCCCGTCCGGTCGCGTTTGGTGGCGAGATAACGCTCGTTGTGCGGATTGGGCGGCAGCCGGTGCGGCACGCGCTCGATCACGCGGACGCCGGCTGCCTCCAGCCCCTCCACCTTAGCGGGGTTGTTGGTCATCAGCCGCACGCGCGGCTGGGCGAGCAGCAGGAGCATGCGCGCCGCCACGCCGAAATCGCGCGAATCGATCGCGAAGCCCAGCCGGGTGTTGGCATCCACCGTGTCGAACCCTTGATCCTGGAGGTAATAGGCGCGCAATTTGTTGACCAGGCCGATCCCGCGTCCTTCCTGGCGCAGATAGAGCAGGATGCCCCAGCCGCTCGCCTCGATCGCGCGGATGGCGGCATGAAGCTGCGGGCCGCAATCGCATTTGAGGCTGCCGAGCACGTCACCCGTCAGGCATTCGCTGTGCAGCCGCACCAGCGGCGGTTGGCCGTCGGGCCGCCCGATCAGCAGCGCGATATGCTCGTCCGCGCCGCCATCGCCGCGAAACGCGACGATCTCGGTATCCTCGGCGCCCGCCACGGGTAGGCGCGCGCGCGTCGCGATCCGCAGGCGGCCGGCATCCTCGTGCGCGTCGATATCGGCGGGCGCGATCGCGACTTCGGGATCGCGCCCGCCGACGAAAAAGGCGGGCAGCAGGCCGGCGATCCGCGCGAGGCGGAGCGCGGCGGCCGCCGCCGTCCGGTCGGCGAGCGGAACCGCGCGGAACGGCCCCTTCATCGGCATCGAGAGATCGAATTGCGGATCGGCGACCGCGGTGGCGGCGGCAAGGTCGATCCACGGCGCGCGCTCCACCTGCACCGGCGAGTCGGGATCGGCAGCGGCGCGCTGGTTGGCGAGCCCCAGCGTGGTCGCGCGTCCGGCCGAGATCAGCAGATCGGCGGCGGCTTCGGGATCGAACGCGGCCAGGCGATCGGGATCCGCCGTCTCCACCGCGAGCAGCACGAGCGGCCCCACGCCCACCGGCCAGCCGCGCCGCAGCGCATCCACCGCGCGGGCGGCGGCGCGGGGGGCGCTCAAAAGGCGAACTCGGTCATGATCGGGATATGGTCGGAGGGCTTCAGCCAGTTGCGGCAATCCTCGAACACGCTGTGCGCGCGCGCCTGCGTCGCGGCGGTACCGCGCGCCCACATATGATCGAGCCGGCGCCCCCGGTCCGACGCCGCCCAGTCCTTCGCGCGGTAGCTCCACCAAGTGTGCAGCCGGGCCGGCGCGGGGTGGAAATGGCGGCCCAGATCTACCCAGTCGCCCGCCGCCTGCAACCGCCCGAGCGCGTCCACCTCGATCGGCGTGTGGCTGACGACATCGAGCAACTGGCGGTGGCTCCACACGTCGGATTCGAGGGGCGCGACGTTGAAATCGCCCGTCAGGATGGTGGGCCCGTCGAGCGATTCGGACCAGCGCGTCATGCGTTCCAGGAAATCGAGCTTCTGGCCGAATTTCGGATTGGCCTCGCGGTCGGGCACGTCGCCGCCGGCTGGCACATAGACGTTTTCCAGTCGCACGCCGTTCGGCAGCCGCACGCCGATGTGCCGCGCCTCGCTGTTGGCCTGCCAGTCGAGCCGGTCGTCCGCGACGATGGGCACGCGCGAGACGATCGCGACGCCGTGGTGCATCCGCTGGCCGTGCAGCATGACGTGGCGATAGCCGAGCGCGCGAAACGCCTCGATCGGGAAATCACCGTCGATCACCTTGGTCTCCTGCAGGCACAGGATGTCGGGATCGGCGGCGCGCAGAAACTGTTCGACGATACCGATGCGAAAACGCACCGAATTGATGTTCCAGGATACGATCTTCATGTCGCCGGCGATGTAGGACGAATCATGGGGTTCGTCATCCCGGTTGAGAGAGCGGTAGCACTGCGGCGAAGCCGCGTCTTCGGACCTCGCCGTTGGCGAGGCCGGCCGGGCTCGGGCTGCTTGCGCATGCGCCCTGCGCAGAAAGGCCCTCGTTCCGGGGGCATGGAACGAGGGCCGACTCAGCGTTCGTCACGCAGGCGAGATGTGCACCGACCGGGTAACAGGGGGGAAATCCCGATCCGCCTCACATCCGCAACGCCCGTCTAGGCCCCGCAACCTGTCGCCGCGATGAATGGCGTGCGGCAAATCGTTCAGTTTCGCCCGCCCGTTTTCCGCGGGTCGTTCCAGCGGAACGTCCCGTCGCTCACCGGCACGCCATAATGCTGATTCGTCAGCCGAATCGTGGTGCGATTGCCCTGGCTGTCGAGCGCCACCCAGCCCTGAAGCGTCAGCCCGGCCGGGCCGGTGCTATTCTGCGCGAAGACCAGGGTGATGCGGCCATATTCGGGATGTTTGGGATCGTTCGCCTCGACCGACAGCACGCGCGGATCATAGCCGGGCACGATTTTGGCATAGCGCGTGATGTCGCGGCTGGGGTCGAGCAGCACGCCCAGCGGCGAATTCTTGATCGGCCAGCGCTGCACCTGCTTCACCGAATAATCGATGAAGGTGAGCGCGCCGCCCTCCGCCACGATCAGCAGCGGCACGCCCTTTTCATATTGGAAGCGCAATTTGCCCGGCGTCTTCAGCGTCAACTGGCCCGTCAGCACCTTGCCGTCGCGATCGGTCTGGCTGAAGTCCGCGGTCATGCTGGCGATGCCCTGGAGGTGGCGCTGGACAGTCGCCAGATCGCCCGTCGCCTGCGCGGCGAGCGGCGCGGCGACGAGCACCAGGGGGGCGAGCGCCATGGGGACGAGCGACGGGCGGAACATGCGATTTCTCCTTGGCGCCGGAATTGTCACCGGCGGATTGAATAGGGAGTGAACCGGCGAGCCCACGCCACGGGTGAACCGTTACAGAGTCACCGCCGCCTTCATGCCGAGGATGCCGACATCGGTGCGGCGGCTCACCCCGCCGGGATTGTGGACGAGCTGGAGATTGGGGCGCAGCTCGAGCCAGTCGAGCGGATGAAGGCTGTAATAGACCTCGGCCGCATATTCGGCGCCCTGCACCGCAGGCCGCGTCGGATCGATCCGCTCGCCGTCCGCCACGCGCCCGTTGACGTTGGTCCGCGCGAGCGCGAGCCCCAGGACGTCGCCCGGCACCCAGGGCACCAGCCCCTTGTAGAAGAGCCCCAGCGCCACCTGATTGTCGGTCACGCTGGTGGCGCGATCGGCCTGGGTGACGTTGAGGAACGCGCTCAGCCCCTTGAATGCCTTGCCGTCCTTCACGGTGCCGGTGATCTGCTGCTGCACGTTCAGATAGATGCCGTAACGGGCGCTGTGCTGGAGCGGCTCCAGCCCGGTGACCGCCAGCGGCTGGCGATTCACGTCGAGATACACGTCGGCGCCGCGCGCGGTGCTCACCCAGCCGCCGATCTTGTAGGTGCCGACATGGCCGCCGCGTTCGCGCGTCGTGCCGAATTCCAGCGGCAGCAGCACGCCCGTCGCGCCGTGAAAATAGCCGATCACGAAGGCGCGATCGAGGTTCCGCGGATTGACCTCATAGGCCGCGCCCTGGACATAGGCGTGATCGCCCAGATCGACGCGCAGCCGCGCGCCCCATTGGCTCACGGGCCAATTGTACCAATAATCGCCGACGAGGTTGCCCGGCTGCGCGCCGCAGAAGCTCAGATTTTCGAAATGGCAGGAAAAGGCGGCGAAATCCTCGCCCGGATTGGTGCGGCCGATCTTCACCTCGACCTGCCGGCCGAGCCGCTGCTCGTACCATAATTGAGTCACGCGCACGGTCTGGCCGCGGCCATAGACCTCCTGCACCTGCTGCAGCACGCCCAGACCGGCATCGGCGCCCAGATCGCGTCCGCGCCGCCAGGTCACGGTGCCCTGGAACGCGCCGCCCTTCAGCCCCGCCACCTTGTCCAGATCGAGCAGCACGCCCGCGTCGAACTGGCCGGTCTCGTCGAGCTGGTGCTTGTCGCCCCCGCTCACATTATACGCGCTTTCGGACGCATAGCGTGCGGTGACGCCGATGCCGCGCTTCGCCAACGCGGTGCGGATTGCGTGCCAGTCGCCGATCAGCCCCGGCGGTGGGGTGCGGCGCGTATCGGCGGTCAGCGCACTCGGTGACAGGTCGCTGTCGGCGCGCCCGGCCCCGGTCGGCGCACGGTGCTGGGTATCGCCCTGTGTGGTGGCAACCTTGCCGGGCGTGGCGGCCTGCGGTGCGGCATCGGGATCGGCGGCGATCGCGGGGCTCGCCCCCAGCATCAGCGCGAGAAGCGCGGCACCCCACCCGTATCGGGAGATCGTCATCCTGCCCACCCCGTCAGATCGCATGGCCTTCGGTATCGCGCAGCACCTCGCGGCGGCCGACATGATCGGGACGGCCGACTATGCCGTCCTTTTCCATTCGCTCGATCAGCCGCGCGGCGGAGTTGTAGCCGATGCGAAGCTGGCGCTGGAGCCAGGAGGTGGAGGCCTTTTGCGATTCGCAGACGAGCTGGATCGCGCTGCGATATTGCTGGTCCTCCGCCGAATCCTCGCCGGTGGGCGCGCCGTCGAGCGCGAAGCTTTCCTCGGGCTCCTCGGTGACCGACGAGATATAGTCGGGCTGGCCCTGCGCGCGCCAGTGATCTGCGACGGCGCGCACCTCGTCGTCGCTGACGAAGGGGCCGTGGACGCGCACGATGCCCTTGCCGCCCGGCATGTAGAGCATGTCGCCCTTGCCGAGGAGCTGTTCGGCGCCCTGTTCGCCCAAGATCGTGCGCGAATCGATCTTGGAGGTGACGTGGAAGCTGATCCGCGTCGGCAGATTGGCCTTGATGACGCCGGTAATGACGTCGACCGATGGGCGCTGCGTCGCCATGATGAGGTGGATGCCCGCCGCGCGCGCCTTTTGCGCCAGCCGCTGGATCAGGAATTCCACCTCCTTGCCCGCGGTCATCATCAGGTCGGCCAACTCGTCGACGATCACCACGATCTGCGGCAGCACGTCATATTCGAGCTTTTCCTCCTCATAGACCGGCTGGCCGGTATCGGGATGGTAGCCGGTCTGCACCTTGCGACCGAGCGGCTGGCCCTTGGCCTTGGCGCCGCGCACCTTGTCGTTGAAGCTGGCGAGGCTGCGCACGCCGACCGACGACATCTGCCGGTAGCGGTCCTCCATCTGCTCGACCGCCCATTTCAGCGCGCGCACCGCCTTGGCCGGATCGGTGACGACGGGGCTGAGCAGGTGCGGGATGTCGTCATACATGCTCAGTTCGAGCATCTTGGGATCGATCATGATCATCCGGCACTGCGCGGGCGTCAGCTTGTAGAGCAGCGACAGGATCATGCTGTTGAGGCCGACCGACTTGCCCGATCCGGTCGTGCCCGCGACGAGCAGATGCGGCATCGGCGCCAGATCGGCGATCACCGAATCGCCCGCGATGTTCTTGCCCAGGATGATCGGCAGTTGCGCCTGCTGGTCGTCGAACGCCTCGCTGCCGACGAGTTCGTGCAGCGACACCGCCTCGCGCTTCAGATTGGGCAGTTCGATGCCGATGACGTTGCGCCCGGGGATCACCGCGACCCGCGCCGAGATGGCGGACATGTTGCGCGCGATGTCGTCGGCCAGCGCGATCACGCGGCTCGCCTTGATGCCGGGCGCGGGCTCCAGCTCGTACATCGTGACGACGGGGCCGGGGCGCACCTCGGTGATCGCGCCGTGCACCTTGAAATCGTCGAGCACGTTCTCGAGCAGGCGGGCGTTGCGTTCCAGCGACGCCTTGTCGATCGTGCCCTTGGGCGAGGGCGGTGCGGGGGTCAGCAGGTCGAGCGGGGGCAGCGTGAAATTGTCGCGCAGGTCGAGCTGGCTCTGCGCCCTGGGCCGCGCGGCGGAGGGCGCCAGCTGGCGGTCGGCGATCACCGGGGCGGGGCGCGGATCGGGCTCGGCCACGGCGCGCGGCGTCACCGGCTTGCGCTGCAGTTCGAGCGGCGCGTCGAAATCGTCGATCGGCGCCACTTCGCCGCCACCCGATCCGCCGCGCGACCGGCGCAGGCGGCGGCCATGTTCGGCGAAATCGATCTCTAGGCTGCGCGCCCAGACGACCACCCCGGCGATCCCCGCCAGCAGCCCGGCGGCGCGTGCGCCCCAGAGCGCCACCTCGGGCCGGTTGGTGAGCGCGAGCGCCGCGTCGACGCCGCTCACCGCGGCCAGCCCGATCGCACCGCCCCAGCCCGCGGGCAGCGCCAGCACCGCGCCGTTCGAGACGAAGGCGAGCGTGCAGCCCATCAGCGCCACGCCGATCGCCGCGCCGCCCAGCATGCGGCCCCAATGGCCGGCGGGCTGTTCGCGCCACAGCCGCATGCCGATGATCGGCGCCACCGGCAGGATCAGCGCGACCGCGGGGCCGAACAATGTCAGCGCCAGATCGGCGAACCAGGCGCCGGGCGCGCCCAGCCAGTTGGCAAAGGGACCGCCCGCCGCGGTGTTGATCGCCGGATCGCTCGCATGATAGCTGGCAAGCGCGGCCACCATCGCCAGCACGCCGGCGAACAGCGCGCAGGCGGTGATGAGCGCGCCGCTGCGCACCGCACCCGCCTTCACCGTCTCGCGCCACAAGGCTGGCTGCGCGCGGCTGGCCATGATCCTGATCCCGTTCCTGCTATGAGCTACGATCATCGCCGGCCATCCGCCCGGCGTCAAGGCGGCGAGCGTTGGCAGCGCGGCATTGCGCGCGTAGAGCGGCCGGATGGACACAGATGTCATCATCCTCGGCGGCGGCCTGGTCGGCGCGACGCTCGCTCTGGCGCTCGATGCGAGCGGCCTGACTGCGACCGTGATCGATCCCGCCGATCCCGAGGTCACGCTGGCGCCGGGCTTCGACGGCCGTGCGTCGGCGGTGGCGAGCGCCAGCGGGCGAATGCTGGAGGCGATCGGGGTCGGCGCGCGGCTGGAGGGGAAAGGCTGCCCGATCCGCGCAATCCGGGTGAGTGACGGGCTGGAGCCCGGTGCGCTCGATTTCGAACCCGATGCGGGCGATGGCGCGCTGGGGGTGATGTACGAGAATCGGCTGTTGCGGCGCACGCTGCACGAGGCCGCGGCCGCGGCGCCGGGGATCGACCTGCGGATGACGACGCGCGCGGTGGCGGTCGATCGCGGCGCCGCGGGCGTAACGGCCACGCTCGATTCGGGCGATGTCGTGCGTGCGCCGTTGCTGATCGCGGCCGAGGGGCGCCATTCGCCCACGCGCGAGGCGGCGGGGATCGCGGTCGCGCGCTGGTCCTACGACCACGCCGCGATCGTCGGCGCGTTCCATCACGAGCACCCCCATGAAGAGACCGCGTTCGAGATCTTCTATCCCGCCGGCCCCTTCGCGCTGCTGCCGCTGCCCGACGATGCCGCAGGGCACCGCTCCGCGATCGTGTGGACGGTGGATGCGAGGGACGCGGCCGGCATGATGAAGCTCGGGGATCGCGGCTTCCTGGCCGAGGCGGAAAAGCGGATGGGCGGCTTTCTCGGCGCTCTGTCGGGGGCGAGCCCGCGCGCGAGCTATCCGCTCGGCTTCCATCATGCGGCACGGATCGTGGACGAACGACTCGCTCTGGTGGGCGACGCGGCGCACGGCATCCATCCGATCGCGGGGCAGGGGCTTAACCTTGGCTTTCGCGACGTGGCGACGCTCGCCGAAGTGCTGGTCGAGGGCAAGCGCACCGGGCTCGACCTGGGCGATGCGGCCTTGCTCGCGCGCTACCAGCGCTGGCGCGGGCTCGATACCTTCATGGTGGCGGCGGCGACCGACACGCTCACCCGGCTGTTCGGTGTGCGCGGGCGGACGGCGAGCGCGGTGCGGCGGTTCGGCATCTCGGCAGTGAACGCGATCCCGCCGCTCAAGAACCGCTTCATGGCCGAGGCGCGCGGCGAAAGCGGCGATCTGCCGCGGCTGCTGCAGGGGCTGGCGATCTAAGGGGGAGTTCACGCGGAGGCGCGGAGGGCGCAGAGATGATTCGCGTGTGGCAGCGCAGGCGTGTTTTACGCCTGGCGACGGAAATCATGAGGATCCCGCTCGCCACCGTTCGCCCTGAGCTTGTCGAAGGGCCTGTTCCGCGTGCGGATTTCGATTGCGGAAAGCGTGCTTCGACAAGCTCGGCACGAACGGATGGGTCAAGCTTCAAGAGCTGCTCCCGCGACCGTCTTTCGCTCCGCGCCCTTTGCGCCTCCGCGTAAACCTCTCCTTCGAACCGCGCACCGGCCAGCGATCAGAGGCGCCGCGCTTCCTCGACCAGCATGACGGGAACGCCGTCGCGCACCGGATAGGCGAGCCCCGCGGCGTCCGACACCAGTTCCTGCGCCGCTTCGTCATAGCGCAAAGGCGTGCGCGTCACCGGGCAGACGAGGCGTTCGAGCAGCCACGCGTCGATCATTGCAGCGTCACCCGATCTTCGCCGTCGTGGCGGCCGAAGAACTGCATGAGCTGGACGATCAGCTCGGCGCGCGCCTCGATCCCCTCGGCCTCGAGCAGCGCCTGTTTGGCTGCCGAATCGAACGGCGCGATCTGCGCGATGCCGTTGACCAGCGCCTCGTCGTCCAGCCGCGCGACCGAATCCCAATCGACCGCATAGCCCTGCGCCTCGGCGAACCGGCGCGATTCCATTTCCAGCGAGGCGCGCATGCCGAGCGACAGCGTCTCGTCGGCGCCGACCGGCAGCAAGTCGGCCTCCACCTGCCGAAAGGCGGTGGTCACATCGAGCTCGCGGACGATGCGGAACAGCGCGACGCCCTCCAGGATCACATTGTAGCGGCCATCGTCCATCGCCTCCACCTCGGCGATCCGCCCGACACAGCCCAGGTCGAACAGCGGCGGGACCGAGCCCTTGGCCACCGCGGTGGGCCGCGGTTGGACCATGCCGATCCGCCGGTCGCGCGCCATCGCATCCGAGATCATGGCGCGGTAGCGCGGCTCGAAGATGTGCAGCGGCAGGTGCATGCCGGGAAACAGCAGCGCGCCCGGCAGCGGAAAGATCGACAGCCGCGTGGTCATCCAAAGAGGATCGCGGAGAGGCGGCGGCGCTGCGCCGACACCCAGGGGTCCATCAGCCCCACGACGTCGAACAGTTTCAGCAGTTGCGCGCGCGCCGCGCCGTCGTTCCAGTCGCGATCCCGGGCGATGATCACGAGCAGCGAATCGGCCGCCGCGTCGCGGTCGCCTGCGGCCATCTGCCCGCCCGCCAGACGGAAGCGCGCATCGAGATCGTCGGGATGGGCCGCGACTTCGGCGGCGAGGCCCGACAGGTCGTCCACCGGTGCGGCGCTCTTCGCCAGATCGAGCGCGGCGCGCGCGCGTTCGATCGCCGGATCGGCGGCGATGGCGGGATCGAGCTCGCCGAGCCAGGCCTCCGCCTCGTCCAGCTCGCCGCCCGCGACGAGCGCGCGGACGAAGCCCGAATGGACCTGCGGGCTGTCGGGCGCGATTTCAGCAACCTGGCGGAAGATCGACAGCGCGCGCTCGAAATCGCCGCCCGCGAGCACCTCTTCGCCCATCGCGATCAGCGGCTCGATCTCGGCGGCGGTGTCGGCTGCTGCAGAGGGGATCGGCAATTGCTTCAGGATCTGGTCGAGCATCGTGCGGAGCTGTGATTCGGTCCGCGCGCTCGTCAGATCGGCGACGAGCTGCCCCTGGAACATCGCATAGACCGTCGGGATCGACTTGATCTGGAATTGCGCGGCGATGAACTGGTTCTTATCGGTATCGACCTTCGCCAGCACGACGCCCTTGTCGGCATAATCGGCGCAGACCTTTTCGAGGAGCGGCGTCAGCGCCTTGCACGGCCCGCACCATTCCGCCCAGAAATCGATGACGACCAGCGCGGCCATCGACGGTTCGACGACGTCGCGGCGAAACGCCTCGACCGCGTCCTTCTGGGCAGGTGACATTCCAAGCGTGGCCAAGTGATGCTCCCGTTGTTCGGCGCGCCCTATCTGGGGCGGCGGCACGGTTAATGGAAGTCCCGTGATCTGGGCAGGACGCGCACGTCGCGCGGATGACCGTGGCGCGGGTCGCGCGAGCGCGTAGGGACGGGCTTGAGCACCGCATCGGCGGGCGCGATCGGCGGCTCCAGCGCACGGTCGTTCGACAGCCGCGCCAGCTCGGCGCTGCGATCCTGCACGCGGACGGTCATCAGATGCGTGACGCCCTCGTCGCTGCGCTGGATCGTGCCCTCCAGCACCATGAGGCGCGAGGCCATCACCGCGCGCCGGTTCGCCTCGAAATCGCGCGCCCAGATCAGGCCGTTGGTGATCCCGGTCTCGTCCTCGATCGTCACGAAGATCGCGTTGCCCTTGCCCGGCCGCTGGCGGACGAGGACGATCCCGGCGACTCGCGCCCGGCAACCGTCCTTCGTTTCGTTCGCCTGCGCACTCGACAGGATCCCCTCGGCGGCGAAGAGCGGGCGCAGGAACGTCATGGGATGTTCCTTCAGCGACAGTCGTGTCGTCTGGTAATCGGTGGCGACCTGTTCGCTGAGCGGCATCGGCGGCAGGGGCGGATCGGCTTCGTGCGCGAGTTCGGGCGCTTGCGCCGCGGCGAACAGCGCGAGTTGCCGCGGCGGGGTGCGCCGCACCTCCCACAAGGCCTGGCGCCGATCCTGCCCGATCGAGCGGAACGAATCCGCATCCGCCAGCAGCCGCAGCGCGCGTTCGGGCACGTGCACGGCGAGCTGTTCGATCGTGGCATAGGGCGCATGGGCGACGATCGCGGTCGCCCAGTCCGTGCGGAAGCCCTCGACCTGGCGAAAGCCGAGCCTGATGGCGAGCGGATCGTCCTCCAAGAGGTTGTCCCACCGGCTTGCGTTCACGTCCACCGGCCGCACCTCCACGCCGTGCTCGCGCGCATCGCGCACCAGTTGCGCGGGCGCGTAGAAGCCCATCGGCTGCGAATTGAGGATCGCACAGCCGAACACCGCGGGGTGGAAGCATTTGATCCAGGCGGAGACATAGACGAGCCGCGCGAAGCTCAGCGCATGGCTTTCGGGAAAGCCATAGGAGCCGAAGCCCTCGATCTGCTTGAAGCAGCGTTCGGCGAATTCGGCGGTGTAGCCGCGCCGGACCATGCCGCCGACGAGCTTGGCCTGGAAGTTCTCCATCCCGCCGACATGGCGAAACGTCGCCATCGCCTTGCGGAGCTGGTTGGCCTCGTCCGGCGTAAAGCCGGCGGCGACGATCGCCAGCTTCATCGCCTGTTCCTGGAACAGCGGCACGCCATAGGTGAAGCGCAGCAATTGGCGCAGCTCGTCGGGCGGCCCGAAGCGCGGATCGGGCGAGGGGAACTCCACCGGCTCCTTGCCCGAACGGCGGCGCAGATAGGGATGGACCATGTCGCCCTCGATCGGCCCCGGCCGCACGATCGCGACCTGCACCACCAGATCGTAGAGCTTGCGGGGCTTGAGGCGCGGCAGCATGTTGATCTGCGCACGGCTCTCCACCTGGAACACGCCGATACTGTCGCCCTTGCATAGCATGTCGTACACGGCGGGATGTTCGGCGACGGCGATCGTGTCGAGCGCGTGATCGCCGAGCCCGTGCTGACGCATCAGGTCGAAGCTCTTGCGGATGCACGTCAGCATGCCGAGCGCGAGGATATCGACCTTCATCAGGCCGAGCGCGTCGATATCGTCCTTGTCCCATTCGATGAACGTCCGGTCCTTCATCGCGCCGTTGTGGATCGGCACGGTCTCGTCGAGCCGGTTCTGGGTGAGGACGAACCCGCCGACATGCTGGGAGAGATGGCGCGGAAATTCGATCAGCCGATCGACCAGCATCCGCAGCCGCGCGATCTCGGGATTGGCGACGTCATAGCCCGCCTGCGCGAAGCGTTGTTCCTCGAACCGGCGCGAGAAGCTGCCCCATACGGTGCTCGTCAGCCGCTGCGTCACGTCGTCGGTCAGCCCCAGCGCGTGGCCGACCTCGCGCACGGTGCTGCGCGCGCGATAATGGATCACGGTCGCCGCGATCGCCGCGCGGTGGCGGCCATAGCGGCGATAGATATACTGCATCACCTCCTCGCGCCGCTCATGTTCGAAATCCACGTCGATATCGGGCGGCTCGTCGCGCTCCGCCGATACGAAGCGCGAGAAGAGCAGATCGTATTTCATCGGATCGACCGAGGTGACGCCCAGCAGGAAACACACCACCGAATTGGCCGCCGACCCGCGCCCCTGGCACAGGATCGGGGGCTTCTGCGCGCGCGCGAACCGCACCACGTCATGGACGGTGAGGAAATAATAGGCGTACTTGCGATCACGGATGAGGTGGAACTCCTCGAACAGCAGCGCGCGCATCTTTTCGGGCACCATGTCGTCGAAGCGCTCCAGCGCGGTCTGCCAGACGATATGTTCGAGCCAGTCCTGCGGATCCCAGCCGGACGGCACGGGCTCGTGCGGATATTCGTAGCGCAATTGATCGAGATCGAAGCCGATGCGCGCGGCCAGCCCGGTGCTTTGCGCGACGGCATCGGGCCGGTCGCGGAACAGCCGCGCGATTTCGGCGGCGTCCTTCAAGTGCCGCTCGCCGTTCGCGGCCAGCCGGCGCCCCGCGCCCTGGATCGTCGTGCCCTCGCGGATGCAGGTGACGATGTCGTGGAGCGGCCGGTCCTCGGCATAGGCGTAAAGCGCGTCGACCGTCGCGAGCAGCGGCACCCCGGCCTCGTCCGCCACCGCACCCAGCCGGGCGAGGCGGCGCCGATCGCCCCCCGCATGCGGCATGGTCGCGGCCAGCCACACGCGGCCGGGCGCGGCTTGCCGCAGCCGCGCGAGCGTTTCCGCCAGGCGCGTGGCCGGGGTGCCGTCGCGAAGCGGGGGCAGGGGCGGGGGGCCGGCGCCGTCGTTGGCGGCGACCGCGCGGACGCGCGCCCCTCGATCGGTGCTCTCGGGCATCGCCACCAGCAGCAGATCCTCGGCGTGGCGAAACAAATCCGCAAAGCCGAGGATACAATCGCCCTTTTCCGCGCGCCGGTTGCCGAGCGTGAGCAGCCGGGTGAGCCGGCCCCAGCCGAAGCGCGTCGCCGGATAGGCGACGATGTCGGGGGTGCCGTCGGCGAAGACGAGGCGCGCGCCCACTGCCAGCCGGAAGGCGAGCGGCGGCAGCCTGGCGCCCAGCAGCCCGGCGCGCGCCTTCTTGAGCGCCTGATGCGCGCGCACCACGCCGGCGACGGTGTTGCGGTCGGCGATCCCGATCCCGGCCAGACCCAGTTCGACGGCGCGCGCCACCATGTCGGTGGCGTGCGACGCGCCATCCAGGAACGAGAAGTTCGTCGCCGCCACCAGCTCGGCAAAGGCGGGTTCGTCGGTCATCGGGGTTCACGCGAAGCCGCAAAGAGATGCGCGCGCGGAGAGGCGGAGGACGCGGAGGCGTTGCGCCCGCAGCCCCGTCGTGGCCCCATCATCGAACTCTGATGGACTGCCGATGATCGTGCCGGAAGGCCGCCCCGTTCGCAGCCTCTCGACGTCCTTCGCGCCTCCGCGCGAGCATCCCGTCTTCGCGTCTCGTGAGACCGGTCACCGCGAATCACGCGAACAGCCCGTGGACATACCAGCGCGGATGTTCCGCCTCGCTGTAAAGGCCGTGGCGGAAGATCCAGAAGCGGCGGCCGCGCTGATCCTCGATGCGGAAATAATCGCGCGTCGGGATGGCGCGATCATGGACGCGCCACCATTCCCCCGCGATCCGCTCGGGCCCCTCGGCGCGCGCCACCTCGTGCAGGTTGCGCCGCCAGCGGAAGCGGTGCGGCGGCCCGTCGGGCACCTCGGCCATCACCGCCTCGATCGGCTGCGGCGGATCGAAGAGGTAGATCGGCCGCAGCGGGGGCTCGCCCGCCTGCGGCTCGGGCCAGGCGGTGGGCGCCGCGCCACTCGCGACCGGATCGGCGGCGGGCAGCATCAGCTCGGCCTGTTCGGGAATATGGCTGGCGCGCGGCGCGAAACGGCGCACCTGGCCGCGCCCGAGCCGGGTGGTGAGGCGGTCGACCAGCGCGGTGACGTCGCCGCGCTCGCCCCGGGCGCCCTTGTCGCCCCGCTCGCCCCCCTCCGCGGTGCCGCCCTCCAGCTTCAACTGGCTCGCGTCGAGCGCCTCGGCCAGGGCGACGTCGAGGCGGATGAGGTCGTAGCCGAAGCCCGGATCGAGCGGATCGGCCAGCCCGTCGATCCGCTCGCGGAACAGCCGCAGCAGCACCGCGGCGTCCCGCGTCGGCGCGCCCGTCTCGATTCGCAGCCGCTGCACCTGGCCATCGGCGCGGTAGAGCCGCGCTTCCCAGCGGCGACCGCCCTGGCGGCGCCGTTCGAGCAGCACCGCGGCCTCGCCGACCAGTTCGCCCAGCACGTCCAGCGCATAATCCGTGCGGCCGATCGGCTCGGCGAACCGGCGCTCCACCCCGATCGGCGGCGCGACGCGGCGCGGGCTGATCGCCATCTTCGCCTCGCCGCTCAGCCGGCGCACCGCGGTCGCCGCCTCGGCGCCGAATCGCGCGGCCAGCCCCGCCATCGGCCGCGCCATCACGTCGCCCACCGTCTTCAGCCCGGCGCGCACCAGCGCGGTGGTGGCCTCGTCATCCAGCCCCAGCGCCACCACCGGCAGCCGCCGGATCGCGCCGCGCTCGTCGGGCGCGGGCGCGCCGGCATGGCGGGCAAGCGCCAGCGCGGCGGCGGGGCCGTCGCCGAACGCATGGCGCACGGCCACCCCGCGCCGCGCCATGCGCGCCTCCGCATCCGCCGCCAGCCGCCGCTCGCCATCGAAGGCGTGGATGCAACCGGCGATGTCGAGCACCAGCGCGTCGGGCGGATCGAGCGCCACCAGCGGGGTGTAGCGGATGCACCCGTCCGCCAGCCGTTCCAGCCAGTCGAGATCGGCATGCGGATCGTGCGGGAACACCTCCAGCTCGGGGACGCGCGCGCGCGCGTCGGCCAGCGTCAGCCCCACGGTCAGCCCCGCCTGCACCGCGCTGCGATCGAGCGCGGCCAGCCGGATCCCGCCGGAGACGGCATGGGTGAAGGCCAGCGGCGCCTCATCCCGTCCGGCGAACAGGTGCGCGCGGGTGTTGCGCAGCCGCTCCACGGGGAGCCAGGGGAAGACGAGCGCCAGATAGCGGCGCGGGATCGAAGCATCGGTCGTCACGGTTCCACTCCACGCACCAGCGCTGCCCGGCCGGGCCGCCGCGCCGGCGCACACATTCCACGTCGAAGGCCGGCCGGCCCGGCGCATCGGCCTCCAGCGCCGCCGAGGGGCTGGCCGACACCGACCAGCGACTCGCCGCCGCACTCGCGCCCCCTCCGGCGCCCACGCGCAGCACCAGCACCGCCACGCCCGAGGCCTCCGCCGCCAGCATCAGCCGCCGCGTCGCGGTCAGGTCGAGGCCCGGCGCGGGACCCCATGCCTCCACCAGCAGCGTGCCAAGCCCGGCGCAGCGCGCGCCATCGGCGGCGGCGCGCAGCAGCGCCGCCTCGTCCTCCACCACCGCCAGCACCAGCGCATGGGGCGACAGGCCCATTTCGAACAAGCCGGTCGCGTGCAGCCGGCCGCCCTGGCGTTCAGCGGCGCGCGTGCGCAGCCACAACAAGGGCGTTGCGCCCGCGGCGAGCGCCAGCGCCACCGCGAACCCCGCCACCGCCGCGCCGTCGTTCGCCTCGGCGGCATGGATCTCGTGAAGCTGCGCTGGATGCAGCCCGCCCGCCAGCCACGCATCCATCGGCCGCGGATCGGCTTGCGCGGGCCCGGTGCCAGCGGCAACACGCCGCAACCGGGCGATCAGGGCGGACGAGTCGCGCATCGATGTTCTTGTAATGTTCTTATGCTGGATTCGCCAAGCGCGAATTGTGACGACAAGGGGTTGCCGTCCCCGAACCCCCACGCTAAGAGCGCGCCTCACCCAGCCGGTCCGCCGGTTCGTGACGCCAGAGCGGGCGTAGCTCAGGGGTAGAGCACAACCTTGCCAAGGTTGGGGTCGAGGGTTCGAATCCCTTCGCCCGCTCCAG
>NZ_JAKNQJ010000059.1 GCF_022662335.1 Sphingomonas sp. CROZ-RG-20F-R02-07 | reverse complement strand
GAACAGCGCGGCCGAGAAGGAGGCGATCAAGGCGGGCAAGAGCGCCGCAGAGATATGGCCGGGGAACCCGGCAAAAGCCGCGCAGAAGGATACCGATGCACGCTGGACGGTGAAGTTCGCCAAGGCCCGACCGCTGCCGGGCGGCAGGCCGGGGATCGACATCGCGATTCCCAGCTTTGGTTACAAAAGCAGCATCGCCATCTGTCGGCGCCATGGCTTCATCCGGTCAGCCAAGGTCACCGACGGTGCACGCTTCGACGGTAGGATGCTGCGCGACGTCGTCACCCGCGACAACACCGCCT
>NZ_JAKNQJ010000058.1 GCF_022662335.1 Sphingomonas sp. CROZ-RG-20F-R02-07 | reverse complement strand
GGAGACTGTCGTTCGTGGAAGATCAGACGGTCGATATTGTAGACGAGGTTAGCGAGCGTAATCTTCGCTTCGGCACGCGCGATACCGATGGTGCGAACGAAGAACCCCATCTGATCCTTCTGACGGGCGAACACGTGCTCGACGCGCGCACGTACGGTAGATCGTTTGGCATTGGCACCGGATGCGCGCCTGGACATCGGCTTGCCCTTAGGCTTCTTGCGGTGGATGCGGCTAACCCTGTCCATCGACTTCAGCCACGTCTCGTTGGCCTGGCTGCGGTAGGCAGTGTCCGCCCAGACATCGC
>NZ_JAKNQJ010000057.1 GCF_022662335.1 Sphingomonas sp. CROZ-RG-20F-R02-07 | reverse complement strand
TGAGCTGCTGCCGGTCCGATGGACACGAGGTTAAGCTACCTGCGCTTGCCGCTCGAAGTCCATGGGGCTGAGATAGCCCAGCGTCGAGTGCCGGCGCGTCGGGTTGTAGAAGCGCTCGATATAATCGAACACGTCCGCCTTCGCGTGATTGCGCGTTCGATATGTCTTCCGACCGATCCGTTCGGTCTTCATCGACGAGAAGAAGCTCTCCATTGCCGCGTTGTCCCAGACGTTGCCCGACCGGCTCATCGAGCATGTCACACCGTTGTCGGCCATCAGCCGCTGGAACTTCTCGCTCGTATATT
>NZ_JAKNQJ010000056.1 GCF_022662335.1 Sphingomonas sp. CROZ-RG-20F-R02-07 | reverse complement strand
CGCTGCATGGGGGCCGCGACGAGGGTAGCGTCGACGATCTGTCCGCCCATCGGTAGATAGCCACGGTCCCGCAGCTGTCGGTCGAAGGCGGCGAACAGCGCATCGAGTGCGCCGGCGCGGATCAGCTTCTCGCGGAACAGCCGGATCGTGTTCTCATCCGGCGTAACCGCGCCCAGATCAAAGCCCAGGAACCGCAGCCAGCTCAGCCGGTCGCGGATGAGGAACTCCATGCGGGCGTCACTGACGGTGTTTTGTGCCGCGAGGACCAAAACCTTGAACATCGCCACCGGATCGTATGGCGGCCGACCGCCCCTGGC
>NZ_JAKNQJ010000055.1 GCF_022662335.1 Sphingomonas sp. CROZ-RG-20F-R02-07 | reverse complement strand
ACCGTCATAGGTCTTCGCCACGCCGCCCGTCAGCGACGCCGTCAGTGCCTTCGCCGCGATGTTGCCGATCGCCGCGCTCGCGCTGGTGTTGACGGTGTAGTTACTGGCGTCGCCGCCGGTCAGCGCCAGGTTGCCGACGCTCACGGTTTTCGCGGTGCCGACATTCTTGGTGTCGTAGCTGCCGCTGATGGGATTGTTCAAGGCGACGGCGTCGCCCGCAACCATACCGGCGAGGGCATAGTTGCCACCCGTCAGCATCGCCGCCGTCGTGCCGTCATAGGTCTTGGCCACGCCGCCCGTCAGCGAGGCCGTCAGCGCCTTCGCCTCGATGCTGCCGATGGTGGCGCTCGCGTCCGCGTTGACGGTGTAGTTG
>NZ_JAKNQJ010000054.1 GCF_022662335.1 Sphingomonas sp. CROZ-RG-20F-R02-07 | reverse complement strand
CATAGTTGCCACCCGCCAGCGTCGCCGCCGTCGTGCCGTCATAAGTCTTCGCCACGCCGCCCGTCAGCGAGGCCGTCAGTGCCTTCGCCGCGATACTGCCGATCGCCGCGCTCGCGCTGGTGTTGACGGTGTAGTTGGCCGCGTCGCTCCCGCTCAGCGCCAGGTTGCCGACGCTCACGGTTTTCGCGGCGCCGACGTTCTTGGTGTCGTAACTGCCGCTCGTCGGCGCGTTCAGCGCCACCGCGTCGCCCGCAACCATACCGGCGAGCGCATAGTTGCCACCCGCCAGCGTCGCCGCCGTCGTCCCGTCATAGGTCTTCGCCACGCCACCCGTCAGCGAGGCCGTCAGTGCCTTCGCCGCAATACTGCCGATGGTGGCGCTCGCGTCCGCG
>NZ_JAKNQJ010000053.1 GCF_022662335.1 Sphingomonas sp. CROZ-RG-20F-R02-07 | reverse complement strand
TCGGTGGTCTTGACCGACTGGCTGTCGATGATGGCCGCGGTCGGCGCCGGTTCGCGACCTTCTGCGACCCGCAGCCATGCCACCAGCACCGCATTGACGGCGTCGAGCAGGCCGTTGTCGCGCATCCGGTAGAAATGGTACTGCACCGTCGTGAAGGGCGGAAAATCTCTGGGCAGTTGCGCCCACTGACACCCCGTTGCAGCGATATACTGGATCGCATCCCACAGCGTTCGCGCCTTGTGCTTGCGCGGGCGCCCCACCCTGGAGGTCCGCCGCAACAATGGCCGGACGACAGCCCATTCTTCGTCCGTGCAGTCGCTTGCATAGCGCAGGCCGCTTCTGTCATGTTCGCGGCGAGCGGTTTTGGTCCAGCCCATGTGATCCTCGTGGTCTTCGCAACCCCCGGTGAATCACAAGCTA
>NZ_JAKNQJ010000052.1 GCF_022662335.1 Sphingomonas sp. CROZ-RG-20F-R02-07 | reverse complement strand
CGGGTCATTCGCCTGATGGATGAGACGACCATCCACGCCTCGGAAGATGCGATCGAGGCTTCCCAATCCTTGGCGAGGCGCCGGCACCGGTTGAGCCACGCCAGGGTGCGTTCGACAACCCAGCGCCGTGGCAGAATGACAAAGCCCGTGATGTCGGACCGTCTGATGATCTCGATCGTCAGCCGGTCGATGTGCGCGACCGCCGCTTCGAGCTTCTGTCCGGCATAGCCGCCATCGGCGAACAGCCTGGTAAGGGTGGGATACGCATCGCAGGACCGCTCGATCAGGCCCGGAGCCCCGTCGCGGTCCTGCACATCGGCACCGTGCACCACGCCTTCCAGCATGTTGCCGAGCGTGTCGGTCACGATGTGGCGTTTACGCCCCTTGATCTTCTTGCCCGCGTCGTAGCCACGCGGCCCACCCGCC
>NZ_JAKNQJ010000051.1 GCF_022662335.1 Sphingomonas sp. CROZ-RG-20F-R02-07 | reverse complement strand
GCGGGATGTCAGCGCCGACATGATCGACAGCACCGTAGTCCGGGCGCACCACTGCGCCGTCGGGCTAAAAAAGGGGATCAGAAATTCGAGGGGCTCGGCCGTTCGCGAGGCGGCTTCACGACCAAGCTGCACGCCCGCTGTGATGGTCAGGGGCGACCGCTATGTTTCGTCCTGACGCCGGGCCAGGCTCACGACGTGAAGGGTTTCGGGCCCTTGTTCGGGATGCTGGCTGACCGGATCGAGGCTCTGCTTGCCGATAAGGGCTATGACGCCGATGCCATCCGCCAGGAACTCGCCAAGGCGGATGTCGAGGCGGTCATTCCAACCAAAAGTAACCGCCGCATACCGATCCCGCATGATCGCGAGAAATACCGTTGGCGCAATCTCGTCGAGCGCTTGTTCAGCAAGCTCAAGAACTGGCGCCGTGTCGCAACGCGCTATGACAAGACCGCAGAGTCCTATCTCGGCTTCGTCGCGCTCGCATCAGTTACGCTGTGGCTGCCCTTTGTCCACGTGGCCTA
>NZ_JAKNQJ010000050.1 GCF_022662335.1 Sphingomonas sp. CROZ-RG-20F-R02-07 | reverse complement strand
CGTTCGAGGCTGAAGTGGTTGTGGACGTTGGCGTGGACCGAGGCGAACTTCTGTAGCGTCTTCATCCGCCTGAAGCGCACCATCGCCCGCTCCCGTCGTCGGAACGGCAGGTGGCTGTTCTCCACCCGGTTGTTGGCCCAGCGACGCACCTCCTGCTTGTCGGCGTTGCCAAGCTCCTTCATCGCTGCATCGTAGGAGCGAAGCCCGTCGGTGGTGACCTTCTCAGGGCTGCCGTGACGCTTCAGCGCCTTCTTCATGAAGGTCAGCGCTGCGTCCTTGTCCCTCGTCTTCGTGACGTAGCTCTCGAGGATCTCGCCCTCGTGATCGACCGCTCGCCAGAGGTACACCATCTCGCCGTTCAGCTTCACGTACATCTCGTCCAGGTGCCACCGCCACTGGCGAAAGCCGCGCATGTGGTTGACCCGCTGACGGCGAATGTCGCCGGCAAAGAGCGGCCCGAACCGGTTCCACCACATCCGCACCGTCTCGTGGCTCACATCAATCCCGCGCTCGAACAGCAGGTCTTCGGCGTTCCTCAAGCTCAGCGGGAAACGCACGTACATCATCACCACAAGGCGGA
>NZ_JAKNQJ010000005.1 GCF_022662335.1 Sphingomonas sp. CROZ-RG-20F-R02-07 | reverse complement strand
CCCGTCGCCGTACGCCAGCGCCTTCTCCAGCGCCGGGCGAAATATCTCGAAGTCTACTACCCGGCCCATCGTCTCCAGCGGGTCCCCGCAATCCGACAAACGCCTCAGCTGATCCGATAACCCGAACAATCCCGCCTGACGCATCTGCCGCCTCCTGCCGTCAGGCGCATTGAATCATCTCCGGCCGGATCGCGCCAGGGTTATTGGGGGTGCCCAGGTGAATGCCCGCGATTGCGCCTGCGGCTATGAACGCTGTCAGCATGGTTAGGGATCTCCAGCGGCTCGGAAAACGCGAGCTCTTCGTCGCCCCATCGTGGGACGGCCTCGACCCTTTCGGCGCAGCAGGCACGAACGGAACACCAGTTTTTGTGGGTACAAAATTTTTGGAAGCTTCGATCTCGGCCAAGAGCCGCGCCGCACCTCTGCTGCTGCTTGACTGCGTTTTCGCGCGAGCCTCCCGAAGGCGCTCGTTAATCGTATGAACTGACAAGCCGAAGGACGTGGCAGCACTCTTCACGTCGTGCCCCTGCGTTAGCAGCCGCAAGACCTCCCGCTCTCTTTCATTCAAACCGAAAGGCGCTTCTGACACGACGATCCTACCGAGTCCGCGTTGTTGGCGATGGCTCAGTACGCTGCCGTATCGTTTATCGCCATTCCCGATCGGGCATCATAGTGGGAAGCCGATCCAATGCGGTTAGATGGCGGTGGCAACCTTGGTGGCAATTGCCCAAACGCGTTCCCGGTGCCGTTTCCCGACTTCACCATTGCAAACGGAGTTATCGAACGCGTTACCCGAAGTGACCGGCTCGCACCGGCAGGCGAAATCGGCCTCGTCGTCCGCCCATGCCCCCCCGCCCTCGCCCATCAGGCGTCGTCACCCATCCGAAGCGCTGCGATGAAGGCTTCCTGCGGGATGCTGACCGAGCCATATTCGCGCATCTTCAGCTTGCCCTTCTTCTGCTTGTCGAGCAGCTTGCGCTTGCGGCTGGCATCGCCGCCATAGCATTTCGCGGTCACGTCCTTGCGCATCGCGCTGATCGTCTCGCGCGCGATCACCTTGCCGCCGATCGCCGCCTGGATCGGGATCTTGAACAGGTGGCGCGGGATCAGCTCCTTCAGCCGCTCGCACATGCCGCGCCCGCGCACCTCGGCGGTGCCGCGGTGGACGATCATGCTGAGCGCATCGACCGGCTCGTCGTTGACCAGGATCGACATCTTGACGAGATCACCCTCGCGGTAGCCGATCTGGTGATAGTCGAAGCTTGCATAGCCCTTTGACAGCGATTTCAGCCGATCGTAGAAATCGAACACCACTTCGTTCAGCGGCAGCTCGTAGGTCGCCTGCGCGCGGCCGCCGACATAGGTGAGGTTCTTCTGGATGCCGCGGCGATCCTGGCACAGCTTCAGAATGCTGCCGAGATATTCGTCGGGCACGTAGATCGTCGCCTCGATCCACGGCTCGGCGATGCTGGCGATCTTGTTGGGATCGGGCATGTCGGCGGGGTTGTGCAGCTCGAGCTGGCCCTGGTTGTGCGCCAGCTCGATCTCGTACACCACCGAAGGCGCGGTGGTGATGAGGTCGAGGTCGTATTCGCGCGTCAGCCGCTCCTGGATGATCTCCAGATGGAGCAGCCCCAGGAACCCGCAGCGAAAGCCGAAGCCCAGCGCCGCCGACGTCTCCATCTCGAACGAGAAGGACGCGTCGTTCAGTCTGAGCTTCGAGATGCTCTCGCGCAGCTTCTCGAAGTCGTTGGCGTCCACCGGGAACAGCCCGCAGAACACCACCGGCTGCACCTCCTTGAAGCCGGGCAGCGCCTCGAGCGCCGGACGCTTGGCATCGGTGATCGTGTCGCCGACGCGGGTCTGCGCCACCTCTTTGATCTGCGCGGTGATGAAGCCCATCTCGCCGGTGGCGAGCTCGGTCAGTTGCTCGATCTTGGGCCGGAAACAGCCGACGCGGTCGACGAGGTGCACCGTCCCCGTTTGCATGAACTTGATCTGCTGGCCCTTCTTCAGCACGCCGTCCATCACGCGCACCAGAATGACGACGCCGAGATACGGATCGTACCAGCTGTCGACCAGCATCGCCTTCAGCGGCGCCGCCGGATCACCCTTGGGCGGCGGGATCTTCGTCACGATCGCCTCGAGGATGTCGGCGATGCCGATCCCCGATTTGGCGCTCGCCAGCACCGCCTCGGACGCGTCGATGCCGATCACGTCCTCGATCTCCTTCCTCACCTTTTCGGGTTCGGCGGCGGGCAGGTCGATCTTGTTGATGACCGGCACGATCTCATGGTCGTGCTCGATCGACTGGTAGACGTTGGCGAGCGTCTGCGCCTCGACGCCCTGCGCGGCATCCACCACCAGCAGCGCGCCCTCGCACGCGGCCAGGCTGCGGCTCACCTCATAGGCGAAATCGACATGCCCCGGCGTGTCCATCAGGTTCAGCACATAGGCCTCGCCGTCCTTGGCGGTGTAGGCCAGGCGCACGGTCTGCGCCTTGATCGTGATGCCGCGTTCCTTCTCGATGTCCATGTTGTCGAGCACCTGCTCGGACATCTCGCGCTCGGTCAGGCCACCGGTCTGCTGAATCAGCCGGTCGGCGAGCGTCGACTTGCCGTGATCGATATGCGCGATGATCGAGAAGTTGCGGATGTGCGCGAGGTCTGTCGTCATGCGCGGCCGTTAGCACTCTGCGGCGCTCATGCCAAAGCCTCTCAGCCCGGCTCGCGCGCCACCCGTTCGATCGCCCGCAAAGCCTGGAGATACCGCGCCGACCCCTCGCCGCCGACCAGCGCCCAGCATACCCCGCGCCGCTCCAGTTCGGCGCGCGACAGTTCGAAGAAGCGCCGGCGGTCGGCCGCCGCGCCGAACATCCGCGTGCCGTCCTCCACCCAGGGCAGGTCGATGTCGAACAGCAGATAGAGATCGGCATAATTGTCCCAGCGATCGAACCAGGGATCGCGGCGGCCGAACAGCATCTGCGCCCACACCGCCGTCATCAGCGGATCGGTATCGAAGATCACCGGAAGCTCGCCCGACGCGACCGCGGCCCGGGTCTTGGCGTCATGCGCCTTGGCGATCACGATCAGGTCCGCCATCGTCAGGTCGGTGCCGAACGTCTCGCAATAGGTGCGGCCGAATTCGGCGATGCACTGCGTGTCGAAATGCTTGGCGAGCCGTGGCGCCATGGTCGATTTGCCCGTGCTTTCGGGGCCATGAAGACAGATCGAACGAAGCTTCACGCCGACACCCCCCGCTCCTGCCGGCCCCGCGCCACCTGCCAGCCGATCAGCCCCCGGATCGACAGCACGAGCAGCACGAGGTACAACGCCCCCGTGAGCCAGAGCTGCTTGGCGCAATAGAGCGGCACCGCGGCAAGGTCGACCGCGATCCACAGCCACCAATTCTCGATCGCACGCCGGGCGAGCATCATCTGCGCCGCCACCGAGCAAATCGCGACGCACGCATCCCACCACGGATAGGCCGCATCGGTGAACCGGTGCATCAGCAGGCCCCAGCCGAGCGTCGCCGCTGCGCAGCCCAGCACCCAATAGCCGCGCGCGGCCCAGGAAAGCCGTTCGACGATCACCGTGCCGGCCTGCGCGCAACCTCGCGCCCAATGCACCCAGCCATACAGGTTCACGACGAGGAAAAAGCCCTGGAGCAGCATGTCGCTGTAGAGATGCGCGCGGGCGAAAACGATCGCGTAGATCGTCACCGCGACGAGCGCGAACGGATAGTTCCAGATGCTGCGCACCGCGAGCAGCGCCACGTTTGCGATCACGAGCACGGCGGCGAGCGCCTCGATCGGGTTCACGGCCAGGTCCGGAAGCGGGTCGTCATCTCGGGCGCATCGCCTTGGTGTCGCCGCGCCGCGCTAGCGAAACGGCCCGGCCGCGACAAGCCCGCTTGCACCCGCCCGCGACGCTGGCTATAGGCGCCGCTCCAAGCACGGTCCCGCCCCATGGCGAGCGGCCGGACTCCGTCGGGGAGTAGCTCAGCCTGGTAGAGCACCGTCTTCGGGAGGCGGGGGCCGGAGGTTCGAATCCTCTCTTCCCGACCATTTCGCTTCAGCCGGCATCTGCGCCGTGAAGCGCACGCCCGGCGCGCCCGGCCAGATCCACGATATAATGCCAGGCCACGCGGCCCGACCGGCTGCCGCGCTGGGTCGCCCAGCGCACCGCCTCGTCGGGATCGTAGTCGAGCCCGTGCGCGGCGGCATAGGCGGCGACGATCGTCAGATAGCCCTCCTGGTCGAGCACATGGAAGCCGAGGCTGAGGCCGAAGCGATCGGCAAGGGCCAGTTGGTCGTCGACCGAATCGCGCGGGTTGATCGCGCTGTCCTGCTCGGCCAGATCGCGCACGACCAGATGCCGGCGGTTGGCGGTGACGATCAGGCGGACATTGGCCGGCCGGGGCTCGGCCCCGCCCTCCAGCAGCGAACGCAGGGTGCGCGCTTCGGCGGGCGCATCGAATCCCAGATCGTCGAGGAACAGCGCGAAGCCCCGCGGCACGCCGGCCAGGCGCCCGAAGAGCGCCGGCAGGCTGGCGAGCGTCGCCACCTCGACCAGCGCGAGATCGCCGCCCTCACCCTGCACGGCCGCCACCGCGCTTTTCACCAGCGCCGATTTGCCCGTGCCGCGCGCGCCCCATAGCAGCACGTCCTGCGCGGCATGGCCGGCCGCGAGCCGGCGCAGATTGGCGACGAGCGCGGCCTTTTGCCGATCGATGCCGTGCAGCATCGCGAGCGGCAACGTTCCCGCGCCCCGCGCCGCGGCCAGGGTATCGCCCCGCCAGAGATAGACCGGATGCGCCGAGGGGTCGGCCGCCGGCGGCGGTGGTGGCGAGAGCCGCTCGAGGGCGGCGGCGATGCGCTCCAGGGGATCCATGCGACGTTCGTAAGGCGATGCGACGCCGGCGTCAGCCCCCAAGCTGGCGGCGATGCGCGGCGATCACCGCATCGCCGGGCGCCAGCGCCACGGCTTCGTCGAGCAATTGCCGCGCGCCGTCGTCGTCGCCCGCGGCATCCAGCGCGACCGCATAGGCGTCGGCGGCATCCGCGTTCATCGGGCGCAGCGCATGCGCCGCCCGGCCATAGCTGCGCGCGATCGCGCCGTCGCCGCTGCCCGCATAGGCGCGCGCGAGATCGGCGAGCACCGCAGCATCGCGGTTGCCGATCGTGCGGCGGACGCCTTCCAGCGTGTCGATCGCCGCATCCCACTGCCCCGCGGCGACCTGGAGATGCCCCTGAAGCCGCCGCGCGACGAGGCTTTGCGGATTCTGCGAGAGATAGAGCGCGAGCGTCGTCGTCGCATCGCGCTGGCGCCCGGCGCGGCCGAGCGCATCGACCAGCCGCAGCATCGTCGGCTCGTCGAAGGCGAGATCGGCGGCGCGGCCATAGGCCGTCGCGGCGTCCGGATAATGGCCGCCGGCCGCGAGCACGTCGCCCCAGGCGAGCTGCGCGGCCGGCGCACCCGGTGCGGCGACGACGAGCGCGCGCGCCTGTCGCGACGCCCCCGCCAGATCGCCCGCCGCGATCCGCCCGCGGATCAATCCCAGCGCGTAAGCCGGGTCGTTCGGCGCCTGGGCGGCGCCTGCCACCAGCACGCCCAGCGGATCGGCGGGCGCGAAGCTCGCCGCCGCCGCCACGGCGCCGGTCTGCGCGCGATCGCGAAGCTGGGCCGCGCCCACCGCATCCCCCGTCGCATCCGCCGCCGCCGCCGCCACGCCGAGCGAATAGCCGTCGGCATCGCCCCGCACCAGGATCGGCCGCAGCGTATCCAGCGCACCCACGGCATCGCCCGATCGCAGCAGTGCCGCGCCCAGCAATCGGCGCGCCACCACGTTCATCGGCTGGAGCGCCACGAGCCGGCGCCATTTCTCGATTGCCTGTTCGGTCTTGCCCTCGGCTGCATCGAGCGACCCGGCGAGCAGCAGGGCACCCGGCAGATTTTCGAGCCCGCCATTCGCCTTGGTCAGCAGGCTGCGCGCCAGCACGCTGTTGCCCGCACGCGCCGCGAGCACCGCCTGGAGATACAGCGCCTGCGCGCTGCCGGGGCGCGCGGCGAGCGCGGCGCGGCTGTCGGCCAGCATCGCGGCGTTGCGGCCAAGATCGCCGAGCGTCGCAGCGCGCTCGATCAGCGCGGGATGGTAATAGGCGTCGCGCGCGACCGCTGCGTCGAACCAGGGCAGCGCCGCGACCGGACCATAGCGTTTGCGCACGATCTCGCCCTGAAGCGTCAGCGCGGCGGGCTCGCGCGGCGCCAGCGCCGCGGCACGCGCGGCGGCATCGGCCGCGCCGCCCACCTCGCCGGCATCGAGACGGATGCGGCCGAGATCGGTCCAGGCGGCGGCATCGCGCGGATCGGCGTCGAGCACGCGGCCGATCGCCGCCTGCGCGCCGACGCGGTCGCCCTTGGCCGCCATCGCCCGCGCGGCGATGCGCATGGCATAGGCGGCGTAGCGCGGCGGCGCCTTCGCCGCCTCGGCCAGCGCGCCCGGCACGTCTCCCTGAAGCAGCCGCGCCTCGGCGAGCAACTGGTGCGTGCGATCGGCCGGCAGCCCGGCATCGCGCGCGCGCGTCAGCTCTCCCTCCGCCGCCAGCCCCTCGCCGAGCTGAAGATAGGCGCGCGCGAGCACCGCATGCGCGATCCCCGATCGCGGCTCGGCACGCACGGCATCCAGCGCATGGTTGCGCGCCGCGCTGTAATTGCCCGCCTCCAGCGTCGCGCGGGCATCCGCGAGCGCGCGCAGCGCACCGGGAGGGGGCTGGCGCTCCACCGCCACGATCGCGCCGAGCACCGCGACCAGGCACAGGGCCAGCACGGCGAAAAGCCGCACGCGCCGGCCGATCCGGATGCGGGGGACGGTCGGGCCGCGGCGGCGGCGCTGCAACAGCGGATAGGTCGCGTCAGCCATGGAGATCGTAGCTCTTCAGGAGGTCGTAAAGCGTCGGTCGGCTGATGCCGAGCAGCCGCGAGGCACCGGAAATATTGCCGTCGGCGCGGGCGAGCGCGCGGGCGATCGCGCGCCGGTCCGCGCTTTCGCGGGCGGCACGCAGGTTGACGATCGAATCGTCGCCCGCCGCCTTGTCGGCCAAATCGAGATCGGCGGCGGTCACATGCTTGCCGTCCGCCATGATGACCGCGCGTTTCACCCGATTTTCGAGCTCGCGCACGTTGCCGGGCCACGCCCAGCCGTCGATCGCGGCGCGGGCATCGGCGGACAGCCCGGTCACCGGCCGCTTCATCGCCGCGGCGTGGCGCGCCACGAACACGCGGGCCAGCAGCGCGGCATCGCCCGATCGTTCGGCGAGCGCCGGGATGCGCACGACGATCTCGGCCAGCCGGTAATAAAGGTCCTCGCGAAAGCTGCCGGCCGCGACCATCGCGTCGACATCCTGGTGCGTCGCGCACACGATCCGCGTGTCGATCGGGATCGCCTTACGGCCGCCGATCCGCTCGATCGAGCGCTCCTGCAGAAATCGCAGCAGCTTTACCTGCAGCGGCAGCGGCACATCGCCGATCTCGTCGAGGAACAGCGTGCCGCCATGCGCCTGCTCGATCTTGCCCTCGGTCGTCTTCACCGCTCCGGTGAACGCGCCCTTCTCGTGACCGAACAGCTCGCTTTCGAGCAGCGTCTCGGGGATCGCCGCGCAGTTGATCGCGACGAAGCGTCCGCGCGCGCGCGGCGACGCATCGTGCAGGCCGCGCGCGAGCAGTTCCTTGCCTGTCCCGCTCGCCCCTAGCAGCATCACCGATACGTCGGCGGGCGCGACGCGCTCCAGCGTGCGGGTCACCGCCGCCATTTCGGGCGAGGCGGCGATCAGCCCGCCAAAGCCGCCGCTGCCGAGCCGCGCGGTGAGCCGCCGGTTCTCCGCCTCCAGCGCATGGACGTGGAAGGCGCGCGCGACGATCCGCCCCAGCGCGTCGATGTCGATCGGCTTGGCGTAGAAATCCCAGGCCCCGTCGGCGATCGCCTGAAGCGCGCTCGCGCGGGCGCCATGCCCCGATGCCACGATCACCTTGGTCGCCGGCGCGAGCGCGAGGATGTCGGCCAGGGTCGCGAACCCCTCGGCGGTGCCGTCGGGATCGGGCGGCAGGCCGAGATCCAGCGTCACGACTGCGGGTTCGTGGAGGCGCATCGCCGCCAGCGCCTCGGCACGATCGCCCGCGGTGACGACCTCATAACCTTCATAGGCCCAGCGCAACTGGCGCTGGAGGCCCGCATCGTCCTCGACGATCAGGAGTTTCGGCAGGATCGGGCTGGTCATGCGGCGACCTCCATCGCAGGCGCGGCGGGCAGGACGATGCGGAAGCAACTGCCCTCGCCCGGATGGCTGGTCACCGTCATCGTGCCGCCCATGGCGTGGACGAGCTGCTTGGCCTCGAACGCGCCGACTCCGAAGCCGCCCGGCTTGGACGAGACGAAGGGGCGGAACAGCTCGTCGCGGACAAAGCCCGGCGTCATGCCGCAGCCGCCATCCTCGACGCCGATGGCGATGCCATGGCCGTCCTGCGCGGCGGTGACGGTCACCGGGCTACCCGGCGCGCTCGCCTCGCAGGCGTTCTGGATCAGGTGGCCGAGCACCTGTTCGAGCCGGCCGGGCTGCGCCAGCGCGAGCGGGGCACCTTCGCCATGATACAGGATCGGGTGGGTGCGCGTGCGCGCCGCGATCCGCGCGGCGATGGCGGCCACGTCGACGGGCGCGCGCGATTCCTGCGGCGGCGCATGATGCTGCGACAGCCGCGCGAGCAGCGCGTTCATGCGGCCGGCCGAATCCTGCAGCGTCGCCACCATATCGGCGCGGAAATCGGGGTTGTCGGCATGGCGTTCGGCGTTGCGCGCCACGAGGGTCAATTGGCTCACCAGATTCTTCACGTCGTGCAGGATGAAGGCGAAGCGGCGGTTGAACTCGTCGAAGCGCTGCGCATCCGCCAGATCGGCCTGCGCGCGCTGCTCGGCGAGATAGCTCGCCGCCTGCGGCCCGGCGACGCGGAGCAGATCGAAATCCTCCCAGTCAAGCGTGCGGTCAACCGGCGGCCGGGCGAGCAGGATCGCGCCCACCAGCGATCCGAGATGCAGCAGCGGCACGATCGCCCAGGCATCCACGCGCACGATCATCCAGCGCGGCAGGCCCTCGGCGTCCGCCGCCCCCTTGCCCGCGCGCACCGCGTCGATCTCGATGATCCGCCCCGTGGCCAGATGCCGCGCATAGGCGTCATCGACGCCGCCGCTCGCGTCCCAATTCCAGGCCGCTCCCGCTCCCAGGGCGCCGCCGTCCGGCACCAGCAGCAGGCCGGCGGGGGCATCGACCAGATCGGCAATCGCCTTGACGACGCGCTCGTCCAGTCCGGCGCCGACGCCCGGCCGGCCCAGCGTCGCCGTGAAGCGCTGCCACTCGACGCGATAGTCGTAGCGATGGCGAAACAAATGCTTGGCGAGCTTCACGCGCAGCCACGCCCGCAGCCAGGGGGTGGACAACAGGGTGAGGAGCGCCACCGCCGCCCCCAGCACGATGGCGGTCTGCACGATCCGCGCCTGCGCGCCCGCCACCCGCTCCGCCAGCGTGGTGAGCACGATCGTGATGCCGACATAGGCGATCGCCGCCACGCCGGAGAGCGTCCGCACCGCCGCCGTTCGCGACACGGCGAAACGGCCGTCGCCCGGATGCTCGGTGGCGACCGCCAGCATCAGCCCGACGCCGATCATCGCCGCGCCGCGCAGGATGACGAGCAGGCCGGGATCGACGCGTGCGTAGAGCGCCACCAGCAGCAGCACGTCGACGCTCCACATGATGCCGAGCGCCATCGTCGCCACCTGCACGCCGCTGCGCGCCGCGGCACGCGCTGCGTCGTTGAGCTGGTGGACGAGCACCAGCGCGCCCACGGCCGCCATCATCCGCAGCAACAGCCTGGCGTCGACGACCGCGGCGAGCGCGGTGGGCCCGATCGGCGCGGCGGCGATCGCGGCCAGTGCCGCGCCGATCGTCGTCAGCGTTACGATCGCCACATACAGGCTGGCGAGCGGACGCGTGCCGAGCCGGTCGCGCCGGACGAGCAGATAGAGCGCCCCCAGCCAGGTGAGATCGCGGATCGCCTCCACCAATTGCGTGCTGAAATCCCAGGCGCCGATCCCCGCCACCGCCAGCGCCCAGAAGGCGGTGGCGAACAGCGCGGTGACGAACGCGCGCCTCACCCATCGCCCCTGCGATTGCGCGAGCTGCGCAATGGCCAGCGTGCCGAAAACGAGCGCGGCGAGCGCATGGCTCCACAGGATCAACTGCGCGATCATCGCGCGCCGCTCGGCCAGAGCACCACGCGCAGCGTCTGGAGGAGGATCAGCAGATCGAGAAAGGGCGAGTAATTCTTCGCATAATACAGGTCGTATTCGAGCTTGTGCCGCGCATCCTCGACCGATGCGCCATAGGGATAGTTGATCTGCGCCCAACCGGTGATGCCCGGCTTCACCATATGCCGCTCCGCATAATAGGGTAGCTGCTGCTCGAGCTGCTCGACGAATTGCGGCCGCTCGGGACGGGGGCCGACGAAGCTCATCTCGCCTTTCAGCACGGCCCAGGTCTGCGGCAGCTCGTCGATCCGCACCTTGCGGATGATGCGGCCGATCCGGGTGACGCGCGGATCCTGCTCGGCCGCCCACACCGCCTGCCCCGCCACTTCCGCGTCCTGACGCATCGACCGGAGCTTCACGATGTCGAAGCCTTGGCTGTACAGCCCGACGCGGCGCTGCCGGTAGAAGACGGGGCCGCGCGACTCGATCCGGATCGCCACCGCCGTCAGCAGGACGATCGGCAAGGTGAGGATCAGCAACACGAGGCTCGCGACGATGTCGAATGCGCGCTTGGCGATGCTCGACAGCATCCGCCCGCTCGCGAAACCGTCCGAGAAGATCAGCCAGGACGGGTTGACGCTGTTCAGGTCGATCCGCCCCGTCTCGCTTTCGAGGAAGCTCGAGATATCGGACACGGCGACGCCGGTCGTCTTCACGCGGAGCAGGTCCTTCAGCGGCAGCGCGTTGCGGCGTTCCTCCAGCGCGAGCACGATCTCGGTGGCGCGCGCATCGACGACATGCGCCGACAGATTGGGAATCGCTGCGCGCGGGACCGCGTCGCTGACGGCGGGTGCGCCCTCGCTCATCGCGACGAACCCGGCGACGATGAAATTGGCGCCGGGCTTAGCGGCGAGGTCGCGGATCTGTGCCGCGCGCGCACCGGCGCCGAGCACCACGATGCGCCGCTTGAACGTCTCGCCACCCAGCGCCCGCCCCAGCAGAGCGCGCACCACCACCAGCGAGACGGTCGCGATCACCATCGCATAGAGCAGGTTCGATCGCCAGAAGGTCAGCGTCGGCACCAGGAAGAAGATCAGCGAGAGGAAGATGACGCCGAGCGACACCGCCACCGCCAGCCGCGCCGCCGCGAAGCGGAGCGACAGGAACGATGCCGCGGTATAGGCGCCCACCGCGACCAGCGCGATCTGAAGCGCGGCGGCAAACACCACGATCTGCGGGATGCGTTCGACGATCGGGCCCGCGCTCATGCCGATCTGGTGCGCGCGTACCACCCAGCCGGCTTCGGCCGCCGCCATCAGCAGCACCGCATCGACCAAGCCCAACAGCAGCACCGCTTGCGGCACATAATGCTTGAACACCCGGATCATGGTCGCGCCATCCTGCTGACTGGAGGTGTAAGCAAATCCGACACGTACTCGCGCTTAACCGTAAATGGCGAATAAAAGGTTGAGGATGCCGCCGGATAGCTTCGTGCGGTCGCACGTTTGCTCCTGGTGGGCCGGCTCTATAGGGCGGGCACAACAGGAGGATACATGACTGCCACGCCGATCATTCCCGTGATTCTGTCCGGCGGGTCGGGCACCCGTCTCTGGCCGATGTCGCGGCCGGAAATGCCCAAGCAGATGCTCGCGCTGACGGCCGAGGCGACGATGCTCCAGCTTACCGCCGGCCGCGCGACCGGCGATGGGTTCGCCGCGCCGATCGTGGTGGCCAATGCGCGGCACGCCGACATGGTCGAAGAACAGCTCGATCAGGCCGACGCCGAGCCGCAGGCGGTGATCCTCGAACCCGCCGGCCGCAACACCGCGCCGGCGATCGCGCTGGCCGCGATCGCCGCAGGGGGCGGCGATGCGCCGCTGCTCATCATGCCCTCCGATCACGTCATCGCCGACATCGACGCCTTCCATGCCGCGATCGCGGCGGCGCGGCCGCTGGTGGCCGATGGCTGGCTCGTCACCTTCGGCATCGCGCCCGATGCGCCCGAGACGGGCTATGGCTGGATCAAGATCGGCGAGGCGGTGGCCGACGGCGTCCACCGGGTGGCACGCTTCGTCGAAAAGCCGCCGCTCGACAAGGCCGAGGCGATGCTGGCAAGCGGCGACCATGCCTGGAACGGCGGCATCTTCCTGTTCCGGGCCGACGCCTATCTCGACGCGCTCGCCACCTTCGCGCCCGAGATGCTGGCGGCGACGCGGGAAGCGATGGCCGGGGCGAGGCGCGAGGGCATGCGCGTTTTCCCCGACGCCGAAGCCTTCGCCCGCTCACCCGACGACTCGATCGATTATGCGGTGATGGAGAAGGCCGAGCGCGTGGCGGTGGTGCCGGTCGCCATGGGATGGAGCGATGTCGGTAGCTGGGATGCGCTGCACGCGATCAGCGATACCGATGGCGACGGCAACGCGCACCGCGGCGACGTGCTCGCGATCGATACGCGCAATTGCCTGGTGCGCAGCGACGGCGGGCGGATCGCGATGGTCGGCGTGTCCGACCTGATCGTGGTCGCGAGCGGCAACGACATTCTGATTCTGCCACGCGGCCGCAGCCAGGAGGTCAAGAAGATCATCGCCGCGATGAAGTGACGCGGCGTCGATCAATCGTCGGCGAAGATTTCGCCGCGAGGGATGTTCAGGCCCAGTGACGGAAGCGCGAGATCGAGCGAATCCGAGAACAGCGTTTCCGTCCAGCCATTCTCGATACGCTGGTGCACCGACAGGGTTTCGGCTTCCGGATCGATAAAGGCGATGGTGTCGACCGACCCGATCGCCCGATATTCGTCCTTCTTCACCGACATGTCCGATCGGCGGGTGGACGGCGACAGGATCTCGATCACCACGCGGGGATCGGACAAGGTAAGATCGTCGGGGCGATCGCCGGGCGCGCCGCGGTCGATCGTCAGATCGGGGTAGCGCACCGAGCGGTCATGCGTGCGCACCGCCATGTCCGATCCATAAGGGCGACAGCCCGAGCCGCGCAGCGCATTGCCGAGCGCGACGAAGAGATTGCCCTGCACCCGGGCATGGCTGCGCGTGCCGCCGGCCATCATCTGGATGACGCCATTGTCGAGTTCGGCCTTCATATCGGGGCCGAAATCGATCCGGAGAAATTCCTCGGCCGTCAGCAGCCGGTAATGCGGGTCGGTCGCCATGCCCGCGATATACGCCGATCGTTCCAACAAACAAAGGGCCGGGAGTTGCCCCCCGGCCCTTCGTCTTGGTGATATGTCGGCGTAGGTCCGTCCTCGGGCGAGTCCGTGGCCAGCAGGCCACGGCCGCCCTTCGGATCAGAAGTCCATGCCGCCCATGCCGCCCATGCCGCCACCGCCGCCCATGGGCATGGCGGGCTTGTCCTCGGGCAGCTCGCTCACGGCCGCTTCGGTCGTGATGAGCAGGCCGGCGACCGATGCCGCATTCTGGAGCGCGGTGCGCACGACCTTGGTCGGGTCGATCACGCCGGCCTGGACCAGGTTCTCGTACGTGTCGGTCTGGGCGTTGAAGCCCATCGTCGGATCGTTGCCCTCGAGCAGCTTGCCCGAAACCACCGCACCGTCGTGACCGGCGTTGGTCGCGATCTGGCGGACCAGCGTCGTCAGCGACTTGCGGACGATGTCGATACCGCGCGTCTGGTCGTCGTTCGCGCCGGTCATGCCTTCGAGCGCCTTGGTCGCGTACAGCAGCGCCGTACCACCACCGGGAACGATGCCCTCTTCGACCGCGGCGCGGGTCGCGTGGAGTGCGTCGTCGACGCGGTCCTTGCGCTCCTTCACCTCGACCTCGGATGCGCCACCGACCTTGATGACCGCAACGCCGCCGGCGAGCTTGGCGAGACGCTCCTGGAGCTTCTCCTTGTCATAGTCGCTGGTGGTGTTCTCGATCTGCTGGCGGATCGCCTCGGTGCGGCCCTTGATCGAGTCGGCGTCACCCGCACCATCGACGATGATGGTGTTGTCCTTGTCGATCGTCACGCGCTTGGCGGTGCCGAGCATCGCGGTCGTCACGGTCTCGAGCTTGATGCCCAGATCCTCGGAGATCATCTCGCCCTTGGTCAGGATCGCGATATCCTCGAGCATCGCCTTGCGACGATCGCCGAAGCCGGGTGCCTTGACCGCTGCGACCTTCAGGCCGCCGCGCAGCTTGTTCACCACGAGCGTGGCGAGCGCCTCGCCCTCGATGTCCTCGGCGATGATGAGCAGCGGACGACCGGTCTGGACGACGGCTTCCAGGATCGGAAGCATCGCCTGCAGGTTGCTGAGCTTCTTCTCGTGGATCAGGATGAACGGATCCTGGAGCTCGACGGTCATCTTCTCGGGGTTGGTGATGAAGTATGGCGACAGATAGCCGCGGTCGAACTGCATGCCCTCGACGACGTCCAGCTCGAATTCGAGACCCTTGGCCTCTTCGACGGTGATGACGCCTTCCTTGCCGACCTTCTCCATCGCCTCGGCGATCTTCTCGCCGACGACGGTGTCGCCATTGGCGGAGATCACGCCGACCTGAGCGATTTCCTGCGTGCCCGACACGGGCTTCGAACGCGCCTTCACGTCCTCGATCACCTTGATGACGGCGAGGTCGATGCCGCGCTTCAGGTCCATCGGGTTCATGCCGGCCGCAACCGACTTCATGCCCTCGCGCACGATCGCCTGGGCGAGCACGGTCGCGGTGGTCGTGCCGTCGCCGGCATTGTCGTTGGTCTTCGAGGCCACTTCGCGCAGCATCTGCGCGCCCATGTTCTCGAACTTGTCCTTCAGCTCGATCTCCTTGGCGACGGTGACGCCGTCCTTGGTGATCCGGGGTGCGCCGAAGCTCTTGTCGATCACGACGTTGCGGCCCTTCGGCCCAAGCGTCACCTTCACCGCGTCGGCGAGGATGTCCACGCCGCGCAGGATGCGCTCGCGTGCGTCACGCGAAAATTTTACGTCCTTGGCTGCCATGCTGGCTACCTTTCAGATGTGAGTTCGAAAATTACGAAGTGGAGGAAGTGGAGGCGCTCGCGCCGTTTCCACTTCCGCCATTCAACGGGCCAGAATTCAGCCGACGATCCCCAGGATGTCGGATTCCTTCATGATGAGGAGGTCCTCGCCATCGACCTTCACCTCGGTGCCGGACCATTTGCCGAACAGCACGCGGTCGCCGGCCTTCACCTCGAGCGGGTGGACGTCGCCCGACTCGCTGCGGGCGCCGGTGCCGGCGGCGACGACTTCGCCTTCCTGCGGCTTTTCCTTGGCGGTGTCGGGGATGATGATCCCGCCGGCCGTCTTCTCTTCCGCCTCGACACGGCGGACGAGGACACGGTCGTGCAACGGACGAAAGTTCATTGCTGTGGTCCCTCTTCAGGTGATGTTACAGATTTCTGGCACTCACGGGGTGCGAGTGCCAACGCCCGCCATATGTGGGCGCCCCGTGGCACCGTCAACGCCCGATGGAACAAAAATCGCGCCCGTCAGTCCACCGGAGCCGCGAGCAGGCCGAGCCGTTCGCGCGCCGCCCAGCGCCACACCAGCATCATCGATACCGCGGCCAGCCCGGCGGCCAGCCCGGCCCAGATGCCGACCCCCTGCCACCCGGCACGAAAGCCAAGCAGCACCGCGGTGCCGAAGCCGATCACCCAATAGCCGAATGCGGCGATCAGCATGGGCCAGCGCGTATCCTGCAGGCCCCGCAGCGCCCCCGCGGTGACCGCCTGCGCGCCGTCGAACAGCTGAAACATCGCCGCCACCGCGAGATAGCGCACCGCCAGCGCGACGACGCGCGCATTCGCGGGGGCATCGACGTCCAGATAGATGCCGATGAACAGCCGCGGCATCGTCCAAATCGACACCGCCGTCAGCGTCATGAAGCCGGTGCCGATCAGGATCGCGGTGCTCCCCGCGCGCGCGATCCAGCGCCGGTCGCGCGCGCCATAGGCCAACCCCACGCGGATCGTGGCGGCCTGCGCCATGCCCAGCGGCACCTGGAACGCGATCGCGGCGATGTTGAGCGCGATCGCGTGCGCGGCCACCTCGGTTACGCCGATCAGCCCCATCAGGATCGCCGCCCCGCCGAACAGCCCGGCCTCCAGCGTCAGCGTCAGCGCGATCGGCAGGCCCAGCGCGACGATCTGCCGCAGCCGCGGCCATTCGGGGCGCCACCAGCGGCCGAACAGGCGGTAGCGGCGCAGCCGCCGGTCGAAGCGCAGGATCGCGGCATAGGCGATCATCGTCACCACGCTCGTCACCACGCTCGCGATGGCGGAGCCTTCCAAGCCGAGCGCGGGAAAGCCGGCATGGCCGAACACCAGCAGCCAGTTGCCGAGCAGCCCCACGCCCAGCGCCAGCGCGGTGACGCCCAGCGCCCAGCCCGGCCGACCGAGCGCCGCCGCGACGGTGCGCATCACCGCGGCGGCGATGGCGGGCAGCAGCGCGACGAGCAGGACGGCCATGAACGCCCCCGCCCGCGCCGCCACCTGCGGATCCTGCCCCGCCAGCCGCAGCAGCGCGGCGCCGTTCGCCAGCAGCGCCATCGCCGGCACGGCGGTGACGACCGCCAGCCACATCGCCATCCGGAACGAGCGCCGCACCTCGCGCACCGCATGGCGGCGCGCGCCCAGTTCGGCGGCGATCAGCGGCGCGCAGGCGGTGGCCAGGCCGATCAGCGTCCAGAGGATCAGGCTGAACACGAACACGCCGAGCGTGGCCGCAGCGAGTTCGGCGGTGCCAAGCCGTGCGACGAACACCACGTCGACCGAATAGACCGCCATCTGCAACAGGTTCGCCCCGACCAGCGGCCCCGCCAGGGCGAGCAGCGGCCGCCATTCGGCGCGGGCGGCGGCGGGAGGCGGAACGGCCGGCGACGGAGAGGCTGGCGCGTGCATGCGAGCGCCCTAGCGGGTGGCGGGGGCGGAGGACAGGGGTGCGATCGGGGACTTGGTAGCCTTTCCCCTCCCGCTCCCTGGCGGAGGCCGGGGTCCAGTTGGGCGAACGGCTGTGCGTCATCACCGAACTTCACCCAACTGGGCCCCGGCCTCCGCCGGGGAACAAGGGGGTAAGGGACGAGCCCCCAACGATGTTGCCCCATCGCCACACCGCACGCTATGCAGGGCCGAACCGACCGCGGGCTGCCGCGCGTCGCCCGTGAAAGGACAAGGCCCCCATGAAGCTCGTGCGCGGCGCATGGAAATTGCTGGTGGGCATCAAGGACGGGCTCGTCCTGATCGCGATGCTGCTGTTCTTCGGCCTGATCTTCGCCGGGCTGAACGCGCGGCCCAACACCGCGATCAAGGATGGCGCGCTGCTGCTGAAGCTCGACGGCACGATCGTCGAACAGCCCGCCACGCCCGCCGCCTTCGCCTCGCTGAGCGGACAGGGCAGCCCCAAGCAGTTCCGCCTGCGCGATCTCGTCCGCGCGATCGACGCGGCGAAGGACGATGCGCGCGTGAAGCTGGTGGTGCTCGATCTCGAATCCTTCGGCGGCGGCTATCCCGCCGCGCTGAACGAGGTGGCCGACGCGATCGGCCGGGTGCGCGCCAGCGGCAAGCCCGTGCTCGCCTATGCCACCGGCTATACCGATGCAGGCTACCGCCTCGCCGCCAACGCCTCCGAGGTGTGGATGAACCCGATGGGCGGCACGCTGTTCACCGGGCCGGGCGGCAGCCAGCTCTATTACAAGGGGCTGATCGACAAGCTGGGCGTCGACGTGCACGTCTACCGCGTCGGCAAGTTCAAGTCGTTCGTCGAGCCCTATACCCGCGCCGACCAGAGCCCCGAGGCGCGCGCGGCGAGCCAGGCGCTGTACGGCACGCTGTTCGCGCAGTGGCGCGAGGCGGTCGGCAAGGCGCGGCCCAAGGCGCAGGTGGCAAGCTTCCTCGCCAGCCCCGACAAGCCGATCCTTGCCGCGGGTGGCGACATCGCCCGGGCGAACCTGGCCGCGGGGATCGTCGACCGGCTGGGCGATCGCACCAGCTTCGGCACGCGCGTCGCGCAGATCGCGGGCGTCGACACCGGCAAGCCCGCCGGCGCGTTCCGCACCATCCCTTACGACAATTGGGTGGAGGCGCACCCGCTCTCGACCGACGGCGACGCGATCGGCGTGGTGACGGTGGCGGGCGACATCGTCGACGGCAAGGCGGGCCCCGGCACCGCAGCCGGCGACACGATCGAAAAGGCGCTGCTCGACGGGCTGGCGACCAAGGACCTGAAGGCGCTGGTGCTGCGCGTCGATTCGCCGGGCGGATCGGTGCTCGCCTCCGAACAGATCCGCCGTGCGGTGATGGTAGCCAAGGCCAAGGGCCTGCCGGTGGTGGTGTCGATGGGCGGTCTCGCCGCATCGGGCGGCTATTGGGTGTCGACCGCGGCCGACATGATCTTCGCCGAACCCTCCACGATCACCGGATCGATCGGGATCTTCGGCATCATCCCCACCTTCGAGAAGACGCTCGCCAAGGTGGGCGTCACCGCGGACGGGGTGAAGACCACCGCGTTGTCGGGCCAGCCCGACATCTATGCGGGCACCACGCCGGTGCTCGATTCGATCCTTCAGGCGGGGATCGAGAACGGCTATCGCCAGTTCGTCGGCCGCGTCGCGCAGGCGCGCCACCTGACGCCCGCGCGGGTCGACGCAATCGGCCAGGGCCGGGTGTGGGACGGCGGCACCGCGCGGCAGCTGGGGCTGGTCGACCGGTTCGGCACGCTGTCCGACGCGATCGCCGAGGCGGCGCGGCGCGCGAAGCTCGATCCGGCCAAGGTCCATGCCGAATATCTGGAAAAGCAGCCGGGCTGGGCCGCCAAGCTCGCGCGCTCGATCGCCGACCGCGACGACGACGGCGATGCGAGCCGCGGTTCGGACGACCTGTTCGGCCGCGCCGCCGCCGATCAGCGCGCCACGCTGGCGCGCGCGCTGGGCGATGCGAAGCGGCTGGTCTCGACCGGCTCGATCCAGGCGCGCTGCCTCGAATGCGGCGGCCTCGGCCCCAGCGCGCGCGACGCCGACGACGCGACGCTGCTGAACCTCGTGCTGGCCCGGGTCGGGCTCTGAGGGAGGCGGGCGCTAGCGCCGCCCGCGATAGGCCGGCAGGCCCCAGTGGAAGCGCATCGCCGCGGCGCGCAGGGTGAAGCCCGCGCTCGCCGCGGCGACGGCGGCCCAGGCGGGCGGCATGCCCAGCCGCTCCAGCGCGACATAGGCGGCCGCCGCCAGCGCTGCGGCGGTGACATAGAGTTCGGGGCGCATCAGGATCGAGGGTTCGCCCGCCAGCACGTCGCGGATGATCCCGCCGACACAGGCGGTGATGACCCCCATCAGCGCGGCGGGCACCGGCGGCACGCCGTAGTTCAGCGCCTTGGCCGCGCCATACACCGCATAGGCGGCCAGCCCGACCGCATCGAACCAGTCGAGCGCCGCACCGCGCCACCAGCGCTCGGGCGTCGTCCAGATCACCAGCGCCACGCCCAGGCACACCGCCGCGGCGCGCGCATCGTGCACCCAGAACACCGGCGCGCCGATCAGCAGGTCACGCACCGTGCCCCCACCCACCCCCGTCACCAGCGCGAAGAAGGCGAGCGTGACGAGCGTCTGCGCGCGCTTGGCCGCCGCCAGCGCCCCCGATGCGGCGAACACCGCGAGCGCGATCAGGTCGAGCCAGGGTGCGGCGGCCGGCAGCACGGCGACGGGAAGGATCATGGGCACCATGATGCGCGCTGTATAACCTGCATCGTATGGCGGCCACCCCTTGTGTGGCCAAAATATCACACCATCTTCGCGCCAAGTCAGACAGGGATCACCCATGAACCTCGATAAATTCACCGACCGCGCCAAGGGCTTTCTCCAATCGGCGCAGACCGTCGCGATCCGCATGAACCACCAGCGCATCGCCCCCGAACATATCCTCAAGAGCCTGCTCGAGGACGAGGAGGGCATGGCGTCTGGGCTGATCGCCAAGGCGGGCGGCGACGCGAGCCGCGCGCTTTCCGAAACCGATCTCGCGCTGGCGAAGATTCCGCAGGTGTCGGGCGGCGGCGCGCAACAGACGCCGGGGATCGACAATGATGCGGTCCGCGTGCTCGACCAGGCCGAGGAGATTGCGAAAAAGGCAGGCGACAGCTTCGTGACCGTCGAGCGGCTGCTCGTCGCGCTGGCGCTGTCGCTGAACACCGCGGCGGGCAAGGCGCTGAAGGCGGCGGGCGTGACCCCCGAGGCGCTCAACACCGCGATCAACGACCTGCGCGGCGGCCGCACCGCGGACACCGCGTCGGCCGAGGACCGCTACGACGCGCTGAAGAAATTCGCGCGCGACCTGACGCAGGCGGCACGCGACGGCAAGCTCGACCCGGTGATCGGCCGCGACGAGGAGATCCGCCGCACCATCCAGATCCTCGCACGCCGCACCAAGAACAACCCCGCGCTGATCGGCGAACCCGGCGTCGGCAAGACCGCCATCGCCGAGGGCCTGGCACTGCGCATCGCCAACGGCGACGTCCCCGACACGCTCAAGAATCGCAAGCTGATGGCGCTCGACATGGGCGCCCTTATCGCCGGTGCCAAATATCGTGGCGAGTTCGAGGAGCGGCTGAAGGGCGTGCTCGACGAGGTGAAGGCGGCCGAGGGCGACATCGTCCTCTTCATCGACGAGATGCACCAGCTCATCGGCGCGGGCAAATCCGAGGGCGCGATGGATGCGGGCAACCTGCTGAAGCCCGCGCTCGCGCGCGGCGAGCTTCACTGCGTCGGCGCGACCACGCTCGACGAATATCGCAAATATGTCGAGAAGGATCCCGCGCTCCAGCGCCGCTTCCAGCCGGTGATGGTCGGCGAACCCACGGTCGAGGACACGATCTCGATCCTGCGCGGGCTGAAGGATCGCTACGAGCTGCACCACGGCGTGCGCATCACCGACGGTGCGATCGTCGCGGCGTCCACCCTGTCGAACCGCTACATCACCGATCGCTTCCTGCCCGACAAGGCGATCGACCTGATGGACGAGGCCGCCAGCCGCATCCGCATGGAGGTGGAGAGCAAGCCCGAGGAGATCGAGAACCTCGACCGCCGCATCATCCAGCTCAAGATCGAGCGCGAGGCGCTGAAGCGCGAGACCGACGCCGCCTCGGTTGACCGGCTGGCCAATCTGGAGCGCGAGCTCGCCAATCTGGAGCAGCAATCCGCCGAGCTGACGACGCGCTGGCAGGGCGAGAAGGACAAGATCGGCGCCAGCGCGAAGCTGAAGGAGCAGCTCGACGCGGCACGGCTCGAGCTCGAACAGGCGCAGCGTTCCGGCGATCTCGCGCGCGCGGGCGAGCTGTCCTACGGTACGATCCCCGCGCTGGTCCGCCAGGTCGAGGCGGCGCAGGGCGAGACCGAAGGCGCGATGCTGCGCGAGGAGGTGACCGCCGACGACATCGCCGCGGTGGTGTCGCGCTGGACGGGCATTCCAGTCGACCGCATGCTCCAGGGCGAGCGCGACAAGCTGCTCGCGATGGAGGCGATCATCGGCAAGCGCGTGATCGGGCAGGCGCATGCGGTGCGCGCGGTCTCCACCGCGGTGCGCCGCGCGCGCGCGGGGCTACAGGATCCCAACCGCCCGCTCGGCAGCTTCCTGTTCCTCGGCCCCACCGGCGTCGGCAAGACCGAGCTGACCAAGGCGCTCGCCGAATTCCTGTTCGACGATCCGAACGCGATGGTGCGCATCGACATGAGCGAGTTCATGGAGAAGCACGCGGTCGCGCGGCTGATCGGCGCGCCGCCGGGCTATGTCGGCTATGAAGAGGGCGGCGTGCTGACCGAGGCCGTGCGCCGCCGCCCCTATCAGGTGGTGCTGTTCGACGAGGTGGAGAAGGCGCATGGCGACGTGTTCAACGTGCTGCTGCAAGTCCTCGACGACGGGCGGCTGACCGACGGCCAGGGGCGGACGGTGGATTTCACCAACACGCTCATCATCCTGACGTCGAACCTGGGCTCGCAATATCTGGCGAATCTGGGCGATGGCGAGGACGTCGCCACCGTCGAGCCGCAGGTGATGGAGGTGGTGCGCGGCCATTTCCGCCCCGAATTCCTGAACCGGCTGGACGAGATCATCCTGTTCCACCGGCTGGGCATGGGCGAGATGGCGCCGATCGTGGACCTTCAGGTGGCGCGCGTCGGCAAGCTGCTGGCGGATCGCAAGATCACGCTCGACCTGACCGACGCCGCACGCGCGTGGCTCGGGCGGGTCGGCTATGATCCGGTCTATGGCGCACGCCCCTTGCGCCGCGCGGTGCAGCGCCACCTTCAGGATCCGCTCGCCGACCTGATCCTGCGCGGCGACGTGAAGGACGGCGCCACCGTCCATGTCGACGAGGGCGACGGCAAGCTGAGCCTGACCGTGGCGTGATCCGCCCGGACATCCGCTGATTTCCTACCGGAATATCAGCGGATGTCGCGACGGGAGAGCTTGTGCGGCGCGACCGCGTCCCCCTACACTGAGTCAACAGATGGGGGACGGGAATGAAGTTGCGAAGCGCGGCGCGAACATGGGTGGGTTCGCTGACGGCCCTGGCGCTGATCGGCTGCGGCCAGCCGACACCGGTGAAGACGGCATCGGACAAACCCGCACCGGGCTCCGGCCCCGGCAAGGGCCATGGCTATTCGCACGACCCCTACCCCTCCACCTACCGCCCCTATCCCGGCGTGCCCACGCTCGTCCGCGACGTGACCGTCTATGACGGCGAGGGCGGCCGGATCGATCACGGCGCGGTGCTGTTCGCCGACGGCAAGGTCGTCGCAATCGGGCAGACGCTCGACGCGCCCGCCGGCGCGACCGTGATCGACGGCGCGGGCAAATGGGTCACGCCCGGCATCATCGATGTCCACAGCCATCTGGGCGATTATCCGAGCCCCGCGGTGCAGGCCAATTCGGACGGCAACGAGGCGACCTCGCCCGTCACCGCCGACGTCTGGGCCGAACACAGCGTGTGGCCGCAGGATCCGGGCTTCGGCCGCGCGCTGGCCAATGGCGGCGTGACGACGCTGGAGATCCTGCCGGGCTCGGCCAATCTGTTCGGCGGCCGCTCGGTGGTGCTCAAGAACGTCTATGCGCGCACCGTGCAGGGAATGAAGTTCCCCGGCGCGCCCTACGGCCTCAAGATGGCGTGCGGCGAAAATCCCAAGCGCGTCTATGGCTCCAAGGGGCGCGAGCCCTCGACGCGGATGGGCAACATCGCGGTCGACCGCGCCACCTGGGCGAAGGCGGTCGAATATCGCCGCAAATGGGACAAGTACGAAAAGGACGGCGGCGAGGCGCCGACGCGCGACATCGCGATGGACACGCTGCGCGGCGTGCTCGACGGCGAGATCCGCGTGCAGAATCATTGCTACCGCGCCGACGAAATGGCCAACGTGATCGATATGTCGAAGGAGTTCGGCTATCACGTCGCCGCGTTCCACCACGCGGTCGAGGCCTATAAGGTCGCGGACCTGTTGAAGGCGAACGGCGTGTGCGCCGCGGTCTGGTCCGACTGGTATGGCTTCAAGATGGAGAGCTTCGACGGCATCCGCGAGAATCTGGCGCTGCTGCAACAGGCCGGCACCTGCGCGATGATCCATTCGGACGACGAGAACGGCATCCAGCGGCTGAACCAGGAGGTGGCCAAGGCACTCTCGGCGGGCCGTCACGCGGGGATCGCGATCCCCGATGCGGTGGCATGGGAGTGGCTGTCGTACAATCCGGCCAAGGCGCTCGGCATCGCCGACCGGACGGGCAGCCTGAAGCCCGGCAAGATGGCGGACGTGGTGCTGTGGAACGGCGATCCGTTCAGCGTCTATACCCGGCCCGAAAAAGTGTGGGTGGACGGCGCGCTGCTCTACGATGCGAACGATCCGCATCGCCGGCCGGTATCGGATTTCGAATTGGGCCAGCCGGGTTCGGGAGACGTGAAGTGAAGGCCCTGCTCCTCGCCTGTGCCGCGCTGGTCGCGGCCCCCGCCGCCGCGCAGACGGGGTCCCTGCAAAGCGATGCTTTGCGGGGTGGACAAACCGTCGCGATCGTCGGCGGCACGCTGGCGGTCGGCGACGGATCGCAGCCGATTCCGAACGGCACCGTCGTGTTTCGCGACGGCGCGGTCGTCGCGGCGGGTGCGAACGTCGCCGTGCCCGCCGGCGCCACCGTGGTGGACGCGCACGGCAAGTGGATCGCGGCGGGCATGATCGCCGGCTTCAGCAATCTGGGGCTCGTCGATGCCGAGGGCATCGAGGAAAGCAACGACAGCCGCGCCGGCCGCTCGCCCTTTGCCGCCGGGATCGACATCGCCCCGTGGATCAACCCGCAGGCCGAACCGATCGGCGACGAGCGGCTGGGCGGCATCACCCGCGCGATCGTCGCGCCCGATGCGGGGGGATCGATCTTTGCAGGGCAAGGCGCGGTGATCGATCTGGGCGACGGCGCGCCGCCGGTGACGCGCGCGCGCGCTTTCCAATATGTCGAGCTGGGCGAAGGCGGCGCGCGAACGGCGGGGGGCAGCCGCCCGGCCGCCTTCGCGATGTTCCGCGACGCGCTCGCCCAGGCCGTGGATTATCGCCGCAGCCCGGCGACGTTTGGCGGTCGCGAGAAGGATTCGCTGCTGAAGCGCGGCGATGCCGAGGCGTTGCTGGGCGTGATCGACGGGCGCGTGCCGCTGCTCGTCCATGTCGAGCGCGCCAGCGACATCCTCGCCGTGCTGGCGCTGCCGCACGACTATCCCAGGATCCGCCTCGTGCTGGTGGGCGCCAGCGAAGGGTGGATGGTGGCGCGCCAGATCGCCGAGGCGCGCGTGCCGGTGATCGCGGGCGCGCTGGAGGATCTGCCCGCCGCGTTCGAAAAGCTCGCCGCGACCGAATCGAACGTCGGCCGGATGACGCGCGCGGGCGTGCCCGTGGCGATCTCGACGCTGGGCGCCAACACCGCGCCCGGCGAGCATGTCCTCGCCCAATATGCCGGCAACCTCGTCGGCTTCGGCCGGATCCCGGGTGCCACGGGGCTCGACTGGGGGCAGGCGTTCGCGACGATCACGTCCCGGCCCGCGCAGGCGCTGGGGATGGACGGCAGCATCGGTTCGCTCCGCCCCGGCCGCCGCGCGGACGTGGTGCTGTGGGACGGCGATCCGCTCGAACTGTCGTCGGCGCCCGTCGCGATCTGGATCGACGGCCGGCCGCAGCCGATGCGATCGCGCCAGAGCGCGCTGCGCGACCGGTACCGCAACGCGAGCGAAGCCGCGCTGCCCAAGGCCTATGAACGGTGAGGATGACGATGAAGCGATCGACCTTGTGGCTGGCCGCGACCGCGGCGGTGATCGGTGCCGCGCCGGCGATGGCAGCGGACAACCCCTTTGCGACGCGCAGCACGCTGCCGTTCGAGGCGCCGCCGTTCGACCGGATCACCGACGCCGATTACCAGCCGGGCTTCGAACAGGGCATGGCCGAGCAGCGCGCCGAGATGCGCCGGATCGCGGACGATCCCGCCCCGCCGAGTTTCGCCAACACCATCGCCGCGATGGAGCGCTCGGGCGCGATCCTGCGGCGCGTGTCGGCGGCGTTCGGGGCGGTCAACCAGGCGGATACCAACCCCGCGCGCCAGGCGGTGCAAAAGGCGATGGCGCCCAAACTCGCCGCGCATAACGACGCGATCTATCTCGATCCGGCGCTCTTCGCGCGGGTGAAGCGGCTGTACGACCAGCGCGCGAGCCTGGGCCTGGATGCGCAGCAGCGTCAGGTGCTCGACATCGTCTATCAGCGCTTCGTACGCGCCGGCGCCCTGCTGTCGGATGCGGACAAGGCGAAGCTGCGCGATCTGAACGGCCAGTTGTCGATGCTGCAGACCGCGTTCGTCCAGAAATTGCTGGCGGCGACCAAGGCGGGGGCGCTCGTGGTGGACGATCCCGCAGCCCTTGCCGGGCTGGGCGACGGCGGCATCGCCGCGGCGGCGGCGGCGGCGAACCAGCGCGGCCTTTCGGGCAAATGGGTCGTGCCGCTGCAGAACACCACGCAGCAGCCGGCGCTCGAATCGCTGTCCGACCGGGCGACGCGCGCGCGGCTGTTCGACCGGAGCTGGACGCGCAGCGAACGGGGCGATGCCAACGACACGCGCGACACCGCCGCCACGATCGCGCAGTTGCGCGCGCGCAAGGCCGCGCTGCTCGGCTATCCCGACTGGGCCTCCTACGTGCTTGCAGACCAGATGGCGAAGACGCCGCAGACCGCCGAAGCCTTCATGGCCAAGCTGATCCCGCCGACCGTCGCGCAGCAGCGCCGCGAAGCCGCCGAGATCGACGCCGCCATCAAGGCCGATGGCGGCGACTTCACCGTCAAGCCCTGGGATTGGGACCGCTATGCCGAACGCGTGCGCCATGCGCGGTTCGATCTCGACCAGAATCAGGTAAAGCCCTATTTCGAACTGAACGCGGTGCTGGAAAAGGGCGTCTTCTTCGCCGCGACCAAGCTCTACGGCGTGACGTTCAAGGCGCGCCACGACATCCCGGTCTATAACCCGGACGTGCGCGTGTTCGAGGTGTTCGACCGCGACGGCAAGCATCTCGGGCTGTTCTACTGCGACTATTTCAAGCGCGACAACAAACAGGGCGGCGCCTGGATGAGCAGCTTCGTCGGCCAGTCGGGCCTGCTCGGCACGCAGCCGGTGGTGTACAACGTCGCCAACCTGCCCAAGCCCGCCGCGGGGCAGCCCGCGCTCATCAGCTTCGACGACGTGACGACGATGTTTCACGAATTCGGCCATGCGCTGCACGGCCTGTTCTCGAACATCGCCTATCCCTCGCTCGGCGCGTCGGCGCGCGACTTCGTCGAATTCCCGTCGCAGTTCAACGAGCATTGGGCGCTCGATCCGGCGGTGCTCGCGCATTATGCGGTCGATTACCGCACCGGTGCGCCGATGCCCGCGCCGCTGGTCGCCAAGATCAAACAGGCCGCCAAGTTCAACCAGGGCTATGCGCTGGGCGAGCTGATCGCCGCGGCCGAACTCGACATGCAGTGGCACGCGCTGCCCGCCACCGCGCCGAAGCAGGACGTGAACGCGTTCGAGACCGCGGCGCTGGCCAAGACCGGGCTCGACGTGGCGAACGTGCCGCCGCGTTACCGCAGCAGCTATTTCCAGCATATCTGGTCGGGTGGCTATGCGGCGGGCTATTACGGCTATTTGTGGACGCAGATGCTCGAAAACGACGCCTATGCGTGGTTCATGGCGCATGGCGGCCTCACCCGCGCGAACGGCGATCGCTTTCGCGATCTCGTCCTGTCGCGCGGGCACAGCCAGGATTACGCGACCATGTTCCGCGCCTTTTACGGCAAGGATCCCGATATCAGCCCGATGCTCCAGGATCGCGGGCTGGTACCGGCGGCCAAGCCCTGACGATCAGGGCCTGGGGCGATACCGATCGAACCAGGCCAGGATCGCCGCATTCTCGGCCACCAGCTGCGAGGGCCGATCCGCCAGCCCGCCATGGCTGGCGCTCGGCACGCGGATCAGCACCGTCGGCACCGCGCGGATCTGGAGCGCGGCATAGAATTGCTCCGCCTCGCTCGGCGGCGTGCGGTGGTCGTCCTCGCCCACCATCACCGCGGTCGGCGTCTTCACGTTGCCGACGAGGCTGAGCGGCGAACGGCGCCAATATTGCTCGGGATCTTCCCAGGGCATCTTGCCGAACCAGTATTTCGCCATCGAGGTATAGCCGTCGGTGGTCAGCACTTCGCTCGTCCAGTTGATGACCGGCTTCTGCGTCACCGCCGCCTTGAACCGGTCGGTCTTGCCGACGATCCACGCGGTGAGCAGCCCGCCGCCCGATCCGCCCGTCACGAAGAGCGCGTTGGGATCGACGCTGCCACCCGCGATCGCGGCATCGACGACGCTCATCAGGTCGTCATAATCCTTGCTCGGATAATCGTGATGGATCCGGTTGGCGAAATCCTCGCCATAGGACGTCGAGCCGCGCGGATTGGCATAGACGACGATATAGCCCGCCGCCGCATAGAGCTGATCGTCGGTCGACCACACCGGCCCATAGCTCGCGAACGGGCCGCCATGGATTTCGAGGATCAGCGGATATTTGCGCGCCGGATCGAAATCGGGCGGCGTCACCATCCACGCGTCGATCGGCAGGCGGTCCGCCGAGGAGGTGACCGCCAGCGGACGCACCGCCGCCAGCGTCTTGCCCGCGAACAATTGCGCGTTGAGCATCGTCAGCGGCTTCAGCGCACCGCCGCGCGTGGCGACCGCGACGTCGCCGGGATGCGCCGCGTCGCCGATGGTGGCCGCGATCGTCCCACCGCGCGAAACGCTATAGTCGCCGCTGGAATAGGGCCGATCGAGCTCGCCGCTCGCCAGCCCCTCGGCCACGGTCGTCACATGACCGGAGAGGTCGACGCGCGCCACCTTCGTCACGCCATGATCGGCATATTTCACGAACACGGCGCGGCCGTCGCCCGACCACTGCGGATCGCCGACGTCGCGGTCGAGCCCGGCGGTCAGCACGCGGACGCCGGTGCCGTCGGCGTTCATCACCGAAAGCCGGTGGTTCTGATAGCCGAGCAGCCGGTCGTCGAAGCCGACGAACGCGATCAGACGCCCGTCGGGCGATGCCACCGGCTCCTCGTCCGGCCCGGCCCGTGTCGTCAGCTGCGTCAGCGCGCCGCTGTTCGCATCGACCGCGAAGATGTCGGAATTGAGCGGATCGCGTTCCGGATCCTTGCCGCGGTTGGCGGCGATCAGCAGGTGGCGCGAATCCGCGCTCCACGCCACGCTGCGGCCGTCGTCATAGGCGCCGAACGTCAGCTGCCGCGCCGCGCCGCCATCGGCGGAGACCGCGAAGACATGGTTATAGCCGGGCCGCAGATAGCCGGCACCATCGGCGCGGTAATGCACCTGCCCGATGATCTTCAGCGGCTCGGCCCATTTCGCGCCCTCGGGCTTGGCGATCGGCGTGCCGAGCCGGGTGCCGTCGCCGGGCACGAACATCGTGAAGCCGATCATCCGGCCATCGGGCGACCAGGCGATGTCGGTCGGGCTTTCCGGCAGCGCCGTGATCGCGGCGCTGGTGCCCGTCTCCATCCACCGGACATAGACTTGCGGCTTTTGTCCATCGGCCCGCGCGGTGAAGGCGAGGCGCGTGCCGTCGGGCGACCAGCGCGGCCGCGAACTGCCCGCCACACCCAGCGGCGTCTGGCGTCCGGTGGCCACGTCCACCAGCCAGACCTCGCGGCGGTCGCCGTCCGTCATGATGTCGCCGGTGGCGCGGGTATAGGCGATGCGGCGGCCGTCCGGGCTGATCTGCACGTCGCTCGCCTGCGACAGCGCGAACGCGTCGCGCGGGTCGAAACGGCGCGACGGGCCGACCGCCTCGGGCGCGGGCGGCGGCACCTGCGCCATGGCGGTTCCGGAGGCGAGCGCGAGCAGCAGGAGCGGGCGGATCATGACGGTTCCCCGGAAAATTGTTCAGTTACAGGATCATAAGCGGACGGCGGGCGCACTCAACCCCGATAGATCGCCTGCGCATCCTGCTTCAGCGCGGCGCCGCTATCGCTGCGGCTGTAGAACATGTGCCCGCCGGGATAGACGCGCAGCCGAACGCGCTCGGCCTGGCCGAACGCCGGCATCTGGTCGACGATCAGGCGCGAGGCGAAGAACGGGCAGGACAGATCGTCCCAGCCATGCACGATCAGCACGCGCATGTGCGGATCGTTGGCGATCGCCTTGCGCAGGTCGCTCACCGGCGTGTCGTCGGGCTTGCCGCGATCCCAGGCCTGGTTCACCGCGAACGACAGCGCATTATAGCGCGCATCGGTTTTCCAGCCGACCTCGCGGGTGACGAAATCGACCATGCTGCTGGTCGTCGGCGCGATCAGCGCATCGAGGATCGGGTCGTTGGAGCGCTGCTCGGCGGACCAGGGAAAGGGATCGAAGGCGGTGACGTTCGAATCATAGACGCTGCCGATCGTGCCGTCGGCGCGGTGCGCCTCGCGCAGATAGGTGCGGCTGTCGACGCGGCCGCCGAGCCGCTTCACGAGCGCGGGGTCGAGCCCGGTCAACTGCGTCACCTGCGTGACGATCCGCCCGGTCGCTTCGGGATCGGACCGGCCGCGCAGCAGGTCGCGCGCGAAATCGCCGCGGGTATAGGCCTCCACCTGCGCCATGGCGGCGGGCGTCAACTTGCCCTGCCGCTCCAGATTGGCCGCCGCCATCGACGGCAGGTCGATCATCCAAGGCAGCGGGGACAGCGCGGTCGCGCCGTCGCCCGACGCCGGATCGAGATAGGGCGAGACCATCACGATGCCGCTGACCCCGACGCCGATCTGCGATTGCAGCTCATAGGCGATGCGCGGCGCGCGATAGCCGCCATAGCTTTCGCCCATGATATATTTGGGCGATCGCAGCCGCCCCTCCTTCACCAGCCAGTCATAGACGATCTTGGAGAGATATTTGATGTCGGGATCGTTGGCGTAGAACGCCTTCTTCGTCTGGTCCGCATCCACCAGGCTGCGGCTGAAGCCGGTGCCGATCGGATCGATGAAGACGAGATCGGTGAAATCGAGCCAGCTATTGGCATTGTCGGTCGCGATCGGCGTGTCGGAGGGGGCGTTGCCCTGCGCGCCGAACTGGATCCGTTTGGGGCCGACCGCGCCGAGGTTGAGATAGACCGACGAGGCGCCGGGCCCGCCGTTGAACGCGAAGGTGACCGGGCGGGCGGGATCGCGCCCCGGCACCGTATAGGCGGTGTAGACCACCTCGCCGATCGTCTTGCCCTTCTCGTCGCGCACCGGGATCGTGCCGACCGTGGCCTTGTAGGCGAGCGTCCGGCCGCCGATGGTCGCGGTCTGCGCGATCGTCCGGTCCGCGGGAAGCGGTGGCAGCTTCACGTCGTCCGCGGCCTTTTTCTCCACGGTGGTCGTCGTTTGCGCGTCGTCCGCAAAGGCCGCGCCCGGAAGCGCCGCGATCAGCGCCGCGGCGAGCCAGGCGCGCGATCGTGACCGACGGGCAGGAAATGGGCGCAGGCTTGGCATGACGGACGGGCTCCTCGAAATCCGGATCCGCCGATCTTTGCAGCAACGCCGCAAACGCACAACCATCCACGGTGCATCAGCGTCCACGCCAAGCGCGACCGGCCTTTCGGCCTGGTGCGTCCCGACCTATGAGCCATCCAATAGCGGGAGCGATGAAGACGATGGAATTCGACGAACTGGTCCGCGCGCGACGCTCCGTCCGCGCGTTTCGCGACGATCCGGTGCCGCTCGATCTGGTGCACCGGCTGCTGGACATCGCATCGCGTTCGCCATCGGGCACCAACGTCCAGCCGTGGAAGGTGCATGTGGTGACGGGCGCGGTGCGCGCGCGGTTGGTCTGCGAAGTCCTGGCGCATCGCGAGACGAAGCCCGCCGACGACAGCGCCGAATTTCCGCGCACCGGCAAGCGCAAGGAACCCTATCTCTCGCGGATGCGCACGCTCGGCAAAGACATGTATTCGCGCCTGGGCATCGCGCGCGGCGACGATGCGGCGAGCTGGCGGCAATGGGGCCGCAACTACGCCTTCTTCGATGCGCCCGTCGGCCTGATCTTCACGATCGACAAGGAGCTCGACGCGATGAGCTTCCTCGACATCGGCATGTTCATGCAGACGCTGATGCTGGCGGCGAAGGATCACGGGCTCGACACCTGCGCGCAGGGCGCGTGGAACCTGTTCTGGAGCGTGACCCGGCGCGTGCTGTCGGTGCCGGACGACGAATATGTCGTGGCGGGCATGGCGCTCGGCTATGCCGATCCGGGTGCGCCGGTGAACGGCGTGATCGCCGCGCGCGAGCCGGTGGATGCGTTCGCGGTCTTCCACGGCTTCGATCCCGCCGCCGGATGACGCTGATCCTGTTCAACAAGCCCTATGGCGTGCTGGCGCAGTTCACCGATGGTGGCGCACGCGCGACCTTGGCGGGGTTCATCGACCGGCCGGGCGTCTATCCCGCCGGCCGGCTCGACCGCGACAGCGAGGGGTTGTTGCTGCTGACCGACGACGGCGCGTTGCAGGCGCGCATCGCCGATCCGCGCTTCAAGCTGCCCAAGACCTATCTGGTCCAGGTGGAGGGCGATCCGGACGAGGCGGCGCTCGATCGGCTCCGCTGCGGGATCACGCTCAACGACGGGCCGACGCGCCCGGCCGACGTCGCGCGGATCGACGACCCGGCGCTCTGGCCGCGCGACCCGCCCGTGCGCTTCCGCAAGACCGTGCCCGACGCCTGGCTGCGGCTGACCATCCGCGAGGGCCGCAACCGCCAGGTGCGCCGGATGACCGCAGGGGTGGGGCATCCGACGCTCCGCCTCGTCCGGTCGCGGATCGGCGACTGGACGCTCGACGGCCTCGCGCCCGGCCGGTGGCGCGAGGGCTGATCCGCTCCCCGCCCCTCTTCCCTGACCCCGCGTCCGGTCAGCGTGGCAGTGCGATGCGCGGCAGCGGCGATCCGGCCACCGGCGCGGCGAAGGTGAACAGGCTGCCCGCCAGCGGCTGGCGCGCCCGATCCGCGTCGGACAGGCCGACGCTCGCGGTCGTCACGAAGGCGGTGCGCAGATCGGGGCCGCCGAACGCCATCTTGGTCACGTTGGCGCAGGGCATCGCGACCTCGCCGACGAGCGTGCCGTCGGGCGCGTAACGCCGCAGCGCCCAGCCGCCCCATAGCCCCACCCAGAGATGGCCTTCCGCATCGAGCGTCACGCCGTCCGGATGGCCGTGTTCGGGGGCGATCGTCGCGAACAGCGTGCCGTCCTCCAGCGTGTTCCGCGCGGCGATGTCGAACCGCCAGATCGTGCCGCCCAGCGTATCGACATGATAGAGCCAGCGCCCGTCCGCGCTGATCGCGGGGCCGTTGGTGATCGTGCACGCGCCGCCGACCGGCGTGACCCCGCGATCGTCGAACCGGTAGACCGCGCCCGTGGCCTGCGTTTCCCCGTCGTCCATCGTGCCCAGCCACAGGCGCCCGGCGGGATCGACCGTCGCGTCGTTGGTACGATTGTGCGCGGGCATGGCGATCGTCGCGATCGTCTCGGACACGCGCCCGTCCACCACCCGCTGCAACGCGCGGCCATTGCCGACCAGCAGCGCGCCGTCATCGTCAGGCAGCACGAAGCTGGGGCTGCCGCCGATCGCCAGGCTGCGATTTTCACCAGTCGCCGGATCGTGCCGGTGGAGGTTGCCGCGCTTGATGTCGACGAACCACAAGGCGCAATCCGCCGTGATCCAGGCGGGCCCCTCGCCGAGCAGCGCCCCCACTTCCCAGGCGACGGTCACATCCGGTTGCTTCATCATCGACACTCGCATTCTCCCCCTGATGGCGTCGCGGCACGACGCCCGACGCTCAGCCCCGCGCGACCTGGAACCCCGCAAACGACTGGCTGACCGGCATCAGCTCGAGCCGGTTGATGTTCAGATGCGGCGGCAGTTCGGCCACCCACAGCAAGGTCGCGGCGATGTCGCCGCCGGTCATCGGCGTGGCCCCGCCATAGAGCGTATCGGAGGCGGCCTGGTCGCCGCCGGTGCGCACCACGGTGAACTCGGTTTCCACCATGCCCGGCTCGATGGCGGTGACTCGCACCCCCGTGCCGTGGAGATCGGAGCGCAGGCCGAGCGTGAACTGCGTGACGAACGCCTTGGTGCCGCCATAGACGTTGCCGCCGGGATAGGGATAGGTGGCGGCCACCGACGACAGGTTGATGATCGCGCCGCGCCGTTCGATCAGGCCCGGCAGCATCCGGTGGGTGAGCGACACGAGCGCGGAGACGTTCGTCGCGATCATGGTGTGCCACTGCGCCAGGTCGGATTGCTGCGCGGGCTTGGTGCCGAGCGCGAGGCCGGCATTGTTGACGAGCAGATCGATGTCGCGGAACGCGTCCGGCAGGTCCGCCAGCGCCGCATCGCGCGCGGCCTCGTCACAGATGTCGAAGACCGCCGGGTGCAGCCGATCGGCACCGATCTCGGCACGCAGCGCCTCCAGCCGGTCCGCCCGCCGCCCGGTCGCGATGACGCGCCAGCCGGCGGCGGCGAAGGCGATGGCCGCGGCTCGCCCGATACCCGAGGTCGCGCCGGTGATGAGGGCGGTCTTGCTCATGACGATCCTTTTTACAGCCGGACTTTTCCCAACCGGATCCCAACCGGATTCCGGCTTTTCGCAGCGTCATGCGGCGGCGCCGTCGACGGACGCGATCCGTAAGAAATCCTGTCCGCGCTCGCAAGGGCCGGGCGCGCGGGGCTCTGCCAAATCCGCCGCGTTGTTGCCGTCGCGCCGGCCCGACCCTATAAAGGCACGGTTGTCGGACATATGAGGATCGAGTGATGGCAGGCCCGGACGTGCAGGAATTTCACGGGATCGACGCGGCCACCGCGCAACCGATCGAGCCGGCGCATGCTGCCAGCACGCTGGCGGACGTGGCCGAGGCATGCGCCGCCGCCGCCGCCGCGTTCGATGCCTATCGCGCGATCGGCGCCGAGGAACGCGCCGCCTTTCTGGAGGCGATCGGCGACGAGATCATGGCGCTGGGCGACGCGCTGCCCGCCATGGCCGCGCGCGAGAGCGGGCTTCCGCTCGGCCGCACCACGGGTGAGCGCGGCCGCACCGTCGGCCAGTTGAAGCTGTTCGCCCAGGTGGTGCGCGACGGCCGCTGGCGACAGGTGCGGATCGATCCCGCGATGCGCGATCGCCAGCCCCTGCCCCGCCCCGATCTGCGCCTGCGGATGATGCCGCTCGGCCCGGTGGCGGTGTTCGGCGCGTCGAACTTCCCGCTCGCCTTTTCCACCGCGGGCGGCGACACCGCCGCTGCGCTGGCGGCCGGCTGCCCGGTGATCGTCAAGGGCCATCCCGCGCATCCCAATACCGACGCGATGGTGGCCGGCGCGATCCGCGCGGCGGCCAAGCGCACCGGCATGCCCGACGGCGTGTTCGGCCATGTCCGCGGCCCCGGCAACGATCTGGGCGCCGCGCTGGTGCAGGATCCGCGGATCGCGGCGGTGGGCTTCACCGGCTCGCGCGGCGGCGGGCTCGCGCTCGTCCGGCTGGCGCAGGCGCGCGCGGTGCCGATCCCGGTCTATGCCGAGATGTCGAGCGTGAACCCGGTGGTGCTGATGCCCGCCGCGCTCGCCGCACGCGGCGCCGCGCTGGGCGAGGCATTCGTCGGTTCGCTGACGATGGGATCGGGGCAGTTCTGCACCAATCCCGGGCTCGTGCTGGCGATCGAGGACGAGGGGCTCGACGCGTTCGAGGCCGCCGCCGCCGCCGCGCTCGGCAAGCATGCGCCGCAGCCGATGCTCACCGGCGGCATCCGCGCCGCCTTCGCGAAGGGCACCGCCGCGCTGGCGGGCAATCCCGCGGTGCGCGAGCTCGCCGCCGGGCTCGAAGGCGATGGCGTCGCGAGCGAGATGGCACGCCTGTTCGCCACCGACGCCGCCGCCGTCCGTGCCGATCCCGCGCTCACCGAGGAGGTGTTCGGCGCCTCCTCGCTGGTGGTCCGCTGTCGCGATCTCGACGAGCTGGCGACCGTGCTCGAATCGGTCGAGGGCCAGTTGACCGCGACGCTGCATCTCGATCCGGCGGATCATGACGATGCGCGCCGGCTGGTGCCGATCCTGGAGCGCAAGGCGGGCCGCGTCATGGCGAATGGCTGGCCGACCGGCGTCGAGGTGGCGCATGCGATGGTGCATGGCGGCCCCTTCCCCGCCACGTCGGACGGCCGCTCGACCTCGGTCGGGACGATGGCGATCGACCGTTTCCTGCGCCCGGTCTGCTATCAGGACCTCCCCGAAATGCTGTTGCCCGCCGAATTGCGCGACGGGGCGGACGGCCCGAAGCTGGTCGACGGCAAACCCGCTTGACGGTCACGCCGCACTCTTTATTGCCGGACAAATAATGAGAGCGCAGGCGGCCGACGGCCCGTCTGCGCTCCGAAGGGGAAGGATCCGCGATGACCGCCACCGATATGCGCCAGCCCAACCTGGTGCAGCCCCGCCTGCTCCAGCATCGCGACGATGACGGGCAGCGACGGGTCATCCTGGCGGAGGGCGACGCGGCGACGTTCCTCTCGGGTGTGGCGACCACGCGCGAGCTGGCGCTGATCGCCATCGCCGAGGGCGCCTCGTTGCTCGACACCGCCCGGCGGCATGCTGATGGCGCGCGCGTCGATCCGGCCGCCGAGCTCGCCGCGGGGCGCCTGCTGCCCGCGATCGATCATCCCGATACCGCCCGCCTGGTGCTGGCGGGCACGGGGCTCACGCATCTCGGCTCGGCCGCGGGGCGTGATGCGATGCACAAGGCCGCCGCCAGCGCCGAGCGGCCGACCGATTCGATGCGCATGTTCCTGGAAGGGGTCGAGGGCGGCAAGCCGGCGACGGGCATTACCGGCCAGCAGCCCGAATGGTTCTACAAGGGCGACGGCCAGTCGCTGGTCGGCCCGGAACGGCCGCTGGCGTCTCCCGCCTTCGCGCAGGATGGCGGCGAGGAGCCCGAGCTGGCCGGCATCTATCTGATCGGCGAGGACGGCACGCCCTGGCGGCTGGGCGTCGCGCTCGCCAACGAATTCAGCGACCATGTCACCGAACGCCATAACTATCTGTGGCTGGCGCATTCCAAGCTGCGGCAGGCGGCCTTGGGCGCGGAACTGCTGCTGGGCGAACCGCCGGCCGATATTCGCGGCACCAGCCGGATCGTCCGCGACGGCGCGACGCTGTGGGAAAAGCCGTTCCTGACCGGAGAGGACAATATGTCGCACCATCTCGCCAATCTGGAGGCGCATCACTTCAAATATCCGGGCTTCCGGCGCGCGGGCGACATCCATGTCCATTTCTTCGGAACGGCCACCCTGTCGTTCGCCGATCATGTGGCGACCCGGGCCGGCGACGTGTTCGAGATCGCGGCGGCGCCCTTCGCGCTGCCGCTGCGCAACCCGCTGACGATCGCCGATGCCGCATCCGTTTCGGTGCGCGCACTGTGACCGCGCCGATCCGCCTCGCGCTCGTCGGCATGGGCAAGATCGCCCACGATCAGCATCTGCCCGCGATCGCGGGCACCTCCAAATTCGATCTTGCGGCCACCGTCAGCCGCAGCGGCGCCAGCATCGACGGCCGGCCGTTCTTCCACGACATCCGCGAATTGGCCGCCAGCGGCGTGGCCGTCGATGCGGTGGCCTTGTGCACGCCGCCGCAGGTGCGCCGCGCGATCGCGCAATTCGCAATCGAACAGGGCTGGCACGTCTTTCTCGAAAAGCCCCCCGCCGCGACGCTCGCCGAGGCGATCGCGCTGCGCGACGCCGCCGCCGCGCGCGGCGTGAGCCTGTTCGCCAGCTGGCATTCGCGCTTCGCCGACGGCGTGGAGCCGGCGCGCCACTGGCTCGCCGACCGCACCATCCACAGTGCCCGGATCGTCTGGCGCGAGGATGTGCGCATCTGGCATCCGGGGCAGGACTGGATCTGGGAACCGGGCGGGTTCGGCGTGTTCGATCCCGGCATCAACGCGCTGTCGATCGCGACGCGGATCCTGCCGCGGCCGTTCTTCGTGGAAGAGGCCGAACTCGACATTCCCGCCAATCGTGCCGCGCCGATCGCCGCGCGCGTCGCGTTCCGCGACACCGGCGGCACGCCGATCGAAATGGATCTCGATTTCCGCCAGGAGGGCCCGCAAAGTTGGGACATCGTGGTCGAGACGGATGCCGGCACGCTGAAACTGGCCAAGGGCGGCGCGGAGCTGTCGATCGACGATGCCGCCGCACCGACCGCGAACGTTGATCTTCACGGCGAATATCCCGGGCTCTACAGCCGCTTCGCCGCGATCGTCCGGGCCGGCGTGTCCGATGTCGACGTCAGCCCGCTGCGCCTCGTCGCCGACATCTTCCTGCGCGGCCGGATCCAGTCGGTCGAACCCTTCCACGACTGATATCCGGCGGCGGCCGGCCGGCCAATCCCCGGCCGGCCGATACCGGGATCGTCAGCGATCCCGGTATCGGGTGAGCGACACATCGCCCAATCCGCCGGCCGAACCGTCCAGCTTCCATACCGCGATCGCGATCGTGTTGCGGCCGTTCGGATCGAGCACGCCGTTCGGGATCGGGAAGCTGTGCTGCGGGCCCAGATCCGACACGTAATTGCCGAACTGCCACCCGTTCACGAACAACGTCGCGCGGTAATGCCGGCCCGGCGGATCGGTGATGACCAGCCCCAACGAATGATCCGCATCGCGCGGCAGATCGAGCGCCACTTCGGTGCGATACCAGGTGACGCCGGCGGCGGCATCGACGGCCGGCAGCGTCGCGGGCTTCCACGCCGCACCGCCGCCGCGCTCGAGATGCCAGCCCTCGCGCTCGCCGTACAGACCGCCTTCGTTATAGGGCCCGCGCACCGGATCGGTCGCGCCCTCGCCGCCGCGGCGGCCCTGGATACGCCACGCGATCGCATCGGCCGGTGCGCCGATCGGCACAGCGGCGACGATCCCGCGCGCGGTGCGGTTCTCGCCCTTCGAATTATAATCCTCTTCGTGGCCCATGTTCACCGTGAGCACCGATACGACATTGTCGCCGCGCCGCAGCGCATCGGCAGGAAAGCCGAAGCTCGCCACCTCGTTGCCCGACACGCTGCCGAGCAGATGCCCGTTCAGCCAAGCGGTATAGGCACCGCCGTCGCCGCCGCTCTGCACCTTGAGGCGCAGCCCGGTCGGCGCGTCGGCCGCCCCGTTGCTGCGGAAATGGCCGCGATACCAGGTGTTGCCGGTGTGGAAGCCGTAATCGTCCGCGAACAGCACGGGCAGCGAGCCCGGCTTGGTGATGCTGGCGCTCGCCGTCAGGTTCGCTGCCCGCCAAGTGCCGTCGGCGAAGCCCGGCTGGATTTCCGGGGCTTCGGCGCGGCGCGTCCAATGGTCGAGCGCGGGCAGCACCACGGGTTGCGGCGTCGGCAGCGTTGCGGCGAGGCCGTCGGAGGGCGTCGGTGTCGTCGCCAGCCGCTTGCCGTTCCACGTCACCGCGGTCGCGCTGGCCGCGAAGATCTCGATCGCCGGATCCGCGCCCGCATCGCCGTGCAGCGCCAGCGTGCCGCGCGTGAGTTCGGCCTTGCGCAACAGGTCCGAGCCGAGCAGCAGCACGGGACCGGCCGCCGTCTCCTGCCGCCACAGATGCTCGGTCGCCTGATCGTCGGCGAGCAGCAGCAGCAGCGGACGCGCGCCGCCCGTCACCAGCACCCGCGCCAGCCCCTGATGGTTGTAGTTCAGCCGCAGATCGCGGCCGTTCTCCCAGCGCGCCTCTACCGATCCGGCGAGCGTCCTGGCGACGGGCGGCCGACCGAAGCGCAGCACCGTCTCGCCCGCGGTGCCCCGCGCGCCGTGAAGCACGACCACGTCGCGGCCACCGATCGTCGCCTGCGTCATCACCTCCGAGGTGGAATAGACGAGCCGCGCCGCGCCCAGATCCGCGCCCGCCACGAGGAGCTTCGCCGAACGCCCGTCGAGCGTCAGCGCGGTGCCCGGCTGTTGCGGCACCACCGGATAGCGGCCATCGCGCGTTTCCAGCGCGAGATGCGTCGCGGTGATCGCCTGCGCGGTGGAATCGCCGTGGCGGATCAGGTGGAACTGCGTGCCCGATGCCGGATCGGTGCGCGCGATGTCGATCGCCGCGGGATCGTCGAGCCGCGCCGGCTTCGCCGCGTCCGCCGCCAGCAGCGGCGGCAGCGCGGCCAGCATATAGCCGATCCGCTTCATCGCATGATATTTCGGATCGAACCGGCGCGCCTCGGTGATGGCGGCGCCATAGTCGTAGGAGGTGTAGTTTTGCGGGATCGCCTGCCATCCCCAGGACGTGCCGCCATAGACCATGTAGAAATTCTGCGCGGTGGCGCCCGCCGCGACGTTGCTCTTGTAGAAGACGTCGGCGAACCGGTCGTTGATGAGTTCGGCGCATTTGGCATAGCCCGGGCCGCCCCAGGGGTCGAAGGCGCCGCCCTGATATTCGGCGGCGAAGATCGGCTGGTCCACGCCATGTTCGTCGGCCATGTCGGGCGCCGGTTTCCAGCGGTTGGGCGACGAACAGTCGAAGCCTTGCGGATAATGATCCCAGCCGCTGACCTGGACCGCCCCCACTCCGGAGACGAAGGTGCCGTTGTGGTTGCCGACCAGCGGCACGGTGATGCCGTCCGCGCGCGCCTTCTCCTCCAGATGCGCCATATAGGCGCGGCCCGCGTCCGAGCCGTCGTAGAACTCGTTCTCGACCTGATAGGCGATCACCGTGCCGTGGCCGCCGTCGATCTGGTGGCGCGCGATGATGCGGTCGATCCGGCCCAGCCATTCGTCGGCGAGCGCGAGATAGGCCGGATCGGTGCTGCGGTTGCGCACCGGACGCGTCGACAGCCACAGGGGAAAGCCGCCGCTGTCCACTTCGGCGTTGATATAGGGGCCGGGCCGGGCGATGACGTAGAGCCCGGCGTCGCGCGCCGCATCGAGCAGCCGGTCCATGTCGCGGATGCCGGTGAAATCGTAACGGCCCGGCGCCGCCGAGTGATAGCCCCAGGAAAAATAGATCGAGACGGTGTTGAAGCCGCCCGCCTTCATCTTCTCGAAGATGTCGCGCCACAATGCGGGGCTCGGCAGGCGATAGGGGTGAAATTCGCCGGACCAGAGATAGACGCGATTGCCGTCGACCCGGAAGCTGTGCCGGTCGAACGTGACGCGGCTGGATGGCGCGGGCGCCGATGCAGGCGCGGGTGCGGACTGGGCCGCCACCACCCCGATCGGCAACGCCAGCGAGGCGCAGGTGGCAAGAAGCCGCATCGCCCGGCGTCGGATCGCGTTCATCGGCATAGAGCCCTCTTTCTCAAAAACGATGCAGGCACGCCGCCCGCATCCGGTCTCAACGGATATCGAGCATCACGATCGACTTGGCCGGCAGCGTCACCTGCAGCGTGCCGCCCGAAAGCTGCGCGCCGGTAAAGGCGGCGGGCCGCACCGCATCGGGCGCCTCGAACGTATTGTGCGCATCCATCGTCGCGGCAGTCAGGATGCGCGCCGTAACGCCCGCGCCCGTCACCCCGGCCAGCCGGACGGTCACCGTTTCCGCGCGGTTCGGATCGACGTTCGTCAGCCCGATATGGACGGTGCCGTCGGCGCCGCGCACCGCGCTCGCGCTCACCGCCTTCAGCGTCCACTCGTTCTTGTTGTACCAGCGCGACTGCACGTCGACCGGCAGCACCACCGCGTCCTGATAATCCTTGTACATGTCGAACGCCCAATAGGTTGGCGTCTTCACCATCCGGTTCCCGTCGGTCAGCAGGATCGACTGGAGCACGTTGACCATCTGCGCGATGTTGGCGCCGCGCAGGCGATCGGTGTGGCGCGCAAAGATATCGAAATTGAGGCTGGCGACGAGCGCGTCGCGCAGCGAATTCTGCTGGTAGAGGAAGCCGGGATTGGTGCCCGGCTCGACATCGTACCAGGTGCCCCATTCGTCGACGAGGAGCGCGGTGCGCTTGGCGGGATCATATTTGTCCATGATCGCGGCATGGCCGGCGATCAGGGCGTCGATCCGCTCGGTCTTGGCCAGCGTGCGTGCCCAGCCGTCCTCGTCGAAGCCGGTGGCCGCGCCCTTGTGCGACCAGTCGAACGGGATCGTGTAGTAATGCATGCCGATCCCGTCGAACGCGCCGCCGGCCTCGCGCATCATCACCTCGGTCCAGTTGGTGTCGTCCACATTGGGGCCGCTGGCGATCTTCATCACCCGCTGGCCGCCGCCCGGCTTCAGAAAGGTGCTGTAGCGCCGCGTCACGTCGGCGGCATATTCGGGGCGCATGTTGCCGCCGCAGCCCCACAGCTCGTTGCCGATGCCGAACATCGCGACCTTCCAGGGCTCCTTGCGGCCGTTGGCGGCGCGCTCCTTGGCGAGCGACGATCCGCTGGGGGACGTCATATATTCCATCCACTCGGCCATCTCGAACGGTGGCGCGTTGCCGACATTGCCCGAGACATAGGCGTCGGCGCCCACCATCTCCGAATAATCCATGAATTCGTTGGTGCCGAACCGGTTGTCTTCGGTGACGCCGCCCCAGTTGGTGTTGATCTTCACCTTGCGCCCGGCCTGCGGGCCGATGCCTTCACGCCAGTGATATTCGTCGGCGAAGCAGCCGCCGGGCCAGCGGATCACGGGGACGCGCAGCGCCTTCAGCGCATCCAGCACGTCGCGGCGATAGCCGTCGACATTGGGAATGGGGCTGCCCTTGCCGACCCAGATGCCGGTGTAGATGCCGTGGCCGAGATGCTCGGCGAACTGGCCGAACAGCCGCCGGTTGAACTTCGCCGCCGGCTGGTCGCCATGCACCGTCACCTGATCGGGCGCCTCGCCGGTCGTCGGGGCCGGGGCGCCCGTCTGCGCGGCGGCGGGAAGGGCCAGCAGCAGCGCCAGCGTGGTCATCATGTTGCGGATCATGTCGGTCTCCGGGCAAAATGCCGTCAAAGCGGGGGAGGCGCTGGTCAGGGCGATCGGGGTCAGGGCGATCGGGGGTCAAGGCGATCGGGGAGAAAGGTCGGCAGATCGACGAAGCGCAGGCGTGGGTGCGGCGCATGGCCGGGGTCGCCAGCGGGCACGACGCGACGGACGATCGACGGCGCTGTCGTCGAATATTGGGTTCCCCCCTTCCTCTTGTCTGACTTTATTCTGGCATTCGCGGGGATTGCAAGCGCTTTTCGTCGCCGCCCGCAAGCCCGCCCTTGCCTCGTCCCGCGGCTTGGTTCAGAGCATGCGGTACGATCCAAGGAGAGGCCGCCTGGTAAAAGTCGCGCGACGCGAACCCGCCCATGTCACCATTTCGAAGGAACTCGGCGTGGCGATCGTTACCGGCGTGCACGCTCCGGGCGCGCTGCTGATGGGCGAGATCGAACTGGCGGAAAAACTGGGCGTATCCCGCAGCGTGGTGCGCGAGGCGCTGCGCATGCTCTCGGCCAAGGGGCTGCTTCACAGCCGGCCCAAATCGGGCACGCGGGTGCGCGAACGCAGCCAGTGGAACCTGCTCGACCCCGATCTGCTCGCCTGGATGTTCGAGGGCGAACCCTCGCTCGGCTTCGTGCGCAGCCTGTTCCAGCTTCGGATGATCGTCGAGCCGGCGGCGGCCGAACTGGCGGCGGTGGGCCGGACGTCGCACCAGCTCTCGCGCATGGGCCATGCGCTGGAGACGATGGACGCCTACAAGCTCACCACCGAAGAGGGCCAGGCGGCCGATCAGCTATTCCATGCGATCATCCTGGAGGCGACGGGCAACGAGCTGCTGGTCAGCCTGTCGGGCAGCATCGCGGCGGCGGTGCGGTGGACGACCTATTTCAAATATCGTCGCCAACGCTCGCCGCGCGATCCGATGCCCGAACACCGCGCCCTGTTCGATGCGATCGCGGCGGGCGATCCCGCCGCCGCGCGCGAGGCGACCGTCGCGCTGATCGAACAGGCCGAACGCGACACGGAGACTGCGCTCACCGCCTGAGCGCCGCCGCGGTTCGCGGCGGCGACGACTGCGGCTACACGGCCACCCGCTTGTCATCATTGCACAACATTCGGCTGGCAAGCCGAAGCCCGAAAAGGGGTGTGCCATGATCGATCGCCGTTCTCTGCTGGCCACGGGCGTGTTGGGCGCCGGTGCGTTGATGATCCCCGGCTTCGTCCAGGCGACCGGGGTGGGCGGCCTGAACGGCTTCACGCATGCAGTCGCCAGCGGCGAGCCCGGCCCCGACTCCGCGCTGCTGTGGACCCGCTACGTTCCGGCGAACGGCGGCGCGGTCGAACTGCGCGCCGAGATCGCGGAAACGCCCGATTTCGCGCATGTCGTCGCCGGCGGCGCGCAGATCACCGGGCCGTGGCGCGACCACACCGCCAAGATCACGGTGGATGGCCTAAAGCCTGGGCGGACTTATCATTTCCGCTTCGTCGCGCCCGACGGCACCTTTTCGCCCGTCGGCCGGACGCGCACCTTGCCCGACGACGGGCAGCGGCCGTGGCGCGCGGCGATCTTCTCGTGCTCGAACATGGGCTATGGCTGGTTCAACGCCTATGGCCATGCCGCCGCGCGCGACGATTTCGACTGCACGATCCACCTCGGCGACTATTTCTACGAATATGCCCCCGATCATTATCCGCTCGCCAAGGATGCCGTTCCTGGCCGCGTGCCGGCACCTGCGGCCGAGACGGTGCATCTGGCCGATTACCGGCTGCGCTATGCGAGCTACCGCGCCGATCCCGATCTGCAGGCGCTGCACCGGAAGCTGCCGATGATCGTCCAGTGGGACGATCACGAAAGCGCGAACGACAGCTATGAATGGGGTGCGGAAAACCACGATCCCAAGACGCAGGGCGATTGGAACCCGCGCCGCGCCGCCGCCATCCAGGCCTATCGCGAATGGATGCCGGTGTCGGACGAGCCGTGGAAGGCCTATGACATCGGCGGCCTGGCGACGCTGTTCCGCACCGAGACGCGGCTGCTCGCGCGGACGAAGCAGCCCGATGTCGCCGCGCTGTTCAAATCCGCGGACCCGGCGACCGCGCTCAAGACGTTCCGCGACGGCGCCTGGATGGACCCCGCGATGACGATGATGGGCAGCCAGCAGGAAGTTTGGCTGTCGCACGCCATGCGCGCCTCGGTGACGAGCGGCCGGCCGTGGCAGATCGTCGGCTTCGGCACGATCATGGGGCAGACGCTGATGCCGGCGGATGCGGCGACGTGGCTGGGCGGATCCGACCCGCGCGCGCGCGACTATGTCACCGCAGGAATCACGGCGGCGAAGGCGGGGCTGCCGTTCAATTACGACAATTGGGGCGGCTATCCCGCGGCCCGCGCACGCTTCCTTGGTTCGGCGCAGGCGCTGGGCGGCAACACGGTGGTGATCTCGGGCGACAGCCACAACGCCTGGGCCTATGATCTGGCGCAGGACGGGCACGCCGCCGCGGTCGAGTTCGCCGGGCAGAGCGTGACGTCGCCCGGCTATGAAGGCGGGATCCACACCGATCCGCGCATCGTCGCCGCCGCGCTCGTCGGCGCCAATCCCGAGCTGAAATGGTGCGACACGTCGCGCCGCGGCTATATGGCGATGACGGTTGCCGCAGACCGCGTGACCAACGATTGGGTGATGATGGACACGATCCGGACGCGCAATCCCGCCGGCTCGATCGGGCACAGCGCCACCGTGCGTCGCGGAACGAACCGGATGGCCTGATCCGCGCGGGAAGCACGGGCCGTCACCCCCCGGTGACGACGACCCGAACGCGGGCTTCGGTGGGATCGACCGGATCGATGATGAACGCGCCCGCATCGCGGTTCGCCACCAGCCACGCGACATGCGCGGCGGTGATCCGCTGGCCGGGCACCAGGCGGGGCACGCCGGGCGGCGCGGGCGCGATCATCTCGGCGGCGATCCGCCCCGTGGCATCCTCGTAGCGGATAAGCTCGGCCACGCCGGACAGGGCCTCCTGCCCGCCCATCGCCATCTCGACCGACAGCGTGCCGATGCCGGGCGTAGCGGAACAGGGCGGCAGCATCGCCGGATCGACGGCCAGCTTCGTCACCAGATCCTGAAGCCCGCGCACCAGCTTGCGAATATCGGACCGCGTCGTCCCGAGCGACAGCACGACGAGCAGGTGGCGCGCGTCCGATAACCCCACGCTGATCCGGTGGTTCGCATAGAGCCAGTCGTCGATCGCATAGCCCGACACGCCGAGCGCGGAGATGTCGACCAGCACCTTGGTCGAATCCAGATCGGTATCGGCGGGCAGGTCCTCGCGCCCGAACACCCGCAGCGGCGCGATCGCGGCGAGTTGCCGGCGCAAGCCTGCCGCGAGGTCGAGCACCGCCGTCCAGAGCTGCTCGCCGTTGAGCGCATGATCGCGCCGCGTGGCGTCCAGCGTCACCATGATCGGCACCGACGGGCTGGTCGTCTCGAACAGCTCATACGCCATCCACAGCCGCTGGCGATCGACCAGATCGCCCTTGGCCACCAGGATCGACCCTTGCGCCAGCGCGCCCATGGTCTTGTGTGCGCTGTACACCGCGATGTCGGCGCCCTTGGTCAGCGGATCGTCCGGCAGCCCCTCGCAAAAGGCGAAGGCGCCGCCCCATGCGGCATCGACGATCAGCGGGATGCCGTGATCGTGGCAGATATCGGCTAGCGCCGCGACGTCGCCGGTCACGCCGAAATAGGTGGGGCTCACCAGGACGAACGCCTTGGCCGCCGGGTGCGCCGCGAGTGCGGCGCGCAGCGCGTCGGGCGTCACGCCATGTTCGATATCCCAGGCCGCATCGATCGCGACGGGCACGATCGCCGCGTCGAGGCCGGCGGCGAGCGCATAGGCGCGTTCCGCCTTGTGCGCGTTGGCGGCGATCAGGATCGTGTCGCCGGGGCCCGCGACCGCGGCGATGGCGGTGTGCAGGCTCTGCGTCGATCCGCCGGTCACGAAGCGGCAGAAATCCGCGTTCCACGCTTCGGCGGCGAGTTCGTGCGCGCGCTGTACCGCCAGCTTCGCCTCGGTGCGGTCGTCCAGCCCCTTGGGGGTCAGCACATCCGCCCGGAACACGCGCTTGCCGAGCAGCGCGCGCATCCCCGTCGGCATGGCGGCACCCTGATTGTGCCCCGGCGCCCCGAAGCCGGTGACGGTAACCCGTTCGATCGCGGCCAGGGCCTCGACGAGCGGTGCGCGTTTCTGATCCATGGCGAGCCTTGTGCGGTGCAGGGGGCAGCGCCTTGATCCGCAAAGGGATTAAGGAAAACCCGCGACGCCCCGGCGGAAGGAAATGGGTTTGAGCCCCAACGCGCAAGTCCCGGTTTCGCCCGGCACCCTGACCGGCTTTTTCATTTGATGGTTCGCCATCTCGACGGCGGTGATTCTGCCGCTACCATGGCGCCAGGCGCGATGCGCACAAACGGGGGACCATCATGACCTTAACCGCACGCCTGCTGGCGGCCGGCGCCTTGCTCGGCCTCTCGGCCCCGAACGCCGCACAGACGCCCGCGGCGCCGTCCGACGCCAAGGCGATCGAACAGGCCTTCGACGCGCGGATCAGCAGCGCCGACCAGCTCGGCTGGCTGAAGGACATGAGTTCGGCACCGAACCATGTCGGCAGTCCGCATGATCGCGCCAATGCCGAGATGCAGCTCGCACTGTTCAAGCAATGGGGCTGGGACGCGCATATCGAGACGTTCCAGGTCCTCTATCCCACGCCGATCGCGACGACGCTCGAGCTGGTCGCGCCCGAGCGGGTGGCGCTCGGCGGCCAGGAACCCGCGGTGCCCGAAGACCCCAGCTCCGCCAATCTCCAGGGCGCGCTGCCCCCCTATGTCGCCTATCAGGGCGATGGCGACGTCACCGCGCCCGTCGTGTACGTCAACTATGGCATGCCCGAGGATTACGAGGCGCTCGCCGCGCGCGGGATCAGCGTGAAGGGCAGAATCGTCCTCGCACGCTATGGCGGCGGATGGCGCGGGCTGAAGCCCAAGCTGGCGCAGGAGCATGGCGCGGCAGGCTGCCTCATCTATTCGGATCCGGCCGACGACGGCTATGGCGAGCGCGATCCCTATCCGCGCGGCGGCGGCCGGCCGTCCACGGGCGTCCAGCGCGGTTCGGTGCAGGACATGACGCAATATCCGGGCGACCCGCTGACGCCGGGCATCGGCGCGACCGCAGGCGCCAAACGGCTGACGCGTGCGACCGCGCCGACCATCCTGAAGATCCCCGCGCTGCCCATCTCCTATGGCGACGCCGCCCGGATCATGGCGCGGCTGGAGGGGCCGATGATCGCCGGCCGCGCGCGCGGCGGCCTGGGTCTCGCCTATCATTGGGGTGGCACCGATGCGGTGAAGGTGCATCTGGCGGTCAAGTCCGACTGGTCGCTGAAGCCGGTCTACGACGTGATCGCGGTGATGCCCGGCCGGACCCGCCCCGACGAATGGGTGGTGCGCGGCAATCATCACGACGGCTGGGTGTTCGGCGCGAGCGACCCGCTGACCGGCCAGGTGGCGCTGATGAGCGAGGCCAAGGCGCTCGGCGCGCTCGCGCAGACCGGGTGGCGGCCCGACCGGACGATCGTCTATGCGAGCTGGGACGGCGAAGAGCCTGGATTGATCGGCTCGACCGAATGGGTCGAGGCGCATGCCGACGAGCTCGCCGCCAAGGCGGTGGTGTATATCAACACCGACGGCAACGGCCGCGGATTTCTCGGCGCCGAGGGCAGCCACAGCCTCCAGCATTTCGTCAACGGGGCGGCGCGCGACGTGATCGATCCGCAGACCTCGGTCAGCGTGCTCGACCGGCTGCGCGCCAATGTCCGCGCCGGCGCCTATGCGGGATCAACGCGGCGCGAGGGCGAGGCGCTGGCGCTCGACGCGGCGAAGGCCGGTGGCGACATGCCGATCGGCGCGCTCGGTTCGGGCTCCGACTATTCCGCCTTTCTCCAGCATCTGGGCATCCCCGCGATCGACATCGGCTTCGGCGGCGAGGGCGGCGGCGGCGGATCCTATCATTCGGTCTATGACAGCTTCTATCATGTGACGAAGTTCGACGATCCCGGCCTCGTCTATGGCGCGGTGCTGTCGAAGATGGTCGGGCGGCTGGTGCTGCGCGCGGCGGACGGGCCGCGCGTGCCGGCGCGCTATGGCGATTTCGCGACCACCGTCGCCCGCTATGTCGGCGAGGTGAAGACGCTCGCCGCCGGCCAGCGCGAGAAGGACCGGACGCTGCGCGATCTCACCCGCGACGGCGCGTTCCGGCTGGCCTCCAGCCCCGACGATCCCACGGTCGCGCCGGCGGACAAGGGCATCACGCCGCAGATCGACATGCTGGCGCTGGACGACGCCGCCGACCGGCTGGTCCGCTCGGCGCATGCGGCGGACGCGGCGGTCGACCGGCTGGCGACGCTGCCCGTAGCGACTCAGGCGCGCATGCTCGCGCTGCTGCGCGACATCGACCAGTTGCTGATCGACCGTGCCGGCCTGCCCGGACGGCCCTGGTTCCGCAACCTGATCTATGCGCCCGGCACGCTCACCGGCTATGGCGCCAAGACGCTGCCCGGCGTGCGCGAGGCGATCGAGCAGCGCCGCTTCGCCGACGCCACCACCTATGTCGCGCGCACCGCCGCCGTGCTGAACGCCTATGCCGACCGGCTCGACGCGGCGGCGGCGCTGGCGAAGACGCGGTAGCGCGGGATGGCGTGAGTCTGCCCCGCTCTCCCGATCCTTTCGTGCCGAGCCTGTCGAAGCGGGTAAGGTTCATCGCACTCCGACCCGACCCTGCCCTCCCCGCGTCCCGCTACGGACAGGACGACGGCAGGGCATAGGCCGCGATCATGCCGTCGGTGCGATAGCGGTTGCCGCCGCCGTTGCGGTGCCACCGGCCGGGTGCGACGCGCGAGGGCTGGCCACCGATCGGCCGCGCGCCCCCAGCCGCGAGCAGATGGCCGACCATCGCGCGATCGGCATCCACGTCGGGGCCGATATAATGGGTGATCTGCAGCGTGAAGAGGCTGAGCCCGACGCCGCGGTCGAAGGTGGCCGCCGCCAGCCAGTCGTTCGGGCCCACCTGCCACAGCCGCACATGATGGCGCCGGTCCGCGCTCGCGCCCTGGTCGATCTGGAAGGCCATGTCCTGCACGCGGTCGTGCACGTAGAGCGGGCTGACGGGGGCCTGCGGATAGGGCCGCCCCAACACCACGCTCGCCGCGATCCGGATGGCCGAGCGGGCGGACACCGCATCCGCCTGCGCCCAGCCCGCCCGCGCGAACACGCACCGGATCGTCGCCGCATCGCCGATCAGCCGCAAGTTGACCGGATCGGCGGGAATATCCTGCGCGGTGTAGGAGATGATCGCGTCGCGCCGCCCGATCCGCTTATGCTCGTGATGGCTCCACAGGCGCGGCAGGCCACCATAGGCGAGCCCGAACCACAACAGCAGCAGCGCCAGCACCGCCCCCAGCGCGAGGACGAAATAATGCCATGGACGAAGCGTGATCTTCATGGCGCCTCCGTTCACCTCAGGAGGGCGGATGGTCAAGCATGGCATGGCAAGCGTGGCGTCCGATCGGGGATGACGGTCCGTCGCGCAGCCGTCGCCAGAAGGGCGCGGAACCGCTAATCCCGGCGGATCGTCCCGCTCGACCCTGGAGGCATCGTGCTCAAGCGCTTCTACCGGCATGGCCTGCTCGCGATCGCGATCCTGAGCCGTTCGCATGCCCATCGTTCCGCAGCTTCTTTAGCCGGCAACGTCTTGTACTCGGGCGCAAACCCCTTGCGGCGCACCTGAGCGGACCACCCGCTCGTCCGCTTCGTTATCGTTGCCATACCGGCTCCTGTGCCAGGATTGTGACTAGGAGCGGTTTCAAAGACGATTCGGATCTTTCCGGCAGGAAATGCCGCCGGAAGTCCTCATAAAACAATAGGTTGTCTGGTGCACCCGACTGGATTCGAACCAGTGGCCTCTGCCTTCGGAGGGCAGCGCTCTATCCAGCTGAGCTACGGGTGCCTGTCGCCCGCCTAGCAAAGCGGATCGGGCCGCGCCAGCCGTTTTCGGTGGGGCGGCGTCAGCGCGCCGGCGGCGGGGGCGGGGTCTTGGGTCTGTAGGGGCACAGATCCGCCACGACGCAGCGCCAGCATTCGGGGCGGCGCGCCTTGCAGACATAGCGGCCGTGCAGGATCAGCCAGTGATGCGCATGCAGGCGGAACGGCTGGGGCGTCGCCTTGTCGAGCGCCAGTTCGACCGCGAGCGGCGTCTTGCCGCGGGCGAGACCCGTGCGGTTGCAGACGCGGAAGATGTGGGTGTCGACCGCGAAGGTCTCCGCACCGAACGCCACGTTCATCACCACATTGGCGGTCTTGCGGCCCACGCCCGGCAGGCGTTCGAGCGCCTCGCGCGTGTCGGGCACCGCGCCGCCGAAATCGTCGATCAGCATCTGCGAGAGCGCGATGACGTTCTTGGCCTTGGTGTTGAACAGCCCGATCGTGCGGATATGGTCCTTCAGCCCGTCGAGCCCTAGCGCCAGCATCGCTTGCGGCGTGTCGGCGATCCGGAACAGCGCGCGCGTCGCCTTGTTCACGCCGCTGTCGGTGGCCTGCGCCGACAGCGCGACCGCGACGACGAGCGTGTAGGGATTGGTATAGGCCAGCTCGGTTTCGGGATGCGGGTCATTCGCCGCGAGCCGTTCGTAGAAGGTGATGACGTCGGCGCGCTTCACAGCCCGAGCACGTCCCCCATCCGGTAACGCCCGGGTGCGCGGCCCGCGAGCCACAGCGCCGCGCGCACCGCGCCGCGCGCGAAGATGGAGCGATCGTCGCCGCGGTGGTTGAGTTCGATCCGCTCGCCTTCGCCCGCGAACACCACGCTGTGATCGCCGACGACCGAGCCGCCGCGCAGCGACGCGAAGCCGATCGTGCCTTCGCAGCGGGCACCCGTCAGCCCCGCGCGGCTGTCGACGCGCAACTCGCCGAGCGCCATCCCCCGCCCCGCCGCCGCCGCCTCGCCGAGCAGCAACGCGGTGCCCGACGGCGCATCGACCTTGTGGCGGTGATGCATCTCCAGAATCTCGATATCCCAGTCCGCGCCCAGCCGCTCGGCCGCCTCGCGCACCAGCATGCCGAGCAGGGTCACGCCGAGCGACGTGTTGCCCGTCTGGAGCACCGCGATCTCGGTGGCGGCGGCATCGATCGCGGCATGATCGCTGGGCGCGATGCCCGTCGTGCCGATCACGATCGGCGTTCCCGCCGCGCGCGCCGCCGCCAGATGCGACGCCACCGCCAGCGGCGAGGAGAAGTCGACGAGCACATCGGCCTGGCGCGCGAGCGCCGCGGCATCACCGCCGGCATCCACGCCGCCGGCCAGCGTCGCGCCGAGATCGTCGATCGATTGCGTGATGGCGCGGCCCATCCGGCCTGCGCTGCCATAGATGCCGATGGAGGTCATGCGGGGCTTCCGGAAAGCGGGAGACTAGGGCAACGAACGCAGGGACGGGGTGACGACATGATAGCGCGCCTTTGCACGTTTCGGGCGCGCGCGAACAGGGTGGACATGGCATTTTACCCTGCGCCGCCGCCTGCGCGTGCGCTCAATCCACCCAGTCGAGCCCGATGTCGCGATACGTCTCGCGGTCTTCGTCCCAGCCCGGCTTCACCTTCACGTGGAGATAGAGATGGACGGGGCGGCCGGTGATCGTCGTCAGTTCGGCGCGGGCGCGCGCGCCGATCTCCTTGATCCGCTGGCCGCCCTTGCCGAGCACGATCGCGCGCTGCGTCGGGCGTTCGACGAGGATCTGCTGGTGGATCTCGACCGAACCGTCCTCGCGCTCGTCATAGCGTTCGGTCTCGATCGTGCTCGCATAGGGCAGCTCGGCATGGAGCTGGAGATAGAGTTGCTCGCGGGTCACTTCGGACGCCAGCGCGCGTTCGGTCGCGTCGGAGACCTGATCCTCGGGATAATGCCAGGGGCCTTCCGGCATCAGCGCGGCGAACGCGCGCTTCAGTTCGGGCACGCCGTCGCCCGTTTCCGCGCTGACGAACCAGGTCTCGGCAAAGGGCCGGATCGCGTTCAGCCGCTCGGCATGGAGCAGCAGCTTGGGCTTGGCCGCGATATCCACCTTGTTGAGGATCAGATGCACCGGCTCGGGGCGATCCTTCAGCGATTCCACGATGGCGACCACCTTTTCGGGCAGCCCGCCCTTGCCATCCACCACCAGCGCGATCACGTCGGCGCCCTCGGTGCCGCTCCAGGCCGCGGCCACCATCGCGCGGTCGAGCCGGCGCTGGGGCGCGAAGATGCCGGGGGTGTCGACCAGCAGCAACTGGGTCGCGCCCTCGATCGCCACGCCCAGCAGCTTGGCGCGCGTGGTCTGCGCCTTGGGGCTGACGATCGCGACCTTCTGGCCGACGAGCGCGTTGACGAGCGTCGACTTGCCGGCATTGGGCGCGCCGACCACGGCGACGAGGCCGCAATGTTGGGTTTCGGTCATGCGAGCGCGATGCCGGAAGAACGCGGCTTCGACAAGTTGGGAAGGGATGCGGTCGGTCAGCCGAGCTTCGCCAGCAGCGCGCGCGCCGCCGCGGTTTCGGCCTCCTGCTTGCTCGACCCCTGGGCGCTGGCCTCGGCATGGCTGCCGATCGCGACCGCCACGGTGAAGCGCGGCGCGTGGCCGGGGCCGGTGCGTTCCACGATCCGATATTCGGGCGCGCGGCGGTTGTTGGCGGCGGCCCATTCCTGGAGCTGCGACTTGGGGTGCTGCGGCGCCTTGGCGTCGCGCCGCGGGCGATCGCCCCAGGCCGAGCGGACGAAGGCGCGCGCGTCGCCCAGCCCGCGTTCGCGATACCAGGCGCCGATCAGCGCCTCCATCGCGTCGCCCAGCACATTGTCGCTGTCGAGCGCGCCATCGTCGCGCGCCTGTTTGCCGAGCCGCAGATGCGCCGGCACGCCCAGCCCGCGCGCGACATCGGCGCAGACCGCGCCGGTCACCAGCGCGTTCAGTCGCTTCGACAATTGGCCCTCGGGTTCGTCGGGATAGAGTTCGAACAGCCATTCGGCCATCACCAGGCCGAGCACCCGGTCGCCGAGAAACTCCAGCCGCTCGTAATTCGCCGCCGCCTGGCTGCCATGCGTCAGCGCCCGCTCATAGGGCACGGGATCGGCCGGCGCCGCCCCGAACGTCTCCGCCAGCCACCGCGCCAGCTCGCTCAAAAGCCCGCCCCGATCCGGCGCCAGCGGCCTGCGCTCACCCAGGTCCATGGCGCGATCCAGCTGGCGCTGCCATCGGTCGAGAAGAAGGTGACGAGCGCCTTGCCCTCGACATTGGCGAGCGGCACGAACCCCATGCCGTAACCGGGCAGGCCGTCCGCCCCGGCATTGGGGGGTGCGGGGAAGCGGCTGTCGCCGCTGTCGTCGCGATTGTCGCCCATGACGAAGATGTGGCCGGCAGGCACGGTATAGACGCTGGTATCATCGCGATCGGGAAATTCGCCCTGATCGAGCACGTCGTAGCTGACGCCGCCGGGCAGCGTCTCGCGGTAGCGCGGATAGCGGCAGATCGCCTGCCCCCCCGCGATCACGGCGCGGAACGCCGGCGCGCAATGCTGATCGCTGAAATTGGGCGTGATCGGCAGGACGAAATCGGCGAGGCGGCGCTTGGGGATGGCGGCTCCGTTCAGGACGAGCGTGCCGTGCCGCATCTCGACGGTATCGCCCGGCAACCCGATGACGCGTTTGATGACGTCGTGATTCTCGACGACCGGCGCGCGGAAGACGACGACGTCGCCCCGTGCCGGATCGCGCGGGAGAATGCGCCCGGGAAAGGGTGGCAGGCCCCAGGGTAGCGACCAGCGCGAATAGCCGTAATTCCATTTCGAGACGAACAGATAGTCGCCGATATACAGCCGCGGCAGCATCGATTCGGACGGGATGCTGTAGGGTGCGATCAGAAAACTGCGGAAGATCAGCACGAACAGCGCCAGCTTTGCCAGGAAGAGCAGCGTGTCGCCGGTTTCGGAACGGGTGCGCGTGGCCATGCATGCGGCATGCGGGGCGCGTGCAATCGCGTCAAGAAGCGCCACGGAACCCATTGCCCCGCAAGATGCGTTTTGACGGCGCACACCGCCCGGCCTAGCTGGGCTTCTCACGACACGGAGCCTCTCATGTCCCTCGACTGGTCGAAGATCGAAGCCCTGCCCGCCACCCGCCTGGAGGCGCTGTTCGACGGCGATCCGGATCGCCTTGCCAAGCTGTCGCTCGACGTGGCCGGCATCCATTTCGACTGGTCGAAGACTCACCTGACGCCCGACGCGATCGCGGCCTTCGCCGATCTCGCCAAGTCGGCGGATCTGGCGGGCAAGCGCGAGGCGATGTTCGCCGGCGACGTCATCAACACGACCGAGGAGCGCCCTGTCGAGCACACCGCCGAACGCGGCGAGGGCAAGCCCGACAGCGTCGCGCGCGCGGCCTCCTATCACGGGCGGATGCGCACGCTGATCGACGCGATCGAGGCGGATGCGCTGGGGCCGGTGCGCTCCATCCTTCATGTCGGGATCGGCGGATCGGCGCTGGGGCCGCACCTGCTCGTCGATGCGCTCGGGCGCGATCACGATCGCTACGAGACCGCGATCGTCTCGAACGTGGACGGCATGGCGCTGGACGACGTGTTCGAGAAATTCGATCCGCAGACCACGTTGCTGATCGTTGCGTCCAAGACCTTCACGACGACCGAGACGATGCTCAACGCCAAATCGGTGATCGACTGGATGACCGGCGGCGGCGTCGAGGATCCCTATGGCCGCGTGATCGCGGTCACCGCCTCGCCCGACAAGGCGATGGAATGGGGCGTGGACGAAACGCGGATCGTGCCGTTCTCGGAAAGCGTCGGCGGGCGCTATTCGCTCTGGTCGTCGATCGGCTTCCCCGCCGCGCTCGCGCTCGGCTGGGACGTGTTCGAGGAGCTGTTGGAGGGCGCGGCCGAGATGGACCGGCATTTCCGCCTGTCCGCGCTCCACGAGAACGCGCCCGCGATCGCGGCGTTCGCCGACCTTTATTACACGCAGGTGCGCAAGGCCGAGACGCGCGCGCCCTTCGCCTATGACGAGCGGCTGCGGCTGCTGCCCTCCTATCTCCAGCAGCTCGAGATGGAATCGAACGGCAAGGGCGTGACGATCGACGGCCAGCCCGTCGGCCGCCCGACCGCGGCGATCACCTGGGGCGGCGTCGGCACCGATGCGCAGCATGCGGTGTTCCAGTTGCTCCACCAGGGCACGCATCTGGTGCCCGTCGAATTCCTCGCGGTGATCGAGGCGGGCGACACGCTGCCGGCGGAGCATCACCGGCTGCTGCTGCTGAACGCCTTCGCGCAAGGGGCGGCGCTGATGAAGGGCAAGCAGGTGGACGATCCCGCGCGCAGCTATTCGGGCGACCGGCCGTCCTCCACCCTGCTGCTCGACCGGCTCGATGCGCACACGCTGGGCGCGCTGATCGCCTTCTACGAACATCGCGTATTCGTGAACGGCGTGCTGCTGGGGATCAATTCCTTCGACCAGTTCGGCGTGGAACTCGGCAAGGAAATGGCCAAGGCGGCGGAAAAGGGCGGCGGCGAATTCGACCCCTCCACCACCGACCTGATCGCTCGCGCCGGTCTGGACTGAACCCGGCGCCGTCCCTATGTGTACGATCTGCGGAGATCGTACACATGCGGACCAATATCGAGATCGACGACGCCTTGATGGCGGACGCGATGAAGGCGACGGGCGCGAAGACGAAGCGCGAGGCGGTCGAACAGGCGTTGCGCTGGATGGTGACGATCAAGCGTCAGCGGGAGGCGATCGAGCAGTTGCGCGGCCTGGGCTGGGAAGGCGATCTCGATGAGATGCGCACCGACAAGCGGCGCCCCGAATGGGGCTGATCCTCGTCGACTCCAGCGTCTGGATCGACCTGCTGCTCGATCGCCCGACGTTGCAGGCCGACGCGCTGACGCGGTGTCTCGACGCCGGCCAGGCGCTGGCGATCGGCGATCTGATCCTGATGGAGGTGCTACAAGGCGCGCGGCACGCGCGTCGGGTGTCCGAAGCCCTGCTGCTGTTCCGGCACATGACGCCGATCGTCATTTCCGATCTCGCCGTTGCCCGGCAGGCCGCGCACCATTACCGCGATCTGCGGTCGCGCGGCATCACGATCCGCAAGACGATCGACACGCTGATCGCAACCCGCTGCATCCTGGACGGTTTACCCCTCCTCTACAGCGATCGGGATTTCGATCCCTTCGTCGAACATCTCGGGCTCTTCTCCGCGATGAACCTGCTTCCGGAGTGAATTGATGCCCGACCACGACTACGACCTCTTCGTCATCGGCGCGGGCTCCGGCGGCACCCGCGCGGCGCGCGTCGCCGCGGCGCACGGCGCGAAGGTGGCGGTGGCCGAGGAATATCGCGTCGGCGGCACCTGCGTCATCCGCGGCTGCGTGCCCAAGAAGCTGCTCGTCTATGGCGCGCATTTCGCCGAGGACCTGAAGGACGCCAAGCGCTTCGGCTGGAACGTGCCCGACCAGTGCGACTTCAGTTGGACGACGCTGCGCGACAATGTGATGGAAGAGGTCGACCGGATCAACGGCGCCTATACCAAGACGCTGGAGACGCACGGCGTGGAGATCCTCCACACCCGCGCCGAGATCACCGGCCGGAACAGCATCCGCCTGGGCGACGGGCGGACCGTGACCGCGACCACCATCCTGCTCGCGGTGGGCGCGCACCCCGCCGTCCCGAAATGCCCGGGCCACGAGCACGGCATCACCTCGAACGAGGCGTTCCATATCGACGCCATCCCCAAGCGCGTGCTGATCGCGGGGGCGGGCTATATCGCCAACGAATTCGCCGGCATCTTCCACCAGTTCGGCGCGCACGTGATCCTGATGAACCGCACCAAGGACATCCTGCGCGGCTATGATCTCAGCATCCGCGACCGGCTGCTCCAGATCTCGCTGATGAAGGGCCTCGAATTCCGCTTCGACGCCAATTTCGAGGGGATCGAGAAACAAGCCGACGGCTGCCTGACGGTCAGCATGAGCGGCCATGAGCCGGTGACGGTCGACATGGTAATGTTCGCCACCGGCCGCGTGCCCAACACCACCGGGCTGGGGCTCGAAACCGCGGGCGTCGAACTGGACGAGCGCGGCGCGGTGAAGGTGGATGCCGACAACCGCTCGACCTGCCCCAGCATCTATGCGGTGGGCGACGTGACCGACCGGATCCAGCTGACCCCGATCGCGATCCGCGAGGGCCAGGCGTTCGCCGACACGCTCTACGGCAACAAGCCGACGCGGGTGGATTACGATCATGTGCCCTCCGCGGTGTTCAGCCATCCGCCGATGGCGGGCTGCGGGCTCACCGAGGCGCAGGCGAAGGAGAAGCTCGGCTCGGTCAAGGTCTACACCGCCGATTTCCGCCCGATGAAGAACGTGCTCGCCGACCGGCAGGAGCGCGCGCTCTACAAGATGGTGTGCGACGGCGACACCGACCGGATCGTCGGCATCCACATGATCGGCCCCGACGTGCCCGAGATGATGCAGGTGGCCGCGGTGGCGGTGAAGGCCGGGCTCACCAAGGCCGATTTCGATTCCACCGTGGCGCTGCACCCGACGATGGCGGAGGAGCTGGTGCTGATGCGGTGATTTGGGGCGCGAGCGGCGTGAGTTTGAAGGATCGCCGCTATCGCCCAAAGCCGGACGTTCCGGCTGGCGATCCGCGCTCTCGATGACGGCTATTGATTAAGCGCCGACGTTCCCGTTTCTCCGTCTCCGACAGAGCCTTTCGGGAAAAAGCAACCGGGAACAAATTTCGGGAAAGGGGTGCCCTGGACGGGTCTCGGCCCCGGTTGGTTGGACGACGGTCTCGCTATGGGTTCCCAATCGGGAAGCGATCTGCACTCCCCAGCACGGACCGATCGTGGCAATGGCGGTCACCGATCGGAGGTGGCCATGACATTCGAGATAGAACCCATAGGGTATGTGCGGGGCGGTCGGGCCGATCCGATCGACGACGATTGGGGAAGCAGCCGAAGCACGATCGAGTTGGACACGACGCGGGTCGGGGCTGACGCGCTGGCAGGGCTGGATGCGTTCAGCCACGCCGAGATTATCTTCCTGTTCGATCGTGTCCCCGAAGCGAAGATCGAGCGAGGCGCACGTCACCCGAGAGGCCGCGACGACTGGCCGCTGACGGGCATCTTGGCGCAAAGGGGCAAGAACCGTCCTAATCGGCTTGGTGTGACTGTCTGCCGCGTGTTGAGCGTGGAAGGTTCACGGCTGAACGTCGAGGGGCTGGACGCGATCGACGGAACGCCCGTGATCGACATCAAGCCTGTTATGCGCGAGTTCCTGCCTCGCGGTGAGGTTCGACAGCCAGAATGGGTGTCCGAACTGATGGCGGCCTACTGGTAGCCTGAATCCCGTTTCTCGATGGTTTTCGGGAAAGGCGGCAGCACCGCTGCAATGGCGGCTATCGCCATCGGTTCTCCCGAGAGCCGCCGTCCGTAGTCCACCACCCCCTCAAGCCCCCACGAACCGCCCCGGCCGGCGCTCCGCCACCGCCTTCACCCCCTCGGCGAAATCGGCGGTCTTCTGCAGCCAGGCCTGTTCGGCGAGTTCGTGGTCGGTCTGCGCCGCCACCAGGGCGGCCAGGTCGCCCCGCATCGTGCGGCGGGTGGAGGCGACCGCCAGGGGCGCGCCGGCGGCGATCTCGTGCGCCAGCGCCAGCGCGGTCGCGTGCAGCCCGTCGTCGCTCGCCATCTGGTCGATCAGGCCCCAGTCATGCGCTTCGGGTGCGCGGATCCGGCGCGCGGTGAGGTTCATCAGCAGCGCGCGCTGCCGCCCGATCACGCGCTCCAGCACCGCCGAGATGCCGAAGCCCGGATGGAAACCCAGCGCCACGAAGTTCGCGCAGAATTTCGCCTGCGGCCCGCCGACGCGGAAATCGGCGACGAGCGCGAGGCCGAGCCCCGCGCCCACCGCCGCGCCCTGGATCGCGGCCACCACCGGGGTCTCCACCGCGAACAAGCGGGCGGCCGCCACGTAGAAGGGGTTGCGCGCGCCCGGCGCGCGTTCGTTCGCCACCGGATTGGCGTTGACCAGATCGGCGCCCGCGCAGAACACGCGGCCCCCCGAGCAGAGCAGGATCGCGCGCACCGCGGGATCGGCGTCCGCCTCGGCGAAGCGCGCGGCGATCGCCTCCAGCATCGCCAGATCGGCGAAATTGTACGGCGGACTGGCGAAGCGCACCACCAGGACATGACCGTCGCGCTCGCTCCACACGCCGGTCCCGTTCGCGTCGTCCATGCACCATTCTCCTGTCTCGCCCATCGGATACCGGCTCGGGCGACCGGGTGAAAGCCCGTCCGCGAACGCCGAGGCGTCGCAAGACCGTCACCAAAGCGAGACACGCGCGTCACGATCCGCCGCTAACAGCGACTCGGGCGACGGAGGGAACGACGATGCTTCAGGCGGTAAAGACCGGCGGAACGGGGGCGGAGCGCCGCCGCTATCGGACGATCTGGATCAGCGACGTGCATCTGGGCACCCGGGGCTGCAACGCCGCGATGCTGATCGACTTTCTCGACCGGGTGGACAGCGACACGCTCTACCTCGTCGGCGACATCATCGACGGGTGGCGGCTGAAGAAGCGGCTCTATTGGCCCGCGCTCCACAACGACGTGGTTTCGCGGCTGATGAAGCGGGTCAAGCGCGGCACGCGCGTCGTCTACATCCCCGGCAACCATGACGAGATGTTCCGCCAGTTCGTCGGCATGAACTTCGGCGGGATCGCGATCCGCCGCCGCGCGATGCACGAGACCGCGGACGGGCGGCGGCTGCTGGTGCTGCACGGCGACGAATTCGATGCGATCACGCTGGCGCAGCCCTGGCTCGCGCATATGGGCGACACCGCCTATACCGCGCTGCTCGCCGTCAGCCATGTGGTCAATTCGGTGCGGCGGCGGCTCGGCATGCCCTATTGGTCGCTGTCCAAGCATGCCAAGGCCAAGGTGAAGAACGCGGTGGCCTTCGTCTCGCGCTTCGAAGAGGTGGTGGCGCGCGCGGCCGGGTCGCGCGGCGTCGACGGCGTGGTGTGCGGGCACATCCATACCGCCGAGACGCGCACCATCGGCGACATCGCCTATTATAACGACGGCGACTGGGTCGAGAGCTGCACCGCGCTGGTCGAGCATCACGACGGGCAGATGGAGCTGCTCCACTGGGCCGACGAGATTGCCCGGCGCAACGCACGGCCGCGGTCGATCGGGCTGGCCGCCTGAGATGCGGCCGGGTATGCGGATCGCGATCGTCACCGACGCCTGGTCGCCACAGGTCAACGGCGTCGTCCGCACGCTTCAGGCGGTGCGCAGCGAGCTGGAGGCGATGGGCCATGTGGTGCGTGTGATCGCGCCCGATGCGTTCCATTCGCTGCCCTGCCCCACCTATCCCGAGATCCGGCTGGCGCTGGCGAGTTCGGGAGCGATCGGCCGGCGGCTCGCCGCCTTCGCGCCCGATGCGATCCATCTGGCCACCGAAGGGCCGCTGTGCATCGCCGCGCGGCGCTGGTGCCTGGCGCAGGGCCTGCCCTTCACCACCGCCTATCACACGCATTTTCCGGATTATGTCGGCGCGCGCACGGGCATCGATCCGCGCTGGGTGTGGCGCTATATCCGCTGGTTCCACGCGCCGGCGCAGGCGATCCTCGCCTCCACCCCCAGCCTGCGCGCGCAGCTCGCCGCGAACGGGCTGACTCAGGTGCGCGCCTGGGGCCGCGGCGTGGACCTGTCGCTCTTTTCCCCCGCCGGGACGGTGGATGCCGCGCTCGCCGCGCTGCCGCGGCCGATCCAGCTCTATGTCGGGCGGATCGCGGTCGAGAAAAATCTCGAGGCGTTCCTCGCCGCGCCGACCGGCGGCAGCAAGGTGGTGATCGGCGCGGGGCCGGCCCAGGCCGGGCTGGCGGCGCGGTTCCCCGACGTGCATTTCGCCGGCCCGCGCCACGGCGAGGCGCTCGCCGCCGCCTATCGCGCGGCGGACGTGTTCGTGTTCCCGAGCCGGACCGACACGTTCGGGCTGGTGATGATCGAGGCGCTGGCCTGCGGCGTGCCCGTCGCCGCCTTCCCGGTCGCGGGGCCCTGCGACGTGCTGACGCCCGCGAGCGGCGCGATGGACGATCGGTTGGCGAACGCGATCGCCGCTGCGCTGCGCCTGTCGTCCGCGGACTGCACCGCGCATGCCGCCACGTTCGGCTGGCGCGACAGTGCCGAACAGTTCCTCGCCGCGCTGAGCCCGCTGCCGGCGCGACGCCTCGCTGCGTGAGCGGGTCAGGGCGCCCGATCGGCCAGACGCGCGCCCCGCGGATCGTGCTCGCCCCGACGGGCACGCTGGGCGACATCTATCCCTTTCTCGATGTCGCCATCCAGTTGCGCGCGCTGGGGTTCGATCCGCTGCTGGCGACGATGGAGGAATATCGTGGCGTGGCGGAGGCCGAGGGTATCCCCTTCCACGCGGTGCGCCCCGGCCGCGCCGAGCTCGAGGCCGACGGCCACGATCATGCCATACTGGCCCGCGCGGTGGCGCGCGATCTGCGCGCGAGCTTCCGCTTCGTGGCGCCGCACGCCACCGACGGTTTCGCGGACCTGCAGGCCGCGATGGCGGGCGCGGCGCTCGTCGTGGGCGGCGCGCTTTCGACCATCGCGCGGGTCGCGGCGGAGGCGGCGGGGCTGCCGCTCGTCACTTTGGTGCTCCAGCCGATGGGATTCCTGTCGGTCACCGATCCGCCCTGCCTCGGTGCGCGGCCCTGGCTGCGCGCGGTCGGGCGGCATGGCGGCGCCGGCAGCGTGCGGGCGCTCTATGCGCTGGCCAGCCTGCGCGAGCGATCGAGCCTCGACATGGCCAACCGGCTTCGCGCCGGGGCCGGTCTGCCGCGGATGCGCGACGAACTGCGCGAGGGGCCGCGGCGGAGCGAACGGCTGATCGCGATGTATCCGGCCGCCTTCGCCCCGTTGCCCGCCGACGCGCCGCCCCAGGCGCTGAGCGCTGGCTTCTCCTTCTACAATGGCCGCACCGATCGCGCGGTGCCGGCGATGGCGGCGCTGTCGCGCTTTCTGGACGAGGGTGCGCCGCCGATCGTCTTCACGCTCGGCAGCTTCGTCGTGCACGCACCCGGCGAATTCTTCGCGCATGCCGCCACGATCGCGCGCAATCTCGGCCGCCGCGCAGTGCTGCTGGTGGGCGATCATGCGGTCGAGCGCCATGCCGCGCTCGGCGGCCCCGACGTGCTGGTGATCGGGCAGGCGCCGCACGCGCTGCTCTTCCCGCGCGCGGCCGCCGCGGTCCATCATGGCGGGATCGGCACCACGGGCCAAGCGCTGCGCGCCGCGCTGCCGCAGATGGTGTGCGCGTTTTTCGGCGACCAGTTCGACAATGCCGATCATCTGCGCCGGCTGGGCGTCGCCGAGGCGCGCCCGCTCCGGCGGTTCGACGCCGCCGCCGGCACCGCGATGCTCGGCCGGCTGCTGTCGAGCCCCGCCGTCGCCGCGCGCGCCGCGACGCTCGCGACCGCCAGCGGCGCGGCGGACGGCCCGCACATCGCTGCGGACGCCATCGCCGCGGTCGCGCTGCGCCATGCCCGGTTGCGGCTCGCGGCCTGACGTCCCCCGGACCCCGCAACCGAGACACCCCGCGAGCGTTTGACGGCTTCGCCTCGCTCCGTTCGCCCCGAGCCTGTCGAAGGGCCTGTTCCGTATGCGAAGGCTCGACCGCGAGCCGGGATCGACCCCTGTCGTCCCGCTCCAGCCGGCGCGTCGCAACCCCGCCGCCGCCCGATGGAGCGATTGCGCTCCACCGCCCGGCCGCCTAACTTCCGGCCATGCGCAAACATATCCTCATCGTCCTGGGACTGATCCTCGTCGTGATCGTCGCGGTGGTGGCCTATCTCGCCTGGCCCGACACCGCGCGGCTGCCGATTACGGCGGTGGAGGGCAAGCGCCCGACGATTTCCGAACCGCGCATCCAGACGATCCCCACGATGGCGGTCGCCGATGCGGTGGGCTGGCGGAACGGCGCGATGCCGGTGCCCGCCGCGGGGCTCGCGGTGCAGCCCTTCGCCACCGGGCTCGATCATCCGCGCTGGCTCTATCGTCTGCCGAACGGCGACGTGCTGGTGGCGGAGAGCAATTCGCCGCCGCGCAAGGACGGCGGCATCCAGGGCTGGGTGATGACGCACCTGCTCGGCAAGGCCGGCGCCGGCGGCGCGTCGCCCAACCGCATCGTGCTGCTGCGCGACGCGAATGGCGACGGCGTGGCCGAGGAACGCCATGTCTTCATGACCGGGCTCAATTCGCCGTTCGGCATGACGCTGTTCCAGGGCCAGCTCTACATCGCCGACACCGACGCGCTTCTCCGCGTGCCGTACACCGACGGCGCCACGCAGATCACCGCGAAACCGCAGCTGGTGGTGAAGCTGCCGGGCGGCGGCAATCATTGGGCGCGCAACGTCATCCCCGCGCCCGACGGGCAGACGCTGTTCGTCAGCGTGGGATCGTCCACCAACATCGCCGATGACGGCATCGACGCCGAGACGAACCGGGCGAACATCCTGCAGGTGTGGCCGAAGGACGGCCGGTTCCGCATCTATGCGGCTGGGCTGCGCAATCCCACCGGCATGGCGATCAACCGCGAGGGCCAGCTCTGGACCGTGGTCAACGAACGCGACATGCTGGGATCGGATCTCGCGCCGGATTATCTGACGCAGGTCGAGTTCGGCGACCATTTCGGCTGGCCCTGGTATTATTGGGGCGGCTATCCCGACAGCCGCGTCCAGCCCGACAATCCCGCGCTCCAGGAATATTCGAAGCGCCCGGATTACGCGCTCGGGCCGCACGTCGCCGCCTTGGGCCTCGCCTTCTCGACCGACGCCAAATTGGGCGCGCGCTTCGCCGACGGCGCCTTCATCGGCGAACATGGCTCGTGGAACCGCAAGCCGGTCTCGGGCTACAAGCTGGTGTACGTGCCCTTCGGCGCGAACGGCTTTCCGGCGAACGGCGCGAAGCCGGTCGACGTGCTGACGGGCTTCCTGAATGCCAAGGGCGAGGCGCAGGGGCGGCCGGTGGGCGTCATCACCGATCGCACCGGTGCGCTGCTGGTGGCGGACGATGTGGGCAACGCGGTGTGGCGGGTCAGCGCGAAATAGGCGCGCCCGTCACTTCAGCAGCTTGGGCGCTTCCTTCTGGATCGCGGCCTGGACCTGCGCGGCGAACAGCCGGAGGAAGCCCGGCAGGTTCACCACCGCATGCACCTTGTCGTCGAACACGGTCGCGGTGCTCGCGATCTCCTGGCCCATCGCGCGCACCGCGAAGTGCATCGTGTCGCCGTCCCAGCGATGCGTGACGGTCGCGCCGCCGGGGATCAACTGGCCGAGCTTGCCGATCCCGCCATCCAGCCGCGCGCGGACGCCGGCTTTTCCCAGATCGTGCGGGATATCCATCTCGATCGGTGCGCTCATAGCGTCGTCTCTCCCGGCTCGTCGGTCGCGAACAGCATCGCATCGTCGGCAAACGCCTTGAACTCGAGCGCGTTGCCGCTGGGATCGCGAAAGAACATCGTCGCCTGCTCGCCCGCCTGACCCTTGAAGCGGATGTGCGGCGCGATGCCGAAGGCGATGCCCGCGCGTTCGACGCGCGCGGCGAGCGCCTCCCAGGCGGGCATCGTCAGCACCACGCCGAAATGCGGCACCGGCACGTCATGCCCGTCGACCGGGTTGGTTGCCGCCGCCGCGCCGGCGGCGGGCGACAGATGCGCGACGATCTGGTGACCGAAGAAATCGAAATCGATCCACTGGTCGCTCGACCGCCCCTCGGCGCATCCGAGCGTATCCCCGTAAAAGGCGCGCGCTTCGGCGAGATCGTGGACGGGAAAGGCGAGATGGAACGGGCGCAGCGTCATGCCGCAGGTCTAGCCGCCCCGCCGCGCCCCGTCACCCCGGACTTGTCGTGCGCGGCGCCGGGCGGCAAGGGAAAGCGGTGCGGCTCGTGCGGAACCGTGGATGCCGGAACGGGTCCGGCGTGACGATACAGGACGCCATCTTGCCCTTCCTCCTTTCCGCCGGGAAACGCTTCCCCGCCCTGGCCTGCCTCCTGCTCGGCGCGTTGGCCGCTTGCGGCTTCGCGCCGCTCGGCCTCTGGCCGCTGACGCTGGCCTGCATCGCGGGGTGGATGGCGCTGGTCCATGACGCGCACAGCATTCGCGGCGCGCTGTGGCGCGGGTGGCTGTTCGGGCTCGGCCATTTCACGATCAACGACAATTGGATCCAGCACGCGTTCGATTTCCAGGACGCGATGCCGCCGGTGCTCGGCTATTTCGCCGCGGTCGGGCTCGCTTTGTATCTGGCGGTCTACCCCATGGCGGCGGCGGGCGTCGCGTGGCGGTTGCGGCGGGGCCGGCCCGATACGGCCTATGTGCTGGTCTTCGGCGCGGCGTGGATCGCCACCGAATGGCTGCGCGGGCATCTGTTCACGGGCTATGCCTGGGATCCGCTCGGGGTCGTCTGGCTGCCGCTGATCGGCGTCGCGCGGCTGTCGGCCTTGGTCGGCACCTATGCGCTCTCCGGGCTGACGATGGTGGCGGCGGGTGCGCTGCTGATGGCGGCGCAGCGGCGCTGGCGGCTGCCCGTGATCGCCGGCGGCACCGTGGCGTTCGCCGCGCTGTCGGCGCTTTGGACGAACGCGCCCGCCGCGGATCCGCACGGCGTCCGCGTCCGGGCCGTGCAGCCCAATATCGGCCAGCAGGACCGCAGCGACGACGACGGCGCCCGCGTGTTCGCAGCACTCGCCCGGCTGTCGGGCACGCCCGGCGCCACGCCGCGGCTGGTGGTCTGGCCCGAGGGCGTGTTGCGCGACTATGTCGAGGACGGCTATCCGCCCATCGCTTATGGCGGCACCACGCCCGAGCGCACGCGGCAGCGGATCGCCGCTTTGCTCGGGCCCCGCGACGTGCTGATGACGGGAGGCGACTCGCTCGTCTTCGATGCGCGCGAACGGCTGACGACGGCGGGCAATTCGGTGTTCGCGATCGACGCCGCCGGGCGGCTCGGCCAGCGTTACGACAAGGCGCACCTGGTGCCCTATGGCGAATATCTGCCGATGCCCTGGCTGCTGCGCCGGCTGGGCCTCGCACGGCTGGTGCCGGGCGACATGGACTTCACCCCCGGCCCCGGCCCCGCCGCCATTGCGCTGCCGGGCTTCGGCGCGATCGGCGTGCAGATCTGTTACGAGATCATCTTCTCGGGCGAAGTGATCGACGAGGCGCACCGCCCGCGGTTGTTGTTCAACCCTTCCAACGACGCCTGGTTCGGCACCTGGGGACCGCCGCAGCATCTGGCGCAGGCGCGGATGCGCGCGATCGAGGAGGGGCTTCCGATCGTGCGCGCGACGCCCACCGGCATCTCCGCGCTGATCGCCGCCGACGGGCGGCTGCTCGCGACCGTGCCGCACGAGACCGCGGGTGCGCTCGAAGCCCCCATCCCGCCCGCGCTCGCCCCCACGCTCTTCGCGCGCGTCGGCAACGCGATGGCCGCGATCGTGGCGGCGCTGATGATCGGCTTGGCCGTTGCCACCCGGCGACAGCGTCGCTAGAGATCATATAAAGCTTTCCTTATATGACGCTCGCCCGCGAGCACGGCTAAGAGGTCCGCATGCGCAAATCCTTTCTCTTCACCTCCGAATCGGTTTCCGAGGGCCATCCCGACAAGGTCGCCGACCAGATCAGCGACACGGTCGTCGATCTGTTCCTCGCCAAGGACAGCCAGGCGCGCATCGCCTGCGAGACGCTGACGACCACGCAGCTCGTCGTGCTGGCCGGCGAGATCCGCGGCAAGGGCATCTACGAGAATGGCGAGTGGGCGCCGGGCGTGCTCGACGAGATCGAGGCCGCGGTGCGCAATACCGTGCGCGAGATCGGCTATGAACAGGCCGGCTTCCACTGGAACGAGTTCCGTTTCGAGAACAATCTGCACGGCCAGTCCGCCGAGATCGCGATGGGCGTGGACGAGAGCGGCAACAAGGACGAGGGCGCGGGCGACCAGGGCATCATGTTCGGCTATGCCACCGACGAGACGCCGGGGCTGATGCCCGCCACGCTCTATTACAGCCACAAGATCCTCGAGACGATGGCGGCCGACCGCCATTCGGGCGCGGCGCCGTTCCTGGAGCCCGACGCCAAGAGCCAGGTGACGCTCGCCTATGAGGACGAAAAGCCGGTGCGCGCCACCGCGCTGGTCGTCTCGACGCAGCACAAGAAGGGCTATTGCGAAAAGGGCGAGGATGCCAATCCCGCGCTTTATGCCGAGCTGCGCGATTATGTGACGGGTGTGATGAAGGCGTCGCTGCCCGCAGGCTTCGTCACCGACGAGACCGCGATCTACATCAACCCGACCGGCGCGTTCGAGATCGGCGGGCCGGACGGCGACGCCGGCGTCACCGGCCGCAAGATCATCGTCGACACCTATGGCGGTGCCGCGCCGCATGGCGGCGGCGCGTTCAGCGGCAAGGATCCGACCAAGGTGGATCGATCGGCTGCCTATGTCGCACGCTATCTGGCGAAGAACGTCGTCGCCGCGGGCCTCGCCAAGCGGGTCACGATTCAGCTGAGCTACGCGATCGGCATCGCCGAGCCGCTGTCGGTCTATGTCGACACGCACGGCACCGGCACCGTGCCCGAGGCGACGCTGGAAGAGGTGCTGCCCAAGCTCGTCCGCCTGACGCCCAAGGGCATTCGCGAGCATCTGAAGCTGAACGCCCCGATCTACAAAAAGACGGCCGCCTATGGCCATTTCGGCCGCGATGCCGAGGGCGATCACTTCACCTGGGAAAAGACCGATCTGGTCGATGCGCTGAAGGCCGCGGTCGCAGCTTGACCGAGGCGTGAGCCGAACTAGCCTCTCCGGATACCCACCGGAGAGGCGTTTCATGCGTATCCACACCCTGATGGCGAGCGCCGCGCTGCTGATCGCGGCATCGACGGCCGCCTTTGCCGCGCGCGATCTGCCGGTGCCGGTCGACAAGGGCTGGCAGCATGCCGATACCGGGCTGATCCTGCCCGCGACGCTCGACGGAATGGCGCGCGACAAGCTGGCCGACAACGGCACCGCCGAACGCGATGTCTATGCCGATTTCCGTAGCGCGGACAAAGCGACGAACGTCACGATCTTCCTCTTCCATCCCGCGATAGACGACGTGGCGATGTGGTTCGATCGCGCGCAGAGCGTCATCCTATCGCGCGACGTCTATGGCGGCGTCACCGCCAGCGGCATCGCGCCCATGCCCTTCGCGCCGCCGCGCGCCACCACCGCCTCGGGGTTGCGCCAGGCCTATACCCCCACCGCCCGCGCGATCCGCGGCACCGCGCTGGCGGTGATGCCGCTCGGCGAGTGGCTGGTCGCGGTGCGGGCGAGTTCGACCACGCTCGACGCGGCGGCGACCGATGCCGCGATGAGCCGCGCGATCGCCGCGATGCGCTGGCCGCAGGGCGTGGCGGAGGCGGCGGCCGCGGTGCCGATCGGGTCCTGCGCGGACGCGCTGCACTTCGGCCCGGCCAAGCCCGCCGCGACCGATGCGGGCGACGCGTTGATGCCGCTGCTGCTCGGCGCGGCGCTCAAGAACGACAAGGCCCGCGCGGTCGGCCGCCCCGTCCACTGGTGCCGCGATGCCGCGAGCGGTGCGCGCTACGGAATCTATCGCGGCGACGGCGCGGGGTACGAGATCGCGTTCGGCGACGCGGGTCGCGTGATGGCGGTGACGCCGACGCTCGACACGCTGCTCGGCAAGGGCAACCGCTATTCGGTGTCGTTCACCGACGTGGACGATTCGGTGCGGGCCTTTCCCGCATTCGACGGATTGCCCAGCCCGGAACAGGCGATCGCGCTGCTGGCGGGCAGGAGCAGCGGCGTCGCGACGCACAAGGACGGCCAGACCGCGATCACGCTGCCTGCCAAATAGCGCGCCGGTGCGCCGCATCGAAGCGCGTTGCGGAGAGACCGGATGTTTTAGCGATTATTTTACCGTGCCGCTGCGGGTCGCCGGTATCGGCATCGTCGTATCAGCGACGGGGCGCGCTGCGGGGGCGGGTTTCGGTCTGCGCACCGTTTGCCGGGGGGCAACGCAGCGTAAGGGCCGGATCCGAATAGCGACGCGTCCATCGCCGAACGCAAATGGATGTCGTACGCATGTTGCTCGATCTGGACGGCTATACCCTGCCCGCCGGCGCCGCGGCCGCTTATAGCTCGCCGTCGCAACCCAACGCCGCGTGGAGCGTGTTGGTTCCCTTCTTCAACGAACGGGAACTGCTCGGCGGCACGATCGCCAGCCTCGCCGCACAGACGCGCCACGCCCGGCTCATCCTGATCGACAACGGATCGACCGACGGCAGCGCGGACGTCGCGCATGAAGCCTGCCGCCGGCTGGGGCTGGATTACATGCTCCTCACCGAGCGGCGCCCCGGCAAGGTGGCCGCGCTCGCCACGGGGCTGCGTTGGGTCCGCACCGCCTTCGTCGCGACGTGCGACGCGGACACCTGGTATCCCGCCGACTATCTGGCCGAGGCCGAGGCGCTGCTGCGCCGGCCGGGCTGCGCCGTCGCCGGCGCGTTCTTCGCCGCGCGCGATGCGGATGCGGAGACCCGCCTCAAGGCCGGCCGCAAGATCTGCGCGACCGCGCGCATGCTGCGCGGCCAGTGCCATACCGGGGGCGCCGGCCAGGCGTTCCGCACCGATGCGCTACGCGCCGGCGGCGGCTTCTGCGCGGATCGCTGGAGCTATGTGCTCGAGGATCACGAGATCATCCACCGCGTGCTGAAGCACGGGACGATGGCCTATTCGGAGCGGCTGTGGTGCGCGCCCTCGCCGCGCGAACGCAACCGCGATTCGATCCGCTGGACGCTGGCCGAACGGCTGGTCTATGCGACGACCTCGGCGATCGCGGGTGACTGGTTCTTCTATCGTTTTCTCGCCACGCGGCTGCGCGCACGCCAGCTCACGAGCGATCGTATCCGCGAACGGCCGTTCCAGGCACCGGCGCAGCCCGGCCCGTTCGCGACGCCGGCGCACGCCGGGTAAGGCCGATACGAAGGATAACCGATTGCCGCGCCTCATCCTCTGTGCGGACGATTTCGCCTTTTCGCACGGCACCAGCCGAACGATCGTGGCGCTGGCGCAGGCCGGCAAGCTGAACGCCACCGGCTGCATGACGGCGCTGGCCGACTGGCCCGGCGACGCGGCGATGCTGCGCGACGTGCCGGATCATGTCGAGATCGGCCTTCACCTCACGCTCACGCTGGAGGCGCCCGCGATCCCCATGCCCGAACTCGCGCCGGACGGGCGGCTGCCGCCGATCGGCGTGCTGGCGGCCGCGGCAAGGCGGCGCGCGCTGCCGTTGGAGGCGGTTCGCCGTGCGGTCGCCGCGCAGTTCGACCGGTTCGCGCAGGCGATGGGACGCCCCCCGGCGTTCGTCGACGCGCACCAGCATGCGCATGTGCTGCCCGGCATCCGCGCCATCGTGCTGGCCGAGACCGCCGCGCGCGCGCCATCGGCCTGGGTGCGGACCTGCACCGACCGGCCGCTGGCGATCGCCGGCCGACCGTTTCGCGGCAAGGCGCTGGCCAGCGCGTACCACGCATCGGGCCTGCACCGCGCCGCCGCCGCGCACGGCCTGGCGTGCAATGCCGGGTTCGCCGGCCATTACGGATTCGCCGGCGATTATGCCGCGGTCTTTCCCGCGTTCCTGCGGCATCCGGGCGAGCGGCATCTGGTGATGTGCCATCCCGGCGACGGCGCGCGCGATCACGATGCCATCGCCGCCGCGCGCCCGATCGAGGCCGCGGCATTGCGGGCGCTGCCCATCTCCGACATGGCGGCGGCATGCGGCCTCTCCTACCCGACGTGATAGGCGCTGCGTTGGCGGCATGGCGATGAGCGATGGCGGGCTGCGGGCGGTCTTCCTGGAGAACCGGCCGATGCTGCTGCGGCTGCTGGCCGCGCGGCTCGGCAATCGCGACGATGCCGAGGACGCGCTGCAGGACATGTGGCTGCGCGTCGAGCAGCTCGCCAACCGGCCGATCGACCAGCCCGCCGCCTTTCTTTATCGCGTGGCGGCGAACCTCGCGACCGATCGCCGCATCGCCGGGCAGCGCGGCGTGGCGCGCGACACCGCCTGGGTGGACGTGCAACCGCTCGCCGAGGAACTGCCCGATGCCGAGCGGACGCTGATCGCGCGCGACCGGCTGGCCGCGGTCGAAAGCGCGATGGCGGCGATGCCCGATCGGATGCGCACCGCGCTGCACATGTTCCGCGTGGAGGAACGGCCGCAACGCGAAATCGCCGAGACGATCGGGATCAGCCTCAGCGGCGTAGAGAAGCTGCTGCAGCGCGCCTACCGTCATATAATTGAAGCATCGGAAGATTTCGATGCGGGAATGGCGAAACGGCATCGTCTAGGTTCAGGAAAGGGGGCCTGAAGGTGCAGACCAGCGACGACATCATCGACCAGGCCACCCTGTGGCAGCTTCGCCAGCCGACGCTCGACGCGGCCGGGTGGGAGGCGTTCGTCCTGTGGCTCGAGGTGAGCCCGGCGCATGCCGCCGCGATGGACCGGGTGGCGCTGGCCGACCGCCTGATCGCCGACGCCCGCCCCTCCGCGCCGGCAGCGGGCATCCCGGTTCTTCCCATGCGGTCGCAGGCGCGCCACTCCCGGTTGGGCGCGCTGCCGCGGCGCCGGATCGGCTGGGGCATTGCCGGCACGGCGATCGCCGCGAGCCTGGCGCTGCTGCTGATGCCGCTCGCGCTGCCGCGCGGCGCGCGGCCCTATGTGCTGACCACCGCACCCGGCGAGCACCGCACCGTGCGGCTGGGCGACGGCACCGAGATCGCGATGAACGGCGGCACTCGCCTGCGGCTCGATCATGCCGACCAGCGCGTCGCCGTGCTCGATCGCGGCCAAGCGATGTTCCGCGTTCATCATGACGAGGGCAAGGCGTTCACGCTCGTATCGGGCAATCTGAGCGTGCGCGACATGGGCACGGTGTTCGACGTGACGCGCACCGGCGATCGGCTCGACGTGCAGGTCGCCGAGGGATCGGTGATGTTTCAGCCGGACGGCGACGCCATCGTCCTGAAGCGCGGCCATGCGCTCACCGCGCGCGAGGATCGGCACAGCGTGGCGCTGGCGACCGTCGCGCCGGAGACGGTGGGCGGCTGGCAGCAGGGCCAGATCGCCTTTGTCGACGAGACGGTGTCCGCCGTGTTCGCCGCCGTGGAGCGCCGTTACGGGACGAAGGTGGTGCTGGAGCACGGCTTGCCCGAGCGCCAGTTTACCGGCATGGTCGCGCTGAGTGGTTCGGCGGATCGCGACATCCCGCATCTGGCGACGCTGATCGGGGCAAAGGCGCGGCGTAACGGTGAGCAGTGGGTTCTCGCGCCATAATGGCTTGCGCGCCGCGATCATCGCGTTCGCGGCGCTGACCAACGGGGCACCGGCTCTGGCACAAAACGCCCGGATCGCGCTTCCCGCCACCACGCTCGACACCGCCCTGCCGCTTCTCGCCCGTCAGACGGGTGCGGACATCATCAGCACCGAACCCGCGCTCCGCGCCACCCGCACCCGCGCGCTGAGCGGCACGCTCTCGCCCGCCGCCGCGCTCGCGCGCCTGCTGAAGGACACGGGCTACCGCGCCGTGCCCGTGGACGCGCGCAGCTTCCGCGTCGTGCGCCTGGCGGTGCCGGCCAGGGCCGCGCCGCCGCCCGCGCCACCACGCCCCTTCTCGCCCATGGCGGCGATGCCGGGGGGCGACGTCGTCGTCACCGCCAGCAAACAGCGCGTGCCGCTGCTGCGCTATCCCGGCAGCCTGGCGATCCTGACCGCCGACCAATGGCCCGCGGTGACCGGCTCGCCCGACCTGACGCAGATCGCGCACGCCACCCCCGTGCTCCAGACGACCGAACTGGGCCCGGGCCGCAACAAGATCTTCATCCGCGGCATCGCCGACAGCAGCTTCAACGGCAGCGCGCAGTCGACTGCGACGATCTATCTGGGCGATGTCCAGCTCGGCTATTCGGGCGCCGATCCCAGCCTGAAGCTCTACGACATGCAGGACGTCGAGGTGATGGAGGGTCCGCAGGGCACGCTCTACGGATCGGGATCGATCGGCGGCATCGTCCGCCTCACGCCCAATCCGGTCGATCTCACGGGGATCCACGGCGCGGTGTCGGCGGGGGTGTCCGCCACGACGCAGGGCGAGCCCGGCTATGACGCCAGCGCGGTGCTGAACCTGCCGATCGTCGACGACCGGCTGGGGCTGCGGGTGGTCGGCTATCACGATAGCGACGGCGGCTTCATCGACGATCCCCACCGTGGGCTTCGCAATATCGACGGCGTGGACACCAGCGGCGGCCGTGCCGCGCTTCGCGCCGAGCCGGGGGATGGCTGGCGCGTCGATCTGGGCGGCGTCTACCAGCGCATTTCCGCCGATGACGCCCAATATGCCGACGGCGCGGACGGCGGCCTCATGCGGCGCAGCACGTTCGCCCAGCCCTTCGCCAACACGGTCGTGCTTGGCAGCGTGGTGGTCACCAAGGATTGGTCGAGCGGGCTGCAACTGCTTTCGGCGACGAGCGTGGCGGGCTATCACGCGGTCGACGCGTTCGACGCCACGCCGCCGCCCATCTTCGGGCGGTTGCAACCGACGATCTACACCACCGACGAAGCCAAGCTGCTGATCGCGACCGAGGCGCGGCTGTCGCGTTCGCTGCCGAGCGGCAACAGCTGGGTGGTCGGCTTCACGCTGCTGCGCGACCGCGATGCCCAGTCGCGTGCGCTGGGCCCGGTCAACAACCCGCCCGACATCATCGGTGTCACCAACGTGACGCGCAGCGCGTCGGTCTTCGCCGAAGCGACCGCCGCGGCGACGCGCAATCTGGCTTTGACGGTGGGCGCGCGTTTCACGCTGGCGCGCACCGATGGCGAGCCCTCGTTTCGCCCGCGCATTCCCGATTTCGTTGAGGGCCGCTCTACCCGCCGGATCGATCCGACCGCGGCGCTGTCATGGAAGCTCGCGCCGGGGCTCGCGCTGTTTGGCCGGGCGCAGTCGGGTTACCGCACGGGCGGCCTCGCCGTCGCGCGCGGCGTGGGCCGGGTGGCCGATTTCCAGTCCGATTCGATCCGTGTCGCCGAGGCGGGCCTGCGCAAGATCCGCACCGGGCCGACCGGGCTGGCGCTGTCGGCCGCCTATTCGATCGCGCGCTGGCAGGACATCCAGGCCGATCTCGTCAACCGTCGCGGCCTGCCCTACACCGCGAACATCGGCAACGCGCGCATCCAGGCGATCGAGGCGACCGCCGACTGGATCCCGTTCGCCGGCCTCAGCGCGACGGCCGCGGTGCTCTACACCTATAACCGCGTGACGGGGCCACTCGCCGACCTGGCGACCCCGGCGCACCGGCGCCTTCCCGAAACGCCGCCGTTCGCGGCAAAGGCGGACCTCGCCTATCGCTGGCGGATCGGCGCCGTGAGCATGCTGAACATCGGCGGATCGGCGGTCTACATCGGGCGCTCGGTGCTGGGCACGGGCGATCTGCTCGACATCAGCCAGGGCCGCTACGCCGTGCTGGGCGCCCGCGCCGGATGGGCGCACAAGCGCGTGGCGCTGACGCTGATCGCCGACAACCTGACCGACAGGCGCGCCAACCGTTTCGCGCTTGGCAACCCCTTTGCGCTGGCGGCGCGCGATCAATCGACGCCGCTGCGCCCGTTCAACGCCCGGCTCGGCGGCTCCTTCGCCTGGTGACCGCTCAGGTCCAGGCCAGCGCGACCGTCGCGATGCCGATCGCGGCGAAGGCGACGCCGCCCCAGAGCAGCCAGCTGCGATGCGTCAGCGCCGCGATCGAGGCGAGCGCGATCGCCACCTGAATCGCGGTCATCGCCATGGCGAGCTTGGTGTGCGGGGCGAGCGCATGGACCGATTCGGCGTTCGCCTCCTCGGACTGGACATCCAGCCGCTCGGCGTCGCGGCGCAGGTCCTGTGCACGGGTGCGATACCGCGCGATATCGGCGCGGTCGGCATCGGTCGGGCCGCTGCGCGTCGTCGCCTCGACCAGATGCGCCTTGATGTCCTCGGCCTGGTAATAGGCCCAATCGTCCGACGCGCGAGCCTTCAGCAGCACCGCCTCGTTCTTGTAATAAAGCGCCTCGTTCTGCGTGTGGCCGCCGAGAAAGCTGACCACCGCGCCCAGGGTCGCCAGCACGGCCGAGAACAGCGCGATGCGCTGCGCCATGGGCCGCGCCTCTTCGATCTCGCGTTCCAGCACGTCCTCGTGCGCGCCGCGAATCTCGAATTCCTCTTCCGCCATCACGCCCTCGCCGAACCACCCGGAGGCCCGTGCCTACACGCCGTTCACCCCTCGCGCGAGCGCGATCCGCTCACAACAGCTTGTCGAGCGTGATCGGCAGATCCCGGATGCGCTTGCCCGTGGCGTTGTAGACCGCGTTGGCCACCGCCGCCGCCACGCCGGTGATGCCGATCTCGCCGATGCCGTGTGCGCCCATCGGGGTGTGGGGATCGGCGATATCGGTCCACATCACGTCGATCTCGGGCACGTCCATGTGCACCGGCACATGATATTCGGCGAGGCTGGGATTCATGATCCGGCCGCTGCGCTCGTCGAACTGGGTTTCCTCCATCAGCGCCATGCCCAGCCCCATGATGATGCCGCCGCGGAACTGGCTCCGCGCGGTCTTGGCGTTCAGGATCCGCCCGCAATCGAACGATCCGAGCACGCGGCCGACGCGCGTCTCGCCGGTGATGGCGTTCACGCGCACCTCGCAGAAGATCGCGCTGTGCGAGTGCATCGACCAGTGCATCAGTTCGAGCGACGGGCTCGCCTCCTCCGCCACCGTCACGCTGTCGCGGTGCGCGCGCTCGAGGATCGAGACATAGGTTTCGCGGCGGGCGGGATCGTCGCGCATGACCAGACCGCCGTCCTCGCTGCCCACCTGATCGGCGGAGAGGCCGGCGAGCGGGGAATCGTTACCCGCCAGCTTCAGCAGTTCGGCGACCAGCGCGTTGTGCGCCGCGATCACCGCCGCGCCGATCGCGGCGGTCTGCTGCGATCCGCCGGCCATGATCGCGCCGGGGATGATCGTGTCGGCATAGCGCACCGCGACCGCGTCGATCGGCAGCCCCAGCCGTTCGGCGGCGACCAACGCGGTGGTGGTCGACGTGCCCATGCCCATCTCGTGCGCCGCCACCTCGACCAGCGCCTTGCCCGCGCGATCGATCGTGAGCCGCGCGGCGGCGCCGGGCATCCGATAATAGGGATAGGTGCCGGTCGCGCAGCCCATTCCGATCAGCCACTCGCCCTCGCGCCGCGTGCCCGGCGCCGCGCGATCGGCCCAGCCGAACCGCTCCGCCCCCGCGCGCCACGCCTCGACGATGTGGCGCGACGAGAAGGGCAACCCCGATGTCGGATCGACCTCGGGCTCGTTGCGGATGCGCAGCTCGACGGGATCCATGTCCAGCGCCACCGCCAGTTCGTCGATCGCGGATTCGAGCGCGAAGGTGCCGACCGATTCGCCGGGCGCGCGCATGAAGGTGTTCGCCAGCATGTTGAGCGTGACCGCCTCGACCGACAGCCGGATGTTCTGCGCGGCATAGGCCGCCCGCGTGCCCAGGATGAACGGTTCGGGCATGTTGTTGTGCGGCGACATCGCGACGGTGCCGCTGTGGATCAGCGCGTCGAAACGGCCGTCCGCCTGCGCGCCGATCGCGACGCGCTGTTCGGTCAGCGTGCGGCCGCCCACCACGCGGTAGACGCCTTCGCGCGTCAAGGCGATCCGCACCGGGCGCCCGGCGAGACGCGCCGCCCCCGCGGCGAGGATCTGGTGATCCCACAGGCCCTTGGCGCCGAAACCGCCGCCGACATAGGGCGACGTGATACGCACGTGATCGGCCGGCACGCCGAAGACGTCGGCGATGGTCGCCGCGGTCGCGGTCACCATCTGGCTGGCGTCGTGGATCGTCAGCCGGTCGCCCTCCCACATCAGCGTCGCGGCATGCGGCTCGATCGCATTGTGGTTGTGGCGCGGCGTGCGATAGACCTGGTCGACACGGACGGGCGCCGCCGCCAGCGCGGCATCGGCATCGCCGATCTCGTTCAGCAGCGCCTGGCCCATGAACAGACCGGGCTTCGCGCCCTCCGCCTTGGCGTCCGCGAACGACGAGGTCGCCGGCTCGGCGTCATAGGTCGCGACGATCAGCGCGGCGGCATGGTCCGCCTGTTCCTGCGTGTCGGCGAGGACGAGTGCGATCGGCTGGCCGTTCCAGTGGATGCGATCGTCCTGCATGATCGGCAGGTCGCTGGGGCCGACCGCGGTGGGCGACGAGCCGAACACGGCGGGCGCCTTCATCCGCGGCGCGTTGCGGTGAGTCATCACCAGCGCGACGCCCGGCGCCTGTTCGGCGGCGGCGGTGTCGAGCGTGGCGATCCGCCCGCGCGCGATCCGGCCATAGACCAGCGCGGCATAGGCCATGGTGTCGAACCGGAACTCGGCCGCGAACCGCGCCGCGCCCTGCACCTTGTCCGGCCCGTCGCGGCGCGAGACCTGCGTGCCGATCAGCCCGTGCTTGTGCGCGATCAGCGGATCGGGCACGCCGCCCGGGATCCAGCTGTCGGGCGCGAGCGGCACCAGCTTTTCCATCGCGCCCTTGGCGACGCCCTGCGCCGCATTCTTGACCGTTTCGACGATGTTCATGCGCCCGCCTCCATCACGTCGCCCAGCGTCGCGACGATCGTCCGCTTCGCCAGCTCGATCTTGAACCCGTTGTCGCGAAGCGCGGCGGCATCCGCCAGCTCCGCCTCGGCCGCCGCGCGAAAGCTCGCCTCGGTCGCGGGCCGGCCGCGCAGCGCGGCCTCCGCCTTGGCCGCACGCCAGGGCCGATGCGCCACGCCGCCCAGCGCCAGCCGCACGTCGCGGATCGTGCCGCCGTCGACATCGAGCGCCGCCGCCACCGACACCAGCGCGAAGGCATAGCTCGCGCGGTCGCGCACCTTGCGATAGGCCGAACGCGCGGCAAACGGCAGCGCCGGCAGCTCGACCGCCGCGATCAGCTCGTTCGGGCGCAGCACCGTGTCGATCTCGGGCGTGTCGCCCGGCAGCCGGTGGAGATCGGCGAGCGGAATGCTGCGCGCGCCCATCGGGCCGTCGAGATGGACGATCGCGTCCAGCGCCAGCATCGCCACGCACATGTCCGATGGATGAGTCGCCACGCAGGCGGGCGACGCGCCGAGGATCGCGTGGATACGGTTGAAGCCGCCGATCGCGTCGCAGCCGGTGCCGGGCGCGCGCTTGTTGCAGCGCGCGGCGTCGTCGTAGAAATAGGTGCAGCGCGTACGCTGGAGGATGTTGCCGCCGACGGTCGCCATGTTGCGGATCTGGCCGCTCGCCCCCGCCAGGATGGCGCGCGACAAGGCCGGATAGCGCGTGCGGATCGTGCGATCGGCGGCCAGCGTGGTGTTCTTCACCGCCGCGCCGATCCACACGCCGCCATCGTCGCGCGGCTCGATGCCGCTCGGCAGGCCGGTCACGTCGATCAGCGCCGCAGGGGCCTCGATCCCCTCGCGCATCAGGTCGATCAGGTTGGTGCCGCCGCCCAGATAGCGCGAATCGGCGTGCGCCCCGGTGAGCGCGATCGCGCCGGCCGCGTCCTCGGCACGGGCATAGGTGAAGGGCGTCATGCGTGCGCCTCCGCAAAGGTTTCGGCGATCGCTTCGACGATGCCGTTATACGCGCCGCAGCGGCACAGATTGCCGCTCATCCGTTCGCGCAGTTCGTCATGCGTCAGCATCATCGTCTCGGCGGACAGGTCGGCGGTCACCACGCTCGGCACGCCGCGCGCGACCTCGCCCGCCATGGCGATCGCCGAGCAGAGCTGGCCGGGCGTGCAATAGCCACACTGGAACCCGTCATGCTCGACGAACGCGCGCTGGAGCGGATGCAGCCCCCCGGCGTCCGCCAATCCCTCGACCGTGGTGATCGCCCGCCCCTCATATTGCACCGCGAGCGCGAGGCAGGAATTGATCCGCTCGCCGTCCGCCAGCACGGTGCAGGCGCCGCACGCGCCCTGGTTGCAGCCCTTCTTCGTGCCCGGCAGCCCCAGATGCTCGCGCAGGAGATCGAGCAGCGACGTGCGCACATCGGCCTCCACCTCGATCGGGCGGTCGTTGATCGTGAATCGCATGACGGTCTCCTGCTCGCAACCTTCTGCAAAGATTGTCGATCGCTGCCGCCGGAATCGGCGCTTCCGCCGCTGCCGTCAATGGAGCTTCAGCGCAATCCCGCCCGTTTCAGGCGCGGCGCGACGATCGGGGTCGTCAGCATCGTGCTGGCCACCGCCATCAGCAGCAAGGCGGTGAAGGTCGCGCTGCTGACGATATGCTTGTCGAGCAGGATGCCGACGAAGATAATCATGATGAGCGCCTTGGTCTGGAGCAGCCAGCCGATCGTCGTGGCCTCGCCCCGGCCCCAGCGCAGCAGGCGCCCGGCGAGATGGACGCCGGCGAGCTTGCCGCCGACCGAGGCGACCAGCAGCAGCGCGGCCGCGCCGAACACCGCCGCGCCGCCGACGCTCCAGCTGGTGCGCAGCCCCGTGCTGAGGAAGAACACCGGCATGACCGCGAGCAGCAGCATGTCGCGAAACCGGTCGAGCGCGGTGCGATCGAACCAGCCGGTGTCGAGCACCGCACCGGCGAGGAACGCGCCGACCATGAAGTGCAGCCCCGTCCAGTCCGCCGCGAATCCGCAGGCGGCGAGCCAGATCAGCGACACCGGCCAGCGATCCGCCGCCGACAGCCGCGCCATCAGCCAGCGCATGCCGGCGGCGGCGACCGCGAAGACGAGAACGAAGCCGATCTGCAACCCCACGCGGTGCCAATCGAGCAGGATCAGCGCGAGCACGCCCCAGATCGCCACGTCGTCGATGCTGGCATAGCCCAGGATGCGCTGTCCGAAGGGCTGGTGCAGGATACCCAGCCGCTCCATCAGCAGCACGAGGATGGGCAGCGCCGTCACCGCGCACGCCATGCCGATCCCCAGCACCACCTGCCACGGCGCCCCCGCCGGACCCATCCAGCCGCCACTCGTGCGCAGCAGGACGAGCGCCGCGAGGCTGCCGAACGCGAGCGGCACGAGCAGCGCGCAGGCCGCGGTGATCCCGGTATCGCGGCGACGCGCCCAGGCGCCGCCCAGATCGAGCTCGATCCCCGCCACCCACACGAACAGCATCACGCCCCACCAGGAGAGGCCGTTGAGCGCGGTGACCACGTCGGGCTTGAAGATCGTCGCGTAATAGACGGGAAACACCGCGCCGAGCACGCCGGGGCCGAGCAGGACGCCGACGACGATCTGCACCACGACGAGCGGCGCGTGATGATCGGCGTGCAACAGGCGCCAGACGAGATAGGGCACGCTGAAGATCACCAGCATCGCGACGAGGAACGTCTCCGACAGGTTCATCGCATGCACGCCCGTCTCCCCCGTCCGATCTTCAGCGGCGCACACAGACGGCGCGCCGCGCCGCTGTCAAGCATCCGCCGGCGGAAAGACGAGCCGCGCGTGCGTGCCGCCATGGGGCCCGCTGCCGATCTCCAGACGGCCGCGATGCACCGCCATCACGCGCCCGACGATGGCGAGGCCCAGCCCCGCGCTGTCCGTCCGGCTGTGATCGGCGCGCCAGAAGCGGCGGGTCGGCTCGCCGCCGGCGACGATCCCCGGGCCGTCGTCCTCAACCGCGATCCGCGCGTCGCCCCCCCCCTGCACGACGACGCGGATCGCGGTGCCCGCGGGCGTATGGCGCACCGCATTGGCGATCAGGTTCGACAGCGCGAGGCGGACGAGCACGACATTGGCGACGATCGCCACCTCCCTGTCGCCGCCGGTCAGTGCGATCCGGTGATCCGCGGCGAACACCGATGGTGCCATTTCGGCGACGGTCTCGGCCGCCAGCGCGGCAAGGTCGACCCGTTCGGTGGCGAGCGTCGCCGCATCCTCCAGCGCGGCGAGATCGCGCAGTTGCGAGACGACATGCGACAGCCGTTCGACCTGTCGCTCCAGCGGCGCGCGCGCGGCGGGATCGCCGACGCCTTCGAGGCTGACCATCAGCGTGGACAGCGGCGTGCGCAGCTCGTGCACCACGTTCGCGACGAATTCGGCCTGCTGGTTGAACCCCTGTTCGAGCCGGGCGACCAGCCGGTTGGTCGCGGCGACCAGCGGCATGATCTCGGCGGGCAGCCCCTCGTCCTCCAGTCGGATGGCGAGCGTCATCGGCCCGATCTCGGCGGCGCGCGCCGAGGTCCGCCGGACCGCGAGCACGATCCGCCGGATCAGCAGCGCGTTCACCAACGGCAGCAGCAACAGCACGGGAAGCAGGATCAGCAGATAGCGCGCGAGAAAGGCGCGCATCACGTCGTCCAGGATCACGCCCGGCCGCGTTTCGTCCTGCGACACCAGGATGCGCAGCGGCAGCCCGGCGGCGATGACGGGCACGCTGGCCAGGCGGAACGGCGCGATCCGCACGAAATCGGGCGCGGTGGTGCGCGGCACGCGCGTCCATGGCACCGCGCCGGCATGCGAACTCGCCGCGCGCACGGCGCCGCCGGGATCGGTCACGACGAAGGCGCGGCCGTCATAGGTGTCGCCGTACCGCAGCACCGTCGCACGGTCGGCGATCACGCGGCCATGCTCCACGCGCAGCCCGGCGGCAATCGCCTGCGCCTGACCGAGCAGCGCCACGTTCTCGGAAGCCGCCGCCGTCCCGTGCAGCACCGACACCAGCAGCAGCGGCAGCAGGATCGCGACCACCAGGATCGCCGCCACCTCCGCCAGCATGATGCGCAGCGTCAAGGTGCGCGGCCGGCGCAGCCTCATGGGGCCGCGACGCGCATCATATAGCCGACGCCGCGGATCGTCTCGATCTTCACGCCCGCGCCGGCTTGTTCGATCTTGCGCCGCAGCCGGTGGATATAGACCTCCACCGCGTTCGATCCGAGCGAGTCCGTCAGGCCGAAGAGCTGGTCCTCCACCAGACGCTTGCCGACGACATGCCCCGCGCGGCGCACCAGCAGCTCGGCCAATTCGGTCTCGCGCGCGGAGAGCGGCACCAGCGCATCGCCGACGCGCAGCTCGCGCGAGGCGGCGTCGTAGCGCAGATCGCCGAGCGCCAGCGTCGCGCCCTGAAACGGCACCCGCCGCCGCAGCACCGCGCGCAGCCGCGCAAGCAGCTCGTCCACCGCGAACGGCTTGACCAGATAATCGTCGGCGCCCGCATCCAGCCCCGAGATCCGGTCGCCCACCCCGCTGCGCGCGGTCGTCACGATCACCGGCACCGGGTTCGCACCCTGACGTAGCGCGCGCAGCACCGCGAACCCGTCTTCGCCCGGCAGGCCAAGATCGAGCAGGACGGCGGCATAATGCACCGCGTTCAGCATCAGCAGCGCATCTTCGGCGGTGCGGGCATGATCGCTCGAATGGCCGTGCCGGCCGAGCGCGGCGCCAAGGGCTGCGGCAAGCTCGGGATCGTCCTCCACCAGCAAGAGCCGCACCGCATCGTCCCCGGCTGTAAGTTGCCTGTAATTCTTCCCGGCTAATGCCCCGCCCTAATCTATGCTGCAAGTGCGCAAAGGGCCGGATCCGGGCATGTCAGAATTCCACCACCCACGGCCCCTGCCGGCCGCGGCACCCCTGGACCGCTCGCGCCAGTTGCGCTGGATCGGCATCGCGGCGGTCGCGCTGCTGGCGCTGTGGGCGATCGTCGCGGGCATCCGCCACCTGACCACGCCCGTCGAACAGACGCCGGTGGCACCGCCGCCGGGCACGTTCCGCGCGACGCCCGCCCAGCTCGCGCAAATGAAGATCGAGGCGGTGCGCGACGGATCGGCGGCCGGCACCATCCAGGCGACGGGCACGATCTCGGTGGACGAGGATCACAGCACGCCCGTGGTGCTGCCCTTCTCGGGCCAGATCGCCGACGTGATGGTGCAGGCGGGGCAGACGGTCCATCGCGGCCAGCCGCTGCTGCGCGTCGCGTCCAACGATTTCGTCGACGCGCGCGCCGCGCTCGTCACCGCGACCGCGCAGGCGGCCACCGCGCAGGCGCAGCTTCGCACCGCGCAGGACAATGCCCGGCGTCAGGAGGCGATCTACCAGACCGCAGGCGGTGCGCTGAAGGACTACCGCCAAGCGCAAAGCGACCTGCTCGCCGCGCAGGCGAGCGCCGCCAGCGCCAGCGGCGCGGTGGCCGCCGCGCGCGGGCGGCTCGGCACGCTGAGCGGCGCGGCGCGGCAGACCGGATCGGGCGCGCAGGCGGTCTATGCCGCGCCGGTTTCGGGCGTGATCGTCTCGCGCGACGTGGCGCCGGGCCAATATATCGGCGCGGGCGGCGACAAGCCGCTGATGACAATCGCGAGTCTCGCCGACGTGTGGCTGGTGGCGCAGCTCGCCGAAAGCGACGCCGCGAGCGTCAAGGTGGGCGATGCGGTGAGCGTCACCACCCCGGCCTATCCCGGCCGCACGTTCCGCGCCGTCGTCAACAACGTCGCCGCCGCGCTCGATCCCGCGACCCACCGGCTGCCGGTGCGCGCGTCGGTCGCCAATCCCGACGGCGCCTTGAAGCCGCAGATGTTCGCCAGCTTCGCGATCCAGCGTGCCGGCCACGCGCTGAACGGCGTGCAGGTGCCGTCGCAGGCGGTGATCCACGAAGGGGACGGCACGCGGGTGTGGATCGTCGCCGGCCCCGGCGGCCTGCTCCGCGCGCAGACGGTGACGGTCGGCGACAGCGCGGGCGGGTTCGACACGATCACCGCCGGCCTCAAACCCGGCGACCGGGTGGTGACGGCGGGCGCGCTGTTCGTGAACGAGGCGGGCATCGGCGGATGAACCGGCTCGTCGAATTCGCGCTGCGCCAGCGCATGCTCATGCTCGTGCTGCTGGTCGGCATGATTATGGCGGGCGCGGTCGCCTTCGCCAATCTCAACATCGAGGCCTATCCCGATCCGGTGCCGCCGATGGTCGAGGTGCTGACCCAGTCCAACGGCATTTCGGCCGAGGAGATGGAACGCGGCGTCACCATCCCGATCGAGCAGGCAGTGGCGGGCATCCCCAACATCACCGCGGTGCGAACGATCTCGCTCTTCGGCCTCAGCGACGTGAAGATCCAGTTCACCTATGACGTGGGCTTCCGCGAGGCGGAACAGCGCGTGCTCGGCCGGCTGTCGCAGCTCGGCAACCTGCCGGGCGGTGCGCAGCCGCAGATCTCGCCCACCAGCCCGATCGGCGAGATCTTCCGCTACCAGATCGTCGCGCCCGCCGGCTATTCGGTCATGGACCTGAAGACGCTGCAGGACTGGGTGCTGCAACGCCGCTTCAAGGGCATTCCGGGCGTCGCGGACGTCACCGGCTGGGGCGGCAAGCTGCGCACCTATGAGGTGGTGGTCGACAACGACCGGCTCGTCGCGCACGGGGTGACGATCGCGCAGGTGCTGGGCGCGATCGGCAAGAGCGACGGCAATGTCGGCGCGCAGACGGTGAATTTCGGCACACAGGCGGCGATCGTGCGCGGCGTGGGCCTCATCAATTCGGCCGACGCGATCCGCGGCGTGATGGTCGCGAACAACGCGGGCGTGCCGGTGCTGCTGTCCGACGTGGCAACGCTGCGCATCGGCAACGCGCCGCGCCTCGGCATCGCGGGCGTCGGGCCCGACGACGACATCGTAATGGGCATCGTGCTGATGCAGCGCGGCGCGCAGTCGATGCCGACGATCGCGCGGGTGAAGGCCGAGGTCGACACGATCAACGCCGGCGGCGTGCTGCCGCCGGGCGTGCAGCTCAAGCCGATCTACGACCGTTCGACGCTGATCGACCTGACGACGCACACCGTGCTGCACAACCTGATCGAGGGCGTCGTCCTGATCTTCGTGCTGCAATGGCTGTTCCTCGGCAATCTGCGCTCGGCGATCATCGTCGCGCTGACCATCCCGTTCGCACTCGCCTTTGCGGTGCTGATCCTGACCATCCAGGGCGAATCCGCGAACCTGCTCTCGGTCGGTGCGCTCGATTTCGGGCTGGTGGTGGATGCCAGCGTCATCATGGTGGAGAATATCTTCCGCCACATGGTCGAACGCTCGCGGACGATCGAGGCCGGCCATGGCCATGCCACGCGCGCATCGCGATTCTCCGCGATCCTGCACGGCAGCCACGAGGTAAGCCGCGGCATCTTCTTCGCCGCGGCGATCATCATCGCCAGCTTCCTGCCGCTCTTCACGCTGTCGGGCGTGGAGGGGCATATCTTCGGGCCGATGGCCAAGACCTATGCCTATGCGATCGCAGGCGGGCTGATCGCCACCTTCACCGTCTCGCCGGTGCTCGCCGCGATGCTGCTGCCCGATCGGCTGGACGAGGTGGAGACGTGGATCGTGCGCAAGCTGCGCCGCGCCTATGAACCCGCCGCCGCCTTCGCGCTCGCCAACCGCGTGCTGACGCTCGGCATGGCGGCGCTTCTCGTGCTCGTGTCGTTCGTCGCGGTGCGCCAGCTCGGCGTCGAGTTCCTGCCGCATCTGGAGGAGGGCAACCTCTATATCCGCGCGACGCTGCCTGCCTCGATCTCGCTGGAGGGCGGTCAGCCCGCGGTCAACGGCATCCGCAAGATCATCGCCGAATATCCCGAGGTGGAGCGCGTGATCTCCACCCATGGCCGCCCCGATGACGGCACCGACGCCACCGGCTTCTTCAACGCCGAATATTACACGCCGCTCAAACCGGCCGACCAGTGGCCCGCGGGCGTGACCAAGGACAGCCTGACCGCCGAGATCCAGGGTCGGCTGAAGGCGCGTTATCCCGGCGTCGATTTCGAATTCTCGCAATATATCGAGGACAATGTCGAGGAGGCGTCGTCGGGCGTGAAGGGCGCCAATTCGGTGAAGGTCTTCGGCCCCGATCTCGCCACGCTCCAGCAGATCGCGAGCAGGATCCAGGACGAGATGGGCAAGGTGCGCGGCATCGCCGATCTGGGCATCGCCAATTCGCTCGGCCAGCCGACCGTGCGGATCGACGTGAACCGCGCCGCCGCCGCGCGCTACGGCCTGACGCCCGACGACATCAACACCACCGTCTCGGCGGCGATCGGCGGTCAGAGCCCCGGCGACCTGTACGAGGCGGGCACCGATCGCCACTTCCCGATCGTCGTGCGGCTGCGGCCGGGCGAACGCGGCAGCCTGGACGCGATCCGCCGGATCACGGTCGGCGCGCCCGCGCCGAACGGCGGCAGCGGCATGATCCAGGTGCCGCTCTCCGAAGTCGCGACCGTCCGCCTCACCTCGGGCGCATCGTTCATCTACCGCGAGCATCAGGAGCGTTACGTGCCGATCAAGTTCGGCGTGCGCGACCGCGATCTGGGCGGCGCGGTGAACGAGGCGCAGGCGCGGATCGCGAAGAACGTGCCCCTGCCCGCCGGCTATCATCTGGAATGGGCGGGCGAGCTCGGCAATCTGACGAGCGCGGTGAACCGGCTGGAGGTGGTGGTGCCGATCAGCCTCGGGCTGATCCTGATCCTGCTCTACGCCAATTTCTCGTCGCTCACCGATTCGCTGCTGGCGTTCAGCGTGATCCCGATGGCGGTCGTGGGCGGCGTGCTGGCACTGGCGCTGACCGGCACCGCGTTCAGCATCTCGGCGGCGATCGGCTTCGTCGCGCTGTTCGGCATCGCGGTGATGGACGGGATCCTGATGGTGACGGCCTTCAACCAGGCGATCGACGAGGGGCTGCCGCGTCCCGATGCGCTCGCGACCGTCGTGCAGACGTCGCTGCGGCCCGTCGTGATGACGTGCCTGGCCGCCGCGATCGGCCTCTTGCCCGCCGCGCTGTCGGGCGGAATCGGCAGCCAGGTGCAAAAGCCGCTCGCGCTCGTCGTGGTCGGCGGCATGACGCTGGCGCCGCTGCTGATCCTGCTGGTGCTGCCGACGCTGATCGATCGCTTCTCGCGGCACGTCGATCCCGAGGATCGCGGCGCCCATGGCCGCGATGTGGGGCATCATCCGCACGGCCCCGCCGCCGGGGAGCAGCCCGCATGAAGCGCCTGTCTTTCCTGTCGCTGGTGGCGCTGACGGGCTGCACGCTTGGCCCCCGCGACGTCACGACGACGCTGTCGCAATCGCCCGCGGTCGCGCCGCAGACGATCGCGTCCGCCGCAGGCCCGGCGCAGACAATCGTGCCCGGCGCGCCCGTGCCGCCGGCCTGGTGGACCGAATTCCGCAGCGCATCGCTCGACGCGCTGGTGGCGCAGGCGCTGTCGGCCAACACCGATATCGCGAGCGCCGAGGCGACGCTGCGGCAGGTGCGCGCGCAGACCCGCATCGCACAGGCGGCGGGGTTGCCGCAGGCGGACGCGTCCTACCAATATGACCGCGCGCATGTTTCCAACGCGCTGTCGTCGCCGCTCGCCGATACCAACGACACGCTCTATTCGCTGCACACCGCGCAGCTGTCGGTCACCTACCCGCTCGACCTGTTCGGCGCGCAGCGTGCGCGGGTCCGTTCGGCGCGCGCCGCGGCCGAAGTCGCGCAGGACCGGCTGTTGGCGGCGCGCACCACGGTGGTCGCCAATCTGGTGCTGGCGGTGATCCAGCACGCCGCGCTGGTCGACGAAGTGGCGGCGACGCAGTCGAGCATCGACAGCAACCGCCGGATCGTCGGGCTGCTCCAGCGGCGCCAGCAACTGGGCGATATCGGGCTGGTGGATGTCGGCGCGCAACAGACCGTGCTCGCCAATGCCGAGGCCGCGCTGCCGCCGCTGCAGCGCCAGCTCGCGCATCAGGCGGGGCTGATCGCGACGCTGACGGGCCATGCGCCGGGCAGCGTCGCGCCCGACCTGCCGACGCTCGCCGCGCTGCGCCTGCCCGACCAACTGCCCGTCGCGCTTCCCGCGCAGATCGTGGCGGGCCGCCCCGACGTGCGCGCGGCAGAGGCAGTGATGCGCGGTGCCGGCGCGGACGTGAACGCCGCGATCGCCGCCCGGCTGCCGAGCATCACGCTCAGCGGCAATGCGGGCGGATCGTCCACGCGCTTCACCGACATGTTCGCCAGCGGCAATCCCTTCTACACGCTGATCGGCGGCATCACCCAGCCGCTCTTTCGTGCCGGCGCGCTGAAGGGCGCGCAGCGCGTGGCGGAGGCCGCGCTCGAAGGCGCCAAGGCCGTCTATCGCGGCGCCGCGCTGCAAGCGTTTCTCGACGTGGACGACGCGCTGTCGGGGTTGCGCAGCGATGCCGTGGCGCTCGACGCCGCGGCGCGCGCCGAGCAGGCGGCATCGCAGACGCTCATGTTCACGCGGCGCCAGCTCGAATTGGGCGGCGTCGGCACGCTGCAGTTGCTCAACGCGAGCGCGGCCAGCGCGCAGGCGTCGTCGGCGCTGGTGCAGGCGCGCGCCGCCCGCCTGACGGATACGGTCGCGCTGTATCAGGCCACCGGCGGCGGCGTCACGATCCCGCCATCGCCGGGCGAGACGCCCCGCCCTTGAACACGTCGTTGAAAAGACCGGACTTGATCCGGCGCCGGGGCGCCATATCTCCGCCATCGCAACTGGAAGGAACATGACCATGCCACGTATTGCCACGCTGCTCGCCGCCACCGCGCTTCTCGCCTCGGGGACGCCCGTGCTGGCCAAGGGCTGCCTGAAGGGCGCCGCGGTCGGCGGCGTCGCCGGCCATTATGTCGCCATGGCCATGCCGTGATGGGCGCCGCCGCGGGCTGCTGGTACGGCCATCACCGCGCCGCCAAGGCCGCGCGCGAGCAGCGCGCACAGGCCCACGCCCAGGGCCGCTGATCCGGTGGGCGATCGCATCGACGTCAATCGGGCGACCGCCGCCGAACTCGACGCCGTGCCGGGGCTGACCGGGCACGGTTTCGAGATCGCGCGCTACCGCGAGGAGCGTGGGCGGTTCACCGATCTGCGCCAGCTCGACGAGGTGCCCGGCCTGTCGGGCAAGGTGGACGACGTTACCCGCGCCCGGTTGGATGCGGGTGCCCCCTGACCGTTACTCCCCGCCCTGGACCGTCAAGTCCTCGGCGGGGGTATCGTCGGTGCCTTCGTCATCGTCTTTCGTTACCGGCGGCTGCATCGCCTCGGCGTGCGGGATATCGGTGAAGGCGTCGGCGATTTCCTGATGCTCGGGCATGGCTCGGTCCTTTTTTCGTGTCCGAGCCCAACGCCCGTCAGCGCGCGGCGATCCGCCCGCCGACGTGAAGGCCGGTCACGCTTTCGACCAGCGTCTCCATCTGCGCCTCGTTGAAGCCCGCCGAGAGGAAGCGGTCGATCTCGGTGAGCGGCACGGCGAAGCCGCGACGCCATGCGAGCACCGCCATGCGGCGCAGCGCCTCCAGCCGGGGATCCGCGAGAGCGGAGCGCGTGCCGAGACCGAACAGGCTGCCCATCGCACGCGACACGCGGCTGGGCTTGCCCAGACTGCGCAGCGGATCACGGCGGGCGAGCGCGATGACGCTCCATTCGAGCGGCGAGAAACCGGCCTGAACCGGGATCGCCGCCGCGGAACGGCTGCCCGAGGGACTCGCGAACAGATTGTCGAGATCGAGATAGGCCATGAGCGAGTCCTCCTTCCGTCGGTCGGCAGGAAAGCCGGCTGGCGCGGTGATGGAAAGAGCGGGTCGCCATCGCGTCCGCCGCTTCCTTACCGATCGGTATATTAACCGCTCATGATTCCGTCAACGGCTTTTTGTACCGCGCGGAATATTTATCGCGTCGGCCACATCGCCATGGCCGTGTCGACAAGCGTGTCGAGCTGCGAACAGCTCGCCCCCGCCCCCGCCTGGATCGTCAGGCCGGCAAGCAGCGCGAAGAGATATTGCGCCAGCGCATCGGGCGTCATGCCCTCGGGCAGTTCCCCGGCCGCTTCCGCCTCGGCGAACCGGCGCAGCAACGCCGCCTGCGACGAGGCGCGCCGGGCGATCACCTCGGCCTTGATCGATTCGGCCTCCGCGCCGCACGACACCGTGGCGATCACACCCAGGCAACCCTTGGGATTGCCCGCGCAGGTCTGGAGTTCGAGCGCGCCGCGCAACAGCCGCTCGGCGACGCCGCGCGCGGTGGGCGCTTCCAGCGCGGTGGAGATATAGGCCAGCTTCTCGCGCTCGTAGAGGTCCATCGCCTTGTGGAACAAGGCTTCCTTGTTGCCGAACGCCGCATAGAGGCTGGGTTTGGTGATCCCCATCGCCGCGGTCAGCTCGGCCATCGACGCGCTTTCATAGCCATGCTGCCAGAACACGCGCAGCGCCGCGGCCAGCGCATCATCCAGATCGAACGCGCGTGGGCGGCCCTTGAGGGCGGCCGAAGGACAAAGGCTTACCATACCGAACGGTACATAGGGTGGCACGGCGGCGGCGTCCAGTGGCGTGGCGTATGGATTGCGGGGACGGTCGCCAGCGCCTACATCCGGTGTCATGAACACCTTTCTCGTGATCCTGCTCGTGGCCGCGATGATCGCGACCGTCGTCGCGCTGGTGCGCGGCATCGTGTCGTTCCTTCAGGAATCGACCGCGCAAGTGAAGGGTGGCGAAGGGCCAAGTCAGGCGGCGCTGAAATCCAACCGGATGATGCAGCAGCGCATCTTCTTCCAGGCGCTGGCGATCCTGATCGTCGTCGTCATCCTGTTCGCCGCCGGGCGCACCTGAGCTTGGTCAAGCTCAATCGGATCTACACGCGCACGGGCGATACCGGCACCACCGGGCTGGTCGACGGATCGCGCCGCTCCAAGGCGGATGCGCTGTTCACGGCGATCGGCGATGTGGACGAGGCGAACAGCGCGATCGGCGTCGCGATCCTCGCGGTGGAGGATCCCGATCTGCGCGCGGGGCTGGCGCGGATCCAGAACGACCTGTTCGATCTGGGTGCCGATCTGGCGACGCCGGGCGAGGATTTCACCGCCGACGCCAGCGCGCTGCACATCGTTGCCGCACAGCCCGAGCGGCTGGAGGCGGAGATCGACGCGATCAACGCGCATCTGGCGCCGCTGCGCAGCTTCGTCCTGCCGGGCGGCAGCGCCGCCGCCGCGCATTTGCACGTCGCACGCGCGATCGTGCGCCGTGCCGAACGCGCCGCGGTCGCGTTGTCGGGCCCGGTGAACCCGCTGGCGATAACCTATTTGAATCGATTGTCCGATTTGCTGTTCGTCGCGGCCCGCGCGGTGAACCAAAACGGGGTTGGCGACGTTCTGTGGGTTCCGGGAGCGCAACGCGCGCCCGACAAGGCTTAGCCGTTCCGCGCGTTCGGCCTCGCGACGAGGGGTGAACATGCTCAAACCGGCCGAACTGTCCCGCTCCACGCTGGAAGCACGCTACGCCGCGGTACGCGCCCTGTCGCTTGCGCTCGTTGCGCCCTTGTCGGATGCGGACGCCACGGTTCAGTCGATGCCCGACGCATCGCCGACCAAATGGCATCTCGCCCATACCACTTGGTTCTTCGAGACGTTCGTGCTGCGCGATCACGTGCCCGGCTACACGCTGCACGACGCGCGCTTCCCGTTCCTGTTCAACAGCTATTACGAGGCCGAGGGGCGCCGCCATGCGCGCGACCGGCGCGGCATGGTCACGCGGCCAACGCTGGACGAGGTGCGCGCCTATCGCGCCGCGGTCGACGGCGCGCTGATGGCCGCGCTGCCGACGCTCCCCGAGGCGGCGCGCGCGCTGGTGGAACTGGGTTGCCATCACGAGGAGCAGCATCAGGAACTGCTCGTCACCGACATCCTCCATCTGTTTTCCGAAAACCCGCTCGAGCCGGCGGTGTGGCCTGCGGCGCGCAAGGTGCCGGTCGCCATGCCCGGGCCGATCCGCTGGATCGCGCGCGACGCCGGGATCGTGCGCATCGGCCATGACGGCGACGGCTTCGCCTTCGACAGCGAAGGCCCCGCGCACGACGCGCTGCTCGCACCACACGCCATCGCCGACCGCACCGTGACCAATGGCGAATGGGCCGCGTTCATCGCCGATGGCGGCTATGCCGAACCGCGCCACTGGCTGGCGGACGGCTGGGCATGGGTGAAGGCGCAGGATGTCGCGGCACCGATGTATTGGGAACGGCAGGATGGCGGCTGGACGCGCTTCGGCCTCGACGGCCGCCGCCCGATCGATCCCGCCGCGCCGGTCACGCATGTCAGCCTGTTCGAGGCGGATGCCTATGCGAGCTGGGCGGGCGCCCGCCTGCCGACCGAGTTCGAGTGGGAGGCCGCCGCCTGTGCCTTCGATCCCGCCGGCGGCAACCAGATGGACGATGCCGGCCCGGTGGAGCCCCGTCCCGCGCAGCAGGCGCCGGGCTTTTTCGGCGACGTGTGGGAATGGACCGGCAGCGCCTATCGCCCCTTTCCGGGTTTCCGCGCGGTCGAGGGTGCGGTCGGCGAATATAATGGCAAGTTCATGAGCGGCCAGTTCGTCCTGCGCGGCGGCTCCTGCGCCACGCCCCGCGGCCATGTGCGCGCGAGCTACCGCAATTTCTTCTATCCCCATCAGCGCTGGCAGTTCACCGGCGTTCGGCTCGCCAAGGATCTTTGATGCTCAAGCAGGAAATCGAAGACGGTACGGTGAGCTTCGCCGATCCCGCGTTCCGCGCCGATGTGCTGGCCGGCTTCGAACGCCGTCCGCGCGCCATCCCGGCGCGCTGGTTCTACGACCGGCGCGGTTCCGAACTGTTCGAGGCGATCACCGGGCTTCCCGAATATTATCCCACGCGAACCGAAACCGCGATCCTGTCGGCGATCGGCGCCGACCTGGCCGCGCGGGTGGGCGAGGGTCGCGCGGTGGTCGAGTTCGGATCGGGTTCCTCGACCAAGACGCCGCTGCTGCTCGAGGCGATCGCGCCCTCCGCCTATGTGCCGATCGACATCTCGGGCGATTTCCTGCGCGAATCCTCGCGGGTGCTGTCGGCGCGCTTTCCGGATCTGCTGGTGCTGCCGTTCGAGGCCGATTTCATGCGGCTGATGACGCTGCCGCGCACGATCGCGGACGCGCCCAAGCTCGGCTTCTTCCCCGGTTCGACGATCGGCAACATGACGCCGCTCGCCGCCGTCGACCTGCTGCGCGCGATGCGGGCGTCGCTGGGCGAAGGTGCGATGCTGGTCATCGGGATGGATCGGATCAAGGCGCCCGACATTCTGGTGCCCGCCTATGACGATGCGGCGGGCGTGACCGCGGCGTTCAACCTCAACCTGCTCGAGCGAATCGATCGCGAGCTGGACGGGACGATTCCGGTCGACGCGTTCCGCCACCGCGCGATCTGGAACGACGATCGCGCGCGGATCGAGATGCATCTGGAGGCCACCCGCGACGCCGAGTTCACGATCGACGGCCGGCCGTTCGCCATGGCGGCAGGCGAGACGATCCACACCGAGAACAGCCACAAATATGGCGCGCGCGACGCCCGCATCCTGCTGCGTTCCGGCGGCTGGACGCCGATTGCGGAATGGACCGATCCCGAGGATCGCTTCGCCATCTATCTTGCCGAAGCCCAGGCCGAACGCCCGGCACCCTGACCACTGGCGGATCGCCGCCCGGCGCCATACAGCGCATCCAGATCAGGAGAGATGCGATGCAATCAGTGGGTGTGATCGGCGCGGGGCAGATGGGCGCGGGGATCGCGCAGGTGTCGGCGGCAGCGGGCTACCATGTGCTGCTGTCCGACGTGTCGCGCGAGCGGGCGGAGGTGGGGAAAGCGGGAATCGCCAAGGCGCTGGCCCGGCTGGTCGAAAAGGAAAAGATCGACACCGCCGCACGCGATGCGACGCTCGCCAACATCGAACCCGTCGAGAGCGTCGCGGCGATGGGCGAATGCCATCTGGTGATCGAGGCGGCGACCGAACGCGAGAGCGTGAAGCGCGCGATCTTCGCCGATGTGGGCGCGGTGATAGGCGCCGATGCGATCCTCGCCTCCAACACCTCGTCGATCCCGATCACGCGGCTGGCGCAGGCGGCGCCCGATCCGGCGCGGTTCATGGGGGTGCATTTCTTCAACCCCGTGCCCGTGATGGGGCTGATCGAACTGATCCGCGGGCTGGCCACCGCCGATTCCACCGTGGCGGCGGTCGAGCATTATGCCACCAATCTGGGCAAGCAGGTGGTGCGCGCGAACGATGCGCCGGGCTTCATCGTCAACCGCGTGCTGATGCCGATGCTGAACGAGGCGTGCTTCGCGCTCGGCGAGGGCGTGTCGACGATGCAGGACATCGATCTCGCCTGCCAATTGGGGCTCAACCATCCGATGGGGCCGCTGACGCTCGCCGATTTCATCGGGCTGGACACCTGCCTCGAGATCACGCGCGTGCTGTTCGAGGGCACCGGCGATCCCAAGTTCCGCCCCGCGCCGCTGCTGGTGAAATATGTCGAGGCCGGCTGGTATGGCCGCAAGACCAAGCGCGGCTTCTACGATTATTCGGGCGCGGTGCCCGTGCCGACGCGGTAGCCTTTGTCGCGGCGGTGGCGCAGCAGACGGCTGACCGCGAACGCCACCGCCGCGATGACGATAATCGCGCCGCCGAGCAGCACGAAGCGGTGATGCGGCAGGATCCGCCCGAGCAGTCGCTCGAACCCGTTGCCGAACACATAGCCGATCGCGGTGAACGCCGCGCCCCAGACGATCGCCGAGATCGCGTTCAGCGGCACGAAGGTGGCGGTCGGCACCTTGGACGTGCCGATCGCGATCGGGCTGATCGTGCGCAGCCCGTAGATGAAGCGGAAGCCGAGAATGAAGGCGATTGGATGGCGTTCGAGCGCCTCCAGCGCGCGGCCGAACGCCGGCCGTTCGCGCGCGCGCCGCACGCGCGCGCTGTTCCGGAAGCGGCGGCCGATGAGGAAGAAGAGCTGGTCGGCGGTGAACGAACCCGTGATCGCGGCCAGCCCTGCGCCGATGGGCGACACCAGCCCGTGATGCGCGATCAGCCCGCCGGTGACGACCGCCGTCTCGCCCTCGAGCCCCGCGCCCAGGAAGATGGCGGCCAGGCCGTATCGGGCGATCAGCGCTGCGATGGTCATGCGCGCGCCTTGCCGTACGCGATCGCGAATGGCCAGCCGCTTCACCCCACCCCTTGATCCGGCGCGCCCGATCCGTCACGCTCGATCCATAGCTCCTTTAGCGAACTGGACCTTCATGCGCTCGATCCTGCTCGGCACCGTCGCCCTTCTCGCCTGTGCGCCCGCTGCCGCGCAGACACCGCGCGCCAATCCGCTGATGGTGCAAAGCGATCTTCCGTTCCACGCGCCGCGCTTCGACGCGATCCGCGACACCGATTACCAGCCCGCGATCGAGGCGGGCATGGCCGCGCAGATCGCCGAGATGCAGCGCATCGCGAACGATCCCGCCGCACCCAGCTTCACCAACACGATCGAGGCGATGGAGCGTTCGGGCCGGCTGCTCGATCGCGCCTCGACGATCTTCTTCGGCGTGGTGCAGGCCAACACCAACGACACGCTCGACAGGGTGCAGGCGGCCGAGGCGCCGCGCCTCGCGCAGCATCAGGACGCCATCTTTCTCGATCCCAAACTCTTCGCGCGCGTGAAGGCGGTGTATGACGCGCGCGCCACCGCGGGGCTCAGCGCCGAACAGCTTCAGGTGCTGACGCTCTATTACGGCAATTTCGTCCATGCCGGCGCGAACCTGTCCGATCCCGACAAGGCTAAGCTGCGCGCGCTCAACACCGAGTTGTCGACGCTGGAGACGGGATTCCAGCAGAAGCTGCTCGCCGCCGCCAAGGCGGGGGCGCTGGTGGTGGACGACAAGGCCAAGCTCGCCGGGCTCGACGCGGGGCAGATCGCCGCCGCGGCCAAGGACGGCAAATATGTGATCCCGCTCCAGAACACCACGCAGCAGCCTGCGCTCCAGCCGCTGGAGGATCGCGCGACGCGCGAGCGGCTGTTCGACCAGAGCTGGACGCGCGCGGAAAAGGGCGACGCCAACGACACGCGCGCGACGATCGCGCAGATCGCGGTGCTGCGCGCGCAAAAGGCGCAGTTGCTCGGCTATCCCAACTATGCCGCCTATACGCTCTACGACCAGATGGCGAAGACGCCCGAGGCCGCGTCCGACTTCATGAAGCAGCTCGTCCCCGCCACCGCGGCCGAACAGAAGCGCGAGGCCGCCGAGATCCAGAAGGTGATCGCGGCGAGCGGCCAGTCGTTCCAGCTCAAGCCTTGGGACTGGGAGCATTATGCCGAGATGGTGCGCAAGGCGAAATACGATCTCGACCAGAACCAGGTGAAGCCCTATTTCGAGCTGAACCGCGTGCTGACCGACGGCGTCTTCTATGCCGCCAACCAGCTCTATGGCCTGACGTTCAAGCAGCGCACCGACATCCCCGTCTATCAGAGCGACGTTAAGGTCTACCAGGTCTATGACAAGGATGGTTCCGAACTGGCACTGATGTATTTCGACTATTTCAAGCGCGACAACAAGAATGGCGGCGCGTGGATGTCGAACTGGGTCGGCCAGTCGAAGCTGCTCGGCACCAAGCCGGTCATCTACAACATCGCCAATTTCACCAAGCCTGCCGCCGGCCAGCCCGCGCTCATCAGCTTCGACGACGTGACGACCATGTTCCACGAATTCGGCCATGCGCTGCACGGCATGTTCGCCAACCAGACCTATCCGATCGTTTCGGGCACCAACACCGCGCGCGACTTCGTAGAGTTCCCGTCGCAGTTCAACGAACATTGGGCGCTCGACCCGAAGGTCTTCGCCAACTACGCGAAAAACTACAAGACGGGCGCGTCGATGCCGCAACCACTGGTCGCCAAGATCAAGAATTCGGCGAAGTTCAACCAGGGTTATGCGCTGGGCGAGATCGTCGCCGCCGCCACGCTCGATCTCGACTGGCACTCGCTGCCCGCGAGCGCACCCAAGCAGGATGTGGATGCGTTCGAGGCGAAGGCGCTCGCGTCGATGGGGCTCGACACCGCCGACGTGCCGCCGCGCTACCGCTCCAGCTATTTTCTCCATATCTGGGCCAATGGCTATGCGGCGGGCTATTACGCCTATCTGTGGACCGAGATGCTCGACGATGATTCGTTCGCCTGGTTTCGCGCGCATGGCGGCCTGACGCGCGCGAACGGCCAGCGCTTCCGCGACCTGATCCTGTCGCAGGGCCATACCCAGGATTACGCCACGATGTTCCGCGCCTTCTACGGCAAGGACCCCGAGATCGGCCCGATGCTCGTCCATCGCGGCCTTGCTGCAGGCGCGGAATAAGGCCCGGATCGACCGTCACAAACCTGTCATCGAACTGTCCTAGGCCGAGTCGGCCGGGAGCCAGTAACTGGGGCAATGACATGACGATTCGATCCATTCTGCTGGCGACGGCTGCCGTCGCCGGTTCCGCCGTGCCGGCCTTCGCCGCGCCGCAGCATCACCGTGCGCATCCGCACGCCGCACCCTCCGCCACCAAGGCGGAGATCGACGAACTGCGTTCCGAAATCGCGGACCTGCGCCAGCGCTTGTCCGAACAGACCGCGACCCAGAGCCAGGTCCAGGCGCAGGTCGCCACCGCCCAGGCACAGGCCGCGACCACCGAGACCGAGGTGGCCGCCATCTCCGCCAAGCAGGGCAGCGACACCGGAACCTCGCAGCTCGCCGCTGCGCAGGACGAGCTTCGCCGCCGCGTCGAGAAGGACGAGCATCCCGACCATATCGGCTACAAGGGCATCCAGCTGACGCCCGGCGGCTTCGTGGAACTGGCCGGCGTCTACCGCGACCACAACCAGGAAAGCGACATCGCCACCGGCTTCAACGCGATCCCGTTCGCGAACAGCCGCCTCGGCCATACCAGCGAAACGCGCTTCACCGCGCGCCAGAGCCGCGTGTCACTGCTCGCCGAGGGCAATGCGTCCAAGACCGTCCGCCTGTCGATGTACGGCGAGTTCGATTTCCAGGGCGCGGCACAGACCGCGAACTCGAACGAGAGCAACTCGTACAATCCGCGCATCCGCAACCTGTACGGCACGATCGACTGGGCGCTCGCGGGCGGCAGCGATCTGCACCTGCTCGCCGGTCAGAACTGGTCGCTGGTGACGATGAACGCAAAGGGCATCAGCCCGCGCAACGAAGTGCTGCCGCTGGGTATCGACGCGCAGTACGTGCCCGGCTTCGCCTGGACGCGCACGCCGCAGGTCCGCGTGACCGGCGACTTCATGGACAAGCATCTGTGGCTGGCGCTGTCGGCCGAAAACCCGCAGACCACCTTCTACACCACCGGCACGCCGGCCGGCACGACCGCGGGCTCCGTGGGCACTGCGGCCTCCCTGCCGGGCACCTTGGTGTACAACGGCACCGGGGCGTCGGGCTTCAACTCGGCCAACTCGCTGTCGATCAACCACATCCCGGACATCGTCGCCAAGGCGGCCTATGAGACCAAGATCGGCAAGCGCACGCTGCACGTCGAGGGCTTCGGCCTCTATCGCGAGTTCAGCGACCGGGTCACCGGCGGCAACTACAACACGTCCGGCTTCTCGGGCGGCGGCAGCATCGCGATGCAGATCGTGCCCGGCGCGATCGACGCGCAATTCTCGGGCATGGCCGGCAAGGGCATCGGCCGCTACGGCAGCTCGCAGCTGCCCGACGTGACGTTCCGTCCCGACGGTTCGATCGCGCCGCTCGACGAATATATGCTGCTCGCCGGCATCATCACCCATCCGACCAAGAAGCTCGACGTGTTCGGCTTCGCGGGCGAAGAGGTCACGAGCCAGCGTTCGTACACGACGGCGGCCGGTCTGGCTTACGGCTATGGCAACCCGCTCTACACCAACACGGGCTGCCTGACCGAAGGTTCGAGCGTCTGCAACGGCAACACCCGCTCGATCCGCCAGGTCGAGGTCGGCTTCTGGCAGCGTCTCTATCAGGGTTCGTGGGGCCGTGCGCAGGTCGGCGCGCAGTATAGCCACACTTCGCGCCACACCTTCGCCGGCGTCGGCGGAGCGCCCGAGGCGGAGCAGGATATCGGCTTCCTCAGCTTCCGCTATTACCCGTTCTGATCGCATCGGGGCCGCTCTTCAGAGCGGCCCCTTTTTTTCAGGCTTCGGACGGCTGCCGCAAAAATCCGCTGTCTTAAAAGCGTAATCAAAGTGTCGCATTGCAGACCATCGCGCGATGTAGAGGTCGCCTCAAGGAGATAAAACAATGTTCAAGACCATCACCCTCGCGGTCGGCGGCCTCGCGCTGGCCGGCACCGCAATCGCCGCCGACCTGTCGGGCGCCGGCGCCACCTTCCCCGCGCCGCTCTATGCGCGCTGGGCGGAAATGTACGGCAAGATGGGCGGCGGTCGCCTCAACTATCAGGCGATCGGCTCGGGCGGCGGCATCAAGCAGATCAAGGCCAAGACGGTCGATTTCGGCGCTTCGGACAAGCCGCTGAAGCCCGCCGAACTCCAGTCGGCCGGCCTCTACCAGTTTCCGACGGTGGTCGGCGGCGTCGTGCCGATCATCAACCTGCCCGGCCTGCGCGCCGGCCGCCTGCGCCTGACCGGCGAGATCCTGGGCGACATGTATCTGGGCAAGGTGACGCGCTGGAACGATCCGCGCATCGTCAAGCTCAACCCGCAGCTCGGCATGCCTAACGTGCCCGTCACCGTCGTCCACCGTTCGGACGGGTCAGGCACCTCGTTCCTCTTCACCAGCTATCTGTCGATGAAGAACGGCGAGTTCGCCAGCAAGGTGGGCGCGAGCGACTCCGTGCAGTGGCCGACCGGCCTCGGCGGCAAGGGCAATGACGGCGTCTCGGCGTTCGTGAAGCAGACGGTCGGTTCGATCGGCTATGTCGAATATGCCTATGCCAAGCAGAACAACGCCTCCTACGCGCTGGTCGCGAACAAGGCGAACCGCTTCCCCGCCCCCGTCGCCGCCAGCTTCGGCGCGGCCGCCGCGGGCGCCAAATGGGCGCAGGCGCCGGGCAATTATCTGCTGCTGCTCGATCAGCCGGGTGCGAACGCCTGGCCGATCACCGGCGCGACGTTCATCCTGCTCTATCGCAACCAGACCGATCCGGCGAAGGGCGCCGCGGTGCTGAAGTTCTTCGACTGGGCCTATAAGTCGGGCGACCAGGCCGCGGCCTCGCTCGATTACGTGCCGCTGCCTGCCGCCGTGAAGGCGCAGATGCGCAAACAGTGGGTGACCTCGGTCACCGCGGACGGCAAGCCGGTCTACACCGCCAACTAAGGCGACCGGCATCGGGCGGGAACGCGTCGTTCCCGCCCGGGCCTCTTGAAGGATGATTTGAACGTGACGTCGACGATGGCCACCCGCCGCGCCTCCAGCGCTGCGACCAGCGAAAGTGCGGATGCCCTGTTCCGCTGGCTGTGCGCGGCGGCCGCCACGCTGCTGCTGTGCACGCTGACCGGCGTCGTCATCAGCCTTGCGATCGGCGGCTGGCCCGCGCTCAAGACGTTCGGCTTCGGCTTTCTCACGCACAGCGAATGGAACCCGGTCGACGAGATCTATGGCGCCGCCGGCCCGATCGTCGGCACGCTCGTGACGGCGATGCTCAGCCTCGCCATGGCGCTGCCGCTGGCGCTCGGCGTCGCGATCTTCCTCGTCGAATTTTGCCCGCCGCGGCTCGCACGGCCGATCGCGATCGCGGTCGAGCTGCTCGCGGGCATCCCCTCGATCGTCTATGGCATGTGGGGGCTGTTCGTCTTCGCACCCTGGTTCGCCGCGCATGTGCAGACGCCGCTGATGATGTCCGCCGCGCCCGGATCCTGGATCGAAAAGCTGGTGCAGGGCGTGCCCAACGGCGCCAACATCTTCACCGCCTCGGCGATCCTGGCGATCATGATCCTGCCCTATATGGCAGCGGTGTTCCGCGAGCTGATGCTCACCGTGCCGCCGGGCGTGCGCGAGGCGGGCTATGGCCTTGGCAGCACCTCGTTCGAGGTGATGAAGTCGATCACCGTGCCCTATGTCGGCCAGGGCATGATCGGCGTCATCATGCTGGGTCTCGGCCGCGCGCTGGGCGAGACGATGGCGGTGACGTTCATCATCGGCAATTCGCACGGCTTCCCGCATTCGCTCTTCGACAGCGGATCGACGATCGCTTCCACCATCGCCAACGAATTCGCCGAAGCGACCAGCGACATGCACACCTCCGCGCTGATCGCGATGGGACTGGTGCTGTTCTTTATCACCTTCGCGGTGCTCGCCACCGCCCGGGCGCTCCTCGCCCGCGCGCAGAGGATCTGACCGCCATGTCGCGCTTCTTCTGGCGTCGGTTCGTCAACGGCCTGTTCGTCGTGCTGTGCGGCGCGGCGACGCTCGTCGCGCTCACCGGCCTCGCGCTCATTCTGTGGTCGCTCACCACGCAGGGCATCGGCGGGATCAGCCTCCACCTCTTCACCATGGACCAGCCGTCGCCGGGGATGCCCGGCGGCCTGCGCAACGCGATCACCGGATCGATCGTCATGTGCCTGATGGCGATGGTGATCGCGGTGATCGTCGGCGTGATGGCGGGCACCTGGCTCGCCGAATATGGCGGCAAGACGCGCTATGGCTATGTCGTGCGCTTCATGAACGACGTGCTGCTGTCGGCGCCGTCGATCCTCGTCGGCCTGTTCGTCTACGAACTGCTCGTGCGCAACACACTGCACCATTTCTCCGGCATCGCCGGCGCCGTCGCCCTCGCGATCCTCGCCGTGCCCGTGGTCACGCGCACCACCGAAGACATCCTGCTGCTCCAGCCGAGCGCATTGCGCGAGGCGGGGATGGCGCTCGGCGCCACCCGCGCGTTCGTCACCCGGCGGATCGTGTGGCGCGCCGCGCGCGCCGGCCTGCTGACCGCGGCGCTGCTCGGCTTCGCGCGCATCTCGGGCGAGACCGCGCCGCTGCTCTTCACGTCGCTCGGCAACAATTTCTTCTCGCTCGACGTGACGCAGCCCATGGGCAGCCTGCCGACCACGATCTTCCAGTTCGCGCTGTCCGCCTATGACGACTGGCGCCAGCTCGGTTGGGCCGGCGCGCTGCTGATCGCAGCCGCCGTCCTCCTCATCAACATCGTCGGGCGTGTCCTCGCCCGGGAGAAGACCCGCGCATGACCGATACGCTCGCACCCTCGTCCGAAGAGGCGAGCATCACGCAGCCGCCCGCCGACCGGCTGGTGCTGGAAACGCGCAACCTCGATTTCTTCTACGGCAAGACGCAGTCGCTGTTCGGGATCAACCTGGCGGTCGAGAAGAACCGGATCACCGCGCTGATCGGCCCCTCGGGCTGCGGCAAGTCGACGCTGCTGCGCTCGCTCAACCGCGTGTACGAACTCTATCCGAACCAGCACGCGGTCGGGCGGATCCTGCTTGCCGGCCAAGACGTGCTCGCCGACCGGGCGTCGATCGCACGGCTGAAGACGCGCGACGGCGACGAGGCCGGCATCGCCAGCGCCGCGATCGATCTCGCGCAATTGCGCGCGCGCGTCGGCATGGTGTTCCAGAAGCCCACGCCCTTCCCGATGTCGATCTACGACAATGTGGCGTTCGGCGTGCGGCTCCACCAGCGCACCTCGCGCACCGACATGGACGGCATCGTCGAGCGCGCGCTGAAACGCGCCGCGCTCTGGGACGAGGTGAAGGACAAGCTGACCGCTTCGGGACTCAGCCTGTCGGGCGGGCAGCAGCAGCGGCTGTGCGTCGCGCGCGGCATCGCGGTCGAGCCCGAGGTGCTGCTGCTGGACGAGCCGGCCTCCGCGCTCGATCCGATCTCCACCGCGCGGCTGGAGGAGACGTTGCTCGAGCTGAAGAACGACCTGACGATCGTGATCGTCACGCACAATCTCCAGCAGGCGGCGCGTCTGTCCGACCACACGGGGTTCATGTTCCTCGGCAAGATGGTCGAATTCGGACCCACCGCGGACATTTTCGCGCGGCCGCAGTTGAAGCGCACCCGCGACTATATCACCGGCCGCTTCGGCTGAGCGAGGATCATTTGCAATGACCGGCAACGATTTCACCGATCGGCACACCGTTTCGGCCTTCGACGACGAGCTGCGCGAGCTGCGCGGCCTGATCGCCGAGATGGGTGGCCTCGCCGAGGCTGCGCTCGCGCACGCGCTCGATGCGCTGGCCAAGGGTGACGTCGCGCTGGCCGAACAGGTCGTCGCCGACGATCGGGCGATCGACGCGCTGGAGGCGCGGGTCGGCCAGCAGGTCGTGACGCTGATCGCCAAACGTGCGCCGCTGGCCGACGATCTGCGCGAGATCCTGGCCGCCTATCGCATCGCCGGCATCGTCGAGCGCACCGGCGATTACGCCAAGACCATCGCCAAGCGGATCCCGGCGATCGACCGCGCCGATGTCGGCGAGCCGATGCGCCTGCTCGCCGAATTGGGCCGCGCGGTGCTCGACATGATGCGCCAGGCGCTCAACGCCTTCGCCGCGCGCGACATCGAGGCTGCCCGTGCGGTCGGCGCGCGCGACCGGGAAGCGGACGATCTCTACAACCGTCTGTTCCTCGCCCTGCTGGCCGCGATGATGCAGGATCCCGCGATCATCCGCCCGTCGACGCATCTGCTGTTCGTCGGCAAGAGCCTGGAGCGCGTCGGCGATCAGGCGACGAACCTGGCGGAACTGGTCTATTTCGCGGCCACCGGCGAGGAACTGGCCGACCGCCACGCGGAATAGGCGCCGCCCTTCCCCGCCGTTCAAAGCCACTCCGCCAGCCACCAGGTGGCGGCGCCGATCGCGGCGGCGGCGGGCAAGGTGAGCGTCCAGGCGACGAGGATCCCGCTCGCCACGTTCCAGCGCACCGCCGACAATCGCCGCGCCGACCCGACGCCGACGATCGCGCCGGTGATGGTGTGGGTCGACGACACCGGAATGCCGAAATGCGTGGCTGCGAACAGCGCGATCGCGCCGCCCGTCTCCGCGCAGAAGCCCTGGGGCGGCGTCAGCCGCGTGATCTTCGATCCCATGGTGTGGACGATGCGCCACCCGCCCGAGAGCGTGCCGAGCGCCATCGCCGCCTGGCAGGCGAGCACCACCCAGAGCGGCACATGGAAGGCGCCGTGCAGCATTCCCTGCGAATAGAGAAGGATGGCGATCACCCCCATCGTCTTTTGCGCATCGTTGCCGCCATGCCCCAGCGAATAGAGCGCGGCCGAGACGAGCTGGAGCCGGCGGAACCGCCGGTCTACCGCGAGCGGCGTCATCCGGATGCAGGCCCAGGCCACCGCAAGCACGAGGACCAAAGCGAGCGCCAGCCCCACCGCGGGCGAGACGATGATCGCGAGCATCGTCGGGATCACCCCGCCCCACATCACCGCGGCGAACCCCGCCTTGGCGACGCCTGCGCCGATCAGGCCGCCGATCAGCGCATGGCTGCTGCTGGAGGGGATGCCGAGTACCCAGGTGACGAGATTCCAGAGGATCGCACCCATCAGCGCGGCGAAGATCACCTGCGGATCGACCAGATCGGCGGCGATGATCCCGGTGCCGAGCGTCTGCGCGACCTTCAGCTTGAACACCGCGAAGGCGATGAAGTTGAAGAACGCCGCCCACAACACCGCATGATGCGGCTTCAGCACGCGCGTCGACACCACGGTGGCGATCGAATTGGCGGCATCGTGCATGCCGTTCAGGAAATCGAACAACAGCGCCACGCCGATCAGCGCGACGAGCAGCGGCCACGCGATCATGGCCGATCACGCATGATCGATGACGAGCCCCTGGATCGCGTTGGCGATGTCCTCGAACCGGTCGATCGTCTTTTCGAGGCTGGCATAGATTTCGCGCCCGACGAGGAAGTCCATCGGATCGCCGCCGCGCGACTGGCGGAACAGCGCCTTCATGCCCGCATCGTGGATGTCGTCGGCATCGCCCTCGATCCGGATCAGCCGCGCGGTCAGATCGTGCAACCGCGCCGCATTGGGCCCGAGCGAGCGGAGCAGCGGGATCGCCTCGGCGGTGATCCGCGCCGCCTCCACCACGATCGCGGCCATGTCGCGCATCTGCGGCGTGAATTCCGTCACCTCATAGAGCGCCACCGCGTTGGCGGTGCCGTTCATCTGATCGATCGCATCGTCCATCACCCCGATCAGGTCGGTGATCGCGCTGCGGTCGAACGGCGTCACGAAGATGCGGCGCACGTCCTGGAGCACGTCGCGGGTGATGTCGTCGGCGGCATGTTCCTGCGCGACGATCGCGGCGATCTGCGTGGCGATCTCGCCCTCGCCATGGATCAGCCGGGCGAGCGCGGCGGCACCCGCCACCAGCGTCGCGGCATGCGCGTCGAACAGTTCGAAAAACCGCCCCTGTTTGGGCATCAACGCCTGAAACCAACCCAGCAACGGCACCCTCCTCGTCGCCTCCGTCCGTACCGCGGGAAGCACGCGCTCAGCCAGCGAAACAGGCATCGGCGGTTCGCGAAAGCCGGCGATCAGCCGCTTCAGATCGGGTTCGTCCACCGCATCGGCTGCATCCGGCAGCGAAAACCAGCGCGTCACGCGCTGGGCGCGCTCGGGCCAATCCGCCAGTTGCTCGACAAAGGCAAAGGGATAGACGGCAACGACAAGATCGCGGTCGCCCCGCGTGCGTCGTCGCTTCACATAGGTATATTCGCCGATCGCGGTCGGGCACGGAATGCCGCGGACTCCGGCCTCCTCATACGCCTCCTGCGCCGCCGCCTCGTGGGGCGCCAGACCGGCGATCGGATTACCCTTGGGAAGCACCCACCGCCCCGTATCGCGCGAGGTGATGAGCATCACCTCGGCGCGGCCCTCCGCGTCAACCCGATAGGGTAAGGCACCGATTTGTCCTATGATTCTCGCTCCCGTCCGCCCGAACCTAGGTGCCGGGCGGACGCGCGTGAAGAGGATATACGCAATATCGGCGCATCGCGCGGCGCCGCGCGCAACCACGCCACGCCCCGGCCGTTCGGTCTGGGACGCAACGAGGAACAGCGACGATGTCGATCAAGAAGATGATGGCGCTCCATCCGAATGCCGGCGACGCGCCGGACGAAACCCGCGCCAAGGCGGCTAAGCATGCATTTTATTGCGCGCTGATGTGCACGTCGTGCGCGGACGCCTGCCTCGCCGAGCCGATGGACATGACGCAGTGCATCCGCACCTGCCTGGACTGCGCCGATATGTGCACCGCGACCGCGCGGCTGGTGGTGCGGCAGACCGGGCAGGACGTCGATATGCTGCGGGCGGCGCTCGAGGCCTGTATCCGCGCCTGCCATCTCTGCGCCGCCGAATGCAGCCAGCACGATCACCCGCATTGCAAACTCTGCGCCGAGATGTGCGCCGAATGCGCGGACGACTGCAAGGCGGCGCTCGCCGCCCTCGGCTGAGCGCGGAGTTCGGTCGGAGGGTGACCGGTCAGCGGGTGGTTGGGTCGGGAACCGCCTGCCACCCGCCGCCCAGCGCGCGGTAGAGGTCGATCAGGCGAAGCGCCATCTGCGCCTGCGCTTGCGCGACCGAATCCTCGCTGCGCAATACTCCTTCCTGCGCGGTGATCACATCCAGCAGCGTGGTGACGCCGTCGCGGTAGCGCTGATCCGCTGCCGCCAGCGCACGGGCATTGGCCTGCGAAGTGGCGACCGCGGCGGCGCGGCTGTGCTGCGCCTCGGCATAGGCGGTCAGCGCATTGTCCACGTCGTGCCAGGCCTGGAGCACGGTCTTGCGGAACTGGATCGCCGCCTCGCGCTGCTGCGACTGGCGGATACGCAGCGTGCCCTTCAGGCGGCCACCTTCGAAGATCGGCAGGTCGATCGACGGCCCGGCCATGAAGGCACGCGAATCGGCATCGAACAGCGATCCGAGATGCAGGCTCTCGAAGCCGAAATTGCCGGCCAGGCTGATGTCGGGATAGAAGGACGCGACCGCGACGCCGGTCTGCGCGGTGGCGGCGTGCAGCCGCGCCTCCGCCTCGCGGACATCGGGCCGACGGCGGGCGAGATCGGCGGGCAGCCCCACCGGAACGCTGGGCGGTACGAGCGGCTGCATCGCCGGTGCGTTCAGCTCGGCGGCCAGCGTGCGCGGCGGTTCGGCGAGCAAGAGTCCGATCGCGTTCACCAGCCGCGCCTGTTGCGCGTGAAGCGTGGGCAGATCCTGCGCGATCGCGAGACCCTGCGCATCGACCTGCGCCACCTCCAGCGTGGTCGCCACACCGTCCGCGAACCGGCGCCGCACCAGCGCGCGCCGCTGGTCGGCGAGCGCGAGGTTGCGGTGCAGGATCCCCTCTTCCACCTGAAGCTGGCGGAGCTGGCAATAGGTCTGCGCCAGATCGGCGATGGCGGAAAGCGCAAGGCCATGGCGTGCCTCGACCGCCGCTTCGGTGTCGGCGCGCGCCGCCTCCACCGCGCGGCGGACGCGGCCGAACAGGTCCAGCTCCCACGCCGCGCTCAGCATCGTGCGGAACAGGTTGAACTCGAGCGGGGCGCCGGGCGCGGGCTCGGTCAGCGAGGCGGTGCCGTTGGGGCTGATCCGCTCGCGCTGATATTGGCCCTGCCCGTTCAGCCGCGGCAGCCCCTGCGACGCGGCGATGTCGCGCTCTCCGCGGGCCTGCGCGATCCGTTCGGCCGCCGCCTGGAGATCGAGATTCTGCTTGCCGAGCCGATCGACCAGGCTGCTCAGTTCGGGATCGCGGAACGAGTCCCACCAGCGTATGTCCACCGTGCCCGCCACGGTGCGGCTCGCCACGTCGGCCGCGGTCGTGCCGAACGCCGCGGGCGCGTCCACCTGGGGTCGCGTGAAGTTCGGCCCGACGGTGCAGCCGCCGAGCAGCAGCGCCGCCGCGATCCAGCGCCTCATGGCGCGGTCACCCGACCGGCCTGGTGCCGCTGCGCCGCGACGACGTCGTCGAGATTGGTGTCGACCCACACCTCGACCGACATGCCCGCGCGCAGCAGCCGGGCGAGCGGCTGGCCGCGGTCCACCACGATCTTCACCGGCAGACGCTGGACGATCTTGGTGAAATTGCCCGTCGAATTGCTCGGCGGCAGCGGCGAGAAGGTCGCGCCCGATGCGGCGGGCAGGCTGGCCACATGGCCGCGCAGATCGATGTCATACGCATCGACATGGATTCGGGCATATTGGCCGGGCCGCATGTGGCGCAACTCCAGCTCGCGATAATTGGCCATGACATACACGTCGCTGAGCGGCACCAGCATCAGGATCGGCGCACCGGGCGCCACGAAATTGCCGACCTGCACCGTGCGTTCCGACACGGTGCCCGTGATCGGCGCGACGATCCGCGTATAGCCGAGGTTGAGCTTGGCTTGGCGGAGCGACGCCAGATCCTGCTTCACGCGCGCCTCGGCCGCCGAACGATCCGCCACCAGCGCGTCGAGCGTATGGCGTTGCGCGTCGAGCCCGGCGCGCGCCTGTTCGAGCGACGCGCGCTGCTGCACCACATCGGTATCGGCCTGCTGGTGCTGCTGGAAGGTGCCCGCGCCGGTGCGCGCCAGATCGGCATAGCGCGCCGCATCCGCATCAGACAGGCCGAGCCGCGCGCCGTTGCTCGCCACCTGCGCGCGCGCCTGGCGGATCTGCGAGGGCTGGCGCGCGACCTGCGCCTCGGCCTGCGCCACGCGCGCGCGGTCCGCGGCGAGGTTCGCCGTGGCCTGATCGAGCGTGGTGCGCAGGTCGCGGTCGTCGATCGTCGCGAGCAACTGGCCCGCGCGGACCGGCTGGTTGTCGTCCACGTCGACGGTCGCGATCTGACCGCCGACGCGCGGCGCCACCATCGCGTAATGGCCCGTCACATAGGCGTCGTCGGTCTTCACATTCTCGTGCGGCAACAGGATGATGAGCAGCACGACGACGACGAAGACCGCGACGACGACGGCCGCCACGATCCACGGCCAGCGCGCCTTGGGCTTGGCCTCGTCCTTCTTGTCCTGACCTTCGGAGGAATCGTCCTGCTGGTCGTCATCCGACTTCGCGTCGGGCTTGTCGTCGTCGGGCCGTTCGTCAGCCATGCCTGTTCACCGTCATTGCTTGGCCAGCGCGATGCGCGGCGGATAGGTGCGGGTGGGGATCACCGCCAGCGCGATCATCAGCGCGATCGCGAGCAGGCCCATGATCGCATAGGTGTCGATCGTGGTCAGCGTCGTCACTTGGCGTTCGAGTTCACGGTCGAGCGCCGCATAGACCGTGCGCGCCGCCGGCCCTTGCGTGTCGCGGGGCAGGACGCCCAGCTGTTCGAGCACGAGCCGGTTCTGTCCGAGCAGGTCGGTCAGCCGCACCCGGTGCAGTTCGCCGCGCCACCGCCCGATCAAAGCAATCGCCCATACCCCGATCGCCTCCGCCACCGCGCGCGGCGTGTTGACCAGCGCGGAGCCGTAAGGCCCCTCCTCCGGCTTGATCGTGTTGGTGGCGATCATCAGCAGCGGCATCACGACGAAGGCAAAGCCCAAGGCCTGGAACGCCTCGCCCAGGATGAACTGCTGCGGGCCCCAGGCGCTCGTCACATGCGCATCGAGATAGCAGGCGAACAGGATGGAGGCGAAGCCCACCGCGTTGACCCAGCGCGCATCGACATGGCGGTGATCGAGCAGCACCGCGGTGAGCGGCAGCAGCACGATCTGCGACGCGGCGACGCCCAGGCTCAGCTGGTGGATCTGCACCGGCCGCAGCCCGCGCACCTGCTCGAGGAACGTCAGCGGCACCTGGCTCGCCGACAGCGACACGATCAGGAACACGATCAGCACGATCACCGGATAGGCGAAATTGCGCCGCGCCAGCAGATCGAAGCGCATCAGTGGCAGCGGGGCATAGCGTTCGACGATCACCAGCAGCGGCAGGCTGACGACGCTGACGAGCGCGAGGATGGCGATCAGCGGCGAATTGAACCAGTCGAACCGATCGCCCTGTTCCAGCACGATCGTCAGGCTGCCGAAGCCCGCCGCGACCAGCGCCACGCCCGTCCAGTCGAACCGGCGCAGCCGGTCATATTGCGGCGGCTCCTGCTCCATGCCCCACCAGACGCACGCCGCCGCCAGCGTGCAGAAGGGCAGCGGCTGGAGGAAGATCCAGTGATAGTCGCGCAGCCCGTCGACCCACAGGGCGGCGAAGCTGGTCGCCAGATTGGGCGTCAGCGTCGCGGTCATCGCATAGACCGCCAGGCCGTAGAGCCGCACCTCGGGCCCAAGCACGCGAAGCGCCACCGTCATCAGCAGCGGGATCGTGAAGCCCGACGCGAGCCCCTGGATCAGCCGCAGGATCAGCACCGGCGCCACCCCGCCGCCCAGTGCCATCAGCAGCGTCGGCACCAGGTTCATGAGAATCGCGAACAGCGCGAAGCGGCGAAAGGAAAAGGCGATGCCAAGGGAGGGCGCCATGCACATGCCGACCACCTGCCCGGTGACGAACAGCGTGCGCAGCCAGCTCGCCTGATCCATGCTGAGGCCCATGCCGCCCGCCACATCGGGCAGCGCGATCGAAAGGACCTGATCGTTCAGCTGCGCGGCGATCGCGGCGAGCACGATGCCGAGCAGCCCGATCCCTTGCCTGAAATCCATGTCGGGGTTCCGCCGCGGACGGAGCCCATCGCGCCTGCCCTGCCGCTGTGCCTGCCCCGCGGCCTTCGCACTTGCAACAGGAAGTGTCGGTTTTTGCTAGACTTCGGGCGTCCACACATAAGCAGACCCGCGCTTTTCGATGCGGCCGATGCCGGGAAAGGGAAAATGCGGCGCAAAGACGCGCTCGTGGCTGGCGGCCAGCGTGGCGAGCGTCGTCTCGCGCCGGTCGCGGCCGGCGATCGGATCATTGTCGTAGCCGATGATCCAGCCGGGCTCGGCGAGCGACACGATCGCGCTGTGCGCGGTATCGCCGATGTCGATCAGCCGCTCCTTCCCCGAGCTGATCTCATAGCCGACATGACCCGGCGTATGCCCCGCCAGCGGCACGGTGCGGATGCCGGGCACGACGACCGCGCCGGGTTTGAAGGTGCGCACGCGCGGGCCGATCGCGGCGGCGAGCGCGGCGTTCTCGGGCTTGCTGCGCAGCCATTCCCATTCGGCGGCGGCCATGTGGATCGTTGCACCCGCAAAGGCGGGCCGGCCATCGGCGGCGAGCAGGCCGCCGACATGGTCGCCGTGCGAATGGGTGATGAGCACGTCGGTCACGCGCGCGGGCGCAACGCCGGCCAGTGCCAGGCTGCGCGGCAACGCCCCGCCCACCTTGGGCCCCAGGCCGGTATCGATCAGCACGATGCGCCCCGGCATCTCGACCAGCAGCGCATCCACGCCCAGCGGCAGCGTGGCGGTGTCGGCGCCCGCTGCGCCCAGCACCTTGGCCACCGCCTGCGGACCGACATTCTTGCCGAACACGCTGCCGTCGTTCGGCACCGCATTCACCATGTCGCGCAGCGCCACGAGCTTGACCGCGCCCAGCGCGAACGACTTGGCGGCGGGGCCGGCGGGCACGGGCCCGGCGATCGCGGCGCCGCCGATCAGGAGCGCGAGTGCGAAATGGGGGCGAAAACGGGGCATCGGACATCCTCGATACGGAATGGATTGTCGCAGCCTTAATCCGGCCCGCGCCGGATCGCCAGCATGCCCCGCTTCATCCCTGGGTGACGATCATCCCGTCCACGATCCCCACTGGCCAGGACGCCAGCCGCTGCCCGCTGCACGGGCCGCCGACGCAGAGCCCGTCATCGATGCGGAACAGCGCCGAATGCCAGCTGCACGCGATCAGGCCGCCATCGGGCGTCAGATAGCCGTCCAGCGCTTGCGCGAGCGGCACGCCCATATGCGGGCAGCGATCGACATAGCCGACGACCGTGTCGCCGCGCCGCACGACGAAACCGTGGAACCGCCCGGCGCGCATCTGGAGCACGAAATTGCGCGCGGCGCCGTCCGCGATCAGCGCGAGCGGCCCGAGCGTGACGCCGGCGGGCGTCGCCGCCAGCCGCGCGCCGGCCGCCTGCGGATCGCTCACCGCGGCAGCCGCGCCTTGGGGAAATCGGCCCAGACCGCATCATAGTCGAGCTGCGCATGGTCCAGCGCATAGGCCGTCGGCTTGTACGGCCAGCAGCTCTCCAGCATGAACGCCATCGTGCCGTCGATCTTGTGCGGCTTCAGCTCGGCCGCGCTCGCGCCCTGCCAGCTCGCCACGTCGGGGCCGTGACCCGACATCAGATTGTGCAGCGAGATGCCGCCCGGCCGGAACCCCTCGGCCTTGGCATCATAGGCGCCGGTGATGAGGCCCATCGCCTCGCTCATCACGTTGCGGTGGAACCAGGGCGGCCGGAACGTGTCCTCCGCCACCATCCAGCGCGGCGGAAAGACGACGAAATCGGCATTGGCGCGGCCCGGCACGTCGCTGGGCGAGGTCAGCAGCGTGAAGATCGAGGGATCGGGATGATCGAAGCTGACGCTGCCGATCGTGTTGAACCGCGCCAGATCATAGCGCCACGGCGCCAGATTGCCGTGCCACGCCACCGCGTCGAGCGGGCTGTGATCGAGCGTGGTGGTCCATAGCGAGCCCATGAATTTCTGCACGACCTCGGTCGGTTCGTCGCGATCCTCGAACCAGGCGACCGGCGTCTCGAAATCGCGCGGATTGGCAAGGCCGTTGGCGCCGATCGGGCCGAGATCGGGCAGGCGGAAGAGGCTGCCGTGATTTTCCGCGACATAGCCCGTCGCCGCGCCATCGGGCAGCAGCGCGCGGAACCGCACGCCGCGTGGGACCAGCGCGATCTGGCCGGGCGATACCATCATCCGCCCGAGTTCGGTCCGCAATTCCAGCCGCCCCGCCTGAGGCACGAACAGCAACTCACCATCCGCGTTCATGAACACGCGCGCCGCCATATCGGCGTTCGCCGCATAGACGTGCAGCGCCACCCCCTCCAGATCGGCGGGATCGCGGTTGGCGAGCATCGTCGTCATGCCGTCGATCAGATCGGTGCCGGGCGCCGCCGCGGCGACCGGATCCCAGCGCAGCCGGTTGGGCGCCAGCGGCGCGTCGGTCGTGCCGGGGGCGAACCGCTGAGCGCCGTCGTAGCGGACGAACGGCGGATGCTCGGCGGTGGGGCGCATGCGATACAGCCAGGACCGGCGGTTTTCGTGACGCGGCGCGGTGAAGGCGGTGCCCGAGAGCTGCTCGGTGTACAGGCCGAACGCGGGCCGCTGCGGGCTGTTGCGGCCGATCGGCAACGCGCCGGCCACCGCCTCGGTCGACACATGGTTGCCGAAGCCGGGAATATACCCGCCCGGGCCGGCGGTCTCCTGCGTGGCGGCGATCGTCTGGTGATTGGTCATGACATCCTCTTGCCCCACCTTGTCCGATCCCGGCCAGCGACCGCCGGCCCTTCGAAACTCTTCCCGGCGTCGCACCGCCATCGTCACAGCCCCATCGGTCGCGGCCAAGCCGCGCCCTATGGGGCGGCGGCGGGGCCACGCCGGCCGGGCTCGCTCGGGCGCCTGCGCGCCCGCATCGTCCGACGCTTACGCGTCGACCGTGATGACGCCGCGCCGGATCTGGTCCAGCTCGATCGATTCGTACAGCGCCTGGAAATTGCCGTTGCCGAAGCCTTCGTTGCCCTTGCGCTGGATGATCTCGAAGAAGATCGGCCCGAACATGTTCTCGGTGAAGATCTGGAGCAGCAGCCCCTCCTCGCCGACATTGCCGTCGATCAGGATACGGTTGCGGCGCAGGCGCTCCAGATCATGGCCATGGTTCGGCACGCGCTTGTCGACCAGCTCGTAATAGGTCTCGATCGTGTCTTGCAGCTTCACGCCGCGCGCGCGCAGCTTCTCGACCGTCTCGAAGATGTCGTCGGTGGTCAACGCCAGATGCTGGATGCCCTCGCCGTTGTAATCCTTGATGAATTCCTCGATCTGGCTCTTGTCGTCCTGGCTCTCGTTCAGCGGGATGCGGATCGCGCGGTCGGGCGCGATCATCGCCTGGCTGAAGAGGCCGGTCGCCTTGCCTTTGATGTCGAAATATTTCTGCTCTTCGAAGCCGAAGATCTGGCCGTAGAATTCGGCCCAGGTGCGCATCTGCCCGCGCTTCACGTTGTGCGTGAGGTGATCGAGCAGGTCGAGCCCGACGTTGTTCGCGGCCTCCGCCTCGGCGGCGCCGGGCACCGCGTTCCAGTCGTCGTAGAGCGAGCCGGCCGCACCGTGGCGATCGACCAGATAGAGGATCGATCCGCCGATCCCCTCGAGCGCGGGAATGCCGTCGAGCGCGGCGCCGGCGGGTGCCGGCCGGGCGCCGCGCGCGATCGCCGCGTCATAGGCGGCCTGCGCATCCTGCACCCGGAACGCCATCGCGCTGGCGGACGGCCCGTGCGCCGCGTGGAACGCCGCGGCATGGCCGCCCGGCTCGCGGTTGAGCAGCAGGTTGATCCGGCCCTGCTTGTAGCGGGTGACCGCCCTGGTCGGATGGGTGGAGGCGGCGACGAAGCCGAATTGTTCGAGCTGGGCGGTCATCCGATCGGGATCGGGCGAGGTGAATTCGCAGAATTCGAAGCCGTCCAGCCCCATCGGGTTCACGTCCATATGGTCCATCGCGCTGCCCGTCCGTGATTTGGTATCGAATGATACGAACCTGCGCCTTTGCGGTGATCGTGTCAACGGTTACTATCGCCGCATGACCGAACTCGTGCTCGACGATTTCCTGCCCTATCGCCTCTCGATCACCTCCAATCTGGTGAGCGATGCGATCGCGCGCGCCTATGACGTGCTGTTCCGGCTTTCGATCACCGAGTGGCGGCTCGTGGCGGTGGTCGCGGAGACGGGCGGGATCACCCAGGGCGACATCGGCCAGCGCACCCGGATGGACAAGGTGACGGTCAGCCGCGCCGCGATCGCGCTGGTCGAGCGCGGGCTGCTCGCGCGCGAGGCGAACCCCAGCGATCGCCGGTCGCACCGGCTGGTGCTGACCGACGCCGGGCGCACGCTCTACGCCGCGATCGCGCCCAAGGCGATCGAGCTGGAGCGGCGCATCTTCGCCAGCTTCAGCCCCGACGAGCTGGCGGGCTTCACCGCGATGCTCCACCGGATCGAGGCGGTGACGCTCGCGCTGGAGCCGCCCGTCCACCCGCGCTAGGAGCCGGCGAAAGGAGAGCGTGATGGCCGGTTTGTGGTTCGAGGAATTCGCGGTCGGGCAGCGCTTCGTGCACGAGATCCGCCGCACCGTGACGGAGGGCGACAACATGCTGTTCTCCGCGATGACGTATAATCCGGCGCCGATCCATATCGATCACGCCTATGCCGCGACCACCGAGTTCGGCCGGCCGCTCGTCAATTCGCTCTTCACGCTGGGGCTGGTGATCGGGCTGAGCGTCCAAGATACGACCTTCGGCACGACCGTCGCCAATCTGGGGATGCGCGAGACGGTCTTTCCCCATCCCGTGTTCGCGGGCGACACGATCCGCGTGGAAACCATGGTGGCGGCGCTGCGCGAATCGTCGTCGCGGCCGGGCCAGGGGATCGTCACCTTCGTCCATACCGGGCTGAACCAGCAGGACGCGGTGGTGTGCCGCACCGAGCGCGCCGCGCTGATGATGGCCAGGCCCGCTCAGGCGGCGGGATAGACCGACCGGCGCCAGCCCGACCGGTCGAACCGCGTCCACCGATCCTCGGGCAGCGCGAGCCGGTCCGCCACCGCGAACCAGACGGCGGGGTTGAACGGCAGGCCGACATGGCTGCCGCGCACGCGGATATTGTCGGTGGTGGCGGAGACCGGCTCGACGCAGTTGCGCCACGCCACGATCCCGTCGCCATGGCTGTAGATCGCGGTGGAGGGCACGGGCGGCGGCGTGCGGCTTTCGGCCAGCATCGCGGCGACGAAGACGTCGTCGATCCGGTCGCCCGACACGCGTTCGTAGAGCCGCGCGATCGAGCTGGCATAGGGGTTGCCGGTGAAGGGCGATCCCAGGGTCACGATCTGCCGCACCGCATCGGGTACCGCGCGCGCGAGCTGGCGCGCCATCACGCCGCCCAGACTCCAGCCGACCAGGCTCACCGGCCGCCCGGTCGCCGCGCGCAGCGCCTCCAGCCGTTCGAGCAGCCGTTCCGATTCGAGGCCGATCGAACGCCGACCGAAATTGCGGCCGAGCTCCCAGCCGCGCGCGTCATGGCCGAGCGCACGCAGATAGCGGCGGAGCGCCGCGGTCGCATTGTCGTTCGCGACGAACCCCGGCAGCACGAGTACGCCGTGGCCGTCGCCCCGCGGCGCGAGCGCCAGCCAGGGCGCCGCCATCGGCAGCGCGGCCATCTCGGCCAAGGCGCGCGGTCCTTCCGCCAGCGTGAGCCAGCGCGGCGGGGGTCCGATGGCGACGGGAGCGTGGAGCAGCGAAACGATATCCGGTGTAAAGCCAGGGCCGGCGGACGGCGGGCGACCATAACGGAAACGGTCGATCTGCGAAACCGCTCCCGAACCGCCCGCCGTTCGCCGCCGTGCCGCGCGACCCTGCGGCCTCACAGATCCTTGGTCAGCCCCACGAAGAAGCCGCGTCGCGCGCCATATTGCGGGGCGCCCACGCCGACGCCCGATCCGTCGCGGATCTCGTAGACGTGATCGCCGACATTGGCGACGTCGAACCGGATTGCGATCCCCGGCCGATCGAGCCGATAGCTGGTCGACAGGTTCACCACCGCATAGCCCGGCAGCGACCGGCCATTGGGCACGTCGCCATCGGCGCGCAGCCCCGAACCGTAGAGTGCGTCCGCGCCAAAGCGCAGCCCACGCAGCGCCCCGCCCTGGACCTTGTACGAAAAGCCGCCCGACGCGGTGTAGGTCTGGTCGTGATCGAGATAGATATAATGGTTGCGGATATAGTCGAGATCGTCCTGCGAGAAGCTGAACTGGCTCGACACGATGTCCTTGCCCTGGGCCTTGGCATAGGCGAAATTGGCATAGGCGAGCAGCCCGTGCGCGGTGTAGCTCGCATTGGCCTCGACGCCGTGGATCCGGCCGCGATTATAGTTGAACGGCGTCAGCACGATCGGCGCGCCGAACTGGCCCTCGTCGATCAGATAGTGCGAATAGCGCAGATAACCGTCGACACCGAACGAGAAGGCGCCTCCCAGCTTCTGCTGGAAGCCGAGATCGATATAATGCTGGCGCTCGGCGAACGGCGTGGTGTCGGTCAGCGAATTGGCCTGCGCGCTGGTGCCCTGGAAGCTGGCGACCGACGTCGTCGCGACCAGCTCGAACGGGGGCGGCGAGAAATAACGCGCATAGCCCAGATGCACCGTCGTCCCCGCCTGGCTGTAGACCAGATTGGCGCGCGGGCTGAACTGCTGCTCGCAGCGATAGCCGCAATAATGGTCGAACCGGCCGCCGAAATTGAACGTCAGCACGGGCAGGATCTTCAATTCGTCCTGAAGATAGACGCTTTCCGTCCACGAGGTCTGGCCGCCATCGTCGGCGAGCGCGAAGGGCTGGCCGGCCTGCGTGCCGTCATTGGCCACCGGGAACACCAAGGTGCTGGTGCGGCTGCTGCCGCGATCGCGGGTGACGACCGCGCCGCCGCGTACCGTGTTCGTGTCGTTCAGCTTATAGGCCGCATCCACCTGGCCGCCGATCGCGAAATCGGTCTTGTACGCCTGCTGCGCCTGGCCGTTGAACAGCAGTTCGCCCAGATCGTCGGGGCGGTAGCGCAGCGAGGAATAGCGCGCGAAGGCGGAGAGCTGATAGGTCAGCCGCTCGTGATCGTGGAGCAGCGCAATCTGGCCGAACGCAGTCTTCTCGATCTGGCGCTCGTTCAGCGAGTCGCTCGGATAGTCGCGGGTGCCGCCCACCGCGTAGGGCGGCGTGGTGGAGCCGGCAAAACCATCGTTCAGCGCCGTCAGCCCGCGCGGGTTCGGGATCTGGAAATATTGGTTCGAATAGCCGCCCACGAAGGAGATCCGGTGGCTGTCGTCGATCGTGTGGTCGATATAGGTGAAGGCCTGGAACTGGTCGGTCTGGTCGTGCAGCGGGGTGCGGCTGTCGTCCACGCCTTCGATGCCGCGGTCGCTGTGGCGATAATCGCCCGAGACGAAGAAATTGGTGTTGCCGCTATGGCCGCCATATTCGACGCTCGGCTGGATCGTGCCGTTCGATCCGCCATAAATCGACGCCGATCCGCCATCGGCGAACAGCCCGCTCTTCGTCGTGATGTCGATGATCCCCGCGGTGCGCAGGCCATATTGCGCCGGCAGCGCGCCGGTCAGCAGGTTGAACCGGTCGATGATCCGCGGGCTCAGCGTCTGGCCGAACACCGCGATGCCCTCGGGCAGGATCGTACCGTTGATTCGATATTGCAGATTGTTGTGATCGTCGCGCACGTGGAACTGGCCGAAGCCGTCCTGCACGACGCCGGGCAATTGCAGGATGATCTGGTTGAAGGGCTGGTTGTCGCCCCCGGGCAGCGCCTGGATCGTGTCGTTGGTGATCGTGTAGCTCGTGGCGCCCAGCGACGGCTGGATCGCGGCGCGCGCCTCGTCCAGCCGGCGTGCGGTGACGACGATGTCCGACGGCGCGTTCGGCGCGGCCCGGCCGGCCGTTCCATCGACGCGCCCCTGCCCCGATACCGCGCCGGTCTGCGCGGTCGCCGGGTCCGCGGTGGTGCTGACCTGGGCCGAAGCCGCGGCGGCGGACATGGCGAGCAGGCTTGCCGTCATGAAGAGGATCGGGCGCATGGCAACTCCTGTCGATGGAAGCCATGCCGTTAGATGCGATATTGTATCATCACCAGCGCGAACGCATCGTCGCCATCGGATTGGATCGGGCTGTCGCAACAATGTCACATCGTATGACGGAATCGACATGCGTGCCCGGCAGCCCGGCGCGGGCGATGCCCGATCCCGCTCTCGCCGGGCCGGCACATCGGTCCATCAAAGTTATAGTGCCGTCACACTAGTTTCATCCGGTTGTCATGATCGCTGCCTACCGAGCCGGAGCGCGAGCGAAACCGCCGTGCAGACCCGGGGGGACCAATCATGACCATTCGCGCTTCGGCGATCTCGATCGCCGCACTCACACTCGCGCTCGCCGCGCAGGCGCACGCCGATCCGATCGCCGCGCCCGCACGGGCCGCCGCCGCCGATCCGCAGACCGCCGTCTCGACCTTGGTCGCCGAACCGACCGCCGAGGATCAGGGCCTTGGCGACATCGTCGTCACCGCCACCAAGCGCGAGACGAACCTGCAAAAGACGCCGATCGCGATCGCGGTGCTGAGCAGCCAGGCGCTGGCGGACCGGCACGTCCAGAGCCTCTACGACCTCGCCGACGGCGCGGTGCCGTCGCTGCGCGTCGCGACGTTCGAGGCGCGCCAGACCGCGCTCACCGTCGGCATCCGCGGCATCGTGCCGCTCGACGCCAACCAGCCCGCGCGCGAACAGGGCGTCGGCATCTATATCGACGGCGTCTATCTCGGCCGTCAGCACGGCCTGAACGCCGCCCTGTTCGACGTCGACCGCATCGAGGTGTTGAAGGGCCCGCAGGGCACGTTGTTCGGCCGCAACACCGAAGGCGGCGCGCTCAGCATCGTGACCAAGGCGCCGTCGGGCGTGTTCGACCTGCGCGCGACCGGCGGGATCAGCAATTACGGCGGCTATAACGGCGATCTGCACATCGATCTGCCGGAAAAGAACAATATCAGCATCAAGGTGGACGGCGTCGTTCAATATCAGGGCCCGACCACGAAGAACCCGCTCGCGGGGCAGACCGGCTGGAATTACTTCGATCGCCGCGGCGGCCGCGTCGCGGTGCGCTGGAAGCCGATCGACCATTTCACCGCCGATTTCGCGTTCGACGCGGGTTATGACGCGAACAGCGCCTTCTACAGCCAGCTCCTGAACTACAACCCCAATGGCTGCGCCGCCGGCGCCGCTGCGGCCACCCCCAATTGCGTGCTGCCCGGCACGTCGCCCACCGCCTTCACCGGCACCGTCAAGACGCTGTCGCCGCTGATCCAGGTGAACGGCACGTCGCGCATGGACGTTGCCGATATCGGCGTTCCGCAGCAGCCGAGCGTCGACAAGACCCGCGGCGTTTCGCTTCATCTGAGCTATCAGGCGGCGCCCTGGATCGAATTCCGCTCGATCACCGCCTATCGCACCGTCAGCTCGGTCCAGTACGACAACAGCGGCGGCGCGCATCGTCCGCCGGTCGTCGCCGCCAACTGCACGGGCACGGGCTGCAACTTCAGCCGCTACAGCCTGGCCGATCTCTACCAGCATCAGTTCAGCCAGGAATTCCAGGCGGTCGGCAGCGTGCCGCAGTTCGATTATGCCGCGGGCCTCTATTATTTCCAGGAACGCGCCAGCGACGATGCCGCGACGCCCAATTCCAACGCGTTCGATGCCACGCGCACGCTCGTCACCGTGCTCGATCCGTGCCGCGGCTCGGCCGGCTTCGGATCGCAGCCCGGCTGTCGCTCGATCGACCGCGCCAGCACCGCCGGCTCGCGCAGCTATGCCGCCTTCGGCCAGGGCACCTATACGCCCGGCGTGCTCGACGATGCGCTGCACGTGACGGTCGGCGGCCGCTTCACGCATGACGACAAGAACGGCAGCCTCTACATCGTCAACAACATCGCCCGCCCCTACACCTATGCGGAAAAGACCAGCCGTTTCGATCCGCTGGCGATCGTCGCGTTCGACGCCGCGCCGGGGATCAATCTCTACGGCAAATATTCGACCGGTTACCGCGCCGGCGGCGCCAGCTCGCGGTCGGTGACGTACCGCCAGTTCGGCCCGGAAACGGTGAAGGCCTATGAGATCGGCGCGAAGACCGAATTTCTCGATCATCACGTCCGCCTGAACCTTGCGGGCTACATCATGGACCGCAAGGGCAGCCAGGTCGATTTCAGTTCGGTGTCGTTCGATGCGATCACCGGATCGAACCGCAACACGATCGAGACGATCAATGCCCCCGGCATCACCAAGATCCGCGGCGTCGAGGCCGATCTGACCGTCAACCCGGTCGAGGGCCTGACGCTGACCGGCTCCTATGCCTATACCTACACGAAGATCCCGCCGGTGCTGAACCCGTTCACCGGCTATGTGCAGAACGTCTATATCGTGTTCACCCCGCGCAACGCGGCCAGCGCGGCGCTCGACTATACGCGGCCGTTCGACGGCTTCGACCTGAAGCTGCACCTGGATGCGAATTACAGCCAGTCGACCCAGGCGTTCGACCAGTTCGCGACGCACAACGACGCATCGACGCTGGTGAACGGGCGCCTGTCCATCGCCAATTTCGATCTCGGCCGCGCAGGCGCCAAGCTGACCGTGTCGCTCTGGACGCGCAACATCTTCGACGAGCAGCACGTCTATCGCCGCGACCCGTCGAACAGCCTGGGCGCCCTGCCCGCCGCCGGCACCACGACCAGCAGCGTGAACAACATCCTCGGCGATTACGGCAATTTCAATGCGCCGCGCACCTTCGGCCTCGAGGCGACGGTGAAGATGTAAAAAGGTTGGGAGCGGACGGCGCACAGGCGTCGTCCGCCACCCCATCCGGCGCGGATGTCACACGCCCGCAACCAATCGATCATACATCGTATATTATATTTGACATTTCATGTCCCAGGTGCTGCTTTGTCCGACAGAAAATGGGCATAAGCCAAAGGGGGACTGAATGAACAATGCGATCGCCATGCGTGCGCGTACGACCACCGCCATCGGTGCCGCCGTCGCTGCGCTGCTCTCGTCCGCGGCCTATGCGCAGGACACGCCGCCGACGCTGCCCGTCGACCAGACCCAGGCGACCGCGCCCGCCGACGACGTGGTGGTGACCGGCACGCGCATCCGCCGCCCCGATCTCGCCAGCAACAGCCCGCTGACCGCAGTGAGCGCCGCCGAGATCAAACTGCAGGGCGCGACCACCGTCGAAAGCGTGCTGAACCGGCTGCCGCAGTTCACCGCCGATGCGAACGAAAACGTCTCGAACGGTTCGGACGGCACCGCCAACGTCAATCTGCGCAATCTCGGCTCCAACCGCGTGCTGACGCTCATCAACGGCCAGCGCATGCTGCCGCAGCAGGCTGTGGACATCAACTTCGTGCCTTCGGCACTGATCGAGCGGATCGACGTCGTCACCGGGGGCGCCTCGGCGGTCTATGGCTCCGACGCCTTGTCGGGCGTGGTCAACTTCGTGCTTCGCGACAATCTCGATGGCCTGCGCCTCGACGTTCAGAACAGCATCGACGATCACACCAACGGCAACAGCTACATCCGCAACATCATCTCGCAGCGCGGGTTCGCCAATGCGGCCAGCCACACGGTCGACGGCGGCAAGCTCGACGTGAACATCGCAGGCGGGAAGAATTTCGCCGATGGCCGCGGCAACATCACCGCCTATGCCGGCTACCGGCATTTCAATCCGATCCTCCAGTCCGATCGCGACGTGTCGGCCTGCGCGCTCCAGAATGCCGACGATGCGGCAACCAACCTGTCCTGCGGCGGTTCGAGCAACACGCCTTACGGTACGTTCAACCTGCGCACCGGGCCGAACGCCGGCACCCGCGTGACGAACACGATGGACGGGACGAAGACATGGGTGCCCTACAACGCCAGCCAGTTCGCGTATAACTACTCGCCGACCAACTATTTCCAGCGTTCCGACCAGCGCATCACCGCCGGCGCCTTCGCCAAGTTCCAGATCGCGCCCATCGCCGAGGCTTATGGAAGCTTCATGTACATGCGCGATCACAGCTTCTCGCAGGTCGCACCGTCCGCGCTGTTTCTCGGCACGCAATTCCAGATCGGGTGCAACAACCCGCTGCTGAGTGCGAGCCAGGCGACCACGCTGTGCGGCGCCAACGCGGGCACGGCGACGCAGTCGACCGTCGAGATCGGTTACCGGCTTTCGGGCAACGGGATCCCGCCGCGCCGCGATTATCTGCGCCACAACGACTTCCGTTACACCGCCGGCGTCCGCGGCGATCTGGGCAGCGGCTTTTCCTACGACGTCAGCTATCTCTATTCGCTCGTCCGCTACGACGAAACCTATCTCAACAACGTCGACAATGTGAAGGCGCAGAAGGCGCTGAACGTCGTCAATGTGAACGGCGTGCCTACCTGCCAATCGGTGGTGGACGGCAGCGATCCGGCATGCGTGCCCGCCAACGTATTCCAATATGGCGGATTGTCGGCGGCAGCGGCGCAATATCTGTTCTCGCCGAGCAACACGATGGGGCGCAATTCGCAGCAGGTGATCGCCGGGACGCTCAGCGGGGATCTGGGCAAGCTCGGGATCACCAGCCCCTGGGCCACGCAGGGCCTGGGCATCGCGATCGGCGCCGAGCGACGCCGCGAGACGCTGCTGTTCACCGGTGATGCGATCGCGATCCAGAACGGCACCACCAACGCCGATGGCATCATCGCCGCGACCGAGGGTTACGGCGAACTCGAGGTGCCGATCGTTCAGGACAAGCCGTTCTTCAAGGCGCTGACGATCAACGGCGGCGTACGCTATTCGACCTATGACAACCGGCAGAACTCGACGGGCCTCCATTCCTCGTACGACGCCTTCACCTACAAGGGCGAGCTGAGCTGGCAGCCGGTCAGCGATATCCGGCTCCGCGCCAGCTACAACCGCGCCTTCCGCGCGCCGCAGGTCGGCGAATTGTTCGGATCGCAGAGCGTCGGCAACGTCTCGGCGCAGGATCCGTGCGCGGGCAATAGCGCCAAGCGGCCCTCGCTGGCCGCGTGTCAGGCGAGCGGCGTGACCGCAGCGCAGTATAACGCCGGATCGATCTTCGATTGCCCGGCCGATACGTGCAGCGCGCTTTACGGGGGCAACATCAACGTGAAGCCCGAAAAGGCCGACACCTACACGGCCGGCATCGTGCTCACGCCGCGGATGGTCCGCAACTTCACCCTCACGGTGGATTATTTCAACATCAAGGTGAACGGCTATATCAGCTCGGTGCCGGCCGATCTCATCATCAGCCAGTGCCTGACAGGAGGCGTCGCCTATTATTGCAGCCTGTTCCACCGCGATCCGCAGAACGGCCAGCTCTACGGCGCGAACGGCTATGTCGTTTCCACGACGTTCAACACCGGCTACCTCCAGACATCGGGCATCGACGTCAACGCCGACTATACGGTGGGGATCGGCAATCTGGGCAAGGTGAACCTCAACATGGTCGGCACCTGGCTCGCCAGTTCGGTGTCAGAACCGCTGCCGGGCCAGGGTTCCTATGACTGCAAGGGGCTTTACGGCTTCAGCTGCGGCCAGCCGAACCCGATCTGGCGTCACGTCGCCCGTGCGACATGGCTGGCGCCCAATGGCATCACCGCATCGCTGTCGTGGCGGCACTTCGGTGCGGCGGGGCTGTCGAGCCTGTCGTCGCAGGCCCAGCTCAACGACGGTTCGCAGAACACGATCAACGCCCGAATCCCGACCTATGATTATTTCGATCTGGCGGGGACGATCGCGGTGGGCAAGCGGCTGTCGCTGCATGCGGGCATGAACAACATGCTCGACAAGGATCCTCCCGCGATCGCGGCCGGCTCGCTCGCATCGTTCGGCAACGGCAACACCTATCCGGGCGTGTACGACGTCGTCGGCCGGTATCTGTTCATCGGCGGAACGCTGAGCTTCTGATGCGGCACGGGATCGGGCGCCGCGGTCTGTTGAAGGGCGCGGCGCTGGCATCCTGTGGCGCTGCGCTCGGCAGCGGCGAAGGGGCGGCGGGGGCGACGGTGCCTCGCGCCGCCCCATCGCCCCGGACGATCGTGCCGCTCGATCGCGGATGGCGCTTCCATCTCGGCCATGCCTGCGATCCGGCGCAGGATTTCGGCTTCGGCGCCAGCCACGACACCTATGGCAAATCGGGCGATGTCGGCACGCCCGCGGCCACGATCGGCTTCGACGATGCCGGCTGGCAGGCGGTGGACCTGCCGCACGACTGGGCGGTCGATCTGCCCTTCGCCCGCTCGGGAGCCCCCGGCAGCGACGCGGACAAGGCCGGTGCCGCGCAGGGGTATAAGCCGCTCGGCCGGCTCTGGCCCGCCACCAGCGTCGGCTGGTATCGCCGGCCGATCGCGATCGAGGCGGCCGATGCCGGGCGGCGGCTGTCGCTCGAATTCGACGGCGTCTCGCGCGATTGCCTGGTGATGCTGAACGGCTTCGTCGTGGGATCGAACGAGAGCGGCTATGCGCCGTTCCGCATCGACATCACCGATTTCGCCAAGCCCGGCGAACCCAATATCCTCGTCCTGCGCTGCGACATGAGCCTGGGCGAGGCCTGGTCGTACGAGGGCGCCGGTCTCTACCGTCATGTCCGCCTTGTGAAGACCGCGCCCACGCATGTCCGCCAATGGGGTGCGGCGGTGCGCACCACGGTGACGCCCGCCGGCGCGCAGATCCGCATCGCGACCGAGATCGACAATGACGGTCCGGCCGCGACGGCGGCGCTCCGCTCGATCCTGCTCGGCCCCGATGGCGTGGAACGGGCGCGGTGCGTCGATCCGGTGGCGCTGCCCGCCTGGGGTGCGGCGACCGTCGCACAGACCACGCTTCTCGCGGAGCCCGCTTTGTGGTCGCTCGAAACGCCGCATTGCCACCGGCTCGTCAGCGAGATCCTGATCGGCGGCCGCGTGGTCGACCGCGACGAGACGGTGTTCGGCATCCGCACGATCGTCTTCGATCCCGATCGCGGGCTGTTCCTCAACGGCGTCCACACCGTCGTCAAGGGAACGTGCAACCATCAGGATCATGCCGGCGTCGGCTTCGCGGTGCCCGACAGCCTGCACGTCTGGCGGCTGGAGCGATTGAAGGCGATGGGATCGAACGCCTATCGTTCGACGCATCATCCGCCCGCCCCCGCCATTCTCGACGCCTGCGACCGGATGGGCATCCTCGTCCTCGACGAGACCCGGCAGATGTCGAGCGATGCGGAGGGAATGAGTCAGCTGGAACGCATGGTGCGGCGCGACCGCAACCATCCATGCGTGTTCCTGTGGAGCATCGGCAACGAGGAGATTCACCGCGGCACGCCCACCGGCGCGCGCATCGCCACCACGATGAAGCGCCGGGTGAACACACTCGACGGCACACGGCTGGTGACCGAAGCGATGAACGGACAGTTCGGCAAGGGTGCAAGCGACGTGCTCGATGTCGTCGGCTTCAACTATTATCTGGGCGAGATCGACGCCTTCCACGCGTCGCACCCCCGCCAGCCGACGATCGGCACCGAGACCGCCAGCACGGTGATGACGCGCGGCGCCTATGCGCGCGACGATGCGGCGCAGCTCGTTCCCGCCTATGACGCCGAATTCCCGCGCTGGGCGAGCACCGCCGAACGCTGGTGGACCTTCTATGCCGAACGGCCGTTCATCGCCGGCGGGTTCGTCTGGACCGGCTTCGATTACAAGGGCGAGCCGACGCCGTTCGACCGCTGGCCGAGCAACGCATCCAATTTCGGCCAGCTGGACAGCTGCGGCTTTCCCAAGGACGATTACTGGTATTACCGCGCCTGGTGGGGCGACGCGCCGGTGCTTCACCTCTTCCCGCACTGGAACTGGGCGGGGCGCGAGGGCAAACCCGTATCGGTGTGGGTGCACAGCAACCTGGAGGCGGTCGAGCTGCTGGTGAACGGCGTCAGCGTCGGCCGCAAGCCGGTGGTGCGCAACCGCCATCTCGAATGGTCCGTCCCCTATGCGCCCGGCGCGATCGAGGCCCGCGGCTTCCAGGACGGCCGCCATGTGACAACCGCGCGCCGCGAGACGACCGGGCCGGCGCATGCGGTGGCGGTGTCGAGCGACCGGCGCGTGCTCGCGCCCGGCGACGTCGCCGTGGTGCGCACCGCGATCGTCGATGCACAGGGCCGCGAAGTTCCGACCGCATCGAACCGGGTCCGCTTCGCGCTATCGGGCGACGCGCGGCTGCTGGGCGTCGGCAATGGCGATCCGCGCAGCCTCGAACCCGATCATGCGACCGCACGATCCGCGTTCAACGGGCTGTGCATGGCGCTCGTCCAGGCGGGCGACCATGGCGGTACGATCCGGCTGGTGGCACAAGCCGACGGGCTGGTGCCGGCGATGCTGCCGCTGGCGACACGAACCTGACGAACCGACCCATGAGGAACCGCCATGCGCCGATCGACCCCCGGATTGCTGCTCACGCTCGCCCTGGCCGGGCTGTCGATCGGGTCCGCGCCCGCCCGCGCCGCCGAGACCGATGCCAATCGGCGATTCCGCGCGATCTACACCAAGGAATGGGCCTGGCGGAAACGCCAGATGGCCGACAACGAGGATAGCGGCGACCATGTCGCGGCGCATCTGCCCGACGAAGGTCCCGCGGCGCAGGCCGAACGGCTGAAGACCTGGGCCGAGGTCGACGCCCAGCTCGCCCGGATCGCGCCCGCCGATCTGTCGCCGGCCGCACGCGACGATCTGGTCGTCTATCGCAACCAGATCGCCACGCTGCTCGCCGCGCAGCGGTTCCGCGATTACGAAAAGCCGCTGAACGCCGACAGCAGCTTCTGGAGCGACGTGGCGGAAAGCGCGCGCGGGCGGCTGCGCACCGAGCAGGATTATCGCAGCTATCTGTCGATGCTGCACGACATGCCGCGCTATTTCGCGCAGCAGATCGCCAATATGCGCGCCGGGCTCGCACGCGGTTTCACCCCGCCGCGCGTGACGCTCACGGGCCGCGACGCGGGCGTGGCGGCGATGGTCGATGCGCCCACGATCGAGGCGAACCCCTATTATGCGCCGTTCGTGACCATGCCCGCCGCGATCCCCGCCGCCACACAGGCCGAGTTGCGCGCCGCAGGCAAGGCCGCGATCGCGAACGACGTGATCCCGGCGCACCGGCCGCTGCTCGCCTTCCTGCGCACCGAGTATATCCCGCACGCGACCGTGGCGCTGGGCGCCGACGCGCTGCCCGACGGCCGCGCCTATTACCAGTCCAAGATCGCCGAATTCGCCACGGTGGATCTCACCCCGGCGCAGATCCACGCGATCGGCCTCAGCGAAGTCGCGCATCTCCACGACGAGATGCTCGCGGTGATGCGCGCGGTGCGGTTCGAAGGCGACCTGCCCGCGTTCCTTACCTATCTGCGCACCGACCCGCGCTTCTATGCCACCAGCCCGCAGGATCTGCTCAACCGCGCCGCCTGGATCGCCAAGACGTTCGACGGCAAGGCCAAGGACTGGTTCGGCCACCTGCCGCGCAGCCGCTTCGCGATCAAGCCGGTGCCCGCCGAGATCGCGCCTTTCTACACCAGCGGGCGCGGGGGGCCCGGCATCTATCTGGTCAACACCTATGATCTGAAATCGCGCGCGCTCTATGCGCTGCCCGCGCTGACGCTGCACGAAAGCGCGCCCGGTCACGCCTTCCAGATGCCGCTGGCCGCCGAGAACAAGGATCTGCCCGCGTTCCGGCAGGACAGCTATATCTCGGCCTATGGCGAAGGTTGGGCGCTCTATTGCGAACGGCTGGGCGACCAGATGGGCATGTACGAGACGCCCTATGACCGGTTCGGCATGCTGAGCTATCAGGCGTGGCGCGCGGCGCGGCTGGTGGTCGATACCGGCATCCACACCATGGGCTGGACGCGCGCCCAGGCGCAGGCCTATCTCCACGACAACACCGCGCTCGCCGATCACGAGATCGAGACCGAGGTGGATCGCTACATCGCGTGGCCGGGTCAGGCGCTCAGCTATTATCTGGGCGAGATGGCGATCGTGCAGGCGCGCGCGAAGGCGGAAAAGGCGCTGGGCGCGAAGTTCAACATCCGGGCCTTTCACGATACCGTGCTGCAACTCGGCTCGGTGCCGCTGCCGCTCGTCACTGCGCGGATCGACCGCTTCATCGCCGAGGGCGGCAAGGGCCCCTATCCCGACGAGGAGTGACGAGCCCCAGGGTTTGATGACGTTACCCCGATCCGGTCAAGCTAACGTCATCAGGCCCTAGCCGAACGGCCGGTCCATCGCGGGCTGCGGCTCGGTGAACCAGACGGGGCCGTCCGCGGTCATGTGGAAATGATCCTCCAGCCGCACGCCGAACCGATCGGGCACGACGATCATCGGCTCGTTCGAAAAGCACATGCCAGTCTCGAGAGGCGTAGTATCGCCGCGCACCAGATAGGCGGGTTCGTGGATCGATAGCCCGATCCCGTGGCCGGTCCGGTGCGGCAGCCCGGGCAGGCGGTAATCCGGGCCGAGGCCCGCCTCCACCAGCACCGCACGCGCCGCGGCATCCACCGCCTCGCACGGCACGCCCGGCCGTGCGGCCGCGAACGCGGCGGCTTGCGCAGCCTTTTCCCGCGCCCAGATCGCGTGCACCTCGGGTTCGACCGTGCCGAACGCATAGGTGCGCGTGATGTCCGAATGATAGCCTTCGACCAGGCAGCCGGTATCGACGAGCACCAGCTCGCCCTCCGCCAGATATTGTTCGCCGGGCAGGCCGTGCGGAAACGCCGTCGCGCGGCCGAACTGGACGATGCAGAAGCTCGAGCCCGCCGCGCCCAGCGCTCGGTGCGCGGCATCGATGAAGCGCACCACGTCGCTCGCGGCGATGCCCGGCGCCATGATCCGCGCGGCGCGGCGCTGCACCTCCAGCGTCATCGCCTTGGCCTGCGCGAGCAGCGCGATCTCGGCGGGCGACTTGCGCATCCGGCAGCCGTCGATCACCCGCGCGCCGTCGCGCAGTTCGACGCCCGAGGCCGCCGCGCGCAGCCGCTCGCCGGCCTGGAACGACAGCGCGGGATCGACCGCGAGCCGGCGCACACCCCATCTCGCCAGCGCATCGGCCACCAGGGCATGGGGATCCGCGTCCTCCTGCCACAGCCGCAGGTCCGCCGCGATCGCCAGATCCGCCTCCAGCGTGCCGCGTTCGAACGCGGGGCAGACCAGCACGGGATCGCCGGTGGGCGGCAACAGCATCGCGACCAGCCGCTCGCTCGCCCCCCATGGCACGCCGGTGAAATAGCGCAGGCTGGCCCCTGCCCCGACGATCAGCGCCTCCACCCCGGCGTCCGCCATCAGGGCACGCGCGCGCGCGATACGGGCGTCATATTCCGCGCGCGCGATCGGCGGCGCCCGGTGGGTCCAGGGCGACAGCGCCGCCAGTTCCGCCTCTGCGGTCGATCCCCCGATGGTCATGCGCGATCTCCTCTGGCAAAACGCTCCACGTCGAACGCGGCGAGCGGGATGGTCGGCCGGCCGGCCATGAGCGCCGCGACGATCTGCGCGGTGGTGGGGGCGAGCGTCAGTCCCAGATGCTGATGGCCGAAAGCATAAGCGAGGTTGCCCGCGCGGCGGCTGAGGCCGATCGCGGGGCGGTAATCGGGCAAGGTCGGCCGCGCGCCCATCCAGCGCGTGAACGGCGCGCGGATCGGCAGGCCGAGTTCGGCGATCCGCGCTTCGAGTCGTGCCCATTTCGCCGGATCGGGCGGCGCATCGGGATCGCCCGGCTCGACAAAACTCGCGACCTGCACGCAATCGTCGTAGCGTGTCACGATCAGCGACCGATCCTCGAACGCCACCGGCGGCAGCCCCGCGGGCCAATCGTGATCGGCGCTGCGCAGATGATAGCCGCGCTCCCCCACGATCGGCACGCGGTGGCCGATCGGCGCGAGCAGCCCGCCCGACCGGGCACCGCCCGCGACCAGCACGCGCTCGCTCTCGACCCGCTCGCCATCGACCGTCACGATCGCGCGTCCGTCCTCCAGCGCGAGCGAGGCCCGGCCGCCGGTGATCGTGCCCCCCGCCGCCACGATGCCAGCGCGCAACGCCGCGCGCAGGCGGCGGAGATCCGTGACCTGGGCGCTGTTCTCGAAGCGAATCGCACCCGCGGCACCCCCGATCCGGCGGAGCAGCGCGCGTTCGTCGACATCGGCATCGCGGAACCGCGCGGTGCCCGTATCCGCCGCCGCCCAGCCCGCCCGGCCGTGCGCGGCGGTGGCCGGATCGCCCCAGGCGACGAAATGCCCGTCCTCGCGCAGCAGGTCGGTCGCGCCCAGCCCGGCCACCAGGGCACGCCATGCGGGTACCGCCTCCGCCATCAGCGTCTTCAGCGCATCGCGCCCCCCGGCGAAACGCGCCGGCGCGGCTGCGTGCGCCATGCGCAGCGCGAAGGGCAGCCACCACCCGATCTGCCGCGGCGGCAGCGCGAGCGCCCCGCCGCGCACGAACAGCCGGCCGGGCGCGGAGCGGATCATCGGCCAGGAGGCGAGCGGCGCGACCTGCTCGATCGCGATATGGCCCGCATTGCCCCAGGATGCCGCCGCGTCGTCGTCATGGCCCGCATCGACGATCCGGACGTTCCAGCGGTCGCGTGCCAGCGCCAGGCCGCTGCACAGCCCGACGACGCCCCCGCCGATGATGGTCACCCGTCCGGTCATGCACGATCCTCGATCGCGGCGGCTATCGTATACGATATGGACACGCAACCCTATGCGACTATTATGCTGCCAGGGAGTGTCGCGGCGCGGCGCGATACGCTAAACTGACGGGTCTACTCGGAGTATCGCCTGCCCATGAGCATCGTCGTTCGGACGCTTTCCGACCAGATCTTTACCATCGTTCGCGAGCGGATCGTATCGGGCAAATTGTTGACCGACCAGCCGATCCGACAGGATGCGCTGGCCAACGAACTGGGCGTCAGCAAGATTCCGCTGCGCGAGGCGCTGGGCCGGCTGGAGCATGAAGGGCTGCTCTTCAACCACGCCAATCGCGGCTATTTCGTCCGGCCGATGTCCGCGGAGGAAGCCGAGGAGATCTTCGCACTGCGGCTGTCGATCGAGCCCGAGGCGGTGGCGATGGCGGCGGTCGCGGCCACCGACGAGGAACGCCAGGCGGCGCGCGACGCGCTGACCGCGCTCGACATCGCCGCAGCCGACCATCTCGACCATGTCGCCGCGCGCAACCGCGATTTCCACATGGCGCTCGTCCGCCCCGGCCATCGTCTGCTCACCACGCAACTGATCGAGCGGCTGCAGGTGCTGTCCGAACGCTATGTCCAGAAGCATCTCGAGCCCGCCGGGCGCGAGCACCGCGCGCATGCGGAACATCAGGTGCTGCTCGATGCCTGGATCGCGGCGGACGGCGCGCGTGCCAAGCAGTTGGCCAGCGCACATATCCAGGCGACGCTGGAGGATCTGCGCCGCCAGCTCCGGGGCTAGCGCCCCGGAGCGAGCAGGCTGTGCCGGCGGCCATAGGCCAGATAGGCCACCAGCCCGATCGCGTTCCACAGCACGAAGCGCACCAAAGTCTTCTCGGGCAGGCTGACCAGCAGATAGAGGCAGCCGAGGATTGCGAGCGTGCCGACGACGAACGGCGCCGGGCAGCGGAACACGCGCTTCAGGTCCGGCGCTCGGCGGCGCAGGATCATCATGCAGGCGGCCACCGCGATGAACGCGATCAGCGTGCCGGCATTGGCGAGCTCGGCGATCTCGTCGAGGCGGAAGAACCCCGCGACCGCGGCGACGAACAGGCCGGTGATGCCGGTGATGAGCACCGGCGCGCCGGTCCGCGGCGACACTTTGGACAGCACGCGCGGCAGCAGCCCGTCGCGCGCCATCACGAAGAACACGCGGCTCTGCCCGTACATCATCACCAGGATGACCGAGGGCAGCGCCACCAGTGCGGCGCCCGCCACCAGATAGGAGGCGCCGGGATGACCGAGCGTGCGCAGCACCAGCGCCAGCGGCTCGGGCGATCCGCCGAGCGTGGTGTACGACATCGCGCCGATCGCGGCGACCGCGACGAGGATGTAGATGGTGGTGCAGAGCGCCATCGACCCGACGATGCCGATCGTCAGGTCGCGCCCCGGATTGCGCGCCTCCTCGGCCGAAGTCGCCACCGCATCGAAGCCGTAAAAGGCGAAGAACACGATCGCCGCCGCCGCCATCACGCCGCGCGTCTCGCCGCCGATCACATGGCTTCCGAAGCCGTAGGGCATGAACGGGTGGAGGTTGGCCGCGTGGAAGCCCGGCAGCGCGATGGCGACGAACGCGGCGAGCGCGACCAGCTTGATGACGACGAGCACGATGTTGAGCGTCGCGCTTTCGCGCGTGCCGAGCATCAGCATCCCCGCGATCGCGAGCGACACCAGCACGGCCGGCAGGTTGACGATGCCGCCGGCATGCGGGCCCGCAAGCAGCGCATGCGGCAGATCGAGCCCGGCCGATTGCAGCCAGCCGACCAGATAGCCCGACCAGCCGACCGCCACCGTCGAACAGGCGAGCGAATATTCGAGGATCAGGCTCCACCCGACCACCCAGGCGAGCGTCTCGCCGATCACGCTATAGGTATAGGTATAGGCGCTGCCCGCCGCTGGAATCGCGGTCGCGAGTTCGGCATAGGCGAGCGCCGCGCAGGCGCACACCGCGCCGGCGATGGCGAAGGCCAGGATCACCGCGGGCCCCGCGCGCTCGGCGCCTACCCCGGTCAGCGTGTAGATGCCGGTGCCGACGATCGCGCCGACGCCCAGCGCGATGAGGTGCGGCCAGCTCAGCGTCTGGCGCAACCGGTGCGCCGCATCGGGCGCCGCCGCCCCGCCGATCGGCTTGATCGGTCCCCACATCGCCATGGTCGTTCCCCCTGCAATCAGACGACGGTGAATCCCGCCCAGAAGGGATCCGCGCGATCGATCCAGATGGTGTTGAACCCCGTCGCGATCGCCGATCCCTCGATCGAGGGCACGATACCGGGAATGCCGCCCACGTCCACCGCCGCTTCGACGCGCCCGACGAAACGGCTGCCGATATAGCTTTCGTGCACGAAGGCGTCGCCCACCGCGAGCCGCCCTTGCGCCACGAGATGCGCGAGCCGCGCCGAAGTGCCCGTGCCGCACGGGCTGCGATCGATCGCGCGTTCGCCATAGAAGACCGCGTTGCGCCCGTCCGCCCCCTCGCCGCGCGGCACATCGGCCCACAGCACATGCGTAACGCCGCGGATCCGGTCGTCCAGCGGGTGGGCGGGTTCGTACGCCGCCTGCACCAGCGCGCGCACCGTGCGGCTCAACTCGACGATCCGCGAGGCGCCAAGCGTATCGAGCCCGGCATAGGCGCCCTGCGGCTCGACGATCGCGTAATAATTGCCGCCATAGGACACGTCGATCGTCAGCGGCCCGAAGCCCGGCACGTCGATCGCGATGCCGGTGGCCGCGACATAGGCGGGCACGTTGCGGATGCGCACCGCGCGCACGCGGTCGCCTTCGGTCTGGTAGGTGACGTCGATCACGCCCGCTGGCACCTCGATCCGCAGCCGGCCGGGTTCGCGCGGGGTGACGAGGCCGTTCTCCAGCGCGAAGGTCACCATGCCGATCGTGCCGTGTCCGCACATCGGCAGGCAACCGCTCGTCTCGATGAACAGGATGCCGCAATCGGCATCGTCGCGCGTCGGCGGATAGAGGAACCCGCCCGACATCATGTCATGCCCGCGCGGCTCGAAGCACAGGCCGGTGCGGATCCAGTCGAAGCGTTCGAGGAAATCCGCGCGGCGCTCGCCCATGTTCGCGCCGCGCAGCAGCGGCGCCCCGCCCGCGACGAGCCGCACCGGGTTTCCCGCGGTGTGGCCGTCGATGCAGAAGAAGCTGTGCCGCATCAGGCGTCGGCGAGCGCGCGCTTGCTGGGCTGCGTTTCGGCGCAACGCTCGACCCAGGCGATCACCTCGGCGCGGCGCGCCCCCGTCAGCGGCATGCGCGGCATGCGCACGCGCTCGGTGCCGCGGCCCATGATCGTCTCGGCCAGCTTGATCGACTGCACCAGATCATGTTCGGCATCGAGGTGGAGCAGCGGCATGAACCAGCGATAGATCGCGCGCGCCTCCTCCCATTTGCCCTCGGCCACCGCCGCCACCAGCCGCACCGACTCGACCGGAAAGGCGCTCGTCAGCCCCGAGACCCAGCCGCTGGCGCCCAGCAACAGGCCCTCGAGCGCGATATCGTCCAGCCCGGCCATCACGCTGAACCGGTCGCCATAGCGGTTTATCATGTCGGTGAAGCGGCGCGGATCGGGCGCGCTTTCCTTTACCGCGACGATGTTCGGCAGGTCGGCCAGCGCATCGAGCGTCGCATAGTCGATGTTGACGCGGTAGGCCGGCGGATTGTTGTAGAGCATGATCGGCAGCCCGGTGGCGCTGGCAATCGCGCGGAAATGCGCGGTCAGCTCCTCGGGCCGCGGCACATAGACCATCGCGGGCAGCACCATCAGCGCATCCACGCCGATCGCCTCGGCATCGCGGGCATAGGCGATCGCGCGCTCCGTCGTCATCTCGGAGACGCCCGCGACCAGCGGCACGCGGCCACCGACCGCCTCGACCGCGCCCTTCAGCACCGCGCGCTTCTCGTCGGGCTCCAGCGAGTTGTTCTCGCCGCAGGTGCCGAGCAGGATCAGCCCGGTGACACCGTCGTCGACCAAAGCGGTCTGCACGCGCTGCGTCGCGTCATGGTCGATCGCGCCGCTTTCCGCGAACTGCGTCGTCGCCGCAGGATAGACCCCGGTCCACAGCGCCGTCGTTGCCGTCATCATATCACCCCGTTATCGTTCGATTGGTATACGGTATTATACGGCGGCGAGGGATGCAAGCGCGCGGGCATCAATCGTCGGCGAGCATCGCGGCCAGCGCAGGGCTGAGATACTCGCGCGCCTCGCCGTCGTACATGGCCACGATCCGGCCCGCGATTTCGGCATTCCGCGCCAGCGCCAGCCCCGCCGCCGGACCCGCCACGCAGAGCGCGGTCGCCCAGGCGTCCGCCACCAGCGCGGAGGCGTGGACGACGCTGGCGGCGACCACGCCGTTCGCGATCGGACGCCCCGTGCGCGGATCGAGCGTGTGGGCGCCACGGACATAATCGCCCGAAGTCGCCACCGCGAGACCATGGAGCGCAATGCGCAAGGGCGCGATGTCGGTGCCCGGCGGCACCTCCAGATCGACCCACCAGGGCTGGCCGTCCGGGCGAACGCCGCGCCCCACCAGCTCGCCGCCGATCTCGACCAGCGCATCCGTCACGCCCATCGTCGCCAGCAGATCGGCCACCGCATCCACCGCATGGCCCTTGGCGATCCCCGACAGATCGAGCCCCAGCCCGCCGGGCTGGCGCAGCCATCCGTCCGCCAGCGTCAGCCGCCGCCAGCCCGACGAAGCGCGCGCCGCCGCGATCCTGTCACCGGCCGGCGGCCCAGCCACCGGCACCGGCCCGAAGCCCCAGAGATCGACCAGCTGCCCGATCGCCGGATCGAACGCGCCGTGCGTCGCCGCGGCGATCGCCAGCCCCTGCGTCATCACCCGCAGAAAGTCGGGCGGCAGCCGCGTCCAGCCGCCCGCCGCCTGCCGGTTGAACCGGCTCAGCAGCGAGCCCGGCTCCCAATGGCTCATCGCCGCGACGATCGCGTCCAGCCGTGCGACGATCGCCGCGCGTACCGCCGCCGGATCGCACCCGGCGGGCGCCACCAGCCGCACGTTCCACCGGGTGCCCATCGTCTCGCCGCCCAGCGCGGTCACCGCGGCGTCCGGATCGCACCCGACGAGCGCCGTGGGCGCGATCGTCGCGGGCAACGCGATCCTCACACGCGGCGGATCACGGCGTCATCACCTCCAGCGTCGTGGCATAGCTCATCCGCCGTTCGGTCGCGCGCGGGGCGCTGGTCTTCGCGTCATTCGCGGCGGCGTTCAGCCAGTACATGCCGGCGCCCGGCCAAATGACGCTCACCACGCCGTCGGCGCCCGTCGTCAGGTCCATCCCCCCCTCGGCATCGCGGTAGCGTTTGCCGCCGGGGATCACCGTCACCTTCAGCCCCGGCGCCGGCTTGCCGTCGATCAGGAAGCGGAACCGGGCCGGCTGACCCGCGACGAGTTCGTCGGGGTGTGTGACCGGCACGAATTCCAGCCCCTTGCCCGTCGGCGCGAACACGGTGGTGGTCGGCGCCCCAGCGGTGAGGAACACCTCGTTGCGCGCCGCCATCTCGAACAGCTTCACGTTCGTGGCGTTCGCCGGGATGTCGGCGACGGTCAGCGGCGCGGGCTGGCCCGGCCGCAGCGGACCGCCCCGGCTGCCGACGCGCTTTTCCACGCCGTCGACGGTGAAGCTGCCCATCACGCCCGTCATCTGCGTGCCGACCTTCCACGTGCCGGGCTTGTCGAGCTCCACGTCGAACACCGATCGGTAATGGCCGGTCATGGCGTTCTGCAACCTGCCCTCGGTGCCGTCGGGCTGCCACACCTTCATGGCGTCGAGGCGGAGCGGCTGGTGGTCGGCGAAGAACAGGTCGTTCGACACCGCGGCATCGATCGTCACCCAGCTATCCGTCCCCGAGAAGACGGTGGCCGATGGCAGCAGCCACATCCGGTGTGCCGACAGCATGGCGGGAACCGAGGCGAGCAGCGCGCCCAGCATCAGGCGTTTGGCGAAGGGCTTCATGGCGACGATCCTCAGCGCGCAGAGACGGTGACGGCGCCCAGCTCGGTCTTGCCCGCGCCATGCGCGGTGCCGGCGGGGACGGTGATCGGCAGCGTGACGAGCTCGCGCCCGCCCGTCTCGCGCGCGGCCTCGACGTTCAGCACATAGGCGCCGGGCTTCACATTGTCGGGCAGCTTCACGCTATATTGCCCGGGCGGGCGGGTGGCGCCGCTGATGCCGTCGGCGGGCACCGTCATCGAGCGGCCGCCCTGCCGCCACCAGGCGCGCAGCTCGGCCAGATATTTGGTGCCGGCGTCCTTGCCCGTCTTGTGAGTCTCGTACCACAAGGCGATCGTCCGCGCGGGCCCGCCGCCGGCGGGCGTCAGCCAGATCGCGACATAGGGCTTATGATATTCGGCGACGTCCAGCCGGGGCACGGTGACGGTAACGGTGCCGGCCGCGGCGGGCGCGGCGATCGCCCCGCCGATCAGCGCGAAGATGGGGGTTCGCATGGTTGGGCTCCTCAATGCATGAACAGGACGATGACGACGATCGGGATCACGAAGCCGGCCGCGACGATCGGCCAGGTCGCGCGGCGATTGCGGGCGTGGAGCTGCAGCAGCAACAGCCCAGTAAGCGTGAACAGGATGCACGCCACCGCGAAGATGTCGATGAACCAGCCCCAGCCGGGCCCGGCGTTGCGGCCCTTGTGCAGGTCGTTGAGATAGGCGATCCACCCACGCTGCGTGACTTCGGAGGTGATCCGGCCGCTCGCGCGATCGATGCTCACCCAGGCATCGCCGCCCGGCCGGGGCATCGCGACGGAGACGTCGGTGTCGGACCATTCGCCCGGCCGCCCCGCCGGATCGAGGCCCACCGCGCGTGCCACCGCCGCCGCGACGGACGCGGGCAGCGGCGCGTCCGACGCGGGTGGCTTTCCAAGCTGGCGGCGCAACGCAGGCGGCAGCGTCGCCGCGCGATCGGTGACGACCGGCGTCGCGCCGATCGTCGCGGCATGGTTGAGCGTGATCCCGGTGATCGCAAAGGCCAGCATGCCGATGAGCGAAACGCCCGCGCTCATCCAGTGCCAGGTGTGAAGCTGCTTCATCCACCAGCTCCGCCATTTGCGCCGGGCCTGGCGCGGCGGGGAGGCTGAGGGGGATCGGGCGTTCGTCACGAGTCGCCGCCTAGCCCGGCCCGCGGCGAAATTCAACATATTGCGAATGCCTCGCATAAGCGGTTGAACTCAGGGCATCGGCCCTGCCACCAGCAGCGGATCGAGCTTCGCCGCCTGCCAGCGCAGGCTCCAATGGAGATGCGGCCCCGTCACCCGGCCGGACCGGCCGACCAGCCCGACCGGCTGGCCCTGTCGGACATGGTCGCCCACCGCCACGTCGATGCGCGACAGATGGAGAAACGCGCTGTTCAGCCCCATGCCGTGATCGATCATCAACAGGTTGCCCTCCAGCGTGAAGGGATGATCCGCCGCCAGTATGACCACGCCATCGGCGGGCGCGACAACGACGGTGCCGATCTCGCGCGCGATGTCGATCCCGGAATGATAGCTGCCTGCCTCGCCATTCTGGTAGATGCGTTGCGATCCAAAGAGCGTCGAGATCCGCCCGGTCGTCGGCCAGCGTAGCGGCTGCCGCCAGCCCGCGGCATCGGTGGGGGTCGCCCGCGCCGCGGCGATCTGCGCGAGTTCGGCGGGGCGGAGCCGGTCGAACTCGGGCTCGGGCAGCGGGATCTTGGGCAAGCTGTCGAGCCGCGACACGTTCCAGGCGCGCGGGGCGATCGCGAGCGGCTGCGCCACGGTGCGGCCGTCCGCCATCGTCGCCACCAGCGTCGCGCTCGGCGGCGCGTCGCGGTCGAACCCGGCGATGAAACTTCCGTCCGACGCCAGCGGCACGGGCGTGCCGTCGAGCGCGAGCGACCGCGTTCCCACGGGCACCGTGCCGCGGATCAGCCCGCCCTGTTCGAGCGCGCCCGTCCAGCGGATCGCCTGCGCCTGCGCGACCGCGACGATCGGCCACGGCGCCGCGACCGCCACAGCGCCGAGCGCCAGCAGCCATGCCGCGCGCACGCTCACCGCGGCGGCGCCATCGCCTCGCTCGCGATCGCGGCGGTGGCATAGGGCTGCTGCCGCGCGACGCTCCAATAGCGCAGATCCTCTAGCACGATCCGCGCGCCCGACACGGCGCACACCACATGATCGCCGGTGGCCAGCACGCGGAAGCCATTGGCCATATAATGGAGGCGCGCGGGCCGATCGGTGTTCGACATCAACATGGGGTTCGCGTCCTGGCGGGGTTACAGCAGCGAGGGCTGTTCGGGCTTGGCACGACTATAGCCCTTGGCGGCCGGCTTCTCAACGCGCGCGTCGATGGCACCGTCGCGGAAGTGGAGCGTCACCGCGCCCGCCTCGCGCGTGGCTGCGGCGGTGGCGAGCGTGGCGCCGTCGCCGCGGACCGTCACCCGGGCATAGCCGCGCTCGAGCACGCGATCGGGATTGAGCGACACCGCGAGCCGCCACGCGCCGTCCAGCCGCGCGCGCGCCGCCTCCCACTGGCGGACGAGCACCGCGGGGCGCAGCGCCCCCGCCGAGCGATCGAGCCCGCCGCGCGCCGCCGCGATCCGCCGCTCCAGCGCGCGATCGAGCCGCGCCGCCGCATCGTCCGCGCGCTGCCGCTGGGGGCCGAGCAACTGGTCGCGCCGGGGCAGCAGCCGCGCGAGCGCCTCGGCCCGCTCGCGTCCGCGCGAAACGTACCGGCGCGCGCATCGCTCGGTGCGCTGCACCTGCGCCTCCAGCATCAGACGAAGGTCGGCGAGCACCGGCACCGCCATCTCGGCCGCCGCCGTGGGCGTCGGCGCGCGCAGATCGGCGGCATGGTCGCACAGTGTCGTATCCGTCTCATGGCCCACTGCCGAGATGATCGGGATCGAACAGGCCGCCACCGCGCGCACCACCTGCTCGTCGTTGAACGACCAGAGATCCTCGATCGAACCGCCGCCGCGCGCGACGATCACCAGATCGGGCCGCGGCACCGCGCCGTCCGCAGGCAGCGCGTCGAACCCGCGGATCGCGCCCGCGATCTCGGCCGCCGAGCCCTCTCCCTGCACCTTGACCGGCCAGACGAGCACATGGCTGGGGCAGCGATCCTCCAGCCGGTGGAGGATGTCGCGGATCACCGCGCCGGTCGGCGAGGTGACGACGCCGATCGTGCGCGGCAGGAACGGCAGCGGCTTCTTGCGCGCGCCGTCGAACAGCCCCTCGCCCGCCAGCGCCGCGCGCAGCTTCTCGAATAGCGCCATCAGCGCGCCCGCCCCCGCCAGCTCCATCCGCTCGATCACGATCTGGTATTTGGAACGGCCGGGATAGGTGGTTAGCCGCCCCGTCGCGATCACCTCGATCCCGTCCTGCGGCACGAAGGCGAGGCCGCTCGCCTGCCCCTTCCAGATCACGCCGTCGATCACGGCCTTGTCGTCCTTCAGCGCAAGATAGGCATGGCCCGACGCGACGCGCTTATAGCCCGATATCTCGCCACGCAGGCGGACGTGGCCGAACTCGCCCTCCACCATCCGCTTCAGCCGCCCAGCCAGATCGCTGACGGACACGGCGGCTGCGTTGTCGCCGGGCATGTCCTCGGCGATCAGGCGCGCGGGTTCGGGAAGAAGATCAGGCATATCCGTGCGATACGCGCTGCACCGGGCGGGACAAGCCCCCAGCGCCGCGCGCATGAAAAAGGGGCGAGCCTGACGGCCCACCCCTTATCGGTTGCGTCGAGACGAACGCGACTAGAACTTGAAGTTCGCACCGGCGCGGAAATAGCGACCGACGATCCCCCCCTGCGACCAGGTGGGATTGTAGTTGACCGCGGCATAATTGGCCGGATTCAGCGGCGGATGCGCGTCCAGGATGTTGAGCGCGTTGATGTAGAAGGTGAACTTCGCGTTCACCTTCACCTGTCCGACGAGATCAAGCTGGAAATAGCCCTTGGTGTGGCAGAAGCTGTTGCCGAGGCTCGGATCGTACAACTGATCGCTGCACGTCGTCGCGCCCGATCCGTTGTAATCCACCGCCACCGACTTGTAGCCGCTGGTGTAATAGCCCGTCGCGCTCAGCGAGTAAGGGCCGTATTCCGCCGTATTCTGCCAATTGGCGCGCCAACGCGGCGTGCCGGCGCCCGACGACGTCTGATACGGTGCCTGCGTTCCCACATAATTGTCGGTGGGCGAGTCATCCGAAGCCTGGAACTTATAGTCCAGGATTTCCGTGCCCTCGAAGCGGCTGGTGAAACGGAACCCGTTGTCCATGCGGAAATTGGCCTGGATCGAGGCGTCGATGCCCGACGTCTTCAGCGACGCCGCATTCTGGTAGAGCGAATTGACGATCAGCACCTTGCGGATGGCGTTGGGCGCCAGCGGATCGGCATCGTCGAGCGTCACCGTGTAACCGGCCGGCAGCGCCGTACCGGCATAATAGTTGGCGACGGCGGTCGCGGCGAGCGGACCGCCGGTAATGACCTGGGTCTTTTTGATGTTGTAGTAATCGGCCGTCATGCTGAGCCAGCTCAGCGGCTGGAGGATCACACCGCCCGTGAAGCTGCGCGACAGTTCGGGCTTCAGATTGGGATTGGATGCGGTGTTGTAGCCGAACGAATACTGGCTGACGTACGGATCGCCATTGTGTGCGGCGATGACCGAGGCCGGCGGCGTCGCGTTGACGTAGCCGATGACCGAACCACTCTGCGATTCAGCGAAGCTCGGTGCGCGGAACCCTTGCGAATAGGTGCCGCGGATCGCCAATTGCTTGAACGGCTGGAACTTGGCGCCGACCTTGGGCGAAAAGCGGCCATAGCCCTCCGAATAATGGTCGTAGCGGCCCGACCCGGTAAGCTCCAGCTGCGTGAGCACCGGCGCGTCGATTTCGAAATAGCCCGCCGTCACCGTCTGCGAGCCTCGCGCGGTTACCGCGTTCAGCCCGAGATACGCCAGATTGGCGTTCGCATTGGGGTTGTTGAGGCTTTCGTGACGGACCGCCCCGCCGATGCCGACCTGCAACGGACCACCCGGCAGCTGGAACAGCTCCTTGGTGATGTTGCCCTGGAGCATGTACAGCTCGGACGACGCCTTCGTCACGACGGGCTGCGAGATCGAATCCCGCAAGGCCTGGCTGTTCTGCGACGGATCGATGAAGTTGTAGGTGCCGTTGTTGATCGCCGCGGTCAGCCCCGCGATGTTCAGATAGCCGCGGTTGGTGCCGGTCAGATCGCTCTTGGCGTAGCTCGCATCGGCGGAATAGGACCATCCAGTGCCGAACTTCCCGCTGATCCCAGCGGCCGCGCGGTAGAGATCGTTGTCGGTCGTCGAAGACACGGGAATGTCGCCGAACGCATAGGAAATCTGCGCGCCGAGCCCTTCTGCGGCATAGGGATTCTGCGGGTTGAGCCGGCCGTTGGCGAGCAGCGCGGGCAACAGGATGTTGCTCGTCGAGATCGGATTGGTCTGCCGGATCGAGAACGGCGCTGCGGTGGAGAAGACGCTGCTGTGATAATAGGTGCCGTTGAAATACGCCTCGGCATTGTCACCGATCTTCACGGTGCCGTGCGCGGTGAAGCCATAGCGGGTCTGCTGCGGCTGGATCGTACCATAAAGCGTGGCATTCTGCTCGCAGAACGCGCCGCTCGAATCGTTCCGCGCGATCGTGCCGACCGCGCAGCCGCCGGGCGCGAGCACCTGCGTGGGCACGCCGACCACGGGCTGGCCCGAGAAGATGTTGCCGGGCACCGTCTGGATCGCGGGCTGGACGACCGCGCTGATCGAAGCCGTCCGGTTGCCGAACGCACCCAGCGCCGCGCTGTTGTTGTTGTCGCCCCCGATCGAGGTCAGATCGTTCGTGTTGTAGGGAAAGCCGCGGTCGGACACCTGGATCAGATTGTCGCGCTCATATTCGCCGTTGATATAGACGTTGAACCGCTGCTCGGTCAGGTCGCCATAACCGGCGGTCAGCGTCGCGCGGCGCTCGCCGCCGTCGCCCCGCTCCGAGATACCGCCCTCGACCGTGCCCTCGATGCCCTTGATCTCCTTGCGCGTGATGATGTTCACCACGCCGCCGATCGCGTCGGCGCCATAGGTGGAGGACGCGCCGTCCTTCAGCACCTCGATGCGGTCGATCGTGCTCTTGGGGATCGAGTTCAGATCGACGAAGGCGCGCTGGCCGTCGTCGGAGAAGGGATAGTTCGTCGTGCGCACGCCGTCGATCAGCACGAGCGTCGAGTTGACCGAGAGGCCGCGCAGCGACACCGCCGCCGAACCCGAACCAAAGCCGGCCGAAAACGCCGTCGGGATCGAGCCGCTGTTGTCGGCCGAGATCGAGCGGATCGCATCGGCCACGTTGGTGATGCCGGCGCGCTGCAGATTCTCGGTGGTCAGCACGGTGACGGGCGACGCCGTCTCGGTATCGGCGCGGCGGAACAGCGAACCGGTGACCACGATGTCGGCCGGCGTGCTGGTGCCCTGGCTGGTCGCGGTATCGGGATTGGTCTGGCTGTTGTTCAGCGTGGCCGCGCCGGTGACGGTGGAGGCCGGCGGGTTCTGCGTCGTGGCGTCCTGCGCCAGCGCGGGTGTGGCGAGCATGGCGCCGGCGCCGAACAGCGCGAGCGCGGGAAGCGCCGATCCGCCCTGGAGGATCGTGCGTGCGATACGAAACGATGTCGTCATGATGGAGCCCTTTGAACAGACCGCATCGACCGTTGCCCCCAAGCGGGCGACGCGGTGTCGTTGATCCGATCGACCCTGAATCGACCGGAGACGGCGTCTGAATGGATCGTGGCCCATCGGCTGTAAAGCGACCGGGCAGCATCGATGTCGTAATCGTAACGCGCTGTAGCAACCATGTCACATTAGGACGCCATCGGACGCATTTCCGCGCGTTGCCGCCGGCGTAGCCTCTCGCTAGGGACAGGATATTCCATCACACGAGGGTTTGCGCATGAACGTCCTGCTGCTCGGTTCGGGAGGGCGCGAGCATGCGCTGGCGTGGCGGCTGAGCCGCGCGCACGGGCTAGGCACGCTCTATGCCGCGCCGGGCAATCCGGGGATCGCCGCGCATGCCACGCTGGTGGCGCTCGACGTGCGCGATCACGCCGCCATCGTCGCGTTCGCGCGCGACCGGGCGATCGGGCTCGTGGTGATCGGACCCGAGGCGCCGCTGGTCGACGGGCTGGCCGACAGCGTGCGTGCGGCGGGCATCGCGGTGTTCGGCCCCGGCAAGGCGGCGGCCCGGCTCGAAGGGTCCAAGGGCTTCACCAAGGATCTGTGCGCGCGCGCCGGTATCCCGACCGCCGGCTATGCGCGGGTCCGCTCGCTGGCCGAGGCGCAGGCCGCGCTCGACCGGTTCGGCGCGCCCGTGGTGGTGAAGGCGGACGGGCTCGCCGCGGGCAAGGGCGTCACCGTCGCGATGACGCGGGGCGAGGCCGAGGCGGCGATCGCCGACCTGTTCGACGGCACGGCCGGCGCCGAGGCGGTGATCGAGCAATTCCTGGAGGGCGAGGAGGTCAGCCTGTTCGTGCTGACCGACGGCACCGCGCTGATGCCATTCGGATCGGCGCAGGATCACAAGCGGATCGGCGACGGCGACACCGGCCCCAACACCGGCGGGATGGGCGCCTACAGCCCCGCGCGCGTGCTCACCCCCGAACTGGAGGCGCAGGCGATCGGCGAAATCGTGATGCCGACGATCGCCACGCTGGCGCAGGAGGGAACGCCGTTCAGCGGCGTGCTCTATGCCGGGCTGATGCTCACCGCGACCGGGCCGCAGCTGATCGAATATAATGCGCGGTTCGGCGATCCCGAATGCCAGGTGCTGATGGCGCGCTTCGAAGGCGATCTGCTCGAGACAATGCTGGCGGTGGCGCAGGGGCGGCTCGCCGACTGCCCGGCCGCTGCCTTCGCCCCCGACACCGCGCTGACGGTGGTGATCGCGGCGCGCGGCTATCCGGGCACGCCCGTCGCGGGCGGCGCCATCGGCGGGATCGACGCGGCGGAAGCGACCGGCGCCATGGTGTTCCAGGCGGGCACGCGCGACGCGGGCGAGGGCCTCGTCGCGGCGGGCGGTCGCGTGATCGCGGTCACCGCGCTCGGCGCGGACACGGCGGCGGCGCAGGCGGCGGCGTATCGCGGCGTGGCGGCGATCGATTACGCCGATGCGCTCTGTCGGCGCGACATCGGCTGGCGCGACGTGGCACGCGCCGCCGGACCCTCGACTTCGCCCGGAACGAACGCGTAGGACAGGCGCTGATGCGACCACCCGCCACGGCCGCCCGGGAGACGAGACGATGATGACCACGGGTGCACAGACGTTCACGGCGATCCATCTGGTCGTCATCGCGATCCTCGCGCTCATCGTGATCGCAGGGATCGTCTGGGGTGCGCGCCTGCGCCGCGAACGCCGCACCGCGATCGATTATGTCGAAGAGCACCGCGCCGAAGCAGAGGCCATGCCCGCCCCCGTATTGCGCGAGGCGGAGCGCCCGGTCGCCACCCAGGCCCAGTGGCAGGCACAGACGCAGCGCCCGCCCGAACCGCAGAACGATCCGCTGCCCGAGACCAACCGGCTGGCGGACGAACCGATCGCCGCTTCCGCCCCGATGGAAGCGAGCCCTGCCACCGAAGCGGTGACCGCCGCTGCCGACGGGGCGCCGGCCGCTGACGATCAGCCGGTAACGATGCTGAAGGGCCTGGGCCCGAAGCTCGCCACACGCCTGGGCGAACTGGGGATCGTCACCGTCGGCGATATCGCTGCGCTGTCGCCCGCCCAGGCCGAGGCGCTCGACGCACAGCTCGGCGCCTTCACCGGCCGCATGGCGCGCGATCGCTGGATCGAACAGGCGCGCCTGCTGGCCGCCGGCGATCGCGCCGGGTTCGAGGCGGCCTTCGGGAAGTTGTGATGCGGGGCCGCAAGGGCGGGTTCGCGCTAAGACGCTAAGAAGTGGCGGCATCTGGGCCGGGACGACCGAGGTGTGATAGAGGTTCCTGACATCACCCCTCTCCGTTCGCCCGGAGCTTGTCGAAGGGCCTGCGGCCGCATGAAAACGCGCGCGTGCGCAGCGCATGCTTCGACAAGCTCAGCACGAACGAAGTGAGGAATGGGATCGCCTCACATCATCAAACGCCGGCGAAGCCCCGCAAATCCTGTACGTCGGAGCCAGGACTTCCGCTCCAAGCAGGGCATCTTCGCCTTAGCGTCGTAGCGCGAAACCAACGTCCCCACACCACCAAGGCCGAAGGTTCAGATTGCGCTGACGAGCAGCTTGTCGATCCGCCGCCCGTCGAGATCCACGATCTCGAACCGCCAGCCCTGCTCGACGAAGCTCTCGCCCTCGCCCGGCAGATGGCGGAACACCGCGAGCGCGAGGCCGGCGACGGTCGCATAGTCGCGGTCCTCGGGCAGCTCGATGCCCAGCCGCTCGGCGAGCATGTCCGCCGCCATCGTACCCGCCACCAGCAGCGAGCCGTCGTCGCGCACCACCACCGATGGCGCTTCGTCCGGATCGGTATCGGACACGAACTCGCCCGCGATCGCCGCCAGCAGGTCCGCCGGCGTCACGATCCCCTCGAAATGCCCATATTCGTCGTGGATCAGCGCCATCGGCACGTCCGCCTCGCGCAGCGCGATCAGCGCATCCATCGCGTCGATCTGGTCGATCACCACCGGCGCCTTGCGCATCAGCACGTTGAGGTCGAGCGCCTCGCCGCGGAACAGCGCACCGGCGATGTCGCGCGCCTGCACCACGCCCTTCACCGCATCGATCGATCCCTCCGCCACGGGCAGCCGGGTGTGCGGGGTGGCCAGCAGCTTGTCGCGGATCCGCGCCGCATCCCAGGTGCAGTCGAGCCAGTCGACATCGGTGCGCGGCGTCATCACCTCGCGCACCGGCCGGTCCGCCAGCCGCACCACGCCCGAGATGATCGAGCGCTCATGCTCCTCGATCACGCCCGATTTCGATGCCTCGGCCACGATCAGGTGCAGCTCCTCGGCGGTCACCTGCTCGTCCGATTCGCGCGTCAGGCCGATGATTCGAAAGATCGCGCCGCTGGTGTTGTCGAGCAGCCAGACGAGCGGTGCGGTGAGGATCGCGATCCAGCGCATCACCGGCGCCATCGTCGCCGCGATCGGCTCGGGCGCACGCAACGCGAACTGCTTGGGCACGAGTTCGCCGACGATCAGCGAGGCGAAGGTGGTGAGCCCGATCACCAGAGCGATCCCCATGCTGTGCGCGGTGGAGGGCGCGAGCCCCGCCGCCTCCAGCCGCGCCGCGGTCGGCTCGCCGAGACTCGCGCCCGAATAGGCGCCTGCGATCACGCCGATCAGCGTGATGCCGATCTGCACCGTGGAGAGGAACTTGCCCGGGTCGGAGGCGAGCAGGATCGCCGCCCGCGCGCCCTTGCGACCGGTGCGCGCCATCGCCTCCAGCCGAGCCTTGCGCGCCGAGACGATCGCGAGCTCGCTCATCGAGAACACCCCGTTCAGCGCGACGAGCGCCAGGATGATGAGGATGTCGATCCAGGGGAAGGGGGGAAGCTGAGCCATCGGCGCAGCCCCCTCTTGCCGCACATCGCCGCGCGCCACAACGATTCTGCGTCAGCGCGCGTTCAGTTTCGTTCGGGAAGACGAAACGCCGTCACTCCGGGGAGCCATCCATGATCCGTTCGAAGCCCATCGCCGCCGCCACGCTTGCCGCGTTGCTCGCCACTGGGGCCTGCACCACCGATCCCGAAACGGGCCAGCGCACTCTGTCGAAGACCGGGATCGGCGCGCTGGGCGGGGCGCTCGGCGGTGCGCTGATCGGCGACGTGGTGGGCGGTCGCCACGATCGCGGTGCCGCGCTGCTCGGCGCGGGCATCGGCGGCCTCGCCGGTGCCGGGATCGGCGCCTATATGGACAGCCAAGAGCGTGACCTGCGCGCGCGCACCGCGGGCACCGACGTGCAGGTGATCCGCCGCGGAGACGACCTGCTGCTCAACATCCCGTCGGGAATCACCTTCGCCACGGGCCGCGCCGATGTGGAGCCGCAGTTCCGCCGCACGCTCGACCAGGTGGCCGATACGCTGGCGCACTACAACCAGACCTATGTCGACGTATACGGCCACACCGATTCGGTCGGTGGCGACGCGTTCAACCAGCGCTTGTCGGAACAGCGCGCGACGGCAGTCGCGGATTATCTCGCCGGCCACGGCGTGACGCCCGCGCGGATCGGCACGCGCGGTTACGGCAAGACGATGCCGATCGCCTCCAACGACACCGAGGCGGGCCGCGCGGCGAACCGGCGCGTGGAGATCAAGATCGTGCCCGTCCAGCGCGACGATTCGCGCGGTTGAGCTTCGCCGCGCCGCCCCGTCATCGCCTTTCCCTGAAAAAGGCGCGGAGCAGGTCGGCGGCCTCGCCTTCGGCGATGCCGGCATAGATTTCGGGGCGGTGGTGGCAGGTCGGCTGCGCGAAGATCCGGCCGCCATGCTCCACCGCACCGCCCTTGGGATCGTCCGCCGCATAATAAAGCCGGGCGATCCGGGCGTGCGCGATGGCGCCTGCGCACATCGCGCAGGGCTCCAGCGTCACCCACAGGTCGCAATCCTCCAGCCGGTCGCGGCCGAGCACCGCGGCCGCGGCCCGGATCGCGCGGATCTCGGCATGCGCGGTGGGGTCGCACAGTGTACGCGGCGCGTTCGCCGCGACCGCCACGACGGCACCGCCCTGCATCACCACCGCGCCCACGGGCACCTCGCCCGCCTCGGCCGCCCCGCGTGCGGCATCGAGCGCCAGGCGCATCGCGGGGGGCACGGGGATCACCCCGCCCCCGTGCCCGCGCCGTGCCGATCGGTAAAGCCTATTGCGGCGCCTGCGTGTTGCCGGGCTTCTGCACGTTGATCGTCGGCACCGAGACCGTCTTGTTCTCCGTGCCGACCGACACGCGCGCCACGTCGGCGTGGAAGGTGGGCGCCTGGACGATGCCGGGGCGGGTCTGATCGATGTTGATGATGCCGAAATACATCAATGCGACGACGACCAGAGCGGCGATGCCGACGAGTACGAGCAAGGTGCGCATGTTTTCCCCTTTGGCGAAACCGGTTCGATCGCGTAACAACGCGGGGCCCGCAATGAGGTTGCACGTCCCCCGGGACTCGTGAATCGGTTGACGCCGGGCGCCTCCCGCGTTAGTCGCGCGGCCTTTCGGGGCTCATTCCCAAACTTTAAGGTACAAGCGATGTCGCGCATTTGCGAGCTGACCGGCAAGGGCCGGCAGGTGGGTCACAATGTTTCCCACGCCAACAACAAGACCAAGCGCACCTTCCTGCCCAACCTGCAGAACGTGACGCTGATGTCCGATTCGCTCGAGACGAGCGTCCGCCTGCGCGTGTCGACGCACGGCCTGCGTTCGGTCGAGCATAATGGCGGGCTGGACAATTGGCTGGTGAAGACCGCCGACGACAAGCTGTCGCTGAAGGCACGCCGCCTGAAGCGCGACGTCGTGAAGAAGCTGGCGACCGCCGCCGCCTGATTCGGCCGGATGGACGAACGACCGGGCCCGCCCTTCCACGGAAGGTGCGGGCCGCGGTCGTTTATGCCCCATCGGTTCGCGTGCGCAGGCTGAACCCGCGATAACGGACGCATTCAGCATCGGTTCGATGCGAATCACCCATAAGCCTCCCATCGACGGACGCACGGCATTTCGCCGGGCCCAGCCGAGACGGGAGACGAACGATGTTCAAGACGCTTTCACTCGCCGGTGCCGCCCTCCTCGTGAGCGCGACCGCGCTGGCCCCCGCCGCTGCCGACGCGCAGCGCTATGGCGGCTATGATCGTGGCTATTCTCAGGGCTACGACAATGGCTACGGCCGCGGCGGCTATTCCAATTACAACGGCTATGACGGCTATCGCGACAATGGCCGTGGCAGCTACCGGGGCGACGCGCGTGGCTATGCCCGGTGCAACAACGGCACTGGCGGCACGATTATCGGCGCGATCGCCGGCGGGCTGCTGGGCCGCACCATCGACACGCGCGGCGATCGCACGCTCGGCACGGTGCTCGGCGCCGGCGCCGGCGCGCTGGCGGGCAATGCGATCGGCCGCTCTGGAAATCCCGGATACTGCCGCCGGTGACGGCGCAGTTGCCCTCGCGTAGCGTATCGAGGGTGGAGCCGGCCTTCCCGCAAGGAAGGTCGGCTCCGTTGTTTTTGCCGATGTGCTTCAAATAACGGTGGTTAATCGCGGAACGGGTCAAATCGACCAGGTGTTGTGTGTCGCATGACCGTCATAAATCCCGTCGTCCTCATCGTGGAGGACGAGCCGTTGATCCTGATCCACTCGCGCCTTGCTCTCGAGGATGCGGGCTTCGACGTCATCGTTGCAGGCGATTCGGACGAGGCGCTGGCCGTGATCGGCCGCCGCCCAGACGTCACCACGCTGTTCACCGACGTGAACATTCCCGGTGCGCTCGACGGCCTCGCGCTGGCCGAGGCCGCGCGCCGGCACCATCCCGCCATGGCGATCTTCGTCACATCCGGCATCTACCGGCCGGAGAGCGGCGCCTTGCCTGCCGGCGCGCATTTCCTGCCAAAGCCCTATACCGGCGCGCAGGTCCTGCGCCTGATGCGTGCCGACGCTGGAACCGAAGACGGTGCGGATGGGCACGCCGTCAATACATATGCTGCCCGCCATTGATGCTGAGCGTCGATCCGGTGACGAAGCCGCCCTCCTCCGAACACAGAAACACCACGCCACGCGCGATCTCGTGCGCCTGGCCCAGCCGCCCGACCGGGATGCGCGCCACGATCTTGTCGAGCACGTCGGCCGGCACCGCCGCCACCATGTCGGTATCGATATAGCCGGGCGCGATCGCGTTCACGGTGACCCCGATCTTCGCGCCCTCCTGCGCCAGCGCCTTGGTGAAGCCGTGGATACCCGATTTCGCCGCCGCGTAGTTGACCTGGCCATATTGGCCCGCCTGCCCGTTGATCGAACCGATATTGACGATCCGCCCCCATCGGCGCGCACGCATGCCGGGGAAGGTCGCCTTGGCCATGTTGAAACAGCCGCCCAGATTGGTGTCGATCACCGCCTTCCACGCTTCGTAGCTGAGCTTCATCAGCGTGCCGTCGCGGGTGATACCGGCATTGTTGACGACGATGTCGATCGGGCCCAGCGCCGCCTCCACCTCGGCGCAGCCCTGCTGGCAGGCCGCGTGATCGGCCACGTCCCAGCAAAACGCGCGAATGCCGGTGCGTTCGGTGAAGTCGGCGGCGCGTGCCGCATTGCCGGCATAGGTGGCCGCGACGGCCACCCCCGCATCCTGCAACGCCAGGCAGATAGCCTCGCCGATTCCGCGCGTTCCGCCCGTGACGATCGCCGTGCGTGCCATATCGCTCTCCCGTATCTTGGACGGGAAGTCTAGAATCCGGCGATCCAACCTTCAAGCTCGCGTGCAAGAATGCTGCGCAGCATTTCGATGCCGACGGGGACGTCGTTGAGGCAGGGCAGATAGGCGAAATCAGTGCCGCCGGCGCCGATGAAGCTCTCGCGCCCGCGGATCGAAAGCTCCTCCAAAGTCTCGAGGCAATCCGCCGAGAAGCCGGGCGCGAGGATCGCGACGCGGGTGATGCCACGGCCGGGCAGCGCCTCCAGCGTCGTGTCGGTCGCCGGTGTCAGCCACTTGGCGCGCCCGAAACGCGACTGGAACGCGACGATCAGCTCGCGGCCGCCGAGCGTGTCGGCCAGCGCCTCGCCGAGCAGCCGCGCGGTCTTGCGGCAATGGCAATGATAGGGATCGCCCAGCTCCAGCGTACGCTGCGGCATGCCGTGGAAGCTCGCGACGATCGCCTGCGGTTCGAACGGCAGCGCCGCCAGCCCCGCCTCGACCGACGCCTTGAGCGCGCCGATATAGGCGGCATCGTCGTAATAGGGCGGCAGCGTCCGGATCGCGGGCTGCCAGCGCATCCCGGCCAGATGCGCGAACGCCTTGTCGTTCGCGGTCGCCGTCGTTGCTGCGCAATATTGCGGGTAGAGCGGTGCGAGCAGGATCCGCTCGCAACCCGCCGCCTTCATCGCGGCGAGCCGCTCCGCGATCGACGGATTGCCGTAACGCATCGCCCAATCGACCAGCACCTCCGGCCCGAATGCGCCCTGTAACGCCTGCGACTGGAGCCGGGTGATCGCGGCAAGCGGCGAACCGTCCTCGCGCCACACCAAGCCGTACGCATGCGCGGATTTCTTCGGCCGGGTGTTCAGGATGATCCCGCGCAGGATCGGCTGCCAGGCGATCGCCGGCAGCTCCACCACCCGCCGATCCGACAGGAACTCGCCCAGATAGCGTTTCACCGAACGCGCATCGGGGCCCTCGGGCGTACCCAGGTTCATGAGCAGCACGCCGATTTTCGGCGCGGGGATCGGGGGATGGCCGGCGGGGATCATGGCCCCGGCCTTAGCGGAAGCGTACGGCAGCGATAGCCCGTCGCCGAAAACAACGCGTTGGCGATCGCCGGCGCTACCGCGGGCACGCCCAACTCGCCGACGCCGCCCGGCGCCTCGTCGCTGCGGATCACCTCCACGGTGATGTCGGGCGTGTCGGCCAGCGCGGGGATTTCGATCCGATCGAAGCCGCGCGCATCGGCCAGGTTGGCGGTATAGCCCGTCGTCGCGCCCAGGGCAGCCGCCATGCCGAAGACGAGCCCGCCCTCGATCTGCTGGCGCACCAGATCGGGGTTTACCTGCCGCCCGCAATCGACCGCGGCGACGATCCGGTCGACGCTGATACGCCGGTCCGCGGCGACATGCGCCTCCACCAGCACGGCGATGAAGCTGTCGCGGAACGCATGGCACGCGATTCCCTGCCCGCTGCCGCTCACGCCGCCGTCCCAGCCGCCCAGCGCCGCGACCGTCGACAGGCACCGCGCGAGCCGCGGAGTGCCGCCCAGCATGCCGATGCGGAACGACAGCGGCTCGTTGCCGCCAGCGCGCGCGATCTCGTCGACGAAGGATTCGGTGAAGAAGGCGGTATAACCATGCGCGCCGCCGCGGACATGGCCGGTGGGCACGCCGATCGCGGCGGGGTGATGGTCCACCGCCAGATCGGGAATGCGATAGGGCGGCACCGCCCCCGCGACGGCATAGGCATCGCCGCGGTGAAGCGCGAGCGCCGCCTCGGTCGCTACCCCCGGCACCAGGCGGCGTGCCAGTTCGTGGCCGGTGGCGGGCGCCGCGATCCGCGCGCTCCAGCCGAGGATCGCGCCGTTGGCCGCGATCCGCGCGGTCATCGCCGCCCGCGCGGGCGGCCGCACCCGGTCGTGCAGCGCATCCTCGCCGCGCGACCAGACGAGGCAGACGGGCCGCCGCAGCTTGACCGCCAGCACCGCGACCTGCGCCACCGCATCATTTTCCAGGTTCGCCCCGAACGATCCGCCGATCGGCATCGGATGGACGATCACCCGGTCGACGCTCATTCCGGCGGCGGCGGCGGCCACGTCGCGTGCGCGCGCGGGCATCTGGGTCGGCAGCCAGAGTTCGAGCTGACCGTCGGCCAGTTGCGCGGTCGCGCTGCGCGTCTCGATCGCGGCATGAAGGCCGGGCGCCACGCGGTAATCCGCCTGCAGCCGCCGCGCGCCCGCGAACGCGCCTTCGGGATCGCCGGCCTTGGCGACGCGGTACCCCGGTGCCGCCAGCGCTTGCGTCAGCGCGTGGTCGATCGACGCATCGTCGATCCGCGGCGGCGGCGTTTCGAACACCGGCGCCAGTGCGTCCAGCGCCGCTTGCGCCGCCCACCAGGTCGTGGCCGCCGCGGCGATCCAGCGTGGGTTCTCGATCACCGCCACCACGCCGCGCACCCGGTTCGCCGCATCGTGGTCGGCGCTCACCAGCCGGCCGGCGCCGATCGGCGCCTGGCGGATCGCGGCGTGGACCATGTCCGCCAGCCGCACGTCGCCCGCAAAATTGGCCGATCCGTCCGCCTTGGCCGGCGCGTCGATCCGCGGCACGCTGCGCCCCATCAGCGAACCCGCGCCCTGCACGCCGATCGCGACACGCGCGGGCAGTGTGCCGCGCGCGGCGTCGGCGGCGAGCTCGGCAAAGCGGAGGCGCCGGCCGCCATGGACGACGAAGCCGGCCTGCGTCGAGCAGGCGTGCCAGTCCGCATCCCAGCGCGCCGCCGCCGCCATGCACAGCAACGTCCGCGCCGCCGCCCCCGCGCGCCGGCACGGCTCTTCGAACTGGCGCACGCTGCTGGAGCCGCCGGTGAGCATCGGCGGCGGCGCGAGCCGCGCGGGCACCGCATCGAGCATCCCCTCGAACAGCGCGCTCAGGCCCAGCGGATTGGCGTAGAGGGGATTGAGCGGCGCGGGCTCCACGCCCACCGTCCGCCAGTCCGCGCCGAGCTCGTCCGCGACGATCTGCGCGATGGCGGTATAGGCGCCCTGGCCATGCTCGGCCTGCGGCACGGCGACGCTCACATGGCCGTCGGTACCGATCTTCAGCCACGCGCCGAACCCAGTCTCGCCGGGCGCCGTGACGAGGTTCGCCGCGTAACGACGCGGCCAGAACGCCCAGGCCACCACCAGACCCACGCCTGCGCCGCCGCCGACCAGCAGCTCGCGCCTGTTCACCATCGCCGCCCGTCCGTCATGGCGACCGCCCTATCCGGCGGGCGTCGCCGCCGCCAGCGCGCGATAGGTGGCGCGGATGCTCACCTTGTCGATCTTCTCGGTGCCGAGCCGGGGCAGCGGCGCGTGCGAGATCCAGATCCGCGCGGGCACCTTGAAGGCGGCGATATGCTCGTGGAGGAACGCCTGCAGCGTGCCTGCGTCGAGCACAGCGCCGTCGCGGGGCACGACGACCGCGCCCGGCACCTCGCCGAAGCGTTCGTCGGCCAGCGCGAAGACCGCGCATTCGGCAACCTGCGGATGCCCGTAGAACGCCGCCTCCACCTCCTGGCAGCTGATGTTTTCGCCGCCGCGGATGATGATGTCCTTGCTGCGATCGACGATGAAGACATAGCCGTCCTCGTCCAGATAGCCGATATCGCCGGTGCGGAAATATCCGTCCGCGGTGATCGCCTTCGCGGTCGCCTCGGGCCGGCCCCAATATTCGCGGAAATTGCAGATCGATCGGATGCCGATCTCACCGCGCTCGCCCTGCGGCACGGGGGCGCCCGCCTCGTCCAGGATGGCGATCTCGACCAGCGGCGCGCTCGCCCGGCCGGTGGAATTGGGCTTGGCGAGATAGTTGCTCCGCCAATTGCCCGCGCCCACCGCGTTCGTCTCGGTGAGGCCGTAACCGATCAGCGGTGCGCCGCCGCCCATCTCGGCATCGATCCGGCGGACGTGATCCACCGGGCGCGGCGCGCCGCCCGCGGCGAAGTCGGTGACGCTCGACAGATCGTAATCGCCCCGCCGCGGGTGGGTGAGCATCTCGAAGCTCATCAGCGGCACGCCGACGAAATAGCTGATCGATTCGCGCTCGATCAGCCGCATCGCCGTCTCGGCATCCCATTTGGGCATGATGACGAGCTTGCGGCCCATCGCGAAGCTCTGGAGAAACACCGGCACCTCGGCGGTGACGTGGAACAGCGGCACCGTCAGCAGCGTCGAGGGCTGGCCGGCCGGCGGACGGCCGTCTTCGGTGGCGATGCCCATGATCGTCAGCGCCTGGCCGAGAAAGCTGTACACCGCCTGCAGGATCGCGCGGTGATCGGACAGCGCGCCCTTCGACTGGCCGGTCGACCCCGAAGTGAACAGGATCGTGGCGGGATCGTCGCTGTCGATCGCGGGAATCGCGCCCTCCGCCCCGCCGCGGGCCACGATCGCGGCCATCGCCTCGGCGAGCGGCAGCGTATCGTCCACCACCACCATGCCCGTCGCCGCATCGGAAATCGCGGCCAGCCGCTTGGCGCGCGGCGGATCGGCGAAGATCAGCACCGGGCCCACCTCGCGGATCGCAGCCTCCATCTCCTCGGCCTGCCACCAGCCGTTCAGCAGCGTGGCGATCCCGCCCGCCATCACGATGCCCATATAGAGCACGATCCACGACGGCGAATTGCGCATCGCGATGCCAACCCGATCGCCGCGCGCGATGCCGAACCCGCCCGCGAGCGCCCGCGCCACGCCTTGCGCCTGCGCATACACTTCGGCGAACGTCAGCCGCTCCTCGCCCGAGACGAGAAAGGTCGCCGCGGCATGTTCGGCGGCATAATGCGCGAAATATTGGGGGAGCGTCTGCGGCACCGCCGCGAACAGCGGCAGATGGTGGCCGAACCGCGCGATCTCGCCCAGCCGCAGCGGACCGCCCTCGCCCGTCAGCGCCGCGATTCCGGCATCCAGTCGCAGGTCCAGTTGGCTCGGCATCATTCTCTCCGCTTGGTCTTGTCGCCTCGTCCCCTTATGCAGGCGCGAACGCAGAGGGAAAAGCCTTGATCCTGCCACTTCTCGCCTCCGCTTCGGGGCCCATCCGGTTCGACGACCTGGGATTGCATCCCGACGTCTTCTCGATCGGCTTCTTCACGCTGCGCTGGTATTCGATCGCCTATATCGCCGGCATCGTCGTCGGCTGGTGGTATCTGCTGAAGCTGCTGGCTCAGCCGGGCGCGCCGATGGCGCGGCGTCACGCCGACGATCTGGTCTTCTACGCCACGCTCGGGATCATCCTGGGCGGGCGGATCGGCTATGTGATCTTCTACGCGCCCGAGATGATCCTGCACCCGGTGCGGATCCTGCGCCTGTGGGACGGCGGCATGTCGTTCCATGGCGGGGTGATCGGCACCTCGATTGGGATCATCCTGTTCGCGCGCAAGCACGGGCTCAACTGGCTGCGCATCCACGATTACATCGCCTGCTGCGTGCCCTTCGGCCTGGGCTTCGGGCGGATCGCGAACTTCGTGAACGGCGAACTCTGGGGCAAGCCGACCAACGCCGCCTGGGGCATCGTCTTCGATCACACCGTGCCGTTCGGCATGATCGAGCCCGCGCGGCATCCGAGCCAGCTCTACGAAGCGGGGCTGGAGGGCGTCGTGCTGTTCGCGCTGCTGTGGTTGGCCTTCTGGCGGACGAAGGCGCGCTACGATCCGGGCAAGCTCGTCGGGCTGTTCCTGATCGGTTATGGCCTCGCGCGCTTCACGGTCGAATTCTTCCGCGAGCCCGACCAGCAGCTGCGCGCCTTCGCCGAGGCGACGGGGCTCCACATGGGCCAGTGGCTGTGCGTGCCGATGCTGATCGGTGGCGCCTATCTGGTCGCCACCGCCGCCGGCCGCCGCCACCGCATCGAGCCGATCGCGGGTAGCGAGAGCGTCGCCTGACCACCTCCCCCATCGCTGGCACGACCGTGACCGACACCGCCCTTCCCGAACGCCTGGCCCGCGCGATCGCGCTCGCGGGGCCGATGTCGGTCGCGCAATATATGGCAGCGGCGAACGCGCATTATTACGCCACACGCGATCCGCTCGGCGCGGGCGGCGACTTCACCACCGCGCCGGAGATCAGCCAGATGTTCGGCGAACTGATCGGCCTGTGGTGCGCCGACCTGTGGGACCGCGCGGGCCGCCCGGATGTCGCCTGGGTCGAGCTGGGCCCCGGCCGCGGCACGCTCGCCGCCGATGCGCTGCGCGCCATGGCGAAGGCGGGGCTCGCGCCGCCGGTGCATTTCGTCGAGACGAGCCCCGTGCTGCGCGAGGCCCAGGCGATGCGCGTGCCGGAGGCGCAGTGGCATGATTCGATCGACACGCTGCCGGCCCATCGCGCGCTGATCGTCGTGGCCAACGAGTTCTTCGACGCGCTTCCTATCCGCCAGCTCGTCAAGCGGCAGGGCTGGCACGAGCGGCTGGTCGCCGCGCAAGACACGCTGTTCCTGCCGATCGCAGGCAAGCCGCTGCCCGACGCCGTGATCCCCGAGGCGCTGCGCGACGCCGCGCCGGGGTCGATCATCGAGACCTCGCCCACTTCGGTCGCGGTCATGCGCGGGCTCGCCGGGCGGATCGCACGCGGCGGCGGCGCGCTGCTCGCGATCGATTACGGCTATGAGGGGCCCGCGATCGGCGACACGCTGCAGGCGGTGCGTGGCCATGCGCATGCCAATCCGTTCGCGTCGCCGGGCGAACAGGATCTCACCGCGCATGTCGATTTCGCCACGCTCTCCGCCGCGGCGCAGGGCGCGGGCGCGGTGGCCTGGGGGCCGATCGCGCAGCGCGACCTGCTGGGTGGCCTCGGCATCGACCAGCGCACGGCCACACTCGCCCGCGGCGCGCCCGAACGGGCCGAAGCGCTGCTGGCGGACCGCGCCCGGCTGATGGAGGCGATGGGCGATCTGTTCCGCGCGCTCGCGGTCACCGCGCCTGGGTGGCCCGTGCCGGCAACCTTCGCATGATCGCCTGTCGCGACGCCGTTCCCGCCGATGCCGCGTGCCTCGCCGATCTCAGCACGCGCGCCTTCACCGAGACATTCGGGCATCTCTATAGCCCCGAGAACCTCGCCGCCTTCCTCGAGAAGCTGAGCGTAGCGCGCTGGGCCGACGAACTGGCCGACCCGGCGCTGCGCGTGCGGCTGGCGGAGGATGACGGCATCGCCGCCGGCTTCGCCAAGATCGGGCCGCCGTCGCTACCCTTCACAACGCGGGGCCCGTCGGCCGAGCTGCGCCAGCTCTACGTCCTCACGCCATGGCAGGGTGCCGGCGTGGCGTATCAGTTGATGGACTGGGCGATCGACGCCACCCGGTCGCTTGGCGCCGCCGATCTTTATCTGTCGGTCTTCGTCGACAATGCGCGCGCGCGGCGCTTCTACCAGCGCTATGGCTTCGAGCGGGTCGGCACCTATGATTTCATGGTGGGCACGCACCGCGACGAGGATGATGTGATGAGGCTCGCGTTATGACCGACCCGATCCGCGCGCGTGCACTGGGGGCTTTGCCGCACGGCTTTTTCGGCCGGCGCGGCGGCGTCTCGACGGGTGCCTATGCCAGCCTGAATGTCGGCATCGGCTCGGACGACGATCCCCAGGCGGTGGCGCAGAACCGGCTGATCGCCACCCGCGCGGTGCGGCCGGGCGCCGCTCTCGTCACGCCCTATCAGGTCCATTCGGCGGATGCGGTCACGATCCTGGTGCCGCCCGCCGATGGCCACCGCCCGCAGGGCGATGCGCTGGTGACCGATCGGTCGGGCCTCGCGCTGGGCATCCTGACCGCGGACTGCGCGCCGGTGCTGCTGGCCGATGCGCAGGCGGGCGTGGTCGCCGCCGCCCATGCCGGGTGGAAGGGCGCGATCGGCGGGATCACCGACACGACGATCCTGGCGATGGAGGCGATCGGCGCCGATCGCGGCCGGATCGTCGCCGCGATCGGCCCCTGCATCGCACGCGCCTCCTACGAGGTCGATGCCGCGTTTCTGCGCCGCTTCGCCGCGGACGATCCCGAAAACGAGCGTTTCTTCGCCGATGGCCGCCGCGCCGACCATTACCAGTTCGATCTCGAGGCCTATGTCGCGCACCGGCTGGCCGGGGCGGGGGTCGGCCGGATCGAGGCGCTGGGGATCGACACCTATGCCGATGCGGACGGCTTCTTCAGCTATCGGCGCGCCACGCACCACGGCGAAGGCGACAATGGCCGCCAGATCGCGATCATCGCGGTGGAATAGTTTCGCCCGACACCATCTCCGGGCCTATGCGTTCTGCAACCGAGGAGAATGGCGATGCCCGAATTCGACGAGACCGAAGCCGACCTGACCGGCGTTGCGCCGCGAATCGCGCCCAAGCCGACGGTCGAGCAAATCGGCGGCCGCAAGCTGAAGCCCTCCACGCTGATGATGGGCCACGGCTATGATCCGATGCTGTCGGAAGGGTCGCTGAAGCCGCCGATCTTCCTCACCTCCACCTTCGTCTTCCCCAATGCCGCGGCGGGCAAGCGCCATTTCGAGGGCGTGACCGGCAAGCGCCCGGGCGGCGCGGAGGGGCTGGTCTATTCGCGCTTCAACGGCCCGAACCAGGAAATCCTGGAGGATCGCCTGGGCGTCTGGGAAGAGGCGGAGGATGCGCTCGCCTTTTCGAGCGGCATGTCGGCGATCGCCACGCTGTTCCTGGCGATGGTGAAGCCGGGCGACACGATCGTCCATTCGGGCCCGCTCTATGCCGCCACCGAAACGCTGATCGGCCGTATCCTAGGCAAGTTCGGCGTGAAATGGCTCGATTTCCCCGCCGGCGCCACGCGCGAGGAGATCGACGCGGTGCTGGGCGAGGCGGCCAGAGGCCATGTCGCGCTGATTTATCTGGAAAGCCCGGCGAATCCCACCAACGCGCTGGTCGACGTGGAGGCGGTCGCCGCCAGCCGCGACGCGATCTTCGGTGACGAGAAGCCGCCGATCGCGATCGACAACACGTTTCTCGGGCCGCTATGGCACCAGCCGCTGAAGCACGGCGCCGATATCGTGGTCTACAGCCTGACCAAATATGCCGGCGGGCACAGCGACCTGGTGGCGGGCGGCGTGCTGGGGTCGAAGGCGCATATCGACGTGATCCGATCGATGCGCAACACGATCGGCACGATCACCGATCCCAACACCGCATGGATGCTGCTCCGCAGCCTCGAGACGCTCGAGCTGCGGATGAGCCGCGCCGGCGAGAATGCGGTGAAGGTCTGCGCCTTCCTGCGCGACCATCCCAAGGTGGAGCGCGTCGGCTATCTGGGTTTCCTGGCGGACACGCCGGGCATGGAGCGGCAGGCCGATATCTATCGGCGCCACTGCACCGGTGCCGGCTCCACCTTCTCGCTCCTCGTCAAGGGCGGCGAGACCGAAGCCTTCGCGTTTCTCGACGCACTCAAGATCGCCAAGCTCGCGGTCAGCCTGGGGGGCACCGAGACGCTGGCCAGCCACCCCGCCGCGATGACTCATCTGTCGGTGCCCGAGGCGCGCAAACAGGCGCTCGGCATCACCGACAATCTGGTGCGCATCTCGATCGGCGTCGAGGATGCCGATGATCTGATCGCGGACTTCGACCAAGCGCTGGCGGCGGTGTAGGCTCGCGCCCTTGCCTCGATGCTGCATCGCGGCGATGATGCGGGCATGACCATGCCCGACTTCATCGCCGGCCTGCCCAAGGCCGAACTTCATCTCCATATCGAGGGAAGCCTCGAGCCCGAGCTGATGTTCGCGCTGGCACGACGCAACGGCGTGGACATTCCGTTCGCCGATGTCGAGGCGGTGCGCGCCGCCTACAGCTTCTCGCGGCTGCAGGATTTTCTCGACATTTATTACAAGGGCGCGGACGTGCTGCGCGAGGAGCGCGACTTCCACGATCTCGCAATCGCCTATTTCGATCGCGCCGTGGCGGACGGCGTGGTCCATACCGAGATCATGTTCGATCCGCAGACCCACACCGCGCGCGGGATCGCGTTCGACACGGTGATCCGCGGCCTGCTCTCGGGCATGGCGGAGGCGGAGGCGCGCCACGGGCTCACCTCGGCGCTGATCCTGTGCTTCCTGCGCCATCTCGACGAGGCGGATGCGTTCGCGACGCTGGAGATGGCGAAGCCCTGGCTGGACCGCATCGCCGCAGTGGGCCTCGATTCCTCCGAGCTCGGCCATCCCCCCGCCAAGTTCGCGCGCGTCTTCGCCGCCGCCGCCGCGCTCGGCCTGCGCCGCGTGGCGCATGCCGGCGAGGAGGGACCACCGGAATATGTCCACGAAGCGCTCGACCTGCTGCACATCGATCGGCTCGACCATGGCAATCGCAGCCTGGAGGATCCCGTGCTCGTGGCCCGCCTCGCACGCGAGGGGATGACGCTGACCGTGTGCCCGCTGTCCAACCTGAAGCTCTGCGTGGTCGACACGATGGATGCGCATCCGATCGACCGGATGCTGCGCGAGGGGCTGCGCGCGACGATCAATTCGGACGATCCCGCCTATTTCGGCGGCTATATCGCCGACAATTACCGTGCGGCCGCCGACGCGCGCGGGCTCGACCGGCGCGATCTCGCGACGCTCGCGCGCAACAGCTTCCTTGGCAGCTTTCTGCCCGACGCGGCGGTGGCAAAGCACCTCGCCGCGCTCGACGCCTATGTCGCCGCCGCCTGATGCCGGTCTTCACGCACGTCCCGCAGGACGAGTTCGTCGCCAGCGTGAAGACGCTGGCCGCGGCCCTCGCCGCCGATCCGGCATGGACGCCCGATTTCCTGATCGGCGTCGGCCGCGGCGGGCTGGTGCCCGCGGTGTTCCTCAGCCATGCGAGCGGCCTGCCGATGCTGTCGGTCGATTATTCGAGCCAGGTGGAAGAATTTGCCGAAGCCCCGCTCGCTAGGCTTGCCGATCGCACCCGCGCGGGCGCGCGGCTGTTGTTCCTCGACGACATCAACGATTCGGGGCGGACCATCGCCCGGCTCCGCGCGGCGCTCGCCGCCGGGGATGCGGCGCCGGGCGCGGTGCGCTTCGCGGTGCTGATCGACAATCGCAGCTCGACCGAAGGCGTCGACTACCGCGCGCGGACGATCGACCGCGCCGTCACCAAGGACTGGTTCGTCTTTCCCTGGGAGGCGGTGGCGCCGCAGGCCGCGCTCGACGGCGATGCCGCCGCGGTGCCCGAACGCATCGCCTGACCGCCGGCAGCGCGCGTCAGCCGTCGCTGGCGCGCTCGATATCGGCGCCCACCGCGGACAGCTTCTCCTCCAGCCGTTCATAGCCGCGATCGAGGTGATAGACGCGACTGACCTGCGTCTCGCCCTCGGCCGCGAGCCCCGCCAGGATCAGGCTCATCGACGCACGCAGATCGGTCGCCATTACCGGGGCGCCGGTCAGCGTCGGCACGCCGCGCACTACCGCGGTGCGCCCGCTGACATGGATGTCGGCGCCCATCCGCGCGAGTTCGGGCACGTGCATGTAGCGGTTCTCGAAGATCGTCTCGGTCAGCACGCTGGCGCCGTCCGCCTTGCACAGCATCGCCATGAACTGCGCCTGCATGTCGGTCGCGAAGCCCGGATAGGGCGCGGTCGACAGCGTCAGGGGCCTTAGCGGCCCGTCCGCGGAGACGCGCAGGCCGTCGTTCAGCGGCTCGACCGACACGCCCGCCTCGACCAGCGCGGTGATCGTCGCGCCCATGTCCTCGGCCGCCACGCCGATCAGGTCGAGGCTGCCGCCGGTGATCGCGGCGGCACAGGCATAGCTGCCCGCCTCGATCCGGTCGGGCATCACGCGGTAGGTGGCGCCGTGCAGCCGATCCACGCCCTCGATCTCCAGCGTCTCGGTGCCGATGCCCGCGATCCGCGCGCCCATGGCGACGAGGCAGTTGCACAGATCGACGATCTCGGGCTCGCGCGCGGCATTCTCGATCCGGCTCGATCCGCGCGCCGTCACCGCCGCCATCACCACATTCTCGGTCGCGCCGACCGACACCACGGGAAAGCTGTAGCGCCCGCCCGCAAGACGCCCGCCGGGCGCGGTCGCCTTGACGTAACCCGCCGCCAGCTCGATCTGCGCGCCGATCGCCTCCAGCGCCTTCAGGTGCAGGTCGATGGGGCGATTGCCGATCGCGCAGCCGCCGGGCAGCGACACCGTCGCCTCGCCCGCGCGCGCCAGGATCGGCCCCAGCACCAGGATCGACGCGCGCATCTTGCGCACGATGTCGTAGGGCGCCTCGGTCGAGGTGAGCCGCCCGGTGCGGATCGTCATCACCCGGCCGAAATCCTCGGGCCGCGAACCCTCGATCTTGGTCGAGGCGCCGAGCTGGTTGAGCAGATGCCCGAACCCGTCGACATCGGCCAGCCGCGGCAGGTTGCGCAACGTCATCGGTTCGTCGGTAAGCAGCGCGCAGGGCATCAGCGTGAGCGCGGCGTTCTTCGCGCCGGAGATCGGCAGGCGGCCATTCAGGCGGTTGCCGCCACGGATGAGGATACGGTCCATCACCCCCGTCTATCGCGCCCTGCCGATCGTGCAAGCCGCGCCGCACCCGGCCGGCGCTTGATATATTTTAATGCGCGGGCTTCGGCGCTTTGCTTTCAGCCGGGTACATGGGGGGAACATCTGAGTGCCCGAACGTTACTTCGCCGAGCGGCTTGGCGATCTTATCGAACTCACGCCGGACGAACGCGTCGCGATCGACCAGCTGACCGAACGCGAGCGCATGGTGCGCCGCGGGCAGATTCTTCTGCGCGAACACGACCCGGTCACCGAGCTGTTCGTACTGAAAAGCGGCATGATGATGAGCTATGTGCTGCTCCACGACGGCAGCCGGCAGATCCTGCGTTTTCTGTTCCCCGGCGACCTGCTCGCGCTGTCGGCGCTCCCCTATCGCCAGTCGCCCGAGACGCTGACCGCGCTCACCGATTGCACCGTGTGCCCCTTCGAGCGCGCCGCCTTCACGCGTGTGCTCGGCGAGCATCCCCGGCTCGCCACTGCGGTGATCGTGCTGAACCAGATCGAGCGCGTCGCCCTCACCGACCGGCTGGCAGGCCTGGGGCGGACGTCGGCCAAGGCCCGCATCGCCGCGCTGCTGCTCGAGATCCGCGATCGCCTCGCCCGCACCAACCGCGCGATCGGCAAGACCTTCGTGCTGGGGCTGACTCAGGAGGAGATCGGCGACGCGACGGGGCTCACCTCGGTCCATGTCAACCGCATGCTGCGCGAACTGGAAGACGAGGGGCTGATCGCACGCGACGGCGGCCGGGTCACGCTGCTCGACGAACGAACGCTCGCGCGCGCCGCGCATTATGCCGATCGCACCACCAAGCGCGATTTCGGCTGGCTGGCCGCCGATACCTGACCGATCCGCGGGGGCGCCGCGCCGTTACGCCTTTTCCAGCGTGCATTGCAGCGGATGCTGATTCTGCCGGGCGAAATCCATCACCTGGCCCACCTTGGTCTCGGCGACTTCGTAGCTGAAGACGCCGCAGACCCCCACGCCCTTCTGGTGGACGTGGAGCATCACGCGCGTGGCGGCTTCCATGTCCATCCGGAAGAAGCGCTGGAGGCACAGCACGACGAATTCCATCGGGGTGTAATCGTCGTTGAGCATCAGGACGCGGTAGGGCGTCGGCTGCTTGGTCCGGCTGCGCGTCTTGGTCGCGATCCCGATCCCGGTGCCGTCGTCCTGATCGTCGCGGCGTTCGGCCATATGAATGATTGGGGCTTGCATGATATGCCCTGAAATATGGCACGCCCCGCCCTCAGGGCAAGGGCCGATGACGTGGAAAAGGGCGGCCGTCCGTTCCGACGACCGCCCTTTTCCGACGTCCAGGCAATCGGCGCTCAGGCGGCGATCTTCATCTTCTCGGCGGCGAGCGCGACGCGGTTCGAAATCGGCTGCGCGACCTCGCCGGCCAGCTTCAGCATCGTCTCGGTGTTCTTCGACGTCTCGGCGACCATCGAGTCGAACATCTGGCGCATGAAATCGCTCTGGAGCTTCAGGAACTCGGTCGGCGACTTCACGCTGGCCATGGTCCGCGCAGCGGCGGCGACGCCCTCGAACGACTTGCGGCCGTAATCCGCGGCGTCCTGGCCGATCGTCTCGAAACCGCGCGCCGCGATCTTCGACGATTCGACGATCGCCTCGACATTGCCCTTGCCGAAGGCGTTCAGCTCTTCGATCATCTTCGCGCCCTTTTCCATTGCGCCCTTGGCACGATCGTTCAGATCGCCGAACACGGCCTGGGCCTTGTCCTGAACGTCGGCGGTGGTGTCGGCGGCGGCGGTGAACGTGCTGCTGTCCATGATGCTATCCTCGTGCGTGGGGGCCGCGGGGATCGCGGCAGCTGTGGTTTCGGTCTGGGAAACGGGCAACGCCCTGGGCTTGGCCCGGCTCCGCTTGGGATTGGCGAAGGGCACGCCGCTGTCGACGGGGCCCGCATGCGCGATCGTCTCGACGATCGCCGCCTGGGCGGCGTCGGCATCAGCCTCGGGGGTGATCGGCGTCTCGGCGTTCACGGTCCTGCTCCAATCCTCTGCTGCAGTGCACAATAAACGTTCGGCGATTTGGTTGCAAGCCGTTTATGTTGCAGCGCACCATTTTCTCACCGCATCCGAACATAGTCGCCGGGCGCGTCGGCGAGCGGCGGATAGGCGCCCTCTCCCGGGATCCGCGCACCGTCCGCCGCGACGCTGTCCGCGCCGTGGCCGCGCAGCCAGGCGAGCCAGTGCGGCCACCAGCTCCCCTTCGTCTCGGTCGCGCCCGCCAGGAATTCACCGACCGTCCCGGTGCGATCCGGGTTGGTCCAAAATTGGTATTTGCCCGCGGCGGGCGGGTTCACGACGCCTGCGATATGGCCCGATCCCGCGAGCACGAACGTGACCGGCCCCGACAGGGCATGGGTCAGCTTGAACACGCTGGCGGCAGGCGCGATGTGATCCTCGCGCCCCGCCTGGACATAGGCGGGCGTCGTCACGCGCCGCAGATCGATCGCCACCCCGCCCACCGACAGCGCGTCCGGCTCGATCAGCCGGTTGTCGCGGTAGAGATCGGCGAGATAGCTGCGGTGCCAGGTGCCCGGCAGATTGGTGGTGTCGCCGTTCCAGTGGAGCAGGTCGAAGGCCGCATAGTCGTTGCCGAGCAGATAATTGTTGGTGACGTAGTTCCAGATCAGATCCTGGCCGCGGAGCGCGTTGAACGTCATCGCCATGAACCGCCCGTCGAGGAACCCGTCGGGCGACAATTGCTCGGTCAGCGCGATCAGCGCATCGTCCACCAGCAGTTTCAGCTCGCCGGCCTCGGAGAAATCGACTTGCGCGGTGAAGAAGGTGGCGCTCGCCACCCGGTCGGCTTCGCCGCACGCCGCCTGCACCGCGAGCGTGGCGGCAAGGGTGGTGCCCGCCACGCAATAGCCGATGGCATGGACCGCGGGCACCGCCAGCAGCGCGCGCACCGCATCGATCGCCCCGCGCTGCGCCGCGACATAATCGTCCCAGGCGACATCGGCCATGCTCGCATCCGCCGATTTCCACGAGACCATGAAGACGGAGAGCCCCTCGCCCACCGCCCAGCGGATGAAACTTTTCTCGGGCGTCAGATCGAGGATGTAGAATCGGTTGATCCAGGGCGGAAAGATCACGAGCGGGATCGCCAGCACCGAGGGCGTCGTCGGTGCGTAATGGATGAGCTCGTAGAGCGGTGTGCGCAGGATCACCTTGCCGGGCGTGGTGGCCAGGTTGCGACCCAGCTCGAACGCGCCGGGGGCGACGTGCGTCATCTGTCCGCGCGACAGGTCGCCGAGCAGATTGGCGAGCCCCTTCAGCAGATTCTCGCCGCCGGTCTCGATCGTCTTCGCGATCACTTCGGGGTTGGTCGCGGCGAAGTTGCTCGGGCTCATCGCATCGATCCAGCCGCGCACCCCAAAGCGCAGCCGATCGCGCTGCGCCGGATCGATCCCCTCCAGCGCATCGATGCTGGCGAACACCTGTTCCGCGATCAGGCCATAGCTGCGGCGGATGGTCGCGAAGAGCGGATCGTCGCGCCACGCATCCGCCTTGAAGCGCCGGTCGCGCTCGGGTGCCGCCGGTGTCGCGGATGCCGGCTCGGCGGGGAGCAGCATGCGCTGCCACAGCGTGATTCCCTCGATCCAGCCGTCGCGCAGGCGTTCCAGCGTGGCGGGATCGGTGAAGCCCGGGATCCCCGGCAGGCCGGCGGGCACCGCGAACCGCTCTTGCAGCATCCGCTGCGCATCGCCGATCACGGCGGCCCAATGGCGCGGATCGGCCGGGTTCGGCGGTTCGGGCGCATCGACCATGGGCATCCTCTCGCGTTGGATTCGCAGTCTAGCGACAAGAACGCGCGACGTCATGCGTCGGCCGCAGCGACGGCACGAGACGCCCCCTCCGCCTTTCGCGCCCGCACCGGCTGGGTTAGGAAGCCCATTCACGAAAGGCCCATCCATGTCCGACGACGAGTTCTACCGCATCAAGCGCCTGCCCCCCTATGTCATCGCCGAGGTGAACGGCATGCGGGCGGCGGCGCGCGCGGGCGGCGAGGACATCATCGATCTGGGCATGGGCAATCCCGATCTGCCGCCGCCGCCGCACGTGATCGAAAAGCTGATCGAGGTGGCGAGCAAGCCCGACGCGCACGGCTATTCGCAATCGAAGGGCATTCCGGGCCTGCGCCGCGCCCAGGCCAATTATTACGGTCGCCGCTTCGGCGTGGACATCGATCCCGAGACCGAGGTCGTCGTCACCATGGGTTCGAAGGAAGGGCTGGCGAGCCTCGCCACCGCGATCACCGCACCGGGCGACGTGGTGCTGGCGCCCAACCCCAGCTATCCCATTCACACCTTCGGCTTCATCATCGCCGGCGCCACGATCCGCGCGGTGCCGACGACGCCCGACGACGCCTATTTCGCAAGCCTGGAGCGCGCGATGGCGTTCACCGTGCCGCGCCCCAGCGTGTTGGTGGTCAACTATCCGTCCAACCCCACCGCCGAGACGGTCGATCTCGCCTTCTACGAACGGCTCGTCGCCTGGGCGCGCGAGAACCAGGTGTGGATCGTCTCCGACCTCGCCTATTCCGAACTGTATTTCGACGGCAAGCCGACCGTGTCGATCCTGCAGGTGAAGGACGCCAAGGACGTCGCGATCGAATTCACCTCGCTCAGCAAGACCTATTCGATGGCCGGCTGGCGGATGGGCTTCGCGGTCGGCAACAAGAAGCTGATCGCGGCGATGACGCGGGTGAAATCCTATCTCGATTACGGCGCGTTCACCCCGATCCAGGCAGCGGCCTGCGCCGCGCTCAACGGCCCGCAGGACATCGTCGAGAAGAACCGCCAGCTCTATCACAAGCGCCGCGACGTGCTGGTCGAGAGCTTCGCGCGCGCCGGCTGGGACATTCCCTCGCCCGCGGCGTCGATGTTCGCCTGGGCGCCGCTGCCGCCGGCGCTCGCGCACCTAGGCAGCCTTGAGTTCTCCAAACAATTACTCACCCGCGCACACGTCGCGGTCGCGCCGGGCGTCGGCTATGGCGAGAACGGCGAAGGCTTCGTAAGGATCGCGATGGTGGAGAACGAACAACGGCTGCGGCAGGCCGCGCGCAACGTGCGCCGCTATCTCGCCAGCATGGGCGTCAACACGCCTACGCAGACGCCGGGCTGAGCGTCCTGCACATCAATCCCTATTATTCGATCGCCGGCGTCGTCGTCGGGCTGCTCGTCGGGCTGACGGGCGTCGGCGGCGGATCGCTGATGACGCCGCTGCTCGTGCTGGTGTTCGGCTTCCACCCGGCGACTGCGGTCGGCACCGATCTTCTCTATGCGTCGGCCACCAAGACGGTGGGCACGACGGTGCATGGCTGGCGCGGCACGGTCGACTGGCGCGTCGTGCGGCGGCTCGCCACCGGCAGCATCCCGGCGACGCTCGTCACCTTGCTCCTGCTCGGCCATGCGGGCGAGCGGTCGGCGGCGGTCGACCACGTCATCACGGTGGTGCTCGGCACCACCCTGGTCGTCACCGCGATCGCCACCCTGTTCCGCGCGCGTCTGGTCGGATGGCTGACGCCGCGCATCGGTACGGTGGAAGGGCCGAACCGCGCCGCGCTCACCATCCTGCTCGGCGCGCTGCTGGGCGTGCTGGTGTCGCTCACCTCGGTCGGCGCGGGCGCATTGGGGATGACGGCGCTGCTCGTGCTCTATCCGCAATTGCCGATCAACCGGCTGGTGGGATCCGACATCGCCCATGCGGTGCCCCTGACGCTCGTCGCCGGGCTCGGTCATTGGGCCCTCGGCGCGGTCGATCTCGCGCTGCTCGGATCGCTGCTGACGGGATCGATCCCGGGTATCGTCGCGGGCAGCCTGCTGGCCTCGCGCGTGCCCGATCGCGTGCTCGGGCCGATCCTCGCGGCGACTCTCGCGGTGGTGGGCGCCAAGCTGCTGCTCTGAATGAAGACGGCGCTTGAGAGGGATGGCGTTATCTCGCTCCGTTCGTGCCGGGCCTGCCCAAGCACGTTTTCCGCAGGCGAGCCTTCGCAATGCGGGACAGGCTCAAACGGCGCTGTGTGACTACACCCGCACCGCGCCCGCCGCGCGGACGTCCGCGATGGTCGGATAGCCGTTCACCGCCATCAGCAGATCCGCCTCCGCCAGCAGGCAGCGCAGCACATGCGCGCAGCCCGCCGCGCCGTCGAGCGCAAGGCCATAGGCATAGGGCCGCCCCACCCCGACGGCCCGCGCGCCCATCGCCAGCGCCTTCACGATATCGGTGCCCGATCGCACGCCCGAATCGAACAGCACGGGCACGTCGCCCGCCGCCTCGACCACGGCGGGCAGCAGGTCGATCGCAGCGATCCCGCCATTTGCCTGGCGCCCGCCATGGTTGGAGCAATAGATCCCGTCCGCGCCCTCGCCCACCGCGCGGCGGGCATCGTCGCGATGGCAGATCCCCTTCAGGACGATCGGCAGCGTGGTCAGCGAGCGCAGCCACGGCATGTCAGCCCAGGTGAGCACCTTGCCGAAGGTCTGCGCCCACGCCTGGATCGCGGCGGCGGGGTCCTGCTCGGGCGGCTTGGCAAGCCGGGCGCGAAAGACCGGGTCGGTGAAATAATTGCGCAGCACCGCGCCGCGCAATTGCGGGAAGTTCGCGACGTTCAGGTCGCGTGGCCGCCAGCCCGTCACCCAGGTGTCGAGCGTCACCACGATGCCCTTGTACCCCGCCGCCTCCGCGCGCGACACGAGGCTGGCGGCGAGGTCCTTGTCCTTGGGGGTGTAGAGCTGGAACAGGCCGGGCGTGTCGCCGCATGCCGCGGCCACGTCCTCGAGCGGATCGTTGGAGAGCGTGGAGGCGATCAGCGGCACCCCCGTCTCGGCGGCGGCGCGCGCGGCGGCCAGGTCGCCATGCCCGTCCTGCGTGCAGATCCCGATCACCCCCACCGGCGCCATGAACAAGGGCGACGGCAGCGCCATGCCGAACAGATCGACCGACAGATCGCGCCGCGTCGCGTCCACCATCATCCGCGGCACCATGCCCCAATGGCCGAACGCGTCCGCGTTGCGGCGCTGCGTTTGTTCGTCGCCGCAGCCGCCCTGGACATAGGTGAGCACCTGGGGCGGCATCGCCGCGGTGGCGCGCGCCTCCAGCAGCGCGAAATCGACGGGCACGCGCGGCACGATGCCGGCAAGCCCCGCGCCGTAGATCGCGTTCTGGTAGTCACCATAATGGGGCATGATCCGGATCCTCTGCGCCCCGTCTCGCCGCGGGGTCTGCGCCAGCCTGCCCCCGCGCGCCCGCTACTGCAAGCCGTGCCGCACCAGCATCGCCGCCGGATCCGGATCGCGGCCCATGAACGCGCGGAAGCTGTCGATCGCCGGGCGGCTCGCCCCGCGCGACAGGATCTCTGCACGCAGCCGATCGCCCGTCTTGCGGTCGACCAGCCCCGCCGCCACGAACGCGCCAAACGCGTCGGCGGCGAGCAGTTCGGCCCAGAGATAGCTGTAATAGCCCGCCGCATAACCGCCCGCAAAGATATGGCTGAAGCCATGCGCGAAACGGTGCCACTCGGGCGGCCGCGTCACCGCCACCTCGTTGCGCACCGCATCGTGCACCGCGATCGGATCGTCGCCGAGCGTGCCCAGATGCAGCAGCAGGTCAAACATCGCGAATTCCACCTGGCGCAGCAGCCCCAGCCCCGCCTGGAAGCGCCGCGCGCCGAGCATCCGTTCGAACAGATCGGCCGGCAGCGGCTCGCCCGTCCGATAATGGCCCGACATCCCCGTCAGCACCTTCGGATCCCAGGCAAAGTCTTCCATCAACTGGCTCGGCAGCTCGACCGCATCCCATTCGAAGCCGGTGATACCGCCGATGATCGGCCGCTCGATCAGGCCGAACAGATGGTGGAGGCAGTGGCCGGTCTCGTGCAGCAGCGTGCCGACGTCGTTGTGGCTCAGCAGCGAGGGCGTCGTCTCGCCCGCCGGCGCGAAGTTGCAGGTGAGATAGGCGACCGGCACGCCCGATCGCTCGCCGTCCGCGATGCGCGATCGCGCCTGCGCCATCCATGCGCCGCCCCGCTTGCCGGTGCGTGCGTGGAGATCGACGTACAGCCCGGCGAATACGCTGCCATCCGCATCGCGCAGATCGTAGAAATGCGCATCGGCATGCCACAATGCCACGTCGGTGCGCTCCACCAGCGTGATCCCGAACAGGTCGGTCAGCAGCGTCTTCCACCCTGCGACGACGCGCTCGACCGGGAAATAGGCGCGCACCGCCTGCTCGTCGATCGCGTAGCGCGCCTGGCGCAGGCGATTGGAGGCGAAGCCCATGTCCCAGGGCTGGAGATCGGCGATGCCCAGATGCTCGGCGGCATAAGCGCGCACTTCGGCCAGCTCGGCCTCGGCAAACGGCCGCGCGCGCCGTGCGAGGTCGCGCAGGAAGGCGAGGATCTCGTCGGCATCCTCGGCCATCTTGGTCGATAGCGACAGGGCGACGGGATCGGCATAGCCGAGCAGCGCGGCGCTCTCGCGGCGCAGCTCGAGGATGCGCGCGATCCGCGGGCCGTTGTCGTATGCGCCGGCGTTCGGCCCCTGATCGGACGCGCGCGTGCCATAGGCACGGTAGACGCGCGCGCACAGATCGCGGTTTTCGCAGAAGCTGAGGATCGCGCTGACGCTCGGCTGCTGGAGCGTCACGAGCCAGCCCTCCAGCCCCTTGGCCCGCGCCGCCGCGGCGAACATGTCCTTGTCCGCATCCGACAGGCCGGCGAGCAGCGCGGGGTCGGTGACGTGCTCGCTCCACGCCTCGGTCGCGTCCAGCACGGCGCTCGAAAAGGCGTTGGCCAATGCCGACAGCTCGACCTGCACCGCGCCGAAGCGTTCGCGCGCCGCCGCGTCCAAACCGACGCCCAACTGTTCGAAACCGCGGATCGCGCGGATCACCGCGGCCTGGTCCACCCCCGACAGATCGGCGAAGCCCGACGAATCACGCAGCGCGGTCAGCACTTCGAACAGCTCGCGATTCTGCCCCATCCGCATGCTGGTCTCGACGAGCCGCTGCTGCCCCTCGGCATGCGCGGCGCGCAGCGCGGGCGTGTCCGCCACGCCGTGCAGGTGCGACACGGTGGACCATAGCGCGTCGAGATCGGTGTCGATCCGCTCCAGCGGCAGCCAGGCGGCGGCGAAATCCGTAGGCCGCGCGGCGACCAGGCCGTCGACCGCGGCGTCCTGCCGCGCGATCAGTGCGTCGAGCGCGGGAGCGATCAGCTCCGGCGCGAATTCGGTGAAACGGGGCAGGGAAACGGTGTCGAGCAGCGGATTCATGCGGGTTCCTCGTGGATCGCCACTATCTGGCCGCCGGCACCACGTCCCACAAGGGGTCGCTCACTGGGGGCCGCTCACCGGGGTTCGGCTGCCGGCCGGACGAAGCGCCGGTCGCGCCGCAGCCACGCGACCGCGATGGTGCCCTCGCGCGGGGTGGCGAACACCGGCCGGTAATCGCGGGCGAGCGCGGCGGCGACGATGGCGTGCGTATCGGGGTTCCACGGCGCGAGCGGCACGGCGAGCGTCACGACGACGGGCGGGCGCTTGGCCATGATCCGGCGCACCTCGGCCGCCTCGTCCACCCCGCTCGCGCCCTGTTCGGGGGCATAGGCGAGCATCGAGGGAAAGGCATAGGCGGTGGGCGTGCACGCATGGGCGAGCAGATAGGTGACCGAATCGCCAGCGAAGACATAGGGGCAGCCGCCGGCGTCGTTCGCCGCCACCACGCGGCCCAGCGCCCGCGCGCCCGCGGCGTCGTTCGGCCGCAGCACCGCCTTGGCCACCAGCACCGCCATGCCGGCGGCGATCACCGCCGCCATCACGCGCGGCCGGCGGGCGAAGGCGGGCGCCGCCAGGATCGCGAGCGGCGCCACCAGGGGCAGCGCGTAATGATCGAAGAACGCGCCGATCATGACGTAACCCACCAGCCCCGCCGCGAGCCAGCCGAGCGCGATCCGCATTTCGGGCGTGCGCACGCGCTGCGTGGTGACCGCAGCGCACAGCACCAGCGGCGCGAGCTGCGCCCAGGTGCCCGACAGCCGCCCGACGATCTTGGCGGCGGGATAACCGCGGCGAAGCTGCACCGATCCGAAATTGGAAAACCAGAACAGGTCGAACACCGCCCGGCTGCGCATCGCGAAATCGGCGACGACCAGCGCGGTGGGCAACACGCCGAGCGCGATCCACAGCAACGCCGCGGGGACGATTCCCCACCGTGCCCCGGCCCGGCGGAGATACCGGAGATGGACGATCCCGAAGAACGCGCCCTCGACGAACGGCGTGTATTTGGTCTGGATCGCCAGGCCCGCCAGCAGGCACGCCGCCGCGCCGTTCGCGACGATCGCGCGCCGGGTGGCGAGCCCCGGCAGCCGCAGCGTCAGCAGCGCGGCCCCAGTCATGAACAGATTGTAGAACACCGGCGACTGCCCGCCCCGCCCGCTCAGCAGCGGCAGCCAGACGAGATAGGCGAGCCCCGCCCCCAAAGCCGCCAGCCGGCCCGCGCCCAACATCCGCGCGCCCTTCGCCACCAGCATCGCGGTGGCGGCGGCGAAGAGCGTGGCGACGATCTGATAGGCGAGGATCCCGTCGCCCGGCAGCAGCCGCATCGCCGCATAGATCAGGAACAGACCGACGGGCTTGCGGTCCCACAGATCGACATAGGGCACCGCGCCGTGCAGCATCCGGTCGCCCACCAGCAAATAATATTGCTCGTCGACATGGATCACGGGATTGCCGAATTCCCAGCCCCTGAGCGCGAAGGCCGCGAGCAGCAGCAGCAGCGTGGCCGCGTCCGCGCGGCCCCGGTTCGATCGGACGTCCAGGGGCCCACTCCTCGCACCGCCGCGGCACCCCGCCGCATCGGCCGTGCAGTTGCCACAGATTGGGTATAAGAACCAACGGGATCTCGCTGCGGATCGGGGCGCGCGGCGTCGTCGTGATGGCGGGAGCCGAACGTGCAGGAAGCGCCCAACGTGCAGGAAGCCGTGCCATGAACCGTCCGATTCGAACCTTGCGCGGCTGGTCGATCCGCACCGCGGCGTTCGCGCACGCGATCGGCGGCGAGGGCACGCTGGTCGCGCGCTTCGGCGCACCGGCGATCGCGCTCGCGGTGCTGGCGGCGGCGGTGTTCGAGCTGCACGCGATGGACTGGCCGATGGTGCTGGCGATGGTGCCGACGCGGCCGCTGTTCTGGCTGGTGTTCGCGGTCGCCTATCTCGTGCCACCGGCGTGCGATTGGCTGATCTATCGCCGGATCTGGGCGATGCCGGCGCGCGGCCTGCTCGCTACGGTGCGCAAGATGGTCGGCAACGAATTGCTGTTCGGCTATGTCGGCGAGGCTTATCTCTATGCCTGGGCGCGGCGCGAGGGCCGGGTAAGCGCGCAGGCGTTCGGCGCGGTGAAGGACGTGTCGATCCTGTCCGCCGCGGTCGGCAACGGCGCCACCGCGCTGGTCGCGATCGCCGCGATCCCGGTCGTGCGCGCACTTCACCTCCATCTGCCCGTCTGGGCGGTGCTCGTGTCGGGCGTGATCGTGCTCGCCCCGCCCGCCGCCGCGCTGTTCCTGCGCAAGGCGCTGTTCGGCCTGGCGCCGGCGCTGCTCGCCGAGATCACCGTGATCCATGCGGTGCGCGCCACCGCGACGATCGGGCTGACCGCCTTGCTCTGGCACCTCGCGCTGCCGCAGATCGCGGTCGGCTGGTGGCTGGTGTTCTCGGCGATGAAGCTGCTGATCTACCGGCTGCCGCTCATCTCGAACAAGGAGCTGGTGTTCGCCGGCATCACCGCCGCGCTGCTCGGCCGCACCACCGACGTCGCCGCGCTGATGACGATGATGGCCTCGATCCAGGTGGCGACGCATGTGCTGGCCGGTTTGGGCCTCGCCGCCGGGGATCTGGGCGGCGAGATCGCCCGCCGCGTGCGCCGCGCGCGGGCCCCGCACCGGCCGTTCACGCCCGCGCTCTAGGTCCTGCCCGGCCATTGCCGTGATGGGGTTCGCGCCGTAGGGCGTCGCGCCATGAACGATCCCGCCACGATCCGCCGCCTCTATGGCCGCCGCCAGGGCCACAAGCTGCGCGCCGGGCAGGCCGCCCTGGTCGAGGATACGCTCGCCGGCCTCAGCGTGCCCGAAGACGGGCCGATCGACGCGCCGCTGCTGTTTGGCGATGCGCGCCCGCTGCAGCTCGAGATCGGCTTTGGCGCGGGCGAGCATCTGGCCGCGCAGGCGGAGGCCAACCCCGATACCGGCTTCATCGGCTGCGAACCGTTCCTGAACGGCGTGGTCGGCGCGCTCGCCCACGTCCGTGAGCGCGCCCTGACGAATGTGCGCCTGCACATGGGCGACGCGCTCACCGTGATCGAGCGGCTGCCCGATGCCAGCCTGTCGCGCGTTTACCTCCTCCACCCCGATCCGTGGCGCAAGGCGCGCCATGCCAAGCGGCGGATGGTCAATCACGGCCCGCTCGACCTGATCGCGGCGAAGCTCGCGCCGGGCGCCGAATTTCGGCTCGGCACCGACGATCCCACCTATTGCCGCTGGGCGATGATGGTGATGAATACACGCACCGATTTCGTCTGGCAGGCCCGCGGCCCCGCCGATTTCCTGACGCGCCCTGCCGACTGGCCCGAGACGCGCTACGAACGCAAGGCGCGCCGCCAAGGGCACGAGGTCTGGTATTTCCGGTACGTCCGGCGATGATACGCCACGTTCCGCATCCGTTCACGCCTCACTAAGAGGACACCGCTTCCCCTCTTTCCCTTGCTGTTCCCGCAGCTTCCCGCTACGGTGATTGCCAGCGAGGTTCCGATATGGCTACAGGCAAGGCCAACAAGCGGACGGTCGATGCGCTCAAGCCTAGCGCTGGCGTTGCCTTCCTGTGGGACGACGACCTGAAAAGGTTTGGGGCCAAGATCACGCCAGCCGGGGTCGTCGCCTATATCTATCAATATCGGATGGGCGGTCGCGAGGCGAAAATGCGCCGCTACACGATAGGCGCCCACGGCTCCCCATGGACGCGACCACTGCCCGAACTGAAGCCGAGCGCCTTGCAGTTCTGGTTGCGCAAGGGAGCGACCCGGCGGAGGCCGACAAGAAGCGTCGGCAGGATGCCGTAAACCTCGCCTTTAACGCTTACGCCAACTCCTTCTATGACGGCTGTAAGGGCGATGGCTGGCGCAGACTGGTCGAACGATCGCTGCGGCTACATGCCACGCCCGTGCTTGGCAGCAAGGCGCTTCCAACAATCACGCGGGCCGATGTTGTCCCGGTGTTCGATGCCTGGCCGGTCGCTCAGCAGGCGTGACGGCGTAACGTGTTCGCGATCCTGCGCCGCCTGTTCAAGTGGGCGATCTGGCGCGGGGATCTGATGCGATCCCCGATGGAAGGTATGGAAACGCCTCCACCGGTAAAGGCGCGTGATCGCGTGTTAGCTGACGACGAGCTGCGCCGGGTCTGGCTGGCGGCGTCAAAATCGCATCGCTGTTTTGGGCCAATAGTCCGCCTACTGATCGCCACGGGGGAGCGCCCGGAGGAAGTCACGCACTTGGCGTGGGCGGAACTGGATAGGGCGGCAGCGGTCTGGCGCTTGCCGGGCGAGCGTACAAAGAATGGGGAGCCCACGATAGTCCCGCTTCATGCCCTCGCAATCGCCGAATGGACAAGCTGGCAAGGCGCACCGCACGGCATCCAGCCTGCGGGTTAAAAAGGGGATCTTGGCCGCCTGATCGGCCGCACGAAAGGCGGCATGAACACCAAACTTCACGCCGTCAGCGATGCGAATGGCCGCCCTTTGAGCTTCTTCATGACCGCAGGCCAGGTAAGCGATTATACCGGCGCGGCAGCCCTGCTCGACGAGCTGCCCAAGGCACAGTGGCTGCTCGGCGACCGCGGATATGACGCCGGCAGGTTCAGGGACGCTCTCCAGGCCAAGGGCATCCAGCCCTGCATCCCTGGTCGTAAATCTCGGATTGCGCCCATCACGTATGACAAGCGCCGGTACCGCCGGCGCAGCCGCATCGAGATCATGTTCGGGCGTCTGAAGACTGGCGCCGGGTTGCTGCCCGCTACGACCGCTGCCCGACCGTGTTCCTCTCCGCCATCGCTCTCGCTGCCACCGTCATCTTCTGGCTATGACCAATGAGTCCTGAGCCTGCGTAAAACAACACGGTAACAATTTGCTGCAATGCTCGCACCTTGCTCACACGGCGCAACTTCCGCAAGACTGAAGTATCAGGCGATGCAGAGTTTTCCGTACAAAACAGAATGAGATAAGGTGGTGCCCCACAGAGGACAAAGCTGGGAACTCAGATCATTGGGAAATTGCGATCAGTCGCCGCTGACCTCGCCCTCATCGTCCGGCAGTTCCTCTCGGACGCGCCGGTTGCGAACGTCCTTCAGCACGTCCTCCATCTCGAACAGCAACGCACGACCCTCGTCCGTCTTCCCGTTGGTGTCGTCCTGGTCGGCCGCGAATAGCGCCTTGGCCAGCACGGCTAGGTCCATCAGCGACGCATAGCGCTCCTCACCCAGCTTCTTGCGGACGACCTCGAATCCGCCGGTCAGCGTGTGGAACTCGCTGTCGATGTTACGATTAGGAAAGTCGCCGAGGGGGTCCACGAACGTCGGAGCGTACAGAATCATTGATCCCAGCAGATCGTTGATCTCGCTCAGCGTTGCCGGGATGTAAGGCTTAGGATTGAAGTAGGGGTTCGGTCTGCTCATCGTTTCGTCTCCGGACGAGGAATAGCGTAGGTGTGGTCGGCTCCGAGCTGGCGCGGGCGGATGATGACCACGCGGATCGGACGGAAATCGGAGTCGAAGAATCCTCGAACCTGCGGTGTGCTCAGCGTCTTGCGGGTCAGGGTCACGTCGAACGCCACATCATCGACCCGCGCATCGGGACGGCGATAGGTGAGATCGCCGCCCGAACTGTTGTTCTCCCTCCGATTGACCCGCACCGGCTCAGCACCAGCCGAGTCGATGCCAGATTAATTATAACGCTCACGGAGACTGCGGCGAACCTGCCGATCAACAAAGTTTCCCAGCGCTTCCTGATCGGACAGCTTCGGCGTAAGCCGGCCCGCCTTGAGCAACGCAACTCCTTGATCATATGCCGTATCGGCGTTCCGCTGAACAAATCGCAGCGTCTCCACCTGAAGCGACCCATAATCGCCCCTCACGCGCGCAGTGACTGCAGCGCGCTGAAAACGCAGATCGTTCACCTTCGCTGTCAGGCCCTGTATCGTTTCGATCCGATTGCCGAGCGCGTCGGTCGGCACGATCTCGTCGTAATGCCAGGCAGGATCGATCGCCTTGATCTGAGCGGAAAGCTGCCGCGTTTGGTTTTGCAGCACCTCCGCGGTCATTGCGTCTGCGGGGCCGGTGAGATCGAAAAGGTTGTCAGCCACTGCGACCACCGCGCCGCCGGGCGAGTTGCGAAGTCCTGGGAACGACTGTTCCAGGGTCATGGGGTCCTCGAAGGCTCGAGTGTTCCCACCCCGCCCAACGACCGGTCTCTGCGGAGGCGCAGCAAGTTGCGCTTCGATATGCTGTCCGATTGCCGGCGTGTTTGGATAGGTAGATGCCCGACGGACTCCGGTCTGCCCGCCAGTTGTCATCGCGGAGTCCAGCGCGTCCGAGTTCCGGGGGCGGACATTCGCATATCGTGCCGAAATCCCGCCAGTGCCCGCCGCTCCGCCGGGGGCAAAGGTAAATTGCCCGTTGCGGGGATCGTGGTAGGGATTGAACTTGAGCTCGGTTCCGTCAGCCAGCCGAACTGTGGGAAGGCGCCCCGCCCTCAGCCAGCGCCCGAAAGCGCGCCGTTGTTCCTCCACGTCAATGTCCATGATGCCGCCCCGCTCCGTTGAGGCCGGAACATAAGAGCAACATTCTCCAACAAGTCAAGCCCAAACCGGCGCGCGCGCGTTCTCGAGCCGCCATCAGGTGCCCAGCTACGTCCTCTACGGTCTTAAATTCTAGAGTGTGGTGCCGCTTACAGGACTCGAACCTGTGACCCCCGCATTACGAATGCGATGCTCTACCAGCTGAGCTAAAGCGGCACGAGCGGCCATTGGCCGTCGAGGTCGGGCGGATAACAGGGGGCCAAGGGGTTGGCAAGGGGCGAAGCGCGCATGGGCGCGGGCGGCGGGTTTACGCGGCGTTTACCACAGGCGGTGCAGAGCCGGAGGGAACGGCGGGAAAATCCCGCCCTCGCGGGGTTTACGGCATGGACAGCGGGCATGGTTTCGGACGGGACCGGATCGACGACGACGACGGCGTGCCGCCGGCGATCGACGCCGGCGCCGATGCGCCGCGCGACGATGCCGGCGTCGACGATGCGATGTTCGATCTGGGCGGCGACGAGCGGCGGATGCACGTCCGCGCCTATAACCATTGGGTGTCGCTGCTGAAAAACCGCGCCTATCCCTCGATCGAGGATCTCGATCCCGGCAACATCGCGGATTTCGGCCCCAACAGCGTTCTGCTCGATTTCTCGCAAGGCATCGAGGATCCCAGGATCGCCTTTATCGGCCGCAGCCTGCGCGAGGAATGCGGCCTCGAATCGTCGATCGCGCGCATCGCCGACGTGCCGAGCCGATCGCTGCTGTCGCGCCTGACCGATCATTATCTCCAGATCATCGCCAATCGCGCGCCGATCGGCTTCGAGGCGGAGTTCATCGGCCAGCGGGGCAGCACGACGATGTATCGCGGCATCCTGATGCCCTTTTCCTCCGACGGGGGGTCGATCGACTTTATCTACGGCGTCATCAACTGGAAGGAGGTCGTCGATTCGGCGACCCAGGCCTCGCTCGATGCCGAGCTCGACGCCGCCGTCCGCGCCGCCGAGACGATGCCGGCCGCGCCGGTATGGGCCGACGGCCCGAGCGGCGGGTTCGAACCGCACGAGGCCGAACCGGCATCGTCTGGCTCGCTCGGCGACCGGCTCGCCATGGCGCGCGAGACCGCGGCCGCGGTGCGCGCGGCCGACACGCGCAGCCGCGCCGCGCTCTACCGCGCGCTGGGCCGGGCGCATGATTTCGCGCTGGCGACGGCCGCCGATCCCACGGGCTATGCCGCGATCCTCGCCGATGCCGCGATCACGGTGCAGGCGCGCGCGCCGATGACCGGGATCGTCAAGCTCGTCTTCGGCGCGGGGTATGACAAGACGCGCGTGACCGAATTCGCAAGCGTGCTCCAGCATGCCAGCCGCCATGCGGTGGGCGCCGGGTCGCTCGGCGCGTTTCTCGAAGGCTTTGCCGGCGGGATCAAGGCGGTGGTCGCCGCCGAGCGCCAAGCGCGCAAGCCCGCCGCCAAGCCGAGCGCCGCCCCCCCTGCCGCGCCCTTCGCCGATCGTGCGACGCTGGCGCAGGTGGCGATCGACACCGGCGCCGCACCCGGCAGCATGGTCGTGCTGCTCGCACGGGTGAGCGACAGTGGCGGCCTGGAGATCGTCGGCACGGTGACAGACAACGCGCCGCTGGCCGAACGGACTTTGCGCGCGATCGGTTGATCGTTGCGCTGCGGCGCAACATCGTTTCACGGTCCGGTGAGGGTTGAGGTCGCGCGGGCGCGGGTTCATAGCCCTCGTCATGGCTATTCCATCGCACGACTCCGCCTCCGCAACGCTGGCCGGCGCGCTCGCCGATCGGTTGACCCAGGGCGCCCTGCCCGGCGAACTCCAGGGCTTCGGGCCGGCCGAAGTGGAGGCCGCGGCAGCCTTCGTCGCGGCGACCGGCGCCGTCCGCGCGCGCGCCACGCCCGCGATCGCGCTGGAAGCCATGCCCACCGACGACGTGCGCCGCCGCATGCGGCTCGCGATCGTCAACGACGACATGCCGTTCCTGGTCGATTCGATCGCGGCGGCGATCGGCGAACAGGGCATCGCGATCGATCGCATCATCCATCCCGTGATCCGAGTCGCGCGCGACGCCGCGGGCGCGGTCGTCGGCATCGACGACGGCGCGGCCGGCCAGGAGATGGCCGCCGAATCGATGATCTATATCGAGATGGAGCGCGCCGACGCCCGCGAGCGGCGCGATCTGGGCAGCGACCTGGCGGCGGTGCTGGCCGATGTCCGCGCCGCGGTCGGCGACTGGCGCGCGTTGCAGGCGTCCATGGCGGCGGACGCGGAGGCATTGCCCGATGGCGAGGGCCGCGCGCTGCTGCAATGGTTCCTGAACGGCCGTTTCACGCTGCTGGGCCATGAGCGCTGGGATGCCGCGACGGGCATGCACGACACGCTGGGGCTGGCACGCAACCCGCACCGCGTCGCGCTGCTGGCGGACGCCTCGCGCGCGCTGGCGCTGCGCTGGTTCGAGGAGGGCGGCGACGTGCCGCTGCTGCTGAAATCGAGCCTGATCTCGACCGTGCACCGCGCGATTCCGCTCGATCTGGCCGTCGTGCCGGTCCGCCGCGGCGATCGCGTGGCCGGATTGTCGATTCATGCCGGGCTGTGGACCAGCGCCGCGCTGGCCGCGCCGCCGCGCGACGTGCCGGTGCTGCGCGCACGGCTCGCCATGCTGGAGGACAAGTTCGGCTTCGATCCGCGCGGCCATACCGGCAAGGCGCTGACTCACGCGCTGACCGCGCTGCCGCACGACCTGATCGCCGCGTTCGTGCCCGCCGATCTGGAGGAGATCGCGCTCACCGCGATGTCGCTGGCGGACCGGCCGCGGCCCGCGCTCGTGCTGATCCGCTCGGCGCTGGGGCGACATCTGTTCGCCTTCGTCTGGCTGCCGCGCGACGACGTGACGACCGGCCGGCGCGTGGCGATCGGCGAGATGCTGGCCGAGGCCGCCAATGGCGCGATCCTCAACTGGTCGATCGCGCTGGAGGACGGCGGCGTCGCGCTGCTGCGCTACACGGTCGATCTGCGCGGCGAGGGCCGGATGCCCGACGCGCACGCGCTCGACGCGCAACTGGAGCGGATGGTGCGCGGCTGGGTGCCCAATGCCGAGGCGGCGCTGGCCGAGCAGGTCGCGCCCGCCCGCGCCGCGCGCCTGGCGCTCCGCTGGGCCGCGGCCTTCCCGCAAAGCTATCGGAGCGAGAACGACAGCGCGCAGGCCGCCGCCGACATCCTGCGCATCGCCGCGCTCGACGGGCCGGGCGATCGCTCGGTCCGCATCGCCGACCGGGGCACGGGCGACCAGCGGCTGCGCATCTATCGCCTGGGCGGCGCGCTCGCGCTGTCCGACGCGGTGCCGGTGCTCGAGAATTTCGGCTTTCGCGTGATCGGCGAGCTGCCGACCGCGCTCGACGACGAATCGGGCGCACATGTCCATGATTTCGCGGTCGAGACGGACGGGGGCGCCTTTGCCTGCGATCCCGCGATCCTCGAAGGCGCGATCGCCGCCGTGCTGCGCGGATCGGCGGAGAATGACGGTTTCAACGGCCTGATCGTCACCGCCGGCATGGCACCGGCCGCGGTGATCCTGCTGCGTGCGTGGTTCCGTTATCTGCGTCAGGCCGGGCTGACGTACGGCATGGCGACCGTGGTGGAGGCGCTGCGCCGTTCGCCCGATCTGGCAGCGGCGCTCGTCGCACGCTTCGCCGCGGCGCACGATCCCGCCGCGCCCGGCGACCTGTCCGCCGCCGACGCCGCAATCGAGCGCGCGCTCGACGCCGTTTCCGCGATCGACGACGACCGGATCCTGCGCGCCTATCGCAACCTGATCGCCGCCTGCCTGCGCACCAACGCCTTCGTGCCGGCGGCGACCGAAGCGCTGGCGTTCAAGTTCGACAGCCACCTGATCCCCGGGCTGCCGGCGCCGGTGCCGTGGCGCGAGATCTGGGTCTACAGTCCGCGCGTCGAGGGCATCCACCTGCGCGCCGGCCCGGTCGCGCGCGGCGGGCTCCGCTGGTCCGACCGGCGCGACGATTTCCGCACCGAGATCCTGGGGCTGATGAAGGCGCAGCGCGTGAAGAACGCCGTGATCGTGCCCACCGGCGCCAAGGGCGGCTTCTATCCCAAGCAGCTGCCCACCGCCGCCAACCGCGATGCGTGGCTGGCCGAGGGCACCGAAAGCTACCGGATCTTCATCCGCGCGCTGCTGTCGATCACCGACAATATCGTCGAGGGCGCGGTGGTCCATCCGGCGGGCGTCACCATCCTCGACGGCGACGATCCCTATTTCGTCGTCGCCGCCGACAAGGGCACCGCGACCTTCAGCGACGTCGCCAATGCGCTCGCGCTCGAACGCAATTTCTGGCTGGGCGACGCCTTCGCCAGCGGCGGCTCGGTGGGGTACGACCACAAGGCGATGGGCATCACCGCCAAGGGCGCGTGGATCAGCGTGCAGCGTCATTTCGCCGAACGCGGCGTTGACGTGCAGACGCAGCCCATCACCGTGGTCGGCTGCGGCGACATGTCGGGCGACGTCTTCGGCAACGGCATGCTCCTGTCGCAGAGCCTGAAGCTGGTGGCGGCGTTCGACCACCGCCACATCTTCCTCGACCCCACGCCCGATCCCGCGGCCAGCTGGGCGGAGCGCGCGCGGATGTTCGCGCTGCCTCGCTCGTCCTGGGCGGATTACGACGCCGCGCTGATCTCGGCCGGCGGCGGCGTGTTCGCGCGCACCGCCAAGAGCGTGCCGCTGTCGCCCGCGGTGCAGGCCGTCCTCGGCGTGAGCGCGGACGAGATGGAGCCGGGCGCGCTGATCGCCGCAATCCTGAAGGCGCCGGCCGATCTGCTGTGGTTCGGCGGCATCGGCACCTATGTGAAGGCGGCGGCGGAGAACAACGCCGCGGTCGGTGATCCCGCCAACGATCGGCTGCGCGTCGACGCCGAGGATCTGCGCGTCGTGGCGATTGGCGAGGGCGCCAATCTGGGCACGACCCAGGCTGCACGCATCGCCTTTTCGCTGCGCAGCGGCCGGATCAACACCGACTTCATCGACAATTCGGCGGGCGTCGATTGTTCGGACAACGAGGTGAACATCAAGATCGCGCTCAACCGCGAGATGATCGAGGGGCGTCTCGGCTTCGAGGATCGCAACGCGTTCCTGGCGAGCATGACCGACGATGTCGCGGCGCTGGTGCTGGAGGACAATCGCCTGCAGACGCTCGCGCTGTCGATCGCGGAGGCGGACGGCGCCGCCGCGATTCCGGGCTATGTCCGCGTGATCGAGATCTTCGAGGCCGCGGGCCGGCTCGATCGCGCGGTCGAGGGGCTTGCCGGAAACGAGGCGCTGCTGCGCCGCGGGCAGGAAGGCCGGGGGCTGACGCGTCCCGAACTCGCCGTGCTGCTCGCCACCGCCAAACTCGCGCTCCAGGATGCGATCGAGCATAGCGATCTCGGCACCGACGAGGCCTTGAGGCCCGATCTCCACGCCGCCTTCCCGCCCGCGATGCAGGCGCGGTTCGCGCGCGCGATCGACGAACACCGGCTGCGCGGCCAGATCGTCGCGACCAAGCTGGCGAACCGGATCGTCAACCGGATGGGCGTGCTCTACCCCTTCGAACTCGCCGAGGAAGAAGGCGCGGCGATCGCGGACATCGCCGCGATGTTCGTGGTGGCGGAACGGCTGTTCGGGCTGGACGCGCTGTGGGCCGAGATCGAGACGACCGCGATGCCGGAAACGGCGCGGATCGCGTTGTTCGACGAGGTGGCGGTCGCGACGCGCTCGCAGATCGCCGATCTGCTGCGCGTGACCGCGCCCGGCACCAGCCCAGCCGCGACGCTCGCCCGGCTCGCCAAGGGGATCGGGCAACTCGAAACGCAGACGTCCGAGCTGTTGCTCGCCGAGGCGCTGGCGCAGGGCGACCGGATCGCCGCGCAGCTCGAGGCGATCGGCGCGCCCGCCGCGCTCACGCGCAAGGTCGTGCGGCTGTTCGAACTCGACGGCGCGGTGGGCCTCGCCGATCTGGGCGAGCGGCTGAAGCTGGACGAGGCGGTGCTGACGCGCGCCTTCACGCATCTGGGGCAGGCGCTCGGGCTCGACTGGGCGCAGGCGAACGCCGCGCGGCTGTCGCCCAGCGATCCGTGGGAGCGGCTGTTGATCGCGAGCCTGGCGCGCGATTTCCAGCAATTGCGGCTGGAGTTCCTCGCGCGCGCGGGTGGCGCCGATCCGCAGGCGAGCGTGATCGCGTGGCTCGGGGCCAATGCCCCGCGCGTCGCGCAGTTCAAGGCGGTGATCGATCGCGCGCGCCACGCGGCCGCGCCCAATCCGGCGATGCTGGCGCAGATCGCGGGGCAAGCGCGGGTGCTGCTGGGCCGATAGGATCCGGTGCCTTTAACGCCGTTCGCTCTGAGCTTGTCGAAGGGCCTGTTCGGAATGCGATGACGTGCGGGGAGAGCGTGCTTCGTCGGGCTCAGGGCGAGGACGTTGGGCAACTGGAGCGAACCAGCATGGTCGTGGGCTATGTGCTCGCCCAGCGGCGCAGCAGGTTGTGATACACGCCGGTCAGTTGCACGACCGCAGGATCGCCGGCCCCCTGTGCGCCCGCGACCTGCTGCACCGCCGAATCGAGGTCGAACAGGATGCGCCGCGCGCCCTCGTCGCGCACCATCGATTCCAGCCAGAAGAAACAGGCGGTGCGCACGCCCCGCGTGACCGGGGTGACGCGGTGGAGGCTGGAGGCGGGATAGAGCACCATATGCCCGGCGGGCAGCTTCACCATGCGATCGCCGAACCGGTCCTCGATCACCAGCGCGCCGCCGTCATAGCTGTCCGGATCGTCGAGGAAGAGCGTGGCGGACAGGTCCGCACGGATGCGGAAGTCGCTGCCGCGGCGCACGCGGATCCCGGCATCGACATGCGTATCGAACGCCTCGCCGCCTTCGTAGCGGCTGAACAGCGGCGGAAACACCTTGAGCGGCAGGGCAGCGGCGACGAACAGCGGCGAGGCGGCGAGCGCGTCGAGCACCAGCGCCCCGCCCTCGCGCACGGCGGGCGCATCCTCGGGCAATTGGCGGTTGCGCTTGGCCAGCGCCGACTGGTGGCCCGAGGTGGCGTTGCCATCATGCCAGTCGCCCGCATCGATCAGCGCGCGCAGCCGCGCGACGCCGCCCGCATCGAGCAGGTCCGGGATGGTCAGCAACATGGATCGTTCCTCAATGCGGCCAGTCCGCGGGTGCGGAATTCTGCCCTATCGCACGCCGCGAGCCAGTCCGCCGCCTTGGCGACGAACGCCGGCGTGCCCAGGGCACCGGCGCGGGCGAGCCAGGGCAGCGCCTCGTCGATCCGGCCGGCGGCCCCCAGCAGGCGCGCATGGTTGAAACAGCCGCGAAAATCGCCGCCCTCGGCCGCGCGGGCATAGCAATCGGCAGCGACGGCCATGTCGCGCGCGCACGCCCAGCCATCCTCGTAAAAGCTGCCGACGAAGTTGATCGCCTTGGCGTTGCCCAGCGCCGCCGCCTTTTCGAGCCACCGAAGCGCGACGGCCTTGTCCTCCGCCACGCCGTCGCCGAGCGCCAGCAGCGTGGCATAATTGTACATCGCCCAGTCGAGCCCGGCACCCGCCGCGATGCGGTAGCATTCCGCCGCGCGCGCCTTGTCGATCGCAGTGCCCCAGCCGAGATCATAGCAGCGCCCGACCATGTTCAGCGCCATCATGTGGTGCTGCGCCGCCGCTTTGACGAACCAGCCGAGCGCCGCCGCGGGATCGGCCAAGACCCCCACGCCGTCGAGCAGCATCTGGCCATAGACCGCCTGCGCCTCGGCCATCCCCGCCTCGGCCGCGGCGCGGACGAACGCCGCTCGCGCCTCGGGCGGACCGGCAAGGCGCGCGGCGATCTCGGCCGGCGTGAGCGCGATGAGTTCGGCTTGCGTCACGCGCGCACCGGCCTCAGCGGAACTTGACGCCCAGCGTGCCGAACACGGTCCGACCTGCGGCGAGCGTGCCGTAATGGCTGGCATAGGCCTGGCTGAAATAGGCTTTGTCGGTCAGGTTCTGCGCGTTGACGCTGATGCTGACGGCGGGCGTCACGTCGAAGCTCGCGCGCGCGTCGAAGCGCCAATAGCTCGGCACTTCGCGGATCAGGAATTTGGTGATCGGCGTGACGGTCACGACGCCCGCGGCGGTCTGCGTCGCGATGCGGTTGTCGGCATAGCCGCCGATCTGCGTGTCCATGTAGATCGCGCTGCCGCCGATCTGGAAACGCTTGCGGACCGTCACGTTGGTGGTCGCGGTGAAGCTGTCGCGCGCGGTCTGCGGCACCTGCTGGCCGTTGCTGCTCGACGGCACATACACGACCTGCGCGGCACGGGTGCCCACCGCCGGCGCGGTCAGGGCGACATTGCCCGCATCGAGGATCTTGGGATCGAGATGCGTGTAGCCGCCGAAGATCGTCCACCCCGGCAGGATCGTCCCGCTCGCGGTCAGCTCGATGCCGCGGATTCGGGTGCGGCCGAGAAAGGCGATGGTGTTCGCATCGACCTGCGTGCGCGCATTGGTGATGTCGGTCTGGAACGCCGCCGCCGCGAGCGCGAGCTTTTCATGGAAGACATTCGCCTTGGCACCGACTTCGTAGCTTTTGGTCTTCTGCACCTTCAACTGGTCGAGCAGCGCAAGGTTCTGCGCGCTGTTGGTCGTTGGCAGCGCATTGTCCTCGCGGCCTTCGCCGAGCAGGCTGTTGGGCGGCGTGGCCGCGGTGGCGTAGCTCGCATAGACGCTCGTCTCCCTCGTCGGCTTGAGCACGAGTCCCGCCTGCCAGTTGAACAGATTGTCCGTCCGTGTCAGCCGATAGGTCGTGCCGCCTGCAGCCACCGGCGGCGTGATCGCCGAGGTGAAGCGGTCGAAGCGCACGCCCAGGTTCAGGATGACCTGCGGCAGCAGCGTGATCGAATCGAAGCCGTAAACCGCCTTGGTATTGGCATCGTTCTGCGTCTCGGTCGCCGCGCCGCCGCGCACGATCGGCGACGCGACGGTCGACGTGTCGCTCGCATAGCTGACCCACGGATCGCTCGGGTTGGGATTGAACAGGCCGGCGCAGTAATAACGCGCGACCGAAGTGGCGCTGCAGCGCGGGGACAGCGTGGAGCCCGACGCCAGAAGCGGCGATCCGGCCGCGCTGACATAGCCGGCGGTCACATAGGTGCCGCGGCGATCCTTCTCCCATGAGAATTCGGCGCCGGCCGAAAAGCTGTGGACGATGCTCCCGGTATGCGCGGTGCCATAGAGATCGATCTGATCGACGATGCTGTCGGTTTGGCTGTAGCGCGGATTGGAGCGCCGCCAGACATAGCCGCCGTTCGTGAGGCTCGCGCCCGTGTTGGCCGCCGTGGTGCCATAGACGTTGCCCTGGCTGTCGTCGGGCAGGGTGAAGATATAGGCCTGCTCGGCATGGGTGTAGCGGGCCGTGTTCCGCAGCGTCACGCCGCCGAAATCATGCTCGGCGCGGACCGTCGCCTGAACGGTCTTGGCATTCCGGAAATCGCGATCGGTGAGGCCGTAAAAGGCGGTGCGCGGCACATAGCCCGTCCGCCCGGAGGCGAGCGTGACGTTGCCGAGCGCCGGCGTGGTGACGATCGTCCCCGTACCCGGCGCGTTGCCGATGGTGTAGAGATAGGGCAGCCCGCTGTCGGGCAGTTCGTGGCTTTCGAGATAATAGCCAGCGATCGTCAGGCGGGTCGGCGTGCCCAGCCCCAATATTGCCGAAGGTGCCACGCCCCAGCGGCGTTGGTAGAGGGCGTCGCGGCCTGCGACGTCCTGGTCGTGCCAAAGACCCTCGATCCGGAATGCGGCGGTGTCGGACAATTTCAGGTTGAGATCGGCGGTGACGCGCTTGTAGGCGGCGTTGCCGAAGCTGGCGCTCGCCGAACCGAAATCGGCCGGTTCCGGCATCTTGGAGAGAATGTTGATCGTTCCCCCCGCGCTGCCGCGACCGCCGAGCGTGGAATCCGATCCGCGCACGATCTGCACCGTATCCACCGCAAACACCTCGCGGCTCTGCGACGCCAGGTCGCGCACGCCGTCGACATAGATGCTGCCCTGGCTGTCGAAGCCGCGGATGAAGGGACGGTCGCCGATCGGGTTGCCGCCCTCCGCCGCGCCGAAGGTGATGCCGGGCACGGTGCGCAGCGCATCCTGGAGGCTGGCCGATCCGGTCTGCTCGATCACCTGCTTGTCGAGGACGACGATCGATCGCGGCGTGTTGACGAGCGGCGCGACCACCTTGGGCTCGCGGACGCGCTGGCCGTTGACGAGCACATCGTCCTGCACCGGGGGCTCGGCATCGTTCGCCGATGTCTTGGGCGTGTCGGCCGCGAAGGCGGGCATCGCCGCGAACGCACCGACGCATGACAGGGCGAGAAAGGCCGGCGTGGCGGACACGCGTGCGGATGTGGAACGAAGCATGAGCAAACCCCTTTGTTATGGGCTTCGCTATTGAGAGTCGTTCTCACTGTCAAGGTTATTGAGATTGGTTCTCACTTGCGTTTGAGAACAGCCATGTTCTCAGCGCGCTGGCGAGATTGGGCGGGTCCTCGGAAACGATGCGCAGCGCGTCGATTTCGGCCACCAGCGCGCTCAGCGGCAGCGACGATGCGAGCGCCGTCGATTCGAGCGCGGCCCAGAACAGCGGCTCGAGGCTGATCGAGGTGGGATGACCGGCGATCGTGATCGATCGCTTGACGGGGCCGTGAAAACCGCCCTCGGGCGGGGCGAGCGTCAGGCCGCGGCCCCGCACGCCATGGTCATTGGCGGCCGGCAAGATGGTCCGCCGCCGCCCGCTGCGGCGCGCGCGCCAGCGCCTGCCGGATCGCGGCGGTCAACGCGGCGATGCCATAGGGCTTGGCGAGCATCACCGCGTCCGTTTCCGACGTCGCGGCCGCCACGTCGCCGCTCGCGAAGACGACGCCGATGCCGGGACGCAGCGTCCGCGCGGTGCGCGCGAAGTCCGGTCCCGAAATCCCCGGCAGGTTCACGTCGGTGACGAGCGCGTCGATCGGCACCGTCTGGAGCGCGGTCATCGCCTCCTCCGCGCTGGCCGCGTCGATCACGACGAAGCCGTCCTCCTGCAGCATCTCGGCGGTGTTCGCACGGATCAGCGCATCGTCCTCGACCAGCAGGATCGTGCTCCGGCCGCCGGACGGCGCCACGACCGGCGGCTCCGGGCGCCGCTGCACCGCGCGCTGCGCCTGATTGGCGAGCACATGGCGGAATTTGCGCGCGAGCGCCTCGCGCGTATAGGGTTTGGAGAGGAGCTCGACGCCGGCATCGAGCTTGCCGCCATGGACGATCGAATTCTCGGTGTAGCCCGAGGTGAAAAGCACGGCTAGATTGGGCAGACGCTCGCGCGCCTTGCGGGCCAGTTCGGGGCTCTTCAGCGTGCCCGGCATCACCACGTCGGTGAAGAGCATGTCGATCGGGATGCCGCTTTCGACCACGCTCAGCGCGCTTCCGGCATCGACCGCCTTCAGCACCCGGTAGCCCAGATCGCCGAGCATCTCGACCACCGTCGCGCGCACCTCCGCATCGTCCTCGACGACCAGCACGGTTTCGGTGCCCCCGGTCACGGGACCCAGTTCGGTGGTGACCTCGACGTCCTCGGCCGCCATCGCACGCGGCAGATAGAGCCGGATCGTGGTGCCTTCATCCAATTCGGAATAGATCTTCACATGGCCGCCCGACTGTTTGACGAAGCCATAGACCATCGAGAGGCCCAGCCCCGACCCCTTGCCCTCGCTCTTGGTCGAGAAAAAGGGTTCGAAGACCTTGTCGATCACGTCGGCGGCCATGCCGCTGCCGGTGTCCGACACGGCGAGCAGCACATATTGCCCGGCCGTCACCTCGTCATGCGACGCGGCATAGGCATCGTCGAGGCTCGCATTGCCGAGTTCGATCGTCAGCCGCCCCTGCCCTTCCATCGCATCGCGCGCGTTGATCGCCAGGTTCAGCAGCGCATTCTCGAAATGCGCGGGATCGATGAAGGTGTTCCACAGCCCGCCGCCGACGATCGTCTCGATCTCGATCCCCTCTCCGATCGCGCGGCGCAGGATGTCGTCCATGTCGCGCACGAAGCGGGTGACGTTGACGACCTTCGGCTCGAGCGCCTGACGGCGGCCGAACGCCAGCAGTTGCGCCGCCAGTTTCGATCCGCGCGCCACCCCGGCCATCGCGCTGGCGACGCGGCGCTCGGCACGATCGTTGCCGGCGATATCCTTGGCGAGCAGCTGGAGATTGCCGGAGACGACCTGGAGCAGATTGTTGAAATCATGCGCGACGCCGCCGGTCAGCTTGCCGACGGTCTCCATCTTCTGGCTCTGCGCCAGTTTGGCTTCCGCCTGCCGGCGCTCGTCGATCTCGGCGATCACGCGCGCCTCCAGCGTATCGTTCAACTGGCGGAGCTGATCCTCGGCACGCTGGCGATGATGCACTTGCCGCGACAGCGTTTCCGCCTGATCGCGCAGCGCCGCCTCGGCCGCGCGCTGGTGGGTGATGTCGGTGTGGACGCCGACCCATTCCTGGATCGTCCCCTCGGAATCGAGGATCGGCAGCGCTCGGACGGCGAAGCGGCGCCACGCCCCGCAATGCCGGCGGACGCGGTGCTCGAACACGAACATCGCCCGCGCCGCCACCGCGGCCTGCCATGCCGCGATCGTGGGGGCGACATCGTCGGGATGGATCGCCGCCGTCCAGCCATAATCCCGATACGCGTCTTCGGTCTGTCCGCTCAGCGCGGTCCAGCCGGGCTGCTCGCCGCGCATCCGCCCGTCCGCCGTGTTGGTCCACAGCACGCCGTGGACGGCATCCATCGCGGTGCGGAACCGGCCGTTGCTGATGCCCAGTTCCGCCTCGCGCTGCGCCCGCTCCTCGATATCGATGCCGAGGACATAGACGCCCGGCACCGATCCGTCCGCCGCGACATGCGGAACGTAGCGGATCTCCATGTGCCGCCGCACGCCATCGCAGTGCGTGACCATCGTCTCGGCCGAAAAGGCTTCCCCGGCCAGGGCGCGGACGAGCGATTCGCGGCGATCCTCGAAAAAGGCTTCGCCGAGCGCATCGCCGACGTGGCGCCCGATCATTGCCTCGGGCGGGGTGCCCACCCAGTCGCGGTAGCGCTCGTTGGCGAAGCGATAGACGAAATCGCTGTCGACATAGGAAACGAGCATGGGCACCGCATCGGTGACGCGCCGCAGCTCGGCCTCGCTCGCCGCCAGCCGCGCCTCGAGCGCGGCCCGCTGGCTGTTGTCGACCATCGTGCACAGCACGCCTTCGACCTGCCCCATCGCGCCATAGACGGGCGTGTAGAACAGATCGAGCACCAGCGTCTCTGGCCCGTCGGGCCGGTGGAACAGGATCGGCTGGTCACGGTGCGCGACCACCTCGCCGCCCCGTGCCGCGGCAAGCACCTTGCGGTTCCAGTCCCACACTTCGGGAAAAGCGATGTGGACGGGGCGGCCGAATGCTTCGGGATGCCGATCGCCCGCTATCGCGCGATAGGCGTCGTTGTAGAGCATGACATGCTCCGGGCCCCACATCAGCACCTTGGCGACGGGCGAATTGACGACGTTCGCCAGGGTGGTGCGCAACGCGGCCGGCCACCCGGCCGGGCCGCCGAGCGACGTCGCGCTCCAGTCGCGCGCCCGGATCAGCGCGCCGCATTCGCCGCCGCCGACCAGCCAGGCCATCGTCGCACCTTCGGCCGCGTGATCGCGCAGTAGCGTTAGCGCCGCACGAACGCCCTCGCCGGCATCGGCATAATCGCCGGCGGCGATCCGCGCCGCGAGAAACGCGTCGAGTTCCGGCGTCAGCGACAGCATGCGGGGAAGACGGAGCGCCATTCCCGCGGAATGGCCCCCGCCGCACGGCGTGTCAACGCCATGACCTTGCCCGGAACTTTGCCCGGACGGTGGTGGACAGGGCTGGATTCGAACCAGCGTACGCTTGCACGGGCAGATTTACAGTCTGCTGCCTTTAACCACTCGGCCACCTGTCCATTGGGCCGCTTTTTCGAGCGAGGCGGCTCCATGCCGTGCGCCTCGCCCCCTGTCAACGCGAGAACCGCGGGTTGCGCCGCGCCCGTGCGGCTTCTAGCGGAAGCGGCCATGGCATATCTCTCCTTCTCGCCGCGCGGGGCCCGCTGATGGCACGCCGCGGCCACCGCCCGAGCCAGGCCCCCGGCGGCCGTCCCCGTTTCTGGGGGCGGCACGCCGTCACCGCTGCGCTCGCCAATCCCGAACGCGTGGTGCGCAAGCTCTGGGCGACGCACGAGGCGATGGCGGCGCTGGGTATCAGCATCCCGTCCACCATCCCCGTCACCTTCGCCGACGTCGCCGATCTCGGCCGGCTCGTGCCCTCCGATGCGCCGCACCAGGGGCTGGTGGCCGAGGTGGATCCGCTCGAGGACCTGTATCTGGGCGATTTGCTCCAGCAGGGTGCGCACGACCAGCGCCCGCTCGTGGTGCTCGATCAAGTGACCGATCCGCACAATGTCGGCGCGATCCTGCGTTCGGCGGCGGCGTTCGGCGCGCTCGGCATCGTGACGCAGGACCGGCACGCGCCGCCCGAATCGGGCACGGTCGCGCGCGCGGCGAGCGGCGCGCTGGAAACGGTGCCCTGGGTCCGCGTGGTCAATCTGGCGCGCGCGCTGGAGGAGATCGCGGCGGCCGGCTTCTGGCGGATCGGCCTCACCGGCCATGCGTCGCAGACGCTCGCGCAGGTGATGGGCACGCAGCGCATCGCCATCGTGCTCGGCGCCGAGGGCGAGGGCATGCGCCAGAACACCGAGACGCATTGCGACGAGCTGGCCAAGCTGCCGATCACCGATGCGGTCGAGAGCCTCAACGTGTCGAACGCGGCCGCGGTCGCGCTCTACGCGGTCGCGGCGCGCGGTTGAGCTATTCCTCGGCGGCGATCGTGACGATCAGGCCGCCGAGCGAATCCTCGAACGGGATCTGGCACGACAGCCGCGACGTGGCGTCGCGGTCGTCGACCGAATCGAGCAGGTCGTCCTCGTCCGGGCCCATCGCGGGCAGGCGATCGAGCCAGGCCGGATCGACATGGACGTGGCAGGTGGCGCAACTGCAATTGCCACCGCACAGCGCGAGCAGCTCGTCGATGCCACCCTCGCGGATCACCTCCATCACCGACAGGCCGGCCTCGCCGTCGAGGGTGCGTTCTTCCCCTTCGCGGGTGATGACGGTAAGCTGCGGCATGACGGTCTCCGTGAAACTCTCCCCCGGCCATGCCGCGCCGCCGGCCCAGGATCAAGCGATTGGGGATCAAGCGATTGGGGATCGGGCGATCGGGGATCGAGCGCGATGGGCCTGAACGCGCAGCAGCTTCGCGCCGGCCTCGATTCGCTCGGTGCGATCGAGCCCGCCTTCGCCGCGGCCGTCGCGCGCGTGGGCTATCCCGCGCCGCGGATCCGCGAGCGCGGCTATGCCACGCTGCTGCGCACGATCGTCGGGCAGCAGGTGAGCGTCGCCTCGGCCGACGCGGTGTGGCGTCGGCTCGACGCGGGCGTCGGCGGCGCGACTGATCCCGCCGCGATCGCGCGCGCCGACGACGAGACGCTGCGCGCCGCCGGCCTGTCGCGGCAAAAGGCGTCCTATGCGCGCAGCCTGGCCGACGAGGTGACGAGCGGACGGCTCGATCTCGCCCGGCTGCCGGACGACGACGAGGCGGCGATCGCCGCCCTGGTCGCGGTGAAGGGCATCGGGCGCTGGTCGGCGGAGGTGTATCTGCTCTTCGCCGAAGGACGCCCCGACATCTGGCCCGCGGGCGACCTGGCGGTGCAGATCGAGGTGGGCCGCATCCTCGGCCACGCGACCCGCCCGAGCGAACGGCTGACGCGCGACCTCGCCGAAGCCTGGCGCCCCCACCGCGGCGCGGCGGCGATCTTCACCTGGCACCATTACGGCGCCGGCGCGGATGCCGCGCCGGTGTGAAACCCAGGACCACCGGAGTGCGCGGCCCGGCGTCTCCTACTTCGCCGGGCTCCAGGTCTGGGCGCGGCAGAAGAAGGAGATGCAGCCCTTCACCTTCAGCGTGCCGTTCGTCTCGTGCGTGACGATCGACTTGTAGGTCCGGCCGTCCTCGGGATTGTAGATGCGGCCGCGCCAGTCGGCGCCGGCGTCGGTGAATTCGGTGAGGATCGGCACGCCGACGATCGGGCGGCCGCGCAGCGCCGGATCGGGGTTGTGCGAATCGGTCTTGGCGGCCCCCGGCGGCGATTTCACGACGCGTTCGACATGGCCGCACAGCACCCGCCCGCATGGCGCGACCGCGATCACGGCATTGCCGTCCTCGGTCAGCCAATGGCCGACGATGGGCACCGCGGCGGCGGCGGGCCCGCCGACGGCGAGCGCGGCGGCCGTGAACATGCCGGCGACGATCGGGGGCAGCGCTGGGGAACGGAAACGCATATCGATCCTTTGTCGGTGTCGGTGAACGGCCTGATGGCGGCCCCGGGCTGAACGCGGGGTGGACGGCCCGGTTGCCTTTCGGGTTCCGCGCCCTCTACCCGATCCTGTCGCCCGCGAAAGCCCGCATCGACGCCGATGTCGTTGTGGGCGCGGCCCAATCCGTGCAAGGCGCCGCGCAATGCCGCCCCTCGATCCCCCCGCCGCGACGCGTGCGCGCACCGATCCGTCCGGCGCGTCGCTGTCGGGCAGCCACCGCAGCGTCGCGGTGCCGGTGGGCGGGCCGTTCTGGCGACGGCTGCTGGCGTTTGCGGGGCCCGGCTATCTGATCGCGGTCGGCTATATGGATCCGGGCAACTGGGCGACCGACATCGCCGGCGGCTCCGCCTATGGCTATGCGCTGCTGTCGGTGGTGCTGCTGTCGAACCTGATGGCGATGCTGCTCCAGGCGCTGTCGGCGCGGCTCGGCATCGCCAGCGGCCGCGATCTGGCGCAGGCGTGCCGCGAGCATTACCCCCGCGCCGTCTCCGTCGCGCTGTGGCTGGTATGCGAAATCGCGATCGTCGCGTGCGATCTGGCCGAAGTGCTCGGCACCGCGATCGCGCTGAAGCTGCTCTTCGGGCTGCCGCTGCTGTGGGGCGTGTGCGTCACCGCGTTCGACGTGCTGCTGATCCTCGCGCTCCAGAACAAGGGATTTCGCCGGCTGGAGGCGTTCGTGGTGGCACTGCTCGTCGTGATCGCGGGCTGTTTCGCGTTCGAATTGGTGCTCGCGCGGCCCGATTGGGGCGCCGCCGCCGCGGGGTTGTGGCCCCGCGCGGCGATCGTGCGCGATCCGGCGATGCTGTATCTGGCGATCGGCATCCTCGGCGCGACCGTGATGCCGCACAATCTCTATCTCCATTCCTCGATCGTGCAGACCCGCGCCTTTGCCGAAGACGATGCCGGCAAGCGCCAGGCGATCCGCCTCGCCACGATCGACAGCACGACGGCGCTCGGCTTCGCCTTCTTCATCAACGCCGCGATCCTGGTGCTGGCCGCGGCGGCCTTTCACGGCGGCGGCCATAGCGGCGTGACCGAGATCGACGAGGCGTACCGGCTGCTCGCCCCCCTGCTCGGCGCGGGCGCGGCCAGCGTGGTCTTCGCGGTCGCGCTGCTGGCGGCGGGGCAGAATTCGACCGTCACGGGAACGCTCGCGGGGCAGATCGTGATGGAGGGGTTCCTCCATCTGCGCATTCCGCCCTGGGCGCGGCGGCTCGTCACCCGGCTGCTGGCGATCGTGCCCGCGGTGTTCGTGGTGGCGGCCAGCGGCGATGCGGGCGCGACGAAGCTGCTGGTGCTGAGCCAGGTGGTGCTGAGCCTGCAACTGCCGTTCGCGGTGATCCCCCTGGTGATCTTCACCGGCCGCAAGGCGGTGATGGGCCCGTTCGCCAACCCGCGCTGGCTGCAGGCGGTCGCCTGGGCGGTGAGCGCGCTGATCGTCGGCCTGAACGGCACCCTGTTGTGGGGGATGATCTAGGCCGGAACGGCGTGAGTTGGTTCCGTCTTTCACACCGTTCGTGCCGCGCCAAAGGGGGTCACGCGGCGGCGCGGAGGCGCGGAGATGGTTCGAGCGCGGCAGCGCTCTTATCCTTACCCACCGATGATGAAGCGCTGACATCGCGGCCGGAGCCCATCCCTCCGCGCCGCCGCGTGAACCGCCTTCTTCATCGTGACTTCGCGCGAACCGACCGCCCCGTCCACTGCCCCCGAGACACGCGCGGAATCGGATGCGAAGCGCCGGAACACGGATCGACAAGTCCGGGAACGGGACTAGGGTGGCATCTTCCGTCCACGATCCGGATGCCGCCTTGACCGCCATGCCCGCCCCCTCCGCTTCTGACGCCGCCTCTCCCGCGCGCGAGCGCCTTGCCGACACGATCCTCGACACGCTCGTCCACCGGATCGGCAAGGATGCGCAGGCGGCGCGGCCGCACGACTGGCTGGCGGCGACGATCCTGACGGTGCGCAACGACATCATCGAACGCTGGATGGCATCGACCAAGGCAGCGCATGCCGCGGGCGCCAAGCGGGTCTATTATCTGAGCCTCGAATTCCTGATCGGCCGGCTGCTGCGCGACGCGATCTCGAATCTGGGCCGCAACGCCGATGTCGCGCGCGCACTCGCCACATTGGGTGTCGATCTGGCGCAGCTCGAGGAGATCGAGCCCGACGCCGCGCTCGGCAATGGCGGGCTGGGACGGCTGGCGGCGTGCTTCATGGAAAGCCTCGCGAGCCTCGATCTGCCCGCGTACGGCTATGGCATCCGCTATGTGAACGGTATGTTCCGCCAGCGGCTGGACGATGGCTGGCAGGTCGAACTGCCCGAAACCTGGCTCGCTTACGGCAACCCCTGGGAGTTCGAACGGCGCGAGAGCGCGTATTTCATCGGCTTCGGCGGCGAGGTGGCGGCCACCAACGGCGATGCGGTGCACTGGAAGCCGGCCGAAGCGGTGGAGGCGATCGCGGTCGACACGCCCGTCGTCGGCTGGCGCGGCAAGCGCGTCAACACGCTGCGGCTGTGGACCGCGCGGGCGTTCGACCCGATCCGCCTCGACGCGTTCAACGCAGGCGACCATATCGGCGCGCTGGCCGGGCAGAACCGCGCGGAAAGCCTGGTGCGCGTGCTGTATCCCGCGGACTCCACCGCGGCGGGGCAGGAATTGCGGCTGCGGCAGGAATATTTCTTCTCGTCCGCCTCGATCCAGGACATCGTCCGCCGCCACGTCCAGTATTTCGGCGACATCCGCACGCTGCCCGACAAGGCGGCGATCCAGATGAACGACACGCATCCCGCGGTGTCGGTCGCCGAGCTGATGCGGCTGCTGATCGACCATCACGAATTCGGCTTCGACGAGGCGTGGGAGATCACGAAGCGGACCTTCGGCTACACCAACCACACGCTGCTGCCCGAGGCGCTGGAAAGCTGGCCGCTGCCGCTGTTCGAACGGCTGCTGCCGCGGCACATGCAGATCGTGTACGGCGTGAACGCCAAGCTGCTGCGCGAGGCGCGCAAGAGCGGCGCGGACGACCAGGCGATCGCCGCGATCAGCCTGATCGACGAGGGCGGCGAGCGGCGGGTGCGGATGGCGAACCTGGCCTTTGCCGGATCGCACAGCGTGAACGGCGTGGCGGCGCTCCACACCGATCTGATGAAGCGCACCGTCTTCGCCGATCTCCACCGCCTCTACCCGGACCGGATCAACAACAAGACCAACGGCATCACGCCGCGCCGCTGGCTCCAGCAGTGCAATCCGGCGCTCACCGCGCTGATCCGCGAGGCCATCGGCGATGCGTTTCTCGACGATGCGGAGCGGCTGGCCGATCTGGCGCCGTTCGCCGAGGATGCGGCGTTCCGCGAGCGGTTCGCCGAGGTGAAGCGCGCGAACAAGGTGGCGCTGTCCAACTATCTGAAAGAGACGATGGGGCTGAGGCTGAACCCCGACGCGCTGTTCGACGTGCAGGTGAAGCGGATCCACGAATATAAGCGGCAATTGCTCAACATCGTCGAGACGGTGGCGCTGTACGACCAGATCCGCAGCCATCCCGAGCGCGACTGGGTGCCGCGGGTGAAGCTGTTCGCCGGGAAAGCGGCGTCGAGCTATCATAACGCAAAACTCATCATCAAGCTGGCGGGCGACGTGGCGCGGCGCATCAACGCCGATCCGGCGGTGGGCGGCATGCTGAAGGTGGCGTTCGTGCCCAATTACAACGTCTCGCTGGCGGAGAAGATCATCCCCGCGGCCGATCTGAGCGAACAGATCTCGACCGCGGGGATGGAGGCATCAGGCACCGGCAACATGAAGTTCGCGCTGAACGGCGCACTGACGATCGGCACGCTGGACGGCGCGAATGTCGAGATCCGCGATCATGTCGGGCATGAGAACATCGTGATCTTCGGCCTGACCGCCGACGAGGTCGCGGCGAAACGCGCCGAGGGCTATGTGCCGGGCGACGCGATCGCCGCCTCGCGCGAATTGTCGCAGGCGCTGGCGGCGATCCGCTCGGGCGTGTTCTCGCCCGACGATCCGGCGCGCTATGCCGGGCTGGTCGACGGGATCCGCGATCACGACTGGTTCATGGTCGCCGCCGATTTCGATGCCTATGCCCAGGCCCAGCGCGACGTCGATGCGCGCTGGCAGGACGCCGCGGGCTGGCGCGGCGCCACCGTGCGCAACGTCGCGCGGGTCGGCTGGTTCTCCTCCGATCGCACCATCCGGGATTATGCCCATGACATCTGGAACGTGATGTGACGCCCCCCGCGGACGCCATCGCCGCGCTGATGGCGGGTCGCCATGCCGATCCCTTCGCGCTCCTGGGCGTCCATGCGGGACCCGAAGGCGCGTTCGCGCGCATCTGGATCCCGGGCGCCGAGACCGCCGAAGCGCATGATCTGGCGGGCGCGCCGCTCGGCACGCTCGATCGGGTGGACGACGAGGGCCTGTTCGAGGGGCCGATCGCGGGCGATCCGCAGCCGCTGCGCTACCGCGCGACGGGTGGCGGCAGCGACTGGTGGGTGGCCGATCCCTACAGCTTCGGCCCCGTGCTGGGCCCGATCGACGACGTGCTGATGGCCGAGGGCACGCATCTGCGGCTGCACGACAAGATGGGCGCGCACCGTGTCCATCACGAGGGCGCGGACGGCATCCATTTCGCGGTCTGGGCGCCCAATGCGCAGCGCGTCGCGGTGGTGGGCGATTTCAACGACTGGGATTCGCGCCGCCACGGCATGCGCCGGCGGGGCGACGTGGGCGTGTGGGAGATCTTCCTGCCCGATATCGGCGCCGGCCGTCGCTACAAGTTCGAGATCATCGGCCCGGACGGGACCGTCCAGCCGCTGAAGGCCGATCCCTTCGCCTTCGCCGCCGAGCTGCGCCCGGCCAACGCGTCGATCACGACCGCGCCGCCCGAACATGTGTGGCAGGATGCCGCGCACCGCGCGCATTGGGCGGGGATCGATCCGCGGCGCGTGCCGATCAGCATCTACGAGGTCCATGCCGGATCCTGGGACCGCGACGAAAACGGCTGGTTCCTGAGCTGGGACGCGCTGGCCGACCGGCTGATCCCCTATGTGATCGAGATGGGTTTCACCCATATCGAGTTCCTGCCGATCAGCGAACATCCCTATGATCCGAGCTGGGGCTATCAGGCGACCGGCCTCTATGCGCCCACCGCGCGCTTCGGCGATCACGAGGGCTTCGCGCGCTTCGTCGACGGCGCGCACAAGGTGGGGGTCGGCGTGCTGGTCGACTGGGTGCCCGCGCATTTCCCCACCGACGCGTTCGGCCTGGCGCGGTTCGACGGCACCGCGCTCTACGAGCATGAGGATCCGCGGCTCGGCTTCCATCCCGACTGGAACACCGCGATCTACAATTTCGGGCGGCGCGAGGTGTCGAGCTTTCTCGTCAACAACGCGCTGTTCTGGGCCGAACGCTATCATGTCGACGGGCTGCGCGTCGATGCGGTGGCCTCGATGCTCTACCGCGACTATTCGCGCGAGCCGGGCGAATGGATCCCCAACGACGCCGGCGGGCGCGAGAATTGGGAAGCGGTCGGCTTCCTGCGCGACATGAACACGCAGGTCTATGCGCAGCATCCCGGCGTGTTCACGGTCGCCGAGGAATCCACCGCCTGGCCCGGCGTGTCCGCGCCTGCCGATGCCGGGGGCCTGGGTTTCGGCTTCAAGTGGAACATGGGCTTCATGCACGACACGCTGCAATATATGCGGCGCGAACCCGTGCACCGGCGCCATCATCACGGCGAGATCACCTTCGGGCTGCATTACGCCTTCAGCGAGAATTTCGTCCTGCCGCTCAGCCATGACGAGGTGGTGCACGGCAAGGGATCGCTGCTGACCAAGATGGCGGGCGACGACTGGCAGCAATTCGCCAATCTGCGCTGCCTCTATGCGCTGATGTGGGGCTATCCCGGCAAGAAGCTGCTGTTCATGGGCCAGGAATTCGCGCAGCGCCGCGAATGGGACGAAAGCCGCGCGCTCGACTGGGATCTGCGCCAGGCCCGCGCGCACGAGGGCGTGCGCAAGCTCGTGCGTGATCTGAACCACCTCTATGTCAGCCACCCCGCACTCCACGCGCGCGACTGCGAGGCGGAGGGATTCGAATGGCTGATCGCGGACGACTCGGCGAATTCGGTGTTCGCCTGGGTGCGTCGCGCGCCGGGCGCGAAACCGGTGGTGGTGATCGCCAACATGACCCCGATCGCGCGCGCGCCCTACCGGGTGCCGATGCCCGCGGACGGACACTGGCGCGAGATCCTGAACAGCGACGCGCTCGATTACTCGGGCAGCGGGCTCGGCAATCTGGGCGCGGTGGATGCGCGTGGCGGGGTGGCGTGGATCACGCTGCCGCCGCTCGCCACGATCATGCTGGAACTGGACGAGCAAGTGCGGAATGATGCCGCATAGACAAGCCGGGAGCGGTGGCGATGGATGGGACGAGGATGGATCACCGCAGGGGGCAACCGCTTGCCCGCGACGCCATGGCCTATGTGCTGGCGGGCGGGCGCGGCAGCCGGCTGTTCGAGATGACCGACACGCGCGCGAAGCCCGCGGTCTATTTCGGCGGCAAGAGCCGGATCATCGATTTCGCGCTCAGCAACGCGATCAATTCGGGCATCCGCCGGATCGGGGTGGCGACGCAGTACAAGGCGCATTCGCTCATCCGTCACCTGCAACGCGGCTGGAACTTTCTTCGCGAAGAGCGCAACGAAAGCTTCGACATTCTGCCCGCTTCGCAGCGGATCAGCGAGTTCCAATGGTATGAGGGCACCGCCGATGCGGTGTACCAGAATATCGACATCATCGAGAGCCACGCGCCCGAATATATGGTGATCCTGGCAGGCGATCACATCTACAAGATGGATTACGAGCTGATGCTGCGCCAGCACTGCGATGCGGGCGCCGACGTCACGGTCGCCTGTATGGAGGTGCCCCGCGCCGAGGCGAGCGGCTTCGGCGTGATGGCGGTGGACGGCGACGACCGGATCACCGCGTTCGTGGAAAAGCCCGCCGATCCGCCGCCGATGCCCGGCAAGCCCGATGTCAGCCTCGCCTCGATGGGCATCTACGTGTTCAACACGCGCTTCCTGTTCGACCAGTTGCGCCGCGATGCCGAAACGCCGGGATCGACGCGCGATTTCGGCAAGGACATCATCCCCTATCTGGTCGAACACGGCAAGGCGATGGCGCACCGCTTTGCCGACAGCTGCGTGCGCACCGAGGGCGAGCCCGCCGCCTATTGGCGCGACGTCGGCACGATCGACGCCTATTGGGAGGCGAACATCGACCTGACCGACGTGGTGCCGCAGCTCGACCTCTACGACCGGAGCTGGCCGCTCTGGACCTATTCGGAGGTGACGCCCCCCGCCAAATTCGTCCACGACGTGCACGGGCGGCGCGGCGAGGCGGTGTCGAGCCTCGTTTCGGGCGACTGCATCATCTCGGGCGCGGCGATCCACCGCAGCCTGATCTTCACCGGCACGCGCGCGCACAGCTTCTCGCAGCTCGACCAGGCGGTGATCCTGCCGCGCTGCGTGATCGGCCGCGGCGCACGGCTATCCAAGGTGGTGGTGGATCGCGGCGTGGAGATCCCCGAAGGGCTGGTGGTGGGCGAGGACCCGATCCTCGACGCGCAGCGCTTTCGCCGGACGGACAATGGCGTGTGCCTAATTACCGGATCGATGGTGGCGCGGTTGTGAGTGACAGATGCCGCGACCGTTCCCCGGCGAAGGCCGGGGTCCAGTGGGGAAGGCCCATTTTGGCGCGCGCTTCGCTCCATCACCTGAGTCCCCCAACTGGGCCCCGGCCTTCGCCGGGGAACATAGGATGACGCTTTCCGTCCTCTCGGTCGCCTCCGAGGCATACCCGCTCGCCAAGACGGGCGGGCTCGCCGATGTCGTGGGCGCGCTGCCCGGTGCGCTGGCGGCGCACGGCGTTGCGGTCACGACGCTGATCCCGGGCTATCCGGCGGTAGGCCAGGCGATCGGCCGCGCCAGGGTGGTGCGGCGCTGGACGGATCTGCTCGGCACCCCCGCGCGGCTGCTGAAGGGCGAGATCGCCGGGCATCCGCTGCTGGTGCTCGATGCGCCCGCGCTCTTCGCGCGCGGCGGCGGGCTTTATGGCGATGCGAGCGGCGACTATCCCGACAATTGGCGCCGCTTCGCCGCGCTCGGCCGCGCCGCCGCCGACATCGCGGGCGATTACGACATCCTCCACGCGCATGACTGGCAGGCGGCGATGGCGGCGGCCTATCTGCGCTATGCCCCGGCGCGCACCACGCGCACGATCGTGACGATCCACAATATCGCGTTCCAGGGCGCCTTTCCTGCGGAGATCTTTCCCGAACTCGATCTGCCGCCAGAAGCGTTCGCGCTCGACGGCGTCGAATATTATGGCGGCGTCGGCTTCCTGAAGGCGGGGCTGGAGGCGGCGGACGCGATCACCACCGTCAGCCCGACCTATGCCACCGAGATCCACCGCGCCCAGTTCGGCATGGGCCTCGAAGGGCTGATCGCCGCGCGCAGCGCATCGGTGCACGGCATCGTCAACGGCATCGATTCGGCGGTGTGGAACCCGGAGGCCGATGCCGCGCTCGCCCAGCCCTTCACCGCGCGCACCCTGGCCAAGCGCCGCGTCAATGCGCGCGCCGTCGCCCGCGAATATGGGCTCGGCGAAGGCGGCCCGCTGTTCACCGTCGTCAGCCGGTTGACCGGGCAGAAGGGGATGGACGTGCTCGCCGGCCTCACCGACGCGCTGGTGCAGATGGGCGGCCGCCTCGCGCTGCTGGGCTCGGGCGAACCCGCGCTCGAGGCCGCGTTCCTGGCGGCGGCGGCGCGCCATCCCGGCCGGATCGGCGTGCGGATCGGCTATGACGAGGCGCTGTCGCACCGGTTGCAGGGCGGCGCCGACGCGATCCTGATCCCGTCGCGCTTCGAACCCTGCGGCCTGACCCAGTTATACGGCCTGGCCTATGGCTGCGTGCCCGTCGTCGCACGCACCGGCGGGCTCGCCGATACGGTAATCGACGCGAACGAGGCCGCGCTGGCGGCGGGTGTGGCGACGGGCATCGTCCATGACGGCGTCGACCCCGACACGCTGCTGCGCGCGCTCGCCCGCACGATCGCGCTCCACGCGCAGCCGACCGTCTGGAGCACGCTCCAGCGCAACGGCATGCGCGCCGATTTCTCCTGGGCACGCAGCGGACTGCGCTATGCCCGACTCTACCGCAATCTCACGGAAACCGCATGATCCGCATCGTCGCCACCACGCCCTTTCCCGATCAGAAGCCCGGCACCTCGGGCCTGCGCAAGACCGTGCCGGTCTTCGCGCAACCCCATTATGCCGAAAATTTCATCCAGTCGGTGTTCGACGTGGTGGACGACAAGGCGGGCGCCACGCTGGTGATCGGCGGCGACGGGCGTTTCCTCAACCGCACCGTGATCCAGACCGCGATCCGGATGGCGGCGGCGGCGACGTTCGGCCGCGTGATCATCGGACAGGGCGGCATCCTGTCCACCCCCGCCGCCAGCCACCTGATCCGCAAGCGCGGCGCGATCGGCGGCCTGATCCTCAGCGCCAGCCACAATCCCGGCGGCCCCGACGGCGATTTCGGCATCAAATACAATATCGCCAATGGCGGCCCCGCGCCCGAGGGCGTGACCGACGCGATCTTCGCGCGGACGAAGACGATCGACCGCTGGCTGGCGGAAGACACGCCCGATATCGACCTCGACACGGTTGGCGAGATCGCGGTGGGCGGCATGCCCGTCGAGATCGTCGATCCGGTCGCCGATTATGCCGCGCTGATGGAGAACCTGTTCGATTTCACCGCGATCCGCGCCGCGGGGCTGACGATGGCATTCGACGCGATGCACGCGGTGACGGGGCCTTATGCGACCGAGATCCTCGAACGCCGGCTGGGCTTCGCGCCCGGCACCGTGCGGAACGGCATGCCGCTGGAGGATTTCGGCGGACACCATCCCGATCCCAACCTCGTCCACGCGCACGAACTCCACACCACGATGATGGCCCCCGATGCGCCCGATTTCGGCGCGGCGTCGGACGGCGACGGCGACCGCAACCTCATCATCGGCCGGGGCATCTTCATCACGCCCTCCGACAGCCTGGCGATGCTGGCGGCCAACGCGCATCTGGCGCCGGGCTATGCCGCCGGGCTGAAGGGCATCGCGCGATCGATGCCGACGAGCGCGGCGGCGGACCGGGTGGCGACGGCGATGGGCATCCCCGCCTATGAGACGCCCACTGGCTGGAAATTCTTCGGCAACCTGCTCGATGCGGGGCGCGCGACCTTGTGCGGCGAGGAGAGTGCGGGCACCGGCTCCGACCATGTCCGCGAGAAGGACGGGCTGTGGGCGGTGCTGCTGTGGCTCAACATCCTCGCGGTCCGCGGCGAGAGCGCCGCGCAAATCGCGCGCGATCACTGGGCGCGGTTCGGGCGCAATTATTACGCGCGCCATGATTATGAGGGCGTGGCGAGCGCGGGCGCGGACGCGCTGATGGCGGCGCTCCGCGCGCGGCTGGAGACGCTGCCGGGCACGCGGTTCGGCGACCTGGTCGTCGCGGCGGCGGACGATTTCGCCTATGCCGATCCGGTCGACGGATCGACCAGCCTGCGCCAGGGCGTGCGCGTGCTGTTCGAAGGCGGCAGCCGCGTGGTGTTCCGCCTGTCGGGCACGGGCACGCAGGGCGCGACGCTGCGCGTGTATCTCGAACGTTACGAAGCCGCGGCGATCGACGGCGATACGACCGCGATGCTCGCCGATATCGTCGCGGCGGCGGAGGCGATCGCCGGCATCGCCGCGCATACCGGCCGCACCGCGCCGGACGTGGTGACGTGAGCGAACCGGTCTCCTCCGGCGCGGGAGGAGATTGGGGGGTGCGGGTCGGCGGCGGCGTCACCCGGTTCGCGGTGCGCGCGCCGGACGCCGCCTGGGTCGCGCTCTGCCTGTTCGACGGCGATCGCGAGACGCGCATCGCCATGGCGCGCCGCGGCGACGCCTGGGTGGCCGAGACGGCGGAGGCGCCGCCCGGCACGCGCTATGGCTACCGCGCGGATGGCGCGGCGCCGGGCTTCGATCCCGCCAAATTGCTGGTCGATCCGCATGCGACCGAACTCGACCGCCGCTTCGCCTATGACCCGCGGCTCGGCGCGCGCGGCGTCGACACGGCGGCGCTGGTGCCCAAGGCCATCGTGCCCGCCCCCCCGCCCGCCACCGATCCGCCGCCGCCGATCTTCGCGGCCGGCGGGCTGATCTACGAACTGAACGTGCGCGGCTATACGATGCGCCATCCCGACGTGCCGCCCGAGCAACGCGGCACGCTCGCCGCGCTCGCGCATCCGGGCGTGATCGCGCATCTGCAACGCCTGAAGGTGGCCGCGGTCGAGCTGATGCCGATCGTCGCCTGGATCGACGAGCGGCATCTGCCGCCGCTGGGGCTCGTCAACGCCTGGGGTTACAACCCCGTCGTGCCGATGGCGCTCGATCCCGGCCTGGTGCCAGGCGGCGTGGCCGAACTGCGCGCCACCATCGCGGCACTGCGCGCCGCCGGGATCGGCACGATCCTCGATCTGGTGTTCAACCATAGCGGCGAAAGCGACGAAGGCGGCCCCACCCTCTCCTTCCGCGGGCTCGACGACTGGGTCTATCGGCGCGGTGCGGACGGCGCGCTGGTGAACGACAGCGGCACGGGCAACACGCTCGATTTCGCCTATCCGCCGGTGCGCGCGCTGACGCTCGCGGCGCTGCGCCATTTCGCGCGCGCGGGCGTGGACGGTTTCCGCTTCGATCTCGCCCCCATCCTCGCGCGCGGGCCAGGCTTCGACGCGCACGCGCCGCTCTTCGCCGCGATCGCCGCCGATCCGCTTCTCGCCAGCCGCGTCATGATCGCCGAGCCCTGGGATATCGGCCCCGGCGGCTACCGGCTCGGTGCCTTTCCCGAGACCTGGCTCGAATGGAACGATCGCTACCGCGACGATGTCCGCCGCTTCTGGCGCGGCGACGGCGGCGCAGGCGCGTTCGCCACGCGGATCGCGGGGTCGGCGGACATCTTCCGCGGGGCCGCCACCCGCAGCGTGAACTTCATCGCCGCGCATGACGGCTTCACGCTCGCCGATCTGGTGGCGCACGAACGCCGTCACAACGCGGCCAATGGCGAGGACGGCCGCGATGGCCATGGCGAGAACTGGTCGTGGAACGGCGGGGCCGAAGGCGCGAGCGACGATCCCGCCATCCTCGCCAGGCGCGATGCCGACCGGCGCGCGCTGCTCGCCACGCTGTTCGCGTCCAAGGGCACGATCATGCTGAGCGCGGGCGACGAATTCGGCCGCACCCAGGGCGGCAACAACAATGCCTATGCGCAGGACAATGCCACCGGCTGGGTGGATTGGGCGGGGCGCGACACCGCGCTTGAGGCTTTCGTCGCCGCGCTCGCCGCGTTTCGCGCGGGCACCCCGCTCGCCGACCCCGCGGCGCTGGAACATGGCGACTGGCGCGATCTCGCCGGCCGGCCGATGACGGCCGAGGCATGGGACGCCGCCCAAGGCTTCGAACTGCGGCTGCCCGATGGCGACGACACGCTGATCCTGCGCTTCGATCGCCCCGCGCGTCGCGTGACGCTCGCCCGCGCGCGCATCCTCGACAGCCGCGCGGTTCCCGGCCAGAACGCGGCATGATCCCGCCGACCCCCGCGCCCGACGCCGCGCCCGCCCGCCCGCTACCGATCTGGCGGCATCTGTACGTTCAGGTGCTCGCAGCCATCGTGATCGGTGCGCTGATCGGGCATCTCTGGCCGGATACGGGCAAGGCGCTGAAACCGCTGGGCGACGGCTTCATCAAGCTGGTGAAGATGGTGATCGCACCGGTGATCTTCCTGACGCTGGCGGGCGGGATCGCCGGGATGCGCGAACTGGGGCAGGTGGGGCGCGTGGCGGCCAAGGCGCTCGGCTATTTCCTCGTCGTCTCCACCTTCGCACTCTTCGTCGGGCTCGCCATCGGCAATCTGCTCCAGCCGGGCGCCGGGCTGCACGTCGATCCCGCCACGCTCGATGCCGGCGCGGTCGCGGGCTATGCCGCGGCCGCGCACGAGACGAGCCTCACCGGTTTCGCGATGGCGATCATCCCCGACACGATGGTCTCCGCACTCACCGAGGGATCGATCCTCCAGACGCTGTTCGTCGCGATTCTGTTCGGCGTCGCGCTGTCGCTCGTCGGCGAGCCCGCGCGGCCGGTGCTCGACCTGATCGAGCGGCTGACGCTGATCGTGTTCCGCATCGTCGGCATGCTGATGCGCCTCGCCCCCATCGGCGCGTTCGGCGCGATCGCCTTCACCGTGGGGGCCTATGGCGCGGGCAGCCTGGTGCAGCTCGGCGCGCTGGTCGCCACCTTCTATCTCACCGCGATCCTGTTCGTCGTCGTGGTGCTCGGCGCGATCGGCTGGGCGCACGGCTTTTCGGTGCTGCGCCTCGTCGCCTATCTGAAGGACGAACTGCTGCTGGTGCTCGGCACCTCGTCGTCGGAAGCCGCGCTGCCGAACCTGATGACCAAGCTGGAGGCGGCGGGCTGCGACCGGGCGATCGTCGGGCTGGTCGTGCCGACGGGCTATTCGTTCAACCTCGACGGCACCAACATCTATATGACGCTCGCCGCCTTGTTCATTGCGCAGGCATGCGGCGTGCACCTGGCGTTCGGCGAGCAGCTGCTGCTGATGGGGGTCGCGATGCTGTCGTCCAAGGGGGCGGCGGGCGTGACGGGCGCGGGCTTCATCACGCTGGCGGCGACGCTGTCGATCGTGCCGTCGGTGCCGGTGGCGGGGATGGCGCTGATCCTGGGCGTCGACCGGTTCATGAGCGAATGCCGCAGCCTCACCAACTTCATCGGCAATGCAGTGGCGACGATCGTCGTCGCGCGCTGGGAAGGCGGGCTCGACCGCGCGCGGCTGACGGCGGCGCTCGGCGGCTGACGGGCTTTACCGCACGCGCCGGGCGGCATAGCATCCATGCACGCGAGACGCTCCTGACGGCGCCGCGATCGGGAGAGGCGCATGGGCCAGGATTACGTCATCGTCGGCGGCGGTTCGGCGGGGTGCACGCTCGCCGCGCGGCTGAGCGAGGATCCGGGCGTGTCGGTGCTGCTGCTGGAAGCGGGCGGGCGCAACACGAGCATGCTGGTGCGGATGCCGGCGGGCGTCTCGCAGATCATGAAGGATCGCAACGCCCATAATTGGGGCTTCCTGACCGAGCCCGAGCCGCATCTGGACGGCCGCCGCCTGTTCTGGCCGCGCGGCCGCGGGCTCGGCGGCAGTTCGGCGATCAACGGCATGATCTATATGCGCGGCCACCCGCAGGATTATGACGAATGGCGGCAGATGGGCCTGCCCGGCTGGTCGTTCGCCGACGTGCTGCCCTATTTCCGCAAGCTGGAACGCCACCATCGCGGCGGCGAGCTGCATGGCAGCGACGGCCCGCTCCACGTCTCGGCGGGCGAGAGCGACAGCCCGTTCAACGGCGCGCTGATCGCGGCGGGGGCGCAGGCCGGCTATCCGACCACCGAGGATTTCAACGGCGAGCGGTTCGAAGGCTTCGGCCCCTATGACCTCACCATCTCCAATGGCCGGCGGTGGAGCGCGGCGGAGGCGTATCTGCGGCCGGTGCTGGCGCGGCCGAACCTCACCGTCGTCACCGGCGCGCGCACCACGCGGATCGTCGTCGAACGCGGCCGGGCGGTGGCGGTGGAGTATGTCGCCGGGCGGCGGAAACAGGTGGTGCGCGCCGACGCCGCGCGCGAGGTGCTGCTATGTGCGGGCGCGGTGCAATCGCCGCAGATCCTCCAGACGTCGGGCATCGGCGATCCCGGGCGGCTGCGCGCGGCGGGCGTCGATGTGGTGCACGATCTGCCGGGCGTGGGCGAGAATCTGCAGGACCATCTCGACGTGATCCTCAACTGGCGCAGCAAGGGGCTGACGACCGTGTTCGCCGCGACCAAGGGGTGGCGGCAACTGGCGGTGGGCGTCGAATATCTCTTGCGCGGCACCGGGCTGGGGCGGCAGAATTTCCTCGAATCGGGCGCGTTCCTGCCGTCGCGGCCGGGACTGTCGCGCCCCGATATCCAGATCCATGCGGTGCTGGCGATCATGCGCGAACATGGCAAGCACAAGCCCGTGGAGGACGGCTTCTCGCTGCATCTCTGCCAGCTCCGCCCCGAAAGCCGCGGCCGGATCGGCATCGCGTCGGCCGATCCCTTCGCCGATCCGATGATTCACGCCAATTATCTCGCCAGCACCGAGGATCGCCGGGTGATGCGCGAGGCGGTGAAGATCGGCCGCGACGTGGCGTCGCAGGCCGCGCTCGATCCCTATCGCGACGCCGAACTGGCGCCCGGCCCGGCGGTGCGCAGCGATGCCGAGATCGACGCCTGGGTGCGCGCCACCGCCGAGACGATCTACCACCCGGTCGGCACCTGCCGGATGGGCGCGGCGGACGATGCACAGGCGGTGGTCGATCCCGAACTGCGCGTACGCGGCCTCACCGGGCTGCGCGTGGTGGACGCCTCGGTGATGCCCAATCTGGTCAGCTCGAACACCAATGCGCCGACGATCATGATCGCGGAAAAAGCGGCGGACATGATCCGGGCGAGCTGATCGGCTGGAGCGGGATGATCTTAGGGTGCGGTGACCTTACCTCGGCCCCGTTCGCCCTGAGCCCGTCGAAGGGCCTGTACCGAATGCGAAGGCACGAGCGCGGAGAGCGTTGGACGCGCCTCCGATCAATCTGGTCAGCGCTGCATCCCGCGCATCATGTCGGCGGGCATCAGATTGTGGTTCAGATGCGCCATGATCCACACCGATCCGATCAGCACCAGCGCGCAGATCAGCACGCCGAACGCCAGCGCCAGCGTGTTGTTCGTGTTGTCGGGCCCGGTCGTGATGTGCAGGAAGAAGACGAGGTGCACGCCCATCTGCCCGATCGCCAGCGCGATCAGCGCGACGGGGACGCCGGGGCCCCAGATCAGCCCATGCGTGCCGACGAGGACGAACGACGCCGCCGTCAGCAGTGCCGCAAGGCCGAGGCCGATCGCATAGCCGCGCACGCCGCCCGCGATCGTGTCATGATCCTGCCCCTCGCCCGGCGCCGAATCCGCCTCGCCGTGCGCCTGCTCGCGCCGTTCCTCGCTCATGCGCGCATCCCCAGCAGATAGACGACGGTGAACAACGCCACCCAGATGATGTCGAGCGCGTGCCAGAACAGCATGAAGCATTGCACCCGCCGCTCGATATCCGCGCGGAAGCCCTTCGCCCCGACCTGCGCCATCATCGTCGTCAGCCAGACGAGGCCGAGGGTGACGTGAAGCCCGTGACAGCCGACGAGCGCAAAGAAGCTGGAGAGGAACGCGCTGCGCGACGGCCCCGCGCCTTCCCCGATCAGATGCGTGAATTCATGGAGCTCGCACGCCAGGAAGCCCGCGCCGAGCAGCGCGGTGGCCGCCATCGCCACCTGGAACCAGCGCGTGCTCTTCGCCTGCATCGCGATGCCGCCCATGCCGCAGGCGAAGCTGGACAGCAGCAACAGCACCGTCTCCACCCCGACCAGCGGCAGCTCGAACAGGTCCTTGCCGCCGGGGCCGCCCGCGGTTTCCCCGGACAGCACCGCATAGGCCGCGAAGAAGCCCGAGAACATGATGAAGTCGGAAAGCAGGAAGATCCAGAAGCCGTAGGAGACGACGATCCGCTTGGGCGCGGGGCCGCGCTCGCTCAGCGGCGTGTCGCCGCGGCCGAACCGGTGCGGATCGCCCTGGGTCGATGCCGCGCTCATGCGACCGCGTCCGGCGACAAGCCGAGCATCGCGGCCTTCGCACGCCGCCGCTCGTCGTCGAGGCGCTTGGCCTCCTCGGCGGAGATCTCATATTCGGTCTCGTTGCGCCAGGCGAAGACCACGAAAGTGGCCCAGGCGCCCAGGAACCCAAGCCCCACCAGCCACCAGATGTGCCAGATCATCGCAAAGCCCAGCGCGGTCGCGAAGAAGGCGGTGACGAAGCCGGTCGGCGAATTCTGCGGCATCTCGAACGCGGCATAGTCGGGCCGCTCGCTCAATCGCTGCGTGTCGCGCGCCTTGGACTTGATGCTCCAATAGGCCTCCTCGCCGCGCACGTCGGGCAGCACCGCGAAGTTGAACGCCGGCGGCGGCGAGGTCGTGATCCATTCCAGGCTGCGGCCGTCCCACGGATCGCCCGTCGTGTCGGCCAGCGCCTCGCGGTTGCGGATCGAGACGTAGAGCTGGATGGCGAGGCAGGCGATGCCGCACGCGATCAGCGCGGCACCCAGCGCCGCGACCTGAAGCCAGGGCTGCCATTCGGGCACGTCGTAATGCTGCAGCCGCCGCGTCATGCCCATCAGGCCCAGCACATAGAGCGGCATGAAGGCGACGTAGAAGCCGATGATCCAGAACCAGAACGCCGCCTTGCCCCAGCCCTCGTGCAGGCGGAAGCCGAACGCCTTGGGAAACCAGTAGGTATAGCCCGCGAACGCGCCGAACAGCACGCCGCCGATGATGACGTTGTGGAAATGCGCGACGAGGAACACCGAATTGTGCAGCACGAAATCGGCGGGCGGCACCGCGAGCAGCACGCCCGTCATGCCGCCGATCACGAACGTCACCATGAAGCCGATCGACCACAGCATCGGCACCGAGAAGCGGATGCGGCCGCCATACATGGTGAACAGCCAGTTGAAGATCTTCACCCCCGTGGGCACCGCGATAATCATCGTCGTCACGCCGAAGAAGCCGTTCACGTCGGCGCCCGCGCCCATGGTGAAGAAATGGTGCAGCCACACCATCCAGGCGAGCAGGCAGATCGCCATGGTGGCGATAATCATCGAGCGATAGCCGAACAGCGGCTTGCCGGAAAAGGTGGAGACGACCTCGCTGAAGATGCCGAAGGCGGGCAGGATCAGGATATAGACTTCCGGATGGCCCCAGGCCCAGATGAGGTTGACGAACATCATCTGGTTGCCGCCGGCATCGCCGGTGAAGAAGTGGAAGCCGAGATAGCGATCGAGGATCAGCATCGCGAGCGTGGCGGTGAGGATCGGGAAGGCCGCGACGATCAGCAGATTGGTGGCAAGACTGGTCCAGCAGAACATCGGCATGCGCGTATAGCCCATGCCGGGCGCGCGCAGCTTGAGGATGGTGGTGACGAGATTGACCCCCGACAGCAGCGTGCCCACGCCCGAGATCTGCAGCGCCCAGAGATAATAATCGACGCCGACGCCCGGCGAGAAGCGGAGCTCGGACAGCGGCGGATAGACCACCCAGCCCGTCTTCGCGAACTCGCCGACGATCAGGCTCATGTTGATGAGCAGCGCGCCGCTCGCGGTCAGCCAGAACGACACCGAATTGAGCGTCGGGAACGCCACGTCGCGCACGCCGAGCTGGAGCGGCAGCGCGAAGTTCATGAGACCGATCATGAACGGCATCGCCACGAAGAAGATCATGATCGTGCCGTGCGCGGAAAAGATCTGGTCGTAATGGTCGGGTGGCAGATAGCCCGGCGCGTTCATCGCCACCGCCTGCTGCGCGCGCATCATCGCCGCATCGACGAAGCCGCGCACCAGCATGACGAGCGCGAACAGGCAGTACATCACGCCGATCCGCTTGTGATCGACGCTCGTGATCCATTCGCGCCACAGATAGGGGATATGCCCTGCACGCCAGACCCAGAGCAGCACGCCGAGCAGCACCGTACCGACGAGCCCCGCCGCGACCAGCGGGATCGGCTGGTCGAACGGGATCGCGTCCCATCCGAGCTTACCGAATAGGGTCATCGATCCTCCCGTCCGTCCTGCGCGGTCTTGGCGGTGGCGGTGCCGGCCTGGCGGATCGCCGCTTCGAAGAGATGCGGCTGGACCTGCCCGAAGGTGACGGGCGCCGCGCTGGCATGCACCCGCGCCAGTTGCAGATAGGCGCGCGCATCGAGCGTGCGCCCGGCCGCCCGCGTGCCCGCGACCCAGTTCGCGAACTGCGCCGGCGGCATCGCGTCCACCGCGAACGTCATGTCGGCAAAGCCCTTGCCGCTATAATGCGCGGAAATTCCGTGGAAGCGCCCGATCCGGTCCGCGCGCAGGTTGAGCTGCGCCTCCATGCCCGACATCGCATAGATCTGGCTGCCGAGCTGCGGCACGAAGAAGCTGTTCATGACGGTCGCCGAGGTGATCCGGAAATGCACCGGCGTGCCGACCGGGATCGCCAGCCGGTTGATGCTGGCGATGCCCTGGTCGGGATAGATGAACAGCCATTTCCAGTCGAGCGCCACGACCTCCACCTCGATCGGCCGGGTGCGGCCGGGGATCGGCCGGGCGGGATCGAGGTCGTGGCTGGCGATCCAGGCGAGGCCGCCGAGGAAGATGATGACGAGCGCCGGGATCGACCAGACGAGCAGCTCCAGCCGGCCCGAATAGGACCAATCGGGCAAGTGCCGGGCGCGGGTGTTGCCGGCGCGGAACCACCAGGCGAAGGCAAGCGTCAGTACGATCACCGGCACGACGATCGCGAGCATGATGGCCAGCGAGTTGAAGAGCAGCAGCCGCTCTCCCGCCGCGACCGGGCCCGCCGGATCCAGCACGCCCTGCCCGCAACCCGTCAGGAGAGAACATGCCGCGGGCGCGACCCACCTGAGCGCGCCACGACTTGACACAGCGCACCGAAGAAGGAAAAAACGGCGTTGCACCGCAGTATGATAGCCGTACATGCCGGCGGACGCCACCCGTCGTCATGCCAACATGGGTTGCGTAACGCGCAAGTCTTGCCGCATCGGTTCATCGGATTAAGAACGTCCGGATGCCATCCCCCCTTCGCAGCGCGCTCTACATGCCCGCCTCCAACGCCCGCGCGATCGCCAAGGCGCGCAGCCTCGCCTGCGACGCGGTGATCCTCGACCTGGAAGACGCGGTGGCGCCCGAGGAGAAGGCCCGCGCCCGCGACCAGGCGGTGGCAGCGGTGCGCGAGGGCGGGTTCGGGCACCGCCGGCTGGTGGTGCGCGTGAACGGCGCGGACACGCCGTGGCATGCCGAGGATCTGGCGGCGCTCGCGAGCGTCGCGCCGGATGCGGTGCTGTTCCCCAAAGTGGCGGATGCGGCGGGACTGCACGCGGCGCGCGCGGCGCTCGGCGATCGCGGCCCCGCGGTGTGGGCGATGATCGAGACCTGTGCCGCGATCCTCGATCTGGGCGCGCTCGCGCGTGCGGCGGCGCCCACCGGCACGAGCGCGCTGGTGTTCGGCGGCAACGACCTCGCCAAGGAGATGCGCTGCACGCCCGGCGCCGCCCGCACGCCGCTGCTGCCCGCGCTGACGCTCACCATATGCGCGGCGCGCGCCGGCAACATGATCGCGCTGGACGGCGTGTCCAACGCGATCGACGATGCCGAGGCGCTGGCGGTCGAATGCGCGCAAGGAGCGGCGATGGGGTTCGACGGCAAGACGCTGATCCACCCGGCACAGATCGCCGCCGCCAACGCGGCCTTCGCGCCCGACGCCGCGACGCTCGAATGGGCCCGCGCGGTGATCGCCGCCTTTGCCGATCCCGCCGCCGACGGGCGCGGCGCGATCCGGCTGGGCAGCGCGATGGTGGAGCGGCTGCACCTGGCCGAGGCCGAACGCCTCGTCGCGATCGCCGGATCGTCTGCCCCTGTCCGGAGTTTGGGAACGGGACTGCCCTTCGCTACGCGCCCTGCCAGCCACGATCCGGAATGACGATGACCGAAGCGCCTCTCGCCACCATGCCCGATGCGGATTCCTATCGGGCGATGTTCATGACGATCGACACCGGCGTCTGCATCGTCGAAGTCCTGTTCGCGGACGATCGCGCGACCGATTACCGGTTCATCGACGTCAACCCCGCCTTCGAACGCGCGACCGGGCTCGTGGACGCGGTGGGCCGCACGGCGAGCGAACTCGTTCCCGATCTCGAACGGCGCTGGTTCGACGTCTATGGATCCGTCGCGCGGACGGGCAAGCCCGCCCGGTTCGAGGATCGGGTGGCGGCACTCGACCGATGGTTCGACGTGCAGGCGTTTCGCGTGGGCGAGCCGGGGCAGAACCGGATCGCGATCGTGTTCGACGACATCTCCGAACGCCGCCGCAGCGAGCAGGCGCTGCGCGACAGCCAGGAGCAGCTGAACCAGGCGCTGTCGGCCGGAAACGGGGTCGGCACTTGGATCTGGTATGTGGCGAGCGACCGGGTGACGTCGGACGCACGCTTCGCCGCGCTCTACGGCGTCGATCCCGAACGTGCCGCCGCGGGCGCGCCGATCAGCGAATTCTTCGCCGGCATCCATCCGGGCGACCGGCCCCGCGTCCAGGCGTCAGTCGATCGCGCGCTGACGACGGGCGCGCTCTTCCGCGAGGAATACCGGCTCGTTCAGGCGGATGGCTCGATCCGCTGGGCCGCCGCCGAGGGGCGGTGCTCGTTCAACCCGGACGGCAGCCCGCTGCATTTCCCCGGCGTCAGCTTCGACATCACGCACCGCAAGGCCGCCGATGCGCGCCAAGCGACCTTGCTCGACCTCAGCGACCGCATCCGCGACCTGACCGATCCGACCGAGATCGCCTATGTCTCGTGCGAAGTGCTGGGCCGCACGCTCGACGTGAGCCGCACCGGTTATGGCGTGATCGACAAGGTGGCGGAGACGATCACGATCGATCGCGACTGGAACGCGCCGGGCGTGAGCACGATCGCCGGCGTGCTGCATTTCCGCGATTACGGCACCTATATCGACGATCTGAAGGGCGGAACGACCGTCGTGGTGCCCGATGCCGAACAGGATCCGCGCACACGCGACACCGCCGCCGCGCTGAAGCGGATCGCCGCGCAATCCTTCGTCAACATGCCGCTTCTCGAACAGGGCCGCTTCGTGGCGCTGATCTACGCCAACCATGCCTCCCCACGCGTCTGGACCGAGGACGATCTGCTGCTGATCCGCGAAGTGGCCGAGCGCGTGCGCGTCGCCACCGAACGCGTCCGTTCGGAGGCGGGGCTGCGCGAGAGCGAAGAGCAGTTCCGCGTGTTCGCGCAAGCCGTGCCCAACCAGATCTGGGCGGCGCATGCCGATGGCCATCTCTATTGGTTCAACGAGCAGGTCTATGCCTATGGCGGCTGGGAACCGGGTTCGCTCGACGGGCCCGAGGCATGGCCCGCGGTGATCCATCCCGACGATCTCGCCCGCGCCGCGCAGGCATGGACCCGGTCGCTCGACACCGGCGCCATCTACGAAGCCGAATTCCGGATCCGCAGCGTCGCCGGCGAATATCGCTGGTTCCTAGTCCGCGCCGAGCCGGTGCGCGGCGCCGATGGCGCGATCACCCGCTGGGTGGGCACCAACACCGATATCGACGACGCCAAGCGCCAGGCCGCGCGGCTGGCCGAGCTGAACGACACGCTGGAAGAGCAAGTCGCGGCGCGCACGCACGACCTGATGAAGGCGGAAGAGGCGCTGCGCCAGAGCCAGAAGATGGAGGCCGTCGGCCAGCTGACCGGTGGCCTGGCGCATGATTTCAACAATCTGCTCACCGGCATCTCGGGCAGCCTCGAGATGATGAGCGTGCGGATGGCGCAAGGGCGGCTGAGCGACGTCGAGCGCTATTCGCTCGCCGCGCAGGGCGCCGCCAAGCGCGCCGCCGCGCTCACCCACCGGCTGCTCGCCTTTTCGCGGCGGCAGACGCTCGACCCGCGCCCGACCGACGTGAACCGCCTCGTGGCGGGCCTGGAGGAGCTGGTGCGCCGGACGGTCGGCCCGTCGGTCGAGCTTGAGGTGGTGGCCGCGGGCGGCCTGTGGCCGACTTTGGTCGATCCCAACCAGCTCGAGAACGCGCTACTCAATCTGTGCATCAACGCGCGCGACGCAATGCCCGATGGCGGCCGGCTGACGATCGAGACGGGCAATCGCTGGCTGGACGAGCGCGCGGCGCGCGAACGCGATCTGCCGCCGGGCCAATATGTGTCGCTGTGCGTCTCGGACACCGGCACCGGGATGACGCCCGACGTCATTGGCAAGGCGTTCGATCCGTTCTTCACGACCAAGCCGATCGGCGTCGGCACCGGGCTCGGCCTGTCGATGATCTACGGCTTCGCGCGCCAGTCGGGCGGGCAGGTGCGGATCTATTCCGAGGTGGGCGACGGTGCGCTGATCTGCATCTACCTGCCGCGCCACCTGGGCCCTGCCGAGGAACCCGAAGATCCCGCCGAACTCGCCGATGCCCCGCGCGCCGTCGCGGGGCAGACGGTGCTGGTGGTGGACGACGAACCAACGGTGCGGATGCTGGTGGTCGAGGTGCTCGAGGAGCTGGGCTATGCCGCGATCGAGGCGGGCGACGGCGCCGCTGGCCTCAAGATCCTGGAATCAGACGTGCGGATCGATCTGCTCGTCACCGATGTCGGCCTGCCCGGCGGCATGAACGGCCGCCAGATGGCCGATGCCGCGCGCGTCCATCGCCCCCGGCTGAAGATCCTGTTCATCACCGGCTATGCCGAGAATGCGGTGGTCGGCAACGGGCATCTCGATGCGGGGATGCACGTGATGACCAAGCCGTTCGCGATGGAAGCGCTGGCGGCGCGGATCAAGGCGCTGATCGACGCGGGCGGGTAGCGGACCGCGTCAGAGGCGCCGCGCCAGCCAGATCCGGTGGCGCGCGCCCCTTGCGCCGCGCGCGCGGACGTCGTGCTCGTCGACCGTAAATCCCGCATCGCCCAGCCGCGCCGTGAAGCGCCGATCGGGCGCCGCGGACCAGATCGCGAGCGCACCGCCCGGCCGCAGCGCCGTGCGCGCGCGTGCGAGCGCGGCGGCGCCATAAAGGCGATCATTGCCGGGGCGGCTCAGCCCATCCGGGCCATTGTCGACGTCCAGCAGGATCGCGTCCCACCCGCCCTGCCCGATCGCGTCGCCGACATCGCCTTCGAACACGTCGACGCGCGGATCGTCGAGGCTGCCCGCGAAGATCCCGGCCATGGGCCCGCGCGCCCATGCGATGACGGCGGGCACCAGCTCGGCCACCGTGACGGCGGCATCGGGGGCGAGCATCGCCAGCGCCGCCCGCAGCGTGAAGCCCATGCCAAGGCCGCCGATCAGCACCCGCGCGTCCGGGCCGAGCGCGGCGCAGCCTAGCGTCGCGAGTGCCTCTTCGGACCCGCTCAACCGGCTGTTCATCAATTCGTTGCCGCCGAGCATGATCGAATATTCGTCGCCGCGGCGATAGAGCCGCAGCTCGCCGCCGCCCGGCACCGCCGCGCTGTCGAGCAGGACGCGCGGGATCATCGCCGCGTCGCCGTCACGTCCGCCGCGCTCCAGCCCCCGCCCAGCGCCTGATAGAGCGCCACATAGGCGTCGAGACGGTCGGCGGTCGCCTGCACCAGCGCGAGCTGGGCCGAGAGCAGGCCGCGCTGCGCGTCGAGCTGGTCGATATAGCCCGAATAGCCGGCGCGGTAGCGGTTGGAGGCGTTGCGCAGCGCCGCCGCAAGCGCATCGCGCTGGCCGGTCAGGGCGACTGCCTGCTGGCCCGACCGCTGCACGCCCGCGAGCGCATCGTCCACGTCGCGAAAGGCCGCAATCGCGGCGCGGCGATAGGCGAACGCCGCCTGGTCGCGCGCGGCCGCGCTCGCATCCGCCTGCGCGCGGCGGCGACCGCCGTCGAAGACGGGCGCGAGCACGCTGCCGCCCAGCGAGAACACGCCGATCGGATTGGCGAGGATCGTCGAGAACAGCACGCCGACCGATCCGGTCAGCGACACGTCCGGCAGCAGCGCGGCGCGCGCGGCATCCAGGCTGCGATCGGCGGCGACCAGATTCTGCTCCGCCTGATAGAGATCGGGGCGGCGGCGCAGCAGATCGGCGGGCAGGCCGTCCGGCACCGGCGGGGGTTGCAGCCGGTCGAGCGGCAACCCCCGCGGGATCGGGCCGGGAACGCTGCCGATCAGCAGGTTCAGCGAATCCTCCGCGCGCGTGATCGCGAGCTGCGCCTGCGGCACGAGCTGCTCGGTGGCGTGATATTCGCCCTCCGCCTGCCGCAGCTCGAGATTGGAGGTATAGCCCGTCTCCGCGCGGCGGCGCGCGATCCGCAGCGCTTCGCCCCGCGCCGCCAGCGTCTGCCGGGCGACCTCCAGCCGCAGGTCGAGCGCGCGCAGCCCGATATAGCCAGTCGCCACCGCACTCGCGACCGCCAGCCGCACCGCGTCGCGCGCGCCGACGCTGGCGAGCGCCTGCGCGCGGGCCGCAGCACTCGACGCGCGGAGGCGGCCGAAGAGATCGAGATCGTACGACACGCTCACTTCGGGCGAGACGCCGAACGCGGTATAGGGGTTGGCGAAGGCGTCGAGCGTCCGCGCCTCCGATGTCGGCACGCCGAGGCTCGTCTCTGGCGTGCGCTGGGCGCGAGCGACGCGGGCGGTGGCGCGCGCCTGTTCTATGCGCGCGACGGCGATCGCCAGATCGTCGTTGTCGGCAAGCGCGCGGTCGACGAGCCCGGTCAGCACGGGATCGCCGAACGCCTGCCACCAATCGGCGCGGATCGGCTGGCCGGGCCCGAGCGCGGTGCGCCAGGCGGGCGGCGGCACGACGGCGGCGGCGCCCGGCGGCGACGTCCGCGGCCCGGCACAGGCGGCGAGCGTCGCGGCGAGCGCCAGCAGGCCCGTCGCCCGCATAGCGGATCGTTGGCGGAACGGAGCCGCGATCGTCACCGCACCCGCGGCCCGTCCGTCGTATCGACATCGGCCTGCACCGACATGCCCGGCCGCAGCCGGGCACGCAGCGGCTGACCCGGATCGACGCGGATCCGCACCGCGATGCGTTGCGGCACCTTGGTGAAATTGCCGGTCGCGTTGTCGGCCTTCAGCACCGCGAATTCGGAACCCGCGGCGGGCGAGATGCGCTCGATCCGGCCGGTCAGCCGCGCATTGGCGAGCGCGTCGACGGTGAAGGATACGGGCTGGCCGATCGTCATCCGCGCGGTCTGCGCCTCCTTGAAGTTCGCGATCACCCAGGTGTCGGGCGGGACCAGGAACATGAGCTGCGATCCCGCGGTGACATATTGGCCGACGCGCACCCCCACCTCGCTCAGCCGGCCGCCTTCGGGCGCGCGGATCACGGTATTGGCCAGATCGATCCGCGCGAGCTGGCGCGCCGCCTCCGCGCCCGACACGCCCGCCTGCTGCCCGCCGCGCCCCACGATCACGGTGCGGATATCGGCGCGCGCGATGTCGCGCGCGGCTTTCGCCTGCTGCACCTGCGCCTGCGCCTGGCGGAGCGCGGCGAGCGTCTGGTCGCGTTCGCGCAAGGATACGGAGCCGTCGGTGACGAGATCGTTCACCCGGTTCATATCGGCCTGCGCGCGCAGCAATTGCGCGCCGGCATTGGCGACCGCGGCATTCTGGACGGCGAGGCTGGCGGCGCGCGAGGCCGCAGACTGGCGGCTGTTCGCCAAGGTCGCCGCCTGCGCATCGACCTGTGCCTGCGCCTGATCGACGCGCTGGCGATAGATCCGGTCGTCGATCGTGACGAGCGGCTGGCCGGCGGCGACGGTGTCGAAATCATGCACCAGCACGCGCGTCACATAGCCGCTCACCTGCGGGCTGATGACGGTGGTGCGCCCGCGGACATAGGCGTTGTCGGTCGATTGCCGCGCGCCCGAAAAGGGCGGCAGCCGCCACGCCGCGAGCACCGCGCCGACCCCGACGATGGCGATCAGCAGGATGACGAGCAGCGACACGCGCCCCGGCCGCGGCGGCGTCCATCCCGTGCCGGCACTGGCGGCCGCGGGCGCGCTCCGTTCGGCGGCGCGTTCCTCGGTGACGGGGGCGCGGGGATCGGTCATGCCGCCACCAGCGCGCGCCGCGCGCGGCGACCCCGTCGCCACAGGATGAACATCAGATAGGCGGTCGTCACCCCCGACAGCGCCGCGACCAGGCGAAACACGTCGTCATAGGCGAGCACATTGGCCTCGCGCGTGACCGTCTGCGACAGGAGCGCGGTGCCCTCCGCGCGCTGCAGCACCGGATCGCCCACCACCCGGCCGACCGCCGCGCCGCCGGCCGCGAGACGCTGGGTCACGATCGGATCGGTCGGGTCGATCGTCTGGACGAGCGCGGCGCTGTTCGCCTTCTCGCGGATCGTCTGATAGGTGCCGAGCGCCGCCGATCCCGCCAGCGTGCCGATGCTGTTCAGGATGCCGAACAGCACGAAGAAGGTGATGACGTGGCCCGCCCCTTCCTTCAGCGCGCGGGTCATTCCGAACAGCAGGGCGGGCCCGATGAAGAAGGTGGCGGAAAAGGCGATCAACCCCTGAGTCACGTACATCTCGGGCGCGCGCGTCAGGCTGGTGGCGTGCGAATCGGCGAAGGCGGCGACCGCGACGAGCCCGATCGCCAGCATGATCGGATGCGTCAGCCGCTCCGGATCGATCGTCACCGCACTCGCCACCACGCCGAGCACCGACGCGACCGAGATGATGGCGAAGAGCACGCCCATCTGGTCGTTGTTCTGGCCCAGCACGTTGAGCAGGCCCACGGCCCCATAGGTCTGTTCGGAGAGCACGATACGCGCCATGAGGGTGACGACCGTGAAGCGCAAGATGTCGGCGCTTCCCAGCCACCGCGTGTTGAGCAGCGGATTGGCGCGACGATGCTCGATCGCGATCGCGGCGAGGAACAGCGGGATCGCCGCCGCCAGCGCCCAACCGATCCATGCCGCCTGCGTCCACCAGACGTAACGCCCCTCGCCCAGCACCGCCGCGACCAGCGCCATCGCCCCCGTGAACAGCGCGAAGGTGACGAAGTCGAGCGGCTCGAACGCGCGGCGCCGCTCGGTGGGCGGCAGGCGCAGCAGGCTGACACCCGCAAGGCACAACAGCGCGAGCCCCAGCTCGAACAGGTACAGCGTGCGCCACTGCGACATGGCGAGCAGGTCGGGCGAGAACAGCCGCGCGATCGGCGTGGCGCATTGCGGGATGCCGATCCCGATCACGATCGCCTTCAGCCGCCACCGCGCGGGCAGCGCCTGCATCATGTAATAGAGCGCTAGGCTGCTGAGCGCCGCCCCCGCCATCCCGCTGGCCGCGCGCACCGCGATCGCGGACGCGAAGCCATGCACCAGCAGATGCGCCGCGGTGAACAGCACGTAGAAGCCGAGGAAGATCATCGCGAACGGCCTGAGGCCATATTGCTGGCGGAATTTGATGAGCAGCAGGTTCATCGACGCGTTGGTCATCACATAGGCGGTCGGCAGCCAGGCGATCTCGGCGGGATCGAGGCCCAGCCCGCCCTGCAGCGTCGGCAGGTTGACCGAGATGAGCGCGGTGCCGAACCCGCCCGTCAGCCCGAGCAGCACGCCCATCGCGCCATAAGCGAGGCGCACCGCCGGCCGGTGCACGGGGTTGGCGGGCGATCCCGGAATGGCGGGCCGCTCGTGCTCGGCGAACTGCCAGTCCTGTTCGCGCAGGATGTTGCGGATCGGCGAGAACATGGCGGTCGTCATAACCGGATCGGCCCGCAAAGCCATGCCTGGTGCTCAGGCGGCGATCGTGTCGTCCGCCACGAGCCAGTCGGTCGCGACCTCGCCATAGCGGTCGACGAAGCCCGTCATCCCCACCAGCGCCGCCTCGTCCACCAGCCGCAGCCGCCGGCCGCTGCGCACGATCATGCCGAGCCGCTCCATCTCGCGCAGCGTGCGGTTGACGTGCACCTTGGTGGTGCCGATCGCATCGCCGATATCGGTCTGGGTGAGCGGCAGGTCGATCGAGTCGACCACGCCGCCTGCGGTCGCGCGAAGCCGGGCGAAGATGTCGAGCAGCAGCATCACCATGCGCTCGAGCGCGGGGCGGCGGCCGACGGCGGTCAGCCGGTCGCCCATCGCGACATTCTCGGCCGACGCCACCGCATAGAGCAACCCGGCGAGCCGCGGGTGCGTGCGGAACAGCAGGCCCAGTTCCGACTTCGGCACCTCGGACACGATGCAGTCGCTGATCGCGGTGATCGTGGCCGAGGCCTGCGCCCAGGCGATGCTCGACGTGCCGATCAGATCGCCGGCATAATGGAAGCGGGTGATCTGGCGCGCGCCCGAGACGAGGCGCAGCGACGAATGGAGCCAGCCCTGCTGCACCACGAAGAGCGAGGTGCTGAGCCCGCCCTCGTGCAGCAGCACATGGCCGGGCGCCAGACGCCGTTCGCCCTTTTCGAACAGCGCGAGCGCCTCGCGTTCGTCGGCGGTGAGCGGCAGATAATGCGACAGCCGCTGGACGATGGCGTTCGGCCGGAGGCGGGACATAGGGTCGATCATGGCCCGACGATGCCACGCACGCCCGCTCGCCGCAACGGGGCCGCCGACGTTGGCGAAGGATCGCGCCGCTAAAGTTCGATGACGTTACTTTGATCCGTTCGCCCTGAGCTTGTCGAAGGGCCGGTCTCAATTGCAAAGGCATGCCTGCGGAGCGCGTGCTTCGACAAGCTCAGCACGAACGGATCTCGTGATCGATCACGCGGATGTCATCCCGGTCTAGCCCTCCATCGCCTCGAGCAGATCGAGGATGCGTTCGGCGCGGGCGTCGGGGGCGTCGATGCGCTCGGCGAGCACCCAGCGATCGCCCTTCGCCACCCAGCCCCCGAGCGCATCGCCCTTGTGCCGCGGGGTGAGCGCGATCGCCGCCGGCCCGGCATCGATCCGGTAGATGCCCGCCGCCCGCGCCGCCACGCGGATCCGCGCGAGCAGCACCAGCCGGGCGGCATCGTCGGGGATCGCGCCGAACCGGTCCTCCAGCTCGGCCTCGAACGCATCGACCGCCGCCCCGTCCATCAGCCGCGCGAGCCGGCCATAGAGGGCGAGCCGCACCTCGATCTCGGGGATCCACGCCTCCGACAGCCGCCCGGCGAGCCCCAGATGCAGTTCGGGCGTCCATTCGTCGACCGTCTCGCCGCGCGCGCTGCGCAACGCCTGGCCGAGCAGATGCTGGTACAGGTCGATCCCGATCAGCTTCATGTGCCCGGCCTGCGCCTCGCCCATCAGGTCGCCCGCGCCGCGCAGATCGAGGTCGCGCGCGCTGATGGCGAATCCGGCGCCCAGCCGGTCGAACGCCTGGAGCGTGCGCAGCCGCTTCAGCGTGGCCTCGGCGACCTTCGTGTCGGCATCGGTGGTGAGCAGAACCTGCCCGCGCCGGCCGCTGCGCCCGACGCGCCCGCGCAACTGGTGGAGCTGCGACAGGCCGAAGCGATCGGCATGGTGGACGATCATCGTGTTCGCGCGCGGCACGTCCAGCCCGGCCTCGATGATGTTCGTCGCCAGCAGCACGTCGCCGCCGCTGTCCCCCGTGCCGTTCGCGAAGCCGACCATCGCCTCGTCGATCTCGGCCACGGGCATCTTGCCATGCGCCTGGACGAGCCGGATCTCGGGCACCAGCGCGGCGATCCGCGCGGCTAGCGGCGCCATGTCCGCGATCCGCGGCACCACGACGAAGCTCTGCCCGCCGCGGCCATGTTCGCGCAGCAGCGCGGTGCGGATCGTCTCGGGCACGAAGGGCTGCACCGCGGTGCGGATCGGCTGGCGCCGCGCGGGCGGGGTCGCGATCACCGACATCGCCTGAAGCCCGACCATCGCCGATTGCAGCGTGCGCGGGATCGGCGTGGCGCTGAGCGTCAGCAGATGCCCGGCGCCGAGCGCATGGAGCTTCGCCTTGTCCGCCGCGCCGAAACGCTGTTCCTCGTCGATCACGACGAGCGCCAGGTCGCGATACGCCACGCCCTTGCCCGCCACCGCGCCGGTGCCGATCACGACGCCGATCGATCCGTCCGCCAGGCCGGCCTTCACCCGCGCCTTCTCGGCGGCGCTCGACAGGCGCGACAGGCCGGCGACGCCGATCCCGCTGCCCTCGAAGCGCCGCGCGAAGGTTTCCAGATGCTGGCGCACCAGCACCGTCGTCGGCGCGGCGATCGCGACCTGCCGCCCGGCCAGCGCCACCAGTGCGGCGGCACGTAACGCCACCTCGGTCTTGCCATAGCCGACATCGCCGATCACCAGCCGGTCCATCGGCTTGCCGCTCGCCAGATCGGCGCGGACGGCGGCAATGGCGCGCGCCTGATCGGGCGTCTCGGTGAAGGCGAAGCCCGCCGCGAACCGCTCATAGGCCGAGGGATCGGGCACGATCGGATCCGTGGTGCGCGCGTCGCGCTCGGCCGCCATCGCCGCCAGCCCCTTGGCGCTTTCGGCGATGGCGGCGTCGATCGCGCCGCGCCGCTTGATCCAGGTATGGCCGTCGAGCGCGTCGAGCGTCACCGCATCGGCATCCGCGCCATAGCGCCAGATCCGGTCCGCTTCCGCGACCGGCACGAGCCGTTTGCCGTCCTTGGCATAGCCCAAGACGATCGCGTCGCCCTCGGCTTCGGTGAATTCCAGCCCCTCTACGGTGCCGATGCCGAACGTTTCGTGGACGATTACGTCGCCGACATGGAGTTCGGCGGCGGCGGCGAAGACCGCGGCGCCGGCGGCGGGCGCCATCTCGTCGCCCCGCGCGCGGCCGCCGAGCAGGTCGCCGCCCGCGACGACGGTGAGCCCCGCGATCGCGAAGCCGCGATCGACCGGCGCGACCAACGTCATCGCGGTGCCCGCCGGTGCGGCCTGCGCCTCCCGAAGGCTGGCGACGGGCGTGAAACCGCCGGCCGCCTTCAGCCGCGAGCCCAGGAAGCGGAGGTCGCGCGGCGATCCCGCCAGCAGCAACCGGCCGTCCGCCAGCGCCTCCTTGGCGAAGCGCGCGAACGCCCGCAGCGGATCGCGGCGCTCGACGAAGCGCGGCACCGCGTCCGCCGCCACTGGCTCGATCCGCGCGCGCCCGCCCAGCGCCGCGCGCCACGCCAACTCGTCCACCAGCCCGGACGCCGCACCCGCGATCCGCAGGAACCGCGCGCGGCGCGCATCGCCGTCCGCATCGATGCCGAACGCGGCGCCGGGCAGATGATCCAGCAGCGCCACCCCGGCCTCGACCGCGGGCTCGCTCGCGCGGCCGATCTCCACCGCGTCGCGCGGCGCCTCGCTGCGCTGGGTGACGGGATCATAATCGCGGATCGCGGTCACGCGTCCGTCGGCCACCTCGATCCGAACCGGCATCGGGTGATCGGCGGGAAAGATGTCGACCACCTCGCCGCGCACCACGACCTCGCCCGGATCGTCCACCCGGTCGTCGGCCACATAGCCGAGGCCGGATGCGAGTTCGGCGAACTGGTCGAGATCGAGCGCGTCGCCCACCGCGAAACGCGGCGGCGCGGTGTCGAACGCGGCCGGCACGGCATAGCGGATCGCGGTCGCCTCGGCGGTGGTGACGAGCGCCGCGGGCGCGCGGTCCGCCACCGCCAGCTCGGTGCGCAACCGACGGAGCGCCGCAACGCGACGCCCGACATTGGCGGGCGAGGGCGGCGCGGCATCGCCCGGCAGCGCGTCGCTCGAGGGCACATGAACAACCGTGCGTTCGGGCGCGAAGGCCGCGAGCGCGGCGGCGATGGCTTCGGCGCGCTGCTCGTCGGCGGCGGCGAACATGATGTCGCCGGCTTCGCCCGCCAGGCGCGCCGCGATCACCGCCACGGGCACCATCTCCACCGTTCCGCCGTCGCCCGCTGCCGCCATCGTCATCTCCCCACACCGGCCTCATCCCGGAAAGTCAGGGAATTGGAGGGGCATAACGTGGCGTGCTTCACGCGCGTTCCCGGCCGGAGGCGAATAGGCGATGCCGGACCGTGCCGTCATCGATCGGCAGCGGTCGCGCTCGGTACGGGCCGTTACGCGCCTGAAAAGACCGCGCCGGGATCGGAACCGTCCTGGGTCCGTAACGGTTTGATCGGACGGTGTGAGCAACGAGGCATGGGATTATGGGCAAGGGATGTCTGCTGTGGTTGTTGGGCGTGCCGATCCCGGTCATCATCGTCCTGTGGCTGATATTCCGCTAAGGTCCGACGCACGCGCCGTCGCAAGACAAGGGGCAATCGCGTGCCCCAGTTGCGGCGAGATCCAGACCGTCCCCATCCTTCGCCCCGGCGAGGATGCGCGCTGCCGGCGATGCCGCAGCGTGCTGGAGCGGACGCGGGGCACGAACATCGGCGCCGGCGCGGCCTGCGCGCTCGCCACCTTCGTGTTCCTCATCCCCGCCAACCTGATGCCGCTCTACCGCGTGGAACTGCTGACCGGTTCGCGCGCGAGCCATGTCGTCTCGGGCGTACGGCTGTTCTGGGAGGAGCATTGGCCGCTGCCCGCGATCGCGATGCTCGTCTTCGTCTGCATCCTGCCGCTACTTCGCTTCGGGCTGCTCGCCTTCGTGCTCGGCATGGTGCGCGCCGGGCGCGGCTCGCCCCGGCTGGGCGCGGCGTTTCGCGTCGCGCAGACGCTGGGCGTGTGGGCGATGCCCGAGGTCATGCTGCTCGGCATCTATGTCGCCTATGGCCGCTTGGGGGCGCTGTTCGATCTCAAGACGGGCGGCGGCGCGATCTTCATGGCGGCGGCGACGGTGACCGCGCTGCTGACGCGCGCCTTTCTCGACGAACGCGCGGTGTGGCGCGCGATCCTGCCCGAGGCGCCCGCGCCCGATGGCCCCGCGCTGTCATGCGAGGCGTGCGCGCGCGTGCTGCCGCGATCGGCCGAGGGCCAGGATTGCCCGCGCTGCGGCGCCAGCCTCGAAACGCGCAAGACGAACAGCGTGGTGCTCACGACGGCGCTCGTCGCGGCCGGCCTGATCTTCTACCTGCCCGCCAACCTGATGCCGATGGCGATGACGATCCAGTTGACCGATCCGTCGCCCTATACGGTGTTCGGCGGCATCGTCGATCTGGCGGAGGCGGGGCTCTGGGGTCTCGCCGCCCTGGTGTTCGTGGCGAGCTTCGCCATCCCGCTGCTGAAGCTCGTCGGCATGTGCTGGCTGCTCTGGTCGGTCCATACGGGATCGACCCGCCACCGGCGGCTCAAGACGCGGCTTCACCATATCATCCACGAGATCGGCCGCTGGTCGATGGTCGACGTGCTGGCGATCGCCACCTTCGTGCCGCTGATGCAGTTCGACCAGATCGCGCATGCGCAGGCGATGCCGGGCATGGCCGCCTTCCTCGTGGTGGTCGTCACGACGATGTTTTCGACGCATAGCTTCGACACGCGCCTGTTGTGGGATGCGCGTGCCCCCCAAACCCTTTCCCCGAGGCCGCAGACCGCATGACCGACACCGCCGACGCCGGCCCGCGCACCGAAGCCGAGGTCCATCGCGGCCGCTGGCCCGGGCTCGTCTGGGCGATCCCGATCGCGGCCCTGATGATCGCCGCCTGGCTGGGCCTGCGCGCGCTCACGAACCGCGGCGTGTCGATCGAGCTGATCGTGCCCTCCGCAACAGGCGTGCGCACCGGCGACACGCATGTCGATTACAACGGGCTGGAAATCGGCAGCGTCTCCGACATCCGCCTGGCCGACGATCACCGCAACATCGCGCTGACGCTGCGGATCGATTCGGCGCAGAAAAGCCTCTTCCGCACGGGCACGCGGCTCTGGGTGGTGGGCGCGAACCCCAGCTTCACCAACATCGCATCGCTGCGCGCGGCGGTGGCGGGGCCCAGCATCGGCGTCGCACCCGGGCCCGGCGAGCCCGAACGGCATTTCGTCGCGGTGCGCGATGCACCCGTCATCGTGGCAGGAACGCCCGGGCGCCATTTCGTGCTGACCGCGCCCGATCTTGTCTCGATCACGCCCGGCACCTCGATCTACACGCACGGCGTGCCGGTCGGCACCATCGCCGGCATCCGGCCAGTGGGGCTGACGGGCTTCAAGGTCGATGCATTCGTGCGCGAGCCCTATGTCCAGCTCGTCACGCGCTCGTCGCATTTCTGGGATGCCAACGCCTTCCAGATCACGCGCACCGCGGGCGGGCTGCAGGCGCGGCTCACCTCGCCCTCGATCGCGGCGCTGGGCGGCGTCAGCTTCGAGACCCCGGCCGATGCCGCGGACAAGAGCCCGGCGCCCCCGCATGCGCGCTTCCAGCTCTATCCCGATGCAGGCTCCGCCGCCGCCGCGCCGATCGGCCCCGAAACCCTGTACCAGGTGGCGCTGGGCGGCGATGTCGGCGGGCTGTTCGCGGGCGCGCCGGTGATGCTGCGCGGCTATACCGTCGGGCGTGTCGTCGCGACGCAGGCGATCTTCGAGCCCGAGACGGGACTGATCCGCACGCCGGTCACGATCGCGATCGACGGCACGCGGCTGCACGTCGCCCCTACGCGCGACGCGGTGGACGCCATCGTCGCGCGGATGGTGGCGCGCGGACTGCGCGCGAAGCTCACCCAGTCGCCACCGTTCATCGGCGCCTATACGGTGACGCTCGATCCCAAGGCGGGCGGCGCCGGGCGGCTGCGGCCCGGATCGCCCTGGCCCTGGCTACCGGCGGCGGGCGACGACGACATGTTCGCCAAGGTGAACGGCATTCTGACCAAGGTCGACCAGCTGCCGATCGCGGCGATCGGCGCGAACCTGCGCGGCGTCACCGCGAACCTGCGCACGCTGACCGGATCGCCCGAACTGCGCGACAGCCTGACGCATCTCGACGGCGCGCTAGGCACGCTCGATTCGACGCTGAAGCAGGCAAGCCCCAAGATCGGGCCGCTGCTTCAGTCGCTCCAGCAGACCGCGACCGAGGCGCAGGGCGCCGCCGCCGCGGCGAACCGGACGCTGGGCGGCGGCGGCGGCGCGCAGGATGCCGACCTGCCCGCGGCGATCCGCCAGTTGACCGAGGCGGCACGGTCGATCCGCTCGCTGACCGACTATCTCTCGCGCCACCCCGAAGCGCTGTTGCGCGGCAAGAAGGAACCGAAGTGAGACGCTGGCCCCTCCTCCTCCTGCCCGCGCTCGCCGCGTGCAGCAGCAGCCCGACGCGCTACTGGACGATCGAGCCGCTCGCCGGCCTGCCGGCACCCGCGGCCCCCCGCGGCACGGCTCCCGTGCAGATCGCCGCGGTGCACGTGCCGCTCGCGATCGACCGGCTCGAGGTGGTGCGCCACGACGAGGCGGACCGGATCGTGGTGCTCGATTTCGATCGCTGGAGCGCGCCGCCCGGCAGCCTGCTCCGCACCGCGCTGACGCAGGATCTGGTCGCGCGGATGCCGGCCGGCAGCGTCGTCTTCCCCGACGCCCCCGCCCCCGCCGGGCTGCGCCGGATCACCGTGGACGTGCTCGACCTGCGCCGGATCGGCGACCGTTTCGTGATGCAGGCGAGCTGGTCGCTTGCGGGCCCCGCCGCCCGGCCGCACGCGCTGCGGCTGGATGCGCCCGCGGGCGAAGGCGACGTCGCCGCACAGACCGCCGCGCTGGCGACGATGACGGGCGCGCTTGCGGATTCGATCGCGGCGGCGCTGGCCCGGGGCCAGGGCGGGGTGACGCCGGGTTGATCCGATTATCCGATCCGTTCGTGCCGATCCTGTCGAAACACGCTTCCCGCAGGCGGGAACCGCTCTGCGGTTACAGGGCCTTCGACAGGCTCAGGGCGAACGAAGGAAGATAATGGCATCACCTCCAAGGACGCCTCAGGCGGCATTGGCCAGCGCGTAACGCCGGCAATGCTCCAGATATCCAGCCTCGTGGCTGCCCGACAGATCGACCACCGCGTCCCATAGCCAGGACGGTGCGTCGAGCGACGTGCCGCGGTGATCGAGCAGCGCATGCCGCCAGGCGCCGCGCTGCGCCTCGTCCATCTGTCGCGCATGCGCCTTGCCGACCACGCGCGCGAGATAGCGCGCCGCCTTCACCGCCTGGCCTTGCGAGAATTGCTCGACCTCCAGCTTCAAATCCTGCGGCGCCAGTTCGCGGATGAACACCGATCGGTCGAGCAGCCGCCCGGCGATCATCCGCTCGCCGAGATAGGGCGACAGCGCGCGCGCACCCGCCACCACGCGCTCGGCGGGATCGCGCGGCATCGCCGCGCCGGGGGCGGCGGGCGCGATGGGGGCGATCGCCTCCTTGATGTCGACCAGCGCATAGTCGCCGCGGCCCTTGGCGCCCTTGATCGCGATCAGCGCGGCATAGCGGAGCAGCCCGAGCGAGCTGCAGCCCTTCATCCAATAGGCCGCATCGATCAGCCGCACGTCGCGGTCCGCGCTGTCGGGCTGGAGCGACAGGATCTGCCGCTTCACGCCGGCATCCTCGAACAGCGCGGTCAGCCCCGTGCGCTCGGCATCCTCCAGCGCCCAGAACTTGTGCCCGAGCGGAATCCTGGGCTCGGCCGCGCCCATCCGTTCGCGCGCGAGATGCCGCCAGCGCCGGCCGAGCGCACGGCGCTTCACCGATCGCACCACATCGGGTTCGGGTGCATCCTCGTCCGACCGGCGGAGCGCGCCGGCATAGCCCTCGACCATTTCCTCGACCATCCGCGCGGTGGTGACGCCGGGCAGGTCCGAGCCGCGCGCCGCGGTGGCGAGCGAGAGGCCCAGGCGGATCAGGTCGTGCGCCGGATTGCCGATCACGGTCTGGTCGAGATCCCGGATCTGCACCGCCACATGCCCCTCCCCGTCCGACAGCGGCCCGAGATTGCCGAGATGGCAATCGCCGCAGATCCAGATCGCCGGGCCCATCGGCACCCGCCCAGCGACCGGCGAGGCGGCCAGCCATTCGTAGAATTTGACGGTGTTCCCGCGCACATAGGCATGGGCGGATCGCGCCATCTTCAGCGTGCGGGCGGATTCCAGCGTGGCGATACGGTCCTGGGCGGTGATGGGGTCGAGCATGCGGTCTTCGATCATGCCGCGACGAACCGCCGGGCGGCGCATCGGTTCAGGCGAAATCGCGCGCGGCTAACCTGCGTCATAGCGATAGAGCACATCATTTCTCCTTCATCACCCACACGCCGTCCCATTCGCCCGCCGGCGGGCTGGCCTGAAGGATGCGGCAGCGATCGATATAGGTCTGCGACAGCCGGTCGCCGGGGTTGAGCGCGAGGCAGCGTTCGAAACGCTCGATCGCCTTGTCCCACTGCGTCGCGCGATATTGCACGATGCCGTCGTTGAACTGGTTCACCACGTCGGTCAGGTTCGGGAAGCTCTGCGCGTCGTGATAGTCGAGCACCTCGAAGACGCGCACCGGCTCGGTCTTCCCTTTCACCACCACCAGATCGATGTCGCGCGTCCGATACGTGCCGCGCAGCTTCTTCACGGTGGATTCGCTGGCGAGGATGCGCGCGGAATAGGCCTTGCAGGCGCTTTCGAGGCGGCTGGCGAGGTTCACGCCGTCGCCGATCACCGTATAATCCATCCGCTTGGGGCTGCCAATATTGCCCGAGACGACGGTGTCGGTGTTGAGCCCCAGCCCCATGTCCACCGTCTTCAGCCCCTTGGCGCGGCGCTGGCCGTTCCACGTCCAGAGATCGGCGATCATCGCTATGCCGGCGCGCAGCGCCCGGTCGGGATCGTCGTCATGCGCCACCGGCAGGCCGAAACACGCCATGATCGCATCGCCGATGAACTTGTCGAGCATCCCCCCTTCGCGGGTGATGCAGTCGACCATCAGGCTGAAATATTCGTTGAGGAACGACACCGTCCCCTGCGCGCCATATTCCTCGGTGATGGTGGTGAATCCGCGCACGTCGGAGAACATGATCGTCGCCTCCGCGCTCACCCCGCCGAGCAGATCGAGCGCGCCGTCGCCGTCCAGCATCTGCGCGGCGATCACCGGATCCATGTAGCGTGACATGGTCGACTTCATGCGCTTTTCCGAGCTGATGTCCTCGAACATCAGCATCGATCCCAGCTCCTTGTCGCTGTCCTCCGACACGAGCGGGCTGATCGTCAGGTTCACCGATTTGGCGACGCCGCCCAGCGTCACCGCGGCATCGGGCAGCAGGTCGCTTGCGTGCGCCGCCTGGACGCTGGCGATCTTGTCGATCACCCACAGGCTGTCCTCGCCCAGCAGATCCTTGAGGCTGGCACCGACGAGCGGCGGGGCGCCCTCCCAGATGCGGTTCGCCGCCGCGTTGCTCGTCACGATCTTGAGCGCCGGATCGAGCGTGACGACGCCGTTCGACATGCTCGACAGCATCGAGTCATTGTAGTTCTTCACGCGGCGCACATCGTCGAACAGCTTCGAGTTTTCGAGCGCGATCGCGACCTGCGCGGTGAACGCCTTCAGCCGCTGCTCGTCCTCGTCGGTGAAGACGCCGCCCTTCTTGTTCAGCACCTGAGTCACGCCGATGACGCGGTTTTCCTTGTTGAGGATCGGCACGCACAGGATGGAGCGCGTGAAGAACCCCGTCTGCCGGTCGAATCCCGGGTTGAAGCGCAGATCGGCATAGGCATAGGGGATGTTCATGCTCTCGGCGGAGGTGAACACCGATCCGGCGATCCCCGCCGTGCTCGGCAGACGAATCTCGGCGATCTCGCCGCCGCTCGCCACCCGGCTGAACAGCGTGCCGGTGGCGGGATCGTGGAGAAAGATCGTGGCGCGTTCGGAGCCGAGCATCTTGCACGTCTCGGCCACCACACGCTGGAGCAGGGCCGAAAGGTCGAATTCCGAATTGATGTCGGAGACGAGCTCGAGGAACTGCATCTCCTTCAGCCGGATCTGCTCGATCTGCTCGATATATTGCAGGCTCTGCAGCGCGACCGCGGCCTGGCGCGTCATTTCCTGGAGGAGCGTCAGATCCTCCTCGGTGAAACCCGCCTCGTCGCGCTTGTTGAGGCTCTGCATCACACCGATCACCTCGTCGGACATGGTGCAGACGGGAACGCAGATCACGCTCTTGGTGCGGTAGCCGGTACGTTCGTCGACCGAGGAGTTGAAACGCGGGTCGGCATAGGCGTCGGCGATCACCAGCGCCTCGCCCGACTGGAACACCGCGCCGGCGATGCCGGTGGAATTGAGAATGCGGATCTCGCGCGACAGCCCCCCTTGCGCGACGCGGCTGAACAGCTCGCCGCTCGACGGATCGTTCAGGAACAGCGTGCCGCGATCGCAATCCAGCTCGCGCGAGGTCAGCTCGACCAGCACCTGGAGGATGCCGTCGAGGCTGGAGGTCTGCGCGCAACGCCGCGCCACTTCGAGCAGGACGTTGGCGCGGCGCAGCGCGACCGTGTTCGACGGCTTCGCGCGCGCCGGCGCACGGCGGGGGGCGATGGTCGTCATGCACGCTTCTCCAATTCGAGGCGCAGCGCCTGTACCTGGTGCTGGAGCGTCTGGCGCTCGCGCTCATATTCGGCGTGCCGGTCGTCCAGCGCGCGTTCGCCGCTCGCCTTCTGCGCTTCCAGCTCGCGGCGAAGCTGGTCGATCGTCGCCTGCAACTGCCGCGTCTCCGCGCTGCCGCCCGCGCGCACCGCCTGGATCGCGCTGGCATGCTCGGCCGCCTGCGCATCCGCGCGGTCGCGCATCGCCTGCACCGCGGCCTTCAGCTGCGAGACCTCGTCCGCCATCACCGCCTGCGCGCGCACGACGCGGTCGTCGGCATCGTGGCGGACCTGCTCCATCTGCACGCGCAGCGCATCGATCGTCGCCTGCAATTGCTGGTTCACCGCGCGCAGGTCGGTGAGCTGGCCCATCCGCTCGGCGGACGTCGCATCGTCCATCGCTCAGTGCGGCCGTTCGTGCGCGAGATGGCGCACCAGCGGCTGCATCCGCTCGGTATAGCTGGCGAGCACGTCGTGGCTCTCCACGGTGTCGAACAGCGTGACGAGGCCGTGCTTCGTCCAGCGGTGCCAGGCAAGCCCCGGCGGCCCGTCGATCACCATCGAGCGGCCGTCGGGCCGTTCGGGATCGATCTCGTCGAGCACCAGCGTCAGTTCGGCGGAGCTGGAGGGGCAGATCGTCACCGTCTTGCCCCTCCACGGCGCCACGATGGCGCGGTGGATATGGCCGCACCAGATCGCGAAGACCTGATCGTGGCCCGCGAGCGCATCGGCGAAGCGCTTCACCCAGGGTTCGTCGGGATGCGTGTTCATCCAGGCGATCCCGGCCTCGAACGGCGGATGGTGCATCACGATCACGGTGGGCGTGGTGCGATCCTCCGCCAGCCGCTCGGCCAGCCACGCCGCGCGCGTTTCGCAAAAGCCGCCGCCGTGGCGGCCGGGCTCGAGCGTGTCGAGCACCACCAGGCGCAGCCCGTCGCGCTCGAGCACATATTGCGCAAAGCCGTCCGGCATCGGGGTCTCGGGAAACGCCGCGGCGAAGTTGGTGCGATCGTCGTGGTTGCCGAGCGTGTAATGCACCGGGAAGGGCAGCGCGCCCAGCGCCGCCTTCACCCGCGCATAGCTTTCGGGCGCGCCGCGATCGACCAGGTCGCCGGTCGCCAGCAACAGGTCCGGGCGGTTCGGCCCGTCGCGCAGCCGCGCGACCACCGCCTCCAGGCGGCGCTGGTTGTCCTCGTCGGGATTGCCTGGATCGAAGCCCAGATGCAGGTCGGTGATCTGCGCGATCAGCATGGGCGTCTTTCCCGGCTCAATGAAACAGCGTCAGCGTGACGAGCACGCGCGGATCGGGGCGTTCGTCCGCGCCGGGAAACCGGCGGAACGCCTTGGCGCCCTGAAGGTCGATCGTGCCGAACCGCTCGTAGAGCCGCACCCCGATCCCGCCCGAGCGCAGCGACTGCACGGTCTCGGGCACGCCCTGCGACGCCAGGCTGGTCGCCTGCGCGCCGTCGAGAAAGGCATAGGGCTGCGCGCTCGCCAGCCATGGCTTGCCGACGGGCAGGTCGTAGCGGATCTCGCCCAGCCCGCCGAAGCCGCGGTCGCCGGTGATCGTCGAGGGATCGTAGCCGCGCCCGATCGCCGGGCCGCCGAACGCGACGAGTTCGCCCGTCAGCAGCTTCGAATTGGCATATTGGCCCTGCACCGCGATCAGCGCGCTGAACCGGTGCGGCAGCCGCTGGAGCCGCTGCACTGCATAGGTGAGCCGCGCGAAATCGGGGTTGAAGTCCTTCACCGACGGCAGCGGCGTATCGGCGGGCGAGGCGCCGAAGATCGGCAGCCCGTGATAGAGATCGAGCGTGACCGAGGTCGATCCGTTCAGCCAGCCATTCTGCTGGTAGAGCAGCGCGATGTCGCCATCGGTGGTGTGGTCGTTGACGAGCTGCTGGCCGAGGATATCGGTGGTGGACCGGTTCACCGACAGCCCGGCTTCGAGGAACAGCGACTGCGCGCGGCTGCGGATCAGCGGATAGCGCATCCTTGCGCTTACCGAGAGCAGGTCGTTGCGGATGTCGAGCGGCGCGAGCGAGGCGCCGGGCTCGGCGCGCGCGACGATCACGCCGACGCTCGCGATGAGCCCGCGATTGCCGAGCTTCACCGAATAGCGCGCGCTGCCGCTCTGCGAGAGCGCGAAGCCCGGGCCGCTCGCGCTGACGCCCAGGCTTAGCGCGCCGGGTATGCCGATCGGCCGGTTGAGATTGGCGTTGAGCGCATAGACCCACGGGCCCAGCAGCCGCGAATTGGTGTTGCTGACGCTCGCCTGATAGCCGTTGCGCGGGCGCACGAGCGTGACGACGAGCGTGGACGCGCCGAACGTGCCGCCCGGCTTCAGCACGCCGCTCGCGCTGATCCCCGGCAGGTCGTTCAGGATGAGCAGCCGCCGCTCGACCGCCGGCAGGTCGAGCGGGGTCTTGCCGATCAGCGGCGCGAGGATCGCATGGACCGCGCGGCGGCTGCCCGCATCCATTCCCTCGACCTGCACCGCGTCGAGATAGCCCTCCACGACGCGCACGGTGAGCGTGCCGTCCACCACGCGCTGCGGCGGCACGAACACGCGCGTCAGGAAATAGCCCTCGGCATGATAATGCGCCTCGAGCGCGGCGGCGGCATTGCGCACCGCCTCGAGATCGGTCGGCGCGCCGACAAGCTTGGCGAAATATGCCTCCGCCTCGCCATGCGGATAGGCGGTCGCGCCCTCCACGACGATGCGGCTGAGGTGGAAATCGATCGAATCCACCGCTTTCGGCACCGCCGATTTCTCCGGCGCCTGGATGCGAAGGTCGAAGCCCGGCGTCTCGGGCGGCGGCAGGCCGACACGCGCGCGCGAGATGTCGCTCTGGCTCGGCAGCGCGGGCGGCGTCTGCGGCGGCGGGGCCGCCTGCTGCGCCGCCAGCGTTCCCGGCACGCCCCATATCACCGCCGCACCGAACGCGGCCTTCCCCCCGAACCGCATTATTTGTCCTCGAGCACGATCAGCGAGGACGTCGTGCCCTTGGCGAAGCGCGCGCGGTGATAGGCGACGATCGGATCGCCGGGCCAGGTGGCGTCGAGCGAATCGAACGCTGCCACCGCATCGGGCGCGCCCGCCGACAGCTTGGCCAGCGCGGCGTCATAGGCCGGCACCAGCCCGGAGGCCGCCTCGGCCGCCGAAACCGGCTGGAACAGGCCGACGGGCTTGGTCTTGCCCTTCAGCACCACGTCGCCGATCCGGCGGAAGGCCAGGTTGGGGCATTGCGCCACCGTCTCCTCGGTCACGCAGATCCGCGTGCCGAAATATTTGTTCACGCCCTCCGTCCGCGCGGCGGTGTTCACCGTGTCGCCGAGCGCGGTGAAGTCCATCCGCGACGAGGAACCGAAATTGCCGACCGTCGCATGGCCGGTGTGGATCCCGATCCGCGTCACCCCGATCGGCACGCCGACCGCATTCTGCGCCTTGCGGAAGCTTTCCGCATAGGCGTCCAGCTCCAGCGCGCATTTCACCGCACGCTCGGCATGATCGGGCTGCGCGATCGGCGCGTTGAAGATCGACATGATCGCATCGCCGATGAACTTGTCGATCGTGCCCTCGTATTTGAGGATGATCGCGCACGCGCCGTCGAGATAGTCGTTCAGCACCTCGGACAGTTTCTCGGACGTGAGCCCCTCGGACAGGGTGGTGAAGCCCGCGATGTCGGTGAAGATGAACGTCACCTCGCGCTTCGTGCCCGAGATGCTGAGCGATTCGGGATCGGCGGCGAGCTGGCTCACCACCGCCGGCGAGACGTAGCGCGAGAAGGCGCCCTGGATGAACTGGCGCTGCTTGCGCTCGGCGCGGCCGATCACGACGTCGGTCAGCCACAGCGCCACCGCGAACGCCAGCGTGGGCGCAACGAGCGGCACCAGCGGCACGCCCTTGGCATAGCCCAGGATCGCGCCCAGCCAGTAGAGCACGACCACCACGCTGCCGATCCCGAACTTGATCGCGGGACCACGCTTCAGGAGCCCGAGCCCCACGCCAATCAGTGCGAAGATCAGGGTGACGGCAGCCACGGCCGGAATACCGAGCCGGCTCGCGGTGCGGCCTTCCAGATATTGGGAGATGCCGTGCGCCTGGACGATGATTCCGGGCATGTTACCGCGATCGCCCTCGTCCACGATCGCGAGCGGCGTACGGTGGCGGTCGGTGATAGACTGAACCGCACCGATCAGCACGATCTTGCCCTTGATCCAGTCGTCCGGAAGGAAGCCAACGGTCTGCGCGGGAAATTGCGGGAAAGCGGGCGTTTCCGCATCCTGGTTCGGCCGCCACGCGATCTCGACCTGGTCGCGCGGCGTCTTGATCCCCAGCACTGCCAGCGCCTTCCTCACAAAGCCCATCGGCATGCCGGGATTGGTTTCGCCGGGGAAGATCCAGCGGACGCTGTCATCGAACGGATCGGTCGCCAAGTTCGCGCCCGCGCGCAGGTTCTTCGGCACGAAGGCGTTCAGATATTTGAGCTGGTCCTCGTCCACGATGTTGCCCGAATTGGTGTAGCTGACGAACAGCGGCACCTTGGCTTCGCGCAGCGTGCGCGCCAGTTCGGCGTCCTTGGCAGGCTCGGTCGGCTGGTCGAACAGCACGTCGATGCCGACCTCGCGCGCGCCCTTCGCCTCGAGCTGCTTGACGAGCGTGGCGAGAAAGGCGCGATCGACCGGCGAGCGATAGGGGAATTGCGCGACCGTGCTCTCGTCGATCGCGGCGATCACGATGTCCTTCGATTGCGGCATCGGCTTGGAATAGCCCGCGATGCGCACGTCGCGCGCGATGTTCTCGAGGCTACCGAGAAAGGTCAGATAGTGGACCGCGAGCACCGCGAAGAGCGTCGCGATCGCGGCGACGCCGCCGAGCGTCAGGAGCGTGCGGATTTGCTTGGTCATCGGCGCACCTGATTCTGGTCGGGAATGGCGGGCGCGGCGGTCGTCGCCTGCGCCTGCTGGAGCTGGCGGAGCAGCGCGTCGGCCTGTTGCGTGCAGCCCTTTTCGAGCATCCACGATGCGAGCACGACGTCGCTATCGATGCCCGCGGGGATCACGTTCACGTCGATCACCCGGTCCTGCTGATCGGCACGCAGCACGAACATCGTCTGCCCCTCGATCTTGCCGAGCGACGGCATGCCCATCCGGTCCTGCCCCGGCTTCCACGCGAAATCGGCGCGCCAAGACCGGTCGATCGGGAAGAGGGTAAATTCCGCCGCGCTCGTCTTCACGGGGCGCCACCAGACCAGCTTGTCACCCGCCTTCAGGCAACGCTCGCCCGAGCGCGAGGCGTCGATCAGCCAGGGATCGGGCAAGGGCGCGGCGTCGCTGCCGCCGCGCACCACACCGACCGAGCTCGTCCGCGCGCTGCGCGTCGAGATCAGCGCGGCCAAGGCCGAGCGCGGATCGGCGGCGGGGCCGGCATGCGCGAGCGGCGGCCCGGCGAACTTGCCCTTCAGCGTGATCGCCTTGCCGTCGGGGCCGATCACGGTGACCCGCTCGCCTTCCTTCAGCACGATCGGCTTCGCGCTGTCGATCTTCTGACCCGGCTTCAGCCCGCCGCCGCGCGCGTCGATCACGATCAGCGTCGTCGCCCCGGCGGGCGTCGCCACCCCCATCATCGTCGCCACCGTCGCCAGCGCCAGCCCCCCGGCCAGCGCCCTGCGCATCATGCCCCCCATGTCTGTCCCCCCATCAGCGTGCCGCCACCGTCGCGGCGGTCGCGGGCCGCCCCATCCCGTCGCCCATCGCCACAAACGCCGCCCAGAAGAACGGGTGCGCGGTCTTGGCATCGCCGATCAGCGCAAGCTGCGCCTGGCGCAGCGCGTCGCCCACGTCCGCGCCGCCCTTGCTCCACCCGGTGAACATCCGTGCCATCAGCGCGGTCGTCGCGGCCGACGGCACCTGCCAGTGGCTGACCACCATGTTGCGCGCGCCCGCGTGGAAGAACGCCTCGGCCAGCCCCGACAGCGCCTCGCCACCACCAAAGCGGTTGTCGCCCGCCGCAGTGTTGCAGGCCGACAGCACGACGAGATCGGCGTTGAGCCGCAGGCTGGCGATCTCGCTCGATTCGAGCAGCCCGTCATTGGCCTTGCTGGTCGGGGTGGCCGGCGGGGTGAGGACGAGGCCCGGCTCCGCCTGGCATTTCAGCTCGCCCGGCAGCAGCCCGTGCGTGGCGAAATACAGCACGCGGTATTCGTCCAGCCGCTGCTGGCGCAGCTTCGCCTCGGTGGCGTTCGCGCCCAGGAACAGTGCGTCGCCCGGCGCGCCGAGCGTCCGCCCCACGGTCGCGAGTTCGGTGGCGGTGTCAGGCAGCGGCGCCAGCGCCAGCAGCAGCGCGGGCGGCATCGGCCCGCCCTGCCGGCAGGTGCCCGCGATCAGCGCCATCGCGCCCGCCTCCGCCTTCGCGCCCACATGGCCGTCGAGCGACGGCGCGCCGAAGCCGAGCATCGGCCGGGTCGGCGCCTGTTTGCGCGCTGCGGTGCGCAATTGCCCGAAGGCCTGAAGCGAGGGCGTATAGGCAAGCGTCCGACGCCGCACGAGCCAGGCCGCGCCGGCATAATCGCCCGCTGTCACGGGCTTTTCCACCAGCAGGCCGAACGGCAGGTTCGACAGCGGGCCGGCCGACACCACCACCAGATGGTCGAGCCCGGTCATCGCCGGTGCCAGCCCGCCGAGCAGCGTGTCGTGAAGCTGGTTCGCCGCGGCGAGATCGAATTCGCCGATCGCCCCGCCCTGGATCTCCAGCGGGCGGCGCAGCGCCGTCACCGTCTCGCGCAGCGCCGCCACACCGCTCGGCACCGCGGCGATCGTCACGCCGTCGCGCGTCACCAGTTCGGCGAAGGACTGATCGCGCCCGATCAGGAACGCCACCAGCCCCTCGCCCGCGCGCAGCGTGCCGCGCAGCCGGTCGAGCGACAGCGACGCGGGCGCAGCGAGCCGCTCGTAATTGGGAAATTCGGTGGCAAGCGTCTTGCGGTCCGCCGCCACCGCCGCCATCGCCGCGGCGATCTGCGCCTTCAGCGCCTCCTCGGCCACGCTGCCGCGCTCGTTGTCGGGCAAAGATTGCTGGTATGCGAGCTTCACATGCGCCTGGTCCGCCTCGCGCTGGCGATCCTGTAGGTCGCCGATCAGCGCGCCGATCCGGGGATCGTCGGTCGACAGCCGCGCCGCGGCCTGCGCGATGGTCTGGTCCACCAGCGGCGACTGGACGAGCTGGAACGCGTCGAACGCCTCGGCATAGAGGCCGCGCCTGGCCTTGGCGTCTGGCAGCGTCGCCGCGGTCGCGACGACGGCGGTGGCGAAGGGCACCAGCATGTCGGCGGTGAATACGCCTGCGGTGGAAGGCAGTTTGGCAGCGAGCGCAAAGACCTGGCGATAGGTGACGATCGCCGAGCTGTTCATGCCCTCCTGCTGGTAGGCGCGGCCGAGGCTCGCCATTACCTGAAGCGTGGGCGCGCCGTCGCCGAACACCTGGCGGCGGATCGCGATTGCGGCGTTGAAATAGGCTTCGGCGGCAGACAGGCGGTTCTGCGCCACGCTCACCTCGCCGAGCGCCACGAGCGCATCCGCCTTCCACCAGCGCGGCGCGGCAGTCAGCGTGTTGAGGATCAGCAGCGACTGGCTGGCGGCCGCGTAGGCGGGCAGGACGTTGCCCGCGCGCAGCTCCAGCCGCGCCTGCAGGTTGAGGATGTTGGCGAATTCGCCGCGATCCGCCTCGCCGCTGCCGCCCCCGGTCGTCAGCCCCGCCCCGTCCGCGGTCACGCCCTGCGAATCATGCGCGGCGACGAGCGCGCCCCATTGCTCGGCGGCGCGGCGCGCAAAGGCGAGCCCGGCCGCGTAATCGCCGCGATTGGCGCCGTCGATCGCCTGATAGGTGGCGAGCCGCGCGCGCAGCCGCGAACTGGCGGAGGCCTGGAGCAGCGGCTCGGCGCGGCGGAACAGCGCCGCCGCCTCCTCGCCGCGCGACTGGTTGCTGACGTTCAGTGCCAGATCGAGCAGGGTCGCGCCCACCGCCTCGTCCCCGGCCTTCGCCGCGCCGGTCTGGAGCTCCAGCGCCTCGCGGAACGCGGCCTCGGCATCGGCATATTTGCCGAGCGCGTTGGCGGTCCGCCCCGCGCGCAGCGCCGCAGCGAGCCGCGCGGCCGGGGTCTGCGTGGCGGCGGCTGGGGGCGGCGCAGGCGCGGGCGCGGTTTGGGGCACCGGCGCGGCCGCGGCGAACGCGCCCGCGAGCAGGATCGACACCAGCCCCATCAGAACGACGCGCCGCCGCCCGAGAACGCCTCGTCCACACCCGGCACCGTGCTGCCGCGCGACGGCAGCGTGCGCTGCTCGGCGAGCAGGCCGCCCGCGATCGGCGTGGTCACCGTCTTCTGGGGCGTGCCGTGGCTCGCGGGCTTCTCGCCCGAGGGCTGCTCGACGCTCGCCAGGATCGGATCGCCCGCATCCGCCGTATCGACGGGCGTCGGGGGCTTCTGCGCGGCGACCGGCGAAGGCGGCGACCGGTCGAGCCCGGCGGCGATCGGCAGCGCGGCGACCGTGGCCACCGCCGCGGCGGGTGCCGCCGCCGGGGCCGGCGCGGGTGCGGGTGCCGCTTCGGCCGGCGCGGGCGTGGTCGGTACCGGCACCGAGGTGACCGACAGCACGGGCTGCGCCGCGATCGTCACGATGATCTGCGGGTTGATCGTGCCGACCGTGCCGGACAGCGCGCCGAGCGGCAGCACATAATTCGCCAGCGCCGTGCCCCCGTTCGCCGCGAAATCGCCCTCGGCGAGCGTCGTCGACACCATGATCGCCGTGCCCGCGCCCGGCGAGGCATAGACGCCCGCCGTCTGCGTCACGCTCGCCCCCTCGCCCGGCACGAACCCGGCGAGCACGAAATTGTCGGCCGACAGCGTCGCCGCCGTGCCCCCATTCGCGGTGCGCGTGACGATGCCGGTGAGCGACGCCGTCAGCGCCTTCGCCGCGATGCTGCCGATCGCCGCGCTCGCGTCTGCGTTGACGGTGTAGTTGGCCGCGTCGCTCCCGGTCAGCGCCAGGTTGCCGACGCTCACGGTTTTCGCGGTGCCGACATTCTTGGTGTCGTAGCTGCCGCTGATGGGATTGTTCAGGGCGACGGCGTCGCCGGTCACCGCACCGGCGAGCGTGTAGTTGCCACCCGCCAGCGTCGCCGCCGTCGTGCCGTCATAAATCTTCGCCACGCCACCCGTCAGCGAGGCCGTCAGCGCCTTCGCCGCGATGCTGCCGATCGCCGCGCTCGCGCTGGTA
>NZ_JAKNQJ010000049.1 GCF_022662335.1 Sphingomonas sp. CROZ-RG-20F-R02-07 | reverse complement strand
CTGTACTGGCTGACGGATGAGCAGATGGCGCGCCTGCGGCCGTACTTCCCCAAGAGCCATGGCAAGCCGCGGGTCGATGACCGGCGGGTGCTGAGTGGCATCGTCTTCGTCAATCGCAACGGACTGCGCTGGTGTGATGCACCGAGCGCGTATGGTCCGCACAAAACGCTATACAACCGGTGGAAGCGCTGGGGTGAACGGGGCGTTTTCCTCCGTATGATGGAGGGTCTCGCGGCAGCGGAGGCCGTGCCGAAGACGGTCATGATCGACGCGACCTACCTGAAGGCACACCGCACGGCATCGAGCCTGCGGGTTAAAAAGGGGATCTCGGCCGCCTGATAGGCCGTACGAAAGGCGGCATGAATACCAAGCTCCACGCCGTCAGCGATGCGGATGGGCGGCCCTTGAGCTTCTTCATGACCGCCGGGCAGGTCAGCGACTACACCGGCGCGGCAGCTTTGCTCGACGATCTGCCAAAGGCGGAATGGCTGCTTGGTGATCGCGGTTATGATGCCGACTGGTTCAGGGATGCCCTCGAAGCCAAAGGCATTCAGCCCTGCATCCCAGGTCGGAGATCGCGCAACGAGCCGGTCCGGTACGACAAGCGCCGCTACCGGCGTCGCAGCCGCATCGAGATCATGTTCGGCCGCCTGAAAGACTGGCGTCGCGTCGCCACGCGCTACGACCGCTGTCCAACCGTCTTCTTCTCGGCCGTCGCGCTCGCG
>NZ_JAKNQJ010000048.1 GCF_022662335.1 Sphingomonas sp. CROZ-RG-20F-R02-07 | reverse complement strand
TCTGTTTACGACTATGAGTACGGGCGTTGCGTCGTGCGACGTTCAACGAATTCGGACATCGGAGAACGATGGACGTGCTGGTACCAGGCATGGATTGACCCCAAGCAAAGAAGAGCTGGTAAATGTGAGAGCTTGCTCGCCAACGCTTTGCATTCACGGGCAATGCGGAAAGTCGATCCGCTACTCGCAGCTCTGCAGGGCATTAGGCCTCACAAGAGCTACTATATTTTAATTATTGAAGGACGGGCTTTGCCACGCCCTTAAGGCATTGAGCAAGTATCCATCGGCAGTGCCGAGTGACCTAACACTCAATAGATCTGACAGTGGCATTGCCGACTGCACATCTCAGCTACCGCGTGGCGGCAGACTGGTCAAATGAAAAATCGTCAGCGCGCAACCATGTCATTGACTGTCCTACGTTTGTTGCCTGGGCTTTTTCGAAGACAGGCGCGCGCTTAAGTTGATATTGACGCCCGCCACCGATTGCTACCTCGATAGGCGTCCGTTCCAACGGCTGATCTGAACGGATAGGGTTTGGCATCCAAATAGAACGGTGGACCATGTTCGTCGACCGGTTGTTGTACAGCGAGCCCGTGATCCACCTTACTTACGACCAGATAGCCTGCAGCGCATAATTATAATCCCTGCAGCTATATTTAAATTCCCTGTTTTTGCAGTGCTTTCACCACTCATCAATCTCAGATCCGCCGGAATGCGCCATTCCTGTGCGTCATCGGTGGCGGCATGCTCAAAAACTTCCCTGTTCTCAGAAGCGTAGTCGGCCCTCGAAGTCGGAGAGGCTGTCGCCTTAGTGCCCGGCTCATAATTCGAGTTTGGCGATGCGG
>NZ_JAKNQJ010000047.1 GCF_022662335.1 Sphingomonas sp. CROZ-RG-20F-R02-07 | reverse complement strand
TTGGCTGCCCTGGTCCGAGTGGTGCAGCAGGGCGTCGGGCTTTCCGCGCCGCCAGATCGCCATCATCAGCGCGTCGGTGACGAGCTGGGCGGTCATGCTGTCGCTCATCGACCAGCCGACCACCCGGCGCGAGAACAGGTCGATGACGACTGCGACGTACAGCCATCCTTCGGCGGTCCAGATGTAGGTAAATTCGGCGATCCACCGCTGGTTGGGTGCCTTGGCCGTGAACTGGCGGTCGAGGAGGTTGTCGGCGATGACGGATCGCAGACCGTTGTCCTTCGGCAGACCACGACGCCGGGGTCGAGCCTTCAGGCCGTGAACACGCATCAGCCGCTCGACACGATGCAACCCACATGAGAGGCCTTCGGCCAGAAGGTCGTGCCAGACGCGGCGTGCACCATACGTCCGATAGCTGGAAATGAAGCTGGCGCGAACCCTGGCGCCGAACTCCTCGTCGCTCCGGGCACGCGCGCTAGGCACCCGAACCAGCCAGGCATAAAAGCCGCTGCGCGAAACACCGAGCGCTTCGCAGATCCACGATACGGGCCAGGTCCCCCGGTGCTTCGCGACGAACTCGAATCTCATATCGAGTCCCTGGCGAAGTAGGCCGCCGCTTTTTTTAGGATGTCGCGCTCCGCCTTCATCCTGGCCAACTCGCGGCGCAGCCGCTCAATCTCCTGCTGCTCGGGCTTCAGCACGCCGTGTCCGGGGAACGCCGATCCCGGGTCAGCCGTCTGTTCGCGCACCCACTTGCGCAGAACGTTCTCATGCAGGTCCAGATCGCGCGCCGCCTGCGATACCGAAACCCCGCGTTCCCGCACCAGCTTCACCGCCTCGAGCTTGAACTCGCGGCTGAACTTCCGTCGTTGCATCTCCATCCTCCGGTTCCAAAAACACCTTATCTCGGTGTCCACGGAACCGGCAGCAGCTCA
>NZ_JAKNQJ010000046.1 GCF_022662335.1 Sphingomonas sp. CROZ-RG-20F-R02-07 | reverse complement strand
GGCGGATTCAACCGGTCGTCGCAACAGGGTGTTTTTCGATCTGCGCGAGGCATTGGTCAAGCGCCTCGGCCGGCGTTTTCCAGCCCAGCGTCTTGCGGGGCCTGGCATTGAGGGTAGCCGCTACGGCTGCAAGGGTGTCGGGTTCATGAGCGCTGAGATCCGTACCTTTCGGGAAGTACTGGCGTAACAGGCCGTTAGTATTCTCGTTGCTGCCGCGCTGCCATGGGCTTTGCGGGTCGCAGAAGTAGACCTGGACGCCGGCATCGATCTTCAGACGAGCATGCTGTGCCATCTCGGCACCCTGATCCCAGGTGAGCGACCGGCGCAGCTCCTGGGGCAAGGTGGTGATGGTACGCGCGATCGCGTTGCGTACCGCCTCGGCGCCGTGTCCCGTTAGCGCAGGCCCGTTCTTGATACTTGGTCCGGCACCATGGCCTTCCATGCGCGGCAGGTGCAGCAGCATCGTGAAGCGTGTCGTGCGCTCGACCAGCGTGCCGATCGCCGAGCTGCCGAGACCCAGGATGAGGTCGCCTTCCCAGTGACCCGGCACCGCCCGGTCATCGGCTTCGGCCGGGCGCTGGGAGATCATGATGTCGCTCGAGACGAAGTTCTTGCCACGTAGGCCGGCACGCGCCCGCGGCGTGCGTAGGGTCCGTCCTGTCCGCAAACAGGCCGTCAGTTCACGACGCAAGGCGCCGCGGCCCTGGACGAAGAGGGCCTGATAGATGGCTTCGTGGCTGATGCGCATCGTCTCGTCATCCGGAAAGTCGACGGCCAGGCGCTGAGCGATCTGTTCAGGGCTCCAGGCCCACGCCCATCGTCGGTCCTGTCGCGGGCCGTGCCGGCGCCCCTTCCACGACACCGTTGGCCGCGGGACCGGGTTGCCGCAACCGGTGCGCACGACGCTGGCGAGCCTCTCTTCCACATAGGAGCGCAACGCCGCGTTCCCGGCAAGCTTCGTTGCCTTGGGACGACGGGCAGACCGCTCGGCATGCCATTGGGCAACGGATGCGCGATAATCCACGCCACCGCTGCGCGTGGTCGCGTTACGCCGCACCTCACGCGATATCGTCGAGGCGGAACGACCCAGCCGGCGCCCGATCTCATGCAGACTATGACCCTGGACGAGCAGCAGCGCGATGTCCTCGCGCTCCGCCAATGACAGATATCTGCCCGACAGCGGCTGCGCCGCGGGCCTGAACATCGCTGGTGGCATACCGCCCGACTCCCGAAACCATCTGGTCCCCACAGGTTGTGACACACCAGCCTTGATAGCAGCTGCGCTGCTGCTCAGACCGGCCGCTATCGACGTCCAGAACAGCTGCCGTTCACTGCGATCTGCCACAGAAGGCCGGCCTGGGGACCGCAACGGCGGTCGTCCACATCGATCCGAACGCCGCTTTCCAATGCCCATTGCAACCTCCTGTGTCGAAGTGTTGCGACGACCGGTTGAATCCGCCC
>NZ_JAKNQJ010000045.1 GCF_022662335.1 Sphingomonas sp. CROZ-RG-20F-R02-07 | reverse complement strand
TTCTAATCACCGTCTCGGGCACATGGAAAATGGATGACGAACCGGATGACGGCGCAGAGGGACCGGGGACATTCGCACCGGGAAAGCGTGGTCCATTCGGCGAATGCGCGCTCCGCCCGGCTGTCGGCTTCGATGTCGGGGACGAACCTGGTCCGTGCGGGCGACTATAACCAGCGCACGGTGCTGCAGGCCATTCGCCTGGTGGGCGAGACGTCGCCACGCTCACCGGCCTGACCGCGCCGACGATCGCCAACATCACCAAGCGGCTGACCGTCTTTTCCTCAAACCCGCGGTCAGGGTCTGGTGATGGGACGGGCGCCACGCGACCGTAGGCGTGTGAGCGGGTACGACCCTGACGTGCTCCCCGTTTTCAGGCCGCTGATAACTTAGCTTCGGTGTTCATATGCCCTTGGCGGGGGCGGTCCGTAAACTCGGCGGGTGCCAACCCGCCAAGACTGCTGTGCGGACGCACGGTGTTGTAGTCCGTCCGCCATGCCTCGATGATCCGTCTCGCCGCAGCCAGCGATGGGAACAGGTGCTCGTTCAGGCACTCGTCGCGCAAGCGACCATTAAAGCTTTCGACGAAGCCGTTCTGCTGCGGCTTGCCCGGCGCGATGTAATGCCATTCGACCCTGGTCTCCTGGCACCAGGCGAGGACGGCGTGACTGGTGAGCTCAGTGCCCCCTTCGGCTCCGCTCAGGGCAGGATTGTCGCTGACCACCGTGCACGGCAGCCCGCGACATTCGGCGATGGCGCTCAGCTCGCGAACAACCCGCCGGCCCGACAAAGAGGTATCGACGATGCACGCCAGGCATTCCCGGCTGTAATCGTCGATGACGTTGAGCAGGCGGAACCGCCGGCCGCAGGCCAACGAGTCCGACACGAAGTCGAGCGACCAGCGCTGGTTGGGTTCCTGCGGGATCGCCATCGGTGCCCGCGTGCCCAGCGCGCGCTTCCGGCCGCCACGCTTGCGCACCGTCAGCCGCTCCTCGCGATATAGCCGATAGACCTTCTTCAGGTTCATGCCATTGCCCTCACGCTTGAGCAGGATCGCCAGCCGCCGATAGCCGAACCGGCGGCGCTCATTGGCGATCTCGCGCATCCGCTCGCGGACAACGTCGTCCCTTCCGCGCAGCGGCTCATATTGCCATGCCGATCGATTGACCCCGATCAGCCTGCAGGCGCGACGTTCGGAGAAGCCGTGATCGGCCATCAGCTTCTCCACCGCAGCGTAGCGCTCCGCAGACCGGGTCAGTTTTTTCCCAGCAAATCCTTCAACGCCGACACGTCGAGCATCGACTCCGCCAGCAGCTTCTTCAGCCGTCGGTTCTCGTCCTCCAACGTGCGCAGCCGGGCCGCCTCCGACACGGTCATGCCGCCATACTTCGCCTTCCAGTTGTAGAAGGTCGCGTCGCTGATCCCGTGCTTCCGGCACAACTCGGCGGTCTTCACGCCAGCTTCATGCTCGCGCAGCACGCCAATGATCTGATCCTCGGTAAATCGGCCTCGCCGCATCACTCGTCTCCATCTGACGAG
>NZ_JAKNQJ010000044.1 GCF_022662335.1 Sphingomonas sp. CROZ-RG-20F-R02-07 | reverse complement strand
CTGGAGCGGGCGAAGGGAAATCAGCCTTGGCACCATTCAGAGCCGTTTCGCTGACCGCCTGAGCGCGGTCTCGCAAGCGTGCGGTGATGGTCTGGATGGTGGCTGGTGCCTCGTCAGTGAGGTCGAGGGGATGGTCCATGGATGGCGCTTTCAAGGACGGTTGCGGCGACGATCATGGCGACGGTTCGTGCCCGATCTGCCGTGGTGAGGAGTTGAGCCCGGACTTTATCGCCATGCTCGAACAGGCAGCGGCTCAGCCGGGTCGTGCGATGACGATCGAGCAGTTCGAGGCGTGGCTGGACGATCTTTGACGAGCAGATCATTCCACGACGCTTCTTCTGCGATGCCAGTTCAGTGCCGCTTCGGGAACTCGATCACATTGCTGCGGTCGAGGAAGGCGTCGATGCCTTCCTCGTCGAGCGCCAGTTGGAACGCCTGAAGGGCCTCGTCGTCCGTGTCGAACAGGTTGTCCCAGACGGTCGAAGTGCCGTTCTCATTGACGACCTCCATGGCCCATTTGGGGTCGTGTTCGAGCCGGTATATCTTCACCTCGACGCTCGCGCCCTGAACGGTGACGGTGCGCGACAGCCCCGAGTGGATGATGTTGGGATCACGCTCTTCCACGCTGGACTCCGGGTCGATGACGATACCGGCTTGTAGCGGATGAAGACCGGGGGGTCATCTTTGGACGCCGATCACGGGTTCGTTTTGCACGCCGATCTGGCGCGCGGATCGCCATCACGCCGCCAGCGCCCGGTAGACCGACGCGCGGCCGATCTTAAGACGCTGGGCGATGGCCGTCGCGCCGAGGCCCTGCTCGCGCAGTTGACGCACAGCGTCGGGGCTGATCGTCGCTGGGCGGCCCTTATAGACGCCCTTGAGCTTTGCCGCCTCGATCCCGCGCCGCTGCCGCGCCTTAATGAAGTGCTTCTCCATCATCCCTACCATGCCGAAGATGGTCAGCATGACCTCGGCCATCATGTCGGTGCCGTCGAACACGATGTTGGGGTCGTTGATCCGCAGGATCGCGCCGCGCTCAATGACCCGCTTGCTGATGGTCAGCAGGTCGGCCGTGTCACGGGCGAGGCGGTCGGGATGAAGGGCGAGCAGTTCGTCGCCGGGTTCGAGCAGGCGCAGGGCGGCTTCGAGTTGGTCGCGACCGTCGAGGGATGATCCGTTGCCGATGTCGGTGAACACCACCACCGCGCCCAGCTTCTCCAACATCGCCTTCTGGCTGGCGATGTCCTGCCCCTGATCTGAACTGATGCGCGCGTAGCCAAGCGTCTTACCCATCGGTGCCCCTGATCGTCTCGTATGGATCAAGACCGTTGCACAGATCGGTGTATCGTCAAGAAAATGAACTCATATGAGACGCGGATCGTGTCTCACCGGCTGTTCCGCATAGGGTTGCCCTATCGGGGCGGGCAGGTCAGGTGATCCTCGGCCCGACGCCCACTGAGAAATGCGGCAACGGTCAGACCGATACTCGGCATAGCATCTTGTCGGTCGCGCTGATGCGCAGGCGCGAGATGATGAGAAGCTTATCGGCCTGCTCAATGGGGAGCCA
>NZ_JAKNQJ010000043.1 GCF_022662335.1 Sphingomonas sp. CROZ-RG-20F-R02-07 | reverse complement strand
CCACCTCGTCGCCCGCCAGACCTACAAGGAACGCCGCTCTGCCGCACTGGCGGAGTGGCAGGTCCTCGCAAGCTAGGCCGATGCGTACAAAGCGCGACGTGCATCGTGTGGAGACGGGTTCGCGTTAGACTGACAGCACCGGCGCGGACGTTGGATCGATCTGTCCTTAGGATCCGTTCGTGCGGCGCTTGTCGAAGCCCGCTCCCCACCGTTGGGCATTCGGCTGCGGCACAGGCCCTTCGACACGCTCCAGGCGAACGGCGCAAGATAGCGCCATCAAGTTCTAGTCGCGGCGGCCCGCCTGAATCAGGATCGCGTCGGAGGGTAGAACATGGTCCAGAAAGGGCAGCATCGCGGCGCCGATGACCGCGCCGTCCTGTGCGGCCAGCGCCGCGAGAATGGGCGCGCGCGACGGTAGCGCAAAGGCGTCGAGCGCGGTCTCGAGTGCCGCCGCCAGCCGCGCGATCAGCGGCAGCGGCAGCCGCCCGCCGATCAGGATCGCGGCAGGATTGATGAGGCAGTTCACCGCGACGAGCGGCGAGGCGAGGCTTTGCGCCGCATCATGCACCCAGGCATCGACGATCGCGCGGCACGACGGATCGTCCGAGACGAGGTTGGCGAGATCGTCCGCCTTGCCCGCGGCCTCGAACCGCGCACGAAGCGCCGACAGCGACACCGTATCCTGAACCACGGCATTCGGCCGCGCGGAGGAGGGATCAGGCATCAGCCCGATCTCGCCGCTGCGCAGCGCGGCACCGCGGGCATAATTACCCTCGATCACCGGGCCTCCGCCCAGTCCGGCGCTGATGAGCAGATAGAAGAAGTTTTGCGCGTCCTGGCCGGGGCGCTGCTGGGCCTCGCCCAACGCGGCGGCGGCGGCATCGTTGTCGACATGGATCGGCCAAGGCAGCGCCTCGTGCACTGCCGCGGCCACGTCGATGTTGTTCCATGCGTCATAGGCAGCGGGCCGGTGCGGGATGGGGATGCGCCCGAGATCGTCCGGCATCGCGACGCCGACACCCAGCACCTTGTCGCGCGACACGCCCTCGACCGTCAGCAGCTTGGTGATCCGCTTGCGTGCGAACGCCACCACATCCTCGGGCAAGGCGAACGCGATCTCCTGCCCCACCAGGCGCCGCACCCTGCCCGCGAGATCGACCAGCGCGAGGCTGATATGGTCGCGATCGATGTTGAGCCCGATCGCGAAAGCGCCGTCTGGGTCGATCGAGAGGCGGAGTGCCGGCTGTCCACGCGCGCCTTGCCGCCGCCCGACCAGCTTGATGAGGCCGAGTTCGGTCAAGCGCTTGGTGATGTTGGCGATCGTCGGCGCGGTCAGGCCGGTGAGCGTGGCGAGTTCGACGCGCGACGTCTCGCCCACCAGGCGAATGGCCTGCAGCACCGTGCGCTGGTTATAGTCGCCCGCGCGGACCAGGTTCGTCCCCGACATCGAAGCCGACAGCCGGGCGGAGCGCGCGTTCGCCGAATGGACCACGCGATCCCGGTGCGAATGTCCCCGGTCCCTCTGCGCCGTCATCCGGTTCGTCACCCATTTTCCATGTGCCCGAGACGGTGATTAGAG
>NZ_JAKNQJ010000042.1 GCF_022662335.1 Sphingomonas sp. CROZ-RG-20F-R02-07 | reverse complement strand
GCCATCGCACCCGAATTGTGGCGCAGGGCCTTGAGCACGGTGGCGACGATGGCGTCGGCGTCGAGGCCGGCCTGGGCATATTGCTTGTCGGGCGCGTCCTGGTCCTGGAAGGCGTCGGGCAGGCGCAGCGTCCGGAGCTTCAGCCCGGCGTCGATCAGCCCCTCGTCCGAGGCGAGCGTCAGCACATGCGCGCCGAAGCCGCCCACCGCATTCTCCTCGATCGTCAGCGCCACCTCGTGGCTGGTCAGCAGACGGCGGATCAGCTCGATGTCGAGCGGCTTGGCAAAGCGCAGATCCGCCACCGTCGTCGACAGCCCGCGCGCCTCGAGCTGGTCCGCCGCCTTCAGCGCCTCCTCCAGCCGCGTGCCGAGGCTCAGGATCGCCACCGCATGCCCCTCGCGCACGATCCGCCCCTTGCCGATCGCGAGCCGCTCGGGCGTCTCGGGCAGCGCCACGCCCGTGCCGTTCCCGCGCGGATAGCGCAGCGCGATCGGCCCGCTGTCGTGAAGTGCGGCGGTGTGCGTCATGTGCACCAGCTCGGCCTCGTCGGCCGCCGCCATCACCACGAAGTTCGGCAGCGTGGCGAGGTACGTCACGTCGAAGCTGCCCGCATGCGTCGCGCCGTCCGCCCCCACCAGCCCGGCGCGGTCGATCGCGAAGCGGACGGCCAAGTTCTGGATCGCGACGTCGTGCACCACCTGGTCGTACGCGCGCTGGAGGAACGTCGAATAGATCGCGCAGAACGGCCGCATCCCCTCGGCCGCGAGCCCTGCGGCAAAGGTCACGCCGTGCTGCTCGGCGATGCCCACGTCGAAGAAGCGGTCCGGAAAGGTCTTGGCAAACGCATCGAGGCCAGTGCCCGACGGCATCGCCGCGGTGATCGCGCAGATCCGCGGATCGCTTTCCGCCTCCTTGACGAGCTGCGCGCCGAAGACGTTCTGGTACTGCGGCGGCCCCGGCGGGGCTTTCGCCTGCACGCCCGAGACCACGTCGAACTTCTGCACGCCGTGATATTTGTCCGCCGCCGCCTCAGCCGGCGCATAGCCCTTGCCCTTCTTGGTCACGACATGGACGAGGATCGGCCCCTCCTCGGCATCGCGGACATTCTCCAGCACCGGGATCAGGTGATCGAGATTGTGCCCGTCGATCGGGCCGACATAGTAGAAGCCCAGCTCCTCGAAGAGCGTGCCGCCCATCGTCATCCCGCGCGCGAACTCGTCGGTCTTGCGCAGCCCTTCCGAAAACGGCCGCGGCAGCTTCCTGGCGAACCGCTTCAGCAGCTCGCGCACGCCGAGAAACTCGCGGCTCGACACCATCCGGCTGAGATAGGCCGACAAGCCCCCCACCGGCGGCGCGATCGACATGTCGTTGTCGTTCAGGATCACGACCAGCCTGTTGCCCGCCTGCGCGGCGTTGTTCATCGCCTCGTACGCCATGCCCGCCGACATCGCGCCGTCGCCGATCACCGCGATGCCGCGGCCCGGCCGGTCCGCCAGCTTGTTCGCCACCGCAAAGCCCAAGGCCGCCGAGATCGAGGTCGACGAATGCGCCGCGCCGAACGGATCGTATTCGCTCTCGCTCCGCTTGGTGAAGCCCGACAGCCCGCCGCCCTGGCGCAGCGTCCGGATCCGGTCCCGCCTGCCGGTCAGGATCTTGTGCGGATAGCATTGGTGGCCGACGTCCCACACCAGCTTGTCCACCGGCGTGTCGAACACATAGTGGATCGCCGTCGTCAGCTCGACCACGCCCAGCCCCGAACCCAGATGGCCCCCCGTCACCCCCACCGCCGCGATCGTCTCCGCCCGCAGCTCGTCCGCCAACTGCCGAAGCTGCCC
>NZ_JAKNQJ010000041.1 GCF_022662335.1 Sphingomonas sp. CROZ-RG-20F-R02-07 | reverse complement strand
ACCTCTTGTGGTTTGCCCATCCATTTTTTCATTGGGGGACCAGATGATTTTACCGCTTCGATGAACGCTTCCAAGTGAGCATCTGTGATCCGCAGGGCATCATACCAGCCATGAGCTATTTCAGCTTGGTCAAAATATGACTTATCAAGGGAATTCAAGGTTTGAGACTGAGTGCTATCATGCTTGATACAGTTGGCAACCATCCGTAATTTATCAATCATGCCTTCGTCGGTTTTCCATCCAACCAACTTGGCAGCAACGAACGCCTTTTTCTGGTCATATCTCTTCAGGCTCAATAGCTCTGCTACCTTCTTCTCCCAGTGATGATACAATACGGTCACGAAAGCCTCACGAACCAGTCTCTTACTTTCTTCGACTTCGTAGAGCAATTCACCGATATGTTCACCATAATCGAAATAAGCACCAGTCGTTTCTTCTTCGACGACGGTTTCAGCTTCGCCCGCCTCAACAGCTTTCTCATGAGCGGCCCAATCGCTCTCGATCAGTGAGCGCTCAGCCTCAAAGGACTTGATAGTTGAGCGAAACGCGCGTGCGATACTGTCGAGGCCGATACCATACAATAACCAGTCCAACCTGCCCTCCTTGTCGATCACACAGAAGCACTATTAAAGCACCCAAAGATGGCTCAGGTCGAGGTCGAAGTATCGGACTTGATTGAGACAATCTGATAATAACGGCGCGGTGTATCCGCTCCCATAATTGTCCGCCACTGCCACCCCCTTGCCATCCGTTGTCCAACCACCAAGGACGAACCCGACATCGCGGTCGATCTTGGCCTCGCGGAGTCCGTCGCGAAAATTGTGGCGGAACGAGTGGAAGCAGGTGAGCGAGGCGACGGCACCGGCATTTTCGAGGAAGCGCGAGAACCAGCGTGATATGGCAGTGGAGCGGTAGCCCAGATGCCCGAATGGAAGCTCAGGAAACAGATTCGTCTCGCCACATAGTCGCTGAGATTCAGCGAACGCCAGAAAACCGCAGCGGATCAGTTCGTCGTGAACCGGCACGATGCGCTCGCTGGCGTTGGTCTTCAAGCGCTTCTCGTCGCCGGTCTGGCTGAGCCCAGAAGCCACGCGAAAGCACGGGATGCCGTCGATCACCCGAATATCGGAGACCTCAAGCTGGCAAATCTCATTGAGCCGTAGGCCGCTGAACAGCGCGATCAGCGGCACCCAGAATCGAGCGCGGCGGGGGTGCTGATCGCCGGGGACGGCGTAGCCGTTCGCGTCATCCCGACACCCGGTGTAGATCGGCGCGTCGAAGATGCGGCGAAGCTGGTCGGTCGAGAACGGGTTCCGCTTGTCGCGTTTCTTCACTGGGTCTGGGAGCTTCAGCCCCTTGAGCGGATTGCGATCGAGATAGCCCTCATTCATCGCCCAGTTCATCACACCGCCGAACCGATTGATGTAGGCGTTGAGGTTCGCGGTGCTTATTACTCGGCGCTCACCCTTCGCCTTGGCGGCAGCGATCACCTCAATGATCGTCATGTCTGGAAAGCGTTGATGTGCGCTTTTCGGCATTTCGCGCAGGAGTGCCACGAAATCGCGACAGCCCTCGCGGGTGATCTCCGCGAGAGGAGTATCCTCCCCAAAGACCTCAATGACCCATTTCCGGGTCGTGGCGTGCGCGATCTGGGTGCGCTTGCTCCATTGATGCTTCGGGTCCGCGATGAAGCGATCGTAGACATTCCCGATGGTGCGGGTGCTCGACGGCGAGAGCGGTGCTGGCGGCTGCGCAGCAGCCGGGATCAGCGCGGTTGAAATCGCCGGATCGCTGAGCGGAACATTGAGCAACATCTGGTCGATAGTGCGACCAATCGAGCAGCGCATTTTCTCAAACTCGGCTTCGACATCAGCGGCGACCCGATGGATGCGCCGAAGTGCGATCGCATAGCTGTCTGTATCGAGCGAACGCCATACTTCGCGACCTTCCCAGACCGTCGACAAGTCGGTCGGCACCCGTCGTCGGTAGTGGAAGATTCCGCGCTTCGAGCAGAGGCCAATCGGTCGATTGTGGAGACGCCTTGTGTA
>NZ_JAKNQJ010000040.1 GCF_022662335.1 Sphingomonas sp. CROZ-RG-20F-R02-07 | reverse complement strand
AGGCATCGTGCGTCCGCAGGCTGCATGTCAATTCGGCGATGCCGAGACGCCCGCGATGGACGGCCGGGACTGCCCGGCGGAAGTGGTAGATGCCGCCCCGGCGGACGGTGTTCGGGATGCCTCCCACGTGCACAGAACCTCGGTTCTGTAGCAGGGCTCTGTAGCAAATCCCCACCACGGTTCCGGCACCGTTCGAAAAGCCAAGTTGCGTCAGACGCTTAATGGGAAGTTGGCTGGGGCGGCAGGATTCGAACCTGCGAATGGCGGCACCAAAAGCCGCTGCCTTACCACTTGGCGACGCCCCAACGGAGGCGCGCTTATAGCCGCCCCGCCGTGAACTGAAACCCCTATCCGGCGAGACGGTGCAACCAGCCATGCGCGTCGGGCGCCTGGCCGCGCTGGATCGCGACCAGCGCCTCGCGCAGGCGCATCGTCGTGGCGCCCGGGCCGCCATCGCCGATCGTGAAGCTGCCCTCCGGACTGGCGACGCGGCCGATCGGGGTGACGACCGCCGCCGTGCCGCAGGCGAACGCCTCGACCAGCCGGCCGCTCGCCGCATCCGCCCGCCACTGGTCGATCGCATAGGGCTGCTCGCGCACCGTAAGCCCTTGGTCGCGCGCGAGCGTCAGCAGCGAATCGCGCGTGATGCCGGGCAGGATCGTGCCCGTCAGCGCCGGGGTCGCGAGGCTGCCGTCGTCGAAGACGAAGAAGACGTTCATGCCGCCCAGTTCCTCGACATAGCGGCGCTCCACCGCGTCGAGGAACACCACCTGATCGCAGCCCTGGCGGATCGCCTCCGCCTGGGCGACCAGGCTGGCCGCATAATTGCCGCCGCATTTTGCCGCGCCCGTGCCGCCGCGCGCCGCACGCGAATAATCCTGGCTCACCCAGATCGACACCGCCGGCGCGCCGCCCTTGAAATAGGCGCCCACCGACGAGGCGATCACCATGTAGAGATATTCGGAGGCCGGCTTCACGCCGAGGAACACCTCGGAGGCGAACATGAACGGGCGCAGATAGAGCGCGCCGCCATCGCTTTGCGGGATCCATTCGCGATCGATCGCGACCAGCCGCTCGATCGATTCCATGAAGATCGCCTCGGGCAGCTCGGGCATCGCCAGCCGCCGCGCGGAATCCTGGAAGCGGCGGGCATTGGCGGTCGGGCGGAACAGCGCGGTGCCACCATCCTCCAGCCGATAGGCCTTCATGCCCTCGAAGATCTCCTGCGCATAATGCAGCACCGAAGACGCGGGATCGATCGTCAGCGGCGCGCGCGCGGTGATCCGCGCATCGTGCCAGGCCTTTTCGTCGCTGAACCGCACGACCGCCATGTGATCGGTGAAGACGCGGCCGAACCCCGGATCGACCAGCCGTTCGCTCCGCGCGTTCGCCGCGACCGGCGCGGCGTTGGGCGTGACGGCAAAAGCGAGGCGGGATTCGGCCGGCATGGCAAAAACTCTTCGGTTGGCGGGTTGCGGTTGACTAGGGCGCGGCGCTAGACCGGTCAACATGGCTGCCGCACCCCAGTCCGCATCTCCCCTTTTCCTGCGCGAGCCCGAGCTGCGCCGCGGCATGGAGTTGCTGTATTTCGGCAACAGCCATCTGACCCGCGCGATCGACCAAGGCTTGGCAAAACAAGGGCTTGGCCGCGCGCACCACCGCGCGCTCTACTGGATCGCGCGCAAGCCCGACATGACGGTGAGCGATCTGCTTCAAGTGCTCGCCATCACCAAACAATCGCTCGGCCGCGTGCTGAACGAGCTCGCCGAGCGCGGCATGGTCGAGACCCGACCGGGCGAGCGCGACCGCCGTCAGCGGCTGCTGCGGCTGACCGAGAGCGGCCAAGCGCTCGAGACCGAGCTGTTCGATGCGCTGCGTACGCGGCTCTCCAAGGCCTATGCCGAAGCCGGCCAAGCGGCGGTGGGCGGCTTCTGGGCGGTGCTCGAGGGGCTGATGCCCGACGAGGAGCGCGCGCGCATAGCCATGCTGCACGCGCAGGGCTGACGCTCAGCGCGCGGCGGCGGCCATCTCGGCGTTGCGGCGCGCGGAGGCCGCCAGCGTCTCGGTCAACAGCGCGACCAGCGCATCGTTGCGATCGAGCACGTTCAGTCCCTCGCGCGTCGAGCCCCCCGGGCTGGCGACTCGGTCCGCCAGCGTCGAGGGCGGCGCATCGGCGGCCATGGCCATCGTTCCCGCGCCGTCCAGCGTGGCGAGCGCGAGGCGCGCGGCCTGGTCGGCGGGCAGGCCCAGCGCCTCCCCCGCCCGCGCCAGCGCATCGGCGAAGCGGAACACGAAGCCCGGCCCGCAACCGGCAAGCGCGGTGACCGCATCGAACCGCGCCTCCGCATCGACCCATTCGACCAGCCCCAGCGGCGTGGCGAGCGCCTGGGCCACGCCGCGAACCGCGACGTCGGCGCTCGGCGTGTACAGCGCGGTGACGCCCTTGCCGATCGCGACGGGCAGGTTCGGCATCGCGCGCACGATCGCGCCCGCCGCGAAGCGCCGGCCGAGTGCAGCGACCTCCACGCCGGCCAGGATCGAGACGAGGATCGCCGGCGTCACGCCCCGGAGTATGGGGGCGACGGCATCGAGCTGTTGCGGCTTCATCGCGAGCACCAGCACCGCCGGCGTCTCGTCCGCCGGCAGCGCATGCAGCGCGCGGACGCCGTCGGGCACGTCCGCCGTGCCGCGCGTCACCACCGTCACCGACTGCGGATCGAGCCCGGCGGCGACCCAGCGGCGCAGCATCGCGCCCCCCATATTGCCGCAACCGATCATCCAGACCGGTCCCATTCCGGATACCATCACGCCTCGCCCTGGGTATCGATCAGCGCGGCGGCGAGCGCCTCCTTGGGTGTCTTGCCGCCCCACAGCACGAACTGGAACACCGGGTAGAAACGCTCGCACTCGTCGATCGCCGATTCGACCAGCAATTCGGCCGCAGCCAGCGACATCGTGCCTTCCTCCTCGCCATCGACCATCGTCGCATGGCGGTAGAGAAGAATGCCGCTCGACGACCAGAGTTCGAAATGGCCGACCCAGAGCTGCTCGTTGACCAGGCCGATCGCTTCGTAGACCGCCGTGCGACGCTCGTCGGGCACCTTGATGTCGGGAAAGGCGAGGAACTGGAGCACGCTGTCGTCCTCGCGCCACAGCGCGCGGAGCTCATACTCGGTCCAGCTTCCCTTTACCGTCGCGACGATCTCGTCGTCATGGCGCTCGTGATCCCAGCCATGCGCGGCATAATAGCTTTCGAGCATGTCGATGGGGGCGGAGTCGTCGGGCTCCTGATCGGGGCGATCGAGCATCATCACGCGCCCAATCCACGCGATATCGCCGCCCGATGCAATACATCAGACGGCGCGCCCCGCGGGAATAGGTCGAAAATCGTGGAAAACTCAGGCAGAGGGGGCCTCTTGCGGCCGGGCCTCGAGCGCGTCGAGCCGAGCGCGCAGCGCATCCGCCTCGTCGCGCGCAGCGATCGCCATTGCCTTCACCGTGTCGAATTCGTCGCGCGACACGAAGTCGAGGCCGCCGATCCACTCGCGCGCCCGTGCACGGGCGCCCGATTCCGCCTCGCGGCCGACACCGGCGAGCGTGCCCGCCGCGCCGTTGAACAATTTCACGAAATCGTCGAAGATCCGGTTTTCGGACTGCATGCCAAGCCTTCTTATAGGTTCGTCACAGCATCTGGGACGTATGCGCGCCCGGCACAAGGGCCTGTGCGTCGGGGTTCAGCCGCTGGATCCCGAGCGTCAGCATGCCGGCAAAGCTCACCCAGATCAGATAGGGCAGCATCAGCCACGCCGCGAGCGGACGGATCCGGCCGAAGACCAACGTCGTCGCGATCGCCGTCACCAGCAGGACGGCGAGGAGCGCGAGCGCCAGGCCGATCCGGTGCGCGCCGAAGAACACCGGCGTCCACGCCAGGTTGAGCGCCAATTGCACCGCGAACAGCGCGACGGCGAGGCCCCGCGACCGCGCGCCCCGGGCGTTGAGCACCACCGCGAGCGCCACGCCGATCAGGATGTAGAGCAGGCTCCACGCGACGGGAAACACCCATCCCGGCGGCGTCAGCGCGGGCTTGACGAGCGCGACGTACCAGCCATTCTGATCGCCGGCCGGCACCGATCGCCCCGAAGCGAAGCCCAGCAGCAGCACCAATGGCACCGTGACCAGCGCCCAGCGCAGGAACGACATGCGCAACTGGTTCTTCGATGCGATCCCGCCCACAGCCACTCCTCGATTGTGCCCGGGCCGGCTATTGCCGTGTCGGTGCGCTGAGGTAAACCTCGGGTTGCAGCGGATCGTTCCGCCGGTGGTTCATTCCCGGACGGCGGCGATCAGGAATTCGACATTGCCTTCCGGCCCGGTGATGGGGCTGGGCGTGATGCCGGCGACGGCCCAGCCCTGGCCAGCGATCCAGTCGGCCACCTCGGCGCAGACGCGCGCGTGCACGTCCGGATCGCGGACCACGCCGCCCTTCCCCACTTCGCCGCGCCCCGCCTCGAACTGCGGCTTGACGAGCGCCATCAGGCGCGCGCCGGGGCCCGCGAACGTCAATGGCCGTTCGAGCACCTTGGCGAGGCCGATGAAGCTGGCGTCGCACACGATCAGGTCGACCGGCTCGGGGATATGCGCCGCGGTCAGGATGCGGGCGCTGGTCTGTTCGTGGACGATCACGCGCGGATCCTGGCGGAGCGACCAGGCGAGCTGGTTGGTGCCGCTGTCCACCGCATAGACGCGCGCCGCGCCGCCCTGGAGCAGCACGTCGGTGAAGCCGCCGGTCGACGACCCCACGTCGATCGCGACCGCGCCCGGCACGCTCCATTCGAAATGCGCGAGGCCGTGCGCCAGCTTGATCCCGCCGCGCGACACCCAGGGATGATCGCGGCCCTTCACGTCGAGCATCGTGTCGGGCGCGAGCGCCTGCCCCGGCTTGTCGATCTTGCGCGTGCCGGCGAACACCAGCCCGGCCATGATGAGCGCCTGTGCCCGCGCCCGCGATTCGACCAGCCCGCGATCGACGAGCATCTGGTCCGCGCGCTGCTTGCCTCCGCTCACCGGTCCCCGCTCAGGCGCGCGCGCCT
>NZ_JAKNQJ010000004.1 GCF_022662335.1 Sphingomonas sp. CROZ-RG-20F-R02-07 | reverse complement strand
ACCGCCCAGGACGCCGCATCGAAGGCGGCCGCGTCGCAAGCCGCCGCAGCCCAGGCTGCGCAAGCCGCCGCGGCCCAGGCCGCCGCCGATCAGGCCGCTGCCAACAAAGCCGCGGCGGATCAAGCCGCCGCCGCGAAGGCCGCCGTCGCCAGCGCCGCCGCGGCGGATCCCGCCAAGTCGGGCCACGCGCTGCCCGACCAGGCTTCGGCGCGGGCGCACGAGGTCCAGGCCAACATCCAGGCGACCGGGTCCAACGGCGTTGGGAAAGGGTCCGGCAAATAGCCAGGTCGAGTTGACACCGGCGGCGCTGTCCCGTTGATGCGGGAGCATGGCAGGATCACGTCAGCGCGCCTCCGGTGCGATCGCCTTGAGCGCCGCCATGCTGGCCGCGGCGGCGGCGACGCTCATGGCCTATTGGCCGGGGCTGATGACCTGGGACGCGGTCCGCCAATATGGCCAGGCGATCGACGGCGATTATGACGACTGGCACCCCCCGGCCATGGAGTGGCTGTGGCGCCAGTTGATCCCGATCCATGCCGGCCCTGCGCCCATGCTGGTGCTACAGGTGGCACTCTACTGGATCGGCCTTGGCCTGCTCTCGGCATGGGCGTGGCGACGCCCGCGACCGGGCCTGGGCGTGGCGCTCGCGTCGGTGGGGCTGCTGCCGCTCGGCATGGCGCTGATGGGCGCGGTGCTGAAGGATTGCCTGATGACGGGCGCGCTGCTCGCCGCGACGGGGCTGCTGGCCTGGACGCGAGAGGCGCGACGCGCGGGCGTGCGCCCCCTTCTCGCCGGCCTCGCGCTGGCGCTGCTGCTGGCCGCCGCGACGTTGCGCTTCAACGCTTTTCTCGCTTGCATGCCGCTCGCCGTCGCGCTGTTGCCGGCGCGGTGGCGCGACCGGCCATGGAAGGTCGCCGCGACGGCGATCGTCGCGACCGCGCTGCTGATGGTGCCGCTGCCGCTCGCCAACCGGCTGCTCCATGCCGAGCGCAGCGGCGTCGAACTGTCGCTCGTCATCTTCGATCTGGGCGGCATCACCGAGGAGAGCGGGACGAACGTGTTCCCAGCCCTCGGCGTGGCGAACCCGATCGCAGTCAACCATCGTTGCTATTCGGCGGTGAAATGGGATCCCTATTCCAACTGGGTCGATCCGCCCTGCCCGCTCGGCTTCGAGCCGTTTCGCGCCTGGGCGGCGCGCACGCATGCAAGCCCGACGCGGCTATGGGCCGGGGCGATCCTCGCACACCCGCTCGCCTATGCGCTGCACCGGCTGCATCATTTCAACATCAACACGCGCTTCCTCGTCCATGATCCGGTCGAGCGCGCGGTGCAGGTGCAATCCGCGCCCAACGACTGGCATTACACGGTCCACCCGGGCCCGCTGCTGAGCGCGATCGACGCCGCCGCAACCGCGAGCGCCGGGACGCCGCTCGGCTGGCCGATCGCGGGGATCACGCTGGCGTTGGGCGTGCTGATCGCGGCGCCGCGGCTGGCCTCGCGCCCGCTGATCGTGCCGATCGCGCTGTCGAGCCTGTTCTACGGGCTGGGCTATGGCGTGTTCAGCGTGGCCGCCGAATTACGCTACCATCTCTGGACGATGCTGGCCGCGCTGATCGCCGCGGCGATCGCGGGCGCGGACCTATATGCCATGCCCGTCCGGCCGTGGCGGCGGATCGGCTGGGCCGCCGCGCCGCTCGTCCTCGTCGTCGTCGCGGCGAGCGCATTCCGCCTGTCCTGAGGACCAGACCCGATGCCGCTCTACGAACTCGACGGGAAACGCCCCGACTGCCACCCCAGCGCCTGGATCGCGCCGAGTGCGGACCTGATCGCCGAGGTGATCCTGGCCGAAGAAAGCAGCGTGTGGTTCGGCGCGGTGATCCGCGCGGACAACACGGCAATTCGGATCGGCGCGCGATCGAACGTGCAGGAGGGCGCGATGCTCCATTCCGATCCGGGCACACCGCTCACCGTCGGCGCGGATTGCACGATCGGCCATCATGCCATCCTGCACGGCTGCACCATCGGCGACCGCGTGCTGATCGGCATGGGCGCGATCGTCCTCAACCGCGCGACGATCGCGGAGGATTGCATCGTCGGCGCCGGCGCGCTGGTCACCGAAGGCAAGAGCTTCCCGCCGGGCAGCCTCATCGTCGGCAGTCCGGCGCGCGCGGTGCGCACGCTGGACGAAAAGGCGCGTGCCGCGCTCCGGCTCTCCGCGCAGCATTACGCCGCGCGGAGCCGCCATTATGCGAGCGCCCTCAAACGCGTCGACTGAACGCCCCTACTTCACCCAGTTCGTCACCGCCGGACGCAGCCGCTCCGCGGTCGCCTTGCGGACGGCCATGAACGCTAGCGTCCGCGTCGTGCCGCCGCGCGAGGTGGCGGGCAGGTTCTTGTCGGCAAAGGCCTGGATCTTGGCCGGCATCCGCGGATCGTTCGATCCGCCGCCAAGGCCCACGACATAGCCCGAGCGCGTGCTGTCCTCCAGGAAGCTGTTCACCAGCGCGAGGTTCGCCACCGCCCAATCGAACGCCATGTCCGGATGCCGCGTGGCGACCGAACGCAGCAGCGCGGCCTTTTGCGGCGTCGTGATCGTGTCGGTCTTCAACAGCCCGAGCGCACGCTGCGCCAGCGCCGGATCGCGCGCCGAACCGAGCAGCGACACGAAGCGGTTCTTGGCCACCGGGCTCTTCTCCGCCTTGGTGAGGCTGAGCAGCGCGTCCCATTCGGCCGGCGTCGCGTTGATCGCATAAGTGCCGAGGATAGGCGTGCGAACCGCCGGCGGAATCGCCGTCGGGTCGTTCGCCAGCAGCGCGACATAGCGCCGCGCCTCCGCCCCCACCGCCGGATCGCCGTTCGCGCCCAACCGCCCGATCAGCGTCTCGCGCAGGTTCGTCACCAAAGGCGATTCGCCCGCCCGTGCGGTGAGGCCGATCCGCGCGAGCACGGGCGACAGCATCGCATCGGTCTTCGCGCGCAGCGGCGCCTCCAGCGGGGTATCCGCATACAAGCCCGACAGGCTGCCGAGCTGGCCGGACACCACGGACCATTCGAGCGGATCGGCATCGGCGCCCACTTGGCCCAGCACGTCGAGGTAACGCTGGAGGCCCTGATAGCCGCCCTGCGCCAGCGCGTAATCGTCGCCCAGCGTGCCGAGCCGGTCGTTCAACCCCAGCCTGGCATAGTCGCGCACGATCGCGGCATGGCCCGCATCGTCGTACATCACGCGCGTATAGCTGCCCTTGCCGCGGTTCAGCACCAGCGTGCCGCAGCCGCGCACGCTCACGTCGGCGGGGGCTGCGCCACTGACGATCGCGCTCGTCTCGCCGCCACGCAGCGTCGCGAGCACCAGCGGCACGTGCCAGGTCTGCGGCGCCTGCGAGGCGGGGTCGAGCCCGAAGCGGCCCTGAGTCAGCGTCGCCACCGTCTTCCCGCGCTCGCAGCGCATGCCCGTCATCGTGACGAGCGGAACGCCGCCCTGCAGCGTGAAATCATGCGCGATCTGCGTCACCGGCCGCCCCGCTGCATCCGACAGCTCGGCCCAGAGCTGGTCGGTGACGGTGTTGCCGTATTTGTACTTCGCCATGTAGCTGCGGATGCCCTTGCGGAACACGTCGGGCCCGAGCGTCGATTCGAGCATGCGGATCACCGCCTCGCCCTTGGCATAGGTGATGCCGTCGAACGCCTCGCCGATCTGGTCCACGGTCTCCACATGGCGCACGATCGGGTGAGTCGCCGCGGTCGCGTCGATGCCCATCGCCCCCTCGCGGTCGAACGCCACCGCCGACGCCTCGGCTTTCCACGTGGGATTCAGATCGGCCGAGCTCTTGCTCTCCATCCACGATGCGAAGCCTTCGTTCAGCCACAGATCGTCCCACCAGGCCATGGTGACCAGATCGCCGAACCATTGGTGCGCCATCTCGTGCGCGACCACGGTGTAGATGCGCTGGCGTCCGCTCTCCGTCGTGCGGGCCGGATCGAACAGCAATTCGTTCTCGAAATAGAAGATCGCGCCCCAATTCTCCATCGCGCCGAAGAACTGGCTGGAGCCGGGCCCGGCGACCATGTCCATCTTCGGCAGCGGATAGGGCTGGCCGAAATAGCTGTTGTAATAGGCGAGCAGCCGCTTGGCCTGATCGAGCGCATAATCCCCCTGATCCGCCACGCCCTTGCGCGTGATGACGCCCAGCTCGGTCTTGCCGGCCATCAGCGTCTTCCGGTCCATCGCGCCCTGGCCCATGAACAGCAGATAGCTAGACATCACCGGCGTCTCGGCGAATTTATAGGTCTGCGTGCCGTCCAGCGCCTTGGTCACCGAATAGGCGGGCATGTTGGAAAAGGCGCGCTGCCCGTCCGGCGCCGTGGTGGTCAGGCGGAACTTCGCCTTGAACGCTGGCTCGTCCCACATCGGCGCGAAGCGCCGCGCGTCGGGCGCCTCGAACTGCGTGGCGAGCATCCGCGCCTGGCTGCCGTCGGTGTTGGTATAGTCGATCGCAAACAGGCCCGACGCGGAACGGCCGATCTTGCCCGTCCAGTCGAACGTCATCACGTGCGGTGCGACGCGCGCGGCGATCGGCAGCGTGACGGTGATCGTCTGCGCCGCCGCATCCAGCTTGAACGGCGCCACCACGCCGTCGAACGTCACCTTGGTGATCGCCAGATCGGCGGCGTTCAGCACGATCGTCGTCGTCGGCGCGGTGACGTTCACGTTGACGGTCTCGGAGCCGGCGAAGGTCAGCGTCTTGGCATCGGGCTTCACGGTGATGTCATAGAGCGTCGGCACCACCGTCTTGGGCAACTGCCCCGCCGCGAGCGCGGGGGCGGAAACGGTCAGCGCCAACAGCGCGGTGGCAAGCTTCATACGGATAAACCCCTGTTGGTGGAGCCGTCCGTCGCGCGTCCGGCCCCGTTCGTCGTGTGACGCTTCCTACGCGACGGCGCGCGTCACGCAAATGCCCCGTCGCTGGACAGGCCGATCGGTTGCGCTACACAACGCATATGACCCTGCCCGCCCCGTTTTCGACGCTGCGCCTGCCCGTGATCGGGTCGCCGCTGTTCATCATCTCCGGCCCCGATCTGGTGATCGCGCAGTGCAAGGCGGGGATCGTCGGCTCGTTCCCGGCGCTGAACGCCCGGCCCCAGGCGATGCTCGACGAATGGCTGCACCGGATCACCGAAGAGCTGGCCGCGCACAACCGCGCGCATCCCGATCGCCCGGCGGCGCCGTTCGCGGTCAACCAGATCGTACACAAATCCAACGACCGGCTCGAGGCCGATCTCGCCACCTGCGCCAAATGGCAGGTGCCGATCGTCATCACCTCGCTCGGCGCGCGCGAGGATCTGAACACCGCGGTGCATGGCTGGGGCGGCATCACGCTCCACGACGTGATCGACGACCGGTTCGCGCGCAAGGCGGTGGAAAAGGGTGCCGACGGCCTGATCGCGGTGGCGGCAGGCGCGGGCGGCCATGCCGGGCGCCTCTCGCCCTTCGCCATCGTGCAGGAAATCCGGCAATGGTTCGACGGCCCGCTCGCGCTGTCGGGCGCGATCGCGACGGGCGGTGCGGTGCTGGCGGCGCAGGCGATGGGCGCCGATTTCGGCTATATCGGATCGCCCTTCATCGCGACGACCGAGGCGAACGCCGAACCCGCCTATAAGGAGGGCATCGTTGCCGGGCGCGCGGCGGACATCGTCTATTCGAATTTGTTCACCGGGGTGCACGGCAATTATCTGCGCAGCTCGATAGCGGCGGCCGGGCTCGATCCCGATGCGCTGCCCGAGGGCGACCTGAAGACGATGAACTTCGGTGGGGGCAACGGCTCCAAGGCCAAGGCGTGGCGCGACATCTGGGGCTCGGGCCAGGGCATTGGCGCGGTCGACCGCGTCGAGAGCGTCGCCGACCGGGTCGACCGGCTGGTGGCCGAATATGCCGCCGCCCGGGCGCGGCTGGGGATCTGACATGGGCCGGCGTGAATAGGTCCGATACAGGCGTTGGAGTTCAATGACTTACTTTGATCCGTTCGCCCTGAGCTTGTCGAAGGGCTTGTTCCGAATGTGAAGGAGTGAGCGCGGAGAGCGTGCTTCGACAAGCTCGGCGCGAACGGATTTCGTGATCCCATCAAGCTAACGGCATTCCCCTTTGATTCCGCTGCCCGTGGCACATTCGCCTACTTCGCCGCCGGCTCAGAATGCCAGCTTCAGCCTCTGCTGCATCGATCGCGCCGGGCTGAGGGGTTCAGCCGCCTCTTCCAACGCAGCGTCGAGGCGCGCCACACGGCGGTGGAGATCGAGGCTCGCGGCGATCAGCGGGCGCGCGCGTTCGGGCATGCGCGCCGCCGTCTCGCCATCGGTCGTGGGCGCATCGCCTAGCCGGCGGGCGGGATCGAGCGCGTCGCGCGGCGCGATCTCGCCGGCGCTGACGGCATGCTGCGTCAACAGCCAGGCGATCACGTGCATCAGCCGGGTCGTAACCTTGAGCGACTCGCAGGAAAAGGCGACGCGGGCGAACGGATCGAGTGCCTCGCGTTCCAGGCGGCCGCCATCGTCGAAATAGCCGCGCGCCTCGTCGGCGAGGAGCATCGCCTCGACATACAGGCCCTCGGTCAGGCGGCGGTGGATCCGCGAATCATGGCTGGCCCCCGTCACCATGGCGTTATGCACGGCCCGGCGCCGTCACGCATCCGGAACCGGCGCGAGCCGCCGCCGCCGTGCGTACCAGAATGGATCAGATGGAGCGGCCCGCCCGGTGCCGTCATGCGATGATGTCGGGGACGAGATGATCCTCGATCATCGCGATCTCGTCGCGGAGCCGGAGCTTTCGTTTCTTGAGACGCGCCGTGCGCAATTGATCGGGCACACCGCTCGCCGCCAGCGCGTCGATCGCGGCATCGAGATCGCGGTGCTCGGTGCGCAGCACGTCGAGCCGTGCCGCCATCTGCGTTTCGTCCATGGCTGCCCCCGCCTCGTCGATCCCCGTTCCTCTGCGCTTACGCGCCGGGTGGGGCGGAGCAAGGGGAATCGTGTCGGCGGATCGTCGCGGACCACCACTCGGTTTGTCGCACGCCTGTCATATCGGTCGCGACTTTCCGGCGCCTTCATGGTTTAATCGATCCCCCAACCCGAATGCAGGAGGCACCATCATTATGCCGACGACGCACCAGACGGCCCTGGAAACCAAGCACGCTGTGCTGGATCAGCGGATCGCCGACGAGGAGCATCGGCCGATGCCGGACACCGCCGTCGTGGCGGCGCTGAAGAAGCAGAAATTGCGGTTGAAGGAAGAGATTGCGAGCCTGTAGGCCGCGACACCGCCGCCGCCGCTCTCCCTTCGAAAGCGGCGGCGATTCCTTCGCCGCCTCAGCGCAGGCCGGAGACGAGCGGTTTGGCGTAAAAAGGCGTCGTCGTTCCTGCGCCGACGGGCTTGCGGGTCTGTTTGGGATCGATCGGCCGGTCGAGCGTGATCCCCACGCGACCCTCGGTGCACCAGGCGACCTTGCCCGTGACCGGGCCCACCCCGCGCAGATCGAGCGCCACGGCCGTACCCGGTTCCACCACATGGCCCACTTCGGCCATCAGCCCCTCGGCGGAAACATTGCGGATACGCACTTCGCGGGCCGGCTCGCCGCCGACCGCGATCGAGGCGATCAGCAACAGGCTGTCCCGCTCGCGCCGCCGATGGCGGTCGGTCGATTCGCCCGCGTCATCGAAGGCAGCGGGATCGGTCATGTCCATCGGATCGGGTCTCGCCTCAAGCTGTTCTTCGTCCGCCCGTGCGTAGCGGCGCAAGCATCACCAAAGCCTTAAGGCCGGGACGGCTCAATCCTCTCGCGAAATCTTCTCGTGGCGCTCGTGGCGTTCCTGCGCCTCGACCGTCATCGTGGCGATCGGCCGCGCCTCGAGCCGGCCCAGGCTGATCGGCTCGCCCGATACCTCGCAATAGCCATATTCGCCCTCGTCGATGCGGCGGATCGCAGCCTCGATCTTGGCGATCAGCTTGCGCTGGCGATCGCGGGTGCGCAGCTCGATCGACCAGTCGGTTTCCGACGACGCCCGGTCGGTCAGATCCGATTCACGAAGCGAATCGACCTGAAGCTGCGACAGCGTTCCCTGCGCCTCCAGCAGGATGGCATCCTTCCAGCGAAGCAGCTTGGCGCGAAAATAGGCCTGCTGGCGCAGGCTCATGAACGGCTCGTCCGGATGCGGTCGATAGCTGTCGCTGGCGTCGTTCGCCGCCAGCGGGTTCGATTGGGCTTCTTCAACGCGATTCAATACGGTCGCCATGCCACTCTCCCATCGGCGCGCCGCGGCGCGATTCGCCGTACACGTGCCGCCCCCCAAGATCGTGATCGCGCCTATAGGCACGCAAGCCGGAGACGACAAGCGCGACCGGTCAATCATTGCCGATGGCCATAAAAGCGTGTGCGTTGCGCAACATGGCGCGGATCGGGCCGCTCCTCGCGCCATTCTGTGTCACGCTGGCACATTAACGTCGCTTTCGACCGACCCGGCTGAAGATCCGCTGCAAGAACAGCCACTATCGTGGTTAACGGCCTTGCACTTGCGGGCTTGTTCGTCACTTGTTCATAGTGCAGCGGTAACGCGGCGGGAAACCGGATCTGATGCTCCGTTCGGCATCAGCAACGAGAAAGTGACGATATGTCCGTTCGGATGGCCTTGGCGAAACTCTGTGCGTGCGCATGTGGCGGCGCCGTGATCGGTGGTGGCGCGGTGCATGTCGCCGAGCAGCCCTCGCACGCGTCCTTCAATCGCAAGCTCATCAAGCGGGTGGCGCATCGCGAAGTCCAACCCGTTCACGTCCACCGCCGGATCGTGACGCGGACGACGAGCACCGCCCAGTGTTCCCCGACCGTCATCACGGTGGCGAGCCAGGCCGCACCCCTGCCGCAGCCCGTTGCCGAGAGCTTCTCGGGTGGGGGCGGTGGCAGCGTTCCCGTCGTGATCGGCGGCAGCGGCGGCTTCGGCTTCGGCGGCGGATTTGGGGGCGGCTTCGGCGGTGGTTTCGGCGGCGGCGGCAGCGGCGGTTCGGGTGGCGGCATCGTGATCTCCTCCACGTCGAGCAGCAGCGGCGGCTCCAGCAGCAGCAGCGGTGGTTCAAGCAGCAGCGGCAGCGTGAGCAGCACGTCGTCGACGGGCGGATCGTCCAGCGGCAATGTCAGCAGCACCTCGTCGAGCGGCGGCAGCGGCGGCGGCGGCGGATCGTCGAGCAGCACGGGCGGCGCCACGGTATCGAGCACCTCGTCGTCGGGCGGGTCGAGCGGGTACATCTCGTCAGGTGGCTCCGGCGGGTCCAGTTCGAGCGGCTCGATCTCTTCGGGCGGTTCCGGCGGGTCGAGCGGATTCATCTCGTCGGGTGGATCGAGCGGCAACGTCTCGTCGTCCTCGAGCGGGAACATCTCCTCCGCATCCAGCGGCAACGTCTCGTCTTCGGGCAGCTCCAGCGGCAATGTCTCGTCGTCCGGCAGCTCCAGCAGCAGCGGCAACGTGTCGTCGTCGGGAAGCGGCTCCTCGTCGGGCAGTTCCAGTGGTTCGTCGTCCGGCAGTTCGAGCGGTTCTTCCTCGGGAAGCTCGAGCGGGTCGTCGTCGACCTCGTCGGGCTATAGCTCCAGCAGCAATGGCTGGAACAGCAATGGCGGCTGGAGTTCCAACGGTAGCTCCTCCTCCTACGGCGGCAGCTCGAACGGCGGCAGCAGTTCCTATGGCGGCAGCACCGGCTCCAACGGCGGACCGCCGGCGCCGGTGCCGGCTCCCCCCATGGTACTGCTGTTCGGTGCGGCCGCCGCCGCACTCGTCGCGCGTCGCCGCTTCGCACGGCCGACCGCCACGGCTGGCTGAACGCCGGTACCACGGACACGAAAAAGGGGCTCGCAACCGCAAGGTCGCGAGCCCCTTTTTCGTCGGACCGATCAGGCTTCGAGGAGCGCCTTCTCGATCTCGGGAATGGGATGGTTGGTCAGGTCCTTGGCCAGTTCGCCGGCGAGCCGGTCGGTGACCTCCTTGTGGTAATGTTTGCGCATCTCGCCCAGCGTGCGCGGCGGGGCGACCACGATCAGCGATTCGAACTCGTGCGCCAGCGCGCGCCGCTTGAGCAGGTCGGTCGCGTCAGCCGCGAAGCGATCCTCCTCGGTCTGGTGGAAATCGGTATCGCCCATGGCGCTGCCGGCGCCCGTCTGCGACGCCGATTTGCGTCCCGCCGGCGCGGTCAGCGCATCGCGGTTCGCGGTATCTTCCTGTTCGACGGCGCGCTCGACGACCAGATTGGGATTCGCCACGTCTCCCTCGTTGCGCAGAAACAGCATCTTGCGCCCATCAGCGACGAGAACGACGGAATTATGGGGCATCTTCATGGGGGCATCTCCATCATCGGCTAACGGTATGACCACCAACGATCGCGCCGCCCCGCGGGTTGCGCCGCTCCCGCCGCCCCGCCATAGCCTCACGCCATGCACGATATCCGAGCGATCCGAGACGATCCCGCCGCCTTCGACGCCGCGCTCGCCCGCCGTGGCCTTCCGCCGCAAGCCGCTTCGCTGCTCGCCATCGACGAGCGCCGGCGCGAGTCGATCGCCGCCGCGCAGGAAGCGCAGACCCGGCGCAACGAACTGTCCAAGCAGATCGGCCAGGCCAAGGCGCAGAAGGACGAGGTCCGTGCCGAGGCACTGATGGCCGACGTGGCCGCGCTGAAGACGCGGCTGCCGCAGCTCGAAGAGGACGAACGTGCCGCGGCCGCCGAGCTCGACACGCGGCTGGCCGCGATCCCCAACCATCCCGCCTCCGACGTGCCCGGAGGCACGGACGAGGAGGATAATGTGCTGGTGCACCATTGGGGCACACCGCGGACGTTCGATTTTCCGCCGCGCGAGCACGACGCCATCGCCCCTGCGCTCGGCATGGATTTCGACACCGGCGTGGCGCTGGCGGGCGCACGCTTCACGCTGCTGCGCGGCGGCATGGCGCGGCTCAGCCGCGCGCTCGGCCAGTTCATGCTCGATCGGCTGGTGAACGATTACGGCTTCGAGGAAGTGTCGCCGCCGCTGCTCGTGCGCGACGAGGTGGCGTTCGGGACGGGCCAGTTGCCCAAATTCGCCGAGGACCTGTTCCGCACCACCGATGGCCGCTGGCTGATCTCGACCGCGGAGATGTCGCTCACCAACATGGTCCGCGAACGGATCATGACCGAAGCCGAACTGCCGCTGCATTTTGCCGCGCTCACGCCCTGCTTCCGCTCGGAAGCGGGCTCGGCCGGGCGCGACACGCGCGGGCTGATCCGCCAGCACCAGTTCGAAAAGGTCGAGATGGTCTCGATCACCACGCCGGAGGCATCGGACGCCGAACACGAACGGATGACGCGGATCGCCGAAGGCGTGCTGGAGGCGCTGGATCTCCCCTATCGCCGCATGCTGCTGTGCACCGGCGACCTGGGCTTCTCGATGGCGCGCACCTTCGATCTGGAGGTGTGGCTGCCCGGCCAGCAGCGGTATCGCGAGATTTCGAGCTGCTCCAACGGCACCGATTTCCAGGCGCGCCGGATGAGTGCGCGCTACCGGGCGGAGGGCGAAAAGGCGACGCGCTTCGTCCACACGCTCAACGGATCGGGCCTCGCGGTCGGCCGCACACTGGTCGCGGTAATCGAGAATTATCAACAGGCCGACGGCTCCGTCGTCGTCCCCGACATCCTGCGGCCCTATATGGGCGGCCTCGAACGGTTGGAACCACGCTGATGCGCATCCTGCTCACCAACGATGATGGCTATCACGCACCCGGCCTCAAGATCCTGGAGGCAATCGCCGCCAAATTCTCGGACGATCTGTGGGTGGTGGCGCCGGCCGAGGAACAATCGGGCACCGGCCATTCGCTCACCCTCACCCGCCCGCTCCGGATCCGCCGCTTCGACGATCGCCGCTTCGCCGTGGCGGGCACGCCGACCGACGCCGTGATGCTGGCGCTGGCGCAGATCATGAAGGATTCGCCGCCCGATCTGATCCTGTCGGGCGTCAACCGCGGCGCCAATCTGGCCGAGGACGTCACCTATTCGGGCACGGTCTCGGCGGCGATGGAGGGGGCACTCGCCGGGGTTCGCTCGATCGCGCTCAGTCAGCTCTATAGCCGCGAGGGGCTGGGCGATGCGGTGCCGTTCGATACCGCCGCCGCTTGGGGCGAGCGCGCCTTGGCGCCACTGATCGATGCGCCGCTGGCGCCCCGAACGCTCGTCAACATCAACTTCCCGGCCAAGCCCGCCGAATCCGTCAAGGGCATCCGCATAGCCCATCAGGGCTTTCGCGATTATGGCCGTTTGCGGATCGTGACCAACACCGATCCGCGCGGCTATCCCTATCACTGGTTCTCGATGGGCGAGACGGAATCGACGCCGTCGCCCGACACCGATCTCGCCGCCGTAGCGGAGGGCTATGTCTCCGTCACGCCGCTGCATCTCGACCTGACGCATGCCGCATCGCTTGCTATGCTGCACCAGGCTTATGGGCTTGGGTGAGGAGCGCACGATGCGGCGATCGGGGCTGGCACTGGCGGCGGTGGCAACGCTCTCCGCCTGTATTCCCAGCGTCGATCCGCCCTATCGCGGCGAACGGCCACAACAGCGGCTGCCCGATCGCGAGACGCGCGATTCGGACCCGCCCCCCGAGCCGCCCTATGATCGGGCGTCGCGCATCGACGAGCCGCAGGTGGTCAAGCTGGCCGCACCGCGCCCGGCCTGGGAGTCGCGGCCCGTGGCGGCCGATGCCCGCACGATCGCGGCGTCCACCTATATCGTGAAGCCGGACGACACGTTGCGTCGCGTCGCCGATGTGACCGGCGCCGGATCGGAGGCCATCGCGCGCGCCAACGACCTGCCGCCGCCGTTCACGATCCGCGCCGGGCAGCGGCTCACGATCCCGGCGGGGCGTTACCATCTGGTGCGGCAGGGCGAGACCGGCATCGCGATCGCACGCGCTTACGGCATCGAATGGTCCCGGATCGTGGCGGCGAACGCGCTCGAGGAACCCTATACGCTGCGCGTCGGCCAACGGATCGTCATTCCGGGCGGCGAGGACGGACGCACGCCCAGCCGAGCGGAGCGCGCCGCCGCGTTCAAGCTCGACGTCGACGACATCCTGACCGGCGGCGAGCCCGCGCTCGCCAGCAACCAGGCGCCCGCCCGCCCCGCGCCCACCCCCTCGCGCGTGCTGCCCGCGACCGCCGTCGTGGTCGCACCCGCGCGGCTGAGCGGCGGCTTCCTGTGGCCGGTGGACGGGCGCGTGGTGAAGCGCTTCGGCCCCGGTGCCAGCGGCGAGCGCAACGACGGGATCAAGATCGCCGTACCCGTATCGACGCCGATCCGGGCGGCGGCGGACGGCGTGGTCGCCTATGTCGGCGACGGCATCGCGGCGCTCGGCGGGCTCGTCATCATCAAGCATGGCGACGGGTGGACCACCGTCTATGGCCATGCCAGCAAATTGCTCGTGCGGCGCGGCCAGAGCGTGAGGCGCGGCGAGACGATCGCCTTGTCGGGCGACACCGGGTTCGCGGATCGCCCCGAACTCCATTTCGAGCTCCGCAAGGGCCGCACCCCGGTCGATCCGCTCGGGCAATTGCCCCGGACGTGACGCGTGCGGGGGTGCATGCTAACCGGCCGCGCATGACCTACCAGTCCGATCTGCTCACCACGCTCGCCACGCGCGGCTATGTCCACCAGATGACCGATGCGGCCGCGCTCGACGCGCTCGCGGCGCGGCAGATCGTGCCCGGCTATATCGGGTTCGATCCCACCGCGCCCTCGCTCCATGTCGGCAGCCTGGTTCAGATCATGCTGCTCCGCCGGCTTCAGCAGAGCGGCCACAAGCCGATCGTGCTGATGGGCGGCGGCACCGGCAAGATCGGCGATCCGAGCTTCAAGGACGAGGCGCGCAAGCTGCTCGGGGAAGACGGGATCGCCGCGAACGTCGCCTCGATCCGCCGGATCTTCGAACGCTTCCTCGTCTTCGGCGACGGCCCGACCGATGCGGTGATGCTCGACAATGCCGAGTGGCTCGACGCGCTGGAATATATCCCGTTCCTGCGCGACGTGGGCCAGCATTTCTCGGTCAACCGGATGCTCGCCTTCGATTCGGTGAAGCTGCGGCTCGATCGCGAACAGTCGCTCAGCTTCCTCGAATTCAACTACATGATCCTACAGGCCTACGACTTTCTCGAACTGTCGCGTCGCGCCGGATGCCGGTTGCAGATGGGCGGCAGCGATCAATGGGGCAATATCGTCAACGGCATCGAACTCGCGCGGCGGATGGACGGCACCGAGGTGTTCGGCGTCACCACCCCGCTCATCACGACTGCGGACGGTGGCAAGATGGGCAAGACGATGGCGGGCGCCGTCTGGCTCCACGAAGACCAGTTGCCGCATTTCGATTACTGGCAATTCTGGCGCAACACCGACGACCGCGACGTCGGCCGTTTCCTTCGCCTCTTCACCGATCTGCCGCTCGACGAGATCGCACGGCTGGAGGCGCTGCCCGGCGCCGAGATCAACGCCGCCAAGATCGTGCTGGCGAACGAGGCCACCGCGATGTGCCGTGGCCGTGCCGCCGCGGAGGCCGCCGCGAAAACCGCACGGCGCACCTTCGAAGAGGGCGCGACGGGCGAATCGCTGCCGACGGTCGCGGTCGACGCCGGCCTGCCGATCGTCGCCGTGCTCGTCGCGATCGGCTTCGCCGCATCGAACAAGGAGGCCAAGCGCAAGATCGACGAGGGCGCCGTGCGCCTCAACGACGTCCGCGTCGCGGGCTATGACGCGATCGTCGTGCCCGGCGACAAGATCGGCTTCGGCAAGAAGCTGCACGGCATCGCCGTCGCCGGCTGATCCCGTTCCCCCGGCCCGAGCCGGGGGAACGGGCACGATCAGAACGGCAGCTTGAAGCCCGGGGGCAGCGGCAGGCTGCTCGACATCTTCGCCATCTCGGCGCTGGAGGCGGCGTCGGCGCGCGCGCGGGCGTCGTTGAACGCCGCGACCACCAGATCCTCCAGCATCTGCTTTTCCGCCGGCACGATCAGCGAATCGTCGATCGACAGGCCGATGATCCGCCCCTTCGCCGACGCCTTCACACGGACGAGCCCGCCGCCCGCGACGCCTTCGACCTCGATCGTGTCGAGATTGTCCTGCGCCTTGGTCAGTTCGGCCTGCACATTCTGCGCCATGGCCATGATGTCTTCGAGATTGTTCACTGTACGCTCCGTCTTGGGGACCAGTCTTCGAGCACGGCATCGGGGAAAGCCGCGAACGCCGCGCGCACGATCGGGGTGTCGAGCACCGCCTGCCGCTCCGCTTCGGCCACGGCGTCGCGCTGCTCCTTGAGCGTCGGTTCACCGGGCACGTCGTCGAAGCCAAGCTTCCACGCCTGCCCGGTGACCTGACGCAGCACCGCGATCAGTTCGGATAGCGTATCCGCCGCCATCGGGCGACTGCCGCTGAAGACGATCTCGGGCGGCGCATAGCGGACCACCCGCGCGCCGTTGAACAGGCGGGCCGACAGCGCCAGCGCACCATGCGCGTCGAGATCGGCGACGAGCTGTTCGAACGTCGCGGGCAGCACGGGGCCGGCGGCCACCGGCGCGGCGATCGCGGGCGCCGCCGCAGCCGGCAGGGCGGCCGGCGCCGACGATGGCGCTGCGCCGCTCGCGATCGCGCGCGCGAGTTCGCCGGGGTCGGGCAGCGACGAGGCATGGATCGCGCGCAGCAACGCCATCTCCGCGGCCTCGATCGGCAACGCGGCGCGCGCCACCTCGTCATGCCCCTTCAGGAACAATTGCCACAGCCGGTGAAGCGCGGGGAAGGACAGGCGCTCCGCCCATCCGGCATGCGCGGCGCGCTCCTCGGCGGCCTGCGTCACGTCGGGTGCCGTGCCGATCTTGGCAAGGGTGACGCCGTGCACCGTCTCCAGCAGGGCGCGCAGCACCGACAGCGGATCGACGCCATAGTCATATTGCCGCCGTAGCGAGTCGAGCGCCGCCAGCGAATCGCCCGCGAGCACCAGCCCCAGCAGATCGCGCACCGCGCCGCGATCGGACAGGCCGAGCATCGCGCGCACCGCCTCGGCAGTGACGCCGCCGCCCTCCAGCCCGGCATGCGCGATCGCCTGATCGAGGATCGACAGGCCGTCGCGCGCTGACCCTTCCGCCGCGCGGGCGATCAGCATCAGCGCCTCGGGTTCGGCGACGACGCCTTCCTCCGTCGCGACCGCAAGGAAATGCGCCGCGAGCATCTCCGCCGGAATGCGGCGCAGATCGAAGCGCTGGCAGCGCGACAGGACGGTCACGGGCACCTTGTTCACCTCGGTGGTGGCGAACAGGAACTTCACGTGCGGCGGCGGCTCCTCCAGCGTCTTCAGCAACGCGTTGAACGCGTTCTTCGACAGCATGTGGACTTCGTCGATGATGTAGATCTTGAAGCGCGCGGTCACCGCGGCATAGCGCGAGGCGTCGATGATCTCGCGTACGTCGTCAACGCCGGTGTGGCTCGCGGCGTCCATCTCGATCACGTCGATGTGACGGCCCTCCGCGATCGCGCGACAGGGTTCGCAGACGCCGCAGGGGTCGATCGTCGGGCCGCCCTGCCCGTCCGGGCCGACGCAGTTCAGCGCCTTGGCGATCAGCCGCGCGGTGCTCGTCTTGCCCACGCCGCGCACGCCGGTCATGAGGAAGGCGTGCGCCAACCGGTCGCGCTTGATCGCGTTGCCGAGCGTGCGCACCATCGGCTCCTGACCGATCAGCTGGGAGAAGGTCTGCGGCCGGTATTTGCGGGCGAGCACGCGATACGCTTCCGCCTTGGGCGGCTGCGGCGGCTCGCCGAGATCGAATGAGTCGGACATCGCGGACGGCATAGCGGCTGGCGCGGGCGCTGTCTAAGTTGGCGAAGGTGCCAAGCAGAGGATCGAAACGGATCGGCCGATCCGGACCTGCCTGGCTATCGTAAGGGGAGCGGTGGGAGCCGGAACGACCCGCGGCGAAATCGTTGCGGCTGCTTCCTTCCGGACCTGACCGGGTTGGCGACGACCACGTCCGCCCGACTCCCGCGCCGCCTATGACGCAACCGTCTGCCGGGTTCAACCCCCGCCCGACCGAGGCCGGGCGGGAGCGAACGAACGCCTCAGCGGCGAACGGTGCGGCAGGTGCGGACGCGGTGATGGTGGCGCCATTGGGTGGTGCACACGCGGCGCGCGGCATGATGCACGCGGTCGTGGCGAACAACGGTGCGCTCGTGCACCACCGTGCGCTGCGCCTGCGCGGCGACGGGGGCGAGCGAGGCAGCGGCGGTGAGGCCGGCGATGATGAGGGTCGCGATCTTCATGATATTCTCCTTTGTTTATGGATGGTTATAACACAGAGTTCAGACGCGGAAGCAGCGACGATGGCCGTAGCGGTAACGGCATACCAGCCGGCCGTGATGGCCGCCGCGCCAGCCGCGATGATAGCCATAGCCGTCGCGACCATGGCCGCCGTCGCGCCAGCCGGGGCCGCCATGGCCATAGCCGCGATCGTCGTGATGGCCGCGATCGTGCCAGCGTTGCGCATCGGCGGGCACCGTCGCCACCGTACCGACCGCCAAGGCGCCGGCCGCAAGGATCAGGGACAGTTTCATCTGGCGCTCCTTCGAAGCCCGGAATGGGCATGACGGTGTAATGCGACAGTGGCACTGCACGTTCCCTGAACACCCCGTTGCCTCCGCGAAAGGCGTCAGGGGATCCGCACGCACAGCCCGTCGAGCGCGGGCGTCAGCCGGATCTGGCAGGCGAGCCGGCTGTGGCGCGTGGCGGATGCGGCGAAATCGATCATGTCCTCCTCGTCCGCAGTGGCCGGGGGCAGCCGCGTGAAATCGGCGGCGGCGACGATCACATGGCAGGTGGCGCACGCCATCTGGCCGCCGCAAGTGCCCTCCAGCGGCTGGCCTGCGCGCTGCGCCAGCGCGAGCAGCGTCTCGCCGGGCGCCCCTTCCGCGTCGCATGCCGCGCGCCCCTCGAACCGCACGCGGATCATGGCGCGGCCAGGATCGCGTCGATCGCGCGCGCCAGCTCGTCCTCGCCGGTGTAGCGGCCGAAGCCGATCCGGATGCTCGACCGCGCCTCCGCGTCGCCAAGGCCGATCGCGCGCAGCACATGGCTCGGCCGCCCCGAGCCGCTGGCGCAGGCCGATCCAGCCGAAAAGGCGACGTCGCGCAAATCGGACATCAGCCGGTTCACGTCGAGCCCCGTACGCCGCACGTTCAGATTGCCGTGGTAGCGCGCGCCGGCTGATCCGTTGAGCCACCAGCCGGCGGCTACGAACCGTGCCATCGCCAGCGTCCACAGCCGCTCGACATGCGCGGCATCGTCCTCTGCCCGCTCGGCCATCAGCCGCGCCGCCGCGCCGAAGCCCGCGCACAAGGCCGGCGACAGCGTGCCCGACCGGCCGGGCGCCTCCTGCCCGCCCCCATGGAGCAGCGGCGCCAGCGGCGTGCCGTCGCGTACCCACAGCGCGCCCACGCCCTTCGGCCCATGAACCTTGTGGGCGGAAAGCGCGACCAGGTCGCACGTCGGTGGGATCGGCACGCGGCCATAGCCCTGCACCGCGTCGCACAGCATCGTCGCACCCGCGGCGTGCGCCAGCGCCGCCAGCGTCGCGACCGGCTGGATCACGCCGATCTCATTGTTGACCAGCATCGCGGCGACCAGCCCCGTACCCGGCCGGATCGCCGCCGCCGCCGCATCGGCATCGACCAGCCCATCCGCCCCCACGGGCAGCAGCGTGACCGGCCGCCCGCTCGCCGCCACCGTGTCGAGCACCGCGGCATGTTCGGTCGCGAGCGTCACGATCGGGCCGTCGGTGCCCTTGATCGCCCAGTTGAGCGCCTCGGTCGCGCCGCTGGTGAAGGCGGTGCGTCCGCCCGGCGGCAGCAGCGCGGCGACCTGATCGCGCGCCACCTCGACGCCGGCGCGCGCCATCCGGCCCGGACGATGCGGCGAATGCGGGTTGGCATGTTGCGATTCGAGCCAGGGCAGCATCGCGGCCAGCGCCTCGGGCGCGAGCGGCGTGGTGGCCTGATAGTCGAGATAGGTCATCGCCGCGCCACCCGCACCCAGGCATCCGCGAAACGCGCCACATCGTCCGCGGTGGTCGTCCAGCCGAAGCTCACGCGCACCACCTCGGCCGCATCCTCGGCGGCGATCCCCATCGCGGCGAGCACATGGCTCGGCCGCAGGCTACCCGACGAACAGGCGCTGCCCGCCGACACCGCGAAGCCCGCCATGTCGAAGCGGATCAGTTGCGCCGCGGACGACAGGCCGGGCATGCGATAGGCGGCGATCGTGGGGATGCGCGGGCTCGCGTCCGCGATCACCACGCCGCCCGCGCCACGCACCGCATCGTCGAGCGCGCCGCGCAATGACGCCATGCCGTCGACCCAGCCGCGCGGCGCCTCCAGCGCGGCGGCGAAGCCGAGCGCGCCCGGCATGTTCTCGGTGCCCGCCCGGTAACCCCGCTCCTGCCCGCCCACCGGCTCGAGCAAGGCGAGATCGCGCACCAGCAGCGCGCCGATGCCGGGCGGCCCGCCGATCTTGTGCGCCGAGACGACGATCAGATCGGCATCGGGCAAGGGATAGCGTCCGGCCGTCTGCGCCGCATCCGCCAGCCATGGCGCCGGCCCGCGATACGCCGGCTGGATCACCCCCGTCTCGCTGTTCGCGCACTGCAACGCCACGATTGCCCCCGCCGGCAGAACCGGTACCGCCACGAGGCCGCGCGCATCCGCCGGCAGCCGCGGCGCATCGGGCGCGGCGCGCAGCACGGCATCATGTTCGGTCGCGCCGACATGGACCGCGCGCCGGCCGCGCAGCGCCAGCGCGATCGCTTCGCTGGCGCCACTCGTCAGGATCACCTCGCCCGTCCAGCCGAGCGCGGCGGCGATCCGCGCGCGGGCGTCCTCCAGCCTCGCCCGCGCGGCGCGGCCCTCGGCGTGCGGCGAGGAGGGGTTGGCCCAGTGCGCCATGCCGTCCGCCACCGCCGCGATCGCCTCGGGTCGCATCGGCGTGGTCGCGGCATGATCGAGGTTGATGCGCAGGGGATCGTTCCAATTGCGAAAATATGGCTCCGGCCTATATAGCGCCGCATCCTGCGGGCTCCACCCGCGCACCCGTTCGTCGCGAGTATTGCATGCCCGAAGTCATCTTTCCCGGCCCCGAAGGCCGTCTCGAAGGCCGTTTTGCCCCCGCCCCGCGCCCGCGCGCGCCGGTTGCGATGATCCTGCATCCGCACCCCTCGTCGGGCGGCACGATGAACAACCGGATCGTTCAGGAACTCTACAAGACGTTCCAGCGCCGCGGTTTCGCGACGCTGCGTTTCAACTTCCGCGGCGTCGGCAAGAGCCAGGGCATGTTCGACAATGGCGTCGGCGAACTGTCGGACGCGGCCTCGGCGCTCGACTGGGTGCAGAGCTTCCACCCCGAGGCGCAGACCACCTGGGTGGCCGGCTTCGGCTTCGGCGCGTGGATCGGGATGCAGCTCCTCATGCGCCGGCCGGAGATTCGCGGCTTCATCTCGATCGCCCCGCCCGCAAATATGTTCGACTTTACCTTCCTCGCGCCCTGCCCCTCCTCCGGGATCATCATCCAGGGCGAGGCCGACGAGGTGGTGACACCCGGCGCCACGCAGAAGCTGGTCGACAAGCTGCGCACCCAGCGCCACATCACGATTCACCACGACGTCATCCCGAAGGCAAACCACTTCTTCGAGCATGAAATGCCGCAGCTCATGAACAGCGTGGACACCTATCTCGACATGCGCCTGGCGCCGGACAGCCCGATCCGCTGAGCCGCTCGGCACGATAAAGTCCGACTAAATCGCCGTGGGATAACCTAGGTACGGCGAAGCGCACGCCCATGGTTGACGCCACACGCCTGCCCTGCGCTGGCTGACGGCGGCAATCATGGGCAAGGGTGAAGCGTGTACGAAATCGGCGTCGACGTGCGTTCGGCGATGATCGAGGTGAAGCTGGGCGGCCTGATGACGGCCGTCGAAGTGGCGACCTATGTCGATGAACTGAAACGGCAATTCGTCGCCCACCGGCTGCGCCGCTATGTGATGGTGATCGACGTGACGGATTGCCCCATCCAGCCGCAGGACGTGATCCGCGCGATCGGCGAGCATATGGCGACGATGCCGAAGGCCGCAGCGCTGGCGATCGTCACCGGCGGCTCGCTCGTCAAGATGCAGGTCCGGCGACTGTTCACCCAACCCTATGCGCGGGTGACCCACACGCCGCAGGCCGGGCGGGCATGGGTGTTGCAGGGTGTCGAGCCTGCGGCCTCACCCGCGCCGTCCGGTCATCCCGCACCACCCGCCATCGCGCGCGCATAGCCCGCCACATCGACGTTGCCGCCCGACAGGATGACGAGCATGCCGGGCTCCACCGCCAGCTTGCCCGCAAGCAGCGCCGCCAACGCCACCGCGCCGCCGGGCTCCACCACCAGCCGCAGCCTTTCCGCTGCCCAGCGCTGCGCCGCCGCGGTCTCGTCCTCGCTCACCGCCAACCCTTGCGCACCGCGGCGCGACAGCACGTCGAAGGTCAGCGACGACACGCGCAGTGTCTGGAGCGAATCGCATGCGGTGGGCGGCGGGTTGGCGCTGACCGGCTCGATCCAGCCCGCTTCGAGCGAGCGGCGCATGTCGTCCCAGCCTTCCGGTTCCACCACGGTGATCGCCGAATCGGGGAGCGCCAGCGCCAACCCCGCGGCCAGCCCGCCGCCGCCGCACGGCACCATCACGCGCGTTGGCGAACCCAGCCCGAGCGCCGCCATCTGCGCCGCCGCCTCGATCCCGGCCGAGCCCTGCCCCTCGATGATCCAGGCATCGTCGAAGCTCGGCACCAAGGTGGCGCCGCGCGCCGCGGCGAGGGCGCCGGCGATCGCCTCGCGGCTCTCGGTCGCGCGGTCGTAATCCACCACCTCGGCGCCCAGCGCCAATGTCGCCTCGCGTTTGCTGCGCGGTGCGTCGCTGGGCATCACGATCGTGGCGGCAATGCCGAGCCGCCTGGCCGCCCACGCCACGCCCTGCGCATGATTGCCGCTGGAGAAGGCGACGACGCCGCGCGCGCGCGCCGCATCGTCCAGCGCGGTCAGCCGGTGCCAGGCGCCGCGGATCTTGAATGCACCGATCGGCTGGAGCGACTCGGCCTTGAACGCGACGGCTATCCCCTTGATCGGCAACACGAAAAGCGGCGTCGGCGGCAGGATCGCGGCGATCTTGGCCGCGGCGTCGCGGACGCCGGCGCGGGTCGCTTGTCGCACAATCGTCACATTTCATCTCCCATCGCGCACAACCACTTTACAGGGGGGGCATGCGACCCTAAATCGCACCTCCGCTGCCCCATGGGACTTCCAACCGCAAGGCAGCTTTTCACCGTTCGGCGCAAGCCACTTGGAGGTCCCTTGAGTTGCACAAGCATCATCGCGCGTTGGGGTTAGCGACCACCCATTCGACCGCCGCTCGCGGCATCGATATCGCTAGACTTGCACCGGTCGATCCGGTGACGCTCGTTCGTCCGCATGCCGCTGCGCGTGCGGCCCGGTTCTTCGCGGAGAAGTTCCCGGGTCGTTCGATGTATGCGGTCAAGGCGAACCCGTCGCCCGACCTTCTCCGCATCCTGTGGGATAGCGGAATCACGCATTACGACGTGGCCTCGCTCGCCGAGGTCCGGCTGGTGGCCGAGACGCTGCCCGAGGCCACCTTGTGCTTCATGCACCCGGTGAAGGCCGAGGAAGCCATTGCCCAGGCCTATGCGGATTACGGCGTGAGGACGTTCAGCCTCGACAGCATGGAAGAGCTGGAGAAGATCGTCCGCGCGACGAAGGCTGCGGCGGACCTGACTTTGTGCGTCCGTCTTCGCGTGTCGTCGGAACATTCGAAGCTCAGCCTCGCCTCCAAGTTCGGCGCGGCGCCGGGCGAGACCCGCGCGCTGCTGTTCGCGGCCCGCCAGGCGGCGGATGCGCTCGGCATCTGCTTCCATGTCGGATCGCAGGCGATGACGCCCGAGGCCTATACCAACGCGCTGGAGCGCGTCCGTGCGGCGATCGTCGACGCGGCGGTGACGGTGGACGTGATCGACGTCGGCGGCGGCTTTCCGTCGAGCTATCCCGGCATGGAGCCCCCGCCGCTGGAGCGCTATTTCGACGCCATCCATCGCGCGTTCGAATCGCTGCCCGTCAGCTATTCGTCCGAGCTGTGGTGCGAGCCGGGCCGCGCGCTATGCGCGGAATACAGCTCGCTCGTCGTGCGCGTGGAAAAGCGCCGCGGGACCGAACTCTACATCAACGACGGCGCCTATGGCGCGCTGTTCGACGCCGCGCATATCGGCTGGCGCTTTCCGGTCACGCTGCTGCGCGAGCCGGACAGCCGGGCGCGCGACGTGGAGTTCAGCTTCTACGGCCCCACCTGCGACGACATGGACCATATGGCCGGCCCGTTCCTGCTCCCCGCCGACACCCAGGCGGGCGATTATATCGAGATCGGGATGCTCGGCGCCTATGGATCGGCGATGCGCACCGCGTTCAACGGCTTCGGCGCGGCCGAGACGGTGATCGTGGACGACGAGCCGATGGTGTCGCTGTACGAGGGCGAACTGCCCCGGATCGCGGCGAACGTCGTCAAGCTGTAACATCCGCTACCTAGCCGTCATCCCCGCAAACGGCGGGGATGACGCTATCTTTCGCCGGACCACCGCGCGGACGGCCTGATCCCGCCGCGGCGGGGTCGACGGCCATGGAGACCTTCTGCAAATGACCGACACCATCAACGACACCCGCAAGGCGGAGCTGCTCTCGACCACGGTCGAGCATATCGACATCACCAGCTTCGATGCGCGTCCAATTGTGGACGCGATGAAGAAGATGAGCTTCACCAGCCGCGATCTCGGCCGCGCGACCGAGATCTACAACCAGATGCTGGCGGATCCCGACTGCACGATCTTCCTCGTCATCGCCGGCTCGACGAGTGCTGGCGGCTGCATGGATCTCTATGCCGAGCTGCTGCGCAACAACATGGTCGACGGCATCGTCGCCACCGGCGCCTCGATCGTCGACATGGATTTCTTCGAGGGCTTGGGTCACAAACATTATCAGGCGCTCGAGGTGCCCGACGACGACACGCTGCGCTCGCTGCTGATCGACCGGATCTACGACACCTATATCGACGAAGAGCAGCTCCAGGATTGCGACCACACGATCTACGAGATCGCGAACAGCCTGGAGCCCCGCCCCTATTCGAGCCGCGCGTTCATCCGCGAGATGGGCAAATATCTGGTCGAGAACGGCAAGAAGGAAAACAGCCTCGTCAAGCTCGCCTATGAGCATGACGTGCCGATCTTCTGCCCCGCCTTTGTCGACAGCTCGGCGGGCTTCGGCCTGGTCAAGCACCAGGTCGATCGCGCGAAGGAGGGCAAGCCGTACATGGTGCTCGACGCGATCGCCGATTTCCGCGAGCTGACCGATATCAAGATCAAGGCGGGCACCACCGGCCTGCTGATGATCGGCGGCGGCGTGCCGAAGAACTTCATCCAGGACACCGTGGTCTGCGCCGAGATCCTCGGCCATGACGACGTGCAGGTGCACAAATACGCCGTGCAGATCACCGTCGCCGACGTGCGCGATGGCGCCTGCTCGTCCTCGACGCTGCAGGAAGCGGCCTCTTGGGGCAAGGTGAACACCGGCATCGAGCAGATGGTCTTCGCCGAAGCCGGGTCGGTGATGCCGCTCCTCGCCAGCGACGCCTATCACCGCGGCCATTGGAAGGACCGTGCCAAGCGCGCCTGGGGCAAGATGTTCGCCTGAGGCCGAGACGCGCCCGTCATTCCCGCCGCCGGGGATGACGGGGCGTTCCGCCGCGCCTAGGATGGCGGCGTGACCCCAGCCGAGGACCAACGCATGCCGATCGACCGCCGTACCGTCCTCGGAAGCGCGATTGGCTTGGGCGTCGCCGCCACCGCGGCGGCCGGCGCCGCACAGGAATCTCCTGCCGATGCGCGCGATCACGCGATCTGGCCGCCGCGCGAATCGTTCCGCCTCTGGCCCGGCCGCCCGCCCGGTGCCCCCGCCGAACCGCCCGTGCCGCATGACAGCGCGGAGGGTCGGCCGGGCCATCGCCAGCTCTGGCTGCGCGGCATCGCCGATCCGATCGTCGGCGTCTTCCGCCCCGCCCGCCCCGACGGCCGCGCCATGCTGATCCTGCCCGGCGGCGGCTATGGCTTCGTCTCGATCCAGAACGAGGGCACGCAGATCGCGGAGCGATTCGCGCGCGAGGGGATCACCGCCTTCGTCCTCGGCTATCGCCTGCCGCAGGAGGGATGGGCGGACCCCGCCGACGTGCCGCTCCAGGATGCGCAGCGGGCGATGCGGCTGATCCGGGCGAACGCCGCGCGCTACGGCATCGACGCGCGCCGGCTCGGCACGATCGGCTTCTCGGCCGGCGGCCATCTCGCCGGATCGCTCGTCGTCGGCCATGACGACCGCGTCTACAAGCCGGTGGACGCCGCCGATTCGCATTCGGCGCGGCCTGCCTTCGCCGGGCTGATCTATCCCGTCGTCACCATCGGCCGTGATCCGCAGACCGGATCCTATCGCAACCTGCTCGGCCGCACCGCCGACGCGGCGACCCGCGCGCGCTACGAGATCGACGCGCGGATCACCCCGGCCGCGCCGCCGCTGTTCGTGGCGCAGGCGCTCGACGACCGCACCGTGGCGCCGGACAACGGCATCGCGCTGCTGGCCGCCGCCCGCGCGGCGCGCGTGCCGGTGGAGGCGCATCTGTTCGAGCGGGGCGGTCACGGCTTCGGCCTCCATGCCGATCCGGCGTTGCCGGCAGCGCAATGGCCCACGCTCTTCTCGGCCTGGCTCGCGAGCCATGGCGTCACGCCGCAATGAGGATGTTCTGACATGGCCAAGGAAGGCTTCGAGCGGCACCGCCAGCCCTGGACCCAGGACGAGATCCAGAAGCTGCACCTGCTCGCCAAGAAGGGCATGGCGCTGAAGGCGATCGCCAAGGCAATGACGCGCAGCGAGGAATCGGTGAAGGACCGCGCCAAGGCGGACGGACTGTCGATCGCCAAGCTGCGTTGATGCGTTGATCCGTTGCGGCGGCCCGCGCGCCCCGCTACGCCTGCCGCCCATGAAGCTCATCATCGGCAACAAGGCCTATTCCTCCTGGTCGCTGCGCGGCTGGCTCGCGTGCAAGCTATCGGGGCTGCCGTTCGAAGAGGTCGTCGTGCCGATGTACGACGCCGACTGGGAGAAACGCCGCGCGGGCGACGAGTTCGCGCCGTCGTCGGGCAAGGTGCCGATCCTGTGGGACGGCGATGCGGTGGTGTGGGACAGCCTCGCCATCGTCGATTACCTGGCGGACAAGGTGGGGCGCGACCGGTTCTGGCCCGCGGACGAACCCGCGCGCGCGATGGCGCGATCGATGGCCGCCGAGATGCATTCGAGCTTCCCCAATCTGCGCCGCAAGCACAGCATGAACGTGCGCCAGGTCTTCGCGCCCGCCGCACCCGATGCCGATGTGCTGGCCGAGCTCCAGCGGATCATGGAATTGTGGGCGCAGGCGCGCGCGCGGTTCGGCGGCGACGGGGCGTTCCTGTTCGGCGCGTTCGGCGCGGCGGACATCATGTTCGCGCCCGTGGTAACGCGCATCGTCACCTACGGCCTGCCGATCGCACGGTTCGCCGCGCCCTATATGGATGCCGTGCTCCAGCACCGCTTCATGCAGGATTGGATCGCCGGCGCGCAGGAGGAGGAATGGGTGATCGCGCGCTATGAGCAGCCCGCGGCGGAGTGATCCGCCTCAGACCCGCGTCGTGCCGTAATCGCGGCCGTCCTTGTGGCAATAGCGGCCGTCGGCGGTGAAGATCAGGTCGATATCGGAGTAGCCGCCGCCCCTGGCCGGCCCCGCCCCGATCGCGACGAAGACGCAGGGTCCGGTGCCGGTGTTGCGCAGATGATGGCCGTTGGGGCTGCCCGCGGGGAAGGCCGCGACGTCGCCCGCGCGCATCGCATGCTCGCCGTCATCGTCCACCAGCAGCGCCTCGCCTGCCAGCATCACCACCATCTCGTCCTCGCCGTCGTGCCAGTGGCGCAGCGACGACCAGGCGCCGGGCTCCAGCACGACATGGCTCGCGCCCATCTGCGTCAGCCCCGCCACGGGCGCGAGCCGGCGATAATGGCGCCCCGCCACGGGGGCTGCATATTCCGCCGGATAGCCGGTCGCGGTGGTCTGCGGGATTGTGTCCAGATCGAGCTTGGGCAATGCCACCTCCCATGACGGATGCCGCCTCGATAACCGATCCCCTGTCGCTGGCCCAGGCGCTGCTGCGGGCCGAGAGCGTCACGCCGGCGCGGGGGGCGGTGTTCGACCTATTGGAGGGGGCGCTGCGGCCCATCGGCTTTGCGGTCGACCGGTTCGTAACCGGCGACGCGCCCGATGGCCCGGTCGAGAATCTGCTGGCGGTGCGGGCGGGCGCCGGGCCGCATCTCGCCTTTGCCGGGCATCTCGACGTGGTGCCGCCGGGCGAGGGCTGGAGCGTGGCGGACGGCACGATCCGCGGCGACCTGCTCTATGGCCGCGGCGCGGTGGATATGAAGGGCGCGGTGGCGGCGTTCGTGGCCGCCGCCGCGCGGAGCGACGCGGGCACGCTCGGCCTGATCGTCACCGGCGACGAGGAAGGGCCCGCCACTTTTGGCACGCCGGTGCTGATCGAACGCATGGCCGCGCGCGGGATCGCGCCTGCCCTGTGCCTCGTCGGCGAACCGACCTCGGCGCACAAGCTGGGCGACACGATCAAGATCGGGCGGCGCGGATCGGTGAACATCACGATCGCCGTGACGGGCCGGCAGGGCCATGTCGCCTATCCGCTGCTCGCCGACAACCCGATTCCCCGGCTGGTGGCGCTGCTCGCCGCGATCGATGCGCTGGTGCTCGATTTGGGCAATGGCTGGTTCCAGCCGTCCAATATCGAGATCACCGACATCACCGTGGGCAATCCGGCGCACAACGTCATCCCGGCGCGCGGCTCGGCGCGGATCAGCATCCGCTTCAACGACGAACAGTCGGGCGAGGCGCTGGTGACGCGGATTCGCGAACTCGCGCTGCAATACGCGCCCGACGCGGTCGTCACCGGCCGGGTGTCGGGCGAGGCGTTCCTGACGGCGCCGGGCATGCTGTCCACGATCGTCGCCGAGGCGATCGCCGAACGCACCGGGATCACGCCCGAACTGTCCACCACCGGCGGCACGTCGGACGCGCGCTTCCTATCGAAGCTGTGCCCGACGGTGGAGTTCGGGCTGGTCAACGCAACGATGCACAAGGTGGACGAGGCAGTGGCGATCGCCGACCTGCGCGCGCTCGCCGATATCTACGAAGGCATCATCCGCCGCGCGACCGCCGCAGAATGATGTAGAGCGCGCCCTGCCCGCCATGCCGCGGATGCGCGCCGCGCACCGCCGCGATCCGCCCGGCGTGGCGCGACGCCATCAGCCAATCCTGCACCGCCGCGCGAATCGCGCCGCGCGCATGCGGGCGTTCGCTTTCGGGCCGCGGCGGCTTGCCGGTGACGAGCAGCAGCACGCGGTCGCCATTGCCGATCGCGCGATCGAGCCCCGCATCGAGCAACGCGTGCGCCGAGGCGAGCGTATGGCCGTGAAGGTCGATCGCGGTATCGGGCACCACCGCGCCCTTGGTCAGCCTTTTGTCCCAGCCGCCGTCGAGCGTGACGCCGGGGCGCGGCGCGCGCGGTGGCGCCTTGGCGAGCGGCGGCGGCGCGGGCACCACGGGGGTGCGGATGGCCTTGGCCTTGGGCGGCTTTTCGGGTTTGGCCGGCGTGGCCACGACAGGTGCGGGCGTCGGCGCGGCCGGGCGGAGCGGACGGACGCTCGCCATCACGCGCGCCCAGAGCTGCGCCTCGTCAGCGTGGAGCGGGCGCACCCGCCGACCCTCCCGGATAGCCGCCGCTCGCGCGGGCCAGCGTGCCGATCGGCAGCAGCAGGAACGCGGTGCCGCGCCCGGCCATGCCGCCCGCGATCGCCTCGGCCTGCGCGCCCGCACCCCAGAAAGTGTCGAAGCGGTTCGCGCCCTTGATCGCGCCGCCGGTATCCTGCGCGACCCACAGGCCCGTCGCGTCCGCGCGGTCGAGCGAGAGATAGACCGGCGCCCCGAGCGGCACGAATTTGGGATCCGCCGCCGCGCTGACGCCGCCGGTCACCGCATAGCCGAGCGCACCCCGCGGAGCGCCGTCGATCTGGCGGAAGAAGACGAAGCTGCGATTCTCGTCCATCAGCGCCGCACCCTCGGTCGGGTGCGCGTGGAGCCAGGCGACGATCCCCTGCATCGACGACTGTCCCGGGCCGAGCAGCCCGCGCGCCTTCATCAGCGATCCGATGCCGGTATAATCGCGCCCGTTCTGCGTAGCATAGCCGACCCGCAGGATCGCGCCGTCGGGCAGCCGCAACCGGCCCGAGCCCTGGATCTGGAGGAAGAACACCGCAGCGGGATCCGCGCCCCAGGCGATCACCGGCGCGCGTCCGTCCAGCGCGCCGCGCTCGATCTGGCTGCGATCATAATAGGGCACGAAATTGGTGCGATCGACGCGGCCGCGAATCTTGCGGCCCTTCAGATCGGCGGCGAACTGGCCGAGATCGACATCGACCAGATCGTCCGGCCGGCCATAGATCGGCACGTCATACCCCTGGCGCCGATCGCGCGACGCGGCGATCTCGGGCTCGTAATAGCCAGTCGCGAAGGCACGGCCGTCACCAACCTGCACCGTCTCGAACCATTGCGCGAGAAACGCCCGCGCACCGCCCGGCTGGACCGCGGCGGCGGCCGCGCAGGCACCCTGCCAGTCCGCGCCGCGCGTCAGGCCCGACGCATCCGTTCGGCGCATCAGCCCGGGGCAGGATAATGCGAAGGCTGTCACCGTTCCTGCGGCCTGGCGCTCGTCGATCGGCAGCGACGCCACGGGTGGCCCGGCGACGACCCCCGCCGCAAACGCGGTGCCGGCGCCCACGACGGGAACGACGGGCGTTGCGGTCATGGGGGTCGACGGAACGATCGGCGCGCGCGCGACGGGCGTGCCCGCGCGTTCGGCCCCGGTCCGATAGGGGAGCCGCGGCGAGCGCGCGACGGTGCGGGAATCGGTGGAGGGCGGGACGATCCGGCCACCGCACGCGGCGAGCGCGAGCGCCATCGCCGTGGCCGCCACGATCCGCACAGGCCGCACGGCCTCAGGCCTCATCGGTGTCGGCGAGCTTCCAGTTCGGATCGCTGCTCTTGAGCGTCCGCGCGAAGGTCCACAGATCATGCGTGGCGACCGCGTCGGTCAGCGACCCGGCCAGCAGCATGCCGTCCGAATCGCGAGTCACCGCGGCGATGTCGGCATCGAAGCGCACCGTGATCCGCGCTTCGCGGCCCGAAAGGCCCGCATCGACGATCATCGCGCGCTCGATCGTGACGAGCCGGTTGTCGAGCACTTCGCCCGCCGCCTCGCGCGCCGCGATCGCATCGGCAAAGGCCGCGCGAACATCGGGCTGGGCGAGTTCGGCGAGCGCCGCGTCGTCGCCCTTCCAGAACGCTTCGAGCACCATGCGGTACGCGGCCTGCGCGCCGCCGAGAAACTGGGCGACGTCGAAGCCGGGCTCGCCCGCGACGATCGCACGCAGCCCGGCTTCGGCCCTGGGGTCGATGTTGCGGTTGGCGGGTTCGCGCGCCTCGGGCACCATGTCGACGGTGCGCGGCACCGCGATCGCGACACCGCGATCCTCGGCGGCACGCGGCAGCGGCTGCTGCTCATGGCCGGTACGCTTGCCGAGCACGCCATAGAGGCGAAGCGCCAGGAACCCCGCCACCATCGCGAGAAGGACTACAAAGAACACCGTGCCTCCGATCTTGCATACCGATATAGGCGAAACGGCGCCGCTATTCAAACCCGTTGGCCCAGCGCCAGCGCGATCGCGCAATCGGCTTGCCGTTGAAACGTCCCCGGCGCGCTGCTACGCGCCAGATCATCCAACGGGAACCGGACGCGCGACGATGCCGCTTCGTTCCCTCCACCCGATCACCCAAGGACTCGATGCGATGGACGACCAGAACACCGGCATGAACGTGGTGGACCAGCCCTTCGCCAATGGCGAGGACACCGGCCCGGCCGCCGGCCTGATCTCGCAGTACGTGAAGGACCTGTCGTTCGAGAATCCGAACGCACCCGCCATCTACCAGAGCCAGACCGCACCGGGGATCGACGTGCAGTTCAACATCGCCGCCGCGCAGGTGGGCGAGGAGGTGCACGAGGTGACGCTGAAGATCGAGGTGCGCGCCGAGGGCGAGGGCCAGGTCGCGTTCATCGTCGATCTGTCCTATGCGGGGCTGTTCGGGCTGCGCAACATCCCGGCCGAGCATGTCCAGCCCTTCCTGCTGGGCGAGGCGCCGCGCCTGCTGTTCCCGTTCGCGCGCCGCGTGCTCGCCGATTGCGTGCGCGACGGCGGCTTCCCGCCGCTGCTGCTCGAGCCGATCGATTTCGCCCAGCTCTACGTCCAGCAGTCCGAGGGCGCGCAGCCCAACGTCGCCGGTTTCGGCCAGGCCTGAACGGACGCGCGCGGACGGCCCGATGAACCTCAACCGCGCGCTCGGATCGGTCGGCGGGCTGACGCTCGCCAGCCGCGTGCTGGGGCTCATCCGCGATTCGCTGTTCGCGCGCTACATGGGCGCGAACTTCGCCTCGGACGCGTTCCAGATCGCGTTTCGCCTCCCCAACATGTTCCGCGCTCTGTTTGCGGAAGGCGCGTTCTCGGCGGCGTTCATCCCGCTCTTCAACCGCAAGGTGGGTGACCCGGCGGGCAACGGCCTTGTCGACGGCATCTCGTTTGCCGAACGCGCGCTGTCGGTGCTGCTGCCCGTCCTGATCCTGATGACGGTCGTGATGGAACTCGCCGCCTGGCCCGTCACCTGGGCGCTGACCGGCGGCTTCAACCATGTGGGCCACGACCAATTCGCCTTTGCGGTCGGGCTGTCGCGGATCACCTTTCCCTATCTGCTGCTCATCAGCCTCGTCTCGCTGCTGGGCGGCATCCTCAATTCGCTCCACCGCTTCTGGATCGCGGCGGCGGCGCCCATCCTGCTGAACGCGACGCTGATCGCCGCGCTGCTGCTGTTCCATGGCGAGCCGCTGCTGACCGCGCGCAACCAGGCGATCGCGGTGACGGTCTCGGGCATGCTCCAACTCCTCTGGCTCTGGTATGCCTGCAGGCGCGCGGGCGTGACGCTGCATCTGCGGCTGCCGCGGCTCGATGCGGACGTGCGCCACCTGCTGAAGCTGATCTGGCCGGCGGCGGCGGGCGCAGGCGCGGTTCAGATCAACCTCGTCATCTCGACCGCGCTCACCGCCGCGTTCCTGGCGCACGGATCGGTGTCGTACATCTATTATGCCGACCGGCTGAACCAGCTTCCCCTCGGACTGATCGGCATCGGGCTTGGCACCGTGCTGCTGCCCACCATCTCGCGCCAGCTCGGCCGGGGCGAGGAGCGCGAGGCGATGGAGACGCAGAATCGCGGCATGGAGCTCGCGCTGTTCCTCACCCTGCCCGCCACGGTCGCGCTGATCGTGTGCGGCCGGCCGATCGTCGCGGCGCTGTTCCAGCACGGCCATTTTACCGCGCAGAACGGCATCTACACCGCACAGGCGCTCGCCGCCTTCTCGATCGGGCTGCCGTCCTACATTCTCGTGAAGGTCCTGACGCCTGGCTATTATGCGCGTTCGGACACCAGGACGCCGGTGCGCTACGCGATGGCATCGATGGCGGTGAACCTGGTCCTCAACCTCGCCTTCATCGTGCCGCTCAAGCATATGGGTCCTCCGCTGGCGACCGCAATCGCCAGCACGGTGAACGTCGTCCTGCTCTACCGCACGCTCGTCGCGCGCGGCCATTTCGCCCCCGATGCGCGGCTGGTGCGGCGCGCGTGGCGGCTGCTGGTGGCCGCGCTGCTGATGGGCGTGGCGATGTATTTCCTCGATACGCTGTTCCAGCCCTTCGTCACCGGGCGCAGCATCGAACGCTGGGGCGCGATGCTCGTGCTCGTCACCACCGGCGGCGTCGTCTATGCGATCGCGACGCTGGCGACGGGCGCGTTCCGCCTCGGCGACATCCACACCCTCCTCCAGCGCAAGAGCCGATCGTCATGACCCAGCGCGTCGTTTCGGGCATCAAGCCCACCGGCAATCTCCACCTCGGCAATTATCTTGGTGCGGTGAAACAATGGGTCGCGATGCAGGACCAGGTTCAGGCGTCCGGCGGCGAGACGCTGTATTTCATCGCCGATCTTCACGGCCTGACCGAATGGATCGCGCCCGCCGACCTGCGCGCGCAGACGATCGAGATGACCGCGACGCTGGTGGCGGCGGGGATCGATCCCGATCGCTCGATCCTGTTCAACCAGACGCGCGTGCCCGCGCACAGCGAACTCACCTGGCTGCTCAACAACGTCGCCCGCGTCGGCTGGCTGAACCGCATGACGCAGTTCAAGGACAAGGCGGGCAAGAACCGCGAGGGCGCGAGCATCGGCCTCTACGACTATCCGGTGCTGATGGCGGCCGACGTGCTGCTCTACAACGCCACGCATGTGCCGGTGGGCGAGGACCAGAAACAGCATCTGGAGCTGGCGCGCGATATCGCGACGAAGTTCAACGCGGACTATGCGACCGGGTTGTTCACGCTGCCCGAGCCGCTGGTGAGCGCCGCCGCGCCGCGCATCATGTCGCTGCGCGATGCGTCCTCCAAGATGTCCAAGTCCAACCCGTCCGAGCAATCGGTGGTGAAGCTGATCGACAGCGATGACACCATCGCCGACAAGTTCCGCAAGGCGAAGACCGACCCCGAGGCGTTGCCCGACAGCTGGGAGGCGCTCGCCGACCGGCCCGAGGCGCGCAACCTGGTGACGATCTACGCCGCACTCGCCGACCGGACGCCGCAGGCGGTGGTGGAGCAGTTCGCCGGGCAAGGGTTCGGCGCGTTCAAGCCCGCGCTCGCCGATCTCGCCGTCGCGACGCTGGGGCCGATCCGCGACGAGATGGTGCGCCTGCTCGACGATCGCGGCGCGATCGAGGCCATTCTCGACAAGGGCGCGGCGAAGGCGCGGGCGCTTGCCACCCCGACGCTTCGGGCAGCGCAGGACGCGATGGGCTTGCTGACCTGAGCCGCGCCCGAGGGCCTCAGCCCTCGAGTTCGCGCATCAGCACGCGGACGGCGCTGTCCACGTCGCGGTCCTGCTCGCGCAGCTCCTCGATGCGGCGCACCGCGTGGATCACGGTCGAATGGTCGCGGCCGCCGAACTTGCGGCCGATCTCGGGCAGCGAGCGCGTGGTGAGGCGCTTGGCCAGGTACATCGCGATCTGCCGCGGGCGGGCGACCGCGCGCGCGCGCCGCGCCGAAACCAGATCGAGCGGCTTCAGCTCGAAATGCTGCGATACCAGCTTCTGGATCTCGTCGATCGTCACCCGGCGCTGCGCCCCGCGCAGCACGTCGCCCAGCGTCGCCACCGCGAAATCCAGGTCGATCCGGTCGCCGGTGAGCTGCGCATAGGCGACCACCCGGTTGAGCGCGCCTTCGAGTTCGCGGATATTGGCGTGGATCCGCCCTGCGAGCAGATCGAGCACGTCGTCGGGAACCGCGGCGCCCGGCATGTCGACGAGCTTGCGCGTCAGGATCGCGCGGCGCAGCGGCAGCGCCGGCGGCTTGATGTCGGTGACGAGGCCCGCCGCCATCCGGCCGACGATCCGCGCCTCCACCCCGTCGAGCGCCTGCGGGCAGCGATCCGCGGAGATCACCAGCCGCTTGCCCGCGCCCATGATCTCGTTGATCGTGTGGAAGAACTCCTCCTGCGTCGAATCCTTGCCGGCGATGAACTGGAGATCGTCGATCAGCAGCAGGTCCGCGCCGCGCAGCCGCTGCTTGAACGCGAACGTGTCGCGCGCGCGCATCGCCGAGACGAATTCGAACATGAATCGTTCGGCCGACATGCACAGCACCACTGCATCGGGGTGGCTGGCAAGAAACGCATGGCCGATCGCGTGCATAAGGTGGGTCTTGCCCTGCCCCGTGCCCGAATGGAGATAGAGCGGGCTGAACCGCGGCGCGCCGGGCTCGGCCAGCGCCTTGGCGGCGTTGAACGCGACATGGTTGGTGGCATCCACCACGAACCGGTCGAAGGTGAAGCGCGAATCGAGCGGCGGGCGCTCGGCCGCGGGCCGGGCCGCCGCTTCGGGGATCGACATCGGCGCCGGGGCCGATGCGGCCATGGGCAGGTCGTCGGGGATGGCGAGACGGATCGGCGCCGGGCCCGCGACTCGAGTCTCGATCGATACGCTGCGGATCTGTGGCAGGATCGCCCGGAATTCGAGCAGCAGCCGGTCCGCATAATGGTTGCGCACCCAGTTGGTGACGAAGGCCGAGGGCAGCGCCAGGCGGATCATGTCGGCCTCGCCGCCATCGATCAGCTCGATCGGCTTCAGCCATTGCTCATAGACCCGCGCCCCGGCGGATTCGCGCAGGTTGGCGCGCACACGAGCCCAGGCCTTCTGGGTCTCGCTCAACGCCGCTGCCGATCCCTGCCAGTTGGCCACGCACACCTCATCATCGGCCGCGCGGGGGTGCCACGCGGTCCGGGTTTCTCGATCACACACAGCCCCCCGCCGGCTGCATCGCAACCGTTTCGGACTTGCCCCTAAGTCTTGTGACGCGGCGCGAACGCGCTGCGGCGGAGCAGCAGTTATGAGCGGGTCGGGGGTTCGATCAAGTCACATTTCGGAAATAAACCGGCTTGACGCGCCAGAGCCGAGGAAACGCGTCGGATATCTCACAACCCATTGGTTTCACTCGGTTTTCTGGCGGTATGCGCGCGGCGAGCATCACGAATCGCGGGAAAACCTTGGTTTCTCGTTTTGTCCCGGGAGAGTGTTTCACGGACAGCGAAAAGCCCGCCGGACCGGGGTCCGACGGGCTATCCTGTCACCAGCCTTGACGCGGCTCAGGCGAGCGCGGTGACCGCCTTGGTCAGCCGGGCGAACTTGCGGCTCGCGGTGTTCTTGTGGAGCACGCCCTTGGCGACGCCACGCATCAGCTCGGGCTGCACCGCGGCCAGCGCGGTCGCGGCTTCGGCCTTGTCGCCCGATGCAAGCGCGGCCTCGACCTTCTTCACGAAGGTGCGGATCCGCCCGACGCGGTTGCCGTTCACTTCCGCGCGACGCTCGTTGCGACGGATACGCTTTTTCGCCTGCGGCGTGTTCGCCATGAAGTCCTCTGGGTGTTCGAATGATGAAAAGGGGCGCCGGATCGCTCCTACGCCCTCTCGAAGGTGCGGCTCTTAGCCATTCCGCCCCGCCGGGTCAACCACGCTGGCAGGCGGGGCACCAGAAGGTGGAGCGGCCATTCTCGACTCGCCGCTGGACGGTGGCGCCGCAGCCGCACGCCTCGCCCTCGCGGCCATAGACGCGCCATTGCTTCGAGAAATAGCCGAGTTCGCCGTCGGGGCGGACATAGTCGCGCAAGCTGGAACCCCCCGCCGCGATCGCCGCCGTCAGCACCGCGCACACCGCCTCGACCAGCCGCTCGAGCCGGAATAGGGCGATCCGCCCTGCGGCGCGCGACGGCGCGATCCGGGCGAGGTGCAGCGCCTCGCACACATAGATGTTGCCGAGTCCCGCCACGACGCGCTGGTCGAGCAGCATCGCCTTGATCGACGCGGCGCGCCCCTGCAGCCGGGCATGAAGATGGTCCGCGGTGAAATCGGGCCCGAGCGGCTCGGGGCCCATCGCCGCGAACGGCGGATAGGCATCCAGCGCGTCGGTCTCGACCAGATCGATGAAGCCGAACCGCCGCGGATCGTTGAGCGCGAGCGACCGCCCCGCCCCGGTTTCGATCACCAGATGATCGTGCGGCAGCAGCGCGCCGGGATCGACTCGCCAGCGCCCCGACATGCCCAGATGGAAGACCATCGTGTCGCCGCGATCGGTGTCGATCAGGCCGTATTTGGCACGGCGGTGGAGCCGCGTGACGCCGGCGCCGGTCAGCCGCTGGCGCAGATCGACGGGGATCGCCTTGCGCAGATCCGCGCGGCGCGGCTCGACTCGCACCAGCCGCTGCCCCTCGAGAACGGGGGCGAGGCCGCGAACGGTGATTTCGACTTCGGGAAGTTCGGGCACGCCTGCCAGCTAGGTTGCGTTTGCCCGCGCCACAAGGCGCGGCTACAGCGCACCGCATGACCGACACCGTCCCCTTCGGCTACGAAGACATCCCCGCGACCGAGAAGACCGCCCGCGTGGGCGGCGTCTTCACCAGCGTCGCTTCGTCCTACGACCTGATGAACGATGCCATGTCGGGCGGCATGCACCGGCTGTGGAAGGATCGGTTCGTCCGCCGCGTGAAGCCGCGCGCGGGCGAGCAGATCCTCGACATGGCGGGCGGCACGGGCGACATCGCCTTCCGCATGGCCGAGGCGGGCGCGTCGATCACCGTCGCCGACATCAACCCGGCGATGCTCGAGGTCGGCATGGCCCGCGCGCAGAAGCGCGGTACGGACGAGAATGCCGGCAGCCTGGTGTGGACCGAGGCGAACGCCGAGGTGCTCACCTTTCCCGATCGGTTCTTCGACGCCTATACGATCGCGTTCGGCATCCGCAACGTGACCGACATCCCCAAGGCGCTGAAGGAGGCGCACCGCGTGCTGAAGCGCGGCGGCCGCTTCTTTTGCCTCGAATTCTCCACGACGCAGTGGCCGGGCTTCGCCGAAGTGTATGACGCCTATTCGCACAAGCTGGTGCCCAAGCTCGGCCAGTTGCTCGCGCGCGACGCAGACAGCTATCGCTACCTGATCGAATCGATCCGCCGCTTTCCCGACATGCCGAAGTTCGAAGGCATGATCCGCGACGCCGGCTTCGTGAACACGCGCGTCGAGCCGATCCTCGGCGGCCTCGTCGCGATCCACAGCGGCTGGAAGATTTGACCCGAGCCCCGTTCGCATGACGTCGTCGGTCGTTCATGGCTGGCGGCTGCTCCGCTGGGGCCGGACGCTGGCGCGCCACGGCGCGCTGTTGGGACTGGAGCGCGATCCGAACGCGCCTGCCGGCGTGCGGCGGCTGGCGCGGATCGCGCGGATCGGTGCGCGCGTGCCCAAGGTGCCGCGTTACGCCGATGCCTTCCAGGCGATCGGCCCGGCCGCGATCAAGCTCGGCCAGACGCTCGCGACGCGGCCCGATCTGGTGGGCGAGGATGCCGCGCACGATCTCTTGCGCCTGCAGGACCGGCTGCCGCCCGTGCCCTATGCCACGATCCACGCGGCGATGCGCGCGAGCTTCGGCCGCGACCCCGCCGAGCTGTTCGCCACGATCGACGAGGAGCCGATCGGCGCCGCCTCGATCGCGCAGGTCCACCGCGCCGTCACCACCGACGGGCGGCAGGTGGCGGTCAAGGTGCTGCGGCCCGGAGTGGAAGCCGATTTCACCCGCGCGATCGACACCTACCAATGGGCCGCCGCGCAACTGGAGGCGATGGGCGGCGACGCGCGCCGCCTGCGACCGCGCCTAGTGATCGAGACGTTCAAGCGCTGGACCTTGCGCGAGCTGAACCTGATGCGCGAGGCATCCTCCGCCTCCGAACTCGCCGAGCTGATGACGGCGGAGCCCGATTTCGTCGTGCCCGCGATCGACTGGCAGCGCACCACGGCCAAGGTGATGACGCTCGAATGGATCGACGGCATCAAGCTGTCCGATCGGGACGCGCTGGTCGCGGCCGGATACGACATGACGAAGCTGGCCGAGACGCTGGTCCACGCCTTTCTGCGTCAGGCGATCGCGGAAGGATTCTTCCACGCCGACATGCACCAGGGCAATCTGTTCGCGCTGCCCGGCGCCAACGGACAAGGGCGGATCGCCGCGATCGATTTCGGGATCATGGGCCGGATCGACCGGCGCGCACGCGTGTGGCTGGCCGAGATCCTCTACGGCCTCATCACCGGCAACTATAAACGCGTGGCGGAGATCCATTTCGAGGCGGGCTATGTGCCCGCGCACCACAATGTCGCCGAGTTCGCCACCGCGCTGCGCGCGGTCGGCGAGCCGATGCGCGGCATGGCGGTGAAGGACATGTCGATCGGGATGATGCTCGACGGGCTGTTCTCGATCACGCGCGAATTCGACATGGCGACTCAGCCGCATCTGCTGCTGCTGCAGAAGACGATGGTGATGGTCGAGGGCGTGGCCACCCGGCTCGATCCCGACATCAACCTGTGGGTGACCGCCGAACCCTTTGTGCGCGAATGGATTCGCGGCGAGCTGGGCCCCGAGGCGGCGGTGGCGGACCGGATCGTCACCGATCTGCGCACGATCGCCCGGCTGCCCGAACTCGTCCGCCGGATCGAGGCGCGCTATCCCGCGCCCGGCGGCGCGCCGCCCGATCTGCCGCTTGCCGAGGTGCAGGTGGTGCGGATCGGCGGCGGCTGGCGCTATGCGCTGCTCGCCGCGCTGAGCGCCGCGGCCGGGGTGATCGCCACCTTCGCGGCGCTGCGCTAGGCCGCGAAGGCAAAGCGTGCGCCGTCCCTCCGGCCCCCTCTGGCTCGCGATCCCGTCGCGCTTCGCCGCGCTCACACGCACGCAGGCACGGATCCGGCTCGCGCTGCTCGCTCTGCTGCTGCTGGCGACATGGCTGGCGCTCGCCACGCCGGGGCCGCCCGCGGCGAGCCACGATCCGGCGAAGCGCGGCGACGATCAGGCCGATGTCGTGCTCTACGAGACGATCGTCGACGGCGTGCGCCATGGCGGCAATTATTATGCCGTCGCTGCGGACGCACTGCGGATCGGCAATTATCCGCTGCGCCCGTTCGTCACCTTCCGCCTGCCGACGCTCGCCGTGGTGCTCTCGCTGCTGCCGCGCGTGGCGGTCAGGATCCTGCTCTATGGGCTGGCGCTGGGCGTGATGCTCGCCTGGTATGCGCGGCTGAAGCCTGCCTTCGCGCGGCCGCCGCCGCGGATCGTGGCGATGGCGCTGCTCGCGGGCGGCATGGTCGCGTTCGTTCAAGCCGATCTCGCCTATTTCCACGAGATCTGGGCAGGGCTGCTCGTCGCGCTCAGCCTGGCGCTGTGGCGCCCCGGCCGCTGGCTCGAAGCGGTCGCGTTCGGGCTCGCCGCGGTGCTGATCCGCGAGACCGCGGCGCCGTATCTCGCGATCATGGCGGCGTTCGCCTGGCTCGGCGGCGATCGGCGCGAGGCGGCGGCATGGGTCGGCGCGATCGCCGTGCTAGGCGTCGCGCTGGCGCTTCACGCGCATGCCGTGGCGGCGGTGGTTCGGCCGCTCGATCCGGCGTCGCCTGGCTGGGCAGGCATGCTCGGCTTCGGCTTTTTCGTGAAGACGATGACGATCGCGACGGCGCTCGATCTTGCCCCCCTGTGGCTCGGATCGCTGCTCGTCGGGCTCGCGCTGTTCGGCTGGGCGGCGTGGCGCGACCCGCTCGCGGCGCGGATGCTCGCGCTGTTCCTCGCCTATGCCGCGATCCTCGGCATCTTCGGGCGGACGGACACCTTCTACTGGGGCTTGCTCGTCGCGCCGACGCTGTTGGTGGGGTTGGCGTTCGTGCCCGATGGCATGCGCGACCTGATCGCCGCGGCCGGCGACACGCGACGGATTACCGTGACGCGCGTCTTGCGTTAAGATGCGCGCATGAAACGCGTCCTCCTGATCGTCGGTGGTGGCATCGCGGCCTATAAGGCGCTCGAACTGATCCGCCTGCTCAAGCGGAGCGGCCATGCGGTGCGGTGCGTGCTGACGGAGGGCGGCAGCCATTTCGTCACGCCGATGAGTCTCGCGGCGCTGAGCGAGGACCAGGTCCATACCAGCCTCTGGGATCTGAAGGACGAGGCGGAGATGGGCCATATCCAGCTCAGCCGCGAGGCCGATCTGGTGGTGGTAGCTCCCGCCACCGCCGATCTTCTCGCCCGGATGGCGGGCGGCTTGGCAGGCGATCTCGCAACCACGCTGCTGCTGGCCACCGACAAGCCCGTGCTCGCGGTGCCGGCGATGAACGTACGCATGTGGACTCATGCCGCCACCCGCCGCAACGTCGCGCGCCTGCGCGGCGACGGCGTGCGCGTGATGGAGCCCGACGAGGGCGCGATGGCGTGCGGCGAATTCGGCCCGGGGCGCCTGCCCGAACCCGCTCGGATCGCCGAGACGATCGCGGCGATGCTCGCGCCCGACCGGCGCCTCGCCGGCCGGCACGCGCTCGTCACCGCGGGGCCGACCCACGAGCCGATCGATCCCGTCCGCTACATCGCCAACCGCTCGTCGGGCCGGCAGGGCTTCGCGATCGCCGCCGCGCTGGCCGAGGCAGGCGCGCGCGTCACGTTGGTGGCCGGCCCGGTGACCCTGCCCACCCCCGCCGGCGTGACGCGGATCGACGTCGAGACCGCGCGCGAGATGGCGGCGGCGGTGGATGCCGCGCTCCCCGCCGATATGGCGGTGATGGTCGCCGCAGTCGCCGACTGGCACGTCGTCCCCGCGGCGGGAAAGGTGAAGAAGAGCGATGCCCCTCCTACCCTGACGCTGGTCGAGAACCCCGACATCCTCGCCGGGCTGGCACGCGGCGCGCAGCGGCCCCGGCTGGTGATCGGCTTCGCGGCGGAAACCGACTCGCTGCTGGAGCATGCCGCCGCCAAGCGCGTGCGCAAGGGTGCGGACTGGATCGTCGCGAACGACGTTTCGTCCGACGTTTTCGGAACCGACAGCAACAGCGTACATCTCGTCACCGGGCAGGGCACCGAAAGCTGGGAGCGGCTGGCGAAGTCCGCCGTCGCTGCCCGACTGGTCGATCGGATCGCCACCGAACTGGAGCGTTCATGACAGCCATCCGCCTCCGCCTCCAGCGCCTGCCCCATGGCGCGGATCTGCCGCTGCCCGCCTATGCCACGTCGGGCGCGGCCGGGCTCGATATCGTCGCCGCCGAGACGCTGACGCTCGCGCCCGGCGCCCGCGCGGCGGTGGCGACGGGATTCGCGATCGCCATTCCGGAGGGTCATGAGGTGCAGGTGCGGCCCCGCTCCGGCATGGCGCTCAAGCACGGCGTCACCTGCCTCAACACGCCCGGCACGATCGACAGCGACTATCGCGGCGAGGTGAAGGTGATCCTCGCCAATCTCGGCAGCGAGCCCTTCGTGGTGACGCGCGGCGAACGGATCGCGCAGCTCGTCCCGGCGATCGTCACCCCGGCGACGGTCTACGAGGTGGGCGCGCTGGACGACACCGCGCGCGGTGCCGGCGGCTTCGGCTCGACCGGACGATGACCATCGCCGCGATCCTGCTGACCCTCCAGGCGGTGCTCCCGCAGGCGTCGGCCGCGCCGGCGGCACAGGCACCCTTCCCCGCCATGCTCGCGCCGCCGCAGGACTGGAGCCGGTTGCCGCCGCTCATGCTGCGCCGGCCCGTCGCGCAGGCGCCCGAGGCCGCCGCCTATGTCGCGAGCGAGATCGCGGCCGGGCGCTGCACATGGACGGGCACGATGCTGACGGTCGATTTCGCCGTGCTCGCCTCGCCCGCGGGGCAGGTGAAGCGAATCGTGCCCCGCGCGATCGGCTGCCCCACGGTCGAGCAATATGCCGCCGGCATCCTGCTCAGCATGGCGCGCAGCAACATCGATACGGGGAGCGCGGGCGGCGAGGGCTGGTATCGCACCACGCTCAGCTTCACATGGGGGCCATGACGCCACCGCTCTCTGACGACGAACTCGATCGCTACGCCCGCCACATCGTGCTGAAGGAATTCGGCGGCGCAGGGCAAACCCGGCTGAAGGCGGCGCGCGTGGCGATCGTCGGCGCTGGCGGCATCGGTTCGCCCGCGATCCAGTATCTCGCCGCGGCCGGCGTCGGCCATCTGCGGCTGATCGACGACGACCGCGTCGAGCCCTCCAACCTTCAGCGCCAGACGATCTTCGTCAGCGACGACGCGGGCACGGCCAAGGTCGAGGCCGCCGCCGCCGCCGCCCGGCGGATCAACCCGCATGTCGCCGTGGAGCCGGTGGCGGTGCGGATCGACCCGGCCAATGCTGCCACGCTGCTGGCCGGTGTCGACGTGGTGCTCGACGGCTGCGACAATTTCGCCACCCGCTTCGCCGTCGCCGATGCGGCGTTCGCCGCACATATCCCGCTCGTGTCCGCCGCCGTCGGGCAGTTCGAGGGACAATTGGGCGTCTATCGCGGCTGGGAACCCGTCCTGCCCTGCTATCGCTGCTTCGTCGGCGAGACTCCCGAACGCGCCGAGACGAGCTGCGCCGAGGACGGCGTGCTCGGGCCCGTCACCGGCATCCTCGGCAGCCTCGCTGCGCTGGAGGTGATGCGCGCGATCGCACCCTTCGGCGACGAAGCCGCGGGCAAGCTGCTGCTCGTCGACCTGCTCGCGCTCCGCTTCCGGACCTTGCGTCTGCCCAAGGACCCCGGCTGCGCGGGCTGTGGCAGTTAGGCCAGCAGCGCCTGCGCGAACGCGCGGACGTCGGGGCCGATATCGTCGCGCGCCAACGCCAGCGCCAGATTGGCGTGGATATAGCCTGCCTTGTCCCCACAATCGAAGCGCCGGCCGTCGAAAGTGAAGCCGTGGAAAGGCTGGCGGCCGATCAGCTGCGCCATCGCGTCGGTCAACTGGATTTCGCCGCCCGCACCGGTCTCGTGGCCGTCGAGGATGCGCATCACCTCGGGCTGGAGGATGTAGCGCCCGGGGATCATCAGGTTGGACGGCGCCGCGCCCGCCGCCGGCTTCTCGACCAGGGCCGTCACCTCGGTCAGCCGGCCGCGCCGCTCGCCCGGTGCGATGATGCCGTATTTGTCGGTCTCCGACGCCGCCACCTCGAGCGCGCCGATGACGTTGCCGCCCACCTGGTCATAGGCCTCGACCATCTGCGCCATGAAGCCCGGCGTGCCGACCATCAGCTCGTCGGGCAACAGCACCGCGAACGGCTCGTCGCCGACGATATGGCGCGCGCACCACACCGCATGGCCGAGCCCGAGCGGCTCCTGCTGGCGGATATAGACGGGCGAGCCCGGCGGCATCCGGATGCCCTCGATCGCGCCGAGCGACTTGCCCCGCGCGCGCATCGTCGCCTCGAGCTCGTAGGAGATGTCGAAATGATCCTCGAGCGCGGATTTGCCGCGGCCGGTGACGAAGATGATCTGCTCGATCCCCGCCGCCAGCGCTTCCTCGACCGCATATTGGATCAGCGGCTTGTCGACGACGGTCAGCATCTCCTTGGGCATCGCCTTGGTCGCAGGCAGAAAGCGCGTACCGAGACCCGCCACCGGGAACACCGCCTTGCGCACACGCTTGATCGTCATTCGCTACCCATCTCGGCAAATTGTCTCGCGACCGCTTATCGCCCATAGACGGCGCACGCAATTTGATGCGCATTGACCCGGGTTTAAACACCGGCGGCTAAGGCAGGCGGATGACCAAGACCGTTCTCGTCATCTTCGGCACCCGTCCGGAAGCGATCAAGCTGTTTCCCGTGGTGCGCGCGCTTGCGGCGACGCCGGGGCTGCGGGTGCGCACCTGCGTGACCGCGCAGCATCGCGGGCTGCTCGATCAGGTGCTGCGCATCGCCGATCTCATGCCGGATATCGACCTGGACGTGATGGAGCCGGGGCAATCGCTCGACCGGCTCACCGCGCGGCTGCTCACCGGGCTGGGCGAGGTGATGGATGCCGAGCGGCCCGACCGGGTGCTGGTGCAGGGCGACACCGCCACCGCGATGGCCGGCGCGCTCGCCGCCTATTACCGCCGCGTGCCGGTCGGCCATGTCGAGGCGGGGCTGCGCTCGGGCGACATCTATCACCCCTGGCCCGAGGAGGTGAACCGCCGCATCGTCGCCCCGATCGCCGACCGGCATTTCGCCCCCACCGACACCGCCGCCGCCGCGCTGATCGCCGAGGGACTGAACCCTGCGACCGTGCACGTCACCGGTAACACGGTGATCGACGCGCTCGACTGGACGCGCGCGCGGATCGCGGCCGATCCCGCGATCGCCGGCGACCTGGAGGCGATCGCCGCGCGGTTCGCGGGCAAACGCATCGTGCTCGTCACCACGCACCGGCGCGAGAATTTCGGCGACGGCATGGCGGGGATCGCGGAGGCGATCGGGCGGATCGCCGCGCGCGACGATCTCGCGGTGCTGTTCCCCATGCACCCCAATCCCGAAGTCGGCCGCGTGATGGATGCCGTGCTCGGCGACCGGCAGAACGTCGCACGGATCGCGCCGCTCGATTACCCGCACTTCGTCCGCGCGCTGTCGCTATGCGATCTGGCGCTGACCGATTCGGGCGGCGTGCAGGAGGAGGCGCCCGCGCTCGGCAAGCCCGTGCTGGTGATGCGCGAGACGACCGAACGCCCGGAAGGGATCGCCGCCGGCACCGCGCGGCTGGTGGGCACCGACCCCGATCGGATCGTTTCCGAAGTCTTCACGCTTCTGGACGACAAGGCGGCCTATGCCGCGATGGCCCGCGCCCATAACCCGTTCGGCGACGGCCACGCCGCGGCGCGTATCGCAAGGATCGTGGCGGATGATTTCGGATACTGAACTGACCGTCACGGTGCTGGGCCTCGGCTATATCGGCCTGCCCACCGCCGCGGTGATCGCGCGGACCGGCGCGCGCGTGCTCGGCGTCGACGTCACGCAGAGCGTGGTCGACACCGTCAATTCGGGCCGCGTGCATATCGAGGAGGTCGATCTCGACGGCCTCGTCTCGGGCGTGGTCGCGCGCGGCAGCCTGCGCGCGTCGACCGCCATCGCGCCGGCCGACATATTCGTGATCGCGGTGCCCACGCCCTTTGCCGACGATCACCGCCCCGACATCGCCTATGTCCTTCAGGCCGCCACCAGCGTGGCGACGGTGCTGAAGGCGGGCGACACCGTCATCCTCGAATCGACCTCGCCGATCGGCACCACCGAACAGGTCCGCGATCTGCTGGCGACGCTGCGCCCCGATCTGCGCGTCCCCGGCCGCACCGGCGAGCAGGCGGATATCGCGATCGCCTATTGCCCCGAACGCGTGCTGCCCGGCCGCATCCTGGTCGAGCTGATCGACAATGATCGCGTGATCGGCGGGATCACGCCGCGATGCGCGAGGAAGGCGCTGGCCTTCTACCGCCGCTTCGTGCGCGGTGCCTGCGTCACCACCACGGCGCGCGCCGCCGAGATGACCAAGCTGGCCGAGAACGCCTATCGCGACGTCAACATCGCATTTGCCAACGAACTCTCGCTGGTGGCGGACACGATGGGGGTGGACGTGTGGGACGTGATCCGCCTGGCCAACCGTCATCCGCGCGTCAACATCCTGTCGCCCGGCCCCGGCGTCGGCGGGCATTGCATTGCGGTCGATCCCTGGTTCCTGGTGCATGCCGATCCGGCGCACACGCCATTGATCCGCACCGCGCGCGAAGTGAACGACACCAAGGTCGATCATGTGATCGCGCGCGCCGCCGCGCTGATCGAGGCGACACCCGGTCCGGTCGCGTGCCTGGGCCTCGCGTTCAAGGCGAATATCGACGATTTCCGGGAAAGCCCCGCGCTGAAGGTCTCGCTGGCGTTGGCCAAACGCTTCGGCGAACGCGTGCGCGTGGTGGAGCCCTATGCCGCCACGCTGCCAGCGGCGTTCGCGGGCACGGGCGCGACGCTCGCCGATATCGATCTGGCGATCGAGACCTGCGCGACGATGATCGTGCTCGTCGATCACGACGTGTTCCGGTCGGTGCCCGCCGAGGAACGCGCCGGCATCGCGGTGCTCGACACGCGCGGCATCTGGCCCGATCAGCCCGCACCTACCGGGCGGCTGCGCCTCGCGAGCTAGAGCCGAAGACGTTAATTCGATCCGTTCGCCCCGAGCGCGTCGAAGGGGCCGTTCCGACGGCAAAGGCACGCCTGTGGAGAGCATGCTTCGACAGGCTCAGCACGAACGGATCTCTTGGTGGGATCAAGCTCATGCCATCAACGTTTGACGGCGTCGCGTAAAACGAAAACGGGGCGCTCCACCCAGGTGGAGCGCCCCGCTCATCCGATCAGGATCGTCCGCTCAGGATCGTCCGCTCAGGGCTGGCCGGGGGCGGGAGCACCACCCGGCACGGCGCCGCCGGGCATCGCGCCGCCAGGCATGCCGCCACCCGCACCCTGCATCATCCGCTGGCGCGCCTGCATTTGCTGGACGACGGCGGCGGGCAGAAAATCGATCAGCTCGACGTCGAACACCAAAGTGGCATTGGGCGGAATGGGACCCGCACCGTTCGGGCCGTAGCCGAGCGACGGCGGCAGCCAGAAGCGGTATTTCGCCCCCTTGCCCATCAGCTTCAACGCTTCGGAAAAGCCGGGCACGACGGCGGACACCGGCATCGGAGTCGGCTGCTGCGACTTGTCGAAGGTCTTGCCGTCGATCAGCCGGCCCTCGTAGTTCACCAGCGCCACATCGGCGTCGGTCGGCTTGGGGCCGGTGGCCGCACCCGGCGCCAGCACCTGATATTTCAGGCCCGATGCCGTCGTCACCACGTTGCTGCCGCGCGATTCGCGCAGCAGCGCCGGATCGCTCTGCTGCGCCAGAGCCACCGCCCCGATCACCGCCAGCGCGATGCCGATCCACAGATAGATCAGATAGCTGCGCTTGACGGGCCGAAGCGGAACGGCGGTGACGGTGGACATGAGTCGATCCCGAGGCTGCCGGAGCCACGCCCGTGGCGCAGCCCCAATATGGTCGCAAAGACCGCACCGTCGCGCCGGATCGCGCGGCGGTGCGGGCGCCGGTGTTACCGGGCGCCGTCGCGCTCGGCGCGCTTGCGGTCCATCTTGCGGGCGCGGCGCACCGCGGCGGCGCGCTCGCGGGCGCGCTTTTCGCTCGGCTTCTCGTAATGCCGGCGAAGCTTCATCTCGCGATAGACGCCCTCGCGCTGCAGCTTCTTCTTGAGCGCCCGCAGCGCCTGGTCGACATTGTTGTCGCGAACGATGATCTGCATAAACCCGTGAAGCTCCGGTCGAATAGCTATAGCCGCCGCGAAGCCCTCCGCGGCGTGTGAACGCTGCGCCTACCAGCGCCGCGACGCGGTTTCAAGGAAAACCGCCGCCTGTGGCGCAACCGCCACACCTGTCACCCGAAAGAGGAAGTTTGCAGGACTGCAATGTCCGCGATACGCAAGGGCGCCACGCCCGCTTCATGCAAGCGCCCCTTTCCGTTCAGGCCGGACCCGATGCCGCCATGGATCTCGAAACCCGCCTTCTGATCGTCGACGACGATCCCGGCATCCGTGAACTCACCGCCGGGTTCCTCGCCGCGCACGGCTATATCGTCGATACCGCGGAAGACGGCGGCGCGATGCGCGCGGCGCTCGCCCGGCATCGTTATGCGCTGGTGGTGCTCGACGTCATGATGCCCGGCGAGGACGGGCTCAGCATCCTCCGCTCGCTCGACCGCTCGACCAGCCCGGCGATCATCATCCTCTCGGTGATCGGCGAAGAGGTGGACCGGATCGTCGGGCTGGAGATGGGCGCGGACGATTATATCGCCAAACCCGCCAACCCGCGCGAGCTGCTCGCCCGCGTGCGCTCGGTGCTGCGCCGCGGCCCCAATCGGGGCGAAGCCGCCGTTCCCGTGGGCGTCTCGCGGCCGATGCTGCGCTTCGCCGGCTGGCGGCTCGATGCGGTGGCGCGGCAGCTTTTCGATCCCGACGACGTGGTCATCAACCTGTCGGACGGGGAGTTCCGGCTGCTCATCACGCTGGTCGAACATCCCCGCCGGGTGCTCGGCCGCGATTTCCTGCTCGACCATTCTCGCGGCAGCAACGCCGAGCATTTCGATCGCGCGATCGACGTGCAGATCAGCCGGCTGCGTCGCAAGCTGGCGCGCGACGGCGCCGGCGGCGGCGATGACCTGATCCGCACCGTCCGCAACGAAGGCTATATGTTCACGGCCGATGTCGAGCGCCGCTGAGCCAGCGGGCGTGACGGGAGCAGCCGGCGGCCGGACGATCGTATGGCCGATCTTCGCGCTGGTCATCGCCTCGGTGCTGGTGGCCACCGCGGTGTTCATCGCGGTCACCTTCAGCGGGCCGCCGCCGATGCCGCGCCCCTATGCGCTGGCCGGGGTGGCGCGCGCGCTGCGCACCGGGCAGGTCGCCGATGCGGTGGCCGCCGATCCATGGCGCGATTCCGAGATGCGGCCGCCACTCGGGCCGGCCGGGCCGCCTGACTTACCCGGGACGCCGGATCGGATGCGCCCACCCGCGCGCACGATCGACCTGCGGCTGGCGACGCGCGCAGCCCCGCCCCTACCCCGCGACGGCGAACGTGCCGATCCGCGCCGGCAGGCTGCGATCGCGGCGTTGCTGGGCGTCGTACCGGCGGACGTGCGCGTGTTCGCCGAGGACGACCGGTTCGCCGCAGATTCGTTCCTGGTCGGCGATTTCACCATCGCGCTTCACACGGGTCAGGGCTGGCGCGTGATCCAGAGCGCGCACCGCCCGTTCCTCACGCGGTGGCATTGGGTGACGATGGCGGCGATGCTCGCGGCCGTCCTTGCGCTCTCCATCCCCGCCTTCGCGCTCGCGCGTGCGATCTCGCGGCCGTTGCGGCGGCTGGCGCGCGCCGCCGAACAGGCGCGCGCGGGCGCCGCGCTGCCGCCGCTTCCCCATGGCGGCTCGCGCGAGGTGCGCGAACTCACGCGCGCGGTGGAGGCGATGCACGCGCGGCTGGCCGGCCATGCGGAGGCGCGTACCGCGATGCTCGGCGGCATCGCGCATGATCTGGGCACGCCGCTCGCCCGCCTCGCCTTCTGGATCGAGCAACTGCCCGAGCCCGCGCATGGCCGCGCCTCGGCGGATATCGACGAGATGCGCGCGATGATCGCCGCGACGCTCGCCTTCGCGCGCGACGAATCGGGCGAGCGGCCCGCCTTGCGAGTCGATCTGGGCAGCCTGCTCGATTCGCTCGTGGACGATATGGCGGCGGGTGGTGCTCCGGTCGCGATCGTGCCGGGGGCCCGGGTGCGGGTGCGCGGCGAACCCGTCGCGCTCCGCCGGCTCTTCGCCAACCTGATCGAGAACGCGGTGCGCTATGGCGATCGCGCCGATGTCGCCTGGGCGCTGCAGAGCGGATCGGTGGTGGTGACCATCGCCGATCACGGACCGGGAATCGATCCCGCCGCAGCCGATCGGCTGTTCGATCCGTTCGTCCGCGGCGAGAAATCGCGCAACCGCGCGACCGGGGGCACCGGCCTCGGCCTCGCCATCGTCCGGTCGATCGCGACGCGCCACGCCGGCACCGCGACGCTGGAGAACGGCGTTACCGGGGCGATCGCCCGCGTGACGCTGCCCCTGTCCGACTGACACATCGCGAAACATTCGTGCAGCGCGCCGACATCGCGGCGAAATGCGGGGCCATGATAGCCGATCGGGACAGCAACGCCCCGGGGGCCCATCATGCATCACCACGACGACGACGACCACGACCACGGCCTCGCGCATGATCTGGGCGTCATGGACCGGCTGATCGAGCGTCGCCGTGCGCTCCGCTGGTTCGCCGGTGCCGGCACCGCCGCACTGGTGGCGGGCTGCGGCGGCGGCAGCAGCGGCGAGACGGAGACGAGCAGCAGCGTCAGCGTCGTGACCGCCAGCGCCACGCCGACCGCAACGCCCACGGCCACCGCCACGACGACCACGACGGGTGCGTGCATCGCCGACCCGACGGAAACCGCCGGCCCCTATCCCGCCGACGGCACCAACACCGCCAGCGGCTCCACCTCGAACATCCTGCCGGTATCGGGCATCGTGCGCAGCGACATCCGCTCGAGCTTCATCAGCACGACGACGGTCGCAACGGGCGTGGCGGTGACGCTCACGCTCACGCTGGTCGACGTGAATGCGAGCTGCGGCGCGCTCGCTGGCTATGCCATCTATCTCTGGCATTGCGACCGGCAGGGCAATTACTCGCTCTATTCGGCGCCCGCCGAAAGCTATTTGCGCGGCGTCCAGGTGACGAACGCGTCGGGGCAGGTGAGCTTCACGACGATCTTCCCGGGCTGCTATTCGGGCCGCTACCCGCACATGCATTTCGAGGTGTATTCAAGCCTGACCGCGGCGACGAGCGGCAAATATGCGCTGCTCACCAGCCAGTTCGCGATGCCGGCCGCGGTGTGCAACACGGTGTTCTCCGACACCACCACCTATCCGTCGAGCAAGACCAATTTCGCCAGCGTGACCACCGCAAACGACAATGTCTTCGGCGACAACACCGCCGCGCAGATCGCGGTGCAGACCCCCAGCTTCAGCGGCAGCGTCGCCGCCGGTTATACCGCCACCGCGGTGATCGGCATCGCGCGCTAGCCGCCACACGAGATGCGCGGCGTCCCCCCTGTCGCCGCGCTGCCCCGGCCAGTCCCCCCTGTCTGGCCGGGGCCCCTTTGCGGGCGCCGCGGCGGCCCGCTATGGCCATGCCGATGACGCCCCTTACCCTCTACGACAGCCTCACCCGCGCGACCGAGACGTTCGCGCCGATCGATCCCGCCGACCTGCGCGTCTATTCGTGCGGGCCGACCGTCTACAATTACGCGCATGTCGGCAATCTGCGCGCCTATGTCTTCACCGACACGCTGTCGCGCACGCTGACGTGGAAAGCCGCCGCGATGGGCTGGGGCACGCTCACCCACGTCATCAACATCACCGATGTCGGCCATCTCACCTCGGATGCGGATGTCGGCGACGACAAGATGGAGGCCGCGGCGCGCGCGGCGAACCAGGATATCTGGGCGATCGCAAAGCATTACACCGAAGCCTTCAAGCAGAATCTCACCGACCTCAACATCCGGCCGCCCGCGCGCTTTCCGCTGGCGACCGACCACATTGCCGAGATGATCGCGTTCGCCGAGGCGATCGCGGATCGGCATTGCTACCGCCTGCCCGACGGCCTGTATTTCGATACCAGCACCGTGCCCGATTACGGGCGCCTCGCACGCTCCGGCGACGACGCGCGCGAGGGGCGGATCGAGGCGGTGGCGGGCAAGCGCCATCCGCAGGATTTCGCGATCTGGCGGACGAGCGCGCCGGGCGAGAACCGGCAGATGGAATGGGATTCGCCCTGGGGCCGCGGCGCGCCCGGCTGGCATCTCGAATGCTCGGTGATGAGCAAATTATATCTCGGCGAACGCTTCGACATCCACACCGGCGGGATCGATCACCGCGAGATCCACCATCCCAACGAGGTCGCGCAAAACCAGGCGCATTGCGGCTGCGCGGACACCGGCGCCAACCTGTGGATGCACAACAACTTCCTGGTGCAAGCCACCGGAAAGATGTCGAAATCCGCCGGCGACTTCCTGACGCTCAAGACGCTGGTCGATCGCGGCTTCCACCCGCTCGCCTATCGGCTGATGTGCCTTCAGGCGCATTATCGGTCGGAGCTGGATTTCTCGTGGGATAATCTCGCCGCGGCCACCACGCGGCTGAAGCGGCTCGCGCAAACGGTGGCGGCGCTGCGCGACCGGCCGCCGGGCCCCGCGACAGGGAGCGCCGACGCCTATCGCGCGCAGCTCGACGCGGCGATCTCGGACGATCTCGCCACCCCGCGCGCGCTGCCGGTGCTGGATGCGATGCTGGCCGACAAGCGGATCGCCGCGGCCGACCGCATGGCTGCGCTGGCCGATTTCGACGCCGTGCTGGGGCTTGATCTGGCGAACCTCACGCGCGCGGCGCTGCGCGTCCGCCCGGCGCAGGCGACGATCGACGAGGCCGATATCGCCGCGGCGCTGGCCGAACGCCGCGAAGCGCGCGCCGCCAAGGATTTCCGGCGCTCCGATGCGATCCGTGACCGGCTGATCGCCGATGGCGTCGAGGTGATGGACGGCGATCCGCTCGGCTGGGACTGGCGGCTGGCGTAGCTCGCTGCCGTCGAATCACCGCCTGCCCTGCCTCGGCCATGCGGCGAGCGCTTGCAAAGCGACGCCGCGCGCCCGAACTAGGCGCCGCCGCACCACCCCGCGGCGACCACGGAGATTCCTCATGACGATCAGCGTCGGCGACCGCATTCCTTCCACCACCCTCGTCAAGGTGACGCCCGACGGCCCCGATCAGGTCGATACCGACAGCTATTTCGCCGGCCGCACCGTCGCGCTGTTCGCGGTGCCGGGGGCGTTCACCCCCACCTGCTCGGCCAAGCACCTGCCGGGCTATCTCGACAAGGCCGATGCGCTGAAGGCCAAGGGCGTGGACGAGATTGCATGCACCGCGGTGAACGATCCCTTCGTGCTCGGCGCCTGGTCGAAGCAGAACGACGCTGACGGCGTGACGATGCTGGCGGACGGCAACGGCACCTTCGCCGAGGCGATCGGCCTGACGATGGATGGCTCCAGCTTCGGCCTCGGCACGCGCAGCCAGCGTTATTCGATGCTGGTGACGGACGGCGTGGTGACCCAGCTGAACGTGGAGGCACCGGGCGAATTCAAGGTGAGCTCGGCCGAGCATCTGCTCGAGGAGATCTGAGCCGATCGGGCGTCGGCCGCAGCCGGCGCCCGACTTGTCCCCCGTCTTGCCAGCGTCATGTGGCGCGCGTAACGATCCGCGATGGTTTCCGCATCCCGGATCGTCGCCGAACTCGACCGTCTCTACCGCGCCTCGGTGGAGCGCCTTCAAGCGGCGCTCACCGCCTATCTCACTACCGGCACCGTGCCCGATCCGATCGCCCGCTCGGACGGCAGCTTCGCCTATCCCGAAATCCGCCTCACCTATCGCGGGCAGGACAGCCGCCCGGCGCCGATGCGCTCGTTCGGGCGGCTGGTGACGCCGGGCGACTACCGGATCAGCGTCACCAAGCCCGGCCTGTTCGCCGATTATCTCATCGAGCAACTGACGCTGCTGATGGAGGATTACGACGTTGCGGTAGAGGCGGTCGAAGGGCGGCAGGAAATCCCCTTCCCCTATGTGCTCGATCCCGGCCATGCGCTCAGCCTCGATCAGGTGTCCGCCGCCGATCTCGCGCGGCATTTTCCCGCGACCGAACTGGCGCATATCGGCGACGAGATCGCCGACGGCCTGTGGATCGCGAACGACGACACCCGGCCGCTCGCGCTGTTCGACGCGTTGCGCACCGATTTCAGCCTGGCGCGGTTGCGGCACTATATGGGCACGCCTGCCGAGCATACGCAACGCTTCGTGCTGTTCACCAACTATCACCGCTATGTCGATGAATTCGTTCGCTGGGCGGTGGCGCAACTGGGCGACGGATCGCGCTACACCGCGCTGTCGGGCGCGGGCGGGGTGATGATGCGCGCGGGCGACGATCCCGACGCGCTCATCAGCGACAGCGCGTGGCGGCGCCACCAGATGCCCGCCTATCACCTGATGGCAGCGGACGGCACCGGCATCACGCTGGTGAACATCGGCGTCGGCCCCTCCAACGCCAAGACGATCTGCGATCATCTGGCGGTGATGCGGCCCGAGGCGTGGCTGATGATCGGCCATTGCGGCGGGCTGCGCCCCAGCCAGCGGATCGGCGATTACGTGCTGGCGCACGCCTATCTGCGCGACGATCATGTGCTGGACGACGTGCTGCCGCCCGAGATCCCGGTGCCCGCCATCGCCGAGGTGCAGGTGGCGATGGCCAAGGCCGCCGAGATCGTCTCGGGCCAGTCGGGCGACGAGTTGAAACGCCGCCTGCGCACCGGCACGATCGTGACGACGGACGACCGTAACTGGGAACTGCGCTATTCGCGCTCGGCGCTGCGCTTCTCGCTGTCGCGCGCCGTGGGGATCGACATGGAATCGGCGACGATCGCGGCACAGGGCTACCGGTTTCGCGTGCCTTACGGGACGTTGCTGTGCGTGTCCGACAAGCCGCTGCACGGCGAACTGAAGCTGCCGGGCCAGGCGAACCGATTCTACGAACGCGCGATCAGCGAACACATGCGGATCGGGATCGAAGCGTGCGAGCAGTTGCGCCGCGAAGGCCCCAAGCTCCACAGCCGCAAGCTGCGGGCGTTCGACGAGCCGCCGTTCCGCTGATCCGGACCCGATGGGCGGGTGGTGCGTTTCGGATGCGCAATCAATCAGGGAGTAGCATGATGGCCGACACCCCCGAACCGCCGACGGACGACACGCCCAAGTCGGTCACGCCCAAGCCCACCGCGCCGCGGCGCGCGCCGCGCAAGACCGGCGTAAAGGCAGCCGCGCCACGCACAGCGACCGCCAAGCCATCCGCCGCAAAGGCCCCGACCACGGCGGCCGCCGCATCGGAACCGGCCGCCAAGCCCGCCACCACCAAGCCAGCGGCCGCGAAGACGCCGAAGCCGCGCTCCACCAAGCGCGCGACTCCGCGCACCCCCGCCAAGCCGGCGGCCAAGTCCGGCGCGGCCAGAGCGACCGAGAAGCTGGGCGGCAAATGGGGCGCCGCCGCGATCGCGGGCGGCCTCGCCGCTGCCGGTGCTGCCGCCGCCGCGCTCTTCACGCTCAAGGGCAGCACGCCCAAGCCCAAGGCCGAGACACCGCCGCCCCCACCTGCAGGCAAGGGCGCGCATCAGGCGGATGGCAGCGATTCGTCCAGATCGTTCGAAGCCGGGATCGCCGACGAAGGCACGGTGCCCGAATAAGCCACAGGGTTTGATGACCTTAGGTTGATCCGGTCTCCAGATCCGTTCGTCCCGAAACTGTCGAAGCACGCTCTCCACGCGCGGCTTCGCATGCGGCACAGGCCCTTCGTCAAGCTCAGGGCGACCGGATCAACGTGACGTCATCACGCCCTAGGCGGAGACGAAGGCGGCGATCGCCCGCCCCAGTTCGGGCTTCGTCACCGCGCTCATATGCCCGCCCGGCGTTTCGACATAGCGCGCATCGGGCAGCGCGTCGGCCAGCGCCGGCGCGGAGCCGTTGTCCGCATCCTCCGCGCCGCACACCACGAGCGCTGGCTGGACGAACGCTTCGATCGTGGCGAGCGGCGTGTCGGCGAAGGTGTCGAGAATGCCCAGCAGCGCGACGGGATCGCCCTTGGTGGTCTTCAGGAAGGCCTCGGCCAGCCATTCGGGGGTGCCGCGCGCATGCTGGCCGAGATGGGTGAGAATGTTGCGGAAATGCCCGGCGCGGCGGCCGGTGTCGATCAGCCCCTCCAGCCCCATGCCCGAGAAGATCGTGCGCCGCGGCGTGGCCCCCGTCGCCAGCATCCGCGACACCGTCCGCGCGCCCAGCGAGTAACCGCCGAGATCATAATCGGTGAGCCCCAGATGCGCCACGAGCGCATGGCCATCGCGCGTCAGCGCATCGCGCGGATAGGCCGCGGGGTCGTGCGGCTTCGCGCTTTCGCCATGCGCGCGCAGATCGGGCATGACGACGCGAAAGCCCTTCGCCGCGATCGCCGCCGCATGGCCATAGCGGATCCAGTTGGTCGCGGCGTCGGAGAAATAGCCGTGGATCAGCACCACCGGCCGCCCCTCGCCCATCTCGCGCCAGGCGAGCCGGGTGCCGTCGAAGCTGTCGAAGAAACGGGTCGAACTGGGTTCCATCACGGGTCTCGGCTGGGATGATCCGCGCGCGATAGGCGCTTCGCCCCATGGCGCGCAACCGCCGCTCGGGGGCCGTCGGCCGACGATCGACCGTGACGGCCCCTTGCCCTCACGCCTTCTTCAGATGCCGCCGCCCGAGCAGTTCGGCGATCTGCACCGCGTTCAGCGCCGCGCCTTTTCGCAGATTGTCGCTGACGCACCAGAGCGACAGGCCGCTTTCCACGGTCGGATCTTCGCGGACGCGGCTGACATAGGTGGCGTCGTCGCCCGCAGCCTCGATCGGCGTGATGTATCCACCGTCCTCATGCTTGTCGATCAGCATGATCCCCGGCGCCTCGCGCAGGATCCGCTTGGCGTCCTCGGCCGACAGTTCGTCGCGGAACTCGATGTTCAGCGCCTCGCTATGGCCGACGAAGACGGGCACGCGCACGCAGGTCGCCGTCACCTTGATCTTGGGGTCGAGGATCTTCTTGGTCTCGACGACCATCTTCCATTCCTCCTTGGTCGATCCGTCGTCCAGGAAGCTGTCGATATGCGGGATCACGTTGAACGCGATCTGCTTGGTGAACTTGTTCGCGGTCGCGGGGTCGCCGACGAAGATGTTGCGGCTCTGTTCGAACAGCTCGTCCATCCCCGCCTTGCCCGCGCCCGAAACGGACTGGTACGTCGCGACCACCACGCGGGTGATCGTGGCGGCATCGTGGAGCGGCTTCAGCGCGACGACCATCTGCGCGGTCGAGCAATTCGGATTGGCGATGATGTTCTTCGCCTTGTAGCCGTCGATCGCCGCGGCGTTCACCTCGGGCACGATCAGCGGCACATCCGGGTCCATCCGGTAGAGCGACGAATTGTCGATCACGGTGCACCCGGCCGCGGCGAACTTCGGCGCATAGACCGCGGTCGCCTCGGAGCCGATCGCGAAGAGCGCCATGTCCCATCCGGCGGGATCGAAATGCTCGATATTCTGGATCTTGAGCATCTTGCCGGTGTCGCCATATTCGATCTGGTCGCCCTGGCTGCGCGACGAGGCGAGCACGGCGATCTCGTCGAGCGGGAATTCGCGCTCGGCGAGGATGTTGACCATCTCGCGTCCGACATTGCCGCTCGCTCCCGCGACCACGACCCGGTAACCCATGACATTCTCCCGATATGATGCGCGCCGGTAGCGTCATTGCGCGGCGGCGTCCAACCGCTTTGCTAATCGTGCGTGCGCGCCTGCCAGGTCGCGTGAACGATGCCGTGCACCCGCGCGAGATGATCGGTGATCGCGTCCAGTTCGCTGGTGGCCACGTTGGTCGCCACCAGCGTGGCGGCGATCTCCACCCGGTCCTCGCCGCGCTCGATCACGTCGAGTTCGGCCACCAGCAGTTGCGCGGCCTCCAGATGTTCGACGAGCAGGTCGCCGATCGGTCCGGCGTCCAGCGCCGCGGCGGTGACGGTCACGCTATAGGTCGCCTCGATCGTGCGGCCCACCATGGGCACGCGGTTGATCGCATCGACCAGCGGCCGAAGCGCGGTGTTGGCCACCAGCACGAACAGCGTGAGCAGCGCCGCCTCCGCCAGCATGTCGCTGCCCGCGATCGAACCGACCGCGGCGGAACACCAGAGCGTGGCCGCGGTGTTCAGCCCGCGGAGTTTCATCCCCTCCTTCATGATGACGCCCGCGCCCAGGAAGCCGATCCCCGAGACGACATAGGCGATCACCCGGATCGATTCGACGTCACCGCCCAGCCGCTGGCCGAGATCGACAAACGCCGCCGAGCCGATCGCGACGAGCGCGTTGGTGCGCAGCCCTGCGGTGCGCTGGCGATATTGCCGCTCCGCGCCGATCAGCGTGCCGAAGACGAACGCCGCCAGATAGCTGACGACCGTGTCGAGGAACGGCCAGAGGTGAAAGGTCGCGAGGAACCGCACGCGCGCGTTACCGCGCGGGGCGCGGGGCGCGGGCCATGGCCGGCTTGTCCTTCACCTTGGCATCGAGGAAGTTCAGGATCGTGTTCCAGAGATGCTCGCTGATCCCCGGCCCGCCGACGCGGTGGGTGTAGCCCGGATAGAACATCATCTCGAACGGCGTGTCGGTGGCCTGCATCCGCGCCACCACTTTCAGCGAATTGTCGAGGAAGACGTTGTCGTCGCTCATGCCGTGGATCAGCAGCAGCGGATCCTTGATGAGGTTCGCGTCCTGGAACGCCTGCGACGTGGCATAGCTTTGCGGATCCTTCGCGGGATCGCCCAGATAGCGTTCGGTGTAATGCGTGTCGTAGAGCTGCCAGTCGGTAACGGGCGCGCCGGAAACGGCGGCGGCATAGACGCCCGGCGTCTTCTCCAGCATCTTCAGCGACATGTAACCGCCATAGGACCAGCCGAACGTCGCCACCTTGTCGGGATCGACGAAGGGCAGCGCCTTGACGAACTTCGCCCCGGCAAGCTGGTCCTCCACCTCGACCGTGCCCATCGCGTGGTAGATATGGTCCTCGAAGGCCTTGCCGCGGTTGTACGAGCCGCGGTTGTCGATCTGGAAGAAGATCCAGCCCTGGCTCACCAGATATTGCGGCAGCGCGCCCTGCCAGCCGCGGGTCACCTGCTGGCCGGTGCCGGGGCCGCCATAGTGCTGGAAGAACACGGGGTATTTCTTCCCTGGCACGAGCGGCGGGGTAATCATCTCGTAATAGAGCGTCGTGCCGTCCTTGGCCTTCAACGTGCCGAACTTGGTCGGCTGATGGCTGGCGAGATAGGGGTAATAGGGGTGGCCCGCCACGACCGCATTCTCGTTGATCCACGACAGGCGCTTGCCGTCCGCATCCGCCAGATAGCTTTGCGTCGGCTGGTTGGGGCTGGAGCGCGAGACGATCAGGCGGCTGGCCGCCGCATCCATCGTCGCGCCGTTCCACCAGCCCGCCTCGGTCAGCTTCGTGATGACATTGGGGTGCGCGATGTCGACCGAATAGAGCTGCTGCTCCAGCACGTCGTCCTTGTTGCCCGTGAAGAACAACCGCCCCTTGGCCTCGTCCACGCCGACGAGCCCGGTGACGACCCATTTGCCCTTGGTGAGCTGAGTCCAGCGGCCCTTGGCGAACAGATAGAGATGGCCATAGCCGTCACGCTCCGAACGCCAGATCAGCCCGCCATTCTTCAGCGGGCGATAGGCGTCGGACAGGTTGAGCCAGCTCTTGGCCCCCGATTTCTCGGTGAAGAGCACCACGCTCTTGCCGGTGGTGGGATCGACGCGGAGCATCTCCAGCTTCTTCTGGTCGCGGCTCTCGCGCTGGACGAGCAGCGCCGAGCCGTCGGGCAGCCAGTCGACGCGCGCCAGATAGATGTCGGGATCGGTGCCGAGATCCACCTTCACCGGCGTGCTGCCATCCGGCTTCATCACATAGAGCTCGACCAGCGCGTTGGGCGTTCCCGCAGCGGGATAGCGCTGGTCGTACACCTTGGTGCCCGACGCGCCGATAGCGGTGCGCGTGAAGACGTGGACGGGTTTGTCGTCGAACCGCTCGACCGCGATGTGCGCTTCGTCGGGGGACCACCAATAGCCGGTGCGGCGGTCCATCTCTTCCTGCGCGACGAACTCCGCCTCGCCGAAATGGACGGTGCCCGCGCCGCCGGTGGTGATCGCCCGTGCCGCGCCGCCGGCGAGCGGGATCGCCCAGAGATTCTGATCGCGCACGAAGCTGACATAGCGGCCGCCGGGCGACACGACGGGGTTGAGCGCGCCGCCCGGCGTATCGGTCAGCTTGCGCGTGGTGCCGTCCAGCGACGCCAGATACAGATCTCCATCGAGCGGCACGAGGATCGTCTTGCCGTCGGGCGCCCAGTCATAGGCGACGATCCCCTTGGAGCCGCCGATCCGCGCCCGCTCGCGCTGCATCTTCTCGGCTTCGGAGAGTTCGGCGCCGCTGCCCACCTTGCGGCTGTCGACCAGCATCCGCTCGGCGCCGGTGCGCGTGTCGGTGGCCCACAGGTCGAGCCGCTCGCGCTCGTCGGCGCGCGGTCGCAGCGCGGTGAGCAGCGTGCCGTCGGGCGACAGGCGCAGCGCGCGCGGCTGCGTGCCCGACAGATCGGGATTGCCGAATACGCGGTCGAGCGTCAGCGGCTGGGATATGGGCGGCACGTCAGCGGCCAAAGCGGCGCTCCCCACCGAAGCGAGAGCCATAGCCAGCATCCATGCGCGCATCCGTTCGTCTCCAGCCGCGGAATTGGCTTCCGCTCGCGCGCCTTATCGCGGGCGGTGCGCACCGCGTAAAGTCCGCGACGCCAGCGCCGATCGGGTAAACGCGGCATAAACCCCGTCTTTACGTGCTTCGGTTAGACGGGAGGGAGGAGGATCGCCCCGACCCAGCGCGGCGCCCTCGAAAAAAGCCGCGGCACATCAGGAACGACACGATGAACTCGGACACAGCAACTTCCGCGCGGCAGGCGAATGCCTGGGATCTGGTCTTGCGCCTCGCTGAGACCGACGGCGTCGCCAATCATGCGCATGTGCGCGCGCTGCTCGACGGCCGTGTCGAACAGCGCGATCTGGCGGATGCGGTGCATGGGCTGTGCGTGGTGCACGGCCGCCATCCCGGCATGATCGACGCGGCGTTGAACCGCGGCGCGCAGCGTGCGGCGCATGACTGGCTGGAGGCGGCATCGCGCGCCTTCGCCAACGAACGCGCCTATCTCACCCGGTTGACCGCGGCGGTCGGCCCCCTGCCCTCCACCCCCGGCCAGGCGGTCGCCGAAGGGGCGTTCGCCGCCCAGCGCCATGCGCTCGAAATGCTGGCGGGCTCCGATCGCGGGGGCTGCGCGACGGGGGCGGTGGCGGCGCTGATGCTCGATTGGCATGCGACGCGCCGGGTGCTCGACCGCGCCGCCGAACGCTTCGGCGAAACGCCGCCCGCCGAGCGCCTGCCCGACGATGCCGAAACCGCGATGGTGATCGCCGGGCTGGGCGACACCCCGGCGTGCGAACGCGCGATCGTGTTCGGCGCGCAGCAGCTCTTTGCACAACATCGCGGCTTCTGGGACCTGCTCGACGCGCGCTGCAGCGCGCGCGACCGGGCATAGATCCCGCACAAGGCTTGCACGCGCGGGCCCGCAGCCCCTATCGCGGACGACAGATCCGCAGGGAGTTTCGGCGATGAAGCGCTTCGAAGGCACCGAGAATTATGTCGCGACCGACGATCTGAAGGTCGCGGTCAACGCCGCCGTCTCGCTGCGCCGGCCGCTGCTGGTGAAGGGGGAACCCGGCACCGGCAAGACGGTGCTCGCCTATGAGATCGCCGAGGCGGTCGGCGCCGAGCTGATCGAATGGAACGTCAAGTCCACCACCAAGGCGCAGCAGGGCCTGTACGAATATGACGCGGTGGCGCGGCTGCGCGACGGGCAGCTGGGCGACGCGCGCGTCCACGACATCGGCAACTATATCCGCCGCGGCAAGCTGTGGGAGGCCTTTACCCGCGACAAGCCCCCGGTGCTGCTGATCGACGAGATCGACAAGGCCGATATCGAATTCCCGAACGACCTGCTCCAGGAACTCGATCGCATGGCGTTCCATGTGTACGAGACGGGCGAGACGGTGCGCGCGGTGGAGCGGCCGATCGTCGTCATCACCAGCAACAACGAAAAGGAGCTGCCCGACGCGTTCCTGCGCCGGTGCTTCTTCCATTACATCAAGTTCCCCGATCGCGAGACGATGCAGCGGATCGTCGAGGTGCATTTCCCCGGCATCCAGAAGCTGCTCGTCACCCGCGCGATGGACATGTTCTACGACGTGCGCGACGTACCGGGCCTGAAGAAGAAGCCCTCCACGTCCGAACTGCTCGACTGGCTGAAGCTGCTGCTGCACGAGGACATGCCGCTCGAGGTGCTGCAGAACCGCGATCCCACCAAGGCGATCCCGCCGCTGCATGGCGCCTTGCTCAAGAACGAGCAGGACGTGATGCTGTTCGAACGCCTGGCCTTCATGGCCAAGCGTCAGACGAACCGGCCCTGACGGCGCCCCCCCGTCAGCCCTCGTCTTCGCTCGCGTCGTGGGGAGATGGCCGCGACACCTGCGACAATCGCGTGAGCAGCAGCGGGATGTCGCCGGTGATGAGCGTGTCGGTCGGCGTGGCGATGCCCTTGCGCAGGGCCTTGCCGATCGCGGCCACGCGTTCGCGCTGATCCTTGTTGGCTGGTGGCAACGCGCCGATCCTCGATACTGACAGGAAACCCGGTGACCGCCGGCCTTTGGGGGGAGGGGGCGGACGGTCACCGGGCTCGCGGGATTGAACACGCAGCGCGCGTCGCGGTTCCGCCCGCAACGCATCGTTAACCACGATCGGCAACCGGGCGGTGAGGTCGGCGCCTCTACACAAGCGTGATGCGACAGTGGCTTACCGAAATCGCGCTCCTCCTGGCCACCGCGGCCACCCCCGCCGCGTCGGCGGCCTCGCTCCTCGGCTATGTCGGGCAATGCGTGCCGTTCGCGCGCGCGGCCTCGGGCATCGACATCTATGGCGATGCCTGGACATGGTGGAGCCAGGCGGAAGGCCGCTACGACCGCGGGCATCGGCCCCGCGTCGGCGCAGTCATCGTCTTCGCGCGCAGCGGCCGCCTCCCCCTCGGCCATGTGGCGGTGGTCAGCCGGATCGTCGAACGCCGCGTGGTGATGCTCACCCATGCCAATTGGTCGCGCCAGAACGGCGAACGCGGCCATACCGAACAGGACGTGACGTTGTTCGACGTGTCGCCCGGCAACGACTGGTCCGACGTGAAGGTCTGGTTCCGCGATTCGAACGGTCTCGGCAGCACGGTCTATCCGGTCGAGGGCTTCGTCTATGGCCACTCCCGCCCCGTCGAGGGCCTGTCCGGCCGCGCGCCCGACGATGTCGGTGCGCTGATCGATGCCTATGTTCCCGGCGGCGGGCGTTACGCGGTGCGCTGACGCTTGTTTCCACCACCGTCCCTGTGTCACGGCGTTCGTCTGACACTGGTTCGAGGACGGCACATGCGGGCAAGGCTGACGATCGCGGCGACGGCGCTGCTGCTGGCGGGTGCCGCGGGCGCGCAGTCGCTGCCCGCCGACATCCCCAAGACGTTCAAGACCGCCGATGCCGGCTTCGATTTCGACAAACAGTCGGTCGACATCCCCATGCGCGACGGAGTGAAGCTGCACGCCGTGATCCTGCGCCGGAAGGGGCTCACCGACGCGCCGATCGTGCTCCAGCGCACCCCTTATGGCGCGGAAAGCGAGCTGAGCCACAACGAGAGCGGCCATGCCGACATGCTCGCGCGCGGCTTCGATTCGACGCTCGTCGATGCGGGCTATATCCGCGTGTACGAGGATGTTCGCGGCAAATACGGATCGGGCGGCGATTACGTCAACGAACGGCCGCTGATCGGCCCGCTGAACGGCACCAAGGTCGATCATTCGACCGACGCCTACGACACGATCGACTGGCTGGTGAAGAACGTCGCCGGCAACAACGGCCGCGTCGGCATCATCGGCACCAGCTATGACGGGATGATGGCGGCGATGGCCCTCGTCAACCCGCACCCGGCGCTGAAGGTGGCGGTGCCGATGAACCCGGTCATCAACACCTATCACAACGACGATGATTTCCACGGCGGTGCGTTCCGGCTGATCGGCTACGACTATTATTTCAGCCAGGACAGCGTGAAGGGCAGCGGCGCCGATCTGTGGCGCGACGCGTATGACGATTACGACACCTTCCTGCGCGCGGGCTCGGCCAGCGATTTCGTGAAGAGCCGCGGGCTCGACCAGCTCGGCTGGGTGCGGCGGATGCACGATCATCCGGCCTATGATTCGTTCTGGAAGGCGCAGGCGCTCGACGAGATCCTGCCGCGTCTGCCGCAGACCGTCCCCACGCTCTGGGTGGCGGGGCAATGGGATCAGGAGGACATGTTCGGCGCGGTCGCCGCCTATCAGGCGCTGGCCAAGGTGGCGCCGGCGGGCCTCGAACATCTCGTGATCGGCCCCTGGGCGCATGGCGGCTGGAACGGCGATGGATCGACGCTGGGCGCGATCCGCTTCGATTCGGATACCGCCTTGTGGTTTCGCACCAACATCCTGCTGCCGTTCCTCGACGCGCAGTTGAAGCCCGGCGCGCCGGCCGCCGATCTGCCCCCCGTGCTCGCCTTCCAGACCGGCGCCAACCGGTGGCAGAGGCTCGCCGCCTGGCCACCCGTCTGCGCGGGCATGGGCACCTGCGCCGCGCCGATGCAGCGTTACTGGTTCCAGCCCGCCGGGGGCCTCGCCCCCACCGCCCCCACGGCGAACGGCCATGACGATTACGTCTCGGATCCGGCCAAGCCGATCCCCTATCGCATCCGCCCGATCCGCCCGACCTATGCGACCGGATCGACCTGGCGGCAGTGGCTGGTGGACGATCAGCGGCCCTTCTCGGACCGGACCGACGTGCTGAGCTACGAGACGCCCGTGCTGAAGGAGGCCGTCGCCATCTCGGGCGCGCCGGTGGTCGATCTGATCGCCAGCACGACCGGCACCGACGGCGATTTCGTCGCCAAGCTGATCGACGTCTACCCGGCCGAATATCCCGCCAAGCCGGAGATGGGCGGCTATCAGCTCGCGGTCGCGATGGACATCCTGCGCGGGCGTTACCGCCAGAGCCCCGAACATGCCGTGCCGATCACGCCCAACCGGCCGCTCGGCTATGCCATCGTGCTGCCGAACGTGAACCATGTGTTCCTGCCCGGCCACCGCATCATGGTGCAGGTCCAGTCGAGCTGGTTCCCGCTCTACGACCGCAACCCGCAAACCTTCGTGCCCAACATCTTCGACGCGAAGCCCGGCGATTACCGCAAGGCGACGATCGCGGTCTATCATGGCCCGGCCCAGGCGAGCGCGATCGAACTGCCCGTCGTGCCGGTCGCCGCCGCCATGGCGGGGGGCGTGAAGTAATCCGATGTTCCTCGACTTTCTCGACGAACTGCGCGCGGCGGGCATCCCGGCCAGCCTCAAGGAGCATCTGCTCCTGCTGGAGGCGCTCGACGCCGAGGTGATCGGCCGTACGCCCGAGGATTTCTACTACCTCTCGCGCGCCGTGTACGTGAAGGACGAGGGGCTGCTCGACCGGTTCGACCAGGTGTTCGCCAAGGTGTTCCGCGGCATCGCCACCCGCTTTGGGCCGGAGGGTGCCGAGATCCCCGCCGACTGGCTGAAGGCGATCGCCGAACGGTTCCTGAGCGAGGAGGAGATGGCCAAGGTCCGATCGCTCGGGTCGTGGGACGAGATCATGGAGACGCTGAAGAAGCGGCTTGAGGAGCAGCGCGAGCGCCATCAGGGCGGCAGCAAGTGGATCGGCACCGGCGGCACCTCGCCCTTCGGCAATGGCGGCTACAATCCGGAGGGCGTGCGGATCGGCGGCGAAAGCACGCACAAGCGCGCGTTGAAGGTTTGGGACCAGCGCGAGTTCCGCAACCTCGACAACAGCCGCGAACTCGGCACGCGCAACATCAAGGTGGCGCTGCGCCGCCTGCGCCGCTTCGCGCGCGAGGGTGCGGCGGACGAGCTCGACATCGACGGCACGATCGACGGCACCGCGCGCCAGGGCTGGCTCGACGTGCGGATGCGGCCCGAGCGGCGCAATGCGGTGAAGCTGCTGCTGTTTCTCGACGTGGGCGGATCGATGGATCCGTTCGTGACATTGTGCGAGGAGCTGTTCTCGGCCGCGACCAGCGAGTTCAAGAATCTCGAATTCTTCTACTTCCACAATTGCCCCTATGAGGGCGTGTGGAAGGACAATCGGCGCCGCTTCGCCGAGCGCACGCCGACCGCCGATCTGCTCCACAAATACGGCCATGACTATAAGTGCGTGTTCGTCGGCGACGCGTCGATGAGCCCCTATGAGATCACGCATCCCGGTGGCTCGGTCGAGCATATGAACGAGGAATCGGGCGCGACCTGGCTTCACCGATTGACGACCACCTATCCCGCCGCGGTGTGGCTGAACCCGATCCCGCGCGAGCAATGGGGCTATTCGCAGAGCATCCGGATCATCCGCGACCTGATGGCCGATCGCATGTATCCGCTGAGCCTCGCCGGGCTGGACGCGGCGATGCGCGAGCTGACGCGCAAACGGTGAGTTCGCCGCGCGGAACAACCTGTGTTACCCGCAGGTTGTCGCCCAACCATCGTATCCGGCCACCCATCGTATCAGGAGCGTCCCCATGTCGTCCATTCCCGCATCCGCCATGCCGCATGCCAAGGCCCATCCGCATCCCGAGCACGAACCCGAGCATGGCCACGAGCACAAGGATGGAAGAAAGCCCGCGCCGCGGCACGACGACGCGCCCCATGACGGCGCAGTGGACAAGGCCAAGGACGGCGCACGTGCGGTGAAGCATGCGGCCGGCGCACATCCGGCCGTGACCATCGCGCTCGGCGCGGCGGTGGTCGCCGGGATCGCCGCCGCGGTGGCGGTGCCCGCCGTGCTGGCGCGCAAGGCCGCCGGCGAGAAGCCGCCCAAGCGCAAGGGTCCGGGCAAGAAGCCGGCACTCAAGGGCAAGCCCGACAAGAAGGCGGACGCCGCCTGATCCTTCTCCGCCGCCCCGGCATTCCGGGGCGGGGACACGCGGCTCAACCCGGGCGGTGCACGACGCCGCCCGGCATCGCGCTCGGCACGCCGGTGGTGCCCGGAAAGCTGATCGGCAGCCCGCGCAGCGTGCGCACCGCCATATAGGCGAAGCCTTCCGCCTCCAGCGCATCGCCATTCCATCCGAGCGTGTCGGTCGGCTCCGGCGTCAGCCCGGTGCGCGCGGCGATCATTGCCAGCAGTGTCGGATTGTGCCGGCCGCCGCCCGCCACCAGCAGCCGCACGGGGCGCTGCGGCAACTGGTCGATCGCGATCGCCACGCCGGCGGCGGTGAAGGCGGTCAGCGTCGCCGCGCCATCGCCCGCCGACAGCCCGCGCGCCGGCTGGATCGTGAAGTCGCCGCGATCGAGCGATTTGGGGCCGGGCTCGGCGAAGAACGGGTGGTCGAGCATCGCGCCCAGCACGCTTTCGTCCACGCGCCCCGTGGCGGCGAGCGCGCCCTCCGCATCGAACCGCGCGCCCGTCGCCTGCCCCACCCAATCGTCGATCAGCCCGTTGGCGGGCCCGGTGTCGAACGCGATCACGCGGCCGTCGCCGATCCAGGTGACGTTCGCGACGCCGCCCAGGTTCAGCACCGCCACCGGCCCCGCCAGATCCGCGGCGAGCGCGGCGTGATAGACCGGCAGCAGCGGCGCGCCCTGCCCCCCCGCCGCCACGTCGGCCGAGCGGAAATCGGAGACGGTGACGATCGCGCAGGCGTTCGCCATCTGCGCGCCGTCGCCGATCTGCCAGGTCCAGCCGCGATCGGGGCGGTGGGCGATCGTCTGGCCGTGAAAGCCGATCACGTCGATATCGGCGGGCGTCAGCCCCGCCTCGGCGATCAGCTTGCGCACCGCGAACACGTGCGCCCGCGTAACGAGATCGGACGCCGCGACGATCGGCGGGCTGGCGCGCGGCCGTTCGAAGGTGAGCGCCATCCGCGTCGCCTCGGCCAGTTCGGCGCGCGCCGCATCCGACCAGGGCTCGCCGCGAAAGGCGATCGGCATCACCTGCCGCTCGCCATCGGTCTCGATCAACGCCGCATCGATCCCGTCGAGCGAGGTTCCGGACATCAGGCCGATCGCACGCATATCCCGCTCCTCCAGACGCCGCTTTCCATGGCGCGCGATCGCACCGCTGTCGATCGATCGGCCAGGCGGTTTGCGGCCAACGCCGCCGCCTGCCCCATGAAGTGAAGCGAGAGTGGCAAAATCGCCACCGATCGCCTATGTGCGGCGCCTCCCATGGCCACCATCCTCCCCTCCCCGCCGAAAGTCGGCATGGTTTCGCTCGGCTGCCCGAAGAATCTCGTCGACAGCGAACGCATCCTGACGCAGCTCCGCGCGGACGGCTATGCGATGTCCGCCGACTATGCCGGCGCCGACGTCGTGCTCGTCAACACCTGCGGTTTTCTCGATTCGGCGAAGGAGGAAAGCCTCGAGGCGATCGGCGAGGCGATGGCCGAGAACGGCCGCGTCATCGTCACGGGCTGTATGGGCAAGGAAGCCGAGGCGATCCGCGCGCGCTTCCCCCAGGTGCTCGCGATCACCGGCGCGCACGAATATCAGCAGGTTGTGGAGGCGGTGCACGAAGCGGCGCCGCCGGGCCTGTCGCCCTATCTCGATCTGGTGCCCGATGCCGGGCTGAAGCTGACGCCGCGCCACTATAGCTATCTGAAGATCTCGGAGGGGTGCAACCATCGCTGCTCCTTCTGCATCATCCCGTCGCTGCGCGGCGATCTCGTCAGCCGCCGGCCCGACGCGATCCTGCGCGAGGCGGAAAAGCTGGTCGCCGCGGGCACGCAGGAGCTGCTGGTCATCAGCCAGGACACCTCCGCCTACGGCATCGACATCCGCCGCACCCCGCGCCCGTGGAAGGGCCGCGAGGTCGTGCCGCACATGACCGATCTGGCGCGCGAACTGGGCCGGATCGCGCCCTGGGTGCGGCTCCATTACGTCTATCCCTATCCGCATGTCGACGAGGTGATCCCGCTGATGGCGGAGGGGCTGGTGCTCCCCTATCTGGATATCCCGTTCCAGCATGCGGCGCCTGCGGTGCTGAAGCGGATGAAGCGCCCGGCGAACGATGCCAAGGTGCTGGAGCGGATCCATCGCTGGCGCACGATCGCGCCCGACATCGCGATCCGCTCCACCTTCGTCGTCGGCTTCCCCGGCGAGACCGAGGCCGATTTCCAGTATCTGCTCGACTGGCTGGACGAGGCGCAGCTCGACCGCGTCGGCGCGTTCCGCTTCGAACCCGTGGCGGGCGCCAGCGCGAACCTGCTGCCCGATCCCGTGCCCGAGGCGGTGAAGGAAGAACGCTACGCCCGGATCATGGAAAAGACCGCCGCGATCTCGGCCGCCAAGCTCGCCGCCAAGATCGGCCGGACGCTGCCGGTGATCGTGGATGCGGTGGACGACGAGGGCGGCGCCACCGGCCGCAGCCAGGCCGATGCGCCCGAAATCGACGGCGAGGTCTTCCTGCGCGACGCCGGCCATCTGGCGGTGGGCGACATCGTGCCCGTCGCGATCGAGCATGCCGACGACCACGATCTGTACGGCGTGCCGGTGTAGTTCTGTTGTTCCCCGGCGAAGGCCGGGGCCCAGTTGGAGCACGATCGTGACGACGCGCCGCGCATGTTGCATGGACCTTCCCGAGTGGGCCCCAGCCCTCGCCGGCTATAAACATGACATCGGATGGAGCGACACTTTTCTACCAACCGTTCGACACACGCCCTCTGTCGTCCTTATCGTCTCGCGACCATATGAGCGGTCGGGTTGGCGGCGATGGGTCGATGCCATTCGATACCAACTGGCTCAACTCTTTCTCGCGGGGGTAAAAGCTGCCGGGCGGCAAACGCCCACTTGCAGACGAACGGAGTATGATGCGATCATTCTCAAATGCGACGTTGGTTCATGCTTCCGCTAGCGGCTGTGGCGATAGCCTTAGGGGGCTGCCGTCATAAAGAGCCAGCCGCCTGCAATGTCGGACCTCCCGACGATCCGCGATACTATCAACGATGGGCGGACGACATAACCGCCGCTCGCTGCAAGGGGATGCACGTAGATCAGAATGCCATCGTGAAGCCGGACCGGGTTCTACGCAACGGTAATTAACGGCATCGGTCGCTCCAAAGCGGCCGTTCCGCTTTCCACCAAACTAAGACGTACAGCGCTAACCGGACGTCGGGACTGAGCCAACGCTCTGCGACATCCGGCCGCCAACCATCGACGTGAGCATCGGCGGGCGCATGACCGGACCAATCCGTACAAAACGTCGTCCAATCAGACCTCGTGTCTATCACCCCGCCTTCGCCGGGAAACCCGCGCGCGGGGTCTGTCCTACAGGCGCATCCCATGCCAGACTGGCGCGATGAACGCGTCCCAGCCCCGTCGATCCGCCCCGTCCCCCGCCGCGAAGTGGAAAACCCGCCGCACGCCTCCACTTCCTCCACTTCGCCTCGCGCTGGCCGGGCTTCTCGTCCTCGCCGCGCCCGCCACGGCGCAGCAGCTCACCCCGGCCGAAACCGCGCGGATCGACGGCGTCGTCGCGACCGCGCTGGCGAAGACGGGCACGCCCGGCGTGTCGATCGCGGTGGTGCGCGGCGGCCGGATCGTGCTGGCCAGGGCCTATGGCAAGGCGTCCGAGGCGATCCCGCAGGCCGATGCGCGGCTCCCGTTCCAGATCGCGTCGATCTCCAAACAATTCACCGCCGCCGCGGTGCTGCTGCTGGCGGACCAGGGCAAGCTGAGCCTCGACGACACCGTCGCCAAATATCTGCCCGGCATCAGCGGCGGCGACACGATCACGATCCGCGAACTGCTCAGCCACACCTCCGGGCTGCAGGATTACTGGCCGCAGGATTACAGCTTCAAGGCGATGGCGACGCCGGTTTCGCCGCAGGGCATCGTCGATCGCTGGGCGAAGAAGCCGCTCGATTTTGCGCCCGGCACGCAGTGGCAATATTCGAACACCGGCTATGTCGTCGCCGGCCTGATCGTCGAGAAGGTCTCGGGCGAACCGCTGCTCGCCTTTCTGCGAACCCATATCTTCAAGCCGCTGGGCATGACGCCGATCGACCAGGATCTGGCGATCGGCAAGGCCTATCCGCAGGGCTATGGCCGCGCCGCGCTGGGTCCGGTGCGCGCCGTGCAGCCGCCCGCGCGCGGCTGGCTCTATGCCGCGGGCGAACTGGCGATGACCGCCGCCGATCTGGCGAAATGGGATATCGCGCGGCTCGACCGCACGCTGCTCACCCCCGCCGACTGGCAGGCGCAGGAAACGCCGGTGAAGCTGGCCGACGGCACGACCACCGGCTATGGCCTCGGCGTCTCGATCGGCACGCGCGACGGCCGGCGGATCGTGGAGCATAGCGGCGAGGCGGTCGGCTTTCTCAGCGAAAACATCGTCTATCCCGACGACAAGGCGGCGATCGTGGTGCTGACCAACAGCTGGTCGGGCGACGCCTTCACCGCCATTGCCAGCGGGATCGCCGCCGTCGTGCTGCCGCCCCCCGCGCCCGACGCCGGCGACGCGGCCGCGCTGACGGGGGCCAAGGCGCTGCTCGCGCAACTGACGAACGGCACGCTCGATCGCACCCGCCTGACCGACGATGCGAACTATTACTTCACCCCGGTGACGCTCGGCGACTATCGCACCAGCCTCGCGCCGCTGGGGGTGCCCGGCGTCTTCGAACAGCGCGGCAAGCCCCGGCTGCGCGGCGGCTTCGTCAACCGCAACTACCGCGTCACCTATGGCGACCGAAGCTTCGCGCTCGCCACCTATGCCGAACCCGGCGGGTCCGGCCGCTACGAACAATTTCTGCTGAGCCCGGTGAATTGACGATGGATTACGCCACCCTCCTCCAGCCCGATCGCGGGCATAGCGCGCATGCGATCGAGATCGTCACGGCGGCCGAGTTCGACACCTGGCTCGCGCGGCAGCCGGCGGCCACCCGCATGGCGGTGGCGGCGCAGCGCTTCACCGGCAAGCCGGGCAGCCACATCCTGATCGCCGGCGATACGGACTGGCACATGGTCGCCGCGATCGCCGAGGCGGGGCCGTGGAGCCTCGCCAAATTGCCCGAGGCGCTGCCCGAAGGGCGTTACCGGCTGACGGGCGGCGACGCGGCGGCGGGCGCGCTCGGCTGGATGCTCGGCCAATACCGTTTCGACCGCTATCGCAAGGCGGAGGATGCGGGGCCGCGCGTGCTGCTCACCACCGATCCGGCCGCGATCGACGAAAGCGTGCGGATCGCGCAGGCGACCGCGCTGGTGCGCGATCTGGTCAACACCCCCGCGTCCGACATGGGGCCCGGCACGCTGGAGGCCGAGGCGGAGGCGCTGGCGAAACGCCATGGCGCGACCGTCACGGTCACGCGCGGCGACGCGCTGGTGCAGGGCTATCCGATGATCCAGGCGGTGGGGCAGGCCGCCGGCAAGGGCCGCGAGCCGCGCCTGATCGAACTCGAATGGGGCGCCCCCGAACATCCCCGGATCGCGATCGTCGGCAAGGGCGTGTGCTTCGACACCGGCGGGCTCGACATCAAGCCCTCGGCCGGCATGCGCCTGATGAAGAAGGACATGGGCGGCGCGGCGCATGCGCTGGCGCTCGCCGGGCTGGTAATGGCCGCGCGGCTGAAGGTGCGGCTGCACCTGCTGATCCCCGCGGTCGAGAACAGCATCGCCGGCGACGCCTTCCGCCCTGGCGACGTGCTGAAGACGCGCTTGGGGCTCACCGTCGAGAACACCAACACCGATGCCGAGGGGCGGCTGGTGCTCGGCGACGCGCTGGCCAGGGCGGTGGAGGACAAGCCCGCGCTGATCCTCGACTACGCCACGCTCACCGGCGCCGCGCGCGTGGCGCTCGGGCCGGACCTGCCGCCTACCTTCGCCAATGACGAGGCGCTGGCCGCCGAACTGATCGCGGCGGGCACGGCCGAGACCGATCCCCTGTGGCGGATGCCCTTATGGGACGGCTATGACGAGCTGCTGAAATCGGACGTCGCGGACCTCGTCAACGCGCCCGATGGCGGCTTTGCCGGCGCGATCACCGCCGCCTTGTTCCTGCGCCGCTTCGTGCCGGCCACCATCCCTTGGGCGCATCTCGACGTCTTCGCCTGGCGCCCAACCGCAAAGCCCGGCCGGCCCAAGGGTGGCGAAGCTTACGGCCTGCGCGCCGCTTTCGCGGTGCTGAAGGCGCGCTATGGCTGAGCGTGGCGGCGGCGGCGGCCTAGGCGTCGGCCGCCGCCGCGATGATCGGCACGAACTTCGCCGCGGTGAGGCTCGCGCCGCCGACCAGCGCGCCGTCGACATGCTCGACCGCAAGAATCGCGCCCGCATTGTCGCCGGTCACCGATCCGCCATAGAGAATCCGCACCGCCTGTGCGCGATCGCCGATCATCGTGGCCAGCTTGGCGCGCGCGATCGCGTGCATCGCCCCGATCTGCTCCAGCGTCGGCGTGCGGCCGGTGCCGATCGCCCAGCGCGGTTCATAGGCGAGCGTGAACCAGTCGCCATCCGCATCGTCGGGCACCGATTTCTCGATCTGCGACTGGACGACGCGCTCGGCGCGGCCGGCATTGTGCTCCGCCTCGGTCTCGCCGCAGCACAGGATGACGCGAAGCCCCGCCCGGTGCGCCGCTGCGGCCTTCGCCCAGGCGTCGTGGCTGGTCTCGTGCTGATCGGCGCGGCGTTCGCTATGCCCCGCGAGCGTAAAGGTGGCGCCTGCCTCCTTCACCATCGCCGCCGAGACGCAGCCGGTATGTGCGCCCCGCTCGGCCTCGTGCACGTCCTCCGCGCCGATCGCCAAGCCCGGCACGCGCAACGCGGCGGGCGCGATCAGCGTAAAGGGCACCGCCACCGCGACGTCGATGCCCGGCGCCTGCCGCGCCGCCGCCGCCACGCCGTCCAGCTCCGACAGGCTGCCGAGCGATCCATGCATCTTCCAATTGCCGGCCACCAGCTTGCGACGCGCCATTCCCATCCCCTTCTCGTTCAAGTCTGCCCGGTAGCGCATGCAGGCGCCCGCTTGAAGCCCGCTGCCCTGCCCCCTAAAGCGACGGGGCATTCTCCATCACGATCGGTCGTCCATGCTCGGTTTCTTTCGCCGCATCATCAATTCCAAGGCCGGCATCGTCGTCACCTTCATCGTGCTCGGGGTCATCGCGCTGGCGTTCGCGGCGGGCGACGTGACCGGGCTGCGCACCAACGGCGCGGGCGGGATGACCGCGGACGACGTGGCGAAGGTGGGCAAGACCACGCTCACCGCCGCCGAGCTGCGCGCGCGCGTGCAGAACGAGATGGAGACGTTCCGCCAGCAGCAGCCGACGCTCGACATGGCGACCTTCGTCACGCAGGGCGGGCTCGACGGCACGCTGGAGCGCTCGATCACCTCGCTCGCGCTCGATCAGTTCGGCGCGGATCAGGGCATGGTCGTCAGCCGCCGCGCGGTCGACGGGCAGATCGCCAGCATCCCCGGCCTCCAGGGCCCCACGGGCAAATTCTCGCCGCAGATCTATCAGCAGTTGCTCCAGCAGCGCCACCTGACCGACATGCAGATTCGCAGCGACATCGCGCGCGACACGCTGGCGCAACAGCTCATCCAACCGAACATGGGCGCGACGCAGGTGCCGCAGCAACTGGCGCTGCCCTATGCCTCGCTGCTGCTCGAAAAGCGCGCCGGTTCGATCGGCTTCGTCCCCGCCGCCGCCATGGCCAAGGGCGCTATGCCGACCGACGGCGAGATCGCCGCCTTCTATCAGCGCAACGCCGCGCGCTACACCGTGCCGCAGCGCCGCGTGATCCGCTATGCCGTCATCACCGCCGATGCGATGAAAACGCGCGCGACGCCCACCGATGCCGAGATCGCTGCCGCCTATAAGGCGCAGGCGGCCCGCTTCGCGCCGGCCGAGAAGCGCACGATCGTCCAGGTCGTGACGATCGACCAGGCGGGTGCCAACGCCATCGCCGCCAAGGTGAAGGCCGGCACGCCGATCGCCGACGCCGCCCGCGCGGCGGGGCTCGAAGCCTCCACCCAGACCGACGTGACGAAACCGGCCTATGCCGGCACGACCGCCCCCGCCGTGGCGGATGCGGTGTTCGCCGCCGCCAAGGGTGCGGTGGTCGGCCCGATCCGCGGTGCGCTCGGCTGGACGGTCGCGCGCGTCGAGGCGGTGCGGCAGGACCCGGGCAAGACGCTCGCCCAGGCGCACGACGCGCTCGCGACCGAACTCGGCAAGACCAAGACGCTCCAAGCGCTATCCGCCATCCACGACTCGATCGACGATTCGCTCGGCAAGAACGCCACGTTCGACGAGGTGATCGCCGATCAGAAGCTCAGCCCGCAGACCACGCCCGGCGTCCTCCAGACGGGCGTCGATCCCGATCATCCCGAGGCCAAGCCCGACCCCACGCTCGCGCAGGTCTATGCCGCCGGCTATGCCGCGCGCGACGGCGATGCGCCGCAGCTCGTGCAGACCGGCGCCGATGGCAGCTTCGCGGTCGTGGCGCTCGGCCGGATCGTGCCCGCCGCGCCGCGTCCGCTGGCGCAGGTGAAGGCACAGGTCGCCGCCGACATCCAGGCCGACCGCGCCCGCATCGCCGCGCGCAAGGTGGCGGGCACGGTGCTGGCCAGCGTGAACAAGGGCACGCCGCTCCAGGCCGCGCTCGCGCAGAGCGGCACGGCGCTGCCGCCGTCGCGCCCGATCGCCGCGTCGCGCGCGCAACTGGCGGCCAACCCCCAGGGCGTGCCGCCGCCTCTCGCGCTGATGTTCTCGATGGCCAAGGGCAGCGCCAAGCTGCTCGAGGCGCCGAACGGCGCCGGCTGGTACGTCATCAAGCTCGACACCATCGTGCCGGGCGATGCGGCCGGCAACCAGGCGATGCTGCTCGCCACGCGCAGCGACCTCGCGCGCGGCGTGGGCCGCGAATATGTCGAGCAGTTCGCCAAGGCCGTCCGCGCGCAGGTGGGCGTGAAGATCGACGCCGCCGCGGTCGCCCGCGTGCGCGCCGGGCTGCTCGGCCAGGGTGGCTCCGCTGCCAACTGACGCGCACGCCGCGCTGCAGGGCGGCCGCCCGGCGCTGCTCTGGCGGCGCGCAGTGGCCGATACCGAGACGCCGGTCGCGGCGGCGCTGAAGCTCATCGAGCCCGGGCGCGGCGATTTCCTGCTCGAATCGGTGGAAGGCGGCGCGACGCGTGGGCGCTACAGTCTGATCGGCCTCGCCCCCGATCTCGTCTTCCGCGCCGAGGGCGACAACGCCGCGATCAACCGCCATTGGGCGACCGATCGCGGTGCTTTCGAACCGGCCGGCATTCCCACGCTCGCCGCCTTGCGCGCGCTGGTCGCCGAATGCCGCGCCGAGGTGCCCGAGGGGCTTCCGGGCGCGCTCGCCTGCCTGGTCGGCTATTTCGGCTATGAGACGGTTGGGCTGGTCGAGACGCTGCCACAGCCCGTGGCCGATCCGCTGGGCCTGCCCGACATGATGTTCGTGCGGCCCTCGGTCGTGCTGGTGTTCGATCGGCTGGCCGACACGCTCTACACGGTCGCGCCGGCCTGGCCCGATGCGCAGCGCGACCCGGCCGCGATCGTCGCCGAAGCGGAAGAGCGGCTCGACGCGCTGGCCGCCCGGCTGGCGAACACGCCCCTGCCCCCGCCGGTACGCGCGCCGCTGGCGGAGCCGGTCTATACCCCGGCGCTTCCCCCCGGTCGCTATGGCGAGATGGTGGCGCGCGCGAAGGATTATATCGTCGCGGGCGATATCTTTCAGGTCGTGCTGGCGCAGCGTTTCAGCACCGATTTCGCGCTGCCGCCTTTCGAACTCTATCGCTCGCTCCGGCGGATCAATCCCTCGCCCTTCCTCTACCATCTCGATCTGCCGGGCTTCGCGCTGATCGGGTCGAGCCCCGAGATCCTGGTGCGGGTGCGCGACGGCGAGGTGACGATCCGCCCGATCGCGGGCACACGGCCGCGGGGACGCACGTCGGCCGAGGACGACGCGAACCGCACCAGCCTGCTCGCCGATCCCAAGGAACGCGCCGAGCATCTGATGCTGCTCGATCTCGGCCGCAACGATGTCGGCCGCGCCGCCGCGCCCGGCAGCGTGCGCGTGACCGACAGCTATACCGTCGAACTCTACAGCCATGTGATGCACATCGTGTCGAACGTCGTGGGCACGCTGTCGCCGCAGAAGGATGCGCTGGACGCGCTGTTCGCGGGTTTTCCGGCGGGTACGGTGAGCGGTGCGCCCAAGGTACGCGCGTGTCAGATCATCGGCGAACTCGAACCCGAACGCCGCGGCGCCTATGCCGGCGGCGTCGGCTATTTCTCGCCCGACGGATCGATGGATTCGTGCATCGTGCTGCGCACCGCTGTGGTGAAGGACGGCGTCGTCCATGCGCAGGCTGGCGCCGGGATCGTGGCAGACAGCGATCCTGCCTCCGAACAGCGCGAGTGCGAGGCGAAGGCGGGTGCGATCCTGGCCGCCGCCCGCGACGCGATCGCGCGGGCAGCCGATCCGAACTTCGGCCAGTAAGTTAGATCCGGCAGCTCAAGGAACGCTGTCGGCGCCAGCTTTTTGCGCGCGACGATCGGCGGCATATTCCTGGTTGCGCAGGATCGAACAGCCCGACTGCCCGCCCGTGCCGACCGGGGAGCAGGTGTCCGGCAGGCCTCCGGCGACTCGGCCGATCTGGTCCGCGGTCGCGGTGCGGTTCACCCAGCTCTGGTTGGAGGCGGCGATCGGACCAGTGTCGCGCAGCGCCTTGGGAATGCGGTAGGGGTTGCCTATCGGGCTGCACACCACAACCTCGGTCGCGGTCGAAGCCGGGCATTTCTGGTCGGGCAGCAGCGACACGCTCCGGATGCGCTTGGGCGGCTGTCCGGTGGCCGCCTGCTGGTCCTGCGCGGCGGCCAGTCCGGGGGCGAGAATGAGGGCGGCGGCGAGCAGGGTCCGGTACATGAGCTTCTCCTTTGAAGGCGTAACGTCGCAAAACGCGCATAGCTCCGCAACGAATATGGGTGCGCCGTCCACCACCGCCAGCGCGCGTGCGGATTTCACCACCGCAACCAGCCGTTGCACGCCCGGCGCCTTCGTCTACAAGCGCGCCCCATGATCCTCGTCGTCGACAATTACGACAGCTTCACCTGGAACCTCGTCCACTATCTCATGGAGCTGGGGGCCGAGGTCGAGGTGGTGCGCAACGATGCGATGTCCGCTGGGCAGGCGCTGTCCTCGGGGGCCCAGGCATTTCTGCTGTCGCCGGGGCCGTGCACGCCCAACGAGGCGGGCATCTCGCTCGACCTCGTCGCTGCGGCCGCCGACAGCGGCCGGCCGCTGCTGGGCGTGTGCCTCGGCCATCAGGCGATCGGCCAGCATTTCGGCGGCCGGGTCGAGCGCGGCGGGCTGATGCACGGCAAGACCTCGCCGATCGACCATGACGGCACCGGACTGTTCGCCGGCCTGCCCTCGCCCTTTACCGCGACGCGCTACCATTCGCTGATCGTGAACGACGCGCCCGACACGCTCGTCGTCAACGCCCGCACTGTGGACGGCATCGTCATGGGCTTCCGCCACGCGACGCTGCCCATCCACGGCGTGCAGTTCCACCCCGAGAGCATCGCCACCGAACACGGCCATGCGATGCTCGCGAACTTCCTGCGGCTGGCGGGCATCGCGCACACGCTGCCCGAACGACTGACGCCCAGGCCATGACGGTGACCACGCTGCTGCCCGATCCGACGACGCCGCTGTCGCGCGAAAGCGCGCGCGCCGCGTTCGAGGATCTGCTGGAGGGCCGCGCCTCGGACGACGCGATCGCCGCGTTCCTGATCGGGCTGACCGACCGCGGCGAGACCAGCATCGAGATCGCGGAGGCCGCGCGTGCGCTGCGCGCCCGGCTGATCCCGATCACGGCGCCCGCCGGCACGATCGACGTGTGCGGCACCGGCGGCGACGGTCATCACACGCTGAACGTTTCCACCGCGGTCAGCCTCGTCGTCGCGGCGTGCGGCGTGCCGGTGGCCAAGCATGGCAACCGCGCCGCCTCCAGCAAGGCGGGCGCCGCGGACACGCTGGAGGCGCTCGGCCTCGACATGGAACGCGCCGGCGCTTCGGCCGAGGCGAGCCTCCACGCCATCGGCATCGCGTTCCTGTTCGCGGCCAACCACCATCCGGCGATGGCGCGCATCACCCCCATCCGCAAACGCATCGGGCGGCGGACGATCTTCAACCTGATGGGCCCGCTCGCCAATCCAGCGGGCGTCACGCGCCAGCTGATCGGGATCGCGCGGCCCGATTACGTGGCCGTCTATGCCGACGCGCTCGAACAGCTCGGCACCGAGGCGGCCTTGGTCGTCTCGGGCGAGGAAGGGCTGGACGAACTGTCGGCTGCCGGCCCCAGCGTCGTGCGCGCGGTGGGTCGCGTCGCCTTGCCCGCGCGCGTCGCGCCCGAGGATGCCGGCCTGCCCCGCACCCCGATCGCCGCGATCCGCGGCGGCGATCCGGCTTACAATGCCGCGGCGCTCCGCCGGCTGCTGGAGGGGGAGCGCGGCGCATACCGCGACGCGGTGCTGCTGAATGCCGCGGCGGGATTGATGGTGGCGGGGCACAGCGGCTCGCTGGCCGCCGGAGCCGAAGCCGCAGGCGCGGTGTTGGATGACGGGGCGGCGCTTGCGCTGCTCGAGCGATGGATCGCCTACCGATGAACATGCTGCAACGAATCCTCGAGACGAAGCGCGCCGAAGTGGCCGCGCGCAAGGCGACGACGCCGCTGTCGGTGCTCGACGAGCGCATCGCCGCCGCCACCCCGGTGCGCGGCTTTCGCGCCGCGCTCGATGCGAAGTCCGGCCCGGCGCTCATCGCCGAGATCAAGCGCGCGAGTCCCTCCAAGGGCCTGATCCGCAGCGATTTCGATCCGCCCGCGCATGCCCGCGCCTACGAGGCCGGGGGCGCCGCGTGCCTGTCGGTGCTGACCGACGAGGAATGGTTCAAGGGCTGCGACACCGATCTGGTCGAGGCGCGCGCCGCCTGTTCGCTGCCGGTGATCCGCAAGGACTTCATGGTCGATCCCTGGCAAGCGACCGAATCGCGCGGGCTCGGCGCGGACGCGATCCTACTGATCGTCGCCGCGCTCGATGACGGCGTGCTGGCGGAGATCGAGGCCTCGGCACGCGAATGCCATCTCGACATACTGGTCGAGGTGCATAACGCGCGCGAACTGGAGCGCGCACTGAAGCTCAAATCGCGGCTGATCGGCGTGAACAACCGCGATCTGCGCGACTTCAGCGTCGATTTCGCGCGCACCTATGATCTCGTTCGCCATGCGCCCAAGGATTGCACCTTCGTCGCCGAAAGCGGTCTCACCACCCGCGCCGATCTCGACGCGATGGCCGCGCACGGCATCCATTGTTTCCTGGTCGGCGAAGCGCTGATGCGTGCCGACGACGTCGAGGCGGCCACGCGCGCGCTGATCGGATGACCGGCCTGACGCATCTCGACGCCGACGGCGCCGCGCATATGGTCGATGTCGGCGCCAAGGCGGCCACCGCGCGCGAGGCGGTGGCGACCGGACGGATCGCCATGACACGCGACGCCGCCGCGGCAATCGCGGCGGGCGCGGTGAAGAAGGGCGACGTGCTCGCGGTGGCGCGAGTCGCCGGCATCATGGCCGCCAAGCGCACCAGCGACCTCGTGCCACTCTGCCACCCGCTGCCTCTCACCCGCGTGTCGATCGATCTCGCGCTCGACGACGACGGCGTCACCGCGACCGCGACCGCGGCGACGGACGGCAAGACCGGGGTCGAGATGGAGGCGCTCACCGCCGTTTCGGTCGCGCTGCTGACGGTGTACGACATGGCCAAGGCGCTGGACAAGGCGATGACGATCGACGGCGTCCGCCTGCTGGCCAAGCGCGGCGGCAAGTCCGGGGACTGGCAGGCGTGACGCTCGTCCCCGTCGCCGAGGCGCAGGCGCGGCTCTTCGCCCTGTCGCCGCGCCTACCGACCGAACGCGTCGGCTTGCGCGAGGCAGCGGGCCGCTGGGCGGCGGAGGACGTGACCGCGCTGCGCACCCAGCCGGCTGCCGATCTGTCCGCCATGGACGGCTATGCGATCCGGTTCGCGGACCGGCCCGGCCCCTGGCGGCTGATCGGGGAAAGCGCGGCGGGGCGGCCCTTTGCCGGCCATGTCGGCGCGGGCGAGACGGTGCGGATCTTCACCGGCGCCGGCATGCCCGAAGGCGCGGACACGGTGCTGATCCAGGAAGAGGCCGAGCGCGACGGCGACCGGGTGACGCTCGACGGCGAAGGCCCGATGACCGAAGGGCGCAACACGCGGCGCAAGGGCCTAGATTTCACCATCGGCGACCGGCTCGTGGCGGCGGGCGAGCGGCTGACGCCCGCGCGGATCGCGGTGGCGGCGACGAGCGGCCACGGGATTCTGCACGTAAGGCGCCGGGTCCGCGTGGCGGTGGCGGCGACGGGCGACGAACTCGTGCCGCCGGGATCGACGCTTATGGGGCTGCAACTGCCCGAGTCGAACGGCGCGATGCTCGCTGCGATGCTGGCGGACCTGCCCGTCGACGTGATCGATCTCGGCATCCTGCCCGATCGGCTCGACGCGCTGCGCGATGCGTTCGCCTCGGTCGAAGCGGATCTGCTCGTCACCACCGGCGGCGCGTCGGTCGGCGATCACGATCTCGTCCGCCCCGCGCTGGAGGCGGCGGGCGGAACGATCGATTTTTGGCGGATCGCGCTTCGCCCCGGCAAGCCGATGATGGCGGGGCGGCTGGGCGACGCCGTGCTGCTCGGGCTGCCGGGCAATCCCGTTTCGGCGTTCGTCACCGCGGTGCTGTTCGTGAAGCCGCTCGTCGCGCATCTGGCCGGGGCGGCCGATCCCTTTCCGCCCACCGTTCGCACGACGCTCGGCGAGGATCTGCCGGCCAACAACGCGCGCACCGATTATCTACGCGGACAGCTTCGCGACGGGCTCGCCTACGCGTCGTCGATCCAGGACAGTTCGATGCTGCTGACGCTGGCGCGCGCGGACTGCCTGATCGTGCGCGCGGCGAATGCCCCGGCGGCCCGCGCCGGCGACTCGGCGGAAATCCTCGTCATCGCTTGACGGCAATCTTTATGTTCCGTATAAGTTCGGCGTCTGTTCTGGACGGAGGATCGCCATGCTCACGCGCAAACAGCACGAGCTCGTCTGCTTCATCAACGATCGCCTGAACGAAACCGGCGTGTCGCCATCCTTCGAGGAGATGAAGGAGGCGCTCGACCTGAAATCGAAATCGGGCGTTCACCGGCTGATCTCGGCGCTCGAGGAGCGCAACTTCATCCGCCGCCTGCCAAACCGCGCGCGCGCGCTCGAAGTGCTGCGCATGCCCGAACGGCCGGAGAAGAAGGCGGCGACCAAGCCCGCCAAGGCGCCCGAGCTGAAGCCGGTGCCGCAGGCCGCCAACGACGTGATCGAGATCCCGCTCCACGGCCGGATCGCGGCCGGTGTGCCGATCGAAGCATTCGAGGGCAGCTCGATGCTCGCAGTGCCCGCAGCGCTCTTGGGGTCGGGCGAACATTATGCACTCGAAGTCTCGGGCGATTCGATGGTCGAGGCGGGGATCCTCGACGGCGATTACGCGCTCATCCGCCGCACCGAGACGGCGCGCGACGGCGAGATCGTGGTCGCGCTGATCGAGGACAGCGAGGCGACGCTCAAATATTTCCGCCGCGAGGGCGCGATGGTCCGGCTCGACCCGGCAAATCGCGCCTATGATCCGCAGCGCTATGCGCCCGCGCAGGTGCGCGTACAGGGCAAACTGTCGGGGATCCTGCGCCGCTACGATTGAGGCGAACGGCCTTTGCGGGCGCGCGGATCGCTGCCACGCCAGCCGTGCCGCGCGGGCCAACGGTCCCGGCGCACGACCGTAAGCGTCGGCGCGTCGCGCCAGGGGTGGCGATCGGCGGGATCGCGGACGGTCACGCCCCCGCGCCCAAGCGTGATCGCCACGCCGCCGGTTTTCACGAGCACTGGCTTGTCGAGCTTCAGCCAGCGCGGGCGGCACGCCTTGGGCAACCAGCGCTCGCTGATCGCGATGTCCGCCGTCGCGCACGCCGCGATCAGCTCGGGCGCCTCCAACCGATAGCCGCTGCGTGTCGCGAGGATGCGCCAGTGGCGGCCGGCCGCCACACGATCGACGATGCAGGCGTCGCGGCTGCACCGGGCGTCGCTCCGATCGGACAGCAATTCGGGCAGCCCCAGCACGCCGCCATTCTCGCCGAGCGTCGTCGCGGTATAGTCGCCGGTGCGGTCGCGCAGCAGCGCAAGGCCGCCCTCCGGCGTGCGCATCGCGACATGGCGTCCGTCCCCGGTGACCAGCAGATCGGGCGCGGGCGTCGTGACCGCCCAGAGCGCGCCGATCGCAAGCGGGATGACGCCTAGACGCCGCACCCGCGTCCGCCACAGCGCGATCCACAAGCCGCCGACGATCGTCAGCGCATAGGCGCCGGTCGGCATCGCCGGCAGGGCTGCGACCGATCCCGGCGCCGCCGCGGTGGCGCGCGCCATCCACAGCAGCAGATCGAGCGACCGCGCCGTCAGCCACCACCAGGGCGCGCCCAGCCCCACCCCGTCGAACAGCAGCGCCAGCGCCTCCAGCGGCATGACGACGAAGGTGGTCAGCGGGATCGCGACCAGATTGACGATCGCGCCGTACACCCCCTCCTTATGGAAGTGAAACACCGCGATCGGCATCAGCGCGAGTTCGACCACCAGCCCGGTAAGCAGCAGCGATCCGCCCTCGCGCAGCATCCGCCGTCCCCGCGCCTCCTCGTGCGGGCCGAACAGCGCGTGGATGCGCGGATGTTCGTGCAGCGCCATGATCGCCGTGACCGCGGCGAACGACAATTGGAAGCTCGGTCCCGCCACCGCCTCGGGCCAGGCGAGCAGCACCACCACCGCCCCAGTCGCGACGAGCCGCAGCGTCATCGCCTGCCGCCCGAGTGCGAAAGCCGCCAGCACCAGCAAGGCCGCCACGCAGGACCGGATCGTCGGCACCTCCGCGCCGGTGAGCAGCGTATAGCCGATTGCCGCCGCCGCGCCCGCCAGCGCCGCGATCATCGGCAGTCGGACGCGCAGCGCCAGCGTCGGGCTGAGCGCGAGCAGCCGCATCACGATCAGCATCGTCGCCGCCACCGCGGCGGTGATGTGCAACCCACTCACCGAGAGCAGATGCGCCAGCCCAGCCTTACGCATCGCATCCGAATCGTCCTGCGTGATCGCGCCCATGTCGCCGGTCGCGAGTGCGGAGGCGATGCCGCCCGCGCTGCCGGGGATCTTCGATTCGATATGCGCCGAAAGGCTGGCGCGCAGCCCCGATCCCGGCGCCCCGGCCGCCACCACCCGCACCGGCGCGAAGCCGCGCCCGGTCGCGCCGACCCGCGCGAACCAGGCGGCTTGCGCGAAATCATAGGCGCCGGGCACGGTCGGGGGCGCCGGCGGCATCAACCGCGCACGCAGCGCCACCACCGCGCCCGGCGTCACGCCCCGGGGCGCGTCGGCGGTGGCGAGGTTCACGCGTACGCGCGCCGGCAGCGCGACCGGTTCGCCGTCCACGCCCGTCGCACCGGCGCGCGGCGCCAGCGTCAGCCGCACGAGGTCGCGCGCTGGCAGCGGCTCGACGCGCTCCACCATGGCGGCGAAGCTGGCGATGGCGGGCGCGCCGAGCACCGGGGCGGCGACACGCTCCGCGCGCGCCCAGATCAGCATCGCCCCCAAGGCCGCCATCAACAGCGCGATCGCCGCCGCCCGCGCCGCGCGCCCGCCCCGGCCGACCGCCAACGCCATGAGGCCGAGACCGAGCATCGCCAGCTCCGCCGCCGTCCATGCCGCCGCATCGGGCAGCGCGTACCACGCCGCCACCCCGGCCCCCATCGCGACCGGCACCCACAAGGCGAGCTGGTCGCGCTCCGCCTCCAGCCAGCGTTCGAGCGCATCGCCCGCCCCCGCGCCGAATTGTCGGCGCGAAACGCGCATGCTAGGGGCTGCCGCGGCGAAAGAGGCCATCGATCAAACAGTCTGGGAGTAGGCGCGCTTGAGCGCAACCGATACCGATACCGGGATTGGCGGAGCCCCGTCCGCCGCCGCCCCCAACGCCGCGGTCGTCACCCGCTTCGCGCCGTCGCCGACGGGCTATCTGCATCTGGGCGGCGGCCGCACGGCGCTGTTCAACTGGCTCTATGCGCGCGCGAACGGCGGCAAGTTCCTGCTGCGGATCGAGGACACCGATCGCAAACGCTCCACGCAGGAGGCGATCGACGCCATTCTCGACGGCATGGACTGGCTGGGCCTCGCGCCCGACGAGCCGCCCGTCTATCAGGCCGCGCGTGCCGAGCGCCATGCCGAGGTCGCGCATGCGATGGTCGCGAACGGTCATGCTTATCGCTGCTACATGACCCAGGACGAACTGACCGCGATGCGCGCCGAGGCGGAGGCGGCAAAGAAGCCGCTGCGCATCCGAAGCCCGTGGCGCGATCGCGCGCCAAACGCAGCGCCCGATGGCGCGCCCTATGTGGTCCGCCTGAAGGCACCGACCGAGGGCGCAACGACGATCGTCGATCGCGTGCAGGGCGCGGTGACTGTGCAGAATGCCGAGCTGGACGATCTCGTCCTGCTGCGTTCGGATGGCACGCCCACCTATATGCTGGCAGTGGTGGTCGACGATCACGACATGGGCGTGACTCACGTGATCCGCGGCGACGACCATCTCAACAACGCGTTCCGCCAATTGCCCATCATCCGCGCGATGGGCTGGCCCGAGCCGGTCTATGCACACATCCCGCTGATCCACGGATCGGATGGCGCAAAGCTCAGCAAGCGCCACGGCGCGGTGGGGATCGACGCCTATCGCGACGCACTCGGCATCCTGCCCGAGGCGATGGACAATTATCTGCTGCGCCTCGGCTGGGGGCATGGCGATGACGAGATCATCAGCCGGGATCAGGCGATCGCCTGGTTCGATCTGTCGGGCGTGGGCAAGAGCCCCTCGCGCTTCGATCTGAAGAAGCTCGAAAATCTCAACGGCCATTATATTCGCGAGGCGGATGATTCGCGGCTCGCGACGCTCGTCGCCGCGCGGATCGGCCGGCCGGATACGGTCGACCTGCTTGCCCGCGCGATGCCGTCGATGAAGCCGCGCGCGGCCAATCTGAACGCGCTGGCGGACGGCGCCGCCTTCCTCTTCGCCACGCGACCGCTCGCGATCGATGCCGATGCGGCCCCGCTGCTGGAGGGCGACGCGCCGGCGACGCTGGGGGCGCTGCACGCCGCGCTTGACGCGGTGCACCACTGGGATACGGAGGCGCTCGAAGACGCGGTACGCCGGGTGGCGGAAGAGCGGGGCTTGAAGCTCGGCCAGGCTGCCCAGCCGCTCCGCGTCGCGCTGACGGGACGCAGGACGTCGCCCGGCATCTTCGACGTGCTCGCATTGCTCGGGCGCGACGAGAGCCTGGCCCGGATCGCCGACCGGATGGCTCCGTAAAGCGAGGAAGGATCACGATCATGAGCGACGCAGCCAAACTGTCCCTCGACGGCAAGGACTTCGAATATCCGGTCCTGTCGGGCACGATCGGCCCCGATGTGGTCGATATCCGCAAGATGTATGGCCAGACCGGCGCGTTCACCTATGATCCGGGCTTCACCTCGACGGCGAGCTGCCGCTCGGAAATCACCTATATCGACGGTGACGAGGGCGTGCTGCTCCACCGCGGCTATCCGATCGGCGAGCTGGCGGAAAAGTCGAACTTCATGGAGGTGTGCCACCTCCTGCTGAACGGCGAACTGCCCACCGCCGACGAACTCGACGCCTTCACGGGCACGATCACGCGTCACACCATGGTGCACGAGCAGCTCGCGACCTTCTTCCGCGGGTTCCGCCGCGATGCGCATCCGATGGCGATCATGTGCGGCGTGGTCGGCGCGCTCAGCGCCTTCTACCATGATTCGACTGATGTTCACGATCCGGTGCAGCGCACCATCGCCTCGCACCGGCTGATCGCCAAGATGCCGACGCTGGCGGCGATGGCTTACAAGTACAGCCTGGGCCAGCCCTTCCTCTATCCCGACAATTCGCTCAGCTACACGGGCAATTTCCTGCGCATGACGTTCGGCGTGCCCGCCGAGCCCTATGTCGTGAATCCGGTGATCGAGCGCGCGATGGACCGGATCTTCATCCTCCACGCCGATCACGAGCAGAACGCCTCGACCTCGACCGTCCGCCTCGCCGGATCGTCGGGCGCGAACCCGTTCGCATGCATCGCGGCCGGCATCGCCTGCCTGTGGGGCCCCGCGCATGGCGGCGCGAACGAAGCCGCGCTCAACATGCTGCGCGAGATCGGCACGGTCGATCGCATCCCGGAATATATCGCGCGCGCCAAGGACAAGAACGATCCGTTCCGCCTGATGGGCTTCGGCCACCGCGTGTACAAGAATTACGATCCGCGTGCGACCGTGATGCAGCAGACGGTGCGCGAGGTGTTCGCCGAGCTGAAGGTCAATGATCCCGTGTTCGACGTGGCGTTGCAGCTCGAGGAACTGGCGCTCAACGATCCCTATTTCGTCGAGAAGAAGCTGTTCCCGAACGTCGATTTCTATTCGGGCGTGATCCTGTCGGCGATCGGCTTCCCGACGTCCATGTTCACCGTGCTCTTCGCGCTCGCCCGCACCGTCGGCTGGGTCGCGCAGTGGAACGAGATGATTACCGATCCCGACCAGAAGATCGGCCGCCCGCGTCAGCTCTACACCGGCCCGACGCAGCGCGAATATGTGCCGGCGGACAAGCGGTGATGGCACGCCTCCAGCCGATCCTGATCGTCATCGGCGTGCTGGCCACGCTGATGGGATTGCTCTGGATCGGCCAGGGGCTGGGTTACGTCCATTGGCCCGCCTCGAGCTTCATGCTCGAACAGCGGGCGTGGGCGGATCGCGGTGCGGCACTCGCGGTGATCGGGTTGGCGCTAATACTCGCCGCGCGCCGGATCGGCCGCCGGTAACGTGAGGGTGAAGCGCGCGCCTTCGCCGGGCGCGCTTTCCACATCGAGATCGCCGCCCATCGCGCGCGCGAGCCGCCGGGCGATATAGAGGCCGAGGCCGTTGCCGCCGACTTCGCTGGTGTCGACCCGCTCGAACTTCTCGAAGATCCGCGCCTGATCGTCGGGCGCGATCCCCTTGCCCCGGTCGGTCACCGTCGCGATCGCCTGCCCGCGCGTGCGCGCGACGGCCACGTCGACCGACGCTCCCTGTGGCGAATAGCGCACCGCATTGCCGATCAGGTTGACGAGGATCTGGAGCGTCCGGCGGAAATCGCCCTGCGCCGACAGCCCGTCGCCCGCCGCCGGGCGACTGATCGTCACCCCGGCATCGGCGGCGCGCACCGACAACAGGCCGGCTGCGCGGCGCGCCACATCGGCCAGGTCGATCGGCTCGACGGGGAGCGCGAAATCGCGGCGCTCGATCGCCTGAAGATCGACCAGATCGTCGACCAGCCCCAGAAGGTGGCGCCCCGCCCCCGCGATATCGGCGGCGTAATCGACATAATCCTGGCGCAGCGGGCCGTCGGCCTGCGCGTTGATGCTGTCCGCATTGGCGATGATCCGCGCGAGCGGGGAGCGCAGCACCTTGTCCAGCCCTTCGGTGAAGGTGGTGGATAGTGGCGCAGGCTCGGGCTGCGGCGGCGCGGCGGGCGCAGTCTCCGCCATCCGCACCGACCCGGAAAAGCCGGCGAACGCGCCGTGCGCATCCTGCCGCACCACGGCCGAGAGGACCAGGGGCCGCCCCGAACCCTTCAGCCGCGCAGGCTGCGCATCGAGCGGCCGGTGGCGGGCAAGCGAATCGATCAGCGGGATCGCCTCGCCATCATCGGTGTCGAGCGCGAACAGCGCAGTCAGCGGGCGGCCGAGCAGCGCCAGTGCGTCGAAGCCGTGCCGCGGCCCCGCATCGAGGCTGAGAAAGGTGAGGCGCAACGCCGCGTCCGTCTCCCAGCGCCAGTCGGCATCGGCATGCTGGAAATCCAGTTCGGCCTGCGCGCCACGCGGGACGCTCCGCCACGGCTGGAGCTCGCGCCAGCCGCTAACCGACAGCCGGATGAGGTCGCCCTGCGGCTGCGCGCGCACCCATAGATCGATATCCGCCTCGTCGTCCGACACGATCACACCGCGCGACACCACGATCCCCAACCGCCGCGCCAGCCGCGCGATCGTCGCGAGCTGCGGCACCGCCAGCGCCTCGCCCACCGTGCCGCCGGCGCGCGCGTTCAGCGTCACGATGGCGGGATCGGCGTCGAGCAGATGGCCATCGGCATCGACTACGGCATGCGCGACAGGATGGGCGATCGGTGCGTTCATGGCGTCTCACAACGTGCGAGCGAGTCGATCGCCTCGCGAAAGTCCCGGTGGAGCGCGAGCGGGCCCAGCGCCATGCGGGCGACATGGGGGTCCACCGCGGCGATGTCGTCCAGCGCATCGGCGAAGGCCTCGATGTCGCGGCGCGGATCGGCTTCGGAAAGCGCGAGCGCCACGCGTGCCAGCGTCTCGCGCCCGCACGCCACCGCGCGCAGCGCCAGCCACAGCCGCTCGCCCTCGGGCTCGATCATCAGCGCGCGGACGGCGTCGTAATCATAGCCGAGCGCATGGCCCAGCAGCGCCGCGAACAACGCCGGCTGCCGATCGCCGATCGAGTCGGTCAGCAACATGGGGAGCTCCTCGGGCGCGGCATCGATCGCCGCGGCTAGGCGCATCGCCACCGCCTCGACGCGCTCGCCCTCGTCATGCGCGCCCAGGCTGCGCTGCGCCGCCTCGGCGAGCGCGTGATCGATCGCGCCGTCATCGTCGCTGCGCAGCGCCGCCGCCACCCACCAGACCAGGCGGTGATGAAGCTCGGCGGGCAGTTCGTTCGGCGCGACCGTCCCGCCGATGTTCGCCGAGCGCCGGCGAGACTGGGCGGCGAGCAGCGCGGACGCGGTGGCCGCCACGATCGTATCCGGCCCCTCGATCAGCCGCACGAGCAGGCTCGCCTCGTCGGGGCCACCCACCGCCGACGGCAGCGCGTCGCCGAGCAGATCCTGGCGGACGCGCGCGATCAGCTCGTCCATCAGCGCACGGTCGCGCAGCAGCCCCGCGCGCGTCAGCCGCTGAGCGATATCGCCGCGCGCCTTCAACACCGCCTCGCCCAGCGCGGGCGCACCGCGCGTGGCGAGCAGGCGTGCGGCGTGGCGGCGGATATCGAACGCCAGCCCCTCGATGAGCGCATTCAGCAGCCGCGCGATCATCGCCCGCGTCCGATCGTCGAGCCGATCCAAATCGGCGAGGAAATAATCCGCGATCGCACCGGACAGCCGCGCATCGGCGCGCGATCGGGCGGCGCGCACGCGGACCGGGGCGCTAGCGCCGCGCGGCTCTGAGGTGTCTGGTTCGACCGACATGCGTCCTGCTAGCCGCTCCGTCGTTAAAACGACACTAAGCCTTTGTGCGCAAATCCTCGATCGCTCCCGCCAGCGTCGCCGCCGCGTAGAGCGCGGCCAGCGCGAGCCCGACGCGGGGCAACCCGAGAAGCGTGGCGAGCGCCACGATCAGCAGATAGCCGCCGGGGCTGCCCCAGGCGAGCCAGCGGCGCGCCGGCCGGATCGCGCGCTCCGCCAGCGCACCCGCGATCACCAGCGCCAGCGCGATCACGCGCGCCGCGCCGTCGCCGCTGACGGCGCTCTGATGGAAGCCGAGCAGCAAAGCCGCGAGTGCCGGCAACACCCCCGCGGCGATCCGCATCGCCGGTGCGCTCGCCTCGTCGCGCAGGTCGCCGATGGTCGCGCCGAGCGCGAGGCCGATACTGCCGACCAGTGCCAGCAGCAGACCGGTCGCGACAAACCCCAGTCCGACCGCGCCCAGGCCGACGACCCCGATCGCGCCGGCGGTCGCGCCGACCACCGCGCCGCCGATCCGCCGCGCCACCAGCGGCGGCAGCGCGAGCCGCATCGCGGGCGCCGCGACATAGCGGTCGAACCAGCCGCGCCGATCGGACACCGTCGCCGTCAATGCCGCACGGCCCCGCCGATCGAGCCCCAGCGCGCCCTGTTCGATGCCGTGCCCGGCGCGCATCACCGATCGGGGCAGCGCGATGACCTGCGCCGGGGTCTGCGCCGCCACGCGGATCAGCGTCGCCTGGAAATCATAGTCGCGCGGTAGCGCCGCGACCTCGCCGATGCGCGCCGCATCCAGCCGCGCCGCGCCCGCCCAGGCGAGACCGCCGCCGACGCGCTCATAGCCGTGCGCGGCGTCGTCTTCGTCCACCACGAGCAACGCATCGCCGCCTTCGGCCGCCAGCCCGTCGCCTGCCAACAACGCCACCGCGGCCTGGCTGGTGACGAGCCCGTCGGCGAGCATCAGCACGCGCGCCAGCGGATGGAGCCGCTCCGCCGCTTCCGCCGCCGACCGCACCGGATCGACCGCGACGCCGCGCCGACCGATCCGGCTGATCGCGCCCAGCAATTCGGGGGTGAGCCGCGACACGACGACGACGATCTGCGCTGCCCCCGCCGCGATCAGCAGCCGCGCCTGATATTCGATCAACGTCACGCCGCCGAACGGCAGCGTGGCGGTAAGGGTGGCGGGCCGATCTTCGGCATCGTGGGTCGCGAACAGCAGGCCGGCAATCATGGAGCGGCTGTTAAGCATTTCGGCCCGCGGTGCATAGAGTCCGATGCGCCCTGCCGCGTGATCCCGCGTGATCCGCCGTTACAGCCGTGCCACCGCCCGTTTCAATTTCGCGAGCACCGCACGGTCGTGCACCGGCGCTGCCGCCGCTTCACCGGCCAGCGCCATCAGCCGCACCGCGCCGAAGCTCGCGGCCAGCCCCTTCAGCCGAAAGGCGGCAACGCGCCACGCATCGCCCGATTCCGCGTGCGCCATCGCCGCGAGCGCGAGTTCGGCGCTGTCACGAAACGCCAGGCGCAGCTCCGCGATCAGCGCGGGCGCATCGCCCACCGCGGCCGCCAGCGCGGCATCGATTGCTCCGGGATCATAGGCCATCGCCGCATCCTGCACCGGACAGCCTTAAGGCATGGTTGCGCAGGCGTTCCCCGCCCCGGAAATTCATGGTAAACGCCGCCGGGGCTATCAGGGGGTTCGTACGATCGTGGACATGCGTGCCGAACTGGGCGAGCCGTCGATGTCCGACGCGCGGTTCGATCCCGTCCTCGATCTGGCGAACGAGCCCTATGCCGAACCGGTGTACGACGAACCCGAATCCGTGCCCTCGCCCCGGTGGATCGCGCCGCTGGCCGCGGCATCGCTCGCGCTCGGCTGGGTCGCCACGATGATCTGGCTGTGCCGCGGCCGGCTGGCGACGCTCGATGCGGTGGCGCTGACCGAATTTCTGGCCGCGCTGGCGGTCGTTCCGGCGCTCATCGGCATTCTCTGGCTGCTGGCGCAGCGCACGAGCCGGACCGAGGCGCGGCGTTTCAGTGCGACCGCCCGCGGCATGCGTGCCGAAGCGGAAAGCCTGGAGCGGAGCGCGGCCGGGATCGCACGCGCGCTCGATAGCAACCGCCGCGCGCTGGCCGAACAGATCACGCAATTGATGGCAACGGGCGAGGCCGCGCAGGATCGCTTCGCCACGATCGGCCGCGCGCTCGGGCAGGAGATCGCCGAAGCCGATGCGCATACCGCGCGGCTGACGGCGGCCGCGACCGACGCGCAGGCCAGTCTGGGCGTGCTGCTCGCCTCGCTGCCGCGCGCGCAGGGCGAGATCGAAGCGGTCACCATCGCGCTCGACCAGGCGGCGCTGTCGGCGGGCGAACATGCCGCCGCGCTCGACGCACAGCTCGTGGCACTCGCCGAACGCGGGCGCGAGGCCGAGGCGCTGGCGGGCGGCGCGGCACAGCGGCTGGCCGCGCACATCGTCCGCATGGAGGCGACGAGCGAGACGGCCGGCGCGCGGCTCGAAGCGGTCACCGGCGACATGGCGAGCGCCGTCGACGCGCTGATGGACCGCACCGCCGATGCGGTGGACCAGGCGCGCCACGGCATCGCCGTTCAGGGCGATGCGATGCTCGCGATGCTGGGCGCCAATCAGGCGACGCTCGACCATGCGATGCGCGACGGTGCCGAGGCGCTCGCGGCGCGGATGACTGCCGCCGAGGCGGTGATCGAGCGGATCGGCGAGCGGCTAGAGTCGCAGCGCGTGGCCGGCGACGCGATGGTCGGCGACCTCGAGGGCGGGATCGCGCGCGTCGAACGCCAGATCGATTCGCTCCACCATCAGGGAATCGACCGGTCGCAGATGCTCGCGGCCTCGATCAGCGCGCTCGGCGGATCGGCGGAGGCGATGACCGAAGCGCTGCGCGTCGGCGACACGATGGCGACGCGGACGATCGGCACGACCGAAACCTTGCTCATCGCGCTCGACGCCGCGGCGCGCGAGATCGACGAGACGCTGCCCGACGCACTCGCACGGCTCGACCAGCGCGTAGGCGCCAGCCGCGCGATCGTGGTGCAGGCGCGGCCCGAACTGCTCGCGCTGGTGACGGCGGCGGAAAGCACGCACGACGCGATCGAGGCAATCGCCGGCGTGATCGGCGAGCAGCGCCGCACGCTCGATCACCTGTCCGCCACGCTGCTGACGACGCTGACCACCGGGCGCAGCAAGGCCGACGCGATCGGCCATATGGTGGACGAGACGATCGAGCGCACCGAACGCTTCGCGGAGGAGGCCGCGCCCAAGCTGATCGACGCCCTGCTCCGCGTCCGCGACACCGCGTCGGCGGCGGCGGACAAGGCGCGCGAGACGCTCGCCGACGTGATCCCGGAGGCCGCCGCCGCGTTGGAGGGCGCCGCCGCGCAGGCGATGCGCCGAGTCACCGGCGACACCGTCGAGCGTCAGGTCCGCGCGATCGGCGATGCGACGAACGCCGCGGTCGATGCGGCGACACGCGCGACCGCGCGGCTCGCCGCCGAGGTGCAGACGATTGCCGATCACAGCGCGATCCTCGAAACGCGCGTCGAGGATGCGCGGATCGAACGCGAGGAGGCGGATCGCGATACGTTCGCGCGGCGCGCCTCGCTGCTGATCGAATCGCTCAACTCTGCCTCGATCGACATCACCAAGAACCTGTCGATCGAGGTGTCCGACAGCGCCTGGGCCGCCTATCTCAAGGGCGACCGCGGGGTGTTCACCCGGCGTGCGGTGCGGATCCTCGACGCGGGCGACGCGCGCGACATCGCGCGCTTCTACGACGACGATGCGGGCTTTCGCGAGTCGGTGAACCGCTACATCCACGATTTCGAATCGATGCTGCGCGGCGTGCTGGCGCAGCGCGACGGCTCTCCGCTGGGCGTTACCCTGCTTTCGTCCGATATGGGCAAATTGTACGTGGCGCTGGCTCAGGCGATCGAACGGCTGCGATAGGCCTCGTCGCGCAGCGCATCCACGAAGCGGTCGGTGGACGAGCGGAGATCGCGCGCATTGGCCGACAGCGCCGATGCGCTTCGCCGCACCTCGGCCGATAACAGGCCCGCGGTGGTGACGACGGCGGCCACCCCGCCGACGCGCTGCTCGATATGGTCCGCGCTGGCGGTCGCCCGCGCGGCGCTTTCGCCGATCGCCTCGACATAGCCGCGCTGGTCGATCGTCGCGAGCGCGATCCCGCCCGCCGCCTGCGCCACCTCGGCCACGACGCCGGTCACCGTCTTCATCGCCGCGGTCGACGATCCGACGCCGGTGCGGATCGTCTCCAGCAGCATTCCGATCTGCCCGCTCGCGCGTGCGGCGTCGCCGGCCAGCGACTTCACCTCGTTGGCGACCACTGCAAAACCGCGCCCCGCTTCGCCGGCCCGTGCCGCCTCGATCGTGGCGTTCAGGGCGAGCAGGTTGGTCTTGCTGGCAATGCGCCGGATTTCCTCGAGAAACGTCCCGATCCGCTCCGCCTGTTCGCGCAGCAGCGCGATCGTCTCGCCGCCACCGAGGCCACAATCATGCGCGGTGCGCGTGAGCGTGTCCTGCCGCTCGGCCGCGATCGCGATCGTCCCGACCGATTGGCCGAGATCGGCGATCGACGCCGCGACCTGGCGGATGTCGGCCGTAGCCGCCGCCGCGCCGACCGCCGCGGCGCTCGCCTGTTGGCCGGCATCGCCCGCAAGCTCGTTCAGATGGATCGCCGACCCCTCGAGCTGCGCGGCGGCGGCCTCCATGGCCACCACCACGCCCGCTACGCTTGCCTCGAACTGGGCGGCGACCTCCTCGACCTCGGCGCGGCGCCGCAGATTGGCGTCGGCCTCGATCGTGTCGGACCGGCTGCGCTCGGACAGCGCCATGGCTTCCGCGTCGCGCGCCTGACGCAGCGCATCGCGCGCGATCAACCGCTCGGCATCGGCCTCGGCCGCCGACACCCGGCTCGCCGCGACTGCGGCCCCCTGGCCGTTCAGCAGGCGTTCCAGCCAAAGCGTCACGCACCCCAGAATCCCGCACTGGAGGATCACCGCGAGCGCATGAAACAACACGCGTGCGAAATTGCCCGATCCGGCGAACACCCAGCTCGGCACCAGCCATTCCAGCAGCAGATGATGGACCGCGATCAGCGTCGAGGCGATGGCGATCGGCTTCCAGTCGCACAGCACCGTCAGCGCGGCGAGCGCGACGAAGAAATACATGTGCCCGTCCATCTGCCACGCCTGGCCCTGCAACACATAGACGAGCAGCGCGGGCATCGAGGCGGCCAGCGTTCCCACGATCGCGCGGGCCTCGGCATCGTACCGGCCGCGCAGCGCGACCCAGCTCGGCGCGAGATTGAGCGCGCATCCGACCAGCGCGACGCCGCCTGCCGAGTCGTGCCCGAGCGCCATGCTCGTCAGGACGAGCACCAGGAGCGTGGCCCACCCCGCGACCGCGATCCCCGCCACCCCGCGCTGCCGCAGTTGATCGATCGGTGCGATCGGGGCGCGCCGATCGACCATCACGGGATCGACCCCGGTGAGATCTGCAAGGGCCGGATCGGGGGCAAGCGCGATCATGCCGGCGTTCCCGTTCCGCAACCGGCCGGCGGCGCCGCGACCAGCAATACGCCGATCCTGCGGAGCGCGCCGCGCAACCCGTCATCGCCTCCGCGCAGCACGATCCAGCCGGCCAAAGGCCCGGTGCCGATCAATTGCGCGCCATGGTGCGTCGCGATGCGGACGATCCCGTCCGCCGCAGCGTCGGACAGAGGCACCGCCAGCAGCGCCGCATCGGGCGCCGGCTGGACGGCCAGCGCGAACAGACCGCTGATCGTCACCGCTCCCTGAAGGGCAAACAGGACCGGAAGGGAGCATCGCATCCGCCCTTCATGCCCGTCACAGGTAAAATCCGCGTAAATCAATCCGCTAGAGTTTGATGGCGTTACTTTATTCCGTCCGCCCCGAGCTAGTCGAAGAGCCTGTTCAGAATGCGAAGGCGCGCGCAGAAAGCGTGCTTCGACAAGCTCAGCACGAACGGATTTCGTGATCCGATCAAGCTCATGTCACTCCGCTCTAAACTGCGACGGGCATTTCCGTCACCGGGCGAGCGCCCGCTGCGCCCCGAAGAAATCGAACGACAGCGGCGTGATCCATTCGAAGTGATAGTTCACCTGGAACAGCACGAACAGGATCGTCGCCACCAACGTCACGCGCTTCGCCAATCGCCTCATGTCGAACTCATGGGGCGCGCTCTCCGCCTGACCGGGGATGTGTTCGCCGCCCACCTCGTCCGTCGTACGGACGCCGAACGGCAGGACGAGGAACACCGAGAACGCCCAGAACAGGACGTAGATCGCGACCGCCGACGTCCAGCGCATCGCCGCCCGCCCCGCCTCAGGCCTGGATCATCAGGACGTCGACGATCGGCTTCTTGCCCGTCCAGCGCACCGCGACCTTGCGCACCGCCAGCCGGATCGCCTCGCGCATCTTTTCGGTGTCGCGCGGGCCGCCGCGCTGCGTGGCGCGCACCGCATCGACCGCCTCGACCAGAAACGCCGCGCGATCCTCCTCGACCGGCACGCCCTGCACGCGCACCTCGGGATCGCCGATCAACTGGCCGCCCCGGGTCGCCAGCGCGACCGAGATCTGGCCGTTGATCGCGATCCGGCGACGCTCGTTGATCGAATTGCCGTCGGCGGGCAGGATCACGTCGCCGTCGAGCACCAGCCGGCCGATCGCCGCCGTGCCGATTTTCTTGGCTGGGCCCGGTGCCAGCCGGATCACGTCGCCATTGGTCTGCACGAAGCTCTGCGGCACGCCCTCGGTGTTGCCGAAGCGCGCATGCTCCATCAGGTGCCGCATCTCGCCATGCACGGGCACCAGCACGTCGGGCCGGATCCAATCGTACATCTGCGCGAGTTCGGGGCGGCCCGGATGGCCCGAGACATGGACGTGCGCCTGGCGCTCGGTGACGAGAAACACGCCCCGGCCGGCCAGCGTGTTCTGGATGCGGCCGATGGCCACTTCGTTGCCGGGGATCTGCTTGGAGGAGAAGATCACCGTGTCGCCCTGTTCGAGCGTGATGGTGTGGCTGCCGTCGGCCACGCGCGCGAGCGCGGCGCGCGGCTCACCCTGCCCGCCCGTCGCCACGATCAGCACCTTGTTGCGCGGCAGCCGCATCGCCGTCTCGGGATCGACCGTCTCGGGGAAATCCTTGAAATAGCCGCAGGCGCGGCCAACCTTCAGGATCCGATCGAGCGAACGGCCGGTGACGCACAGCTTGCGTCCCGTCTCCTTGGCGACCTCGCCCAGCGTTACCAGCCGCGCCGCGTTCGATGCGAACGAGGTGACGAGCACGCGCCCCTTGGCCTTGGCGACCGATTCCGCCAGCCCCTTGCGCACGCTGCTCTCGGATCCCGAGGCCTCGGCGTTGAAGATGTTGGTCGAATCGCACACCAGCGCGTCGATGCCCTCGTCGCCGATCGCGGCGAGCTGGGCGGCGGTGGCGGGGTTGCCGATCACCGGCGCGGCGTCGATCTTCCAGTCGCCGGTGTGGAACACGCGGCCGTGCGGCGTATCGATCAGCAGGGCATTGGCCTCGGGGATCGAATGCGACATCGGCACGAACTGAAAACCGAACGGCCCCACCTTGAAGTCGGCGCCGGGCTCGATCACGCGCAGCTTCACGCGGTTGGCGATGCCCTCCTCCTCCAGCTTTCCGCGGATCAGCCCCGCGGTGAAGGGCGTGGCATAGAGCGGGACGCCCAGATCCTCGGCCAGATAGGGCAGCGCGCCGATATGATCCTCATGGCCGTGGGTCAGCACGATGCCGACCAGATCATCCAGCCGTTCCTCGATGAATTGCAGATCGGGCAGGATCACGTCGATGCCGGGATAGCCCGGATCGGCGAAGGTGATGCCGAGATCGACCATCACCCATTTGCCTTCGGTGCCATAGAGATTGACGTTCATGCCGATTTCGCCCGAACCGCCGAGCGCACAGAAGAGAAGTTCGTTCTTGGGAGTCATTCTTTGCTTTCTAGGAAATGATTTTGCGCCCGCGGGCCATCACGGCGCGAGCGCTGCCGTCTCGATATGGGCGCGATCCCACAGCATCGCCAGCCCCTGTATGGTCAGATCGGGCTCGATCGCGTCGAACACGTCGGTCTGTTTTTCGAAAAGCGTGGCCAATCCGCCGGTTGCGATCACTTTCACCGGCCGGCCCACTTCGGATTTCATGCGGTGTACCAGCCCCTCGATCATCGCGACATAGCCCCAATAGATGCCGATGTGCATCTGCGACGCCGTGTTACGGCCGATCACGCTGGTCTCTTCGGGCGCTTCGATCGCGATCCGCGGCAATTTGGCGGCCGCCGTGACGAGCGCATCGAGCGACAGGTTGATGCCCGGCGCGATGATCCCGCCCTTGTAGGCGCCCGAATAGTCGACCAGATCGAACGTCGTCGCGGTGCCGAAATCGATCACGATCAGGTCGCCCGCATGGAGCGCATGCGCCGCGATGGTGTTCACCGCGCGGTCGGCGCCGAGCGATGCAGGCTCGTCGACATCGATCGCGATGCCCCATTCGACCGCACCCCGCCCTGCGATCAGCGCCGCGCGGCCGAAATATTTCGTCGCCAACACCTCCAGATTGTGGAGTGCGCGCGGCACGACGGTGGCAATGATGACGCCGTCGACCACGCCGCGATCATAGCCGGCGAGCGTCAGCAACTGGCTGAGCCACACGGCATATTCGTCCGCGGTGCGCCGCGGATCGGTGGCGATCCGCCAACGGGCCTTGACGAGCCCCGTGTCCACGAGCGCGAACACGACATTGGTGTTGCCGGCATCGATCGCGAGCAGCATCGGCGTCAATCCTTCGGTTCGTGCGGGTCGGCTCGAGCGCCGCGCCACCGCGCCCGATCGGCCGGCGCCGCGCTCATGCCAGAAACACGTCGGCGGCGTGGACGATACGCCGTCCACCATCCGAAAGGCGGAGTAGCAGCGCACCGCTCGCGTCGAGCCCGTCGAACGCGCCGGTTACCGCATCGCCATCGGGCAGGTTCACGCCGAGCGCGGTGCCGATCGGGTGCGCGCGCTCGAGCCAGCGGCTGCGCACCGGGGCGAGCCCCTCCGCGCGCCATGCCGCGATCCAGCGGCCCATCGTCTCCGCAAGCGATTCCAGCAGCTTGGTGGGCGTAACGTCCACGCCATGTGCGGCCAGGCTGGTGGTCGGCCGATCGGGCAGATCGGGGTGGTGCGCCAGATTGACGCCGATCCCGATCACGACAGAGTCCCCGGCCCGTTCCAGCAGGATGCCCGAAACCTTGGCGCCGTCGATCAACAAATCGTTGGGCCATTTGAGCCGTGCCGCGACCGTCCGGCCCTGCGATCGCGCGACGATGTCCACCGCCTCCTCGAGCGCCACCGCGGCCACCAGCGCCAGCGTCGGTGCGGGCGGATCGGTGGGTCGCAGCCGCACCAGATGGCTCGCATAGAGATTGCCTGCCGGCGACGCCCAATCCCGCCCGAGCCGTCCGCGTCCCGCGCTTTGCCGCTCGGCGCGCAGCCACAGCCCGTCCTCGGCGCCGGACGCGGCCAGGTCGCGCAGGTCGGCGTTGGTCGATCCGGTATCCGCGACCGTGCGGACGATACTCAGAACAGCGCGCGTGCCGCTGTCATGCTCCACGCCCCCAGGAAAGGTATCGCCAGATAGCCGATCGGCGAGTTGAACAGCGCCGCCAGCGCGATCAGCCCACCCTCGACCCGGTTGTCAAGCCGCGCGAAGTCGGCGCCCGGCTCGTCGAAATACATCGTCTTCACCACGCGCAGATAATAATAGGCGCCGATCACCGAGGCCGCGATGCCCACCACCGCCAGCGGGAAAAGCCCGGCGGCGACCGCGGCGTGGAACACCGCGAACTTGGCGTAGAAGCCGAACAGCGGCGGGATGCCGGCCAGGCTGAACATGAAGATCGCCAGCGCAGCCGCGAGCCCCGGCCGCGTCCGCGACAGGCCGGAGAGCGCAGCGATGTCCTCCACCGGCGTGCCGTCGGGCGCGCGCATCTGGAGGACGATCAGGAACGAACCGAGCGTCATCGCGACATAGATCGTCAGGTACATCAGCACCGACGCCGCACCCTCGGGCGTGCCCGCCGCCAGGCCGACGAGCGCAAAGCCGACATTGTTGATCGACGAATAGGCGAGCAGCCGTTTGATGTTCGTCTGTCCGATCGCCGCGACGGCGCCGAGCACGATCGAGGCGAGCGCGGCGAAGATCACGATCTGGCGCCACTGGTCGGCCGCGGGCCCCATCGCCCCGACCGCAACGCGCACCGCGAGGCCCATTGCCGCGACCTTGGGCGCGGAAGCGAAGAAGGCGGTGACCGGCGTCGGCGCACCCTCGTACACGTCGGGCGTCCACATGTGGAACGGCACTGCCGAGATCTTGAACGCGATGCCCGCGAACACGAAGACCAGCCCGAACAACAGGCCGAGCGACCGCGAGCCCGCATAGGCCTGCGCGATGCCGCTGAAGAGCGTCGTGCCGGCAAAACCGTAGACGAGGCTGATGCCGTAGAGCAGAATCCCGCTCGCCAGCGCGCCGAGCACGAAATATTTGAGCCCAGCCTCCGCCGAACGCTGGTCCTGCCGCATGAAGCTCGCGAGCACATAGGCCGCCAGACTCTGGAGTTCGAGCCCGACATAGAGCGTCAGCATGTCGCCCGCCGACACCATCATTCCCATGCCCGCCGCGGACAACAGGATCAGCACCGGATATTCGGGCTTCAGATCGTCACCCGCGGTGCGGCGGAAGAAATCGGGCGCCATCATGATCGCCACCGCCGAAGCGATATAGATCAGCACCTTGGCGAAGGCGGCGAACGCATCGGCACGGTAGAGGCCGCCGAACGCCGAAGCGCCGGACGACGCCGGCCCCACCAGCGCGATCCCCGCGCCCGCGAGCACGAAGACCGAGGCGATCGAAACCGCGCGGGTCGAGCCCTGCCCGCCCCAGGCGGATACGAGCATCAGCGCGATCGCCCCGAGTGCCAGCACGAGTTCGGGCAGCGTCATCGCCAGATTTGCGGCGTAATCCATCAGTGCGCCTCCGCATGCGCGTCAGGCGTGGTAGGATGGCCGGATGTCGGCCGGGAGTCGCTCGGCGGCGTCGCGCGGTCGACCCGCGCGAGCAGCACGCCGATATCCTTGCGCATCGGGCTGAGGAAACTTTCGGGATAGATGCCCATCCACAGCACGACCGCCGCGATCGGTGCCAGCAGCCACAGCTCGCGGCCCGACAGATCGGCCATGCCGCGCACCTCGTCCGAGCGGATCTCGCCGAACGCGACGCGGCGGTAGAGGAACAGCATATAGGCAGCGCCCAGGATGATGCTCGTCGTGCACAGCAAAGCGATCCAGGTCGAGACCTGATAGGTGCCCATCAGCGACAGGAATTCGGCGACGAAACCGCTCGTCCCCGGCAGCCCGATCGACGCCATCGTGAAGAACAGGAAGAACAGCGCGTAGCGCGGCATGTTGATGCTGAGGCCGCCATAGCGTGCGATCTCGCGCGTGTGCAGCCGATCGTAGATCACGCCGACGCACAGGAACAGCGCACCCGACACCAGCCCGTGGCTGAGCATCATCAGCATCGCGCCCTCGAGCCCCTGCCGGTTGAACGCGAACAGACCGATCGTCACGATCGCCATATGCGCGACCGAGCTATAGGCGATCAGCTTCTTCATGTCGTTCTGCACCAGAGCGACGAGGCTAGTGTAGATCACCGCGATCGCCGACAGGCCGAAGATCAGCCAGGTGAGCTGACCCGATGCCTCGGGAAACATCGGCAGCGAAAAGCGCAGGAAGCCATAGCCGCCGAGCTTCAACAGCACGCCCGCCAGGATCACCGAACCCGCGGTCGGCGCCTGGACGTGCGCGTCGGGCAGCCAGGTGTGCACCGGCCACATCGGCATCTTCACCGCGAACGACGCGAAGAAGGCAAGCCACAGCCAGGTCTGCACATGCGCGGGGAAGTCGTGCGCCTGCAGCAGCGGGATGCTCGTCGTGCCTGCGTCGATCGCCATGTAGAGCATGGCGATGAACATCACGACCGAACCGAGCAGCGTGTAGAGGAAGAATTTGTAGCTCGCGTAAATCCGGTTCGCGCCGCCCCAGATGCCGATGATGAGGTACATCGGGATCAGCCCGGCCTCGAAGAACACATAGAACAGGAACAGATCCTGCGCCGCGAACGTGCCGATCATCAGCACCTCGGTGAACAGGAACGCGGCCATATATTCGGGCACGCGGTTCGTCACCGAACGCCAGCTCGCGCCGATGCAGATTGGCATCAGGAACACGCTGAGCATGATGAGCATCAGCGCAAAGCCGTCGATGCCCAGCGCCCAGGCGAAGCTGCCGAACAGATCGGCATGTTCGACGAACTGCCACTGCGCACCGCCGATGTCGTAATGCGCCCACATCACGATGCCGAGCACGAAGTCGACCAGCGTGGCCGCGAGTGCGAGCCGGCGCGCGCCTTCCGCAGACAGGAAGAGGCAGACGACGGCGGCGATCATGGGGATCGCCAGCATCACGGAGAGGATCGGGAAACCGGTCATCGGAAGGATCCGATCGCCCAAGTAACCGCGGCGGTCAGCCCGATCAGCATGACGAAGGCATAGGTGTAGACATATCCCGTCTGGAAGCGGCCGGCGACGCGCGAGCCGATCTGCACGACCCAGGCCGAGCCGTTCGGCCCGAACCGGTCGATCGTCTTCTCGTCGCCGCGGTGCCAGAGCAGCCGTCCGATCGCGAACGCGGGGCGCACGAAGATCAGATGGTACAGCTCGTCGAAATACCATTTGTGGAGGAGGAAACGGTAGAGGATGCCGAACTGCCCGGTCACCTGCGCCGGGAAATTCGGTGCGCGGATATAGGCATACCAGGCGGTGAACAGCCCCAGCAGCATGGCGGCGGTAGCCGAAAGCTTCACCGGCACGGGCACACCGTGCATCGCATGCATCAGATGCTCGCGGAACGCGATCGCGCCCTTCCAATAGTCCTCGCCGGCGGTCGGCTCGATGAAATAGCCGTGGAAGACAAAGCCCGCCGCAACCGCACCGATCGACAGCAGGATCAGCGGCACGAGCATCGGCAGCGGGCTCTCGTGCGGATGATAGCCGCCGGTGCCGGCGGGCAGGTCATGCTGCGACGGACCATGTTCCGACGGATGATCGCCCGAGTCCTCGGCCTGCGCCGGATTGCCATGTGCCTCGTCCGGATGATGGCCGTGCGCGTCGTGGCCGTGCGCATCATGCCCATGACCATGCGCGTCGTGCAGCGCATGCTGGATATGCTCGGATGCGGCCCAGCGCGGCTTGCCCCAGAAGGTCAGAAACATCACGCGCCACGAATAGAAGCTGGTGAGGAGCGCCACCAGCACGCCGACGAACCACACGCCCGGCTGCCCCGCCGCCCAGCTCGCCTCGATGATCGCGTCCTTCGAATGGAAGCCGGCAAAGCCGATCTGTGGCAGGCCGAAGATGCCGGGAATGCCGACGCCGGTGATCGCGAGCGTGCCCGCCATCATGCCCCAGAACGTCACCGGGATCTGCTTACGCAGGCCGCCATAATAGCGCATGTCCTGCTCGTGATGCATCGCGTGGATCACCGAACCCGCGCCGAGGAACAGCAAGGCCTTGAAGAAGGCGTGCGTGAACAGGTGGAACATCGCCGCGCCATAGGCGCCAACGCCGGCGGCGAAGAACATATAGCCGAGCTGCGAACAGGTCGAATAGGCGATCACGCGCTTGATGTCGGTCTGCACCAGGCCGCAGGTCGCCGCGAACAGGCACGTCGCCGCCCCGATCGTGGTCACCACGCCGAGCGCCACGGGCGACGTCTCGAACATCGGCGACAGGCGACACACCATGAACACGCCCGCCGTCACCATCGTGGCGGCGTGGATCAGCGCGGAAACCGGCGTCGGACCTTCCATCGCGTCGGGCAGCCAGGTGTGAAGGCCGAGCTGCGCCGACTTGCCCATCGCGCCGACGAACAGCAGCAGGCAGAGCACGGTCATCGTATCCGCGCGGAACCAGAGAAAGCCGATCGTCGAACCGGCCATGTGCGGCGCCGCGGCCAGGATCGCCGGGATCGACACCGTGCCGAATACCAGGAACGTGCCGAAGATGCCCAGCATGAAGCCCAGATCGCCGACGCGGTTGACGACGAACGCCTTGATCGCGGCGGCATTGGCCGAGGGTTTGCGGAACCAGAAACCGATCAGCAGATAGGAGGCGAGCCCCACGCCCTCCCAGCCGAAGAACATCTGGACGAGGTTGTTCGCGGTGACGAGCATCAGCATCGCGAAGGTGAAGAGCGACAGATAGGCGAAGAAGCGCGGCTGGTCCGGGTCCTCGCTCATATAGCCCCAGCTATAGAGGTGGACGAGCGCGGACACGCTGGTGATGACGACGAGCATCACCGCGGTGAGCGCGTCGACGCGCAGCGACCACGATACGTCCATGTCGCCCGAGTGGATCCATTCGAGCACCGGCACCACGGTCGCGGCGCTATGGCCCGACAGATAACCGATGAACACCGGCCAGGAGAGCGCGCACGAGACGAACAACGCGCCCGTCGTCACCAACTTGGTCGGCGTGAACCCCAGCGCCTTGTTGCCGAACCCGGCGATGGCGGCCGCGAGCAGCGGCAGGAAAACGATGAGCTCGATCAACCGAGTTACCCCTTCATCCGGTTGACGTCGTCGACCGCGATCGTGCCGCGGCCACGGAAATAGATCACCAGGATCGCCAGGCCGATCGCGGCCTCGCCGGCCGCGACGGTCAGCACGAACATCGCGAACACTTGCCCGACCAGATCGTGCAGATAGGCCGAGAAGGCGACGAGGTTCAGGTTCACCGCGAGCAGGATCAGCTCGATCGCCATCAGGATGACGATCAGATTCTTGCGATTGAGGAAGATCCCGAGCACGCCGAGCGTGAACAGGATCGCCGCGACGACCAGATAGTGGACGAGCCCGATCACAAATCCATTCCTTGGCCCACGACGGGCTTCATGTTGCGCGTGGCATCCTGCGGACGGCGCGCGACCTGGCGGCTGATGTTCTGCGCCTTCACGCCGCCGCGCTGGCGGTGGGTCAGCACGATCGCGCCGATCATCGCGACGAGCAGCACGAGCCCCGCACCTTCGAACACGAACAGATAGCGCGTGTAGAGCAAATTGCCGATCGCCTGGATGTTGGGCACGGCGGCATCGATCGGCGCCGCGCGGCGCGCGAGCTGGATCGGGCCGGTGCTCCACGCGCCCACCGCGATGAACACTTCGGCGGCGAGCGCTACCGCGATGGCCAGGCCGATGCCGAAATAGCGCGCCACGCCACCGCGCACCGTCGCCACGTCGATGTCGAGCATCATCACCACGAACAGGAACAGCACCGCGACCGCACCGACATAGACGATGACGAGCAGCATCGCGATGAACTCGGCGCCCACCAGCACCATCAGCCCCGCGGCGTTGAAGAACGCCAGGATCAGCCACATCACTGAATGGACCGGATTGCGCGAGGCGATGGTCATCGTGGCACTCACCACGACGACGAAGGCGAACAGATAGAAGGCGAATGCCTGGATCACGCTTCAGGCCCCCCGACTGCCCATGATTCGAACGACGCGGCCATTACCGGTACGGCGCATCGGCGGCAAGGTTCGCCGCGATCGCGCTTTCCCAACGGTCGCCATTATCGAGCAGCTTGGCCTTGTCGTAGATCAGCTCCTCGCGCGTCTCGGTCGAATATTCGTAGTTCGGCCCCTCGACCACCGCGTCGACCGGGCAGGCCTCGGCGCACAGGCCGCAGAAGATGCACTTGGTCATGTCGATGTCATAACGCGTCGTGCGCCGCGAACCGTCGTCGCGCGGCTCGGCCTCGATCGTGATCGCCTGCGCCGGGCACACCGCTTCGCACAGCTTGCACGCGATGCAGCGTTCCTCGCCGTTGGGATAGCGGCGCAGCGCATGTTCGCCACGGAACCGCGGCGACACCGGGTTGCGCTCGAACGGATAGTTGATCGTCGCCTTCGCCTTGAAGAAGTAGCGCAACGTCAGCGCATGCGCCTTCACGAACTCCCAGAGGGTGAACGCCTTGATATATCGCGCGATCATGATCCGAACCCTACGCGCATCGCCATCAGCACGCCCGAGACGAGGAAAACCCAGAACAGCGAGACGGGAAGAAAGACCTTCCAGCCCAGCCGCATCAGCTGGTCGTAGCGATACCGCGGCACGGTTGCCTTGATCCAGCTGAACACGAAGAAGAAGCCGAGCATCTTGAGCAGCAGCCACACGATGCCGGGCACATAATAGAGCGGCGCCCAGTCGAGCGGCGGCAGCCATCCGCCCCAGAAGAGCGTGGCATTGAGCACGCACATCAGGATGACGTTGGCATATTCGCCGAGCCAGTAGAGGGCGAAGCTCATCGAGCTGTATTCGGTCTGGTAGCCCGCGACGAGCTCGCTCTCGGCCTCGGCCAGATCGAACGGCGCGCGCTGAGTCTCGGCCAGACTCGAGATCAGGAACATCACCGCCATCGGGAAGAGCAGCGGGTTGGCGGCGAAGCCGTTCGCCCAGCCATAGAGGCCCTTCTGCGCCAGCACGATGCCCGACAGGTTGAACGTGCCCGACCACAGCACGATCGAGATGAGGATGAAGCCGATCGCCACCTCATAGCTCACCATCTGCGCCGCGGCGCGAAGCGCGGAGTAGAAGGGATATTTCGAGTTCGACGCCCAGCCCGCCAGGATGATGCCGTAGACGCCGAGCGACGAGGTCGCCAGCACGTAGAGCAGGCCAACATTGATGTCCGCCAGCACCACCCCGGCCTGGAACGGCACCACCGCCCACACGATCAGCGCGACCGTGAAGGTGATGATCGGTGCGAGCAGGAACAGGGTGCGGTTCGCCGCCGAGGGGATGATGGTTTCCTGGAGGAACACCTTCAGCCCGTCCGCGAAGCTTTGCAGCAGGCCGAACGGCCCGACCACATTGGGCCCGCGGCGTAGCGCCATCGCCGCCCAGATCTTGCGGTCGGCATAGATAATCATCGCCACCGACAGCATCAGCGGCAGCGCGATGACGAGGATGTAGATGAGGTGCGCGACGAACCATCCGAAGCCGAAGCCGAGCCCGCCCTGGATCCACTCGGTCATTCCGCCGCCTCCGCGAAGTCTTCGCCGTGGAGCAGTTCGGCCGAGCAGCGCTGCATCGTCGGCGATGCGCGGCAGATCGCGTTGGTCAGATAGAAGTCCTTGATCGGATAACCCGCCAGCGTGCCCTCGCCCTTGGTGTCGTTCGCCGGCACCTGCCAGTCGAACCGAACGAGCGCCTGATCGCGCAGCGCGGGCACCGCGGCGTACATCGCCTCGCGAAGCCCCGCCAGGCTGTCGAACGACAGCGTCGCGCCCATCGCCTCGGATAGCGCACGCAGAATCGTCCAGTCCTCGCGGGCGTCGCCCGGTGCGAACACCGCGCGCTCGCCACGCTGGACGCGGCCCTCCAGATTCACCCAGGTACCCGATTTCTCGGCATAGGTGACGCCCGGCAGCACGACGTCGGCCGCGGCTGCGCCCTTGTCGCCGTGGTGGCCGATGTAGACCTTGAAGCCGGCGAATTGTGTGTAATCGACCTCGTCGGCGCCGAGGAAGAAGCCGAGCTTCGCCCCCATGACGTCGGCGATGCCGCCCTTCTGCGCATAGCCGAGCATCAGCCCGCCCATCCGCGACGCCGCCATATGGACGACGTTGAAGCCGTTCCACCCGTCCTTTATCAACCCCAGCGTTTCCACCAGCGCGAGCGCGGCACCGTGGCCGCCCTTCATGGCCGCACCGCCGACGATCACCATCGGCTTGGTCGCACCTTCGAACGCCTTGGTCACCCCATCGGGCAGCGCGCCCAGCAGCGCCAGATCGTCGCCCAGCCATTCGACCTTATAGGTCAGGTCGGTTTCGGGCCCGATTGCAAAGACCTTCGCGCCCTTCTTGATCGCCTTGCGCACGCGCGTGTTCACCAGCGGCGCTTCCCAGCGCAGATTGGTGCCGACGAGCAGGATCGCGTCCGCATCCTCGGTGCCCGCGATCGTGGTGTTGAAGTTCACCGCGGCGAGGCTCGACGTATCGTACGCCATCCCCGTCTGCCGCCCCTCGAGCAGCGTCGAGCCGAGCTTGGCGAGGAGCGCCTTGGCGGCATACATCGTCTCGCAATCGACCAGGTCGCCCGCGATCGCGGCGACGCTGCTGCCCGCATTCACCGCGACGATCGCGGCGAACGCCTCGTCCCAGCTCGCCGGCTGAAGCTTGCCGTTCACGCGGACATAGGGCCGATCGAGCCGGCGGCGGACCAGTCCGTCGATCGCATGGCGCGTCTTGTCGGTCGCCCACTCCTCGTTCACGTCCTCGTTGATCCGCGGAACGCAGCGAAGCACCTGCCGGCCACGGCTGTCGAGCCGGATGTTGGTGCCGACCGCATCCATCACGTCGATCGTGAGCGTCTTGCGCAGTTCCCAGGGCCGTGCCTCGAACGCATAAGGCTTGGAGGTCAGCGCGCCCACCGGGCACAGATCGACCACGTTGCCGGAGAGTTCGCTCTTCACCGCGTTTTCGAGATAGGAGGTGATCTGCATGTCCTCGCCGCGGTAGATCGCGCCGATCTCCTCGACGCCCGACACCTCTTCGGCGAAGCGGATGCAGCGCGTGCACTGGATGCAGCGGGTCATGACCGTCTTGACGATCGGCCCCATATATTTCTCGGTAACCGCGCGCTTGTTCTCGTCATACCGCGAATGGCCGCGGCCATAGGCGATCGACTGGTCCTGCAGATCGCATTCGCCGCCCTGATCGCAGATCGGGCAATCGAGCGGATGGTTGATGAGCAGAAATTCCATGATGCCCTCACGGGCGTTCTTCACCATCGGCGAATTGGTGAAGATCTCCTGCTTGTCCGCCGCCGGCAGCGCGCACGACGCCTGCGGCTTGGGCGGCCCGGGCTTCACCTCGACCAAGCACATCCGGCAATTGCCGGCGATGCTGAGGCGCTCGTGATAGCAGAAACGCGGAATCTCCTTGCCGGCAAGCTCGCAGGCCTGCAGCACGGTGGCACCCTGCGGCACCTCGATCTCGACGCCATCGACTTTGACTGTTGGCATTATTCGGCGGCTTCCATCATCGGCGACAGGTCGCCGCCGCGGTTCGCGGTGATGCGGCGTTCCATCTCGGGGCGGAAATGCTTGATGAGGCCCTGGATCGGCCACGCGGCGGCATCGCCCAGCGCGCAGATCGAATGGCCCTCGACCTGCTTGGTCACCTGCTGGAGCATGTCGATCTCGGACAGGTCGGCGTCGCCGGTGCGCATCCGCTCCATCACGCGCCACATCCAGCCGGTGCCCTCGCGGCACGGCGTGCACTGGCCGCAGCTCTCATGCTTGTAGAAATAGCTGATGCGGCTGATCGCGCGGACGATGTCGGTGGATTTGTCCATCACGATCACCGCCGCGGTGCCCAGGCCCGATCCCACCTTCTTCAGCCCGTCGAAATCCATCGGGCAATCCATGATCTCGGCGGCCGGCACCAGCGGCACCGACGATCCGCCCGGGATCACCGCCAGCAGATTGTCCCACCCGCCCCGGATGCCGCCGCAATGCGTCTCGATCAGCTCGCGGAAAGTGATGCCCATCGCCTCTTCGACGACGCAGGGCGTATTCACATGGCCGCTGATCTGGAAGAGCTTGGTGCCCTTGTTGTTCTCCGCGCCGAAGCTGGCGAACCAATCCGCACCGCGGCGCAGGATGGTCGGCGCGACCGCGATGGATTCGACGTTGTTGACCGTCGTCGGGCAGCCATAGAGCCCTGCCCCCGCCGGGAATGGCGGCTTGAGGCGCGGCTGGCCCTTCTTGCCCTCCAGGCTTTCGAGCATCGCGGTCTCTTCGCCGCAGATATAGGCGCCCGCGCCGCGATGGACGAACACGTCGAAATCATAGCCAGAGCCGCACGCGTTCTTGCCAATCAGCCCCGCGTCATACGCCTCGGCGACCGCGGCGAAGAGCACTTCGGCCTCGCGGATATACTCGCCGCGGATATAGATATACGCCGCCCGCGCACGCATCGCGTAGCCGGCGATCAGCGCACCCTCGATCAGCTTGTGCGGATCGTGGCGCATGATCTCGCGATCCTTGCAACTGCCCGGCTCGCTCTCGTCGGCGTTGATGACGAGGAAGTTCGGCCGATCGGGCTTCGGCTCCTTGGGCATGAACGACCATTTCGTGCCGGTCGGGAAGCCCGCCCCGCCGCGGCCGCGCAGGCCCGACGCCTTGATGACGTCGATGATCGCGTCCTGGCCCTTGCCCATCAGCGCCTTGGTATCATCCCAATCGCCACGCACACGCGCCGCGTCCAGCTTCCAGGACTGAAAGCCGTAGAGATTGGTGAAGATGCGGTCCTTGTCGGCTAGCATCAGGCCCACTCCCCCCGATAATCGTGGTTCGCATCGACCATCGCCTTCAGCGAGGTCGGGCCGCCTTCGGGGCAGCTCGTCTGGCGGCCGATCGTCGAGCCGGGCTTGGGGTGCTCGCCCTTGGTCAGCGCATCGAGCACCGCCAAGGTGCGATCATAATCCAGATCCTCGTAATTATCGTCGTTGATCTGGACCATCGGCGCGTTCGCACAAGTGCCGAGGCATTCCACCTCCGTCAGCGTGAACAGGCCGTCGGGGGTGGTGCCGCCCTTGACCAGCCCGCGATTCTTGCATGCCGCCAGCACGTCGTCGCTACCCGCCAGCATGCACGGCGTCGTGCCGCACACCTGAACATGATAGCGGCCGACCGGCGCCAGGTTGAACATCGTGTAGAAGGTGACAACCTCGTACACGCGCATATAGGGCACGCCGATCTGGCGCGCGACGAACTCGATCACCGGCACGGGCAACCAGCCCTGCGTCTGCGTCTCCGCCCCCACCTGGCGCTGCGCCAGATCGAGCAGCGGCAGCGAGGCGGATTGCTCGCGTCCCTTGGGATAGCGGCCGAGGATCTCGTTCGCCTTGGCCTGGTTGGCGTCGGTCCAGGCAAAGCCGCCCCAGCGCGCGCGCATCTCGGCTTCGTCGGGGATCTTGGGTGCTTCAGCCATCAGCGGTCACATTCACCAAAAACGATATCCATCGCGCCCAGCACCGCAGTGGTGTCCGCGAGCATATGGCCCTTCATCATGAAGTCGGCCGCCTGGAGGTGGCTGAACGCGGTCGGGCGGATCTTGCAGCGATAGGGTTTGTTCGATCCGTCGGCGACCAGATACACGCCGAATTCGCCCTTGGGGCTTTCGGTCGCGACATATACGTCGCCTGCGGGGACGTGATAGCCCTCGGTGTAGAGCTTGAAATGGTGGATCAGCGCTTCCATCGACCGCTTCATGTCGCCGCGCTTGGGCGGGCCGACCTTGCGGTCGAGCGTCATGATCGGACCTTCGGGCATCTCGGCGAGGCACTGTTTCATGATCCGCGCCGACTGGCGGACCTCTTCCACGCGCACCATGAACCGGTCGTAGCAATCGCCCCGTGTGCCGACCGGCACATCGAACTCCATCCGGTCGTACACGTCATAGGGCTGCGACTTGCGCAGATCCCAGGGAATGCCCGCCGCACGGATCATCGGGCCCGAAAAGCCCCAGGCGATCGCATCGTCGCGGCTGACCGTCGCGATGTCGACGTTGCGCTGCTTGAAGATGCGATTGTCGACCACGAGGCTCAGCGCATCCTCGAACAGGCGCGGCAGCCGCGTGTCGAGCCAGTCGGCAATGTCGGTCAGCAGCTTCAGCGGCACGTCCTGGTGCACGCCGCCAACGCGGAAATAATTGGCGTGCATGCGCGCGCCAGAGGCGCGTTCGAAGAAATTCATGCAGTCTTCGCGGATCTCGAACAGCCACAGGTTCGGCGTCATCGCGCCGACGTCCATGACGTGCGAGCCCAGATTGAGCATGTGATTGGAAATGCGCGTCAGCTCGGCGAAGAACACGCGCAGATATTGCGCGCGCAGCGGCACCTCCAGATCGAGCAGCTTCTCGACCGCCAGCACGTAGCTATGCTCCATGCAGAGCGGCGAACAATAATCGAGCCGATCGAAATAGGGCAGCGCCTGCGTGTAGGTCTTGTACTCGATCAGCTTCTCGGTGCCGCGGTGGAGCAAGCCGACATGCGGATCGACGCGTTCGACGATCTCGCCGTCCAGCTCCATCACCAGCCGCAGCACGCCGTGCGCGGCGGGATGCTGCGGGCCGAAATTGATCGTGTAGTTCTGGATCGTGACGTCGCCGGTCGTCGGATCGGCCGCATCGGTCTCGTGGAGCACCTGATCGACATAGGTGCCGATGCCGCCGCTCGCGTCGGTGGTGATGGTATCGCTCACTGGTTCTGTCCTGCGCCCTTGGTGGGCGTCACGTCGGGATCGGCCGGCTTGGGCGCCGCATCGGCACCCGCCTGGCCGGCACCGGTCTGATCCGAGCCGCCCACGTCCTTTTTGGCATAGCCCTCGCTCGGCGCAGCAGGCGCCTTGGTCGCGCTCTGCGCGGCATCGGCCTTGCCGACCGCATCGGCCGAGAGCGGCGTCGGCGCACCCTTGGCCTCCGGCAGCGCCGCCTTCTCGTCGCCGGGCAGCGCATATTCGGCGCCTTCCCATGGGCTCATGAAGTCGAAGGTGCGGAAATCCTGCGCGAGCTGCACGGGCTCGTACACGACGCGCTTTTCCTCCTCGGAATATCGCAGCTCGACATAGCCCGTCATCGGGAAGTCCTTGCGCAGCGGATGGCCCCGAAAACCATAATCGGTCAGGATCCGGCGCAGATCCGCGTTGCCCGCGAACAACACGCCGTAGAGATCATAGACCTCGCGCTCGAGCCAGCCGGCGACCGGCCACAGCCCCGTCACCGACGGCACCGGGTTCTCGTCGTCCGCCGCGACATGCACGCGAAGACGATGGTTGCGCGTGAGCGAGAGCAGGCAATAGACCACTTCGAACCGCTCGGCGCCGCGATCGGGATAATCGACGCCCGCGATTTCCATCAACTGCTGATATTCGAGGCCCGGCGTGTCCCGTAGCGCCATCATCGCCGCGACCAGCGCGTCGCGGCGCACATGGAGCGCGACCTCGCCAACATGCTCAACCGCGTCGAGCAAAGCCGCGCCGATCGCGCCGCGCGCGGCCTCGATCGTCGCGCCGTTCAGGTCCGCGGCCCAGGCGGGTGCCGGCGCCCTCATCGCTCGATGCTCCCGCTGCGGCGGATCTTCCGCTGGAGCTGCATGATACCGTACAGCAAAGCCTCGGCGGTCGGCGGGCAGCCGGGGACGTAGATGTCCACCGGCACGATCCGGTCGCAACCGCGAACGACGCTATAGCTGTAATGATAATAGCCGCCGCCATTGGCGCAGCTGCCCATCGAGACGACGTATTTGGGCTCCGACATCTGGTCGTAGACCTTGCGGAGCGCCGGCGCCATCTTGTTGCACAGCGTGCCCGCCACGATCATCACGTCCGACTGGCGCGGCGAAGCGCGCGGCGCCGCGCCGAAACGCTCGAGGTCGTAGCGCGGCATGTTGACGTGGATCATCTCGACCGCGCAGCAGGCGAGGCCGAACGTCATCCACCACAGCGAGCCCGTGCGCGCCCACTGAAACAGCTCCTCGGTCGAGGTGACGAGGAAACCCTTGTCGGTCAGCTCGCCGTTCAGGCTGTCGAAGAAGCCCTGATCCGGCGGCAACACCTCACCGCGAACGGCGGGTGCGGGCGTGAGCTCTACTCCCAATCGAGGGCTCCCTTCTTCCAGGCATAGGCAAGGCCCAGCGCAAGCTCTGCAATAAACACCATCATCGAGATCCAGGCCGTCCAACCCAGCGAAAAAACGCTGACTGCCCAAGGATATAGGAACGCCGCCTCGAGATCGAAGACGATGAACAGAATGGCAACGAGATAAAAGCGCACGTCGAACTGGCTGCGCGGATCCTCGAACGCGGGAAAGCCGCATTCATATTCGGACAGCTTGGCGACGGTCGGCTTGTGCGAGCCGGTCAGGCGCGACACCAGCATCGGCAGCAGCACGAACGCGCTCGACAGCGCGAGCGCCACGCCGAGGAACAGCAGGATGGGCAGATATTGCGACAGGTCGACCAAAGGGTTTCTCGCAGGTGCGAAGTGATGCGTCGGCTTTAGGCAAATGGCCGAGTGCGGGCAAGGCTGGAGGCCGTGAGAATCACTCGCAACACCACCGGCCCGACCTCCGCCCGGTCAGCGCAGCGCGCCCGCCACCAGCTTGTGAAGGCGCGAGTGGATCTGGTCGTTCGCGGCGAGATACTCGTTGCGTTCGTTCGCGCGGTCGCCGCCGCGGAAATCGGTAACGAAGCCGCCGGCCTCCTTGACGAGCAGCACGCCCGCCGCGGTGTCCCAAGGTTTCAGCCCCGATTCCCAATAGCCGTCATATCGCCCCGCCGCGACCCAGGCGAGATCGAGCGCCGCGGCGCCGAAGCGTCGGATGCCCGCGACCTCGGGGGCGACCGCACCGAAGATGCGGCTCCACTGGACGAAATCGCCATGGCCGAGAAACGGAATGCCCGTGGCGATGAGCGCATCGGGCAGTTCGCGCCTCGACGACACGCGCAGCCGCTGGTCGGTGAGCCACGCGCCGCGCCCCTTTTCGGCCCAGAAGCTCTCGTCGGTCAGCGGCTGGTAGACGAGCGCCGAGGTCACCTCGCGCTTGCCGTTCGGCAACACCTCCTCGACCGCTATCGAGATCGCGAAATGGGGCAGCCCGTGGAGGAAGTTCGACGTGCCGTCGAGCGGATCGACGATGAAGCGCGGTTTGGAGGGATCGCCCGCCACCTCGCCGCGCTCCTCCATCAGGAACCCCCAATCGGGGCGCGCGTGCGAAAGTTCCTCGTAGATCGTCTGCTCGGCCTGCTTGTCGGCCATCGACACGAAATCCGCCGGCCCCTTGCGGCTCACCTGCAGGTGCTGGACCTCGTTGAAGTCGCGGCGCAGCTTCGGCGCGGCCTTGCGTGCGGCGCGCTCGATGACGGTCATGATACCGGAATGGGAAGGCATGGATCGCTCCTGGCGAAAACATTGTATCCCCGTTCGCTCTGAGCCTGTCAAAGGGCCTGCCAAGCGCGGTGGCGCCTGACGGCATGTGCTTCGACAAGCTCAGCACGAACGGAGTAAACAGCCGCACGGTAGGCGGCTGGGGATCAGTCGGCGCGCCTCACATAGGTCTGCTCGTAGACGTCGACCACGATCCGCGTGCCAGCGCCGATATGCGGCGGCACCATCACGCGCACGCCGTTGTCGAGCACCGCGGGCTTGTAGCTGGACGAAGCGGTCTGCCCCTTCACGACCGCGTCGGCCTCGACGATCGTGGCTTCGATCGTGCTCGGCAGCTCGACCGAAATCGGCCTGTCGTCATAGAGTTCGAGCACGACATCCATACCGTCCTGCAGGAACGCCGCGGCGTCGCCTAGAATGCCCGCGTCGAGCGTGATCTGCTCGTAATTGTCCTTGTCCATGAAGGTCAGCGCGTCGCCGTCGCGGAACAGAAACTGGAAATCCTTGGTGTCGAGCCGCACACGCTCCACCGTCTCGGCCGAGCGGAAGCGCACGTTGTTCTTGCGGCCGTCGATGAGGTTCTTCATCTCGACCTGCATATAGGCGCCGCCCTTGCCGGGCTGGGTATGCTGGATCTTCACCGCGCGCCAGATGCCGCCTTCATATTCGATGATGTTGCCCGGACGGATGTCCACGCCGCTGATCTTCATGGGATACCTGCTGGAAAGAGCGAAGGGGCGTTCCGCTTGCCACGAAAAACCCGAAGGCGGCGCCTTAGCCGGGGAGCCGCCCGGCGGCAAGCAGTGGGAAGGGATCGACGTCCGTCCCCTGCCACCAATGCTCGCCCGGCTGCATCCGCGCCATCCCGAAATGGAGGTGGAAATTGCCCGCGCCGGCATCGCCCGTATCGCCGACGAAGCCCAGCGAGTCCCCCGTAGTGACCGCCATCCCTTCATGCACGCCCGGCGCATAGCCCGCCAGATGCGCGTAGTAATAGGTCCAGCGCCCGTCTGGCGAACGGACATAAAGGGTGGTGCCGCCCGCCGCGCTCTGGAACAGTTTCTCGACGCGACCGGGCGCGGCGGCGATCACCGGGGTGCCCGCGGGCGCCGGAATGTCGGTGCCGTGATGCTGGCGCGTGCCGCCGTCGCGGGCATCGCCCCAACTGTCGTACAAGGCCGCCCGCGCCACGCCCGAGACAGGAACGATCAGCCCGGGTCCGCCCGGCATCGGGGCGGCAGCTATGGACGCGGGCACTGGGGCCGGCGCCCGCGTCAGCGCCGCACGGATGCGACTTCCGTCGGTCACCCCGAACGAGGTGAGCGACAAGAAGCCGACGAGCGTCACCAGGATCAGCCCCAATATTCCCCAGCCGAGCCGAGTCACGCGGCTATTCCTCGAACACCGCCGGGGTGCCCGGCTTGACCATCAGGGCCAGCCGCGCCGCGTTCCAATTGGCCAGCCGCACGCAGCCATGGCTCGCGGTGCGCCCGATCAGCGAGGGTTCGGGCGTGCCGTGGATGCCGTAATGTTCCTTGGAGAGATCGAGCCACACCACGCCGACCGGGCCGTTCGGCCCCGGCGGCAGCATCGCCTTCTTCTCGCCCTTCTTCGCATCCCAGAACAGCGCGGGGTTGAAGTGGAATTTGGGGTTGGTGTCGGCGCCGTAGATCTTCCACGTGCCGAGCGGCAGCGGATCGTGCGTGCTGCCCGTCGTCACCTGGAACTGCGCGACCAGCTTGCCCTGCGCATCCAGCACGCGCAGCACCTTCTTGGATTTGGACACGACCACCTTGGCGGCCTGGGGCTGAGTCGAATCGACGTTCAGCATGGCGAGCGTCTCGCGCCATTCGGGCTTCAGCTTGGGGTCATAGGCGCGGCCCGTCGTCACAGCGTCTGGGAAGACGACCTTCACGCCCGGCGCCAGCTTCGTGCCCGGCGCGTTCAGTTCGCGGATCACGTCGGGCGTGGTGTGAAACATCTCGCCCAGCTTCTCCATCGGATCGCGGTAGCCGAGCGCCGGCAGCTTCGCCTGCTGGTCTTCGCCATGCGGGATGTTGGGCGTGTACGGGCCGGCGAGGATCGCGGGATCGAGCGTCACCGTCACGGTGGGCCGGATGTCGCGATAGGCCGCGAGCGCCTTCAGCGTCTCGGGATCGATCTTGCCGGTGATCGGCAGGCCGCGGCTCTCCTGGAAGCCATTCAGCGCCGCGGTGAGCGACATGCCCTCGCGCCCGTCGAGGATGCCGGGCGAGAAGCCGAGATGATCGAGGATCACCTGAACGTGCAGGATCGACGGATCGAGCGCGGGCTTTCCGCCCGGCGTCGGCTGCGCGGACGCGGCGGCAGCCGGCGTCGCGGCCGGCTGCTGCGCTGCCAAGGGGATCGCCACCGCGGCGATCGCAGCCGCCCCCGTCGCCAAGGCCGTCATCATACGCAACATCGTCCACCCCTTCGCATTTTATCCGGAGCGACAACAACCGGAGCCGCCGCTTGTTTCCGCGGCGAAACGTCTTCAGCCGAGGATCGCGGTGAACGCCTGCACCGCCGCGGCCTCGTCCCCACCCCACACCGCATGGCTGACGGCGAGGAAATCGGCGCCCGCCTTCACCAGCGGCGCGGCATTGGCGGGCGTGATCCCGCCGATCGCGACGCACGGCATCTCGAACAGCGTCGCCCACCAAGACAGGATCGAGCGATCCGGGGTGTGGCTCGTCGTCTTGGTCACCGTGGGATGGAAGCTGCCGAACGCGACATAATCCGCCCCCGCCTCGCCCGCTTCCATCGCGAGATGGCGGCTGTCGTGGCAGGTGACGCCGATCTGGGCGTTGGGGCCGAGCTCCAGCCGCGCCTCGCGCGGATCGCCATCGTCCTGCCCCAGATGGACGCCGTCCGCGCCGAGCCGTTTGGCCAGCGCCACGCTGTCGTTGACGAGGAACGCCACGTCGCGGTCGGCGCAGATCCGCTGGAGCGGCTCGGCGAGCGCGGCGGCGGCGTGCTGGTCGACATCCTTCACGCGGAACTGGAACGCCGCCACCGGCCCGGCGTCGAGCGCGCGCGCCAGTCGATCGGGAAAGCCGTCGCTGACCGCGAGCGGCGAGACGAGATAGAGCTGGCACGGCGGCCGGCGGATGTCGCGTGTGAAGGCCGCCGCGAATTCGGGATCGAGCGGGCCCAGGGGATCGTCTTCAGTCATCCCGCCCGCCTAGCGGCTCGAAGGGGCCGGCGAAAGCCGCTCGATCGCCGCGACGAAGGCGGCGGGATCGTCCAGCCGGTGCGCGATCGCGATGATTCCGTGCCGGCCGGGGCGCGGTTCGGTCAGGTCGACGATCACATTGGGATAGGCGACGAGCGAGAGTTTCAGCAGCGTGCGCGCTTTCAGCGCCTGGGCGCCCCATTCGGTGCGGAGGCCAGCGATGGTCGATACCGGTATGGTGACGGACTTGAACGTGCCGACGCGCATCACCAGCCGCTCGGCATCGAGCAGCACCGGCCGCCGCTTCATCGCGGCGATCGCGACGCCCAGCCAGATCACGCCCGCCGCCGTGAGCAGCGACAGCAATGCCGCCGCCGCCGCGTTCAGCAACAGCGAGACGAGCAGATGGACGAGCAGCAGTTCGAGGATCGAGATCCCGGCCAGCACCCAGAGCATGGGCGCCACCGAGCGGTGATAGTCGAACCGCTGCTCGCCCATCCGCGGTTACATCTTCACGGTCGAGGCGCGGTAGATCGCGTCGATCGCGGTGGCAAGCGTACGGTCGAATTCGGCATCGTCCATCCCGTGGCGCAGATCCTCGAGCAGCGCGCGGCTGAAGCTCGCGATCAGGCCATGATTCTTGGCGAGTTCGGCACAGGCCTCGTCGCGCGAATAGCCACCCGACAGCGCCACGACGCGGGCGACGCGGTGATGGCCGATCAGATCGGCATAGAGGTCGGGCTCGGCCGGGATCGTCAGCTTCAGCATCACGCGCGCGTCGCCCGTGAGCGCATCGAGCCCACGACGCAGTTCGTCGTGCAGCATCGTCTCGGCGGCGGCGCGATCGGGGCTTTTGAGCGACACTTCGGGCTCGAGGATCGGCATCAGCCCGTGGCCGGCGATCTGCGCCGCGATCTCGAACTGCTGCGCGACGATCGCCGCGATGCCGGTAGCCGAGGCGCTCTTCACCACCGATCGCATCTTGGTGCCGAACACACCCAGGCTCTTGGCGCGCGCCAGCAGCGGATCGAGCCCGGGGATCGGCTTCATTAGCTGGACGCCGTCCGCCTCGTCCTCCAGCCCCTTGTCCATCTTCAGCATCGGCACGACGCCACGGTTCCACAGCGCGGTCGGCACCGGCACGCCGTCGGCCTCGCCGTCCATAGTGCGCTCGAACAGGATCGCCGCCAGGATGCGCGCGCCGGTGAACGACGGCGCGGTGATGATCCGCACGCGCATCTGGTGGATCAAGTCGTACATCTGCTCGTCGTTCGACCAGCCATCCTCGCGCACGCCATAAGCCTTCAGGGCGCCGGGGGTGGAGCCGCCGCTCTGGTCGAGCGCGGCGATGAAGCCCGCACCGCTCACCATCTGCGCCATCATTACGTCGTGCTGCGAAGTCATGGTCGATCCCTCTCGATGGTCGCGAAGGGGTCACCCTCGTCCGCCAGGTGGTCCCGCCTTATCGACGCGCTCCGCTCGCCGCAACGCCGCCGTGTTGACGGCGGCGGCCCCGCGGATCATCCTGCGCGCCGGGGGGACGATCATGACGAGAATGGGCTTTATCGCCGCGGCGCTCCTGCTGGCGTCATCGGCATCGCTGCCGGCGAAAGAGCCGCGCGTCGGCGACGCGGCGCCCGAATTCGAGATGACGCTGATCGACGGCAGCAAGGTCCATCTGGCCGACCTGCGCGGACAGGTGGTGGTGCTGAACTTCTGGGCGACATGGTGCGGCCCGTGCAAGCGCGAGCTGCCGCTGCTCGATTCCTATTACCAGCTCCGCAAGCCGAACGGCCTGCGCGTGTTCGCGGTGGCGACCGAGGATTCGCTGTCGCCCTATCAGTTGAAGCCGCTGTTCGCGAAGATGACGATCCAGTCGGCGCGCCGGATCAAGGGGCCCTATGGCGTGATGGGCGCGCTGCCGACCAACTATGTCATCGATCGCGCCGGCACGATCCGCTACGCCAAGACGGGCGCGTTCGATCTCGACGATCTGAACGCGCTGCTCGTGCCGCTGCTGCGCGAGGCGCCGCCGGCGGGCTGAATCAGCCCATCAGCGCCGCGACGCCGGGCAGCGCCTGCCCCTCCATCCATTCGAGGAACGCGCCGCCCGCGGTCGAGACGAAGGTGAAGTCGCCCGCCACCCCGGCATGGTTGAGCGCCGCCACCGTATCGCCGCCACCCGCCACCGACACGAGCGTGCCGTCCTGCGTCAGCGCCGCGGCGATCCGCGCGAGCGCCACCGTCGCCACGTCGAAAGGTGTGGTCTCGAACGCACCCAGCGGACCGTTCCACACCAGGGTGCGGCAATTCTTCAGCACGTCGCCCAGCGCCTCGACCGCCGCGGGCCCGATATCGAGGATCATCTCGTCGGCCGCCACCTCGTGCACGTTGACGGTGCGCGTCGGCGGGTCGGCGCGGAATTCCTTCGCCACCACCACGTCGTACGGCAGATGCACGGTGCAGCCGGCGCGCTCCGCGGCGTCGAGGATCGAATCCGCGGTGCCGGTCAGATCGTGCTCGCACAGCGACTTGCCCACGTTCACGCCGCGCGCCGCGAGGAAGGTGTTGGCCATCCCGCCGCCGATGATGAGGTGATCCACCTGCCCGACCAGATGCTTCAGCACCGCGAGCTTGCTCGACACCTTGGCCCCGCCGACCACCGCCGCCACCGGATGCTCGGGGGCGCCCAGCGCCTTTTGCAGCGCGTCGAGCTCGGCCTCCATCGCGCGGCCGGCAAAGGCGGGCAGCGCATGCGCCAGCCCCTCGGTCGAGGCATGCGCGCGGTGCGCCGCGGAAAAGGCGTCGTTGACGTAGAAATCGCCGAGGTTTGCCATATTCGCAATCACTTGCGGGTCGTTCGTCTCTTCGCCTGCGAAGAAGCGGGTGTTCTCCAGCACCGCGATGTCGCCCGGCTGCATCATGGCCACCGCATCCTCGGCGCCGTCCCAGTCAACGAAGCGCACCGGCCACCCGAGCAGCCCGGCATAGGGACGCACCACCATCGCCAGAGACATGTCCGGGTGACGCTGCCCCTTGGGGCGGCCGAAATGCGCGAGGACCAGCACGATCGCGCCCCGGTCCGCCAGCTCCGTGACGGTCGCGACCGTGGCGCGCAGCCGGGTGTCGTCGGTCACCTGACCCTCGGCCATCGGCACGTTCAGGTCTTCGCGAACGAGCACCCGCTTGCCCGCGATCTCGCCCATATCATCGAGCGTCTTGAACGGCTTGGTCATGGTTCTTCGATCCCGATTGCATCACCGATGGCGATCGTGCCACCCACCTTCACCCGCGCACAGGCGCCGCCGCGCCAATCGGGCAGCAACGCCGCCTTCAGGCCGGGTGCCAGCGCTTCCATCCGCTCGCACGGATCGGTTTCGCGCGTGATCTCCAGCACCACCTCGGCGCCGATCCGCAGCCGGACGCCTGGAACCTGCGGCAGGTCCAGCCCCTCGACGAGCAGGTTGGAGCGCCGTTCGGACCAGGCGATGGTGTGGCCCACCTCCGCCATCGCCGCCTCCCAGTCGATCCGCTCGATCAGCGTCACCTGCCGCCGGCCCTTGCCGCCGGGCTTGATCGTGCCGCGAAAATCGCCCTGGATCCCGCCTTCCACCGTCACCGTGATCGTCTCGACCGTCTCCATCGGCCCCTTGGGGCGGCCATGGCGCGCGATGCCGATCAGGCGACCCGTCACCAGCCCGGCCTCAGACGAACGCGGCCATCGCGGTCGCGGTGTCGACCATGCGGTTCGAGAAGCCCCACTCATTGTCGTACCAGCTCAGCACGCGCACGAGCTTGCCGTCGATCACCGCGGTCTCCAGGCTGTCGACCGTCGAGCTTTGCGGCGAATGCATCAGGTCGATCGAGACGAGCGGCTCGTCGGTATAGACGAGGACGCCCTTCAGGGGCCCCTCCTCCGCCGCGGCCTTCAGCACCGCGTTCACCTCGTCGCGCGTCGTATCGCGCGAGGGGGTGAAGGTCAGGTCGATCATGCTGACGTCGGGCACGGGCACGCGGATCGCGGAGCCGTCGAGCTTGCCCTTCAGTTCCGGCAGCACCTCGGCCACGGCGCGCGCAGCGCCCGTCGTCGTCGGGATCATCGACATCGCGGCAGCGCGCGCGCGGCGCAGATCGGGATGGATCTGATCGAGGATCTTCTGGTCGTTGGTGTAGGCGTGGACGGTCGTCATCAGCCCGCGCTCGATGCCGATCGCGTCGTTCAGCACCTTGGCGACGGGCGCCAGGCAATTGGTGGTGCACGACGCGTTGGAGACGATGTGGTGCCCCGCCTCCAGCTTGTCGTCGTTCACGCCGTACACGACGGTGAGATCGACGCCCTTGGCCGGCGCCGAGATCAGCACCTTCTTGGCGCCGGCATCGATATGCTTCTGTGCGCCGGCGCGATCGGTGAAGAAGCCGGTGCATTCCAGCACGATCTCGACGCCCAGTTCGGCATGCGGCAGGTTCGCCGGATCGCGCTCGGCGGTCACGCGGATGCGCTTGCCGTCCACGACGAGGTCGTTGCCGTCCGCCGAAACGTCGCCGGGGTAGCGGCCGTGCACGCTGTCGCGGCTGAACAGCCAGGCGTTCGACTTGGCGTCGGCCAGATCGTTGATCGCGACGAGCTCCAGTTCGCCGCCCTTTTCGAGCAGCGCGCGCGCGACGAGGCGGCCGATGCGCCCGAATCCGTTGATCGCAACCTTCACCGTCATGGCAGAACTCCCCGTCAAACCTTTGATATCGCACAATATATTCGTGCCGGACGATCTCGCGAACCCGGGGTGTGACGGCGCGGCCAGCGCGCGCCACGCGGCGCCCGCGCGATCGGCGCCCCGCCTTCGCGGGCGGCTCGTCGCATGTCAACCGCCCCGCCGCAATCGCCGGTTGCCCGCCGCCGCCGCCATGCCTATCCCCGGCCGATGGCAGACGAAATTTCCGACGACCCGCATTCGGCCGCCGCGCGCGTCGACGCCGCGATCGCCCGGATCGAGGGCGCGATCGCCGCACGCGCGGCAAGCGCCGATGCGCTCGCGCGGCGCCACGATGCGCTGAAGGCCCGGATGGCGGAGGCGGTCGCGGCGCTCGACGACGTGATCGCGCGCGGGAGCACCGGCTGATGGCCGAGGTGACCCTGTCCTTCGGCGGCCGCAGCTACAGCGTCGCCTGCCGCGACGGCGAAGAGGCGCGCGTCGACCTGCTCGGCGCGATGATCGCCGAACGCTGGCCGATGGCGCAGCGTGCGGCGGGCGGGCTCAGCCCCGAACGCGCGATGTTCTTCGTGGCGATGATGCTCGCGGACGATCTGGACGATTCGCTCCACCGCCCGCCGGCGGGCGCCGCGGTGAGCGAGGCCGCGCTCGCGCGCATCGCCGAACGGCTCGAAAGCCTTGCCGCCGCCCTTGAGCAAACCCCGCCGAGCGCCTAGATAGGCAAGCGGCGGGTTCTGCCCGGTATCGAGCCTTTATTATCCCTGAGGCTATTCATCATCCAAAGGGGACTGTCCCTGCCCGGACCCTGGTCCGACGTACATGGTTCCCACCTGACGTACCGTGCGTCAGTGGATAACCCGGCACACGGCCATGGTGGGCCCGCCACCCCGCCCCGCAGCCACCCCGCATGAGCGCCAAGGTCGCTCTCCGCCGCCACCTGCGCGCGCTGCGCCTGTCGCATCCCGGCGGCGCGATTCGCGTCGACGACGCCTTTCTGCAACGCCTGTCGCCGGGCCTCGTCGTCGCCGGCTATGTGCCGGTGGGGGGCGAGACCGATCCAGCGCCGCTGTTCGAGGCGGCGCGCGCCGCGGGGTGTATTCTCGCGCTGCCCCATGTCGTGGATCGCGCGACGCCGCTGCGGTTTCTCGATTGGGACGCGGAGATTGCGCTTGCCGCGGGTCCGTTCGGGCTGCGGCAACCCGCGCCTGAGGCCGCCGAGCGCGTGCCCGCGATCATCCTCACCCCGCTGCTCGGCTTCGATTCCGCGGGCCATCGGCTGGGCCAGGGCGCGGGCCATTACGACCGCGCCTTCGCCGCCCATCCGGGTGCCTGGCGCGTCGGCGTGGCGTGGAGCGTGCAGCGGGTCGACCGCCTCGTGCCCGATCCATGGGACGTGCCACTTCACGCCATCGCCACCGAACAGGACTGGATCGTGCCATGACGCCAAGCTGGCGAAAACCCGCCGGAATCTTCGCGATCCTGGCGCTGATCCTGTTCTGGTGCGGGCTCGTCGCCAGCCTGTCGCCGATGGTGGGCCGCTGGCACTGGGTCGCGCAGCTCCTGTTCTATCTGGTAATGGGAATGATCTGGATCGCGCCGCTCAAGCCGCTGCTGCAGTGGATGGAGACGGGGCGCTGGCGATAGGGGGCGCCCAGGGTGGCGGGCGGTTTCGCTGAAGTTCCGAGGCGTTGCCGCGCTTGGTTAACACCGGGTGTAGCGAATGCGGGGGCTGGCTGCGGAGCAGGTGCTCCGACCGGCTCAGCACGAACGGGGATGGTTTGAAGACGTCACCTCTTCTGCGTTCGCCCTGAGCTTGTCGAAGGGCCTGTACCGCGCGGCGCGGTGCTTGCGGAGCGAACGCTTCGACCGTCCCAGCGGGTCGCTGGACCGTTATTGCGAGCGTGAGCAAGGAATGGCTTGTGAGAATAACCCGCGGCTGGGGCGGATCGCGCCACGGGCAAAGCCCGCAACGTCGAACGGGGCATGGCCCCGGCGGTCGCGCTGACGCGTCTCGCAAACAGCTTCGCTATTTGCGTGCGCGCTGGCGCGAGTGACGGGGCTCGAACCCGCGACCTCCGGCGTGACAGGCCGGCGCTCTAACCAACTGAGCTACACCCGCTGAAGCAGCGTGGAGGCGCCAACTAGGCGAGGCCTCCAACCCTGTCAACCAAGTGTTTCATCCTTTTCGTTCGCCCGGCGCGAACGGCCGCGCGGCGGCTGCACCAGCGTGCCGTGTTCGAACAGGAAACCGGCGATATCGGGCTTGCCCGCGGCGCGCAGCACGGTCTGCAGGATGATGAGCAGCGGCACCGCGAGCAGCGCGCCCGTCGTGCCCCACACCCATCCCCAGAAGCTGAGCGAGATGAGAATCATGATCGGGCTGATCGTCAGCCGGTGACCCACCACCAGTGGCGTTATGACGTTCGCCTCCATCAGGTGCAGCCCGTACATGATCGCCGGCGGCAGCAACGCGCGCCAGATGTCGGCAAAGGTCATGAGCCCGCCCACCGCCAGCAGCAGCGCGCCGATCACCGGGCCGAAATAGGGGATATAGTTGAGCATGGCGACGATCCCGCCCCACATCGCGGGATAGGGCATGCCCACCATCCACAGCGCGAAGCCGGTGATGACGCCCAGCGTCAGGTTGATGACGGTGATCGTGCCGAGATAGGCCGAGACGTCGTCCACCACCTCCTGGATCACGCGCGCCGTCGCCATCGCGCCGTCGAAGCTGGTGCGGCCGGTGATCGTGCGCCGCCGCATCCGCGTCCAGCCGGACAGGAAGAAGAACACGATCAGCAGCCCGAACAGGAACTGCACGATCAGCGTCGGCGCCGATGTCGCGGCGAGTTCGAGGATCGAGCTGGGCGGCGCGGTGGCGGTGCTCGGCGCCTGGCGGATGGGTGCTGCCGCGACGGTGCGCAGCGTCTTGTTCACATATTTTTCGAGGCTCGAATAGAGTTCGAGCAGCGGCGCCAGATTGTGCTGGATGCGGCCGATCCGCGTCGGCAGCAGGCGGAAGAAATCGGTGGCCGGCACCACGATCGCGGCGATCGCCACATTGGCGGCGACGAGGAAGGCGACGACGCACGTCATGGCGGCGACCGCGGACGGCACGCCGCGCCGCTCCAGCCATTCGAGCACGGGCACCAGCGCCACCGCGATCACCAGCGATACGGTGAGCGGCAGGAAGAATTCCGACCCCGACTTAAGCGCGAAGGGGGTGGCGAGCACCAGCCCCACGCCCGCCGTCAGCGTGAGGGAGGCCAGCAGCCGGTCGCGCCGCATGGCGATGCGGACCGCGTCCGCGGCATCGACTCCGGCGGGAATGCCCAGGATATTGTCCCCGACCGGCGGCGCATGGGCCTCGGTGCTGCTGTGATCGTCGGCCATGGCCGCATGCTAGCCGGGTATCGCGGCGAGCACCATCGGCGTTGATGGGCGTGCGGTCGCGATCGGGGCAGGCGCCATTTCGCGCTATGCCTTTGATATCGCTCGAACAATCCCGCCGGCCGGACCCTCTAGGTGCCAACTTCGGCCCCGGCCCTTGCCGTCCGATCGTCGAACAGCGTCTTCAGATCCTTTTTCAGGATCTTGCCATTGGCGTTGCGCGGCAGCGTGTCCGCCACGAACCGGATCGCCACCGGCGTCTTGAACGCCGCCAGCCGCACGCGCACCCAGGCCTGCAACTCGGCCTCGCTGGCCGTCATGCCCGGCGCGAGATGGACGACAGCGGCCGGCTCCTCGCCGAGCGTCCGGTGCGGCAGCCCGATCAGCGCGGCGTCCGTCACCGCCGGATGCGCATAGAGGACGTTCTCCACCTCGATCGAATAGATGTTCTCGCCCCCGCGGATCACCATGTCCTTTGCGCGGTCGACGATGTAGAGAAATCCCTCCTCGTCCAGCCGCGCCAGATCGCCGGTGCGCACCCAGCCGTCGACGAACGTCTCCGCAGTCGCTTCGGGCCGGTTCCAATAGCCCTTCACCACCATCGGCCCGCGCACCCAGAGTTCGCCGATCTCGCCCGTCGACAGGTCCACCGTGCCGGTCTCGTCCCTGATCCGCAGATCGGCTACGGCGACGGGCGGCCCGGCGCTGGTGGGCCGGTTCAGATAATCCTCGCCACCGAAATTGGTGACCGTGGCCATCGTCTCGGTCATGCCCCAGCCATTGCCGGGCAGCGCGCCGAACTCCTCATGGATGCGCCGCACCAACTCGGGCGCGGACGGTGCACCGCCATAGGCGATCGATTCGAGGCTGGAGAGATCATAGTTCGCGCGATCGGGATGTTCGAGCAACTGCCATGCGATCGTCGGCACGCCGCCGGTCACGTTCACCCGCTCGGCCTGGATGATCTCCATCGCGCGCACCGTGTCCCAGCGGCGCATGAACACCATCGTGCTGCCCGTGGCGATCGCGCCCATCATCCCCGCCGAGCAGGCGGTGACGTGAAACAGCGGAATGACGGTCAGCATCGTCCGCGGCGCCGGGGGGGCCGGCATCTCGCCCCGGCGCAGCGCGGTGCGCGCGGCGGCATAGCCCGACGACAGGATGTTCGTCGTCAGATTGCGGTGGCTGCCGAGCGCACCCTTGGGTCGCCCGGTCGTGCCGCTGGTGTAGAAGATCGTGGCGGGGTCCTCCGGCGCGACCTCGGCCTGCGGGATGGCGACATCGGGCAATTTCGCCCAATCGCGCGGCAGGCCCAGCACCTCCTCCAGCCGCGTGGCGGGCGATGCGAGCGGCGTGGTGGCGCGAGTCACCAGCACCTGTTCCAGAGCGGGCAGCGCGGCATGATCCTGCGCCAGCCGGGCGTAGCGATCGCCGTCCACGATCAGCACCCGGGCACCGGAATCGGTCAGGCCATATTCCAGCTCCGCGCCCGTCCACCACGCGTTGAGCGGGACCGCGATCGCGCCGATCGACACCGCCGCGAAGAACGCGACCGGCCATTCGGGCAGGTTGCGCATGGCGATCGCGACCCGGTCGCCCTTCCCCACCCCCCGCGCGATCAGCGCCCGCGCCAGCGCCGCGGTGGCACGGTGGGTGGCGTCATAGGTGATGCGCTCGTCCTCATGGATCACGAACAGCCGCTCGCCATGCGCCTTGGCGGCAGCGGCGATCCCGCCGAGCGTGGGCGGCGCGTTCTTCCACACCCGCGTGTCCACCCCGTCGACCGCCACGGTTTCCATCTCGAACCGCTGGCCCGGCGCCGTGAGCAGCCGCTCGGTTTCGGCGATCGTCATCGCGGGCCATGCTGGATCGAGGGCGATGATCGGTTCGCTGGCCAAGGCACGCACTCCAAGTTGAATTCCGGGTTTGCCCCTGGGGGCTCTGATCGCAAGGTTAGAGTTGATTCCTGCGCCGCTCAAGGCAATAGGACCAGGACGCTTCGAACCAGAGGTATGGCGTGCAGACTGCAAATCCCGAAAGCTGCGGCTTCGATGCCGGACGCCTGGCGGCGATCGATGCGATGCTCGCGGAGCGCTATGTGGCGAGCGGCAAATTGCCGAACGCGCAACTGCTCGTCGCGCGCGAAGGCCGGATCGCGCATTTCTCCAGCACCGGTGCCGCGCGTGAACAGGGCGCCCCGGTCGACGAGACGTCGCTGTTCCGCATCGCATCGATGACCAAGCCGATCACCTCGGTGGCGTTCATGATGCTGGTGGAGGCCGGCAAGGTGGCGCTCGACACGCCCGTCCATCACATTCTGCCCGAATTCGCCAAGCTCTCGGTCTATCAAGGCGGGGGCGCCGGCGTGCCCTTCTCGACCCGCCCGCTCGCGGAGCCGATGCGGATGGTCGACCTGCTCCGCCATACCGCGGGGTTCACCTACGGCTTCCAGAACCGCACCAACGTCGATGCGGCCTACCGCGCCGGCAAGATCGAAAGCTGGCACGGCAACCATGATCTCGACGGCTTCGTCGCGGCGCTGGCCGAACTGCCGCTGGAATTCTCGCCGGGGCAATCCTGGAATTATTCGGTCGCGACCGACGTGCTGGGCGCCGTGGTGCAGCGCGTATCGGGCATGCCGCTCGACCGGTTCTTCGCCGAACGAATCTTCGCGCCGCTCGGCATGGACGATACCGGCTTCACGGTGCCCGCCGACAAGGTCGATCGCCTGACCGACTGCTACACCTTCGACCCCATCAAGGGCCGCGTCATGCTCGACCGTGGCGCCGCCAGCGCGTGGAGCCGGCCGCCGCAGCTGCTTTCGGGCGGCGGCGGGCTCGTCTCGACCGCGCTCGATTATCATCGGTTCTGCACCATGTGCCTGAACGGCGGGACGCTGGACGGCGCGCGCATCCTTGGGCGCAAGACGCTCGAGCTGATGACGCGGAACCATCTGCCCGGCCAGTCCGATCTCGCCTCGATGTCGAAGTCGCTGTTCAGCGAGGCGACCAATGCCGGCACCGGCTTCGGACTCGGCTTTGCGATCAACGACGATGTCGCCAAGACGATGATTCCCGGGTCGCAGGGCGAATATTATTGGGGCGGCATGTTTTCGACCGCCTTCTTCGTCGATCCGGTCGAGCGTGTCACCATGGTGTTCATGACCCAGCTCGCCCCCAGCAGCCTTTACCCCATTCGCCGCGAATTGAAGACCATGATCTACGCGGCGCTGATCTGACGACGATGACAGGAGAGCAGGAATGACGTCCCCCATCCGCACCGAGCGCCACGGCGATGTGCTCGTGATCGTGTCGAACAATCCGCCCGTCAACGCGCTGGGCGCCGCCGTCCGCCAGGGGCTGGAAGCCGCGATCAAACAGGGCGTGAACGACGACAGCGTTGCCGCGATGGTGATCCGCTGCGACGGCCGCACCTTTTTCGCGGGCGCCGACATCACCGAATTCGGCAAGCCGCCGGTCGAGCCGGGCCTCCCCATGGTCGTGGACATGATCGAGGCGTCGTCCAAGCCGGTGGTCGCGGCGATCCACGGCACGGCGCTGGGTGGCGGATGCGAGGTGACGCTTGGCTGCCACTACCGGGTCGCGGTGCCGTCGGCGAAGATCGGCACGCCCGAGGTGAAGCTCGGCCTGCTGCCGGGTGCGGGCGGCACGCAACGCATTCCGCGGATCGCGGGCGTGAAGCTCGCGCTGGAGATGACGGCGAAGGGCGATCCGATCTCGGCGAAGACGGCGCTGGATACCGGGCTGATCGACCGGATCGTCGGCGAGGACAGTCTCGTCGCCGACGCGATCGCCTTCGCGCAGGAAGTTGCGCACAAGCGCCCCCTGCCCCGCGCATCCGAAAAGACCGCCCAGCCCGATCCGGAGGCGGTGGCCGCCTTCAAGAAGGAGAATGCACGCCGGTTCCGTGGCTTCGAAGCGCCCGCCGCGAACATCGCCTGCGTCGAAAAGGCAACCGATGGTTCGAGCTTCGCCGACGGCATCGCGTTCGAGCGGCAGGAGTTCATGCGGCTGATGACCGGCGTCCAGTCCGCCGCACAGCGCCACATCTTCTTCGCCGAGCGGCAGGCCGCCAAGATCGACGACGTTCCCGCCGACACCACGCTGCGCGACATCAAGCGCGTGGGCGTGATCGGCGCCGGCACGATGGGTGGCGGCATCGCGATGAACTTCCTGTCGGCCGGCATCCCGGTGACGATCGTGGAAATGCAGCAGGAGGCGCTCGATCGCGGCACCGGCGTGGTGCGCAAGAATTACGAGGCGTCCGCCGCCAAGGGCCGGCTGAAGCCCGGGCAGGTCGAGGCCGCCATGGGCGCGCTCAATCCGACGCTCGATTTCGCCGCGTTGGCGGAATGCGATCTGGTGATCGAGGCGGTGTACGAGACCATGGAGGTGAAGAAGGACATCTTCACCAAGCTGGATGCGATCTGCAAACCCGGCGCGATCCTCGCCTCGAACACGTCCTACCTCGACATCGACGAGATCGCGGCGTGCACCAGGCGTCCGCAGGACGTCGTCGGCATGCACTTCTTCTCGCCCGCCAACGTCATGAAGCTGCTGGAGGTCGTGCGCGGGGAAAAGACCGCGAACGACGTGCTGGCGACGGTCATGGCGCTCGCCAAGAGGATCAAGAAGGTCGCGGTCGTGGCCGGCGTCACCTATGGCTTCATCGGCAACCGCATGCTGATGCCGCGCCAGGTCGAGGCGAACAAATTGCTGATGGAGGGTGCGACCCCCGAGCAGATCGACCGCGTCCATGTCGCGTTCGGCATGCCGATGGGGCCGTTCCAAATGAGCGATCTGGCGGGCGTGGACATCGGTTGGCATCGCGATCCGAGCCGCATCGAGAACATTCGCGACGCGCTCGCCGCCGAAGGGCGATGGGGGCAGAAGAAACAGGCCGGTTTCTACGATTATGACGAGAAGCGGCAGCCGACCCCCTCGCCCCGCGTCGCCGAGATCATCGAGGAGTTCCGCGCCAAATCGGGCAGCAATGTCCGCGAGATCACCGACGAGGAGATCGTCGAGCGCACGCTCTATCCGATGGTGAACGAAGGCGCGCTGATCCTCGAAGAAGGCAAGGCGCAGCGCGCGAGCGATGTCGATGTCGTGTGGATCTATGGCTATGGCTGGCCCATCTACCGTGGTGGCCCGATGTTCTGGGCCAAGACCGAAGGCTATGACAAGGTCGTCAAGGGATTGGAAAAGCACGGCTTCACCGTCGCGCAGAGCCTGAAGAACGGAACCATCAAGTGAGCGATCTCGACACCTTCCGCACCGAAACCCGCGCCTGGCTGGCGGAGAACTGTCCGCCCGAGATGCGCGAGCCGGTCCGCACCGACAAGGACGTCTGCTGGGGCGGCCGCAACTTCACGCCATCGAGCCCGGCGCAGAAGGACTGGCTCGACCGGATGGCGGCCAAGGGCTGGGCCGTGCCCGATTGGCCCAAGGCCTATGGCGGCGGCGGGCTCAGCCCGGCCGAAACCAAGATCCTGCGCGAAGAGATGGCCGCGATCCACGCGCGCAATCCGCTGAATTCGTTCGGCATCTCGATGCTCGGGCCCGCTTTGCTCAAATACGGCACCGAGGAGCAGAAGCTCGACCACCTGACCAAGATCGCGCGCGGCGAGATCCGCTGGTGCCAGGGCTATTCCGAACCCAATGCCGGTTCCGATCTCGCCGGCCTCGCCACGTCGGCGGAGGACAAGGGCGACCATTATCTCGTCAACGGCCAGAAGGTGTGGACGAGCTATGCCGACAAGGCGGACTGGATCTTCTGCCTCGTCCGCACATCGAAGGAATCAAAGCAGGGCGGGATCAGCTTCGTGCTGTTCGACATGGCCTCGCCCGGCGTCTCGACCAAGCCGATCCTGCTCATCAGTGGCAACTCGCCGTTTTGCGAGACCTTTTTCGACAATGTCGAGGTGCCCAAGGTCAACCGCGTTCACGACGAGAACAAGGGCTGGGACGTAGCCAAATATCTGCTCGGCCACGAACGCGAGATGATCTCGGGCATGGGGCTCGGCGGCCAGGGCGAGAACCCGTTGGTCATCGGCGCGATTGCGACGGTGGGGCTGGGTCATGACGGCCGGCTGGCCGATCCGCTGCTGCGCGCGTCGATCGCGCTGTTCGAGGTGCGTGCCAAGGCGTTCGGGGCGATGTCCGAACGGTTTATCGACGAGCTGAAGGCCGGCCGTGCCCACCCGGCCCAGCCGAGCATGATGAAATATTACGGCACCGAGCTGAACAAGAGCCGCCACGAACTCATCATGGCGGCCGGCGGATCGGACGCGCTCGAATGGGACAGCGAAGCCAGCCATGGCGGCGCCGCGCCCCGCGCCTGGCTTCGCACCAAGGCCAACTCGATCGAGGGCGGCACGAGCGAGATCCAGTTGAACATCATCGCCAAGCGGATCCTGGAACTGCCGGGGGCCTGAGCCGCCCCCGGCCGCCACGCCCGCGCATGCGCCGGCGTGGCAGTGCACGGACACTCCGGAGGTGCCCCCGTCGCGGGGCACGACGAAAGAAAGAAGACCATGCCTCTCTATCTCGACGACGATCAGACCACGCTCCAGGACACGATCCGCGACTTCGTGGCGGAGGCCGCCCCCGTCAGCCATATGCGCGCGCTTCGCGATGCGGAGGATGCGACGGGCTTCAGCCGCGATCTGTGGAAGCAGTTCGCGGAAATGGGCTTCACCGGCATCCTGATCGGCGAGGACCTGGGCGGCCTCGGCATGGGCCATGTCGAGGCCGGGATCGTGCTCGAGGAGATCGGCCGCAATCTGTCCCCCTCGCCCTTTCTCACCACGTCGGTGGCAGCCGTGGAGGCGCTCAAGGGCAGCGCGCAGGCGGAGCGCTGGTTTCCGGGCATCGTCGCGGGTGAAACCGTGGCGGCACTCGCGATCGACGAGGGCGCGAAGCACCGCGGCACGGTCGCGATGACCGCCGAGCGTTCGGGCAACGGCTTTCGCCTGTCCGGTGCGAAGCGCTTCGTCGTGCACGGCCATGTCGCCGACCTGCTGATCGTCGCCGCGCGCACCGCCGGCAGCCCCGACGATGCCGCCGGTGTGACGCTGTTCGCCGTGCCCAAGGATGCCGCAGGGCTGTCCGCCGATGCCGAGCGGCTCGCCGATTCCAGCCTCGCCGCGCGCCTCAGCTTCGACGGCGTCACCGTCGATGCCGATGCCGTGATCGGCGAGGTGGATGCCGGCCGCGACCCGCTCGACCGGCTGCTGCGGGCGGGGCGCACGGGCGCGTCGGCCGAACTGCTCGGCGTGGGCCGCGGTGCGATGGACCGGACGGTCGGCTATCTCAAGGAGCGCAAGCAGTTCGGCCTGCTGATCGGCAGCTTCCAGGCGCTCCAGCACCGCGCCGCGCATCTCTATTCCGAGATGGAGGTCGCACGCGCGGCGGTGCTGAAGGCGCAGCAACTGCTCGACGCCGGCCATGACCGTGCCGACGAAGCCGTATCGGTGGCCAAGGCGATGACCGCACTCGCGACCACGCTGAGCGTGCAGGAGGGCGTGCAGATGCATGGCGGCATCGGCATGACCGACGAATATGATATCGGCTTCTATATGAAGCGCGCGCGCGTGCTGGCCGAAGTGTTCGGCGATGCCAATTTTCACGCGGACCGGCTGGCGGTCGCGGCGGGCTATTGATGGCGCCCGACATGCCAGCCGACGCATCTCGCGATGCCCTGGCGCACGGGCTGGTCGATCTGCTCGAGGTGGAGGAGATCGATACCGACCTCTATCGCGGCAAGCGCCAGCCCGGCGGCATCGGTCGCGTGTTCGGCGGGCAGGTGATCGCGCAAGCGCTGCAAGCCGCGCAGCGATCGAATGACGGCCCCAAGGCGGCGCACTCGCTGCACGCCTATTTCATGCGTCCGGGCAGCGAGGATCATCCGATCCTCTTCCGCGTGGTGCGGGATTTCGAGGGGCGCAGCTTCGCGACGCGGCGCGTGATCGCGATGCAGAAGGGCCAGCCGATCCTCAACATGGCGGCCTCCTTCCAGACGCCGGAGGAGGGGCTGCATCACCAGGACGCGATGCCCGACGTGCCGCCGCCCGAGGCGCTGCAGTCGGAACGCGCGTTGCGCGCCGAGGCGATCGACGACATCCCCGAAAAATACCGCCGTCACCTGCTGCGCGCCCGGCCGATCGAGATCCGCCCCGTGCATCCCCGAAGCTGGTTTCGCCCGGAGGTTCGCGAACCGCATCAGGCAAGCTGGTTTCGCCTGTGCGCACCGATCGGCGACGATCCGGCCCTGCACCGTGCGATCCTTGCCTATGCCAGCGACATGTCGCTGCTCGGCACGTGCACCTTGCCGCACGGCGTCAACTGGATGACGCACAATCTCCAGACCGCGAGCCTCGACCATGCGCTCTGGCTGCACGAGGACTTTCGCGCCGATGACTGGCTGCTCTACGCGACCGACAGTCCATGGGCGGGGCACGCGCGCGGGTTCAACCGGGGCAAGATCTTCACGCGCGATGGCCGGCTGGTCGCCAGCGTGGCGCAGGAAGGCCTGATCCGGCTGCGCGATTGATCCAGGTTGAAGGCGTCGTTAACGGTTCATTGGAACAGTGATTTTACGGTGATCCCAATCACTTGGGAGTCACGGATGAAGCGGCTACTCTATATCAGCACGACACGAACGCCGCTGGACGACACCACGCTGGAGTCGATCCTGACGGCGTCGCGGCGCAACAATGCGCGGGTGGGCGTGACGGGCATGCTCGTCGCCGGCGGCCGGCGTTTCCTTCAGGCGCTCGAAGGTGAGGAGTCCGCGGTCGATACCGTCTATGCGCGCATCGCACGGGACGAACGCCATCATGCGATCGTGCTCCTGTCGCAGGACCGGATCGAGACGCGCAGCTTCGAAGCGTGGAGCATGGGCTATCGCCGCGCCGGCCCGACCACCGTCTCGAACGACCTTCACGCCACCGTCTCCCAACTGACGGCGTCCATCACCGACGCCAATCTGCGCGCCTATTTCACCAGCTTCGCCCAGCTCCACACCGCCGCCTGATCTAGGCGGCGGTTTTGCCATAGTCCTGCCGGGTGACGGGGTGGCTGGACGACAGCCCGCCATCCACCACGATCGCCTGACCATTGACATAACTCGCCGCATCCGACGCGAGGAACGCCGCGACCTCGGCCAGCTCTTCGGGCTGGGCGCCACGGCGAAGCGGATTGAGGCGCCCTACCCGGTCCATCTTGTCGGCCTCGCGGGCATAGTCGAACACGGGCTTCGTCATGCCGGTCTCGGTCAGGCCCGGGCAGACCGCATTGACGCGGACGTTCGATCCCGAAAGCTGCTGCGCCGACACCTGCGCCAGGTTGATGACACCGGCCTTGGACGCCGAATAGGCGGGCGAACCCGCGCCCGATCGCAGCCCCGCCACGCTCGCGGTCAGCACGATCGCGCCCCCGCCGCGCTCCGCGATCCTGGGTGCCGCATGTTTGATCGCGAGAAACGGGCCGATCAGATTGACGCGCAGCACCTCGGTGATGAGCGCGACATCGGTGTCGAACAGATTGGCCATGCCGCCGGAAATGCCGGCATTGGCGAACAGGATGTCGAGGCCGCCGAAGCTGTCGCAGGCCAGTGCGATCGTGCGGATCACGTCCGCTTCGTCGCCGGCGTCCATCTGGATCGCGCGCGCATCGCCACCATCGGCGGCGATCCTGTCGACCGTGGCCTGCGCGCCCTCGCTTCGATCCGCGACGATGACGCGACCGCCTTCGCGCGCGAACAGCAATGCCGTGGCGCGGCCGATTCCGGATCCGGCACCGGTGACGACGATCGACTTGTTCTCGAAACGCATGGATCGCTCCCTCAGATCGTAACGCCGCCGTCGATCACCATGACCTGGCCCGTCATGAAGCCACTGGCGGGCGCGGCGAGATAGACGACCGCGCCCGCGATCTCATGCGGCTCGCCGATCCGGCCGAGCGGCGTGGTGCGGTTGCGCTCGGCCACCGCGGCTTCGTCTTCCCACAAGGCCTTGGCGAAATCGGTGCGGATCAGGCCCGGCGCGATGCAGTTCACGCGCACCCCATCGGGGCCGAATTCATGCGCCAGGTTGCGCGCCAACTGCATGTCCGCGGCCTTGGAGATCGCATAGGCGCCGATGATCGGGGTGCCCCGCAAACCGCCGATCGACGAGACGATGACGATGCTCCCCGCTTTGCGCGCGCGCATCTCGGGCGCCACCATCGCGATCAGCCAATGGTTGGACAGAATGTTGTTGTCGAGCACCTTGCGGAACTGCTCGTCGCTGATCCCGGCCTGCGGCCCGTAATAGGGATTGGAGGCGGCGTTGCAGACCAGCACGTCGATCCGGCCGAAGCAGCGGCGCGTCTCGTCCACCAGATGCTGCAGCGCGGCCTTGTCCGAGATGCTCGCGGCGACCGCCAGCGCGGTGCCCTTGCCGAAGCGCGCGTCGATCTCGGCGGCGACCGCATCGCACGCGTCCTGCTTGCGGCTGGAGATCACCACCTTCGCCCCCTGTTCGGCGAGCGCGAAGGCGGATGCCTTGCCGATCCCGCGCGACGAACCGGTGATGACCGCGACCGTGCCGCGCAGATCGAAGAGCGTCGTCGTCATCGCCTAGGCTCCTGCCATCTGCGCGAATTTCCAGCTCGCGGCGGCGAGCCGGTAGACTCCGGCGGCCGATGTTTCCGCCTGCGCGCTCGACGCCGTGCCAGCGGCGATGCGTTTTTTGATGCCCTGGACGATGCCCGTCAGGCGGAACAGATTATACGCGAAGTACCAGTTGAGATCGGGGATGCCGTCGCGACCGGTGCGGGCGCAGTAACGCGCGGTCATCGCCGCGATCGTCGGGATGCCCGTCTCGGGACCGGTATGGCCGAGCACCCCCGACCGGCCTTCCGGTTCGGTCACCCAGCTCATCAGGAAATAGGAGAAATCGGCCAACGGATCGCCGAGCGTCGACAGCTCCCAATCGAGCACCGCGATCACCCGCGGCGTGTCGGGCGCGAAGATCATGTTGTCGATGCGGTAATCGCCATGAACGATCGAGGTGCGCGTCTGTTCGGGAATGGTGCGCGGCAGCCATTCGATCAGCCGCTCGACTTCGGGCATCGTCTCGGTTTCGCTCGCGCGATATTGCCGCGTCCAGCGTTCGACCTGGCGGGCGAAATAATTGCCGGGCTTGCCGTAATCGCCGAGACCGGCGGCCTGGTAATCCGCATTGTGAAGATCGGCGAGCGTATCGCACATCGCCTCGTACAGCGCAGTACGCTCGGCCGGCGCGTAACCCGGCAGCGTTCCGTCCCAGAGATTGCGGCCATCGGCCAGCCCCATGACGTAGAACATCGCACCGATCACCGACTCGTCGGTGCACAGGCCATAAGGCTTGGCGACCGGGAAGCCGGTAGGATGGAGCCCCGAGATCAGCCGATATTCGCGGTCGACCGCATGCGCGCTCGGCAGCAATTCGCCGAACGGCTTGCGGCGCAGCACATAGGCGCCCGAAGGGCTGTCGATCCGGTAGGTCGGATTCGACTGGCCGCCGGCGAACTTGGCATAGGTGAGCGGCCCCTCGAAGCCGGCCACGTTCGCCTCCATCCAGGCGGTCAGCCGGGCCGTGTCCAGCCGGTCCTTCTCGCCCACGGGGATCGTGGCGGAGCGCGTGTCGGTCATGCGAAGGTGATGACGCTGCGCGTGGTGTCGCCCTTGCGCAATTCGTCGAACGCGTCGTTGATCCGTTCGAGCGGCATGCGATCCGCGATGATCGTGTCGAGATCGAGCAATCCGCGCATGTAGAAATCCACCAGCCGGGGGATGTCGACCGGGAAGTGGTTGCGACCCATCAGCGCGCCCTGCAGCGTCTTGTCGGCCAGCAGATCGAGCGCGGAGAGCCCCACCTTCTCGCCCAGCGGCATCATGCCCAGGATCGTGGCGGTGCCACCGCGCCGCAGCACCTTCACCGCCGTGGCGGCGGATTGCGGACGGCCGACCGCCTCGATCGCATGATGGACGCCGCCCTTGCTGATGGCGACCACCTCATCGGCGGCGGTTTCGCTCCCCGCATCGATCGTGTGGGTCGCGCCCAGCTTCTCGGCCAGCGCGCGCTTTTCTGCCACGGGATCGAGCGCGATCACCTTGCCGGCGCCGGCGATCTTCGCGGCATTGATCGCGGCAAGGCCGATCCCGCCGCACCCGACGACGCACACGGTTTCGCCCGGCACGACCGCCGCGGCGTTGAACACCGCGCCCGCCCCCGTCGTGACGGCACAACCGAGCAGCGCCGCGCGGTCCATCGGCATGTCGCGATCGATCGCGACGCACGCATGTTCGTGCACCAGCATCATCTCGGCATAGGCGGAGAGGTTCAGCATCTGGGCGATCGGCGTCTCGCCCATCATCAGCCGCGGTGCCGCGCCCCGGGGCCGCCGCACGCTCGCATCGACGCACAGCGACATACGGCCGGTGACGCAGAACTCGCACTGACCGCAAAAGGCCGAGAGGCAGGTGACGACGTGATCGCCCACCTTCACGCTTCTCACCTCGTCGCCGATCGCTTCGACGACGCCGCACGCCTCATGACCGGGAATGGTCGGCATCGCGTGCGGGTAGGCGCCGTCGACGAAGTGGAGGTCCGACCGGCAGACGCCCACCGCCATCGTCCGGATCAGCACCTCGTGCGCGAGCGGTTTGGAGACCGCGACGTCCTCGATGGAGAGCGGCGTCTTGGCCTCGAACAGGACCGCGGCCTTCATCAGCGGCTCGCTCCGACATCGCCGCTCGACACCCGGTCGCTGTTCCGCGCGCCATATTTGCCGAACTCGTTGCGCGCGATCGACCGGTTGTGCACCTCGTCCGGCCCGTCGGCGAAACGCAGCGTGCGCATCGCCGCCCAGTCATGCGCCAGCTTGAAATCGCCCGAGACCCCGCCGCCGCCATGCGCTTGGATCGCATCGTCCAGGATCTGGAGCGCCATGTTCGGCGCCTGCACCTTGATCATCGAAATCTCGAGCTGCGCCGCCTTGTTCCCGGCCTTGTCCATCATGTCGGCCGCCTTCAGGCAGAGCAGCCGCGTCATCTCGATATCGATCCGCGCCTTGGCGATCCGCTGCTCCCAGACCGAGTGATCCGCGATCCGCTTGCCGAACGCCACCCGGCTGAGCAGCCGCTTCGCCATCGCCTCGATCGCGGTTTCGGCGACGCCGATGGTGCGCATGCAGTGATGGATGCGACCCGGCCCGAGACGACCCTGCGCGATCTCGAAGCCGCGCCCTTCACCGAGCAGGACGTTCTCGACCGGAACCCGCACGTCCTTCAGCTCGACCTCGCCGTGACCATGCGGCGCGTGATCGTACCCATATACCGAAAGCATCCGCTTGATCGTCACGCCCGGCGTGTCCATCGGCACCAGGATCTGGCTTTGCTGGCTATGGCGCGAACCCTCAAAGCTGGTCTTGCCCATCACTATGGCAACGGCACAGCGCGGGTCGCCGACGCCGCTCGACCACCATTTCGTGCCGTTGATGACGTAGTGATCGCCGTCGCGGATCATCGCGGTCTCGATATTGGTAGCATCGGACGACGCCACCGCCGGCTCGGTCATGAGGAAGGCGGAGCGGATCTCGCCGTTCATCAGCGGTCGCAGCCACCGCTCCTTCTGTTCCAGCGTACCGTAGCGATGGAAAACCTCCATATTGCCGGTATCGGGCGCCGAACAGTTGAAGCATTCGCTGGCCCAGCCGATCTTGCCCATCTCCTCGGCGCACAGCGCATATTCGAGGTTCGTGAGCTGCGTGCCCTCGAATTCGAAACTGTCGTCGACATGGGTCTGGCCGGAATGCGGCGGCATGAAGAAATTCCAGAGACCGGCGGCTTTCGCCTTCTCCTTCACCTCTTCGATCACCGGCAGCACCTTCCACCGATCGCCCTCATGGCTCTGCGCGTCGTAATCCGCCTGGCGCGGCGCGATCTCGCGCGCGATGAAATCGCGGACCCGGTCCCGGAAAAACGTCTCGCGCTCGCTCAGCGTGAAATCCATCGCACCCTCTCCATCGCTCGTCGCCACCGCGCTTAGACCGTACCGCATCTTCGGTAAAGCGCCGTGCCGCGGCTTTCGACGCCGATACGGCGCGGCGCACCGCCTGCTGCAAAAAACACTGTTCCTTCGAATCGAAGCTGATACTGTCCGCGGCATGAGCGTGATGGAGGGGCGTGCCACCGAAGGCGAACAGGGCACGAAGCGTTTTCGAGCGAAGCGCGATGCGATCCTGGCCGCGGCGGCCGAGGCGATCAACGAACAGAGCGCGAAGGGCATGACCTTCGCCGATGTCGCACGTCGGGTCGGGCTCAACACGACCAGCGTCACCTATTATTTCAAGCGCAAGGAAGACCTTGCCGCCGCCGCCTTCGAAAACACGCTCGCCAGCCTGATGGCGATGCTCGACGAGGCGATGACCGCGCCCAGCGCGCGCGAACGCGTCGCGCGCTATCTCTCGCTCAACATGGACCGACTCGCCCGGATCGAGCGTGGCGAGGAGACCGCCTTCGCGGTCCTGTCCGATCTGCGCGCCACGGAGGATCCGGTGCGCGCCCGGCTGATGGCGGGTTGGCAGCGCGTCTTCCGCGCCACGCGGGGATTATGGGGCACGGCCTCCACGCGCGCGCAGACCGATCTGTTCGGCGCACGCGCGCATGTGCTGCTCGAAAACACCTTCTGGCTCCCGGTCTGGCTGTCGCGCTACGATCCCGATCAATATGGCCGGGTGGAGGCGCGGCTGATGGACGTCTTCGCCAACGGCATCGCCGCGCCCGGCGAGAGCTGGTCGCCGACGATGCTGGAACTGGCGCATGACGGCCGCGAGCCGGGGCGAGAGGCGTTCCTGCTGGCGGCCACCCGGCTCATCAACGAACTGGGCTATCGCGGCGCGTCGGTGCAGCGCATCGCCTCGCAGCTGAACGTCACCAAGGGCAGTTTCTACCACCATCTCGACGCCAAGGACGACCTCGTCATCGCCTGTTACCGGCGCAGCTTCGACACCATCGCCGGCGCGCAGGCCCGCGCGGACGCCGTCGGCGGCAGTGAGTGGCACCGGCTGTCGAGCGTGATCGCTACCCTGCTCGACGTGCAGTTCGCCGAACGCGGCCCGCTGCTGCGCACCACCGCACTGAGCGGCCTGCCGCCCGAGGCGCGCGCCGCCATGCTCGATCGATCGAACCGGACCGCCAGGCGTTATGCGGGCACGATCATGGACGGCATCGCGCAAGGGTCATGCCGCCCGGTCGACGCGCTGATCGCGGCGCAGGCACTGATGGCGCTCCAGAACGCCGCGTTCGACATGCGCAAATGGGCGGGCACCATGCCGCGCGATCAGGCGATCGCCATGTACGCCTCGACGATGCTGTTCGGCCTGTTCGACGATCGCGCGGCCTCGCTCTAGGCGCGCGTCTGGTGCGGGTGGTCGGGCTCGAACCGACACTCCTTGCGGAACCGGATTTTGAGTCCGGCGCGTCTACCAATTCCACCACACCCGCATCGGCGTGGCGCTCCGGGTAACGCAAGCGGATAGCCGGGAGCAACGAAAAAGGGCAGCCCCGCAAGGAGCCGCCCTTCTTTTTCGTCGGCGAGCCGTCATGGGACTGAATCCCATGACATCGAACGGAGCTGTGCTCCGCCGGCCGGCCTTGCGGGTTTCGCGCGCTGTTGCCAGCGCGCGCCCGCTGCGGCTTACTTGACCTCGACGGTCGCGCCGGCGGCTTCGAGCTGCGCCTTGATCTTGGCGGCCTCGTCCTTCGACACGCCTTCCTTGACGGCCTTGGGAGCCGACTCGACCAGCGTCTTGGCTTCGGTCAGGCCGAGCGAGGTGATCGCGCGGACTTCCTTGATGACGTTGATCTTCTTGCCACCGTCGCCGGTGAGGATCACGTCGAACTCGGTCTGCTCTTCGGCTGCGGGGGCTGCTGCGCCGCCGCCACCGGCGGCCGGTGCGGCAACCGCTGCGGCCGCCGAAACGCCCCACTTCTCTTCGAGCATCTTGGAAAGCTCGGCCGCCTCGAGGACGGTCAGTTCGCTCAGGCTGTCAACCAGCGCGTTCAGGTCTGCCATGTTCATTCTCCATGCGGGGCGCATCGCCCCAAAGTGTCAGTCGGTCGAAACGAAGATCCGAAAATCAGGCGTCTGCCTTGTCCTTCTCGGCATAGGCCGACAGCACGCGGGCGAGCTGCGCCGCGGGAGCCTGCGCGATCGTGGCGATCTTCGTGGCGGGTGCCACGATGAGGCCGAGGATCTTGGCGCGCAGTTCATCCAGCGAGGGCAACGTCGCGAGCGCCTGCACGCCGGCTACGTCGAGAGGAGTCGCGCCCATCGCCCCGCCCACGATTTCGAACTTGTCGTTCGTCTTCGCGAAATCCACGGCCACCTTGGCGGCCGCGACGGGATCGATCGAGGTGGCCAGCGCCACGGGACCGGTCAGCATGCTGCCGATCGAGCCGTAGTCCGTGCCGTCGAGCGCGATGATGGCAAGCTTGTTCTTCGAGACCCTGTAGGTCGCGCCGGCGTCACGCATCTTGTTCCGCAGCACAGTGGACTGTGCGACGGTCATGCCGAGGTTGCGGGTGACGACCACCACGCCGACTTCGGCAAAATTGCGGTTCAGCTCGGCGACGGCTGCGGTCTTCTGATCGCGATCCATGCCATTCTCCACATTCTGGGCGACACGCGCGAACGTATCACCCGGTTCAAGACCGGTGGAGCGGAACCCCACCGGGGTGTCCTTCGATGGGGCATGGGAGGCAGACCGGCGACGCTTCGTGGAAGCGATCGGGCGGTGAAATCCTTCATCCCCGTCTCGGCGGGAAATTAAGCCACGGCGAACCCGCGGCACCCACTGTCTTGGACGGAACCCGGCGGACGAACCCCCGGGACGAGGGCGCCCATAGCAGATCGGTGCCCCCCGTCAACCTGGCGCTACGCCACGGGTGGCCGGCGGCGATAGCTCAAAGCCTCCGCAACATGCGTTCGCCCGACCGATTCGACGCCCGCCAGGTCCGCGATCGTGCGCGCCACCCGCAGAATCCGCGTATAGCCCCGTGCGGTGAGCCGCATCGTCTCGGCCGCCTGCGCCAGCAGCGTGCGCCCCGGATCATCGGGCGTCGCGACCGCATCCAGCAGCGGACCATCGGCTTCGGCATTGGTCCGTGCCGCGGCGTTCGCGTAACGGCGCGTCTGAACCTGCCGCGCGGCGGCGACGCGGCTTGCGACTTCGGCGGAACCTTCGCCGGGCGGCGGCAGGACGAGATCGGCGGCGGTGACGGCCGCCACATCGACATGCAGATCGATCCGATCGAGCAACGGGCCCGATATCTTGCCCTGATAATCGGCGGCGCATCGCGGTGCACGGGCGCAGGCGAGGCTCGCATCGCCCAGATGACCGCATCGGCAGGGATTCATCGCCGCGATCAACTGCACGCGTGCCGGAAAATTCACATGCGCGTTGGCGCGCGCGACGCTCACGATGCCGGTCTCGAGCGGCTGGCGCAGCGAATCGAGCACCGCGCGCTGGAACTCGGGCAGTTCGTCGAGGAACAGCACGCCGAGATGCGCGAGGCTCACCTCGCCCGGCTTCACCTTCAGCCCGCCTGTGGAAGACCCATGTTACATTGCACCCGACTGGTCTTTTGATGCCTAAATGACCCGGGTCACTTTGCACCCGGGACCGCCTTGCACTGCACCAGCAAACCTTAGATGCTTGGACCCGTGCCAGATAGCCGAGTCAGAAATGTAGCTAAAATCGGCTCTCCTCAGCCAGCAGATGGCGTGGATGCCGCAGATCTGAGCCCTGCAGAGTTAGAAGTTGCCCTTGTGCGCCGCGAAATTGTGGCACCCTTGGTAGCAAAATCCGAATGCACGCGCGTTGAGGCCGAAGAGGCTGCGCTTCTGTTGGGGTGCTCAACGCGAACGATCTGGACAATTTTGAAGCGGTATCGAGCGACCCGCCGACTTCGCGATCTTCTGCCTACAAAAGGGAAAGGCGTACAGGGTCATAGTTTTCTTGACCCGCGTGTCGATGCCATCATCGCGAGCGTATTTGAGAAGTTTCATCTCAGCAGAATGCGTCCGAACATCGTTCAAACCGTTACCGAAATCCGACGGCGATGTGCTGCTGAAGGACTTGCTCTGCCTAGTAGAGGCTCGATCACGAGGCGTCTTAAACGAATTCCCGACATCGACATCGTTGCAGCAAGGGAAGGGAGAAAGAAGGCCGGCGAACGGTTTAGGCCCGTAAGCGGATCGACTCCCAACACTACCGCCCCGCTCCAGCGGGTTCAGATTGATCACACTAAAGTCGACGTCATAGTGGTAGATGAGATCAATCGTCTTCCACTACAGAGGCCGTTCATCACTATTGCCATCGACGAGTTTTCGAGAGCTGTTTTAGGCTTCCACCTGTCATTGGAAGCGCCTTCAGCAACCTCCGTCGGCCTGTGCTTAGTCCATTCTATCCTGCCGAAAGACAATTGGGCAAATCGTATCGGCCTCGACTTTCCTTGGCCCATGTACGGCAGGCCGGATGAAATTTACGTCGACAACGGATCGGATTTTCACTCAGAGGCGGTTGAGCGCGGCTGTGACGCGTGGGGCATGAAGATCAACTTCAGGCCTGGGGGCATGCCCCATTTTGGTGGCATTATCGAGCGGATGGTGGGCACTGCTATGGCCTCAGTGAAGACACTACCGGGCGCAACGGGGGCGTCAATCGCCGAACGCGGCGATAGAAACCCTGACCGTGAAGCGGCGATGACTCTTCCCGAACTTGAGCTGATGTTTGCTACTTTCTTTTCGGGGCAGTATCATCGCACTCTCCACACGCATCACGGCATCACTCCGTACACTAAATGGATGCGGGGGATCTTTGGCGATGGTCAGAATACCGGTCGCGGTATCTCAACAGACATACAAGATCCGCAAAGGCTTCTGATCGACTTCTTGCCGCTAGAGCGCCGAAAACTCACGCAACGCGGCATTCGTTGGGGCGGAGTCCATTACATGGACGACATTCTGCGCTCCTATCTGATGCACGGGAAGCATGACACTTTCATCGTTCGCCGGGACCCCCGCGACGTTTCGTCGATCTGGCTTTTGTCCCCTGATGACAATCGATATTATCGCATCGGCGCGAGGGATATATCCCGCCCGTCACTATCCTTGTGGGAACTAGAGGCTGCCCGGCGATTAGTTCGCAAGGACGGTCGTGCCGACTACGACGAGACCGCGCTGTTTGCCGCGGTAGAGGCACAACGGCAAATCACAAGCTCTGCCGCAGCGAACAAAGCTCAAGCCCGGCGCTCACGATTAGCTGTTGAACGCCGTACGCGGAATAAAATAGGCGGCGAAGATTCAAAGCCGGTGGCGACCGAGGCGCCAGCGCCTCTCGCCCAAGCCCCATGGCGGTATACAGAAGCGCTAACGCCCGACGATGACGATACCTTCGAGGTTTATGAATGAGTTCTGTCGAGCGCCGCCTCACTCCAGCTACACAGGCGATCATCGACGCGCCTGCTTCGATCAGGCTCGAAGCTCTCAAAGCCCAGCCCTTCGTCGCGTATGCCACGGCCAAGCGCATTGCGGCCCGTTTGGAGGAGCTTCTTACCAGCGCCAAATCGCATCGTCCCGCCAGCATGTTGATTTCAGGACCTACAAACAACGGCAAGACTATGCTGGTGAACCGCTTCATCAACCTTCACCCAATTGACGACGATCCCACTGCGGACGCCATAACGGCCAAAGTCCTGTATGTGCAAATGCCTCCAACGCCGGATCCGCGCCAGTTTTATACGTCGCTTCTTGATCGGCTCAATGCCCCGGTCCGTCGCACATCGATTTTAAGTCAGCTCCAGAGTCAAACTCTTCGGCTCTTTGAAGCCATAGGACTGAAGATTCTCGTTATAGACGAGATGCACAATATACACAGTGGACGCATCGAGCAGCAACGCGCGTTCTTGAACCTGTTGAGATACATATCGAACGAGCGGCAGATACACTTGGTCGGTTGCGGACTGATAACGGCGGTCCGCGCTTTGCAATCGGACGAGCAACTTTCAAACCGTTTTGAACACTGGCCACTTCCCAAGTGGACATCTGAAAATGGCTCTCGTGCGCTGCTAAACACGCTCGAGATGACCCTGCCGCTGAAGCAAGAGTCCAACCTATCTGGCGCGCGTCTCATGGGAAAAATCCTCGCTTTATCAGGCGGCACTATCGGTGAGATTGTTCGGCTAGTTAGTGCTGCCGCAGCAGAAGCAATTCAAAGCGGGGCCGAACGTGTCGATTTACCTTTAATCGACGGGCTGCGGTGGATACCGCCTGACGAGCGACGACGTGCAGCAGAGCTGTCCCTTGGATATCGAGAGTAGCCCGTGCGCGACCTTCTCCCTTGGAGACCGAAGCCAAAGGATGACGAGTTACTCTCATCTTGGCTCTTGCGCGTCGCAGTCGGCAACTCGCCCAAACTCCATACCTTTTGCCACATCGTCTGGCCGAACCGGCATCTATGGAACCGCGACCTTGATGCCATGGCACCTAGCGATATCGTCCAGACTCTCGCCAGCCTCACAGGGACCAGCGCTACGAAAGCTTGGGGGACCACGCTCCCGTCACTTGAGGGCACGCTTTACGAACGCGTGAGAGTAAACAATGCCTCAAGATGGGTGCTGCCCCTCGGCGTCTATCATCGGACGAGGCGCCGCGCCGGGCAACAGTGGTGCGGAGAATGCCTCCGCCATGACCCGCAGCCGTACTATCGGAAGAACTGGAGGCTTGCTATTTCAAGCACTTGCTCACGGCATGGCCTAGTGCTTGCAGATCGCTGCATTGAATGCGCCTCGCCCGCAGTGCCACATCGCGGAGATGATCCCAATTGCCACGTCTGCGGCAGCGACCGACGTTTCTATCCGCACCTCCCCGCGCGGTCAGAGACGCTTCAATTCGAACATAACCTTCGCTCGATTATAGCTGGCCGCGCTAGGCCTCCAGCCACCTTGAAGCATCTTTACCCCGTCGCGTTCTTCAACCTTGTCCGCCAAGTCCTCTCCATCGTCACCGCTAATCCACGAGCACAGCGCTTGAGGGATGTGGTATGCAAACACCATGGAGGTGACCCCCGCCCCGCTCTATTCGAAACGAAGCTCGGCGCTCCAGAGCTGTTATCAAGCGTCGATCGGCACCGAATGATGACGATGGTAGCGCATCTCCTTGATGGATGGCCTTACAAATTTACCGCTCTGTCTGCAGAGGCGGGCATGTGGCGATCATGGGCAATGCGGGGACATCAAGACTCAATCCCCTACGAATATGCGTCAGTCGTTCAAAGGTATCTCGGCGCCGGCCCAACGTAGTTATTCACCAGGTTGGCAGACTAACTCACCTACCATGTACAAACTTACGGTGTGCATGAAGCGTGCCGCTCTGTCGCCACCTTGGAATTGCGCGGCGCACATAAAGGCAACCATCACCTGGTTTAATGATGCATTGTAGTCGTGGCACATGTTTTTCAACAACTCCGGAGCATCTTGCAGAATATGACGGCGCGACGCGCCGCAATCAGGTGATGACGACACAGACATCAGGGCCTCCGATCGTTGAGAGGCGTCCCGGCCGAAGCCGGGCGTTGGAAACCCTGCACGTGGTCAAGGCGCTGCCGCCTTTGGGCAAGCCTTGGACATGCGCGACAGCCGCCCGGCCAAAAGCTTGACCGGACCACGTGACTGTCGGGGTTTCCACGCCCCACGGGCGGGATTGACCGCGCCGTGAATGCGGGATTGCAGACTTCAGACGGCCCGGCAAGCTCTAGAATCAAGCGGAGGCCACGCTCGCCGTTGCCTTGAAAAGCGTTGAACAAGTCGATCGGAGCCTGAAAACCAAGCTTACCGAGGCTGTGAATCGTCTGCTCAACGAGTGACACGTTGCCTGATCGAAGCCTGACAGTCCGGTCGGCTTCCGCCCCAATCCGCGAACGCCATAGGTTGTGCTAGGCTCACAATAAGATGGACGCCGCTTCATCGATTGGCGGTGCCACAAGATGCTGATACACCATCTACCGGAAGGATCGATCATTGCCGTCCGACAACCCCATCTCCGCACCGGCACAAACCATCAGCAACGCTGAGCGGTCCCGTCGGCAGGCTGAGGTTGATTTCGCGCGGGGGAACGTGCGCTATGAAGGGGGCGTCCTTCCTGACGGGGTTGAAAAGCTTAACGCCCGCTACATTGCTGGGGAGATTGGAAGCGAAGACCTCACCGCCGCCATTCTTGCATGCACGCCCTAGCTTCTCACGCTCGAGGCGAGCGGCGGAACTTGGCTGACATGCAGCACGATTCCGCTGGTTACGAACACAACCATCCCATGAGAAACATTGGCCACTTCAAGATATCGTCGAACCTGCAAGCGGTAGTGATCCGATGCCGCCGGGCTGGGATCCACATCACTTTTCCAGTCGATCACCAGCTCAGGCTTGCCATCTTCACCGATGCAAAGCGCATCGACGATGCCAAATGTGGCAAGTTCGACGCCATCTTCCTCGCTCAACCCGTAGACTGACAGCTCGGGCAGAAGCCTCGCCCGGATTGCGGCGATTTCGGGCAAAGCTAGCGTCTTCGCAACAGTCTCGCCCATCTCATCGGCCGACAGGCCGTTGGCTGCGTCAGCCCCGGGCTCGCGCCCCATTTCCCGGATCAGGTCTACAGCTCGTCCGACGAGTGCAGCCACATCGTCGGCGGTCTCGCCGGTAAGAACCTCCTCGAACAGCTTGTGGATGACGAGACCCCGCTCACGGCCACCTTGGATGACGACTGCTTCGTCCGCTGGCGGTTCGTCGTCTTCGCCGGCAATGACGATCTGCGGTACGGATACGACGTCCAGCGGGCCTGACGGATCCTCGTCCCTGCTTGGAGCGACCCAGCGGAGCCTGATGGTTGCCGCTACAACCGCTGCCGCCTCGCTCGCGAAGACATCGCGTGTTTGCCCATTCTCCGGATCGCCGTCGATCGTTTCGAACCCCGCCGGATGCTGCTCGATGTCGATCAGGGGAAGGCCATCAAGATCGAAGTCCATCAATGCATTCCAGCTGCTCTTTGAGGCCGGCACGTCGAGCTTTGGCAGCACGAGTAATTCGCGCGCGCGGGTAGCCGCGACATACCAGAGCCGCAGCCGCTCACGCTCACGCTCGGCGACTTCTGCTGCCTTGGCATCCTCGTAGCCCGCAGGCGCAACGCCGAGGACAGGAAGGAAGATCGTCTTCGTGTCGCTGTCGATGATCGGGTCCCGCACGTCGTTGCCAGCTGTCATCGTGTTGATTGGTACGACGATAGGCCATTCAAGTCCCTTGGAGGCGTGCATGGTCACCAGCGACACCGCTTCCTCCTGAGCATCGGGGCGCCCTTCCGCCGATCGCGTCTTGCCCTCCCACGCTGCGGTCATTGCATCTGCAAACGCCCTCAGCCCGCGTACGCCATAAGGTTGGGCGAGGCTCAGATAGAGATCGACGTTCGCCAGCGGACGCTCCGCCTGCCCGCCATGGCGCTGGAGGAGAATGGGCCGGACGCGCAACAGGTCGATCGCCTCTGCAAGCATCTGATGCGGCGTGGTCCCATTGATCCCTCGCCGAAGCACCTGGAGCTTTTCGACGATATCGCGAGCGTGGCTATTTTCGATCGCTTCCGGATCGAGTTGCATGGTGAGCCGCCGCCGAGCATCCGGTCGCGCAGGATCGCGAGGCTGGCTCCAGACGAGGTCGAGCAGTTGCTCCTCGGTCAGCCCGACCAGCGGTCCGCGTAGCAGCGCGATCAGAGCGAGGGTGTCGCGACTGTCAGCCAGCACGCGCGTGATCGCGATAAGGTCCTGTACCTCCTGGCGACGATAAAAGCCTTTTCCCGCCTGCGTCGCGACCGGTACGCCGCGCTTCTCAAGTGCCTCCTCGTAGCGCCACAACTCCGTGCCGCCCGGTGCCAGCAGGGCAATGTCGCCTGGCCGGCAGGGCCGACGCGTGTCGGTCTTGCGATCGACAATGATCTGGCTGCCGATCAGCCGGCAGCACATCTCAGCGACTGCCTCCGCTTCGCAATCGCGCTGCGCACCCGCCTTGGCCTTGCCGTCCTCGCCCGCGCAAGGAACGGCAAGTGCTGCAACGCACAGCCCCTCGCCATGATCGGGGTGGAAGCTATCGAGCGCCGTGAACCCCGGCTGCCCCAGCTCGACCGACATGTGCGGTGCAAAGCGCTCGTTCACATATGCAAGGATCGCGGCGCAAGAGCGGAAGTTGGTCGAGATCGACAGCAGGTCGTTGGGGCTCTGCGCCCGAATCGCTTCGCGAGCGCGGATGTAGGCGGCAACGTCGGCACCACGGAAGCGGTAGATCGCCTGTTTCGGGTCGCCGACGAGAAAGAGCGCTCCCGGCCTGATCCGATAATTCGCCCAATTCTTCGGATCGGCGCCATCGACCGGGTCGCCGCAGAGCCGCCAAAAGATCTCGGTTTGGAGTGGATCTGTGTCCTGAAATTCGTCCACCAAGACATGCGCGTAGCGCTTTGCCAGCGCTCCCCGCACCGCTGGATGATCGCGCAGCAGATCGCGCGCCGCGAAGATCAGGTCATCAAAATCGAGCAGCGCTGCCGAGCGCTTATAATCGCGGAAGTTGTCGACGATCGGTTGGATCGCGCTCATCAGGTCGGCCAGCACACGCCCAGCCACAGCCTGGAGCAGAGCGGTCCAGCCCTGGCAACAGGCGAGATGGAGTTCTTCGGCTTGGCCGTTGAGCAGGCCCCCGTCTGCTTTGGAGAGGCCGGCAGCCTTTGCCGCCGCCTCCCATTTGCCCTTCTTCTTGTAGACGCTGAACGTGCCCTTGGCGGTGCAAAGCGACGGGTGCGGCACCGAGGAAAGCAGGCGGACGAGTGTCGCCGGGCTATCGTTCGCAGACGCAACCGCGACCGCTTCGCCCATTTCCACAAAGGCAGACGCGCCAGCGATGCTCTCAGGCTCCTGCGCTGCCGTCCCGACGACGAAGGCACGATAAGCATCGGCCGCTGCGCGATAGGCTATCACTAAGGCCCCAAGCGCGCCGGCCACAGGCGCCACCAGCACACGATTGTCGCGCAGCGCGCCAGCCGCGGTTGCGATCAGCTCGCTCGCCTTGGTCGGGCTGACGAAGACGAGCTCGGACACGAGGCTCTCTTCGCCGGAGTTGAGAATGTCGCGTAGCCAGCCATCGATGACATCGCCAAACACGAGGTCCGCTTGCGCGGGATCCATCAGTGAAGCGCCGGGATCGATGTCGGCCTCGACCGGATAGGGCTTGATAAGCCGCTGACAAAAGCCGTGGATCGTTGAGCAGGTGATCTCGTCGATCGCGGAGGCGGCTTGGTCGAGGTTCGCTCGCTGCGCGTCCGAGAGGCCGTCGGGCAGCGCGATCGCAAGCTCGCGTGGAACATGCCCGTCGAGCAGCTCGTCGACGAAGTCGCGGACGCGCGCCAGGAGCTCGCTTGCGGCCAGCTCGGTGAAGGTGACTGCTGCGATCGCCTTGGGTGCTGCGCCGCCGGCGAGCAGCAGCGCGAGCCGCCCTGCCATGACAGCGGTCTTGCCTGAGCCAGCGCCGGCTTCGACCAGGACAGAGCGATCGTGCGCGGTCATTGCGACCAGGCGAGCCGCTTCATCGCGAAGGATTGGGGTCGCGATGTTCATCAGATCGCCTCCCAGACGAGCGCTGCGTCGCCCAGCGCCTCTCGAGCGGGCTCCAGCTTGCGGGGACAATAGCCATTGGCGGCATTGGCCGGCAGCGCAAAGCTCAGATCGTCATAGTCGCCGCCATTGTCGGGGCCGATCACAGCGCGACCAGCGAGCAGGCTCGCGCGCGCTGCGCTCAAATGTCCAGCCAGCTCTTCCAACACCACGCCCGGCTCTTCGAGGTGGCGAGCCTCAGTATCGCGCGGGTAGAGAAGCGCCGCGTCGATCTCGACGCCATCGCCGAGCAGCGCCTTTACGGCATAAGCGTAAAGGCAGCGCTGCAGCTCTTTCCCACCCTGCAGGGTCACCGGCTTCGGGGGAAGCCTGCCTCCCTTGTAGTCCAGCACCCTGGCCTGTGCGCCATCTCCGGAAAGGTCGAGCCGATCGATGTAACCCCAGATCTTGAAGCCGGTGTCGGCGATTTCCACCGCCATCGCTGGGTCCCAGGGCAAGGCTCCGTCGGACTTGGCTTCCTGTCCGCCGAACGGCACCTCGGTGTAGCATTTCTGACCGTCGAAAGCCGGCTCGGGATGCTGGAGCGCGTTCAGCGCGGTTAGGCGAGCCTCCTCGATCGTGCGTCGCCAGACGACCAAAGGTGGTACCGCCTGCTCGGCCTGCCACTGCTCTGCGACGATCGCGGATGCCTGCTCGATTGCGGCGATGACCTGATCTGATCGGGCACCGGCGAGGCTCCCTTGGCCTTCAAGCAGCCGCACGGCATGATCCAGCGTCTCGTGGAGCAGGATGCCACTCTGGCGCGCATCTAGTACCAACGCCTCTTCGGCGCTTCCCGGTGCCCCGATGCCGAGGGCGTAACTCCAGGTGAAACCGAGCGGGTTGCGCAGCAGCTTGGTGAGCGAACTCGCAGACTGCACGCGCTCCAAAGCCGCCAAGAGCGCGGGATGATCGGCACGAACCATACCGTCATGAGGCGTTACCGCGGACCGCTGCCAGTTGCTCCAGCAGGCGACAGCCGAGCGCGCCTGATCGTTGGCGCCAAAGTCGGTGGGCCGGGCCAGCAGGCGATCGGTCTCGCTCATCGCATGCGCCGGCCGCCGGTTTCGGCGGACATAGCGAGGTTCGGGATGCCCGCGCAGCAGCGGGCTTTTGCCGAGCAGCCGCCCTTCGTTGTCACGCCGCGCGCGTGACAGCACGACTTGCTCTGTCGTCGTGCAGAGAATCGTCTCGAAGTCGCGGCGATCGGCTGCAGTGACGGGCAACGGATCGAGCTCCGCGACCGGCACGATGTGGTCGGACAGCAGACGATCCTCGGAGATCCGTCGCGGCCATCCCGTCGAAGTCAAACCGAGCAGGCGCACGAATTTGCGGGGCGAGGCGGCCAGCGCCGAAGCCGGCATCCACGCGACCGACACGCACGCTTCACAAGCATCCTCCTGGCGCAAACCGTCGATGGTCACGTCGATCGCCGCCGCACTACCCGCGAGCAAAGCCTTTCTCCAGATGCGCAGCGAACTACCCGACAGGAAGGCGCGGCCGATCTCCTCGGCATCACCGGGCCCACCGCTGAGCTTTTCGACGATCGTGCGCAGCTTGGCCGTATGATCGATGCCGTCGGGCCACCGATCGGCGGTGAGACCGCTCAGAAGCCGCTCCCAGGCGTTGGCGGACGATAATGGAGCATCGGGCGGCAGCACGCGCTGCCAGCCATCTGGCAATGCCTGAAACGGCCCTGAGCCAGACAGCAGCGTGGTGAGGCGGCGAAGGCGGCCCTGCGAGATCCCGCGCACCAATAGGTCGGCGAGCGCCGCGGCAGTTTGACCATCCCGGGTGGTCACCACCCGGATGCTGTGGACGAAGTGAAGGTCGATATTGGCGTCCGCACGAAGCGCCATGAACTCGTCGTCATACGCTGCCGGGGCGGCAGCCGCGATCGCGATCTCCGACGGCTTCGCGATCCCGTTGGCGATCAGCTCTCGCGCCCAGCGCAACGCCTCGATCGCCTCATGATAACCGCTGGCAGTGCTCATCGCCTCGACCTTCGGCGTGGCGGGTTTAGAGCGGATGATCTCGACGGCCGAGCCTTCAAGCCATTCGGGAACGGAGCGTGGCCCGGCGTTCCACCGCACCGGCAAAGTGCCTGCGAGCTTTACCAGCAGGTCGCGCCAACAGGGCGATAGTTCGCTGATGCCGACAATCTCGATCTCGTCGAACAGTGCGGGCGCATGGCCGAGCCGCGCGATGGCTTGGAACGCCAGATCGACCGGACGCAACATCGACGAGGGCAGACGTTCGAGAACTGCCTGTTCGAGCGTTGCCAAAGCATCGAGCCGGGGATGATCGCCGGCCCTTGCTGAAAGATCGATGTCGGTACGCCAGACTTTGTGCAGGGTGTCGGCTGCGGCCCCCGTCATACCCGGAAGAAGTTTGATCGCATTAAGTTCGCCGAGGTCGTTCTCGGGCAGAGCCTTTTGGATCGCATCGCGCAGCGTTTCTGCGTCAATCGTTTGCGCGAAACCGCCAGCGAGGCGCGCGGCAAGTTGCTCGAACGCCATGACCTGAATGCCGTGGCGCTGGTTGCGAGCGGCATCGAGCCGGATCTCACGAGACGCGAGGCGGCCGTGCGCTATGTAAGTCTGCCGCTTCATGAAAGGCTCTCATTGATGCTCATCGACGTCGAGCTTAGATGGCGGGTGAGTCGCGATCAACGGCACGGTTAGCTCAGCAGCTTGACCCAATTGCGGAATTTCGTGCAAGCATCTGCACTCCCGATAGCGTCCGTTGTTGAGCAAAAACCTAATTCCAGCTCTTCCATGATCGTCCATTCCGCTGAAGATGCCGACAGACCCGCTCCACGCAGGTGACGCCGCTATGGGGAGGGAACGTGATAGCGCCCCTCGGTCCCCTCGTCGCCAAGCGCGAGCAGCAGGCAATCTCGGTCACGAGGCGCGCCACTTTGAACGCTACCGAGCGGTCTACGTCGTCGTCGCCAATGACAGGTAGGCGATGACCGCTTGCTGGACACAGTGATGATCGCGGCGGGCCCATTTTCACTCGGCGAGGACGCGCTCCTTAACCGTCACGAGCAGCTTCTCGCGCCTGAGCGTCCGCTCGACCTCCTCGACGTAGCCGAAGAGCATGCGCGCGACCGACCCGTCGCTCAGGCCTAGCCAGAACTCCCGTCCCGTAGCCTTCGGCATCGCAAAGAACTTGTCGTTGGGCCCGACCTGCTTCCAAACCGGCCAGGCTACCGTCCCGGTCTTCACGCCGATGAGTTCCTGCATGACCCTCTTCGTTCCCCGGGGCAGCGGTCGGTCGTCCATGCTGTTCACGCCGTAGAACAGCACCCGGTGCCCGGACTTGTCGAACTGGATTCCGAACCCGACGGCGGCGTTGGGCGTCAGGCCGATGACTACGCCGCTGTTGTTTGATAACCCGATGTCCGACCGTCGGACCCGCCATCCCCGCCTTCCACGGACGAGTTCCTCCACCTCCGTCACGAGCGTCGCGAGCAGCCTCTCCTTGATAGAGGCCTCAGCCTCCAGAAGCGCCAAACCAGCCTCCAGCCGGTCCCGCGAGGACAGCACCGCGTCCCCGATCTCCTCCACCTCGCCTAGGTCCGTCACTCCCGAGAACTCCTTCAGTACGTGACTCTTGATGCCGGCCAGCATCGCCGACACGGTCGGAGCGACGCATCGCGGAGCGCAGGCGTCCATCCAGTCGGCGATCGCCGCGTAGCCGCGCACGCGGAGCGTCCCGGCGGCTACCGCCGCTCCGAACTCGTCCGCGCCGACGCTCTCGTCCGAGGGCGCGCTTCCCGTGCCGGAGAGGTAGACGAGACAGTGCGCGTCGAGACGCCGCGATGAGAGGTCGGCGAGGTAGCGGCGGACCTGCTCTGGTTGATCGGTCGCCGTCGGCTTGTTCTCGATCGCGAGCATGCGGCCCTTAAGCCGCACGAGCACGTCGAGGTAGCCGATCTTCGTGATCGCGATCGTCGGCGCCTCGAGGATCACCCACGCGTCGTCGAGGTCGCGGCGCCATTCATCGTCAAGCTCGAGCCAGCGCGTGAACTCCTCGAGGAAGGCGGACCCCTGCTCGTGCGACCCACGCGGGTTGAGGAGCCATGCCAAAATTCGAGACAATCCCCTTTCCCGTGTGTCGAGGAATTCGAGCGGCGTGAAGTTCGGCGCGGTCCTGCTTGCGCTTTCGACACGCCTGCGCCGGTTAACCGTCTGGATGTCGGATATCTCACCGAGGAGAGCGATGGGCCCCATCGGCGCGAGCTTACGCTTGATATCGGCTACCGCAAGCTCCGCGACGCGCAATGATGCCGAGCCAAGAAGAGAAGGCTCCGTCTATCAGCGCACGTCAACAGGCTGCGCACCAACGTAGCCCCACCCTCCGCGTGTCGACCCCGAAACGGCCATCTAGCGCTTTCCCAGCGCTCCGCGACTCCGGACGCTCGGTCAGGATGTAAATGCCGGCTTGGTCGGACACGGTTGCGACGGCACGCGCCCACTGTATGGTCGCCACCGCGCAGTAAGTTCTGGAGCTATTCGGGCGCCAACCGATGCGCGCGGTGTTCTGATGGCTTTAAAAGCGAGGCCGCCCCAAAAGCGATCGAACATCAGCACGAATTGGAATCGCAACAATGAAATTTGAGGCTTTTAAGGAGTTCCGTCGCGATCTCACTCGTTTGCGCGTGCTCTACGAAGCCTCGACGCAAGCCTACGAGACGCTGCATCAAACCGGAAAAGCGATCATGCAGCAGCCGGGCCACCCGGCAAGTGTCGTATTCAAGGTGGGAGCGAAGACAATCAAGCGACCATGGAAGAGCGTCACCTTCCACGCGCGCGATATCTATCCGAAGACATTGCGCTCAGTCATCTTAGTGCAGGCGATATCGATCTACGAAGTTTTTATCGTCGCGATCGTTGCGGAAATGGCGACACGAAGTAAGGACTGGCTCAAAGACGACAAACGCTTGGAGATGTCGCATGCCGAACTGCTAACGATTGTCTGGAACCAAGGTATTGAGGCCTACATTCTAGACAAACTTATGAACGGGCTTACGCGTGGAAGCCTGTCTGACAAGCTTAAGTTTTATAAAACTAAGTTCAACGTAGAATTAGCGGCATCAGATACGGCCTACCAGGATCTTGAGGAGGTTCATGATCGCCGGAACCTCTACGTTCATCGGATGGGGTATCCCGACGCATTCTATATTCGGAAGTACCCCGGCAGCACCGCGCGCGAAGATCAGAAAATTCCCGTTGACGACGATTACCTCGAACAGACATTCGCAATTTTAGAGAGTTCGGCGCGCCACATTGTCCAGAAGCTGGAAGCCCTTTATCCGCAAGTGATTGCTCCCACCTACACCATCGGATCAGCGCCGCTGACTGTGTCAGCCCAGCAACTGCACATCGTAACGGTCCGCTGCCTTTCGAATGCGGCGCTCGCGATCATGCGCAACGAAGCGCGCATGTTGGTCGGCGCTGTCGCTCTGTCTGATACCCTTGTGTGGCTCGCCGTCGTTGGCCTCCGTGTTACCTATGTCCTCGCGGGGACCGGTGAGACCGTAAAGCCGTTCTTTAAGCAGATCGCGTCCGATGAGAAGGCTAATCAGATCAGGGTAGAGCAGTCTTTCAGGATTAACCGTCGCAATATTAGATCCAGCGCGCCAAGCAATCATTCGATCAACCCGCTAACGGAGGGAGAGGAGACGAGCAGCACTACTCCCGACGGATCTGACCGGAGCGGTTTGGACTGACCCTTCAGTCATGCTTAGCCGAATTACCGACCCACTTCCGTACATCCGGCGCACCTTATCGGCTACCCAACTTCTGTCGTTCGTTCATGATGTATCTAAGGCTGCCATGCAAGGAGACTCGTTCGAATGATTTCTCCAGATGAAAATGCTTTAGGCATGTACAACCGGATTAATGCGTTTGGCAGGAATGCGGCACTGAAGCTTTCCATGGCGCCTGTGGCTTCAGCCTAATCAGTAGCCCTCCCCTGCTGAACCCACGCCTGATGATTATTGGCGCAAACCCCGGCTTCGGCGCGAGCGACTACTCGGGTCCTACGATGACGTGATGGCGCTGCAGCGCCCTACGACCCGGCCAAGGTGACCGTTCGAAGACCGTGTTCCCAACTTGCGGCCGCTCCTGATGATTCTTTGAACGCTCCCGCTGCTTTTCGCCGTGGAAGCATGCAGAACCGCGATGATCGGGATCGCGAATTGATCCAATTTCTGTCTGCCATTGCCACTCACCGCCCCGCACAGCCTCTGTCTGGCTTGATCTAACCGGGAGGCGGCTGCGCCTCTATCGCCTAGCTGCAACGACAAGCGGGACCTTTTTTCCGCCGCCTGCGGCTTTGCACCGCGAAGCAAAAAAGCCCCCTCCTGCCGTCCTCCGCGTTGCTTCGGCCGCAAGCGGTGCATCACCGATCGCCCCCGGCACGTGATCGCCATCGAGGCCGCGACGGGCGCGGATCGAAGCAAGGAGATCAGACATGGCTACCATCGGCAACTTCACGGCGACCGACGGCGGGTTCACCGGCACGCTCGCAACGCTCACCATCAAGACGGAGGTTAAGATCGTCCGCGTCCAGAAGGACAGCGAGAGGGCTCCGGATGCCAGGGTATACGCGGGCACCACCGAGCTCGGCGCCGCTTGGTCGAAGGTTTCACGCGAGGATCGATCCTACATGGCGGTAAAGCTCGATGATCCAATCTTCCCCGCCCCGATCTACGCCAACCTTGTCGAAGGCGACGATGGCAGCTTCAATCTCATCTGGTCACGATGAGATGTTCGACCGGTCAGGGTAACTCGGCGGGTAGCCATACTTCGGCTATTCGTCCCAATCCTAGCCGCTTGATGCTGACCGGACCTCGTCGCTGATTATAGAGGCCGCCGCTCGAGCTTTCTCAACGGTCTTCAGGTCACATTCCCAGACGACTATAACGTTCCATCCATCGGCCTCGAGCTGGGCTCGCTTAATTGCGTCCCGTGCCGTGTTGCGATCGAACTTATCTACCCAGAATTCGGTGTTCGACTTGGGAGTGGTCGCGATGCTGCACCCCGCATGTCGGTGCCAAAAACAACCGTGTACGAAGATGGCCGTGCGATACTTAGGCAGGACAATATCCGGTTTCCCTGGAAGCCGGCGCCCATGCAGTCGGAAGCGAAATCCCAAGCGGTGGAGTGCCTTTCGCAAGGCGACTTCAGGTTTCGTGTTCGTCGATCGGATGCGCGACATGCGTTCCGATCGTTGTGCTGGCGTGAGGGTATCCACCATCTCGACTACTTTTCCGATCTCTCGCGGCGCGCCTCCAGCTCGAAGAACGGTAGGCCCCGGACCACCTCGCCCGGCACGTCAAATGACTTGTAGAGGCACTGGTGGACTTGGAGCGACTTGACCCGCTCCGCCATTTCCGCGGCACCGCCCGTAAGCCCAAGAGCTGAAAGCTCGGCGGGCGTGACGTTCGGGACTTTATGTACGAACCAGCTCAAGAGTGGTTCGCGGTAGTCGGTCGCATTGACCTTAAAGTGCCGTAGGTATTGAGACGCGAGGATTACCCCCGTCCCAAACTCGCGCCCCTGCAACAACAACTTGCGCAATACATCGAACTCGTAGCGCATAATATTATCAGCTTCGTCGACTAGCAGGTAAGAGTCGACCGCGCGCAATTGCGGATCGCTGCCGATGAACGGCTGCTTTTGCGTGCGCAGCATGTTTTCGTAGAACATGTTCAACATGACGGCGACGAGCATGTTCTTGCTGCGATCGTCCTGGCCCAAAGCGTCAAGTGAGATTACCACGACACCATCGAGAAAGGTGTCAAACGATTGGGTTTCGCTGGTCTTCGAGGCGAAAACCTCCATGTCGACCAGATCGTCGATGATTGCCATCGGCGAGTCTGACTTGCCATCTAGAAGCTCGGCGTACGCCGAGTGGACATCATAAAGTGTGGGCTGCTGGTCTGGCAGGCAAGCTTCATAGGCGGCGCGCACCGCTTTCTTTAGCTTGTCGCGCTGGACGGGGCCGATCCCGGTATAGATCTTGTCGAGCACGTCCGCGAAGAAGCGAAATCGATCGAGCCACGGTGCGGCCGCATCGCTGATGGCGCTCGTGTCGAACAGGTTTAGCGGTAATCGATAGGGCTTAACGACACGCGCGCCGGTTGCCTTGACGAAATCTGGGCTGCTGTAATCTCGCTTGTAGTCAAAAATCAGGAATCGCGGTCGAATGCCACGATTTGCTTCGGAAGCGTCTGAAATCTGCATGATTAGCGACTTCAGTAGCTGTGTCTTACCCGTGCCGAGATCGCCAACGACGCCCATGTTTAGCTGGTTTAATCGAGTATCGGATATGTTCAGCTGCACTTCGCCGGGTCGGAAACTGTCTACCGTGGTACCGATGGACAGGATGATCCCGGTAGACCCAACGGTAGGGTCAATATCGGCCGGTCCTGGGGTATTCACCGAAGGTGGCACCTTTGGCGTGGCATCCGGCTCGTTGTCTTCAGTCCCTGCCACGAGTAACGACTCATCCGTTACGTCCTCAATTTCGAGATCGGCGTGCGGCTGCACGAGACCCGTCGTGAACGCTTCGTTTGCCGGGAAGAGATCCCATTGTCCGACCCGAGCTCGAACGCTGTCATAGAAGGCAAGCGGGTCCCCTGAGACGATCTGGCCAGCATCGCCGCTCCCGATTGTAAGGGTTTCGTCAAAGCCATCTTCGTCCCGGTCCCGCACGCCACTGCGGGGGCTGTCGTCCACGATGATGAGCCGGCCGCGCTGGTCGACTGACACGCAGGGTCGCGGATCTAGTATGGCGGACGCAATCCGCTCGTGAAGCGATGACCACTGAGCTTCGCGTCCTACCACATCAGGATGCTGGCTATAGACCCGCATGCCGAAGCCGATGATCGAGAGGAGCAGGTGCTGGAACCCGAGCGCCCACGCCACGGGCTGGTCGTCGTGTGGGAGCATGTTCGCAAGAAGACGTGAGAAGGTACGCGCTTGTTCGAGAGCGTCGTTGACCTCCGAAGGCGGGAATACCGTGCCGGGGCGGCATTTCACCTCGACGGGCGTGAGGTGGATCCGCACGCCTTCCGCACCGAGCTTCACGCCGACCACCAGAAGGTCAGGGCGGGAAAGGGAAGCATCCTTCCGATCCTTGCCAAGGGATTTGGCCAGGTCGGAAAAATACCCGCGGAACGGGTCGACCGGTACGATGACGCAGACCGTAACTTCATCGCCTGTACCGTCGATGACAGGGACGAGACTCTCGCCGATGTTCGAGAGGCGAAAACGATCTTGGAGCAGTCGAACGGCCACGAAGAGGCCGAGATCACCGGTGGCACCGGCATTGTCACCGGCCAAGCCCCGGATCGTGGGGATACCGCGCCGCGCGATCTCTAGCAGGACATCCTGGACTTGTTCGTGCTCGATCGCCGCACACCCCGGCAGGCGACTGAGCGCCTTTGACAACGCCTCGCGGTCCGCCTGCTTGACCCGCGACAAGAGGTAGTAGCCGTTGGTGTCGCCCGCCCGGTGCGAATAGGAGGGCATGTCGTAGTCCCAGAGGTATGCATCCTCCAGCCATCCACCCAGGAAGCAGGCAGGATCGATTGCCGAGGACGATACCGCGACGAAGTCGGTCCGGCGCGTCTCGAGCATGTCGCGGACGGCGTTCACGTTCGGTGCGAACCGCATACCAGTGCGTCGGTCGCCGAGGCTTTCCATCGTTCCGACGCAGGCCGCGACCTTGTCGGCCAGGACATCGCCAGAGGCCGACCCAGCCAGCGACTGGCGCGTCTCGCTGAGGAACGCTCCCGGGAGTTGGCGCCGGACCCTGTGGCGGAGCAGGCCGCCATGGCCAAGCGGCGACCGCCCAGCAACCGGCGCGGCGCTTGGCTCGGACATGTCGAGCTGCGCGATGATCCCTAGGTCCGGCCGGGCGGAGGCTGGCTGGCCCTCGAACCATCGAACGCTATTGCGGGTATCTTCGGACAAATTCGCGATCGTGGCATCGTCGGGCCGAGAGTCACCGTCACGGTGGTCGTAGATCTCGACGAGACGCGGGCCGGCAGCTTGACGCGGGGCGCGGGTATCTCCGTCGCGATATCGGTCCGCACACCAGTTGATGAGACCCTCGTTGCAGGCGTCCGTCGTGCCGCCGGCACTTGCTACCACGACGCCAATCGTGGGCTTGGCCGATAGGAGCCCGGACACGTCCTCCAAGGCGCGCCCCACCTGAGCCGCGCTGAAACCGACGGAGATGCCGCCAACCGATATGCCGAACCCGTCGCCAAACGGGGCGATCCTTGATCGGCTAGGAAGACGGCCGAGCCTCTCCCCGTTCCACAAAACCGACCAATAATCCGTTCCATTCTCTACAGCGAGAAAGTCGACCTTCTCGATTCCGCCTGGCGATCGAAGCGACAGCGTCAGGAGGTCCGGCACGCAATCTGGGTCAAGGACGCTCACCGCGGGGCACGGGTTTCCGCCCGCCTCGGCTTCAAGAAGCACCCTCTGGGCAACTGCATGCCAAGCGAGGCGTAGCGGATGAAGCGGGGACAGGATTATGGCGTCAGGGACGCGGGAAATCGTCCTGCGATCATCCTCCAGCGACGTGATGACGCCTACGTCGACCCAGCAGGCCACGTCCGGTTCGGCGGCTAGCCAAGCCTGGTACGCATCAAGGTACCGTTCGACGACGGCGCGGAATTCCTCGTCGGTAGCGAGCCACTTCCCCAACTCGGCAGATTCCATCAATCCGGTTTGGTCGCCGGTGCCGCGGATGCGCGCAGCCAATTTCTGCCTAGCTTCGACGAAGCCCGATGGCGGCTGAAACTCAGCGGCATCCGGACGCGGATCCTGGAGAAAGCGTCCATTTGAAAAAATTGGGCCGGTGCCTGTGCCCCATACAGGTTGGACCCAGGCATCGACGTAGTCGTCGGCGAGTACGATCGGAAGATAGGAACGCCCGGCAGAATCCTCGGACAGCATCCAATCCTGCAAGCTCGACGAGCGTGCGCTCCGGTTCAACTGGACGACCGGCTTGGCTTCGGATGGCTCGATCGCGCGTCGATTGGCCCGGATCAGTCGCTCGAACTCGCTCCGACAGCCCTGCTCGACAACATCCTCGACCACGAGGAAGACCCGGCAGGCTTCGTGCGACGTCGAGCCGTCGGTAACCGGCCGACTGAAGCCGATGTCGACCTGGTAATTTGTTTCGGCCTCGACCTCAATTTGGTGGAAGCCATCTCGCACTGGACGGACGACGAGTTGCTGGACTGCGTCGACGCGGTCTTGAGCGTCGTCTGCAGTGCCCTTGGCGGCGGCATCCAACACGATGCCCGGCGAGGTAAACACCAACAATTCATAGCGCCCGCCACCGGGCACGACGAGGCTCGTCTCGTACTCAGGGGCGCCCTTGACGCGCCGAGTTGGCTTACGGGGCGGGGTCAGCTTGCGAGCAAGCCGCGACGCAACAAAGATACCCGGCTGCCATGTTGCAAGTGAGACTACCTTGATCGCGCCGGGCTTGAAGCCATCGGCAGATGCCGCGTATCGAATCGGGGCCTTATGGCCGGGTGGTGACTCGTCGAGGAATACCGCTTCCTCGTCGCCAACTTTGACTTCCCCGAGCTTGTTGCCCTTGCCTCGCTCGATCGAGACCACGGTGCCCGAGGCATCCGGCCCAACCGTCTCGAACGTGAGGGCGACATTGCCCTCGACAAGGATCGGCATGCCCTTTCCAAGCGGGATGAGGGCATTCGAACAGCCCATGCGGATATCGCCTTGCGCGGTAGCATCCTCGGTGAGCAATTCGGACCACTTCTCAGTCGTCAGGACCCGCCACCAATCTGGTGCCACGGGCATGTCCAGCCCGCTACCAGGCGCGTAATAAGCGGCCGTCGCCCTTTCGAACGCAGTCGGGAGATCGCATGCCTCGCGCAGGTGGGCGAGAAACGCATCAAGGTGGCGGATGTCATCGACGGGAGCGTTTTCTTGTGCTCGACGGATGCCGGGACCGAAGCCGTCGGACATTGCGTCGGCAATCTTTTCCAAGACCGCCACCTGCTCGCGAGAAGATAGTAAGCCGTCGCGCATCGGTGGCATGCCGCACGCAAGGCTGACTTGCTGGCCTGAAGTGAAGCCGGGGAGCCCCGGCACCGCGGCGAAAAGCCGCGAGAGTACCTTCCAGGCAGCAGCACGCTGCGTCCGCTCTGGATCCATCTCGTCGGCTGCCGAAGCGGCCTTGCCGATCAGGGTACGTGCGTCGTCGCGCTGCTGCTGATCCTGGACGCCGGCCTGACCGACGCCAACGCGGACCAAATCCTGGATGAATTCGTCCGCCCACCAATCCTCGAACGGTACGTTCCCACCGTTGTTCGCGGCGGCAACGCCAAACTCGTCCGTAGTGGACGTTACGGAGCGCATGCTGTGCTGGCCGGGAGGAACTAGCGCCAGGAATGTTGGCTGGGAAGGCGAGTTGCGGAGGTTCAGCAGATGGGTATCGTCGCAACGCCCAGAAACGCCGACGGGCGGGTTCTCTTCGCCTGCTGGTAGGCTTGGCAGCTGGAGCAGTATGGGAACCCGAGGACCGACGTCAGTCGCCGTGGTCAAAAGCTCGAAGACTTCGCCAAGTATCTCCTTCTGTGGACCGTGGAAGATCAACCGCACCTCGCCTTCATCGCCGCCCGGCGATTGGGTGAGCTTGTCGCGGATCAGATCCGCGATGACAGATGCTAGGCGGTTCATGCAGGTTCTTCTTGGCGGGTGGGAAAGGGAGGCACGAGCAGCATGCCGCTTTCTGCGTCGGGGCTATCAAGCACCAAGCCGAGCATTCGAAGCTGATGACCCAGATCGTTCGTTGCTATGTCGCGATAGTCGACGATCGCCCCATATCCAGCGAGGTGCTGGGAAAGGCGCCGTACCGAACGCGGGCCGGTCGTCCCAGCCAACGAGCAGTGCACGAGCGCAAGCACGCTGACGGGTCCCAGCCCAACAACCCACGGGCTCGAATTGCTGGTGCCGCGCTTGCGAAGGGAGAAGCCCTGATCGTACCCACGCAGGACGGGATTCGCGGCTTGGCGCTGGCCAAGGACGTGGCGCGCGAACTCCATGATATTCGAGCCGATCCCCTTCTTGCATAGCAGCGTTCGCGTTTCGCGCTCGGAAACATCGGCGAGGACGTTGCGTACTCCGGTCGACTCCACCTTGCTGGCGTGTTCGCGAAGGCGGATGCAAACGTCCGCCACTCCTGCGGCCGAAGAAAGCGACGCGCCTTCCACGCCTGCGGCTTCCAGCGCCCATAGTGCTGCGTTGAGACCGAGCCTCGCCTGCAGGAAAGCCGAGGCACGATCCTTGATGCCCGGAAGCGCTCGATCACCGTACGAAAGGAACTGGAACGCCCTCGGGTACATCGTCGCGCGCGCAGCCGCCGCGTCGCTTGGTCCACTGCCGTCGAGAGCTGCCCTGATGCACTCCCACGACTTAGCGTGGACGTCGCAAAGCCAGGTGACGTGCGCCACGGCAGCGAGCCTGACGATCGCTTCGAGCAGGCTCGTCCACTGCCGGCGCGTCATCGTATTCTTGGCATCGATGATGGAGCCAAGGTCGCGCACAAATCGCCGCGCTGGGTAGTCGAGCCCCTCCCGGTCTTCTGGATCCAGCGTTGATTGTTCGTCCGGCTCGACGGCCCCCCAAGCCGGTTCCGGGGACCAGGCCTCGATCTCGGCTTGGAGGAAGCGGGCGAAGATGTCGTCGTTGTCGGCAACCGACAGGGCTTCGAACAAGGACCGCCAGGTCTCTGCTGCTGCCGTCGCGTCCGATGATCCGAGCCAGACCATCCGCCTGACCAATGCACCTGCAGGCCAGGAATTGCTGCTTAGGCGCGCCGATCCCGAAAATACGGCGGCCTGTGGTACAAGCGGCGTAACCTGCACGAACCGCTTGGAGGATTGGTTCGGAAGTTTTGGGCTCTCGAGCACGGAGTGGAGCAGCGTGTGGAAGGTGTCTGCATCCAGCGCGGCTGCTTCTGGCTTGCGCGACCTATCCCGGTACCACTGAACTTCCTTGTCGAGGTCCCTGCCCCGCTGCGGAACGGTGCGTTCGCTCGCGCCATCCAAGCCGGCATGACGGTACAAGGAGGACAGGATTACCTCCGAGCTGGCATATTCCGGCGCCGGTGACATGGCGAGCGCCGAGTCCTGGTAGGCGCGATGGGACGTGCGCCAAGGCTCTTCGCGGAATTTTGCGAGCGTCATCGGCTGCCCCCGTCCTTGCGAACAGCAAAGCCGGATCGCCTTTGCACGACAGATGTTCCGCTAGACCCGATGCGGATGCGCGCGCGGTCTAGAACCAGCTTGTCCCTGACGATGGGGCCAGACAGGCGTGCCCGGGTCGTGTCTAGCAACGCAAGCACAGCACGAGGGAGCGATGCGACCGACATGCCCTTTTCCAATTCCTTGACGGCCTTAAAGAGATCATATGTCAGGGCAATGGGCTGACCCGATCGACCGTCACCCACCTTCAGGAAGCAAATGGGAGACGCGGGCCTGCCTGCCTTTTCCGCATCGAGTGGTTGCACCGATCGGGAAGGTACGACGAGGGTTGCGCGCCGGATCATCGGCGGCAAGGGCTGGCCAAAGGTCGTTGTCAGCGAGATCTCGAAATCCTGGTTTCGGTTAAGGAGCAGCTCGACTTCCTGGGCGACATCGAACAAGTCGTCGCCAGCGGTGTCTTCCAAGACCCGCTGAAAATCGGAAAGTATCGGCGCGTCCAGAACTGCGGCAGCCCGGGTACCAAGCGCACGACGCGTAAGGCGGCACGCGAAATCCCGGATGAAACGCTGGACGTTCGTGGCAGATGCCGGCCGTCTTCGACGGACACCGCCGACCGAAAGCTCGGAGTCCAGCTTGGCCAGACGTTCAAGCAGGTCCACTTCGAGCCTGGAAAGCACGTGCAGTTTTCGAATGAAGTCGAGCCCTTCCAGCACGGATCGGCTGAACCTGACATCCAGCTCGCGAAGTGCGAAGCGCGTATTCCTAGTAGCCTGCACTTCGGTGTTCGGATCGGTAAGGGCTGGGTCGAGAAGTTCGGCAACACCTTCGAGGGCGCTGCTGATCATCGCGGGTAGGTATGCCGTCCGCCGCGATGACAGGAACCATTGAAGGCCCATTGCGGTGTTGTCGTCGTCGAGCTTGAGCTCCTTGATCTCGCGCAATAGTGCAGGACCAGCGTCGCGCTCCCAGCGGTGGAAGAGTGCATGTTGGTACTGTGCCGATACCAACTGGAAGATTGCCGTCGATTGCTCTTTGGCCGGCTTCCCACCCCGACGAGCGATCTCGTCAAGCCCGGCCAGCTTTCCAGCCCACTCGCATGGTTCGAGGCTCGCTTCGCGGGGGGAAACCCGATGACCCGCAAGCAAGTAGGATGCAAGCGAGAAAAGGTCGCGAAAGCTCCAGCGTTTTCCACTCGCGACCTCGAACCATCGAAGAATCTGCATGAGGGATGCTTCTTCGCGTTCGCGAGCAAGCCGCTCGCGGCTTCCACAGAACGGACAGGAGGCACCGCCTGCACACGATCCCGAAGCTGGCCACATCGATTCTTCCAAGGCGGTGCGCAGCAAGCTGCGTGCAGGCTCTTCCCCGCCAGCAACCGGAGATAGCAGCAGCGATTCAGCGTCCATGGGCCACACCGCAACGTCGGCAAACCCCGCGAGCGGCCAGCACGAGGGGGCGTCGGGTGCGAGGCTGACAGCGCGAGTTACTGCCTCCAGCAGACGTCGTGGACCCTCCCTTTCGTGATCGATCGCGTCGATGAGGGCATCGTCCAGCACGCCACGGTTCACGCAGCACAGGTACGCCTCATCCTGACCCGCCGCCTGCACCGCGTCGAGCTCATCCAGCAGGAGCTGAGCAGCTTGCTTTCCCGTTGCGCCAACTACGGCCGACGCGTCTTGGACGATCGACAGGCCGAGGCCGCGCGACCCCAGCCCCAGCTCCCGCGTATCGACCCTGACAAGGCGCGGGACGGCGGTCCCTTCTGGCGGAAAGAAGGATTTCCTGAGTTCTTCGGCGAGCTTGCCGTTGGCGGCAAGCGCAGCGTCGAGCCAACCTACCGTAGACTCGATCGCCTCGGTCTTGCCGTTCCCAGGTCCGCCAACAAGCAACAATATGCGCGGGACACTGCCAGGCGACGTGGCGATCGATCCGGCCCATGCTTCCAGCCGGTGCAATAAGTTCGTTTCAAAGACTGCCTTGCCTGGCCGGCCGCTCTCGGCATCAAACAGGCGCCGCACTCCACCGGAGCGGTTGCCCGCCCAGTTAACGAGCTCCGCCGGGAACGGCGTTACGATGACTTCCCCCGTCATTATCCCCCCTAGGCCGTCGCTGCGACCGGTAAATCCCCTGCATCGTCGCCGAACACAGACTTCGTAAGTGCGACTTCCTCCAGAAGGGTGCGCACCGCAACGCCAATCGCCCTGGCCAGATACGGCGGGACCGCATTTCCAACCTGCGTGTACCGCGGGCACTCCTTGGTCCGGCGGTCACCCCCTGTCGTGAACTTTCCCTTGAACTCGAACCAATCTGGAAAAGACTGCAATCGAGCGGTTTCGCGTACGGTCAGGATGCGCGGCTCGGAATAGTGGAGGATGTCGTCCGGCAAGGTCGTGACCGTGGGTGCGGGCTCCCCGCTAGCCATCGGATAGATGCGGTGCTTTTTTAGTCCGTACGTCTTGCGACTTTCGTCATTCATGCGGACGCCCTTGCGACATTCTGCAAGGATGCGACCGAACCGCTCCCGGACATCGTCACGATGCCGGGCTAGTCGCATGCTATTCATGCCGCCCTCGAGCCCAGCCTGCATGAGCCGTTGGTAGGGCGTCGTCGGTGCGCCGTACTTGATCTCGCGGAAGCCCCTAGAGGATTCCGGGTCAACGCAATCGATCATCTCCCGGCCATTGGTTTCGAGATCCGACAATGCGCTGGATGCACTGACGACCTCGGGAAGGCCCAACTCGCGGAGCTGATTTACACGAGCCTCTTCTAGCAGCACGAACATGCGGGCAATCCCGCCATCGAGCCACTCGCACAGGTCCTTCCGGATGCCTACGGCGATAAGACGGGAGCGGCGCTGTGGTACTCCGAACCGCGAAGAGTCGACCAGCATGGCCTCCATCTTATAACCAGCTACGTCGAGGCTATCGATGAGCTTGTCATAGAAGGACTTGGGCTTCTCAGCCTGCTCGCCCGCGATCGGGAGCGTAATGACGTTCCTGCGCGCATGGGCCACTCGCATGCCGGGGACGTTCTCCAGGATGAGGGCCTGCGGCTGGAGGGCTTCGACGACGTTTACGTACTTTTCAAAGAGCAGGTTACGCGGATCACCCTCGACGCGCCGACCCGCAAAACTAAACCCCTGGCATGGTGGTCCACCGGCTAGAACGTCAATTGTTCCGCGTAATCCGATTAGGTCAGTCTTATGCTGGGCGAGCAGATGCTCGATGTCCCATGCCTCCGGCTCGAGCCATGCTGGCCAGTCGAAAGATATACCCGGCGTACGACGGTCGATAAAATTGGTAGCAAACGTCTCGAACGCCATTGGATCGCGCTCGATCGCGAACTTCCCTTGAAGTCCAGCCTGCGACAAGCCCAACGAGAGGCCGCCGCAACCAGCAAACAAGTCGGCAAAGCTATACTTCATGCGCTTGCGCCTTGTGCAAGACCTTCAAGGTGCCGATAGACCGAGGCTCGGGAAATATTGAGCTGGCGTGCTATAGCCGACGGCTTTTCGCCGTCGGCCCTCAGCCTACGAACCTCCGTGCCGTCCACGGTCGGCTTACGGCCTTTGCCGGCGTACACCCCCCTCGCCTTGGCATCGGCGATCCCCTCCATCTGTCTTTCGCGTCGCAAGTTAGTCTCGAACTCCGCGAACACGCCAAGCATGTCCAAGAACGCCTTCCCCGCAGCGGACGATGTATCGATCGGCTGCTCTGTCGCGCGGAGCGAGACCCCTCGATCCTTCAACGAGTGAACGATGTCTTGGAGATCCCGCATCGACCGGGCCAGCCGGTCGATGCGGGTGACCACGAGCGTATCCCCTGGTCGCAGGAATTCTAACAGGATGCCTAGTTCTTGCCGCCCTTGCCGCGAAGTCCCACTCGCTTTTTCTTCCCGGATCACCGCGCAACCAGCGGCCTTCAAGGCAGAACGCTGCAATGTGAGGTCCTGGCCGGCGGTCGAAACCCTCGCATATCCGTAAAGTTCGCCCATGATCGATCCTGGCCGCGTGAAGTGTCGCAGAACGCTCTAGACCATCCGCGCGATATGCTCCACAATTCATTTTGCGACCGTTTTGAGACGCGATTTTGTGTCGCATCGATCCATCCATGAAGGGTATACCTTAAAGGACGGAGGCGATTTGCACTTGCGGACGGTTTTGAAGTTAGTCCATCCCTCGCAGGATGCGATTGTTAGCGATTCCGCTCCTCACATCGCTCCAAGAGCCATCTTCTGGCAGGCCGAAGTAGATGATGGAGGATTCATGATTGCCTTTCTGCTCAACAAGCCTGATCTCCCGGATAGCATATCTCGTCACACCCCTTGCCGTTAGATATTCTTCCACTTTGCAAGCACGCTCGATACTTACATCATCATACCAGTAAAGGGTTGATCGTAATAACGAGGCGTAGATCGGATCGACTACTGCCCGTTTATAGCCTCCGTAGCCTAGATTCTTTTGCCAGCTATACGACGACGTTGCGCCAGCCAAATATATATTGATATCTTTAGCGCGTCGGACCGCCTCTTGTTTACGCAGAGTCTTCTTCTGGTAAATTAGCATTTCGCCCATGTACTTCATGGAGAAAGCTGCAACTTGTAATATTTTAAGCTGGTCCTGCCATTTCATATTTTCAAAGGTTTTGCGGACTGCGTATGGAGCGTCCTCGCCGATATTAGACCAAAGCGCCTTTATGATCTTTCGGTCGTCCCCATGAACATAGGCTGGAGCAGCAAGCTCCTCGATGACTGTTCGTAATTTTCTAAACCAAAGTGCCGCTGGCTTTGCCCCTGTATAGTCGGTTGTGACGCCACTAACGATGGCTTGATACGTAGTTTTGTAGAGCAACCGTGTTGCTGCACTAGGCTTGCCCGGTAGAGCCACCTTCCAGGAGATGAAGCGGCCGGGGGTGATAAAACACTCGTCCAGATAGCATCCGTGTTTAGGACACGACAGCATGATCGGCAGTAACCATTCCAACCTCGCAAAGATGACCTGATCTGAAGCGGCGCATTTCCGACATGCACGCACCAGACCATGAGATATCCACGGCTGCCAGTCGGAAGTTTGGCCGTCTATCCCTTCCCAACGCCCCCAGCTTCTAAGCAACACCGTCTGCTCTAAAACGTAATCAGCGAAACTGCCAAGTCCCTTTCCAAAGGATAACGGCACCATCCCTCGGAAAGTCATCGCTCTGACTTTATCGAATGGGACCCGGGACAACTGGGCGATCCGATTGATGAGGTTTAGGTCTTCTGTAAGATTGATATCACCGTCATTTTTACTAACGCCAAGATATCGTTCTAACAGATCTGGGTAGGCGACTTTGTATAACAAAGCGATGCGGCTTAACCATGACGAGAGCGCCTCTCCTTCGGCCGGATCAACTCTCATCGGCCAAGGGCGCGCAGGATCATCAGGGCCGCCAGAGACTGTTCCCCGCTTTCGTTCCATCGATACTAACAAAGCATCGTCATGAGCAACGCAACTGGCCATCTTAAAATATCTCGGTGCAACGGAGGTCCATCGAGTGCAATCGTTCTTCGGCGGGCGCGGCGAGAACATGGATGTTCACAGCCGTCCCCACGCTGCAAGGAAGGGCCCCTGCTGCAAAGTAAGGTAGACTGATGCAGAGTAAGGTGGGCTGATGCAGAGTAAGGTGGGGCGTCCACACCGCCGCCCGTCAGCGCCGCCATGGAGGCCGAATGATGCGGGCTGCGAAACGGGCGATTGCGGGTCAGGCGTCCGTTCGCGAGCGTCCCCGCCACCGACTGCACCATCGACACCTCCAGCGCCTCGGCCGCATCGAGCGGCGGCAATATTCCCGGCAGACACGCCGCCATCAGCGACTTTCCCGCGCCCGGCGGCCCGCACATCAACAGGTTGTGGCCGCCGGCCGCTGCGATCTCGAGCGCCCGCTTGGCGGTCTCCTGCCCCTTCACCTGGCGCAGGTCCGGCCCGTGCACGACATCGTCCGCTTCGCCCGGTTCCGGTGGGCGAAGCAGCCCGTGACCCTTGAAATGGTTGATGAGGCCGAGGAGATCGGGCGCGGCGACCACCTCGATCGATCCGGCCCAGGCCGCTTCCGATCCCTGCGCCGCAGGGCAGACCAGCCCCTTCCCTTCTGCCGATGCGTGGAGCGCGGCGAGCAGCACGCCCGGCGACGGTGCGATCCGTGCGTCGAGCCCCAGTTCGCCCACCACGACATAGTCCGCCAGCGTCTCGACATCGACGATGCCCATCGCGCCGAGCAGCGCGAGCGCGATCGGCAGGTCGAAATGCGATCCCTCCTTGGGCAGATCGGCGGGCGAAAGGTTTACCGCGATCCGCTTGGGCGGCAGCGCGAGGCCCATCGCGGCGATCGCGCCACGCACCCGCTCGCGGCTTTCCCCCACCGCCTTGTCGCCCAGACCGACGACGTTGAAGGCGGGAAGCCCCGGGATGAGCTGCACCTGCACCTCGACGGCGCGCGCCTCCAGCCCCAGATACGCCACCGTCGATACGATCGTCGCCACGCGCACACCCCCGAATGCCCATCGTCAGCCGCCGTTCATAAGCGGTTTTGCAGGGCGCGCCACCGGCGCCGTCTTGCCGCCGCAACACACCGGAGCCACATGGCGGCGATGCGCCCACCCCGTCACCCCGCGATGCGGATCGCCCAGCTCGTCCTCGGCGGCGTCCTGATCGTGGGCGCAGGGGTGGTGGGGCCGCTGCCCGGGCCGGGCGGGATATTCCTGTTCGCGGGCGGACTGATCCTGATCCTGCGCAACTCCTACCGCGCCAAGGTGCGCTGGGCCCGGCTGAAGCGGCGCTGGCCGCGGACGGGGAACCTGGTCGATCGCGCCATGCGCCGGCCGAGTGCGCGGCGGCGGCATGCCCGCACCCGCGACATCGGACCGCCCGGAGCGAATTGACTTGGCGCCCCGTCTTGCCTATGCGCTGCCGCCAACAAAGGCCGTCCCGCGTGGCGGCCCTTTTCATTCGTACGATCAGGACATGAACGATGAAGCGGACCTTTCAGCCGAGCAACCTGGTGCGCACCCGCCGTCACGGCTTTCGCGCACGGATGGCGACGGTCGGCGGACGGAGCGTGATTCGCGCCCGCCGCAACCGCGGCCGCAAGAAGCTGTCGGCCTGAACATCCTCACGCGCCGCCGGGATTTCCTGGCGGCCAACGGGGGAAAGCGGGCGCCGATGCCGGGATTCGTCCTGCTGGTGCGCGCGCGCAAGGACGGTGACGACACGATGCGCGTCGGCTTCACCGTCACCAAGAAAGTCGGCAACGCCGTGGTGCGCAACCGCATGAAGCGGCGGCTGCGATCGCTGGCGCGCGAGCTGCTGCCGGAAAACGGCATCGCGGGCGCGGATCACGTTCTGATCGGCCGCAACGGCGGGATCGAGCGCGATTATGGCGACCTGCGGCGGGAACTGGCCAAGGCGCTCGGCAAGGTGCGCCGGTGATCGCGCGCCTGCTGATCCTCCTCGCGCGGGGTTGGCAGCTCGGGCCGTCGTTGATCCTGCCATCCTCATGCCGGTTCCAGCCCTCCTGTTCGGCCTATGCAATCACCGCGCTTCGCCGCTATGGCGCGGCCAGAGGGAGCTGGCTGGCGGCAAAGCGCATCGCGCGCTGTCATCCATGGGGCGGGTACGGACCCGATCCCGTTCCATGAAGATTGGGGCCTAGCCGTGAAAGACGATCGTCAGAACTTCGTGGTGTTCGCGGTGATCGCGGCGCTGATCCTGTTCGGCTGGCCGCTGATCCAGGGCAAATTCTTCCCGACCGCCAATCCGCCCGTGACCAAGATCGCGGACGGCAAGACGAAGATCGTCGCCAACCCGAACGCCGATCCCACCGCCGACGGCCCCGCCGCGATGCGCGACCGCGCGGTCGTGCTGGGCGAGACGCCCCGCGTCCGGATCGAGACGCCCAAGATCCGGGGCTCGCTCAACCTGAAGGGCGCGCGGATCGACGATCTCGTTCTGGTGGATTACAAGGAAACGATCGCGAAGAACTCCGCGCCGATCCGCCTCCTTTCCCCGGCCGGCGCGCCCGAAGCCTATTTCGCCGGATTCGGCTGGCGTGACGAGGGGCTGAAGCCGCCGTCCGCCGACACGGTGTGGAAGGCGACCGGAACGCTGCTGTCGCCCGGCCATCCCGTGACGCTCGACGCGGCGAACGCCACCGGCCAGCGCTTCCGCATCACGCTGTCGGTCGATTCCGACTATATGTTCACGGTGCAGCAAACGGTGCTGAACGCCGGCGCCGCACCCGTGCCGGTTGCGCCGTACGGCTTCGTCAACCGGTCGGGCGTCTCGAAGGATGCCTCCACCTGGCAGAATCATACCGGCCCCACCTCGGTGCACGAGGGCAGCGCGGATTACGGGTACAAGTTCAAGGATCTCGACAGCGCGCCGCAGCATTTCTCGACGCAGGGCGGCTGGCTCGGCTTTGCGGACAAATATTGGCTGACCGCGCTGGTGCCCGATCAGGGCGCGACGTTCGACGGCCAGTTCCGCGCCGGTGCGAACACCACCTATCAGGGCGATTACACGCTCAGCCCCAAGCTGCTCGCGCCGGGCAAAGCCGTCACCCAGACGACGCGCTTCTTCGCGGGCGCCAAGGAAGTGAAGACGCTCCAGCGCTACGAAGCCGCGGGTATCCCGAAATTCGACAAGGCGATCGACTGGGGTTACTTCGAAATCGTCGAAAAGCCGATCTTCACCTATCTCGACTGGCTGTTCCACATCGTCGGCAATTTCGGCCTCGCCATCATCCTGCTGACGCTGACGATCCGCGCGGTGATGTTCCCGATCGCGCAGCGCCAGTTCGCCTCGATGGCGGCGATGCGCGCCATCCAGCCGAAGATGAAGGCGCTCCAGGAACGCTACAAGGACGACAAGCCGCGCCAGCAGCAGGAGATCATGGCGCTCTACAAGCAGGAGAAGGTCAATCCGCTCGCCGGCTGCCTGCCGACGCTGATCCAGGTGCCGATCTTCTACGCGCTCTACAAAGTGCTGATGATCACGATCGAGATGCGGCACCAGCCCTTCGTCCTGTGGATCAAGGATCTGTCGTCGCCCGATCCGCTGACGCCGGTGAACCTGTTCGGCCTCCTGCCCTTCACGCCGCCGCACATGATCGCAATCGGTGTCGTGCCGATCCTGCTCGGCATCTCGATGTTCTTCCAGTTCCGCCTGAACCCGACGCCGATGGACGATACGCAAAAGCAGGTCTTCGCGTTCATGCCCTGGGTGCTGATGTTCGTGATGGCGCCGTTCGCGGTCGGGCTGCAGGTCTATTGGATCACCACCAACTGCATCTCGATCCTGCAACAGAAGCTGCTCTATGCACGTCATCCGCAGCTGAAGACGCCGGTGGCGAAATGAGCTTCGAACCCGAGCAGATCGAGACGGCGCGCAAGCTCTTCGCGGGGCCGATCGCGTTTCTGAAATCGGCGCCGACGCTGGAATATATCCCCGCGCCCGACGTACCCGAGGTGGCGTTCGCGGGGCGTTCCAATGTCGGCAAATCGTCGCTGCTGAACGCGCTGGCCGGCCGCAACGCGCTCGCGCGCACGTCCAACACGCCGGGGCGCACGCAGGAATTGAACTTCTTCGACGTGGGCGATCCGCTCGCGTTTCGCTTGGTCGACATGCCGGGCTATGGCTTTGCCAAGGCGCCCAAGGACATGGTCAAGAAGTGGCGGTTCCTCGTGAACGACTTCCTGCGCGGTCGCGACGTGCTGAAGCGCACGCTGGTGCTGGTCGATTCGCGTCACGGGCTCAAGGACGTCGATCGCGAGATCATGGAGATGCTCGACAAGGCCGCAGTCAGCTATCGCATGGTCCTGACCAAGACCGACAAGGTGAAGCCGACCGAATTGTCCGTCACGCTGGCGGCGATGGCGGACGAGGTGCGCAAGCGTCCCGCCGCGCATCCGGACATCCTGCAGACCTCGAGCGAAACCGGCTATGGCATCCCCGAACTGCGCGCGGCGGTGATCGAGGCGGTGGGCTGAGCGCCGCTCAACCGAACAGCCGCGCCATGCTCCGTTCCAGCATGAGGAACTGCCAGAGCGTCCGCCCATGCTCGCCGCGCCCGCTGCGATGTTCGGCCGCCATCGCGCCGATGGCGGCCATGTCGAACCATCCCGTGTCGTTCAAGGTCCGCGATCGCGCCAGCGCCGCGGCTTCGTCGGCGAGCGCCCCCCGGAACCAGGCACCGATCGGCGTGACGAACCCCATCTTGGGCCGATAGAGGATCTCGCGCGGCAGATAGGGCCGCATCGCGCGCTTCATCAGCCACTTGCCCTGGCCGTGGCGCAGCCGCATCGACACCGGCAGCGTGGCCGCGAATTCGATCAGCCGGTGGTCGAGCAGCGGCTCGCGCGCCTCCAGCCCGACCGCCATGCTGGTGCGGTCGACCTTGGTGAGGATATCGCCCGGCAGCCAATGCTTGATGTCGGCATATTGCGCACGGTCGAGCGCATCGCGCGCCGGCGCCGCCCGCATCGTCGCCACATAGCGGTCCTCGGCACGATAGCCGCCGAGCGCGCGACGGGCCTCCGCCGAGAACAGGCGCGCCCGCCATTCGGGCGTGGTCACGCCCACCGCTCGCGCATAGGCCGCGTCGCCATCGGCCGCGAGCGCGAGCAAGGTGGATTTCGCGCGCAACGGGCGCGGCGCCCAATCCGCCTTGGGATACCAGCGCCCCAGTGCGCCGAACGCATCGCGGCGCAGGCCGGCGGGCATCAGCGCACGGACCCGCTCTTCGGCAGCCTGGAACCGGTAGCGGCGATACCCGGCCAGCGCCTCGTCCGCGCCGTCGCCCGACAGCGCGACCGTAACCCGCTCGCGCGCGAGCGCACATACTTGATAGGTGGCAAGCGCCGAGGCATCGGCGAAGGGTTCGTCGAACGCAGCGACCAGCGTGTCGATCAGCCCGGCATCGTCCGACCGCACCACCCGCGCATGGTGGTCGGTCGCAAAGCGCGCCGCGACGGCGTCGGCATGCGCACGCTCGTCATGCCCCGCTTCGTCGAAACCGATCGTGCAGGTGGTGATCGCATCGCGCGATGCCTCCGCCATCAGCGCGACCACCGCCGAACTGTCCACGCCGCCCGACAGGAACGCCCCGAGCGGCACGTCCGCGACCATCCGCGAGCGCACCCCGTCGCGCATCCGCGCCACGAGTTCGTCGCCCAGCGCCGCGGCCGAGCCGCGTGCGCGGTTCGAGAAATCCAGATCCCACCATCGGCGGGGCGCGGGCACCGGTCTGCCGCGCGCGATCAGCAGGAAATGCCCGGCCGCCAGCTTGTGCACTCCCGCGACGAGGCAGGCATCGTCGGGGACATAGCCGAACGCCAGATAATCCTCGACCGCGCGCAGATCGGGCGTGCGGCGGAGCAACGGGTGGGCGAGCAGCCCCTTCAGTTCGGAGGCGAAGGCGACCGAGCCGTCGGACAGTTCCACCCAATGGAGCGGCTTCACCCCCAGCCGGTCGCGCGCGAGGAACAGCGCCTGCGCATCGGCATCGTGGATCGCGAAGGCGAACATGCCGTTCAGCCGGTCGAGCAGCCCCGGCCCCCAGGCGCGCCAGCCGTGCAGCAGCACCTCGGTATCGCCCGCCGTCCGGAAACGCGCGCCCCGCTCTTCGAGCTCGGCGCGCAGCTCGGCGAAATTGTAGATCTCGCCATTATAGGTGACGGTCAGCGCATCGTCGCGCATCGGCTGGGGCGAGCCGGCCAGATCGATGATCGACAGACGCCGATGACCCAGCCCCACACCCGGCGCGGTCCACACCCCGTCCCCATCGGGCCCGCGATGCGCCAGCGCGTCGATCATCCGCCCGATGCGCTGCGGATCGACCGGCTTGGGGATTCCGGGATGGAAGATCCCGGCGATGCCGCACATCTCAGCGCATGCCCGCGGAACGGTCTGCCAGCGCGTCGATCGGGCCGAGCGCCGCGCGAAACGCCCGGATCGCGACGACCGGATCATGGCCGGGCAGCACCTCGGCCGACAGATGCACCGCGACGGCCCGTTGCGGGCCACCGAACAGCCGCGCGCGCATCGTCGCCACCTTCACCAGCCTCTCGTCGTGCGTCGTGACATCGCCGACGCGATACCATGTCGCGACGATCCGCTCCACCGCCTGCCGGCCCGGGCCCGGCGCGGTGATCCGCATCACCGAGCCGCCGTCGATCGGCGGCAGGTCCGCGATCCGCACCCAGCGATCCTCCTCGCGCAGCACGCCCGTACCGAAGCCGACCAGTTCGCGCCCTTGTGCCTGCGCGCCATAGACCGCGATCGCCACGTCTACCGCATCGCCACGATCGTCGGCATAGCGGCCGAAGAGATGATGGTCCGCCCCCGGATGGAACGGCTCCCAGGGCGCGCGCGTGCTGAGGAACGCGCGATGCCAGCCCGGGACGTCGGGCAGATCGATATGGTTGGGCAACGCCTGCGCACGGGCCGCGACGGCACCGCTCCAGGCGGGAAAGATCACGGCGGTGGCGAGCACCAGCAGCGCGGCAAGGCCGAGATCGATGCGGTGCCCGACCGGCCGATCGAGCGCGACCGGATCGAAGGCGGGCGCATCGGGCGCACGATCGAACCACCGCCAAGCGATCCCCAGCACCGCCGCCATCACGAGCCCGAAGAACACCCAGCCGTAAACGATGTGATCGAACCCGGTCGCCGCCTCCAGCGAGGTGAGCTGCGCCGCCCAGATCGTGGCGAACGCCCGCACGCCGTTCGCCAGCACGGGCACGATCAGGCTGACGGCCAGGAACATCGCCCGCCGCCGCCAGGAGACGAAACACACATTCGCGACCAGCACGCCGAACGCGATCATCGCGATGACGAATTTGGCGCCCGAACAGGCCTCGGCCACTTCGAAATAATAGCGTCCGGCATGGATCAGCACGCCATCCACGCTGGCGGGCACGCCGACCGCGCGCAGCATCGGCATCACCATGGCCACCGTCACGTTCTGCAACGGCGTCTCCAGCCCCTCGCCCATCGGCACGAGGAACAGCGCATAGGCCAGCGGGAAGAGCAGCCCGCGCGCCACCTGGGGCCCGAGCAGCGTGACCACCGCGCCCTGCAGCATGACGATCAGGCCCAACTGGCGCGCGAACGACACCGTCGCCGCCTCTCCCATCAACCACCCCGCCCCGCCCACCGCGACGAGCGCGAGGCCCGGCCACCATGCGGCGGGGGTGAGGCGGGCGAGTTGGGCCCGGCGCTGCCACACCAGCCAGGCGATGACGGGGCCGATGAAGAGGCAGTGGCCGAACGTCGTGCTGGTCCACCAGATGCGGACGAGCGCATGCGCATCGCGGTAGAACAGCGATACGATCAACGCGGCGACCAACAGGAGCGCGCCACCATGGCCCGGCCATGCGCCGATCGAACGCCCCTTCGACGCGGTCAGCGCCAGCGTCACGGGAAGCCCATCAGCGCATCGAGCGGCGCGAGCCGCGCATCCCAGGCGTAGCGCGCGATCACTTGATGCCGCGCCGCCTGCCCCAGGGTCGCCGCGGCCCAGGGGCCGTCGAGCACGGCGCAGACGCTATCGGCCAGATCCGCGGGATCATCGGCGATGCGGATCGTACCGGCATGATCGATGCCTTGCGCCGCGGCGGAGGAAGCGATCACCGGACGCGCCATCGCCATCGCCTCCAGCACCTTGTTCTGGATGCCACGCGCGAGCGCCAGCGGCGCCACGCACAGATCGGCCGCGGCCAGCCAACCGCGCGTATCCGGTACGGTGCCCGTCACGATCACGTCCTCGCCGGCCAGCGCGCGCACCGCTGCCGTCGGGGCTCGCCCGACGACCGCGAACAGCGCCTGCGGGTGGCGCCGGCGGACCAGCGGCATCACGTCACGCGCAAAGCCCGTCACCGCCTCGATATTCGGCGCATAATCCATCTGCCCGGTGAAGACGATCAAGGGGCGATCCTCCGCCATCCGATCGAAGCGACCGTCCGGATCGAAATGCGCGGTGTCGATCCCGTTTTCGACGACCTTCACCGTTCCGATCGCGCCGCCCGAGCGGAACAGCGCGGCCTCCGACTCGCTGACGAACAGGCTGGCCGCTACGCGCTGCGAGACGGCGCGTTCATAGGCACCGAGCAGCCGCGCCTCGCGTGCCATCAGCCAGCGCATCGTGCCCCGCGCCCGGGCCGCGAAGCCGGCGAACTTGGCGGAATCGACATCGACGAAGTCCATGACGACGGGCATGCGCGCCATCGGGAGATACTGCGCCATCTGCCCGGAAAAGGCATAGATCCGCGCGATGTCGTGGTTCGCCAGCACATCCGCCACGGCGGCGGCCATGGCCTTGTCGGCGAAGGCGGCGAGCGATGCCGGGCGTCGGCTCACCAGGGCTTCGATCGCCGCACGGCCCCGTGCCTTGCGGCGGGGCAGGATGGTGCAGCTTGCCAGCATCGCGCGGAACTCGGGCGGCGGGTCGCGATCCGCCAATTCGTCGGCGAACGCCACCAGATGCACGCGCGCACGCGCCGCCAGATGACGGAGCACGTGATAGCTGCGGATCTTGTCGCCGCGGTCGGGCGGAAACGGCACACGGTGCGCGAGGAAGAGGATGTCGCTCACCCCAGCCCCCGCGCGATCCAGGGGCCGAGGCGGTTGGCGATCGGCAACGGCAGGCGCTTCCACGCCGCGACCATCGCCACATATTTGGGGTTGAGCGGGTTCACCTCGCGGCGCGGCCCCGCGCTTCGCGTGGCGTAATGGCGGGGCATGGGCGCAAACCCCCAATTCTTCTTGAACGCCGCCGCACCGGTTCCGGTCTTCGATCGGCCGAAATCGAACCGCGTCGCCCCACGGGCACGCGCATGCGCCATCAGCGCGAAATACATCCGGTCGTTGGCGCGCAGGGCTCGCGCCGCCGCACCGCCACCACCCCAATAAGGATAAACGGTCCCGTCGAAATACAGGCTGAGCACGCTCGCGACCGGCCGTCCTTCGTGGCGGACGGTGAGCACATCGGCATCGAGTCGTCCGGCGACTTCGCGGAACAAGCGGGCCGGAAACACCGGCGTCCCCAGGTTGCGGACCGATTCGGCATAGATGCGGTGATGTTCGCGCAGCAGCGCCGGCGTTTCGCCCGTCACGACCTCCAGGTCGATGCCCAGCGCGCGGCGCACTTCGGCGCGTTGCTTGCGGGGAATGGCGAGCAGTTCGGCCGCGTCATCGCCGGCAAGGTCGCGTGCGAAGCCGAGATAGCTGTCGGCATCGACATCCCATTCCTCAGGCAGCGCGCCGCCGCGAAGCTCGACGCCGGGGCAGCCGATCCGCTGCGCCAGCGTCCAGGCCGCCGCCGCCAATGGCGCAACGCCCTCCCCCAAGATGCCGCCATCGACGCCGAAACCGGTCGACACGAGCGCGCGCCCGAACAGGGGCGAGCGCATTTCGGTCAACGGCAGCACGCCGGCAATCGCACCATTGCCCCGTTCGGCGACCAGATAGCGCGCGCGCTGGCCGCATCCCACCTCGACCGCCATGCTCCACGCCGGCAGGTGAAACGGCGTAGCGCCGGGCGTTTCGGTGACGAAAGCAGCAATCCGGTCGGCGTCGTGGCGCAGATCCGCCGCGCGAACGCCGATCGACTCAGTCACGCGGCGGCGCCGATGGCCGCGTCCACCCGTCCCCAATCGTGCCGCGCCATCAGTCCGCGCAACTTGCCCGCCATCGCGCGCAGCCGCGCATAATGGCGGATGCGCGATTTCAACGGCGCATTCGCCACGCGCGGCTGGCCGGGATCGATCTCCCAGGGATGGAAATAGAACATCGCCGGTTGCGCCTCGGCGTTCACCTGCCGGACCGCATAATCCGTGATCGCTGCGGGCAACATGCGGAAAAAGCCGCCACCGGTCGCAAGCCGCCGCCCTGCGAACTCCGCCACGGTCACCGGCACCTCGATCAGCGCGGAGTCGGGCAGTGGTCGAAAGGCGTAGCGGGGCGCCTCGCGCCATCCATAATGGTCGTGGCGCACCGGAGCGACGCTGGACGAATAGCGATAGCCGGCCTCCGCTAGCACCGCATGCGCCCAGGGCGTGCGCGGATCGATCGAAAAGCTCGGCGCGCGATAGCCGGTGACGGCCGCGCCGCCCGCCTGTTCGATCGCGCTGCGCGCCTTGGCAAGGTCGGCGCGAAAGGCGGCCGCATCCATCGTGAAGACGCGCGCATGATCCCAGCCATGGCTGGCGATCTCATGGCCCGCATCCACGATCCGGCGGACGAGCGCCGGATAGCGATGCGCGACCCAGCCGAGCGTGAAGAAGGTGGCCTTGACGCCCGCATCCTCGAACAGCGCGAGCACCGCATCGGTGTTGCGCTCAACGCGCGGCGCGAGCGCATCCCAATCCGCCTTGTCGATCACCCGTTCGAAGGCACCGACCTGGAACCAATCCTCCACATCGACCGACATGCCGTTGAGCATGGCGTCAGGCCGCGAAGTTGCGGATCGGCGCATAAGGCGGCCGCTGCGCGTCGGTCTCCACCCAATCCACCAGCAGCGTCAGCACGCGGCGCAACGCCACCTCCTGCTGCTCGACCTGCGCCTCGAGCGCCGCGATCCGCGCGATGAGCGTCGGATCGGGTGAAACCACCGCCGGCTCGGCCTCCGGCTCGGGCGCGCAGTCTGCCTCGGCCTCGGGTGGGACGACGATCGGCTCGGGCTCGGGCTCGGGCGTCAACACAACGCGGGGCGCCGGACGCGCGACGGGCGCGGTGGCCGATTCGAACCAGGACGGTCGCTTCACTTCTTCCGTCGGAGCCGGCGCCTCGCGGACGGGCGTTGCCGACGCGGGTGCCGGCATCGGCGTGACGATGACGGGCGCCGCCGCTGCCGGAGCGGGGAGGCGCTCGACGGGTTCGGGCTTCATCGGCGCGGGCGCATCCGCAAGCGGTGCCCCGATCGGCATCGGCATCGGCAGATCCGCATGGAGATCGCGGATCACCGCGTCCACGGTCGCGCCGTCGATCAGGTTGATGCCGCCGATCGCCGCGTGCAACATCGTCCGGCCGGCGAGCAGGTTCAGCCGGCGCGGCACCCCGCCCGATCCGCGATAAAAGGCATCGAACGCATCCTCGGTGAAATCGGGCCGCCCGGTCCAGCCGACCACCGCGAGCCGGTGCGCGATGTAATCGGAGACTTCATGCGCCTCCATCGGATCGAGATGGTGGATCGCGATCACGCGCTGGCGCATCTGTTCGAGGCGATCCTCGCCGTGCAGCCGGTCGCGGAACTCGGGCTGGCCGAGCAACACGATCTGCAGCATCGCATGGCCGCCGGCCTGGAAGTTCGACAGCATGCGCAATTCTTCGAGGCTGGCGACCGGCAGCGCCTGCGCCTCGTCGACGATCAGCAGCGTGCGCTTGCCGCCCCGCGCGACCGCGTGAAGTCCGCGCTCGATCGCGATCAGCAGATCGGCCTTCTCCATGCCCTTCGTCTGCACCCCGAGCGCGGTCGCCACGATGCGCAGCAGATCGGATGCCTCGATCGCGGTGGAGACGATCTTGATCGGGTTCAGGCGCTGCTGATCGAGCGTATCCATCAGATGGCCGACCAGCGTCGTCTTGCCCGCACCGATATCGCCGGTGATGACGATGAAGCCTTCGCCCTGCGCGAGGCCATAGCCGAGATAGGCCATCGCCTTCCGGTGGGTGTCGGTCTCGAACCAGAAACGCGGGTCGGGGGTCAGCTGGAAGGGCCGGCCGGTCAATCCGAAATGATCGTCGTACATCGCTGCCGTTCCTAGAAGTGATACCGCGCGCCGAGAAGCGCCTGCAGCGACACGTCGCTGGAGAGGTCGCCCACCTTGAAGCTGTAGAGCCCCACCGAAGCCGTGGTGCTCAGGCGGCCGAAATTGCGATAATAGCTGCCCGTCGCCCCATAGGACCAGGTGCCCTCCCCGCCCGAAAGCTGCGTGGTGTAATAATCCACGAACGCGTTCACATCGAGCCCCGAGTTGCGCGAAAGGCTGCGCGCCCAGAAGAGCTGACCGTAATAGCTCTCGTCCTCGTCACCATAGACCACGATGCCGGAGCCGCCGGTCGGCGCATAGAGGCGCCGGTTGGCGTAGCCGATACCCACGCCGAAGGTGGAGAGCCCGCGGGTGATCGTTCCCACCGCATCGACGCCGCGCGCACGATAGCTGGCGGTGGTGATCGACTGGAACACCGAATCGAGGCAACCGCCGGGCGCTCCGCCGCTCGTGCCGAAGACGCAGCCGTTGAACTGTTGCGAGAAGGGATCCTGATTGGAAACGAAGCTCGTCGGCAACGCCGCGACGCCCTGCCGCAATTGCTGGCCGAAGGTCTGGACGCTGTCATAGACATTCACGGCGAAGCCGACCGTCTTGGACGCCTGGTACGTCGCCGTGCCGGTATAGCTGAGCGATCCGTAGCGGCGGCCGACATGCGCCTCCACCGACGTGCGGCGGTCGGGTCGCCAAACCACGCCCGCATCATAATAGACGCCATCGGTGCGGTAGGCGATCCGGCGCGGCGAATTGGGATCCGTCTCGAATCGACCATTGCCATCCAGCACGGGCGTGCCGCCGGCCGTCAACAGCGGATCGCGCTGGCTGGCCTCGATCCGCTCATAGCCGACACCGGCGGTCAGCGCGACGTTGGGCGAGACTGGTAGCAGCACGTCGCCGCGCCCGTGATACCCCTCAAAGCGCTGGCCGAGCTGCGCGCCATCCTCGCGCTCGTACAGGCCGCTGAGCGTCACGCCGACAGGCAGCACCGTTCCCGGCGCGATGCCGACGGTGGCGGTCGCGAGCTGGCCGAGCGAATGATCGTAATAATCGAGGCGCTGGCCATCGATCGGCCCGGCATAGGTGGGCGTCTCGACCTTGGTATAGCCGATCTGATAGGCAGCCCCCACGTTCACCACGCCCAACTGGGTGGCAAGCGTCGGGCCGGCATAGACGCCGTAGAGCTGGCTGACATTGTCGACATTGCCGACAAGTACGCCCGGCGCCGCCCCGCGGATGTCGGAACGCGCGCGCGTGGCGATGCCGCCTGCCTCGAACGTCAGCGCCGGCGTCAGTTTGGCGTCGACGCGCGCGAGGCCGGTGTGGATATCGTCGTCGCCCAGATCATGGCCCTCGCCGAAGCGGTGCTCGTAACGATAGCTGATCTGGCCGTTGATACGCGCGGTCGTCACCGCCGCGTCCACGCCCGCAGCGACGCTCGTGTAGGTGACGGTGTCGCCGCCCTTGAGATCGGCGTCGAGCGTCTGGCTCACTTCGATATAGGGCGTGACGCTGGTCCGCGGCCGGTCCTGCGCGTTGGCGACGGACGGCAGCGCGAGCATCGCGGCGGTGGCGAGAAGGACGGGACGGATCACTGGGACGACTCCTGGTCGTAATAGCTGCCGAACCGGGCGCCGCCCGGCACGAAGGACACCGCGTTGAGGACGAGCTGGATATGCTCGCACCCGTCGAGCAACTGCACGGCGGCGCGCAGCTCGCTTTCGGGCGTGAGATCGGCGCGGACCACGAGCATCACCTGCCCCACCAGCATCGCCAGCACCGAGGCGGGCGATGCCGCGAGAGCGGGTGGCGAATCGAAGATTACCAACCGGTTGGGATTGGCCGACAAGAGCCGCGCGAGCACCGCCCGGGTGCGGGCGCTGGCCAGCAATTCGGTGTCGGTCGAGGTCTTGGTGCCAGCGGGGAGCAGCGACAGATTGGGCACATCGGTGGGCACGATCAGCGTCTCGACATCGAGGTGCGAATCGGCGAGCGCATCGAGCAGCCCGGATCCCTCGTCGACGCCGAGCTGCGCCATGATGTCGGGCTTGGCGAAATCGGCATCGACCAGCAGCACTTCGGTATCGCGCTCGGCGGCGAGCGACAGCGCGAGGTTGATCGCGGTGAAGGTCTTGCCGTCACGCGGACGCGCCGAGCAGACGAGGATCGTCCGCGCCTTGGCGGGTGCGTCGCTTTCGGCGATCCGCTGGCGCACGAGGTTCAACTGGCGCTTGACCAGCCGAAACTCCTCGGCGAGCGGCCCGACCGGCGCGCCGGGCACGATCATGCCGTTCTGCGCGAGCATCATCCGGTCGATCGCCGCCACTTCGCCGCGCGCCAGCGGAGCGCGAAATTCCTCCGGAACGTCGGCGGCAAAGACCGGCTCGACCGGCGGACCGGGAGGCACCAAAGCCGGTGTTATCGGCGGCATCGGCGCGTCGTCCTGCCGCCGCAGATGCTCGCTGAAGTCATAGACCTGGGCGGCGCGCTCGAGCAGCGAAGGCGCGCGTTTCGGATGGATCTTCGTCATGCCGCCATTCCCCGCTGAAGCACTTCGACACCGAGCAGCAGCACATAGGCGGCTCCCAGCGCGGCAAGGCCGCCAGCGAACATCTTCATTCCCCGCGCGCGCTTCTCGGACTGGGCGCGCGTCACCACCTCACCGATTGCGCCGATCACCGGCATGCCGGTCGCGCGTTCCAGTCGCGTGGTGGTGGCGAAGGTCTGCCGCAACTGGCCGAGCGCAAACGCCGCGCCGATCCCGCCGGCGATGCCCGCCACCAGCACGCCCGACAGCAGCAGCATGCGGTTGGGCGCGGTCGGCGTGTGCGGCGTGGTGGGGGGATCGATCACGCTGAACTTCACCTGGTCGGTCTGCGACTGGGCCTGGCCGCGCAGGGCGATCTGCTGACGCTGGGCGAGCAACTGCGCATACGCGTCCTTCGTCACCTGATATTGGCGATCGATATCGCCCTGTTCGGCGGCAACCTGCGGATCGCCCGCGAGCTTGGAATTGAGCTGATCGAGATCCGACTGGAGCTGGCTCTTGCGGATACGCAGCGCCGCGACCTGGCTCTGCTTTTCCGCCTGCATCGACTGAAGCGACTGGTAGAACGGATTGGGCGTGCCCGCGGCGCCGCCCGAAACCGGCTCGCCGCGTGCCGCTGCGGTCGCCGCCGCCAACTGGCTTTTCAGCGCGATCACGTCCGGATGCGCATCGGTATAGCCACGCGCCCGCGCATCGGCGAGCTGGCCCTGGATCGCGATGACCCGCGCCCGGGCCGGGCCGGCGGCACCGCCGGCGGTGCCGGGCAGCGTCGGCGCCACGCCCGCCATCTGCCCCGCGACCGCGGCGACGCCGGATTGCGCGGCACCCAGATCGGCGTCGATCTGCGCCATCTGCGTGCGTGCCGCGCCGATCCGGTCCGCGACGGAGCCGGTGCCCGGCATCGATCCCAGATACCGGTTCTGGAAATCGGCGCGCTTCGTCTCGGCGTCCTGCAGCTTGTCCTGAAGCTGCGCCAATTGCTTGTCGAGGAAAGCGAGCGACTGGCCGTTGCTGGATCGGTCGCCGGCAAGATTCTGCTCGATGAAGATATCGATCAGCTTCTGCGTGATCGTGCGCGCCAGCTTGGGGCTGGACGCAGTGGTGGTGATCTCGAACAGATTGTCCTGCTGCGCGGTCACCTTGATGTTCTGGGCGAGGCTCGCGACCCGGTCGGCGACGTCGCGGTCGCTCGCGACCGTGTTGGCGAGATCGGTGCCGCGAACGACCTTTTCGAGATTTACCGCCGAGACGAGCGTCTGGCGGATCGTGTCGACGCTGTTCTGCTGGCTGGGTGCGGGATTGTCGACCGAGGCGGGCAGCACCGACTGCATCTGCACCATGACCCGGGCGTGCGAATCGTAACGGCTGGGGATTTGCGACACCACCAGCCAGCCGACCAGGCACACGCCCCACGCGACGCCGAGCGCGAGCCAGCGCCGCGTCCAGATCGCATGCAGCGCGAGCCGCATCTCGTCATAGATTCCACCCATCCGATCGGCCTCAGAACATCGATTCGGGGATGATGATGACGTCGCCGGGCTCCAGCCGGACATTGGCCGAGGAATCCCCGCGCTTCAGCAGGCGGGAGATCTGGAGCTGATATTCGGTCTGCTTGCCGGTCGCGCGGTTGTAGCGGACGAGCCGGGCCTTGTTGCCCGCCGCATATTGGCTGAGGCCGCCCACCGCGATCATCGCATCGAGCAAGGTCATGTTCGCGCGATACGGGATCGAGGCGGGCTTTTCGGTCGCACCCACGACGCGGATCTGCTGGCTGTAGGTGCCGGAGAAATTCTCCACGATCACCGAGACGATCGGGTCCTTCACATATTGCCCCAGCGCCGCCTTCATGTCGTCGGCGAGCATCGCGGGCGTCTTGCCGACCGCGGGCATGTCGTTGATGAGCGGCGTGGTGATGCGGCCGTCGGGACGCACCTGCACCTTGGCCGATAGCTCCGGATTGCGCCAGACGAAGATGTTGAGCTGGTCGAGCGGGCCGATGACATATTCCTCGCCCGCCTGTTCCTTGCTGGCCACATAGGACGCCGGCGGCAGCTCGGGCCGGGCGTTGTTGCCGTCGACGCAACCGGTCAGGGCCGACGCGGCCAGGCTGGCGATCAGCGGGGTACGGGACAGCATGGACAAGCGCATGGCCTTGATTCTCCTGATTTCATGCCCCGCCGAGGCGGCACGCATGATCGGGATCGGCTATGCAGCGGGAGAGGTGAATATAGCGTTTAGCAATGGTCGGCCAGCAGCTCGGCCGCGGGCGGATGCCCGAGGAACGCCGCCGGGCTGGCGCTCGCTCCATAAGCGCCGGCGAGAAAGATCGCAACGAGATCGCCGGCCGCCGCGTGCGGCAGCGCGACCCGGTCGCCCAGCCGGTCGAGCGGGGTGCACAGGGGGCCGACGACCGACACCGTCTCGTCCGCCCCGGCGCCCATCCGGCTCGCGAGTGCGAGCGGGTAATTGCGCCTGACCACCGTCCCGAAATTGCCGCTGGCGGCGAGTTGGTGGTTGAGGCCGCCATCCACCACGAGAAACGTCTCGCCCTGGCTTTCCTTGCGATCGACGATCCGGGTGAGATACACACCCGCCTCCGCGACCAGCCAGCGGCCGAGTTCGATGGCGAAGCGGCTGCCCGCCAGCACCTCGGGCCGCTGCGCCAGCGCCTCGCCGAGCGCCGCACCCACAGCCTCGACCGCGAGCGGCCGATCGCCCGCGAAATACGGCACGCCGAACCCGCCGCCCAGATTGACCAGCGGCGGCACGGCGCCCGCCTCGTCCGCCAGTCGGGCGGCAAGCGCCAGGGTCGCGGCCTGCGTCTCGACGATCGCCCCCGCATCCAGCGCCTGCGAACCGGCATAGATGTGAAACCCACGCCAATCCGCGCCGCCCGCGCGCACGGTCCGCACCAGCGCCGCGGCGCGCACCGCATCCACGCCGAACGGCGACGGGCGGCCGCCCATCTTCATTCCCGATCCGCGCAGTTCGACGTCCGGGTTCACGCGGATCGCGAGCCGCGGCACGATCTCGAGCCGTTCGCCGATCGCGAGCGCCCGCGCCGCCTCGCCTTCGGATTCGACGTTGAGCGTCGCGCCGGCACCGATCGCAAGCGCCAGTTCGTCGTCGCGCTTGCCCGGGCCCGCAAAGCTGATCGCCGCCGCCGGCTTCACGCCGATCGCGGCGCGCAACTCGCCTGCCGATGCGACGTCCAGCCCATCCACCAACCCGCCGATCGCGCCGAGCAGACCGGGATGCGGATTGGCCTTGATCGCGTAATGGAGATCGATCGCGGGCATCGCGGCACGAAACCGCGCGATCCGCGCTTCAACGATCGCCAGGTCATAGACGAACAGCGGCGTGTCGCCCGCCTCCGTCACCCAGTCTTCCGCGCTGCGACCGGCGATGTGCAAGACGCCGGTCTGATGCGCGAATTCGGGTGGGAGCGGCCCGGTCGGCTTCACGCGGTCACCTCGGCCCGGATCGCCGCACGATCGAGTTTGCCGTTCGCATTGCGGGGCAGCGCGGGCCGCCAGTCATAGCGTTGCGGCTGCATGAAGCTCGGCAGCTCGGTGCGAAGCCGCGCGCGCAGTTCCGGCTCGCGCGCCGGGTCACCCGCCAGCACGACGACGATCGCCTGCCCCAAGCGCGGATCGGGCACGCCGACCGCCACCGCCTCGCGCGCTTCCTCGCCGGCCAGCACCGCGGCCTCGATCTCGGCGGGGCTGATCCGGTTGCCCGCCGATTTCATCATCTCGTCCTCGCGGCCGACGAACCGGAACAGGCCGTCGGCGCCTTCGATTACAGTATCGCCCGACCATACCGCCATGCCGCCCGATGCGGCAAAATCCGGCGCCGGGCGAAAGCGCGCGGCGCTGCGTTCGGGATCGCGCCAATAGCCTTGCGCGACCAACGGCCCGGCATGCACGAGTTCGCCCGGCTCGCCTGGAGCCGCGCGGGCGCCATCGGCGCGGACAGCCATCACCTCGGCAAAGGGTATGGCCGTGCCCATCGCGTCGGGATGCGTATCGATCAAGGCCGGCGCGAGATAGGTGGAGCGGAACGCCTCGGTCAGCCCGTACATCGCGTACAGGTCTGCCGCCGGAAACCGCGCGCGCAACGCTTGGACGAGGCGCGGTGTCAACGCGCCGCCCGAATTGGTGAGCCGCTTCATCCGTCCCGCGATCTCTGGTGGCCAGTCCGCTTCGAGCAACTGCACCCAGAGCGGCGGCACGCCCGCCAGCGTCGTCGCCCCGGTCCGCTCCACCGCCTTAACCACGTCGCGCGCGGCGAGATAGTCGAGCGGCGCGACGCACGCGCCGGCGCGCCAGGTCGAGAAGAGCTGGTTCTGACCGTAATCGAAGCTGAGCGGCAGCACCGCGAGCACGCGGTCCTTTGGCGTGAGCCGCAGATAATCCGCCACCGCCACCGCACCCAGCCAGAGATTGACATGGCTCAGCATCACGCCCTTGGGCAATCCCGTCGACCCCGAGGTATAGAGGATCGCAGCGAGCGCGCCGGCATCCCCATCGTCGCCGGGATAGGAATATCCGGCAAGAGGCACGTTCGATTCATCGATCAGCCGACACCCGGGCGGCACATCCCCGGTCTCGAGCGTCGCGGCTCGCGACGACTGGCTCACCAACAGGGACGCACCGCTATCGGCCAGGATATGCGCCACCTGCGCGCGCCGGAGTGCCGGGTTGATAGGCACGTGCACCAGCCCCGCGCGGGCGACCGCCAGCGGCATGGTACATGCCAACCGAGTCTTGGGCAGCCATGTCGCCACCCGGTCGCCCGGTGCGAAACCCTGCCCCGCGAGCCACGCCGCAGCGGATGCCACTGCCACTTCGAGCTCGGCGAACGTCATCGCCCCTGCCTTGTCGAGCAACGCGATATCGTCCGCACGGCCGCACGAAGGCAGCCGATCGATCCGTTGCGGGACTGGGTCGAGCGCGATCATCGGATTCCTCATAGCGCCAAGCCGTTGCCGAATTCACCCCCGCGCTTTAACGCGTTGCCATCTGCAACCCTCCGCGAGGCCGCGCGTGATCCCCGAAGGCACTTCCCAGGTCGATGCGACCATCCGCGGCGTGCTCGCCGACATCCTCGGCCTCTCGCCCGAACGCGTCGCCGCGTTCCGCCCCGAAACGCCGCTGTTCGGCGCGTTGCCCGAGCTCGACTCGATGGCGGTGGCAGGCGTACTCACCGAACTCGAGGATCGGCTGGGTATCCTGATCGAGGACGACGAGGTGGATGGCGAGATGCTGGAGACGTTCGGCGCGCTCGTCGCGTTTGCCGGCGAGAAGGCGCTGATCTGACGGAAGGCGCGCCTTCGAACGATCCCGGCATCGATGGCTATGTCTGGCCGGGCGGCTACGAGGCCATGCTCCGCTTCGGCCCCGATACCGGCCCGCTCGTCATCGCTGCGCTGCCGCTGTTCGAGGAAGCGAACCGAACGCGGCAGTTCACGACCACGATCCTGCGCGAACTCGCCCGGCGCGGGATCGGCAGCGTGTTGCCGGATTTCCCGGGCACGGGCGAGAGCCTGACGGCGATCTGCGACGCCGAGATCGCGATGATGCGCAGCGCCTATGAAGCGCTGGCCGAACGGCTCGGCCGTGACCGCCCGATCCATGCGATCGGCATCCGCAGCGGCGTCTTGCTCGACAGCCACGCGGCCCCAAAGGCACGATGGTATCTATCGCCGATGACGGGTGAGGCGGTCTTGCGCGATCTTCGCCGCGTCCGGCAGGCGGGTCTTTCGTCCGACGCACGGCACGATCGCGATACAATGATCGACGGCGATGCCGATTATGCCGGCAACCGGCTATCGCGCGCGATGCTGGCGGAGCTGGCCGTCGCCAGACCGTCCGACCCCGCGCCCCGGGCGCCGGTCCGCACGATCCGCCTGGAGACCGATCCGCGCGACGCCACCATGAAGCTTCCCGGTACGCCGCTCTGGCGACGGGCAGAGCCCGCCAACGATCCCGCGCTGGCGGAGCGGCTCGCCGAGGATATCGCCGGTTGGATCGCCGCGTGCGCCGGCTGATCCGCTTTCCGTGCGCTGGCGAGACGCTCGTCGGAACGCTCGACGAGGCCACAGGCACCACCGGACTGCTGATCGTCTCGGGCGGCAACGAGGTGCGCGCCGGGGCGCATCGCGGCATGGCGATGCTCGCCCATCGCCTCGCCGCCACCGGCGTCCCGGTGTTTCGCTACGATCGCCGGGGCACGGGCGACTCGAGTGGCGCGAACGGCGGCTATGCGGATTCGGCCGACGACATGGCGGCGGCGGCGGCGTGCTTCCGCGCGACCGCACCGCATCTTCGGCGGCTGGTGGGCTTCGGCAATTGCGATGCGGCCAGCGCGCTTGCCCTGTTCGGACGGGCGACGGGAATCGACCGGATCGTGCTTGCCAATCCCTGGGTGGTGGAGAGCGGGGACGCCCTGCCCCCTGCCGCCGCGATCCGCGCCCGCTATGCCCAGCGCCTGCGCGATCCGCGCGCCTGGTGGCAGATGCTGCGCGGCGGGGTAGATGCCCGCAAACTGCTGCTCGGCCTGCGCAAATTGTCGGTACGCGAACCCGACGATCTGGCCGCGCGAGTCCTGGCCGCCATCACGGCATGGGGCGACGATGCGCAGATCCTGCTCGCCACGGGCGACGCAACCGCGATCGCCTTTGCCGATGCGACGCGGGGACTCGGCCTGGCGATCGACGTGATCGATACCGCATCGCACAGCTTTGCCGGCGATGCGGGCGCAGCGCTGGAAACCGCGATCCGCCGCCATCTGGACGGGGCGTGATCGCGCGAGGCTATTCCGCCGCCTCGGCCATTTCGGCGAATTCCGCCGCGGCGAGGAACCGCTCGGCATCCAGCGCCGCCATGCAGCCCGTTCCGGCCGCCGTCACCGCCTGGCGATAGACCTTGTCGGCCACGTCTCCGCACGCGAACACGCCTTCGACGCTCGTCCGCGTACTGCCGGTCTCGACCGCGATATAGCCATCCGGATCGAGCGCGAGATGGCCGCGGAAGAGTTCGGTGGCCGGATGATGCCCGATCGCGACGAACCCGCCATCGACATCGAGGCGGCTATGCTCGCCGGTGACCGTATCCTCCAGCTCCAGCGCGACGAGCCCGGCATTGCCGCCCCCGTCCACGAAGCCGCGAACCTCCTTGTTCCACAGCACGCTCACGCCCTTGTGCGCGAAAAGCCGCTCCTGGAGGATCCGCTCGGCGCGCAGCGAATCGCGGCGGTGGATCAGCGTCACGTCGGGCGAATGGTTGGTGAGGTAGAGCGCCTCTTCCACCGCCGTGTTGCCGCCGCCGATCACCGCGACCTTCTTGCCGCGATAGAAGAACCCGTCGCAGGTGGCGCAGGCGGAGACGCCCTTGCCCTTCATGGCCTCCTCGCTGTCGAGCCCCAGCCATTTGGCCTGCGCGCCGGTCGCGATCACGAGCACCTCGCCCTCATAGATGTCGCCGCCGTCGCCCACGAGGCGGAAGGGCCGCTTCGTCAGGTCGACCGACACGATCGTGTCCCACATCATCCGCGTGCCGACATGTTCCGCCTGCGCCTGCATCTGCTCCATCAGCCAGGGGCCCTGAATCACGTCCTTGAAGCCCGGATAATTTTCCACGTCAGTCGTCGTCGTGAGCTGGCCGCCGGGCTGGATGCCCTGCACCACGATCGGCGCCATCCCCGCGCGCGCGCCGTAAATGGCGGCGGAAAGGCCGGCAGGGCCCGAGCCCAGGATGAGCATGCGCGTGGTGTGGGTGGTCATCGTTCGGTTCCTGACATGGCGTGGCGCTGATCTAGGCAATTGCATCGCCGATTTGAATGGCGCTCTGCATCCGATGGCGCGATGCTTCGTTGGGCATCGAAGCGCGTTTGAGGGAATCACCATGGCCGACGAGAAGATCGTCATCAAGGAATACACGGCACCGGCTGGCGGCTGGGGTTCGATGAAGGGCATGGCCGAAGTCCTGCCGAAGGAAGGCATCAGCCCGGCGACGCTCGACGCGCTGCGCCGGCAGAACAAGCCCGAAGGCGTGATGTGCGTGAGCTGCGCCTGGGGCAAGCCCGCCAAGCCGCACATCGCCGAATTCTGCGAAAACGGCGCGAAGGCGACGGCGTGGGAATTGACCAGCCACCGCGTGACACCCGAATTCTTTGCCAAGCACACCGTGTCCGAACTCGACCTCTGGCCGGATTACGATCTCGAACAGGCCGGGCGCCTGACGCATCCGATGCGTTACGACCGGGCGACCGACAAATATGTGGCGGCAAGCTGGGACGAGGCGTTCACCGCCATCGGCACCAAGCTGAAGACGTGCGATCCCAAAAAGGTGATTCTCTACTCCTCGGGCCGGGCGAGCCTGGAAACCTCGTTCATGTACGCACTGTTCGCGCGGATGTGGGGTCAGCAGAACCTGCCCGACAGTTCGAACATGTGCCACGAGACCACGTCGGTCGGCATGAAGAACGCGATCGGATCGCCGGTCGCAACCATCCAGCTTGAAGATTACGAGAAGTGCGATGCGATCTTCGCTTTCGGGCAGAATGTCGGCACCAATGCTCCGCGCATGCTCCACACGCTCAGCGACTGCGCCAAGCGCGGGGTCGACATCGTCACCTTCAATCCCTTGAAGGAGCGTGGCTGGGAGCGTTTCGCCAATCCGCAGAATCCGATCGAGATGGCGACGGGCAGCTCGACGCAGATCTCCTCGCAATATCATCAGGTCCGGGCGGGCGGCGACATCGCCGCGATCCTCGGCATCTGCAAGATCGTGATCGAGGCGGACGACCGGGCGAAGGCCGAAGGCCGGCCCCGCGTGGTCGATGCGCATTTCATCGAGCAGCACACCGTCCGCTTCGAGGATTTCGCGACCTTCGCGCGCAAAGCGACCTGGGACGACATCGTCCACGAAAGCGGCCTCACCCGGTCGGCGATCGAGGATGCGGCACGTGTCTATATGAAGGCCGAGCGCGTGATCGCGGTCTATGGCATGGGCATCACCCAGCATCGGTACGGGATGGACAGCCTGTACATGATTATCAATTTCCTGCTGCTACGCGGCAATATCGGCCGTGAGGGCGCAGGCCCAGGCCCGGTCCGCGGCCACAGCAACGTGCAGGGCCAGCGCACCGTCGGCATCACCGAGAAGACCGAACTCGCGCCCGTGGAGCGGCTGAAGGCGCTGTTCGAATTCGAGCCGCCGACCGAGAAGGGCTGGGACACGGTCGAGAGCTGCCGCGAGATCCTCGCCGGCACGGCGCAGGGGTTCGTCCAGCTGGGCGGCAATTTCCTCCGCGCGATCCCCGATCAGGGGCGCATGAAGGAAGCCTGGGCCAAGCTGCCGATCACCGTTCACATCGCGACCAAACTCAACAAATCGCACCTGACGCCGGGGGAGGAATCCTGGATCCTGCCGTGCCTCGGCCGCATGGAGCAGGACATGCAGGCGGGCGGGCGACAGGCTGTCTCGATCGAGGATTCGTTCAGCCACATCTATGGTTCGGTCGGCAAGGCGACGCCGGCCGCGCCCACCTTGCTTTCCGAACCCGCGATCGTCGCGGGCATCGCCAAGGCGACGATCGCGCCCAACCCCAACGTGCCGTGGGACGAGTGGGTCGGCGATTACGGCAAGGTGCGCAACGCGATCGAGAATTGCTATCCCGACAAGTTCGCGAACTTCAACGACAAGCTCTTCGTTCCCGGCGGCTTCTGGAAGGGCAATCCGGCTTCGCATCGCAAATGGGAAACCAAGAGCGGCAAGGCCGAATTCAACGTGCCCCGCGCGCTGAACGCGACCGGATTCGCCGAGCAGGACGGCCGGTTCCGCCTCGTCACGCTTCGGTCGAACGACCAGTTCAATACGACGATCTATGGCTATGACGACCGGTTCCGCGGCATCAAGGGCACGCGCCAGGTCGCGATGATGAACCGCGCCGACATTCTGGCTCTGGGTTTGAGCGACGGCGACACGATCGGGCTGGAAAGCGATGCGCAGGACGGACACGAGCGCGTCGTGGATGGCCTGCGCGTGGTGGAGTACGACATCCCCGCGGGCTGCATCGGCGGCTATTATCCCGAGCTCAACATCCTGATCGCGCTCGAACATCATGCGATCGAGAGCCATGTGCCGGCCGCGAAGTCGGTTCCGGTGCGGATCCGCCTGAACCCATGACACGGATCCTTGGCGCGGTGCTCGCCGGCGGGCGATCGTCGCGCTTCGGATCGGACAAGGCGGCGGCGATGCTGGGCGAAAATACACTCGCCCAGCATGCCGCCGCAGCTATCGCCCCTCATGTGGAGACGGTCGTTCATGTCGGGGGCGAGCACGGGATCGCCGACGTGCCCGGATCGGGATTGGGGCCACTAGGGGGCATCGCCGGGGCGCTGGATCACGCCGCCCGGCACGGCTTCGCCGCGGTGCTGACGATCGCCTGTGACATGCCCGCGATACCCGATGCCCTGATCCCGGCACTTCTGCGGCGCCTGCCCTCCTATTGCGTCGATGCGCCGGTGCTGGGCGTGTGGCCGGTATCAGCTCTGGACGAACTCGTGGCGCTGCTGCAATCTTCGGCGCCGACCAGTCCGTCGGTGCGGTTCTTCGCCCGGACGATCGGCGGCATCCCGGTAGAGGCGTCCGCGCCCATTCCCAACATCAACACGCGCGACGATCTTCTCGCGCTGTGACCGTCGCGCGAACCGAAGCCGTCATCCGCTTGCTCCCCCATGGCTTCGCGCGTGCGCAACGCAGCATCGCGATCGAAGCGCCGGTCGCGATCGAGGTGGATGGGCTGGGCTATGCGGTGATGATGATGACGCCCGCCGATCTCGCGCCGTTCGCGATCGGCTTCATGCTGACCGAACGGCTGGCGGACACCGCAGCCGACGTGATCGCGGTCGAACCATTCGAAGCGGAGGCCGGCTGGATCGTCCGCGTCGCACTATCCGCGCGCTGCCGGGGCCGCATCCACGATCGGGTGCGCCACCGCACCAGCGATACCTCGTGTGGCCTGTGCGGCATCGCCGGCCTGGAACAGCTTCGCCGCCCGGTGACGAAAGTGCCTCCCCGGCCCGACACCCCGGTCGCCGCGATCTTCGCCGCGCTTGCCGCGCTTCGCGATCATCAGCCGCTGAACGCCGCCACGGGCGCCACGCATGCCGCCGCCGCATGCGACACCGATGGCAGGATCGTCGCGGCCTATGAAGATGTGGGCCGCCACAATGCGCTGGACAAGCTCGTGGGCGCACTGGCGATGGAGTCACGCCCCCTGCCCGCCTTCCTACTGGTCACCTCGCGCCTGAGCTTCGAGATGATCGACAAGGCGCTGGTCGCCGGCGTCGGCATGCTCGTCGGGGTGTCCGCCCCCACGAGCCTCGCCATCGATCAAGCGCGCGCACACGGCCTGACCTTGCTCGCGCTTGCACGCGGCGACGCTATCCTGGTCGCGAACGATCCGCACGGCGTGTTTTCCGAAGATTTGGTAGCGAAGGAGGGACTTGAACCCCCGACCCCAGGATTATGATTCCCGTGCTCTAACCAACTGAGCTACTTCGCCCCAATGGGCTCGCGACTGCGAGGCGCGGGCTATAGGAACCGCGTTTCGCTCGGTCAAGCGAACATGTGACGCGACAGCGCTTCCCAGGGACCACCGCGATACCACCAGGTGCCGAGCCCCACGATCTCCACGTCGCGCGCGCGGAAATCGCGGTTGAGCGCGGCGAGCAGCACCTTCGCGGCAGCGGGCGTCACCTTGTTCTGGATCGTCACATGCGGGCGCCAGCCGCCCGCATCCTGCGGCGTCAGCAGCCCGGCGAACGCGTCGACCAGCCGGACGCGGATCGCGGCGAGCTCGGGCGAATCGATCCGATAGGCCACGCCGCGGCCTAGCGGCATCAGCGCCGACACGCGCGCGGGCGGCGGCCGGATTCCGCGGGTTTCCTGCACCAGACGATGCTTCAGCTCCGATTCGATCGACGGCGGCAGATGGTGGAACAGCGTCAGATGCGCATCGAGCTGGTTGCGCTCGGGCGGGAAATGCTCGCGGCGCGCGCCGTCGAGCCAGCCCTGATCGGATCGCCCGAACAGCGCGGTCACGATGATCGGAGCAGGAGCGGTCGCGTCGGTCAAATCTCGATCTGGCTGCCCAGCTCCACCACGCGGTTGGTCGGCAGACGGAAGAATTCCATCGCCGTTTCCGCATTGCGCAGCATCCACGCGAACAGCTTCTCGCGCCACAGCATCATGCCCGGCTTGTCCGAAGCCAGTAGCGTCTGCCGCGACAGGAAGAAGCTGGTGTCCATCATCTTGAACGCCGCGCCGCACTGATTGACTTGCTTCAGACCCGCCGGGACATCGGGTTCCTCCATGAAGCCATAATGCATCACCATCCGGTGGAAACCGTGGCCGAGCGGCTCGATCCGCACACGGTCACCCTCGGCCCAATAGGGCTGGCCCGCGATGGACACGGTCAGCAGCACGATGCGCTCGTGGAGCACCTTGTTGTGCTTCAGATTGTGCAGCAGCGCGTGCGGCACGCCGTCCCGGGCCGATGTCATGAACACCGCCGTGCCGGGCACCCGCGCGGCCGACGACGCCGCCGAATCGATGAACACCTTCATCGGCATCGCCGCCTCGTGCATCCGGTCGATCATCAGCTTGCGCCCCTTCGACCAGGTCGTGAGCAAGGTGAAGATCAGGAAGCCCACGAGCAGCGGGAACCAGCCCCCCGACGGCACCTTGGTGAGGTTCGCCGTGAAATACGCGCCGTCGACCAGGAAGAAGAGGCCGAGCAACGGGAGCGCCGCATAGGTCGGCCAGTTCCACAGCCGGAACAGCACGACCGACAACAGGCACGAATCGATGAACATCGCCCCCGTCACCGCAATCCCGTAAGCGCTGGTGAGATTGGACGAGGTGCGGAAGAAGAGGACGAGCAGGATCACCATCACCATCAACGCCCAGTTGACAAGCGGCACATAGATCTGCCCCTCGGTCTGCGCGCTCGTATGCTCGATCCGCAACCGCGGCATGAACCCGAGCTGGATCGCCTGTTGCGTGACCGAGAAGGCGCCCGAAATCACCGCCTGGCTTGCGATCACCGCCGCCGCGGTCGCGAGGATCACGAGCGGCAACTGCAGGCGGTCGGGCGCCAGTTCGTAAAACGGGCTGTGCAGCACCGCGGCGCCTTCACGGATCAGCAGCGCGCCTTGGCCCATATAGTTGAGGATCAGCGCCGGCAGCACGAACACGAGCCAGGAAAGCCCGATCGGTCGTCGGCCGAAATGGCCCATATCGGCGTAGAGCGCCTCCGCCCCCGTGACTGCCAGCACCACCGAACCGAGCGCGAGGAAGGCGCGCAGCGGATCGAGCGCGAAGAACTCGATCGCATAATGAGGCGACAATGCCGCGATAACATAAGGCGTCTTAGCGATGCTCAACACGCCCAGCACCGCGATCGTCGCGAAATAAAGCAGCATTACCGGGCCGAAGATCAGGCCGATCCGCGCCGTGCCGTTGCGCTGGATGGTGAACAAGAAGATCAGGATCGCGACGGACGCCGGCAGCACCAGCCCGCCGAGCGAAGGCTCGGCGATCGCGAGCCCCTCGACCGCACCGAGCACGGTCACGGCCGGCGTAATCATGCTGTCGCCGTAGAACAGGGCGGTCGCGAACACCCCCAGCAGCACGATGCCGCGCGTCCAGCGTTTCGTCTTGGTGCGACCCGATATCAGCGCGAGGAGCGCTAGGCTGCCCCCCTCGCCACGGTTGTCGGCGCGCATGATGATCGCGACATATTTCAGCGTCACCACGATCATCATCGACCAGAAGATCAGGCTGATGACGCCCATGATGTGAAACGAGTCGAGCGTCAGCCGGTGGTGTCCCGCGAACGTCTCGCGAAAGGCGTAGAGCGGGCTGGTGCCGATGTCGCCGAACACCACGCCGACCGCGCCCAATGCGAGCTTGCCGAGGGCCTCGGGGCGATGATGGCCGGGCACGGCCTGTGGTTCGCCCGATGGGCGGGCCGCGGGGGTGGCGGCGATTAGGGGCGTGCTCACCGGAGCGACGCGGTGCTCGGGAAGGCTGGGATCATGGTCATGGTTCGCGAAATCGCCCCCCGGCTGTAAGCGCCTGATATAGATGCCCATCCGTCCCACTGCAACGGGACAGGGGCGAACCGCCCCGCTATAGGCCCACCCACAGGATCGATGGAGAGAATATGATGCGAGTCGGAGTTCCCAAGGAGATCAAGAACCACGAATACCGGGTCGGTCTCACCCCGCCGTCGGTCGCCGAACTCGTCGCGGCGGGTCACGCCGTCGTGGTGGAAACGGGCGCGGGCGCGGGCATCGATTTCGACGATGCCGACTATGTCGCGGCAGGCGCGACCATCCTGCCCGATGCGGCCAGCGTGTTCGCGGGCGCCGACATGATCGTGAAGGTGAAGGAGCCGCAGGCGCGCGAGATCGCGATGCTCGAGCCGCGTCACCTGCTGTTCACCTATCTGCACCTCGCCGCCGACAAGCCGCAGGCGGAGGGCCTGATGAAGTCGGGCGCGACCTGCATCGCCTATGAGACGGTCACCGGGCCGCGCGGCGGGCTGCCGCTGCTGAAGCCGATGTCCGAAGTCGCAGGTCGCATGTCGGTCCAGGTCGGCGCGCATTATCTCGAAAAGGAACAGGGCGGCCGCGGCGTGCTGCTGGGCGGCGTGCCAGGCGTCGCGCCCGCCAAGGTCGCGATCCTCGGCGGCGGCGTTTCGGGTGTGAACGCCGCGCAGATGGCGGTGGGCATGCGAGCGGACGTGACGATCTACGACATCTCCAACGATCGGTTGGCCGAACTGGACATGTTCTTCTCGAGCCAGATCAAGACTGCCTATGCCTCCAAGGCGGCGATCGCCGCGGCGGTGAAGAACGCGCACCTGGTGATCGGCGCCGTGCTGGTGCCCGGTGCCGCCGCGCCCAAGCTCGTCACGCGCGAGATGCTGAAGACGATGAAGCGCGGATCGGTGCTGGTCGACATCGCGATCGATCAGGGCGGGTGTTTTGAGACGAGCCATGCGACCACGCACGAGGATCCCGTGTTCGAGGTGGACGGCGTGATCCATTATTGCGTCGCCAACATGCCCGGCGCGGTCGCGCGTACATCGGCCTTCGCGCTCAACAACGCGACGCTGCCCTTCGCGCTGAAGCTCGCGACGCTCGGCGCCGAAGCGGCGATGAAAGCCGATCCGCATCTCGCTGCTGGCCTCAACGTGTACAAGGGCAAGATCGCCTACAAGGCCGTGGCCGACGATCTCGACCTGCCTTACGAAGCGTGGAACGGATAAGGAACATGGGGGTTGGGTCATCGGAAGGAATTGACATGACCGAACAGCCCAACCCCAAGGACCATCCGACCGGCAACGCGGAAAAGGATCCGGACGACTGGACCACCGGCGGCGAAGCGATGACCGGCGCCCAAGCCAGCTATCTGAAGACGCTGAGCGAAGAGGCCGGCGAAGCGTTCGACGATACGCTGACCAAGGCGGATGCGTCGAAGCGGATCGACGAATTGCAGGCGAAGACCGGCCGCGGCCAATAATCAGCGGGGCGGCTGGCTCGGCATTCTCGCGAGATAATTTTCGAGCAGAGACAGCCGCATCGCTATATCGCGGCGATACGAGGCGCCGGCAGGCGCCAGTCGCAGCGCCCGCTTCCAGCAGGCGCGGGCCGTCGTGAAGTCCCCGCTGCGGATATAGGCCAGCCCGGCGAAGAAGGGCGGCCCGGGATGACGCGGCGCCAGCCGCATCGCCTGATCGAACGCGAACCGTGACGGCGGCGACACCACGCCGCCGTCCCGCATCGCCAGCGACCCGCCGAGTGCCGTCCAGAGCATCGCACTTTTGGGTACGGCGCGAATTCCGCCGAGGATGGCCTGAAGCGCCGCCTTCCGATCGCCGATCCCGAGCATCGCATCCGCGGCGATCAGATAGGCCCCGTCATTCGTGAACCGGCCGAACATCCGGTCGCGCAGATCGATGATCCCCGGATCGTCGCGCGCGACGCGCGCGTCGGTGATGGCGGGATGCGCCGGTAGATTGGGACTGCCCTGAAGCGCATAGCCTGCGGCCGCGAGCATCAATGCCGCGCCGGCGAACGACCACAGCGTGCGGGGTACGCGGAGCGCGATGAGCCCCCCCATCGCCACCCCACCGATCAATGCGAGCCACAGCCACCCCATCAGCGGCGGCGCCGGAAACTGGCGCGGGCGATCCAACCGCCGAGGCCCAGCAGCACGAACGGGGCCGCCCAGAGCGGCCAGGTCAATCCGGACAAGGGTGGATCATAGCTCACATAGGCGCCGTAACGCGCGACCATCCAACCACGGATCGACTCGGGCGACGCGCCCGCGGCGATATTCCGCCGGACGAGCGCCCGCATGTCGCCCGCCATCGCCGCATCGCTATCCGCGATCGACTGGCCCTGGCACACGACGCAGCGCAACGTCGTCATCAGCGCCTTGGCGCTTGCCTCTTGCGCCGGATCGGCAAGCTGGGTGTTCGCATAGGCCGTGGTGCTGGCCGGTTCCGCCGCAACGGGCGCAGCGAAGCACAGCAGCCCCATGGCCGTGACCATCGCCCAAAAAGTAGCGCCCACGCGGATCACCGCGCCTTCTCCACCGCCGCCACGATCTCGGCCACGTCCTCGGGCCGGATGTCGCCCACCTTCTGCATCGCGATCCGCCCGTCGCCGTCGATCACGAAGCTTTCGGGGACGCCCGAGGATCCAAGCGCCAGTTGCACATGCGCATCGACGTCGTTGCCAATCCGTGAATAGGGGTCGCCGTTGGTGCGCAGAAACGCCGCGATCGCCGGGCCCGTGTCGTGGATCGCCAGTCCATCGATCTCCACGCCCATCGCCTTCAGCCGCATCAATTGCGGGATCTCGGCGACGCACGGCACGCACCAGCTCGCGAACACATTGAGCAGCCGGGGGCGCCCATGCCCGAAATCGGTGGTCGCCAGCCCCGGCTTACCCGCCGCGACGGGTGCGAGCGCGAAGACGGGCAGCCGCTGGCCGACCAACGCCGAATGGATCGTGCGGTCGCCGGGGCGGATCAGCCCGCTCGCCACCACCAGCAGCAGCAGGGCGAACACGCCGAGCGGCGCCCATAGCGCGAGCCGCTTCATGCCCAGGCCTGCCGCGTGGCCGATCGCCGTTCGCGCCGCAGCCGCCCGAAAAGCGAAAGCGCGCCCCCCAGCGCGATCAGCGCACCGCCCAGCCAGATGAGTGTGACGAACGGCTTCCACCACAAGCGGAGCTGCCAGCGCCCGGTGCCGTCCGCCGCCCCCAGAACGGTATAGAGTTGCCCATCCCACAGCGTGGCGATGGCGGAATGGCTGGTCGTGGTTGGGGGATCGGAAAAATAACGCTGCTGCGGACGCAGGACGATCACGTCGTCACCACGCGTCGCGGTCAGCTTGGCCTCGAGCCCGGACCAGTTCTCGCCGATCACCGGGCCGATGCCATCGAGCGTGACGAGATAGGGACCGACGCGGGCCGGCTCTCCGACATGAACCGCCACCAGCGTCTCCTCGGTGAACGCGCTGTCGCACGCCATCCCTGCCAGGCTGACCGCGATCCCCAGATGAGCGACGACCATGCCATAGGTGAAAAGCGGCGTCCGGCGCGGATTGCGTTTCCAGAGCGGCGCCACGCTCGCCACCGCCAACCCCGCCGCCAGCGACAGGCCCGCCAGCGGCAGGATGCCCATCGGCGCGAACAGCACGAGCGCCGCGCCCGCGCAGCCCGCCACCGCAATCGGCCAGAACAGGCGCTCGATCAATTCGGATGCGTCGTCACGGCGCCACCGCAGCAACGGCCCGGCCGCCATCGCGATCACGAGCAGCAGCGCGATCGGGCCGATGAAGCGATCGAACACGGGTGCCCCGATCGATAGCTGAACGCCGAAGCCCGCCGCCACCAGAGGATAAAGCGTGAAGATCAGCACGAGCCCGAGGATCACGCTGAGCAGCAGATTGTTGAGCACCAGCCCCGCTTCGCGGCTCACGAGTTCGAACGTGTTGCCGATCCGCACCGTGCCGATGCGCGCGGCGAACAGCGCCAGCGCGCCCCCGATATAGAGGCCGAGCAGCGCGAGAATGAACGCACCCCGCGTGGGGTCGACGGCGAAGGCATGGACGCTCGTCAGGATGCCCGACCGCACCAGAAACGTGCCGATCATCGACATCGAGAACGCCACCACCGCGAGCATGATCGTCCACGCGCGCAGCCCGTCACGGGTGGCGAGCACGCTGACCGAGTGCAGCAGCGCGGTCGCGGCCAGCCACGGCATCAGCGAAGCGTTCTCGACGGGATCCCAGAACCACCAGCCACCCCAGCCGAGGTCGTAATAGGCCCAATAGGACCCGGCCGTGATCCCGAGCGTCAGGAAGATCCATGCCCCCAGCACCCAGCGCCGCATCGCGCGGGCGAACACCGGCCCCACATCGCGCGTGACGAGCGCACCGACCGCGAAGGAAAAGGCCACCGACAGCCCGACATAGCCGATGTAGAGCGTCGGCGGGTGGAACGCCAAGCCGGGATCCTGCAGCAACGGGTTCAGCCCCAGGCCATCCGCCGGCGCCGGCGCCAGCCGCGCAAACGGGTTCGAGGCGAAGAGCAGGAAGGCGTAGAAGCCGAGCGCGATCGCCGCCTGCGCGCCCAGCGTGGCGATCAGCGTGCGCTCGGGCAAGCGTCGCTCCAGCACCGCGACCGCTCCGCCCGCCAGCCCCAGGATCGTCACCCAGAGCAGCATCGATCCCTCATGATTGCCCCAGGAGCCGGCGAATTTGTAGATCCAGGGCTTGGCCGAATGGCTGTTCTCGACGACCAGCTTCACCGACATGTCGGACGCCAGAAAGACGCCGATCAGCAGGGCCATCGCCAGCGTGGCAAGCACGCCCTGCACCACCGCCACCGCGCGGGTGGCGGCCATGACGTCGTCGCGCCCGCGCCGCAGCCCGATCGCCGCCATCGCCAGTTGCAGCGCCGCCAGCGCACCGGCAAACCACAAGGCGGCAAGTCCCGCTTCCGCCATCATGGCTCCAGCGTCTTCGTCTCGTGCATCTTGCCCGCAAGCTGGGGCGGCATGTATTTCTCGTCATGCTTGGCGAGCAGATTGGTCGCGATGAACGCACCGCCGGGCTGGAACTGACCCTCCGCGACCACACCGGATTTTTCGCGGAAGAGATCGGGCACGATGCCCGCGAAGGTGACCGGGGTCGTCGCCCGCCCATCGGTCACGACGAAATGGACAGTCACGCCGTCCGGTGCGCGGCGCACGGATCCACGCTCGACCATGCCGCCCAGACGCACCGCACGGCCGAGCGGCAGGCCGTCGCGTCGCACATCGGACGGCGCGTAGAAGAACGACGCCTGATCCTTCAGCGCGGACAGCGCGAGCAGCCCCGCCGCCGCGACCGCACCCAGCGCCAGCAGCGACAGCGTCAAACGCTGATGCTGTGCCTTCATCGATCGCGCCGGTCGGAGGCGGCGCGTTCGGCGCGGCGCATGGCGACCATGCTCACGATCGCCAGCACCGCGGCACCCGCCAGCGTCACGCCGTAAGCGGCTGCCACGAAAGGCCAGGGGTTCATGCGCGCGCCATCCGCCGCATCCGTGCCTCGGCCTTGGCCAGCGCCAGCAGCGTCCGCATCCGCATCAGGACGATCGCGGCGAAGACGAACGTGAAGCCCGCCAGCATGATCGGCAAAGGCCAGAGGATCGATCGATCGATCGTGGAGCCGGTCAACCCGATGCTGGGGCCCTGGTGGAGGCTGTTCCACCACACCACCGAATAGCGGATGATCGGCAGCAGCACCGAACCGGCGATGCCGAACACCGCCGGGATACGCCCGTCGCCGCCCCGCTCCGCATCCGCCCGCGCGAGCGCCAGATAGCCGAGATACACGAAGAACAGCAGCAACATCGACGTCAACCGCCCGTCCCATTGCCACCACGTCCCCCAAGTGGGCCGCCCCCAGATCGAGCCCGAGACCAGGCAGATCGCCGCGAAGGTCGCCCCCGGCACGGCGATGGCCCGCGCGGCGACGCTCGCCAGCGGATGCCGCCAGACGAGATAGGCGATCGAGGAGAGCGCGATGCCGCTCCATCCGCCCATGCCGAGCCAGGCGGCGGGCACATGGATATAGAGGATACGGACGGTTTCGCCCTGAAGATAATCGGGCGGCGTCTGCGTCAGTCCCGCCCAGCAGCCCAGCGCGATCAGCGCGACGCCGGCCCAGAAGAGCACGGGCGTCAGCGGCCGTGCGATCGTCAGGAACCGGGCGGGGTTGGCGAAGGCGTGAAGGCTGGGCACGATCCGTCCGCCATATGGGAACGATCGGAGGCTGTCACCTCGGACGTGGCGGATCGGCGTCGGCCCGCGACCCGCCTTTTCTCAGCGCCCGATCAGGCGCTTGGCCAGCATATCGGCCACCTCCGACGCCGGCGCGCCGGTCCGGTCGCTTTCGTCCCACACTTCGGTCAGCCGATCGGGGATGCGGGCGATCCGCGCCTTCACCTCGGCTTCGTCGCCCTGGCCCAGATATTCCAGGCCGACATTGATGATACCGCCGGCGTTGATGACGTAATCGGGGGCATAGACGATGCCGCGCTCGTGGATGCGGCGGCCATCCGCCGCTTCGGCGAGCTGGTTGTTCGCGCCGCCCGCCACGACCTTCGCCTTCAGGCCGGCGATGGTTCCGGCGTCGAGGATCGCACCCAGCGCATTCGGGCTGACGATATCCGCATCGGTGGCGAGGATCGTCTCCGCCGATGCGGTGCTCGCGCCCAGCTCGGCCGCCAGTGCCTCGGCACGGGTCTGATCGACATCGGCGAGGGTCAGCACCGCGCCGTCCTTCGCCAACAGCCGTGCCAGCCCGCCACCGACCGACCCGACACCCTGGATCGCGACTCGCACGCCGCGCATGTCGTCCGCGCCGAGGCCACGCTTCGCCGCCGCTTTCACGCCGAGATAGATGCCGAGCGCGGTATAGGGCCCCGGATCGCCGCCCGCCGCGCCACTCTCCACCGGCAGGCCGGAGACATAGCGCGTCTGGCTGGCGATCACCTTCATCCGCGCTTCGGACATGCCGACATCCTCGGCCGTCACATAGCGCCCGGCGAGCGATTCGACGGCACGGCCAAAGGCTTCGAGCTGCTGCGTGCTGATCGTCGCACCCGGCGCATCGGCCAGCACGACGCCCTTGCCGCCACCGAGGGGCAGCCCGGCCATCGCGTTCTTGAAGCTCATGCCGCGCGACAGGCGCAGCGCATCGGTGATCGCTGCCGAACTGTCGGCATAATGCCAGAAGCGCGCACCGCCCGCCGCTGGCCCGAGCGCCGTCGAATGGACCGCGATCACGGCCTTCAGGCCGGATGCGGGATCGGTGAAGAGATGGACGCCCTCATGGTCGTCGAAATCGGGGAAGCCCCAGCCGCTGGTCATGCGCCATCTTCCGTAAAGGGAGGTCGTCGGGAAAAAATGGGGCGACCGACGGGACTTGAACCCGCAACATCCGGCATCACAAGCCGACGCTCTAACCAATTGAACTACGATCGCCGCGAAGGCGCTGCCCCTAGCGGCTGCGCTTGGCCCGCGTCAAGCACATCAGAAACGTCCTTCGATCGAAAGCCGATATGCGCCCCCTGCCGGGGTGAACCCGGCGGCCTCGAGCCGTTGCGCCGCGGTGGCATCGGCCGGGCGCATCGACAGCGCGGCGCGGTAGGTGCCCGCACCCGTGATCCGCAACGCCACCGATTCGGTCCCCGCCTGGCTCGCCAGCGGGAGAAGCAAGGCGCCGCCGTCGCAGCGCGCGTCGCCAGCGACGCTGGCGGGCAGCACGATCCCGCCCACGCTGCCCGACAAGGCCGCCCGCACCCGGCCCTCGGCTGCGATGCACTGACCGTCGCGAAACCGCACTGTCAGCGCGTCGAGATCGAGCCCGGCGACCGGCAGCGGCGCGAACAGCGTTCCCGTCGGCAGGCTCGCGCTCATCGACTCGACGCCGAAGCCGTGCCGGCTGACACTGGCGGCACCATGCACCGGTCGCGCGGCGCCCCGGCTATCCAGCGCCACGCGCGCACGGCCGACCAGCAGCGCCAGCGGCGAGACGCGCGCGTCGAGATCGCCGAGCGGCAGCCCGGCGAAATGCGCATCGCGCAGCGTTCCGGACCACAGGCTGCCCGACACCGTGCGCGCCGAAAGCCCCTGCTCGCCCGCACCCAGCATGCCGAGCGCCAGCCGCATCGGCAGCAGGAGCACCAAGGTCACGACGAAGACCGCGCCGAGCAATGCCGTCGGCCGCGTCTTTAGGCGGATCGGGGTCATGACGCGCGCACCTTCAACACGAGCGTCGCGCCCACGGTGCGATCGCCATTGTCGGTCAGCGTCGCCGAATCGACCAGGATGCCGGCCGCTTCGCTGCGCGCGAGCCAGGCGGTGAGCGCACCCGGTCGCGCCGAGGCGATGCCGATCTTCACCCGGTCCGGCCCTGCCGGATCGAGGCTGGCGATGACGAACCCCGCCGCCTCGGCGCGGGCGCGAACCGTATCGGCCAGTCCGCCGGTGATCGGCACGCGCCGGTGAAGCGTCGCCAGACGCAGCGCATCGATCCGCGCCTGGGTCTCGCCCAGCCGCTCCACCGCATCGGCGTGGCGCTCGCGCGCGTTCGACAGCCCGTCGCCGACGGGGCGGATGACGAGCGCCCATAACAAGGTGAGCGCAGCGAGCGCTGCCATCACCAGCAACAGCCGCTTTTCGCGCGGCGACCGCCCCGCGAACCAGGTGGATAGCGTGCTCATCGGGGCGACACCGTCATCTCGCCGGTCACACGGCCGGCGTTGGACTGGAACACACCGGCGCGGACGGTGAAGCCTGCCGCCTCCAGCGCACGCTTCAGATCGGTCGCCGCCGATTCGCGATCGGTGGCCACGCCGATCCGCACGTCGCCATTCGCCTGAAAATCGAGCGCGGTGAGATCGACGCCGGGCAAACCGCGCACCGCGGCGAACACCGCGGCGGTGGTCGCACTGAAGCCCTGCCCCGGTCCGCGCACCCGCGCCAGCCGCTCGTCCAGTTGGCGCGCCGGGTCGGTCACCGTCTCGCCACGCGGCAGGCTCTGCCCTGCCAGCGCATCGGCGCGCGCCTGGAGCGCATCCGCCCCGAAATCGTAGCGCGCGATCTTCACCAGATCGATCGCCAGCGTCACGCTCAGCACCGCGACCGAAAGCCAGACGAGCCGACGCACCAGCGCCCAATCGATCGCGAAGCGCTTGCGGCGCGCGAACGGCCCCTGCCGCAGATCGAGGCCAGGCGCATCCGCCACGCGCGCCACGCTCGCCGCGAGCGTCGTGCGATCGAGCGTCTCGGGTGCGATGCCGTGGGTGACGAGTTCGGTCAGCCGGTCTTCGTCGGCGAACCCGCTGCTCGACCCGCGGACCACGCCGCTTCCGCCAAGCTCGGCGCGCACATAGCCCTGCTCGGGGCGCGGCAGCAGCATGGGCGCGGGCACGATCGCCAGCGGATCAATCCCCGCGCTGGCGAGCATCGTCAGCCATGAGTGCATGGTGGCGGCACCCACCACGCCGATCGGCCGCTCCGCGCTGCCCTCGTCCCCGACCGCGACGTGCAGCTCGGCCAGCGGCGAGGCGCTGGCCTCCCCCGCCAGGATTCGCGCCGCCGCGATGCCCTGCGCCGTCGATCGCATCGGCAGTTCCGCCCAATGCAGCGTCACTGCTTCGGCGGGCGCGATCGCGATCACGGGGGCATCGTCGGCGGGGATGCCGAGGCCCTCTTCCACGCGCGCATCCGCGACTCGCATCCAGCGCCATTCGGCATCGCCCGAGGGAAGGAAGAGGAGCGTGGTCACGGTTCGTCCCCCCATTGCCGCGATACGAGCCGCGCGGGAAGCCGAGTCGCGTCGATCGTCGCATGTTCGACCAGCATGGCGCCTCCCAGGCTCACGTCCACGCGCAGATCGAACCATGTCGTCGTCACGCCGGTCTGATCCTGCTTCGCCGCGCCGCCGCTTTGCGCCAGCCCCTGCCAGAAGCCACCCGAATCGGCGAAGCCCTGTGGCGGCCGTTTGACGAGCTGCGCCTGAACCGCACCGACCGAAAGCGTATCGGGCGCGAGCATCGCGATCAGCGGCGCGCGCTCCGGCGACAGCGTGTTGAGGTTGATCCGCGATGGCCGCGGCATCGGTAGCGTGCACACCCAGGGGCGCAGCGTGGCGTAGATCTCGGGCGTCATCCCCGCCACCGCGCGCAGTTCGCTCGGATCGCCCATCAGCGTACCGGCGGTCCGATACGGCACCGCCCTCGCCAGATAGGTGGGGTCCTCCGCACCGTTCGGCTGCGGCTGCTGATCGGTGTCGATCCAGTCGGCCGTGGAAGCCGCGATCTGCTCGGCGGCGCCCGCCGGAACCTGCAGCAGCCGCATCAGGCGTGCGAACTCCGTCCGCGTCGTCTCGTTCATGACATAGGTGCCCACCGCCGCCTGTGAGACGAGCCCGTTGAGATTGAAGCAATTGCCACCATCGGTCACGCGTGCGGTCGCCAGTCCACCACCGGGCAGCGGCAGCGGATAGGGTTGGTCGCTCCAGCCGCCCGCCAACGTCACCCGATCCGGGCTGCGCGCCAGCAGCGACGACACGCGCGATAGTGCCATCGTCTCGGCGGCATAGGCCCAACCGCGCGCCTGCCCCGTCACCGCGGCGTTGCCCGCCAGTCGGGTGGTGAGCCTGAGCTTCTCGAGCGCGGCACCCGCCATCACCGCGACCACGGCGACGATCAGCAGCACCGTCAGCAGCGCCGCGCCGCGCTCGGATTCGCGATCAGCCGGCACGGGGCACATAGCCGGTGCCGACCAGCATCAGCGCGCGATACTGCATGCCGTCGTCGCGAACGATCCGCACTTCGATCGCCTGCGGCAGGGGGATGCCGTTGCTGCCGTCCCAACGGTCGCTCCACGCGCCGCGAAAGCGATAGCGCAACGCCACCGCCATCACATGATCGAGCATCGGCGCGGCGACGAGCGGCGCGGCCCCGTCGAGCTGGGGCCAGACGATGCGCTCGAGGCGGTGGCCGTCGAGCGTCCAGGCCAGCTTCTGCTCGCTCGGCCGCGCGGCACCATCGACGTTGGACCAGCCACCCCGCACCATCCGCAGCATCGGCGCCACCGTCGACCCGGCCTCGCCCGCAAAGGCCGGCAGCACCGTCCCGCGCTCGTCGCGCGTCGGGCGGACGATCGCCTGGGCGCAGTCCGCCGCCAGCGCCGAGACGGTCCGGTTGAACGCGGCATTGTCGTCGAGCTTCGCGCCAGTCGCCGCCTGCGCCCGGATGCTGAACGACAGGATCGCGGTGCCCGCCAGCGCCAGCATCGCGAAGATCAGCAACGCGACCATCACTTCGATGAGCGTGAAGCCCGCATCCGCCGCGCATGGCTTCCGGGTAGGGCCCTCGCCCATCCTCAGGCGCCCGTCGCCGGATCGGGCGGTCGCACGAGCGACGCGCGGCCGAGCACCTGGCCGCGCGGATCGGTCACGACCACGTCGATCGTCACGATCCGCGCATCGCCGAGCGGCGTCACGGTGCGCGTCCAGTTCCACTGGCGGCCACCATTAACCTCGCCGCCGCGAACCACACCGATCGTCGGCGCGCGCGCGTCGGTCAGCGCCTCGATCGCGACGTTGCGCGCGACCATGTCGCCGACGAGGCTGCCGTCGAGCGTGGCCGCGCCGCGAATCGTCGCGCTCTCCAGCCGCACCAGCGCCAGCACCGCGAGGCTGAAGACCGCCAGCGCCACCATGACCTCGATCAGCGTGAAGCCGCGTTCACTCCGCATCGGCGCGCACGCTGCCGTCCGCGCCGATCCGCACCACCGCCGCGGCCCCGGCGCGCATCAGGCGGACATCCGCGGGCCGGTCGACCAGCCCCGTAGAGTCGAACGTCACCCGCGTCCGCCCGCCCTCGTCCGGCACCACGGCGCGGGTGCCGTCGTTCCAGCTCGCCACCCTGAGCGGCGCCTCGGCCAGCGGCAGCCATCGCCCCGCGACGCGGCGATCGAAACCATAGCCGCCCGTCGTCACCCAGAGGCTGACCGGGCGATCGCCGACGATCGCGGCATCGTGCGCCGATCGGGCGCGCGCGGCGAAGCGCATCGCCTCGTCCAGCACGCGGCCGCGGGGATCGGGCATCGCGAGCACCGCCGCGGCCGATGCCAGCGCGATGATGGTCACGACGACCATCAGCTCGACCAGCGTGAAGCCGTGTCCGGCGGAACGCTCCAGCGACTCGGAGCCGTGTTCGGCGGAACGCACCGAGCACGTGAAGCCGTGGTCGGTGGAACGCCTAAGGGACGCGTAGCCCCGTTCGGGCGGGTTACTGCCAGCTTCCGATATCGGCATCGATCCCCTGCCCGCCTTCCTTGCCGTCGGCGCCGAAGGTCCACACGTCCGCATCGCCATGCGTGCCGGGCGAGGCGTAGAGATACGGCCGGCCCCAGGGATCGTTGGGCAGCTTCTTGAGATAGCCCCCACGCTGGTAGCGCGACGGATCGGCAAGGCCGGCGGGCGCCACGACCAGCGCGTTCAGCCCCTGCGTCGTGGTCGGGTAGTTGAGGTTCTGGAGCTTGTAGAGTTCGAGCCCCCCCTCGATCTGCGCGATATCGGCCTTCGCCTTTTCCTCGCGCGCCTTGTCGCCCGACGGCAGCACGTTCAGCGCCACGATGGTCGCGAGCAGGCCGATGATGACGATGACGACCATCAGCTCGACGAGCGTGAAGCCGCTCTCGCCCTCCCCGGGCTTGCGCGACGCAGCGGACGGGCGGCGCCCGCGGGGGCGAAGATCATGATGGGCCGTCATGGGAAACCTCATTGGCGCCTATTGCCCCGCAAGCGTGTTGAGCTGCAGGATCGGCAGCAGGATGGATAGCACGATCGTCGCGACGATACCGCCCATCACGACGATGATCGCCGGCTCGAGCAGCGAAAGCGCGGTGGCGGTGAAGCGGTCGAACTCGCGTTCGAGATAATCGGCGGCGCGTTCCAGCATCTCGTCCAGTCGCCCCGCCGTTTCGCCGCTCGCGGTGAGATACGTGAGCAGCGGGGGAAAGACGCCGGTCCGCCGCATCGCGGCCGACAGGCTGCCGCCGCCGCGAATCGCCTCGACGATCTCGTCGGAGGCGACCCGCAAGCGGCGGTTGTGGATCGTACTGGCGGTGAGGTTCAGCCCGTCGAGCAGCGGCAGGCGACTCGCGACCATGGTGCCGAGCGTGCGCGCCATCCGTGCCGCGTGCAGGTCGCGCAGCAGCCGCCCGAGCAGGGGGATGCGCAGCAGCCAGGTGTCGAAGGCGAGCCGCAGGCCGGGCTCTTTCAGCGCCTGCCACAGCCCGACGCTGGCGAGGATGACACCCAACAGCATCATCCACCAGGCATGAACAAGGAAGCTCGACGCCCCCATCACGATCCGGGTCAACAACGGCAGTTGCTGGCCGACATTATCGAATTGCTCGACAACTTGCGGTACGACGAACATCATCAGCGCCCCCACCACGCCCATCGCCACCACCGCGAGGATCGCGGGATAGGCAAGCGCGGTGATGAGCTTGCCGCGGATCTCCGCCTGGCGTTCGAGCAGCGCCGCCAGCCGATCGAGGATCGTCGGGAGCGAACCCGAACTCTCGCCCGCGGACACCATCGCGCGGTAGAGCGCCGGGAAGCTCTTGGGCGCGCGCGCCATCGCATCCGCCAGCCGGCGCCCCTCGACCACGCCCGCATGCACCTGTTCGACGATGGCACGCACGGCGTCCTGCTCGGTCTGGCGGGTGATCGTGCGCAGCGATTCCTCGAGCGGCGAGACGCGGTTCAGCGTCGCGAGCTGGCGGGTGAAGAGCGTCAGCTGCTTGCCCGACATCTTGGGCGTGCCGAGCTGCAACCCGAACAACGGCCGGCCGCGCGAGGCCTGGGGCGGCGCGCCGGCCTCGATCCGCACGACATAGAGGCGGCGGCCGTCGAGCACGCCGCGTGCGGCATCGATCGTCTCCGCCGCGACATGCCCACGCTTCTCCGCCCCGCGCGTATCGATGGCGAGATAGTCGAAATCAGCCATTCACGGGCAAGGCCTGCGCTTCGTCGACATCCGCCGCATCGCGCCGCGACACCCGCACGGCTTCCTCGGCGGTGGTCAGCCCGTTCAACACCAGATCGCGCGCCGCCGCCGCCATGTTCGGCAGCCGGGCAAAGGCGTGCGCGGCGATCGCGCTTTCGTCGGCGCCGTCGTTGATGAAGCGGCGGATCGTCTCGTCCACCCGCACCGCCTCGAACACGCCCATCCGGCCCTTGAAGCCCGACTGGCCGCATTGCTCGCAACCCTGCGCCACATAGACGGTGGCATCGGGCGCGATGCCAAGCAGCGGCGCGACGGTCTCGCGCGCGGGCACCGGCTGGCGGCACGCGGGGCAGAGCCGCCGCACCAGCCGCTGCGCGATCACCGCGCGCAGCGTGGAGGCCAGCAGAAAGCTTTCCACCTTCATGTCGCGCATCCGGGTGATCGCGCCGATCGCGTCGTTGGTGTGGACGGTGGACAGCACCAGATGCCCGGTGAGCGAGGCCTGCACCGCGATCTCCGCCGTCTCGCGATCGCGGATTTCGCCGACCATCACCACGTCGGGATCCTGGCGGAGGATCGCGCGCAGCCCGGCGGCGAAGGTCAGGCCCACCTTGGGATTGACCTGCGTCTGTCCCACGCCGTCGACCGCATATTCGACGGGATCCTCGACGGTCAGAATGTTGCGGCTGCCGTCGTTCAGCAGGCGCAGCGCGGCATAGAGGCTGGTGGTCTTGCCCGATCCCGTCGGGCCGGTGACGAGCAGGATGCCGTTCGGCTCGGCCAGCGCTTCCTTGAGCAGCGCATAGAGCGTGGGCGTCAGCCCCAGCGCCTCGAGATCGATCCCGGCATTGTCCTTGTCGAGGATGCGCAGCACGACGCGCTCCCCGGCGCGGCTCGGCAGCGTGGAGACGCGCACGTCGAGCAGCTTGCCGCCCAATGTCAGCCCCATCCGACCGTCCTGCGGCACGCGGCGTTCGGCGATGTCGAGCCGCGCCATCACCTTGATCCGGCTGACGACCACGGGGGCGACGTGCGGCGGCATCCGCAGCGTCTCGCGCAGCACGCCGTCGATCCGCATCCGCACGACGAGGCCGGTCTCGTACGGTTCGATATGGATGTCCGACACGCCGTTGCGCGCGGCATCGGCGATCACGCCGTTGATGAGCCGGATCGCGGGCGCGTCGTCCGCGGTGTCGAGCAGATCCTCGGCGGTGGGCAGATCGCCCGCGAGCAGATCGAGCGCGTCGCCCATGCCGACCGCCGCGAGCGCGGTCGCCTGCCCGTCCATCGCATAGGCGTCGGAGAGCAGCCGGTCGAACGCGGGCGGCGCCACGAACCGCACGTCGAACGGCCGGCCGAGATGGCGGCGCAGCTCGAGCAGCGCCTTGGGATCGGCCCCCTCGCGCATCGCCACCGCCTCGCCATCCGCCACCACGCCGAACTTGCGGGCAAAGGCATAGGGGATCGTGGGAGTGATCGGAATGGGCTGCGTGGCCATCAGCCTGCTTTCACCCGGCCTGTTGCCGAATCAGGGAAGGATGCGATCGCAAGACCAGTTCCCGGGCGAAGGCCGGGGCTCAGGTGGGAAGGCTCCCGTGACGACGCGCAACGGCTTGCCTCTGCCGTCTCCCACCTGGCCCCCGGCCTTCGCCGGGGAACGAGCAGCGCCGGGGAACGAGTTGCGTCGGCCCCCATCACTTCGTCCGCTCCGCCCGCGCGCGCGCATGGGCGCCGGCGCTGGTGACCACGGGGACGGCGACCCGCGGATCCTCGATGCTGCCGCGCATCGGCGCATGCGGGATCGGGGGTGCGGCGTTCATATAGTCGCGGACGAGTTCGTCGATCGACGGTTCGACGCCCGGCTGGCCCTCTGCCTGGAGCCCGCGCAGATAGCCATAATGCTGTTCGGTAATCCGCCGGCTGTCCTCGGCGGTGCGCAGGATGGTCGGGCGGATGAAGATCATCAGATTGGTCTTCGTTCGCGATTTCGCCTTGGATCGGAACAGGTTGCCGAGCACCGGCAGATCGCCAAGCACCGGCGTCTTCTCGATCGTGCGGCGCTCCTCGTCGCTCAATAGGCCGCCGATCACGACGATCTGGCCATCGTCCACCACGAAGGTGTTCTCGATACCGCGCTTGTTGAGGATCAGCTCCGAATTGCTCGCCGACACTGGCCCGGCGATCGAGCTGACCTCGAGCCGCAGATAGAGTTTCAGCGCGCCCGACGAGCTGATCTGTGGCTTCACGTCCAATTGGATGCCGACATTCTCGCGCTGCACGGTGCGGAACGCGTTGTCGAGATTGTTCGACGCGAGCGACAGCGCCTGCCCCGTGGTGATCGGGATCTCCTGCCCGACCAGGCTGTGCGCCTGCTGGTTGTCGAGCGTGACGAGGTGGGGCGCCTGGAGCAGGTTGGAGGCGGTGTCGCTCTTCACCGCGTTGATGATCGCGCCGATGATCGTATCGCCCACCTTGCCCGCGCCGCCGATGAACCCGCCGGTCGATCCGAGGATAGAGGTGAGCGCGGACTGGGCGAGCGTGTCGCTGATCGTGCTGTTGGTGCTGGTGGTGACGGTGCTGCCGTTGATCGTCGTGGTCGTGGTGTTGAGCGCGCGCGCACCGACCGCGCCGGCGATGGTCAGCAAGTTGGGCACCGCGTTCGAATAGCTGGTGGCGGCGAACGCGCCGCCCTTCAGATTGCCGAGCAGAAGCTGCGCGCCGAGCTGGCTGGCGGTGGCGTCGGACACTTCGGCGACGATCGCCTCGATCTGCACCTGTTCGCGGCGGATATCGAGCTGGCGGATCACTTCGGCGAGCTGGCGCTGCACCTCAGTAGGCCCTGCAATCACGATCGCGTTGGCGCCGGCGAAGCGCGTGACGACCGCGGCCGTCCGCCCGCCCTGCGTCGAGACCGCCGCCTGCTGGCCGGTCGCGGTGCCGCCGCCGGTGCTCGAGGATTGCGGCAGCGTCACCGGCTGCTGCGCCACCTGGGTCACCGCGCCGGTGCCCGAGCCATTGCTGCCCGAGGTCTGGAAGCTGCCGCGCGACAGCGTCGTCTCGGCAACCGTGTCGGGCGACTGGCCGACGAGCCGCTGGAGCACGGGCAGCAACTGCTCGGCATCGGCGTTTTCGAGGAACACCACGCGGATGTCGGTGCCGCTGCGCGCCTTCTGGTCGAGATCGGCCGCCACCTGCGCGAGCCGCGCCACCGCCGCGGGATCGCCGCGCAGCGCCACCGCGTTCGAGCTTTCGACCGCCACGACGGACACGCCGCTGCCGTTGGATCCCGCTGCCGCGCCGCCGCCGGCCGTTCCCGTCGCACTGCCGGCCAAGCCCTGCAGCGCGGTCGCGATTTCCTTGGCGTTGGCGTTCTTCAGCGCGACCACACGGGTCGCGGCGCCATCGGTGTCGATCCGGCGCAGCACCTCGCGGATGCGACGGATATTGTCGGCGAAATCGACGATCACCAGGCTGTTGCCGCCGCGATTCGCGCTTACCGACCCCTGTGCGCTCACCAGCGGCCGCACCGTATCGACCGCCGACGTCGCGTCGATCGAATGGAGCCGCACGATCTCGGTGACATAGGCATTGCGGTTGGCGCCCGCGGCGCCGACGCGGCTCGGCTGGGTGGCGGCGTTGTCGAGCGGCTGGACGCGGAACGCGCCGCCCGCGGTCGGCACCGCGACCAGCCCGTTGGCGCGCAGCGTGGAGAGGAACACCTCGAAATATTCGGAGCGGCTGAGCGGCCGGTCGGTGACGACGGTCACCTTGCCCTGCACCCGGCTGTCGATGATGAAGGTGCGCCCCGTCACCTTAGCGGCATCGGCGATGAAGGCGCGGATATCCGCGTCGCGCACGTTGAGCGTCGTCTGCGCGGCCAGCGGCGCGACCGCCATGACGGGCGCGAGCAGCAACGCGGGGATCAGATAGCGTGGGTTCATTTGGAGGGTGCGACCATGATGGAAAGCGGCAGCGTGTCGCGCCCGCGTTCGACGATGAGGGGGATGCTGCCGCCGCCGGCGAAATCGGTGACGAGCCGATCGATATCCTGCGGCCCGGTGACCGGCCGGCCGCCGATCGAGGTGACGACGTCGCCGTCGCGCAGCCCCGCCTGGCGGAAGAGCGCGCCGCTGCCCGACGACCGGACGACGAGGCCGCTGATCCGCCCCGCGTCGATCCGGGGGATGAAGCCGATCTCCTGCCGCAGCTTCGCGACCGGAACGCCCTGCGCGGGCGGTGCGGGCGGCGCGCCGACGCCCGGTGGCGGAAGCGCGCCCGCGGCGCCCGGCGGGACGGCCGGCGCCGCGCCGGACTGGTCGAGGAACAGGTCCTCGCTCGTGCCGCCGCGATCGATCGTGACGTGGTCGAACGCCACCATCTTCAGCCGGACGCCCGGCTGGATCTCCTCACCCACCGCGACGCTCTGCTGCACGCCGTCCGCGCCTGCGATGATCGCCGAGCCGCGGCCGGTCGCGTCGTTCAGCCGCGTGCCGAACAGCGTGAGATTGAGCGCGGTGACCGTGGCGGGCGCCGCCGCGCTCGACCGGAAGAAGGGATCGAAGCCGGTGAGGATATCGATCGGCGCACCCGCCGTCACCGGCGCCAGCGGACGCCAGTCGCCGAGCGGCGCAACCGGGGTGACCACCACCCAGACGAGCCGCGCCGCCTGGATGCCGAGCAGCGCGAGCAGCGCCAGTTCGGCGAGCGAATAGACGTTGGCGGGCCGCACGCGCGCCAGCACGCGCCCCATCCGCGCATCCATTCTCAGCCGCATCTGCCCATCCCGAACCGCACTTCACACCCCTGCCATGGAACCGTCCGATCGCAAAGGCTTCGCGCCATTCTCTTTCCCGATCCCTGGCATGCCGCCATGACGACTTTGCGACCTTCGGGGCCGATCCACGTTATCCTTTCGCATTCATTCCGCCGGAAGGACCCCGATGAGCCACCAGACCGACTCCCTCAGCAAGCTTGAACGACTGCAGCTCGGCCTCGTGCGCACCCAGATGGCGGCGGCCGAGAGCGGCGAACGGATCGTGGTGGTGCTCGAGGGGCGCGATGCGGCGGGCAAGGACGGCACCATCAAGCGGATCGTCGAGCATCTCTCGATTCGCAACACGCGCGTGGTGGCACTGCCCAAGCCTTCCGACCGCGAACTCGGCCAATGGTATTTCCAGCGCTATGTCGCGCATCTGCCGACGGCGGGCGAACTCGTGATCTTCAACCGCTCCTGGTACAACCGCGCGGGAGTGGAGGTGGTGATGGGCTATTCCACGCCCGCGCAGCAGGCCGAGTTCCTGCGCGACGCCCCCGAATTCGAGCGGATGCTGGTCGAAAGCGGGATCCACGTCATCAAGCTGTGGCTGGATATCGACAAGGACGAGCAGAAGGCACGGCTGGACGCGCGCACGCACGATCCGCTGAAGGCGCTGAAGGTCTCGTCGCTCGATGCCGTCGCGCAGAAGAAATGGGATGCCTATACCGCCGCGCGCGACACGATGCTGACGCGCACGCACACGACGCTCGCGCCCTGGTATTGCGTGCGCGCCGACGACAAGAAACGCGCGCGCCGCGCGGTGATCCGTCATATCCTGCACCGTGTCGCCCCGGCCGACATCGCGCACGACGTGGGCGAGCCCTCGCCGCATCTGCTGTTCCCGTTCGAGACGGCAGCGTTGGAAGACGGACGGCTCGCGCGCTGAGCCCGAAACCAGAACGGCCCGCCGAGCGATGCTCGACGGGCCGGATCATGGTGGGCGCGACAGGGATTGAACCTGTGACCCCACCCGTGTGAAGGGTGTGCTCTACCGCTGAGCTACGCGCCCGAAACCGGGAAGCGGGCCTCTACGCGGGGCATCGCCCGCTGTCCAGCCCGCAAAATCGCAAAATCAGTTTACCGAATCCTTCAGCCCCTTGCCCGCCTTGAACTTGGGCTGGCTCGACGCCTTGATCGTCATCGGCTCGCCGGTGCGCGGATTGCGCCCGGTCGACGCCTTGCGCTTCGAGATGGTGAAGGTGCCGAAACCCACCAGGCGGACCTCGTCGCCCTTCTTCAGCGCAGCCGAGATCGCGTCGAACACCGCCTCGACCGCCTTGCTCGCGTCACCCTTGGTGAGCCCGGACGTGTCCGCGACCGTACCGATCAATTCCTGCTTGTTCATACTCGATTACCCCCGGAAATGCTTGGCGCGCGCCGGAGTCGGGGCGCGCACGCGAACCCCAATAATGCGAGCGTGCTGCCCCAAGTCAAACGAATCCGCCACGTTCCCGTAACGAAACGTGGCGGATCGTGCGCCGAATGGCGCTCAGTGGTGCATTTCCCCACCCACCGGTGCGATCGGCGCAGGCGGCAGCGCGGCAAGCTCGTCCGCATCGGTCCAATCGATCGCGATCAGCGGCTCGACAAGCGCCAGACGCAGCACCTCGTCGACATGCGCCACCGGCACGATCGTCAGCCCCTCGCGCACGTTCGCCGGGATCTCGGCCAGATCCTTTTCGTTCTCCGCCGGGATCAGCACCGTCTCGATCCCGCCGCGAAGCGCCGCGAGCAGCTTTTCCTTCAGGCCGCCAATCGGCAGCACCCGGCCGCGCAGCGTGACCTCGCCTGTCATCGCCACCTCCTTGCGGATCGGCACGCCCGTCAGCGTCGAGACGATCGACGTCACGATGCCGATGCCGGCCGAGGGGCCGTCCTTCGGCACCGCCCCTTCGGGCAGATGGACGTGCACGTCCTTGCGCTGGAACAGGCTGGGCTTGATGCCATAGCTGGGTGCACGCGCCTTCACATAGCTGAACGCCGTCTCGATCGACTCCTTCATCACGTCGCCGAGCTTGCCGGTGATCTTGGCACTCCCCTTGCCGGGCACGGTGACGCTCTCGATCGTCAGCAATTCGCCGCCCACCTCCGTCCAGGCGAGGCCGGTGACCGCGCCGATCTGGTGCTCGGTTTCGCTGAGGCCATGCCGGAATTTCTGTACACCGGCATAGTCGGACAGATTGTCCGGCGTGACCGTCACGCTCGCCGTCTTGCCCTCCAGGATCTGGCGCAGCGCCTTGCGGCATAATTTGGCGATCTCGCGCTCCAGCGTGCGCACCCCCGCCTCGCGCGTATAGCGCTGAATGAGCGCGCGCAGCCCCTCGGGCGTCAGCGTGAACTCGCCGGGCTTCAGCCCATGCGCCTCGATCTGCTTGGCGACCAGATGCCGCTCTGCGATCTCGACCTTCTCGTCCTCGGTATAGCCCTCCAGCCGGATGATCTCCATCCGGTCGAGCAGCGGCTGCGGCAGATTGAGCGTGTTGGCGGTGCACACGAACATCACGTCCGACAGATCGATGTCGATCTCCAGATAATGATCGTTGAACTTCGCGTTCTGCTCGGGATCGAGCACTTCCAGCAGCGCCGAGGCCGGGTCGCCGCGGAAGTCCTGGCCGAGCTTGTCGATCTCGTCGAGCAGGAACAGCGGGTTCGACGTGCCGGCCTTTTTCAGGTTGGTCACGATCTTGCCGGGCAGCGAGCCGATATAGGTACGCCGATGGCCGCGGATCTCGGCCTCGTCGCGCACGCCGCCGAGGCTCTGGCGGATGAACTCGCGCCCCGTCGCCTTGGCGATGCTCTTGCCGAGCGAGGTCTTGCCGACGCCGGGCGGCCCGACGAGGCACAGGATCGGCCCCTTCAGCTTGTTGGTGCGCGCCTGCACGCCGAGATACTCGACGATCCGGTCCTTCACCTTCTCGAGCGCGTAATGATCCTCGTCTAGTACCCCCTGCGCGGCGGCGATGTCCTTGCGGATCTTCGACTTCTTGCCCCAGGGCAGCCCGAGCAGCACGTCGAGATAATTGCGCACGACGGTCGCCTCGGCGCTCATCGGCGCCATCGTCTTCAGCTTCTTCAGCTCGGCGGTCGCCTTGGTGCGCGCCTCCTTGCTGAGCTTCATCGTGGCGATCTTCTGCGTCAGCTCGGCGATCTCGTCGCCATCGCCCTCCTCGCCGTCATTGCCGAGTTCGCGCTGGATCGCCTTCAACTGCTCGTTGAGATAATATTCGCGCTGCGTCTTCTCCATCTGACGCTTGACGCGGCTCTTGATCTTCTTCTCGACCTGCAGCACGCCGAGTTCGCCCTCCATGAGCGCCAGCGCCATCTCCAGCCGCTTGGCGGGATCGACCTCGACGAGGACGGCCTGCTTGTCGGCCACCTTCACCTGGATGTTGGCGAGGATCGCGTCGCCCAGTTGCGAGGCCTTGACGATCTCGCCCAGTTGCTGCGCGGTCTCGCTCGGCAGCTTCTTGTTGAGCTTGGCATAGGCCTCGAACCCGTCGACCGCCGATCGCATCAGCGCCTCGACCTCGATACCCTCGGCCTCGCGCTCGTCGAGCATCACGACCGTAGCGGTCAAATGGCCGTCCTCGGCCGCCGCCAGTTCGTCGAGGCGCGCGCGCAGCTTGCCCTCGACCAGCACGCGGACAGTGCCGTCGGGCAGCTTCAGGAGCTGGAGCACGGTGGCCGTCACGCCCACCTCGTAAAGGTCCTCGCGATCGGGATCGTCCTCGGCGGGGTCGAGCTGGGCGACCAGGAAGATCTCCTTGTCGGCCGCCATCGCGGCTTCCAGCGCGGCGACCGATTTGTCGCGGCCGACGAACAGGGGAACGATCATGTGCGGGAAAACGACGATGTCGCGCAGCGGAAGCACGGGGTAGGTCTGGGTCATGCGAACTCCGGGGCCGCTTCAACGGGAAGCGGCATTGGCTCGGTATATGGGGAGTATGGCGATTCCATCAATCGCCGCCTATTCCCTTCTCCATGTTCCTCCCGCTTCTTCTCGCTGCCGCGCTTCCCGCCAAGGGCGAGCCCGCGATCACCGCGCAGACCGCAATCTCGGGCGGCGCGCGCCCGCCCGAACAGCGCGCCATGCGCTTCGACAGCGCCGACCTGCAATTCGAAATACTGCCCGACCGCGAGGCGCTCGAGGGCATCGCCACGCTGACCTTCACCGCAACCGCGCCGCTCGGCCGGCTGGTGATCGATCTTGACCGGAACCTGCCCGTCAGCGCGATCGCGATCGACGGCGTGCCGCTCGCGCCCGGGACCTGGTCGAACCCGGAAGGGCAGTTGTTCGTCCCCTTGCCCCACCCGCTCGCCAAGGGGCGATCGGTAACGGCGCGGATCGTCTATGGCGGCACGCCCCATGTCGCGGTGAAGGCGCCGTGGGATTCGGGGATGGTCTGGTCGAAGACGCCGGACGGCCGGACCTGGTTCGCCACCACCGCGGAAGGGATCGGCTGCGACATCTTCTGGCCGTGCCTCGATTTTCCCGAAGGCCGGCCGGCCGTGGCCACGCTTCACATCACCGTGCCCGCGGGGCTGAAGGCGCCGTCGAACGGCGTGCTGCTGGGCGTCGATACGCTGGCCGACGGGCGGACGCGTTGGAACTGGCGAGCCGGCCACCCCAACACCTATGGCATCGCGCTGAACGTCGGGCCCTATGAGGAGATCAGCGGCACCTACAAGAGCCGTTTCGGGAACATGATCCCGATGATGTACTGGTATCTGCCGGGCGAGGAGAAGCAGGCCGCGGCGCTGTTCGCCGAATTCGCACCAACGCTCGATTTCTACGAAAGCGTCGTCGGGCCCTATCCCTTCGCCGACGAAAAGGTCGGCGTGGTGGAAACGCCGCACAAGGGCATGGAGCACCAGACGATCAACGCGTACGGCAATGGCTATGCCAAGGCGCCCGAGGGATTCGACTGGCTGTTCCATCACGAATTCGGCCATGAATGGTTCGGCAACCAGCTGACCGCCGCCAATTGGGACGATTACTGGCTGCACGAAGGCTATGAGAGCTACATGCAGCCGCTCTATGGCCGCTGGCGCGAGGGCGAGGCCCGTTATGCGGTGATGCTCGACGCGCAACGCAATCAGATCGCGAACCTGAAGCCGATCGTGTCGGGCACGCTGCGCACCGAGGAACAGGTGTACGAGACGAGCAAGGGCGGGCCGGGTCAGGACATCTATTACAAGGGCGCGTGGATGCTCCACACGCTGCGCGGGCTGATCGGCGATGCGGCGTTCGCCGCCGTCACCCGGCTCGAAGTCTATGGCCGGACCGATCCGAAGCCGGGCAATTTCGCGCCGCGCTTCGGCTCGACGTGCGAATATGAATCCTTCGTGCGGCGCGTGACCGGCAAGGATTATGGCTGGTTCTTCGATGCCTATCTGCGCCAGGCCGCGCTTCCCGAACTGATCCAGACCCGCACGGGCAACACGCTGGCGCTGGCGTGGAAGACGGCGGCCGGCACCCCCTTCCCGATGCCCGTCGAGGTGCAGATCGGCGAACGGATCGTGCGCGTGCGGATGACGGACGGCCATGGCCGCCTTTCGGTGCCGGCGAATGCGCATGTCGTGATCGATCCCGCGGCTCGCGTGTTGAAGCGCTCGATCGCCGTCGAGGAGTATCAGGCATGGCAGACCGCCCAGAAGAAGAAATGACAAGACTCGCGCTGCGCCGCACCGCCGAGATGGCGGCGGTGTTCATGATTGGCGATGGCCTGCTCGGGCTGCTCCAGCCGCGCCGGCATGTCGATCTGTGGCGATCCGATGTTGCGGCGGTCGATGCGTTGGTGAAGCCGTTCGGCGGGGCGCCCGGCCGCCGGCGCGCCTATGGGCTGTTGCAGATCGGCGCCGGGGTGTTGCTGGCGTCAAGGCTGCGGCCGCTTGCGCGTGGTGTGTTGCCGCAATAGAACGGTGCGCATGAGGGGGACAGGCGCATGATCCGTTGGACCGTCGACGCCGTCGGGCTGCCGGGGCTCGCCGCCTTCGCGTTTGGCTTCCTCCTGTTTTTCGTCGCGCTGCTGGGCGCGCGGCGCCGCGCGCGCCGCGCCACAACCGTCGCGGAAACGCGGGCGCGTGCCTCGTGGTTCTGGATCGGCGTACAGGGGTGCGGGATCGCCGCGGGCGGCCTGGGGCCGATCATCGTCGATCTCGATCCGCTCGGGGCCAAGGCGCTGGCCGAGGCGGCGGTCGTGCTGGGGTTGATGCTCGGCGCGGCGGCGCTGTTCCGCGCGTCGTCGCTCGCGATGGGCGCCAATTGGAGCCTCGTCGCGCGCACCCGCAGCGATCACCAGCTCGTGCAGGCCGGCCCCTTCGCGGTGGTGCGCCACCCGATCTATGTCGCGCTGTTCCTGCTGACGATCGCCATGGCGGTCGCCTATGGCCATACGCGCAACCTGATCGTTGGCCTGCCGCTCTACGCGATAGGCACCTGGTTCCGCATCCGCCACGAGGAAGCGCTGCTCCGCCGGCAGTTCGGCAAAGGCTACGATGCCTATGCCGCGCGGGTGAAGCGCTTCGTGCCCGGCGTCTTCTGACGGCGCATCACCCCGGCCGCCAGTCGAACGTCAGCGGCGCCTCGCGAAAGGCGAAGCGATCGAGATGGCTCGCCACCACCTCGCGCATCCGCTCCACGTCTTCGCCCTCGGGCACGGTGAGGATCACGTCGAGGCTCTCGCTCTCGGCGCGCATCGCGAGCCGCGCGCCGCTCGGGAAGTCGATCGTGCCCTCCTGCTCGGAGAACACGACCGTCATCTTGTGGCTCCAATGCTTGGCGAGCTGCTGGAGATAGCGACTGGCCGAACGGGTCGGCACGCGGGCGACCGAGACGCTCACTTGAAGCGCTCGATCTTCCGGACGAGTTCGTCGATCAGCGCCGCCACATCGTGAAGCGCATCCTCGCTCAAGTCGCCGCGGGCGATCCGGTCGCGCGTCGCCTGGTGCAGCGCGCCCATCGCGCGGCGGATCGGCGCGTGATCGGGGCGCGACCGTTCCGAACCCAAGCCGGTCAGCCGCGCAACCAGCGCTTCGACCTGGTCGGCATTCTCGCCCAGATGTGTGCGCCCCTCCTCGGTCGCCGCGAAAAGCTTCTTCGCGCCCTCGGACGCCTGTTCGGCGATCAGCCCCATGTCGCCCAGCAACGTCAGCGTCGGATAGACCACGCCGGGGCTGGGCGCATAGGCGCCGCCGGTCATCGTCTCGATCTCGCGGATCAGGTCATAGCCATGGCGCGGCGCGTCGGCGATCAGCTTCAGGAGAACGAGCCGCAGCTCGCCGCCGTCGAACATCCGCCGGCTGCGCCCGCCGCCATCGCCGCGCCCGCCACCGTGCCGGCCGCCATGGCGCTCGCCATGAATTTCCCAGCTCATCGAGAAGGGCCCGCGCTCGAAGCGTCCGCCCCGTGGGCCGCCATCGCGGCCGTGCATGTGAAACATCGTCTTTCCTTCCATGTATCGTGATGGCTCCAAGATATATCTCCGTTAATAAGAGTCAAGATCCCTCTAGATATATCTTTGAGCTAGCCGACCGGAGCGTCATGCGTCCCCCTCCCCGCGCCGTCGAAAAGCGTTACATGAGGGCATGGCCGATCTCTTCGCGGGCTTCGAACCCGCCGCCCCCGCCGAACCGCTCCACGAGAACGCACCGCTCGCCGATCGCCTGCGGCCCCGCGCGCTGGACGCGGTCGTGGGGCAGGATCACATCACCGGGCCCGAGGGCGCCATCGGGCGGATGGTCGCGGCGGGGCGGCTGTCGTCGATGATCCTGTGGGGCCCGCCGGGCACGGGCAAGACGACGATCGCGCGGCTGCTCGCCGATGCGGTCGATCTGCGTTTCGTCGCGATCTCCGCGGTGTTTTCGGGCGTGGCGGAGCTGAAAAAGGCGTTCGCCGAAGCGCGCGACCATGCGCGGATGGGCAAGCGCACATTGCTGTTCGTGGACGAGATCCACCGCTTCAACCGCGCGCAGCAGGACGGTTTCCTGCCCTATGTCGAGGACGGTACCGTCACGCTCGTCGGCGCGACCACCGAGAACCCGTCGTTCGAGTTGAACGCGGCGCTGCTCAGCCGCGCGCAGGTGCTGATCCTCCACCGGCTCGACCGCGCCGCGCTCGAACTGCTGATCGACCGCGCCGAGGCCGAGATGGAGCGCCCGCTGCCGCTCGACGCCGCCGCGCGCGACGCGCTGGTCGCCAGCGCGGACGGCGACGGGCGCTTCCTGCTCAACCAGGTCGAAACGCTCTTCTCGGTCGATCTGCCCGAGCCTCTCGACCCCGCCGGCCTCTCCGCCTTTCTCCAGCGCCGCGTGGCGGTGTACGACAAGGATCGCGAGGGCCATTACAACCTCATCAGCGCGCTCCACAAATCGATCCGCGGCTCGGATCCCGACGCCGCGCTCTATTATCTCGCGCGGATGCTCACCGCGGGCGAGGAGCCGCTCTATCTGCTGCGCCGCCTGACGCGTGCCGCGATCGAGGATATCGGGCTGGCCGACCCGCAGGCGCTGGTCCAGTGCCTCGCCGCCAAGGATTGCTACGACTTTCTCGGCAGCCCCGAAGGCGAACTCGCGATCGCGCAGGCCTGCGTCTATCTGGCGGTCGCGCCCAAATCCAACGCGGTGTACAAGGCGCAGAAGGCGGCGTGGCGATCGGCGAAGGAAACCGGATCGCTGATGCCGCCCGACAACATCCTGAACGCGCCGACCAAGCTGATGCGCGATATCGGCTATGGCAAGGGCTATGCCTATGACCATGATGCGGCAGACGGGTTTTCGGGCGCGAACTATTGGCCGGCCGAACTGCCCCCGCAGCATTTCTACGAACCCACCGACCGCGGCCACGAACGCCGCATCGCCGAGCGGCTCGCGCATTGGCAGTCGCTGCGGCAGCGCGAGCGGTGATCGCGGGCGTCCGCCCGCCGCAGGGCCGCTTCACCCGCTTCGCCGCGATCGACTGGTCGGGCGCGAAGGGCAGCCGACACAAGGGGATCGCGCTCGCGACCTGCACCGCGGGCAGCGCCGCGCCGATGCTGGTGCCGCCGCCGGATCGCGCCTGGTCGCGCACCGCCATTCTCGACTGGCTCGTCGCGCATGCGGGCGAACCGATGCTCGTCGGCTTCGACTTCAGCTTCTCCGCGCCCTTTGTCGAGCGCGGCGCGCACCTGCCGGGCGAACCGCCGACGCGCGACGCGCGGGCCTTATGGGCGTTCGTCGACCGCGCGAGCGACGATGCCGATCTGGGCGCGGCCACGTTCCTCGAAGCGCGGCGCGGACGCCATTTCTATCTGGGCGCGGCGGACGGACCCAAGGCCGATTTCCTCCACTGGCGCGCCTGCGAACGCGCGACCGACGGCACGCGCAAGCCCTCCACCGTCTATGATGCGATCGGCGCGGCGCAGGTGGCCAAGGCGAGCTTCGCCGGCATGCGCCTGCTCCACCATCTGGCGGACCGGGCCGCCGTCTGGCCGTTCGACCGCGTGCCGGATGCCGGCCTCGTCGTGGTCGAGATCTACACCGCGATCGCCGCGCGCGCGTCGGGCATGCGCAAGGGCCGCAGCAAGATCCGCGACGCCGCTGCGCTCGACGCGGCGCTGGCCGCGTTCGGCACGACGCCCCACGCCGCCTTGGCACGCTATGACGATCATTCGACCGACGCGATCCTAACCGCGGCCTGGCTGCGCGCCAACGCCGCCGATCCCCGGCTCTGGGCACCGCCCGGCATGACCGACGCGATCGCGCAGACGGAGGGCTGGACCTTCGGCGTGCGGTGAAGCATGGAGACGCACGGATGCCGGTTTAGCTCAGTTGGTAGAGCGCCAGTTTTGTAAACTGGATGTCGCGGGTTCGATTCCTGCAACCGGCACCACCGCAATCCTTATCTCACCGATTTTGCTCGGCTTTACGGATCTGCGTGCGAATTCGCGCGCCCAAGACGCTGTCCAATTAATACCAACTGCAAGACAATGGACTTGGATTGGTATTGACGGCTGTTTTATTAGTATGACAAACTCCTTCCGTGGCCATGCAAAGCAGGCTGCGAAAAAGGGGGAAAGTTGATGGGGTTTCGCAACACGACGTCGCTTGCTGCACTCGGCGCAGCGTTGGTTTTCGCCGCCACGCCGGCTACGGCCCAGCAAGCCGATCCGCCGCAGGGCAGCGTCGCCGATTCCGCACAGACGCGGTCCGACGCGATCACCGGGCAGGCGTCGGCGGGAGACGCTGCCGGCCTCGACGTCGTGGTGACCGGCTCGCGCATCCAGCGCCCCAATTCCACCGCCGCGGCACCGATCACATCGGTGACGGCGCTCGACATCAAGGCGCAGTCGCCGATCAACGTCGAGGAGGTCTTGAACCGTCTTCCGCAGGTCGCACCCGACAGCCAGCAAAACTACCAGGATTCCGACGGGCGCCAACGCGTCAAGCTGCGCAACCTCGGCTTCGAACGCACGCTGGTGCTGATCGACGGCAAGCGCCTCGGCACGATCAACGGCGAAGACCTCAACATCATCCCCATCTCGTTGATCGAGCGCGTGGACGTGCTGACGGGCGGCGCATCGGCGGTCTATGGATCGGATGCGGTCGCAGGCGTCGTCAACTTCATCCTGAAACCCGATTTCAAGGGTTTGCGGCTCGACGCCAACTATAATTTCTACAACCACGACAACAAGCCGAACATCGTCACGCAACAGGCGCAGGCGTCCGGCTTCCCGACCGAGTTCGGCACGACGAACGACGGCGGCCGTGCCGACCTGACGCTGACGGCGGGCACCGCGCTGTTCGACGACAAGCTCCACGTCTCGGGCTTCGTCGATTACCGGCATGCCGATCTGCTGCCCTATGCCTCACGATCCACCTCGGCCTGCCAGCTTTTGCAGACGACGAAAGACGGCCCGCTCAGTTGCTCGCTCTCCACCTATTCCGTCAGCGGCTATATCTCACCGCGTTCGGGCGCGAACAACGGCACCGCCTATGTCAACAATCCGGACGGCTCGCGCACCTTCGTGCCTTACGGCATCGGCGCGAACAATGCGGCCAATCCCTATGACGGCTATTCCTACCAGCGCCAGGACAACCGGCTGAATGCGGGCGGCTTTGTTTCGCTCAAGCTGTCCCCCGAATTCGAGGTCTACGGCTCGGGCCTTTGGTTCCGCGACAAATCGATCAACCGCTTCCCGAACCGCGTCTTCAGCTACACCGCCTATGGCTCCAGCCCGTATCAGGTGAACTGCAACAATCCGTATCTCTCGTCCTCGCAGGCGACCACGCTCTGCGGCGCCGCGGCGGGCACGGCGGCGCTGGTGCCGCTGGAGGTGCGCTATCGCCTCAACGTACCGTATCTCGACGACACCTATGTCAACACCGGCCTCCGCGCGACGGGCGGCGTGCGTGGCAAGATCGGCGAGGCCTGGACCTATGACGTCGGCGGCGTCTACGCGCGCAATCAACAGGAATACATGCCCGCGACGCTGCCCGATTACGGCCGCGTCAACAACACGCTGAACGTCGTCAACGCAAACGGCGTGCCGACATGCGTGGCCACGATCAACGGCACCGATCCGGGCTGCGTGGCATTCGATGCGTTCAGCGCGGGCGGCGGCAGTCCGGCGCTCCTGAACTATATCTCCGGCGCGAACAGCGTCGAGAAGCAGAAGACCGTCGGCCAGCTCTACGACGTGTTGGCCAACGTAACGGGCGATCTCGGCAAATATGGCATCACGTCGCCCTTCGCCGAAGACGGCCTCGCCTTCGCGCTGGGCGTCGAATATCGCGAAGACCGACAGAGTTCGACCGCCAACGCCGCCTTCTACAACGACAATGGCGGATCGGATTCCGACCTTCGCCAGCATGTCTGGGAAGGCAATGTCGAATTGCAGGTGCCGCTCGTGCAGCACAAGCGCTTCGCCGATCTGCTCCAGGCGAACGGCGCGTTCCGCGTGTCGCGGTACAACAGCAATCCCGACACGTTCACGACGTGGAAGATGGAGGGCGTCTTTGCCCCCGTGTCCGACCTCACCTTCCGCCTGTCGTTCAACAAGGCGCAGCGCGCGCCGAGCGTGGTGGAAACCTTCCAGGCGAGCAACATCAGCTTCACCAAGCAGGGCGCGTCGGGCAATGATTTCTGCGCGCCCGTGCCGCGCCAGATCGCCGATCCCGCCCATCCGGGCCAGACGATCACCACCACCGCGCCGCTCGCCTCGCGCGACGTGTGCCGCGCGACCGGCCTGTCCGACGCGCTGTACGGCAGCGCGACGCTGCTGTGCCCGAACGACCAGTGCACCGTGCGCTCGGGCGGCTTCACCGCCAACCCGGAAACCGCCTATACCCAGACCTACGGCATCGTGGTGAAGCCCCGTTTCGTCCGTGGCCTCGTCTTCTCGGTCGATCGTTACCGGATCAAGATTGACAACTCGCTCGGCTTCAATGACGACAGCTATTACACCGATGGCTGCCTGCGCTCGAACGGCGATCCGTTCTTCTGTTCGGGGATCGTGCGTGCCGCCAACGGCACGCTCTACGCCGCCGCCGCGGGCAACCCGACGAGCGGCTTCATCCGCGAGGGCACGACGAACTATTATTTCTCGATCGCGCGCGGCTGGGATTTCCAGGGCGATTACACACTCGCTCTGGGCGGCGCGGGCAGCGTGAATTTCGGCTTCAACGGATCGCTCACCACCTTTGCCGGCGGGCAGGACTCGCCCGTAGAGCCGCTGCGCAATTGCGCGGGCTATTACGGCAATGGCTGCGGGCAGCTGCTGCCGAAATGGGCACACGGCCTGCGCACGACCTACACCTTGCCCGACGGCAGCTTCAACGCATCCTTCAACTGGCGCTATGTGGGCGCGCTGACGAGCGCCAACAATTCGGGCGATCCCGCGATCGGCGGCACCGCGGCCAACGCACAGACGACGTTCGCGCGGATCGATCCGGTCAGCTATTTCGATCTCGCGCTGACGTTCAACATCGCCAAGCGCTACAGCCTGCGGCTGGTCGCGAACAACCTGCTCGATCGCAATCCGCCGATCCTCGCCAATTCGTACAATATCAGCCTGGCGCGCAGCAACACGATCCCCGCGCGCTACGACAGCCTTGGCCGCAACATCGCGATTGGCGTGACGACCAGTTTCTGATCCGACCGGTCTGGACGGGGCGCTTGCGGGCGCGCCCCGTTCAACGATATCGAAGGGCAAATCGGTTCGAAATCGAAGGGCGGCACATGAACGATCGGCGGACTTTTCTGGCGACGATCGGCGCATCGGGGCTGGCCGCCCCGCTCGCGGCCAAGGCAACTGGTGCAGGCGATCCGCCGCGGTGCCTGATCCTCTCCACCTGGGATTTCGGGGCGGCCGCCAACGATGCGGCCTATGCGCGGCTGCGTGCCGGGGGCACGTTGCTCGACGCGATCGAGACGGGCGCGATGGTGCCCGAGGCCGATCCCGACAACCATTCGGTCGGCTATGGCGGCTATCCCGATCGCGACGGGCACGTCACGCTGGATGCGGTCATCATGGACGATGCCGGCCAGGTCGGCGCGGTCGCCGCGCTGGAGGATGCGGTGCATGCGATCTCGGTCGCGCGCGCCGTCATGGAGCATACGCCTCACACGCTGATCGTCGGCGAAGGCGCCACACGCTTCGCCCGCGAGCGCGGCTTTCCCAAGGTCGCGCTGCTCACCCCGCCGGCCGAGGCGGCGTGGCGCAAATGGTTAAAGACACAGGACTATCGCCCCGTCGCCAACAGCGAGACCGGCACCTATCGCACGCCGGGCGGCGCGCTCGATCACGATACGATCGGTATCCTCGCCTGCGATCCGGCGGGGCGGCTGGCGGGCGGCTGCACGACATCGGGCATGGCGTTCAAGATGCGCGGCCGGGTCGGCGATTCGCCACAGGTGGGCAGCGGCCTGTATGTCGAGAAGGGCGTCGGCGGCGCCACCTCGACCGGTCTCGGCGAAGAGGTGACGCGCGTGGCGGGCAGCGCCCGCGTCGTCGCCTCGATGAGGGCCGGGCGCACCGCGCAACAGGCATGCGAGGAGGTCGTCCGCCACATCGCGGCCCTGCGCGGCGATGCGATCAAGGGCGTTCAGGTCGGCTTCCTCGCGATCGACACGCGGGGGCGGATCGGCGCCTATTGCCTGTTGCCCGGCTTCACCTATGCCACGACCGACGATGCCGGCGTGACACGCGTGCACAAGGCCGCGTCGCTGTTCGCGTCATGATGCAGCCGGTCTAAGGTACGTCACGCGCGCCGCGATCGGGTCAGCCCGCGGTGCCGAACAGGTGACCGATCGCCGCCGTCGCGCCCATCGCGGCGACGCCCCAGAAGGTGACGCGGGCGACCGCGCGCCCGATCCTCGCGCCGCCGATCGTCGCGCCGATCGCGCCGAGCAGCGCCAGCAGCAGCAGCGCGACCACCGACACGGCCAGAACGACCCGGTCGTGCGGCGCGAAGGCGGCGACCAGCACCGGAACGATCGCGCCGGTCGTGAACGCCAGCGCGGACGAGAACGCCGCCTGCAGCGGGCGCGCGGCCAGCTCTTCCGTAAGGCCGAGTTCGTCGCGCATATGTGCGCCCAAGGCATCGTGCGCCATCATCTGTTCGGCCACCTGCCGCGCGACGGCGGGCGACACGCCACGCGCGACATAGATGGCCGCGAGCTCCGCGGTTTCCTGCTCCGGTGCGCGTAGCAACTCGGCGCGTTCGCGGGCAAGGTCCGCGCGCTCGGTATCGGACTGCGAGCTGACCGACACATATTCGCCGGCCGCCATCGACAAGGCACCGCCCACGAGCGCTGCCGATCCCGCCAGCAGCACGCCCGCATGGCTTGCCGCTGGCGCCGCCGCGACGCCGACCAACAGGCTGGACACCGAAATGATCCCGTCATTCGCCCCAAGCACGGCGGCACGCAACCAGCCCGTTCGGTGGACGAGGTGGTGTTCGGTCGGGGCGACCGGGGCGTGATCCCCGCCCGCATCGGTGCGGTGCGCGGGATCGGCCGTCAGGCCTCGGGTTGCGGTCATTCGCGCCTTTCGATCCGTTCGTCCAGGCGCGCCACGACGATCCCCGCCTTGCGCACCGTCATCCTGTTGAGCGCGACCTGCCCGCCGGGTTGCAGATAGAGCCGCTGCTCGACCTTCAGCCCTCCCTTCATGACGAAGGCGATGTGGAGCGCGTTGCCATGGGTCTCGGCGAATACGGGCCCCACCGCATCGGTCAGCGTGCCCGTATATCGACCCGGCCCGGCCGGCCGCAGCCGCCAGGTGCGATGCTTGGCCGCGCCGTCGCCCTGCACGACATCCTGATCCAGGGTGATCTCGCCCGCCGGGCTTACCAGGCCCATGCCGCGCACATCCGTGCTGCGGGATTTCGAAAACAGGATATGCAGCGTCCCCGTGCCATGCGTGCTGCCGGCGAAGAAGCGGACGGGATCGAACACCGGCATGGCAGAGGCCGCGGGCGGCGCGACATGCCCCGCGGGCACGCAACCGGGAGCCCCGATCAGCGCCGCCAGCGCCAACGCAGGTCCGGCATGTCGGAAGAATCGCTTGGCTGTCATCGTACACCCCTGCCGCGGCCGCGATCGGATGGCCAGCACTGATAAAGGAACGCGATCAGAGCGGGATCGGCGGCCCCATACGCTCCATGCCATAGGATCGCAGCAAGGCGGCATCCTTCCCTTGGAATAGCCGCCAGCGCTGAAGCCCAGTTGCTCCTATGCGTTGAAGAACGCCTCCATCTTTCCGGTCGGCGCATAGCTGAGAAGCAGGCGGCCCGTCTTGAGCGCGACGAACGCCCATGCATGGGGAACGCCCCGCGGACCCAGAATGCAGTCGGCCGTCTTCAGAAGAAAACGCGTATCCCCCACCTGGACGAGATACTCGCCCTCCAGGACGTAGAGGTGCAGATGGTCACCACCACCTCGATCTTATATCGTATAATGTGCGTTGACGTGGCGACGGGTTAGCTGCTGTAAAATGGTCGAAAGGGGAATGCCCGTGCCGTCCTGCTCCGCGCGCCTGATCCATCGACCAAACCGCAGCACCGAATGCGACCTGCCCGGCAAAGCGCCTTCGGCCCACGCCGCCTTCCTGCACCCCAGCGCATCCACCATGGCCGACCAGTGAGACAGCCGATGCCATCCATCCGACGGCTGCGTGCTTTGTCACTCGCCCTGGCCGCCGCGATGCCGCTTCCCGTCACCGCGCAGGACGCCCAACCGCCGAAGCCCGTCTGCCGGCCGATCGCGACCACTTCGCTGCGCGTCGGTGCGCTACGGCTCGTCCTGCGGCGCGATACGCAGACGCTCGCCGGCCTGTCGCCGCTCGCCGAACCGACCTTCGATTTCGTGCCCGGCACGCGCGAGGCAGAGCGCCAGGGCGACGGCTACAACCATGTCGGCGACATCGACATCCGCTTGCGCATCCCCGGCGGCGCATGGCGTGACTTCGCCTCGGCGCACCGGCGCCGGGCGATCACGATCCTGCCCGCGCGCGGCACCACGCTGGCCGCAGCCGACATCACAGCCTCGATGGGCGACGGCATCCCGATCCGGGTCGAGCGCCGCTGGGTCGATGTCGGCGGCACCCCGGCGCTGCGCTTCACCCTGGTCAACACGGCGCGCACGCCGGTGGAGATCGGCGTGCTCGGCATGCCGATGGTGTTCGACAACATCATCGACGGCCGCACGCTCGAACAGGCGCACGCCGCCGCCAGCTTCGTCGATCCCTATATCGGGCGCGACGCGGGCTATCTCCAGGTCACGCGGCTGAGCGGCAAGGGCCCGGCCCTGCTGGTATTGCCCGAGGGGCACAGCCCGCTCGAAGCCTATGTCCCGCTGCCGTCCGAGCGCGATGCGCCCAGGGACGCGACCTTCACCGAGAAAAGCCGGCGCAGCCAGACGTCGGAAGGCTTTTACGACTGGACCCTCGCATCGAAGGGCTATGCGGACCGGGAATGGAGCAAGGCCGGCACCCCGTGGAACGCGCCGACCAGCATCACGCTCGCCCCGGGTGAACGGCGCGACATCGGCGTGCGCTTCGTGCAATCGCCCGATATTCGCGGCATCGAGGCGACGCTCGCCGCGCAGCATCGCCCGGTCGCGGTCGGCATTCCCGGCTATGTCGTGCCGACCGACCTCCACGCATCGCTGTTCCTGAACTATGGCAGCAAGGTCGCCAGGATCGAGTCTTTCCCAGCGGGCGCGCTGGTCGCCACGCCGGCTCCCGGCGCCAAGAGCTGGGTGCGCTACGCCGTGCAGGCGCATGGCTGGGGCCCGGCACGGCTCAGCATCACCTATGCCGACGGCACGGTACAGACGGTGAGCTATGCCATCACCAAGCCGCTCGACCAGGTGATGGCCGATATCGGCCATTTCACCACCACGCGGCAATGGTTCGACGATCCCGCCGATCCGTTCCACCGCACCCCCGCGATCCTCACCTACGACAAGGAAGCGGGCCGGATCGTCACGCAGGAACCGCGGGTGTGGATTTCGGGCATGAGCGACGAAGGCGGCGCCGGAAGTTGGGTCGCGGCGATGATGAAGCAGCTCGACAATCCCGACCCCGCCGAAGTTGGGAAGCTGGAAACGCTGGTCGACAAGACCGTGGTCGGCAACCTCCAGGTCGCCGGCGGCGACCATGCCGGCGCGGTCAAGAAGAGCCTCTTCTATTACGCCCCGGCCGAGCATCCGGGCTATTACGACCCGAATGAGAATTGGCGAAGCTGGACGTCATGGTCGCACAAGGATGCCGACGATCTCGGCCGCGCCTATAATTACCCGCATGTCGCGATCGGCCATTGGGTGCTCTACCGCCTGGCGCGCAACCATCCGGGGCTGGTGAGCGCGCATGGCTGGAAATGGTATCTCGACCATGCCTATACGACCGTGACCGCGATGATGCGCGATGCGCCCTATTACACGCAGTTCGGGCTGATGGAGGGCGACGTGTTCGTCGACATCCTGAAGGATCTCCAGCGCGAGGGCATGACCGTCGAGGCGACGCATATGGAGGCGCTGATGAAGGACCGCGCCGATCACTGGAAGACGCTGCGCTATCCCTTCGGCAGCGAGATGGCCTGGGACTCGACCGGCCAGCCCGAAGTCTATGCCTGGATGCGCTATTTCGGCTATCAGCCGCAGGCCGAAACCACCCGCGAGGCGATCCTGGGCTATGATCCGACGATCCCGAGCTGGGGCTATAACGGCAATGTTCGGCGCTACTGGGATTTCCTGTACGGCGGCAAATATCCGCGGATCGAGCGGCAGATCCACCATTATGGCTCCGCGCTCAACGCGGTCCCGCTGTTCGACGCGTACCGTGCAAACCCGGCCGACACGCACCTGCTGCGCGTCGCCTATGGCGGGATGATGGGTGGGATCACCAATATCGATCGCGACGGCTTCGGCTCGGCGGCGTTCCACAGCTGGCCCGATCGCATGGCCTGGGATCCCTATACCGGCGATTACGGCATGGGCTTTTTCGGCCATGCCTATGCCGCGGCGACGTATCTGGTGAACGACGCGACGTTCGGCTGGCTCGCCTATGGCGGCAACCTGACGCGAACCGGTGGCAAGGTGACGGTGGCGCCCAAGGATGGCGCCCGCGCGCGCCTGTTCGTGGCGCCTGCAGGAGCGTGGATCACGCTGGAGGCGGGCAAGATCGCCTCCGCCAGCTATGCACCCAAAACCGGCGCGATCACGCTGACGCTCGACCCGGCCGATGCGACCACACCGTCGGCCCGGCTGCGGTTGGAGACCACCACCGCGGGCGGGCGCCGCTATGCCGTCGCGACCGGCACGGCGGAGCGCGGGGCGCAGACGATCGCACTGTCGGCGCAGCCCACCACCGTCGTGCTGGCCCCGCGCTGACGCACCCACGCGCCCTGGCTGGGTGCCCGCGGTTCACCCGGGAGTTCCCGACACCTCGACGTCACGGCGATCGATCTCGCCGATCTCGTAGCCGAGCGTCGGCACGATGCGGCAGACGAGCGGCTGCCACGCGCGTCGCGTCGCGACATAGACGTCGGCCCCGTCCGCCCGCACGACGATGCCATGATGGGCCAGGGTCCCGGTCGCGGCGGCGTAGCTCTGTCGCTCGCGCCACGTCTCGGCCGCATCGGGGGGGATCTGGGCCGATCGAGGGCAAGTTGCGGTCGAGCGTTTCGAGCAGCAGCATCGCGCCCCGACGGATCGTACCTGATCTAGCGACGGCCCGATCCAGAACCAGGAGGTCGCCATGAACGGCTCCGACCGCGATCATCACCTCAGACGCGCCCAGCAGGAACTCGAACGCGTTCGATCGGCAGCGAGCGAGTGCGCGCGGCGTGCGCATCTGGAACTGGCGCAGCGTTACACGCTCCTGGTCCGAAGCTATGGCGAGACGACCCTCTACGGAAATCCGCCGAACAGCCGATCGGACGCGGTGTGACGCGCGCCCGGCCGTATCGGTCCAGATGTGATCGGCGCCTCACTCCACCTTCAACGCTCCGGTGCGAAGTCTCGCATCTTCGCGACCGTGGGCGCATCCAGGCGCTGGATCAGCGCGACGACCAGATCGACGGTGCGGTCGAAATCGGCGCGATCGATGATGCCGTTGTGCGCGTGGGTGTAACGCGCGGGCACGACCAGGTTGATGGTGGGAACGCCGCCATTGGTCGCCTGGATCGCCGCGCTGTCGTCGCCATAGCCTTGCACGAGGTCTCGCTGCAGCGGGATGTCCTTGGCCGCCGCCACGTCGCTTACCAGCGTGACGAAGCGGCGGTTGGGAAGCGTACTGCTGTCGTAGAGGAACAAGCCCGGGCCACCGCCCAGCCTGGCCTGCGTCTCTTCCGGGTTGCGGCCCGGGCTGTCGCCGGTGATCCCGCCCTCGATCGCAATGCCGATGTCGGGTTTGATGACGTCGGCCGCCGTCCGAGCACCGCGAAGGCCGATCTCCTCCTGCACGGTGGCCGCGACGAAAAGCTGGTTGGGATGGCCGCTCGCGCGCAGGCGCCGCAAGGCCTCGACGACGACCGCGCAGCCCACCCGGTCGTCCCAGGCCTTGCCGAGATAGCGGCCGCCCGGCAACGCGACGAACGGCGAATCGGGCACGACCGGATCGCCCGGGCCGATGCCCAGCGCCTCGACCTCCGCGGCGTTGCGCGCACCGACGTCGAGATACAGACTGTCGCGGGGAAACACCTTGGTGCGCTCGTCCGCCGGCACGACGTGGATGTCGCGGATCCCCGTCACGGCGTGCACCGGCCCCTTGCGACCGATGATGATCCACCGCTGGTCGGGCAGCGCCTGATCGAGCCAGCCGCCCAGCATCTGCATCGACAGAAAGCCGGCCGGCGTGACGCGGCGGACGAGCCCGCCCAGTTCGTCCATATGCGCATCGAGCATGACCCTGGGGCCGCTCTTCCCCTGCTGCGCGATGACCGAACCGACCCCGTCATAGCTCACCTTGTCCGCCAGGGGGGTGAGTTCGCGCGCCATGATGGAGCGCACCGCTTCCTCATAGCCCGACGGCCCCGGCGCATCGGCCAGTTCGGCGAGCAACCGCTCCGTCCGGTCGGGCGGAGAAGCCATGGCGGGCGCCGCCAGTCCGACCGCCGCTAACATCGCCATCCAACGCATGCTCGTCTCCCTCGCGGCGGAGGATGCAGGGCGGCATCGCTTACGGCAAGCCAATCCCGTCAATAAGTTAGCGCGGCATCGGAGCGGGTGCGCGGGGACCGTCGACCGGGACCGCCACGCCCGGGGTTCCACCCTCGAACGACAATCGAATCGCTTTCTTCAGGAACGTCGCCGCCCCGCGTTCGTCCTCGTCACGACACGGACGGGAGAATGAACGATGGCGATCTTCAACAAGGACATGGTCGATCTCACGCGCAAGAATGCGTTGTGGCAGAAGGAGGTCTATCGCGATCCCAAAGTGCAGATCGTCCTCATGAGCATCCCCGCGGGCGAGGAGATCGGGCTGGAGACTCATCCCGCCGATCAGACGACCTTCATCGTCGAAGGCCAAGCGCAGTTCGTCATCGACGGCCATTCGACCAAGGCGGGCGCCAACCACCTCGTCGTCGTGCCCAAGGGTTCGGAGCACAACGTCATCAACAAGGGCGCAGACGCGCTCAAGCTGTTTTCGGTCTATGCGCCGCCCGCCGAGCCGGAAGGGGCAGCGTTCAAGACCAAGGCGGAGGCCAAGGAAGCCGAGAAGGGCCTGCTCGGCAAAGCGGCCGATGCCGTCAAGGACGCGATCGGCCGATGACCGAGGCGCCCCTCCGCGTCGTCATCACCGGCGCATCGAGCGGGATCGGTGCGGCGACCGCGATCGCCTTCGCCGCGCAAGGGGCCCGGCTCATGCTGGGCGCGCGCGGCGAAGCGGGGTTGGCGGACATCGCGAACCGGTGCCGGGACGCGGGTGGGCAGGCGCAGCTCCGCACCGTGGACGTGACCGACGCCGGTGCCGTTCGCGAGTTCGCCGCCGAGGCCAGCCAGTGGCTCGGCGGCATCGATCTGTGGTTCAGTTGCGTCGGCGTCGGCGTGCTTGGCCGTTACGAGGACGTGCCGATGGCCGATCACGCGCGCGTGATCGAGGCCAATCTCGTCGGCCATATGAACGACGCGCATGCCGTGCTGCCGATCTTCCTCCGGCAGGACCATGGCATCTGGGTCAACATGATTTCGGTCGGCGGCTTCGTCGCCACCCCCTATGCGGCCGCCTATGCCGCCAGCAAGTTCGGCCTGCGCGGGTTCAGCCAGGCGCTACGCGGCGAATTGTCGAAGCGGCCGCACATCCATGTGTGCGACGTGTACCCCACCTTCGTCGACACGCCCGGCGTCGATCACGCCGGCAATTATACCGGTGCCAGGCTCTCGCTGCCGCCGGGCGCGCTCGCCCCGGAAAGCGTCGCACGGGCGGTCGTCCGGCTGGCGAGGCACCCGCGCAACACCAGTGTCGTCGGCGCGCCGGCGATCGCGCTGAAGCTCGGCCAGTTCGCCACGCCGAACCTGGGCGCCGCAGTCATGAGCGGCTTTCTCGACATCTGGTCGAAGCGCGCGGCTGCGGGTGACGACACCAGCGGCGCCTTGTACGATCCGCCGATGGCGCCGAGCGGCCCCGACGGCGGGCGGCGGCGTCCCGATCAGCGGCGTCACGTCGCCATGGCAGCCGGCGCCACCGGAACGGTCGCGATCGCCGGCATCGCCGCTTGGCTGCTGCGCCGGAAAGCGTGACGGCGCCCCCGGTCACGCCCGACGGCCGCTACATCGTCGTGCGCGGCCAGCTATGGCGCCGCGCGAACCCGGATCTTTCCGACGAGCTGCGCCAGGCGCATGTCGCGGACTTGATGAAGGCGCGCCGCGCCGTCCGCGATGCGTTGGCCGGTGGCGATCCTGCCGCGCTGCGGTCCGCGCGGGGCGCCGTACAGGTGGCCAAGGTGGCGCTCGGCGAACGCGGCCCGGTCTGGTGGGCCGGCGACGAAGACCTGAACCGGCACATGGCCAGGAACACGCGCTACGCCGACTAGTTCGCGGGCCTCGAAACCAACGGGTGACGCTCAAGCATCGGCGGCCTTCCGATACGTGACCAATCGTTCACATCCTCGATGCCGGGGCCCCTGCGCTGTCTATACGCCAGGCCGGGGAGGCCACCGGCGCCGGTGTGAGGGCTTGACGACCTAAACGATCCGTCATCTTATCCGCTCTGCTCGATCAGCTGGTCGAAGCAGGGGGAACTCAGGATGACCGCATTGGAATGGGCGCATCGCCGCCGCTTGTCGCTCGCGCTTGGCACGAGCGTGCTGGCATGGGGCTGTGCGCTGCCGTCCAATGCTCAAGCGCAGTGCGCGCCTGATCCAACTGTTACAAACGGTTCGTCCACCTGTACAGGGACGGACACGAACGGCATCCGCGTTACGACGAATGCTACGACGCTAACCGTCGCCAGCGGTGCGAGGGTGACGAACACCGGCGCTGCGGCGATCGCGGTAGAGGTGCCCGCCAGTACCACAACCTATAACTACCGGGTCGCTTCAGTACTGATCGGCGGTACGGTCGACGGCGGCACGCAAGCTGGGATTTCTCTGCTTTCGGGCGGCGTGGCGGGTGGAGGATATGATCCTTACGGCACCCGCTCGGCAGTCACTGTCATGGCTGGAGCTCTCGTGACCGGAACGAGCGGCATCATTATTGGCACATCGCTGGGCAACAACTCGGGCTACGCGATTGCGGGTCTGGACAATGGTGGCACCATCAGTGGATCCGGTGGCGTGGCGTTGCTATCGTCGAACCTCGCGCGGGGTGGCTTCGACGTTATCAGCAACGCTGCGACGGGGTCGATTGGGGCGATCGTCGGAACTGTCGGCCGCTTGTCTAACGCGGGGCTGATTGACGGAGCCACGCGCAGTGCGGTCGACCAGACGACCACCTATGATGCGGGTCCGACTGCAGGTGTTTGGACGAACAGCGGCACGATCCGGTCATCGTCGAACGCGGCGACGATCGCAAACCTTGGGCAACTGCAGCCGCTGACTAACAGCGGCACCATCAGCAATGCCGGAACCGGAGCGGCCGTGCAGGGGAGCTCTATAACGATCATCAATGTCGCTGGCGGTCGCATCGCCACCAGCGGTGGCACAGCCATCGCGGCCAGTTCTCAATTGTCCCTTACGAACGCCGGAGTGATCACCGGCAACGTAACCGACGTTCCTGCGCAGGGCACCGGCTTCTACGCTACCGTCGATTCGACCGCAGGCCGCATCATGGGGAATGTGACACTCGGCATCGGCAACGATCTGGTTTACGCGCTCTACAATGGCTCCGCGACGCTGGTGACGGGAATAACTGGTACGCTTGATGCCGGGGCAGGCACCAATTCAGTGGTGCTCGCGCCCGCGGCAGACTTGCGCATTGCGACCGCCGTGACGTTGCCGACGAGCTTCCAACGCCTGCGTCTGGCACCGGCATCAGGTGCGACGGTCACGCTCACCAGCGGCTTCGTCGCGCCGGGCACGATTGAATTAGCCGGGGCAGGCACGATCCGGAACGAAGCAACGATCACGACGAACGGGCAAGCATTCCTCCGCCCCTATTATGTCACGAATGCGGCTCCCAACTTCATCAATGCCGGCGGCATCCAAGCCACGGTGACGCAAGGGCTGTATGCGATCGATCTGGGTGCGACTGCGATTACCAACAGCGGGACGATAGCGGCTAATGGTAACGGGGTGGCGCAATCGGGCGGCACTCTACTCAACACTGGATCGGTGATCGCGTCGGGTACCGCGATCGAACAGTTCTCGAGCGCATTGGACAATCGTGGCCTGATTCGTTCCTCGTCTGGAACGGCCGTCCAACTGACTGGCAGCGTGGGCAACATCGCGGCGGTCAACACAGGACGGATCGAAGGCGCGACTTATGGCGCGGTCACGTCTATCCTGCTGAACAATAGCGGTACGATCGCAGCAACGGGGATGGGCACCGCTGTAGGCTTGTCGAGCGATGGCGTGCTCAACAATCTCGAAGGCGGTGTGATTTCAGGTGGAGCTTATGCGATCACTGGAGTCGACCCCTATGGCTCGACGAGCGTATACAATAGCACCGTCTTCAATGCGGGGACCATCAATGGCAATGTCACCTTCCTTTCGTCGCAGAGCAGCGTTAACAACGCGAATAACTTCGTCGCGCTTCCGGGCGGCATACTTAACGGCAATTTAGCGCTTGGGCGCGGCGACACGCTGGTGACCGATCTGGCGAACACCGGTACCGGATTGTTTGCAGGTATCAGCGGTACGGTAACCAGCAACGGTGGCCTGCTACGCTACCGAGTCACCGGGCAAGTTAGCGCCGTCTTGGGGCCCGTCGGACCATTTGCGACTGCCGGTTACGAGCTCGTCGCGGGCGCATCACTGGTGCTGAAAACTACGGCACCGCAAACGCTGCCACTGATCCTCGCTGGGAACGGCACTGTGGACGTGACCGCCGACTTCGTGACGGCAAACGCTCCCGCGCTCGCCGTTGTTGCGGCGCAGCCTACATCCGGAACAACGGCCGCCGCCATACCCGGGCTGGCGATCACAAGCCACGGCACCCTCACCATCACGCGCACAGACCAATATGGCAATCTCTCAAGCGGGATCACGCTTTCGGCGCAGGATAGCTTCGTCAACGCGGGCACCATCAATGTCGCCGACACGACCACTTACGCGTCCACAAGCGCGGGGCTCGCGGCGGTCGGTGGAGGAGCAAGCGTGACCAACACAGGATCGATCCTGCTTGCCGGCGGCACGGGCATCCGGGCTACGGGCACGGTAATCAACACAGGCGTGATCCGGCAGGCGGGTAGCACATCATCCTTGGGCATCGTCAACGTCGATAGCTTGAATAACAGTGGCACGATCGACGTCGGGGCGAACGCCGTACAGGGGTCGTACACGACTGTGTCCGTTACGAACTCGGGCACAATCGCTAGTCGTACCGACGCCGCCATCGTCGGCGGCTATAACGGTATGACCATCACCAATCTTGCCGGCGGTGTAATTTCCGGAGGGACTAACCAGTATGCAATCCGGGTCTCGGGCGGTTCGCTTACCAACGCCGGGACGATAAACGGCAATGTGAGCCTCGACTATCTTAACTACTCCGGTCCGTCCCCCCTGATTGCAGACAATGCCGGTACCATCAACGGCACGGTCACGCTCGGTCATGCCGATGACTATTTCATCCAGCGCGCGGGCGGCATTGTCTCGGGTCTCGTCGACGGCGGCGCGGGCACCAACATGTTCGTCGTCGACGCGACCGGGGGCACCGCCACGTTGGCGGCATCGGGGATCGCCAACTTCGCGAGCGTCACGCAGACCGGTACGGGCATCGGTGTCTATTCCGGCACCTTTGCCGTCGGCACCATCGCTCTGGCGGGCGGCACGCTGACGGTCGCGACCGGACAGTCGCTGGCGACGACGGGCGCGACCACCGTCACCGGCATCGCCGGCAGCGGCAATCTCGCCATCGTCAACGGCGGTACGATCGCGGGCGGCATCACTCTGGCCGACGGCAACGACACCGTCGTCAATAACGGCACGATCGGCGGCCGCGTCCAGCTCGGGTCCGGCGACGACACGTTCGTGGAGGGCGTCGGCAGCACGGCGCAAGGCGGAGTCGATGGCGGCACGGGCACCAATCTGTACCGCGTCGTCCTCGCCGGCGACCGTACCGGCATCGGCGCGCGATCCAACTTCCAGAACCTGGCGGTGGACGGCTGCGGCACGCTCGGGCTGGTGCTCGACCAGAGTTTCGGCACGGTAACGCTGAGCGGCACCGGCCTGGCCCTGACCAGCGGCACCTACACGGTCGGCCAGATCATCGGCACGGGCTCGACGGGCGTGACCGTCACCCTCGACCGCGATTTGAGGACGGTGCAACTCGGCGCCGGCAACGATACGCTGGCGACGACGGCCCCGACGCTCGCGGGCCGCTACGACGGCGGTGCGGGCACCAACACGTTGCGCCTCCTGACCGCCGGCCCCGTCACGCTCTCCGGCTCAGTCACCGGCTTCCAGGCGGTGAGCCTCGCGGGCGGCGCCCTCACCGTTTCGGGAACGCTCGGCAGCACGGGCGCGACGCTCGCCTTTTCGGGGAACGAGACGATCACGGTGGCGCGCGGCGGCACGCTTGCGGGAGCGATCGACCTCGGCGCGGGCGTCAACGGCTTCCGCCTCGCCGCCGGCGGCACGCTCGCGGGCACGGTCTCGGGCGGTACGGGGGCAAGCACCGCGACGCTCGACCTGTCGGCGGGCGACTATACGCTACGCGCCGGCACGCTCACCCGCTTCCAGCGGCTGGTGACGGAAGGATCGGGCACGCTGACGCTCGCAGGCGGCGCGCTGTCCTATGCGGCGACCGCGATCGCGGGCAATCTGACGGTGGGCGCGGACGCCAGCCTGTCCTCCGCCGTCGCCTTCGGGGCGGCGGACAACCATCTCGTCATCGCCGGGGGCTTCGTCGGATCGGTGGACGGCGGCGCCGGCAGCAACAGCATCGACGTAGCGGGTGGCAGCGCGGCCGCGCCCGTCGCCTTCTCTTCCATCGCCAACGAAGCCGTATATCGGCAGAGCGCGGGCTTCGCGACCGTCTCCGGCATGGCATCGCTGGGCAGCGTCGCGCTGACGGGCGGCCGGCTCGTCGGGCTCGCCGGCTCGACGCTGGCGGCGTCGGGCTTCACGGTCGGCCAGGGGGCGACGTTCGGTTCGGCGGGGACGGTCAATGGCACCATCACGGTGGCCGGCATCCTCAGCCCCGGCGCATCGCCGGGGACGATGACAGTCAACGGCAACGTCGCGCTCGGCGCCACGTCGGTGTCGCTGTTCGAGATCACGCCGGCGGTGTCGGACAAGCTCGTCGTCAACGGCGCCGTTTCGATCGCAAGTGGCGCGACGTTGCAACTCGTGCCGTCGGGCAATGTAACGCCGGGCGCCTCGCTGGATCTCGTGACCGCCACTGGTGGCATCACCGGCAGCTTCACGACCATCACCAAGCCCGCATCGCTGTTCGGCTTCGTGGTGCAGGATGCCAACCGCATCCGGTTGCTCGGCGAATTCCTGAACGACGCGGCCTACACAGGTCAGGTCCGGCGCAGCGTCGATTACGTCAACGACACGCTGGTCGGCGGCCGGTCGAGCGCCGCGCTGCTCGCCGCCGTGCCGCTGCTGGTCACCACGTCGGGCGGCACCAACGCCGCCGCCTTTGCGCAGCTTACGCCCGAGGCTTATGCCGCCGCGCGCCAGATCGGCACGGAGAACGGCCTGACGCTGTCGGACGCCGCCCGTGGCGCTGCATTCGCGCCGAACCGCGACACACCGGGCCTCTACACCTTTGCCAGTACGCTGGGCAGCACGCGCACGCTGGAGGTGAATGACGAGCGGGGCACCGCACGGACCACGACCAACGGCTATGGCTTTCTGGGCGGGATCGGCGTGGCGGGCGCCGGCTGGTCGCTGGGCGCGTTCGGCGGCTATCTGAACGACCATCAGTCGCTGGCCGGCCTTGGCGCGCGGACGATGGCCGACGGGGCGGTCGCGGGCGTCCACGGACGCGCGCACTATCGCGCGATCGGCTTTCGGGCGACGCTGGCCTATGACGATGCCCATGCCAGCACGCGCCGCGTCGTGCCCGGTGGCACGGAGAGCGCACGCTACGCCCTGCATAGCTGGGTTGCGGACGCCAGCATCGATGCGACGCTTGCGCTGGCAGGAGGGTGGAGCATGCGCCCGAGCGTCGGCGGCACCGCGATCCGCACCACGCGCGACGGCGTAACCGAAACGGGCAGCTCCGCATTCGCGCTCACGGTCGCCGGGCGGCGCACCACCGCGACGTTCGTCGACGGGGGCGTGACGTTCGCCCGAGACGTGAGTTTCGGCACCGCGGGCGTTCGGCCGTACCTGACGATCGGCGCGCGCTATCAGGCCGAGGGGCGTACGCCCTATGCGCTGGCCGGGTTCGGCGGCGGCGCAGTCGCCCTGCTGGCGGCGGGGGCACCGCGCGCACCGCTCCTCGCCACCGCGAAGTTGGGGGCGGACGTGGCATTGTCGCCGCGACTTGCGCTGTTCGGCGCGGTGTCGGGGGAAAGCGGCGACTCCGATCGCCGGGCATCGGCACAGGGTGGCCTGCGGCTGGCGTTCTAGAGATGTTGGATCTCAAACCCAGTCCGTTGCGCCTTTTCGGGATTAGAGATGAACATAAGACAAGGCTTTTTGAAGGGTAAATTGCAGAAAGAACGTCCGTAAAACTGGATGCTGTGTGATGACGATCGAAAATCGCCGTTGACCGGGGCAGCGGCAGATCAGACCCACGAACCGCCATTCATTGCGCCTGAACGAGCGCCCGATTACGGTCGCGCGTTCAGGTTGACCTTCACACCGGCTAGCTGCTGATCCGGTCAAGCTTAGCCAGCGCCTCGTCAGGCAATTGCAGCGACGCGGCCTTTAGGTTCTCGCGTAAATGCCCCACTGACGACGTTCCTGGAATGAGCAGGATGTTGGGCGAACGCCGCAGCAGCCAGGCGAGCGCCACCTGCATCGGCGTCGCGCCGAGCTCGGCGGCGACCTCGTCCAGCTGCGACGACTGAAGCGGGCTGAATCCGCCCAGTGGAAAGAACGGCACATAGGCGATGCCGTCTGCGATCAGCGCGTCGATCAGCGCGTCATCGTTTCGATGGGCAAGATTATACTGGTTCTGCACGCAAACGACCGGCGCGAGCCCCCTCGCCTCTGCGACCTGGCGCTCCGTGACGTTGCTGACGCCGAGATGACGGATCAGCCCTTCTTCGCGCATCGCCGCCAGTGCTGCGAAGGGTGCGGCGATCGACCCTTCGGTCGGGCCTTGGTTGCCGCCGCCGAGCATCGCGCGGAAGTTGACCACGTCCAGTGCGTCCAGCCCCAAGTTGCGCAGATTGTTCTCGATCGCACGGCGCAGGTCGTCGGCGGACGCCGCGATGTTCCAGGAGGCATCGTGCCCGCGCACCGCGCCGACCTTGGTCACCAGGACGAGGTCATCCGGATAAGGGGCGAGCGCCTCGCGGATCAACGCGTTGACGACGTGCGGACCGTAGAAGTCACTGGTGTCGATGTGGGTGACGCCCGCTGCCACCGCCTCGCGCAGCACGGCCAGCGCAGCATCGCGGTCGCTCGGTGGTCCGAACACATGCGGTCCGGCGAGCTGCATCGCGCCATAGCCCATCCGGGTGACCGCGCGATCGCCGAGGGTGAAGCTGCCTGCCTGGTTGATGGTCGTCATGGATCGTCTCCTTCCCGGGCTAGCTAGGGCTTGGTGGCCCCGGTGATAATCCGGCATGATCGGCACAGGCCGTGCGGAAAGACGAACAATGACACCTGACCTTGCCGACTTGAATGCCTTCCTGGCCGTGGCACGCGCCCGCGGCTTTCGCGAGGCGTCACGCACGGCAGGCGTCGGCGCGTCCACGTTGAGTGAAGCGGTGCGCCGGCTGGAGGCGTCGCTCGGCGTCCGCCTGCTTCACCGAACCACGCGCAGCGTGACGCCTACCGAGGCTGGTGCCCGCTTGCTCGAGCGGCTCGCGCCAGCGCTCGACGAGGTGGCTGCGGCGCTGGGCGCCGTCGACGACCTGCGAGAGGGGGTGACCGGCACGCTCAGGCTGAACGTACCGGTCAGCGCCGCCCGGCTGGTGCTGCCAACGATCATGCCCGGCTTTCTCGCCGCACACCCTGGCATCGCCGTGGAGATCGTCGCCGAGGACGGCTTCGTCGACGTGTTGGCCTCGGGCTGCGACGCGGGCATCCGCTATGACGAGCGGCTGGAGCAGGACATGATCGCGATCCCGATCGGTCCGCGCGTACAGCGTTTCGCCACGGCCGCCTCGTCAGCGCATCTGGACAGGCATGGCCTCCCCGCGCACCCGCGCGACCTCCTTGCCCACCCCTCCATCCTCGGTCGCTTCGCCAGCGGTCGACTGACCTCTCCCTGGGAGTTCGAGCGCGCGGGAGAGGTGATCCGCATCGATCCCCAGGCCAGGCTCACCGTCGGCATCGGTGGCGCGATCGATCTGGCCGTCGAGGCCGCGATCGCAGGGGTTGGCGTCATCCACCTGTTCGAGGGCTGGTTGGAGCCTCATCTGACGAGCGGCGCGTTGCGACCCGTTCTCAAGGAATGGTGGCAACCCTTCTCGGGACCTTTTCTCTATCATTCCAGCCGCCGGCTTGTGCCGCCGCCCCTCAAGGCTTTTATCGACCACATACGTTCCATGACCTGAAGGCAGCGCCGCCTCATCTAACGGCGGCCCCGCACCCCAAGCATCGTCGCGCCGCCCGCGATCGTCAGCGCCGCCAAGGCCAGCAGGAGCGCAGAAAAGTCGCGCGGCGTCGCCAAGAGCCACGCGAGCGGAGGGCCAAGGACGGACGGCAGCGTGTTGGTGAGGTTCACCAGCCCCAGGTCGCGCCCGCGGTGCCGTGGATCGGGCAGGAGCTGCATCGTGAAGCCGGCGTGCAAGGCCAGGAACACGGCTGCCCCGATCGTGTACAGGACGAAGCCGACCGCGGCCGGCTGCCAGGCATGGACCAGCGCCATAGCGGCGAGACCTGTTGCCGCCAGCGCCGCCGCCCCGAGCAGGAACGGCTTACGGCGCCCGACGCGGTCGGAGAGGCGGCCGAGCAGCACCGCGACCGGCAAGGCCGCCACGGCGGCGAGCGCGATGAGGCGGCCGACGGACCGGGACAGCATGGCCTTGGGCATCTCCGGTACCAGGCTCTCGACATAGTAGAAGAAGTACAGCGACAGCGCGATCCCGGCGATCTGCACCAGCAGCCGCGCTGCCCAGGCGACGATGATGTCGCGACGTGCCGGCCTTGGCGGAAGCGGCATGGCGGGGTCGTCGGCCGGCCGTGCCCGCGTCATCAGCAGCGGAACGACGAACATAGCGCTCACGGCCGGGATGATGGCCATGCGGGCGTCTTCACCGAGCATGGCGAGACCGACGAGCACCGCGCCGATCCCCGACGCCACCGGGCCAGCTAGCGCCGTCAGCCCGCCCGCAACGCCCTTCTGGATGTCGGGCACCTCGTCGGCCATCAGCGCGGCCATCGGCGCGAGCAGCGCATTGATCGCGACCTGAAACAACAGCACCGCGGCGACCAGCGCGAACCATGAGGACGCCCCGATGAGCAGGAGATAGGACGCGGCGATCGCGACGAGGCCGCCGGCCATCCATCGTCGCCGGCCATTGCCGCGAACGACCGACCGGTCGCTGAGCCAGCCAAAGCCGATGTTCGCCGCACTTGCCACCAACGCGCCGCCGACTGCGGTCGCTGCCAGCAGGTCAAGCCGCGCATTGCCCGCGATCCGCTCGATCTTCAGCGGAAGCAAGAGCGTGAGCAGCGGCAGATAGCCGATTACCCCGCCGGCATTGGCGAGCGCATAGATCATCAGAAAGGCGTTCGAGCGCCGATCAATCGTGAGCGAGGAAGCGGACATCAGCCGTCCCCATGTGCGCCCAACCACCGGCCCGGACAACAGGTCAGGCGGCTTCATCGTCCCGCCTACGAGGCCGTGGCGCCCCCGCGCGGTGCGAGCGCCTTCGATCGCAACCGACGAGTCCGGAAATCGCCTCTTTTCGCCGTCCACCCTTTACACCGCGCGCGAGTGCTCCGCGCTCGGCCCGCTCCGGCAGCCTGTTCCCGGGCGTCCGCGCGGAACCCTGTCTCTGCTTTGGCTGGATAAAAGCCGGGACTCACGTCATCATCAAGCGATGCTGCAAGGATGGCGAATGGCCGATGTCCCCCCAAACGCGTTCGACCCGGTCCGGCGATCGACAAGGAACGGTCTATGGGATTGAAGCCACGCGCTGCGACCATTCGTGACGTTGCCCGATCGGCCAATGTCTCGGTCGCGTCGGTTTCCCGCACGCTCAACGACCTCGACAACGTCACGACCGCTACCCGCGAGCGGGTGATGAAAGCGGTTGCCGCGTTGCGCTATGTCCCCAACGCCGCCGCCCGCTCGCTGTCCCGCTCCAAGACGCACACCATCGGCATCGTCGTACCCGACCTTCACGGCGAATTCTTCTCCGAACTCATCCGCGGGTTCGATCGCGCAGCGAGCGAGGCGGGATATCTGTTGCTGCTCTCCACCATGCATGCCGATCCGGTGCTGGCCGGCCAGGCGCTTCGCGCCATGCACGGCCGTGTCGACGGGCTGCTCGTCATGGCACCGCAATTGCGCGCAGACGAGATCGACGCACTCGTCCCTGCCGACCACCCTTGCCTCCAGGTCTTTTGCGAACCGAACAGCGAACGGCCGACGATCGGCGTCGACAATCGCGAGGGTGCTCACGCCGCCGCGCGTCATCTCCTGGCGATCGGTCGACGGCGCATCGTCCACATCACGGGGCCGCGGGGAAACTATGATGCGGATGAGCGGCGCGAAGGGTTCGTTGCGGCTCTTCACGCGCTCGGCGGCGATCCGCCGGTGCTGATCGAGGGGGATTTTCGCGACGACGGAGGCGCGCGCGCGATCGATCGGCTATTCGCGTCGAACGTCGCGTTCGACGCGGTGTTTGCCGCCAACGACATGATGGCATTCGGCGCCATGCAGGCATTGAGATCCCGCGGCGTGCGCGTGCCGCTGGATGTCGCGGTGGTCGGGTTCGACGATATTCCACTCGCGCGCCACCTTGCGCTGACGACCCTCCGCGTGCCGGCCGCAGACATCGGGGAAGTCGCTCTGCGTGCGCTGATCGCGATGCTCGGCGATGGACCGGCGCCGCCCCTGCTTCAGCAATTCTGCCCCGACCTGATCGTCAGGGCCAGCAGCGACGGGAACGATGGTTCTGCCGATCCCCATGCCGCCACGCGGCCAGGATAGACGCCTCCCCGGATACCGATCCCGATCGAGCGGCCGCCAGCGATTGTGGCGGCGATGCCACACTCCGAAAGCCGAGCGGTCGTCCTCGATGCGCCTGCTTGCGTTTCAAATGTAACCGGATACATACGGATGAACGAGGTCTCGCAGAGGGCCGTACGGACTGGATTGGCAGTCTGGATGAGGGGGTGGAACATGAAAGTTAAGGGTCTTCAGCGGGCGGCCGTCCTTGCGCGGCTAGGAGCATCCGCGGTGGCGATGGCCGCCGCCGGCGGAATTGTCGCGCCAACGGCGGCGTTTGCCCAGCTCGCCCAGGCGACGCTTCGCGGCCATGCCCAGGCCGGCGTCGAGATCGTGGCCACCGAGGTGAATACCGGCTCGGTTCGTCGTGCGACGGTGGGGGCTGACGGCACCTATGTCATCGCCGGTCTCCAGCCCGGCAACTACCACGTCGTGGCCGGTGCGCAGGCGGCGGATGTAGTCGTCACGGTAGCATCGACGTCGGTCCTGGACCTGGATGCGGCGAACGCAGCGGCGGCAGGCGACATCGTGGTACGCGGCACGCGCCCGACGACCGACGTACACTCGTCGGAAGTGAACCAGTTCGTAACGCTGCACGACATCGCCGCGCTACCGCAGATCACGCGCAACTTCCTCGAATTCGCCGACACGGTTCCAGGCGTCCAGTTCCAGGTCGATTCGCAGGGCAACACATCGCTCCGCGGCGGCGCACAGCTCGCCTCGTCGGTGAACGTCTATATCGACGGCGTCAGCCAGAAGGACTTCATCAACGGCGGCTCCGGCATTACCGGCAGCGGCGGCCCGCAGGGCAATGGCGATCCCGGCAACCCGTTCCCGCAGCTTGCGATCGGCGAATACAAGGTCGTCACGTCGAACTACAGCGCCGCCTATGGCGACGCCGGCAGCTCGGTCATCATCGCGCAGACCAAGTCGGGCACGAACCAGTTCCACGGCGACTCGTTCTTCGAGTACACCAACCAGAATCTGCGCGCGCGCACGATAGCCGAAGAAGCGAGCGACACCGCCAAGGCGAAGGTGCCGAGCAAGCAGTATGGCGTCGCGCTTGGCGGCCCGATCGTCAAGGATATCGCGCACTTCTTCTTCACCTGGGAACACAAGGACCTGTCGAACCAGTACAGCGTCGTGCCCGGTTCCGGTATCTCGCCGGCCCAGGCGGTGGCGGTGCTCCCCGCGAATATCGCCAGCCAATATGGCCCAGTGACGAACCCGTTCACCGAAAATCTGTATTTCGGCAAGATCGACCTGGAGCCGACCGACAAGGACCGGTTCGAGGGCACGATCAAGTTTCGCCTCGAAAACTCGCTTAGTGGCAATACCGGGCAGGCGGCCGCCTCGACTCGTGCGCCGTTCAAGAACGACGACCGCCGCGCCGACTTCCGCTGGCAGCACAACGCCGAGAGCTGGACGAACGAAGCGCTGGTCGGCTACCAGAATACCAACACGTCGACGATCGCGACCACGACCACGCCGCAGCAGCAATATGTCTATTATCCGGACGGCACGATCAACGGGCAGCAAACGACGCTGATCGTCGTCGGCGGTGCGGGATCGGGGATCGGCGCGATCAGCCGTCAGCGCGGCTGGACCGCGAAGGACGACCTGACGGTGCCCAACGTCAAGCTGGCAGGCGACCACACGTTCCGCGTGGGTTTCACGTTCAACTCGATCAAGCTGACCTCGCAGAATGCGAGCAACGACCTGAACAGCGCGACCTATTATTATGCCGTTACCCCCAACGGGGTCGCCGCCGCGCCGTTCGAGGTGCAGTACCCGCTGCTGTCGGCCGGCGTCGCGTCGCCGAGCGTGACCACCACCGACAAGCAGTACAGCGCCTATGTGCAGGATGATTGGAACATCAATCGCAACCTGACGGTGAACCTCGGCCTGCGCTGGGATCGCGAGGAGGTGCCGGCCTATCTGAACTATGTGACGCCCGGCTATGTCGTCGCCGGCATCAACGGGCCGTTTTCCTCGACCGTGTCGCAGAGCTACGCCTCCGTCCTTGCGCAGGGTAACGGCAACACGCCCGGCTACAACATCAACGACTATATCAGCACCGGCGCCAACCGCCATGCGCCCAACAATTTCTCGCCGCGCCTCGGTTTCTCTTACGACGTCTATGGCGACAGCCGGCACGTCATCTTCGGCGGCTATGCCCGCGCATACAACCGCAACCTCTTCGGCACGCTGGCGCTGGAGCAGCTGAAGATTGCGCTCAACGGCAACCCGCAGGTCTATTTCCCGTCTGCGCAGACCACGGATTCGTTTGGCGCCTGCGCCACCGCGAACGACGTCAACTCGGCGAACCACTGCTATGCCTACAATCCGAGCTATCTGACGGCGGCGGGGCTGGCGACGATCCCGATCGCGCCTAGCTCCCACGAGATCGATCTGCTGCACAACAACATCCGCACGCCGCATTCCGACCAGTTCAGCCTCGGCATGCGCAACAAGATCGGCGACTGGAACACCGAAGTCACCCTGTCGTACATCGAGAGCTTCGACGGCATCGTCGGCCGGCTCGGCAACCGCTACAGCGATGGCTCCTATTTCCAGAACGGCATCCCATGGGGCGCATCGGGGGTGCCCGGCGCGGGCTCGCTCATCCTGTTCGACAACGGTGCCAAGGACCGGCTGCTGCAGCTCGGCATCGGCGCACAGAAGGCGTACACGCGGGATTCGCATTGGAGCGCGACGATCTCGTACACGCTGTCCTATGCCGAACAGAACAATCTCGCGGGCGGGGCCAACCCCTATTCGATCAACAGCAACCAGTATCTGTTCGATTTGCCGTACAGCTACCTGTATCCCTATGTCCGGGCGACCGCAGTGCCGACGCACCGGATCGTGGCGACCTACACGCGCGATCTGTTCTGGGGCATCTCGGCCGCGACCAAGGTCACGCTGGCGACGCCGCAATACGCCACCACCATCATCGGTTGCTCGGCGGCCTGTAACTCCTATGGCGGCGAGTCGTTGTTCTACAGCCGGCGGCCGAACGGCTTCCTCGGCTACAAGGACATCGATCTTCAGGTGTCCAAGGACGTGACGTTTTACAAGTCGGTCGGCGGCTTCGTCCGCGCGGACATCCTTAACCTGTTCAACTTCAAGAACTACGATCCCAACGCGATCTTCTACAACACCCAACTGCCGGCCGGCGTCACGGGAGGGCTGCCGTACGGCAACGTCAACCTGCTCGCACCAGCGCAGTATAACCGCTCGACCTCGACCGGCCTGCCCTTCACGGTGAAGTTCTCGGCGGGCCTGCACTTCTAGGCGGTTCGGCGGCAGCCGCGGTCCGGGCGCCTACCCGGGTCGCGGCCGTCGTGCCGCGCAGCCCCGACGCCACCCGTTTCCTGACCGGTTCCGGTATGCGAGGCGTGCCTGGATCGCGGCACTCAAACCCTGAACGGTGATCGATGACGGAACAGCAAGGCGCGGCGCCGATCCGGTCGGTGGCGATCATCGGCGGCGGTTCCGCGGGCTGGATGAGCGCGGCTGCCATCTCCAAGATGTTCGGTCGCAAGATCGACGTGACGCTGGTGGAATCGGAGGAGATCGGGCTGATCGGCGTCGGCGAGGCGACCGTCCCTCACCTTTCCGCCTTCAACCGCATGCTCGAGATCGACGAAGCGGAATTCGTCCGCGAGACGCAGGGCAGCTTCAAGCTCGGCATCCGGTTCGACGACTGGGGCCGGATCGGCGACAGCTACGTCCACGGCTTCGGCACCATCGGCCGCGATCTGGGGCTGCTGCCGTTCCACCAATATTGGTTGAAGGCGCGGGCCAGGGGGCAGGCGAAGGATATCGGCGCCTATTCGCTGAACACGGTCGCCGCGCCACTCGGCAAGTTCATGGCAGCGCCGAGTGACGCCCCCAAGGGCTCGCCACTCGCCGACATCGCCTATGCCTATCATTTCGATGCGGTGCTCTATGCCCGTTTCCTCCGCCGCCGGGCCGAGGCGCAGGGTGTGCGACGCGTCGAGGGCAAGGTCGTCACCGTGCATCGGGGTGGAGACCGCGGTTTCGTCGACAGCGTACAACTGGAAAGCGGCGAGCGCATCCGCGCAGACCTGTTTCTCGATTGCACCGGCTTTCGCGCATTGCTGATCGGCGATGCGCTGGAGGTCGGGTTCGACGACTGGACGCACTGGCTGCCGTGCGACCGTGCGCTGGCGGTGCCGTGTGAAAAGATGGGGCCGCCGACCCCCTATACCCGCTCGACCGCGCGCGAGGCGGGATGGCAGTGGCGCATCCCGCTGCAGCATCGGACCGGCAACGGCCATGTCTACAGCAGCGCCTTCACCACCGACGACCGCGCAGCGGATATTCTGCTGGCGAATCTCGACGGCAAGCCCTTGGCCGATCCGAAGCCGATCCGCTTCACGACCGGGAAGCGCCGCAAGTTGTGGGATCGCAACGTCATCGCCATCGGTCTTGCCGGCGGCTTTCTCGAGCCGTTGGAATCGACCGCGATCTATCTCGTCCAGGCGGGTATCAACCGCCTGATGCATCTGTTCCCGCACGCCGACTGCGACGTCGCATTGCAGGACGTCTACAACGAGCAATCGACGTTCGAATACGAGCGCATCCGCGATTTCCTGATCCTGCACTACCACGTCACGCAGCGGGATGATTCGCCGTTCTGGAACCATATGCGGATGATGACCGTGCCGGAGGCGCTGCAGCGCAACATCGACCTGTTCGGTGCCGATGGCCAATTCTTCCGCGATGGCTCCGAGATGTTCGGGCTGGCGAGTTGGGTACAGGTGATGCTCGGCCAGGGCTTGAACCCGCGCACCCATCACCCGGCGGTCGACTGGGTCGCCGACGCCGATCTGCACGCGCTGATCGATCATGTCGGAAAGGTGATCGCCTCGAACGTGTCGCTGATGCCGTCGCACGAGCAGTTCATCGCGCGATGTTGCGCTGCGCCCGGTCACGGCGCGGCGGGCGGGCGCCGGTCTTGAGGAGCGAAGCGATGCATATGGATCGGCGTGGTCTGCTTCGCGGGGGTGTCGGCCTCGGCCTTGCACTCGGCGGCGGCGTTTCCGTCAGGGCGGAAAGGGCGGGATCGCTGGACCCGGTGCTCGCCGATCTTCACCGGCGCACCTTTCGCTATTTCTGGGACACCGCGCACCCGGTGACCGGCTTGGCACCCGACAACTGGCCGTCACCGAATTTCGCCTCGATCGCGGCGACCGGCTTCGCGCTCACCGCCTACTGCATCGGCGCGGCGAGTGGCTATGTCGCGCGCGCCGCGGCGGCACGCCGTGCGCTGACGACGCTGGCCACCTTCGCGCGGGGTCGACAGGGGCCCGAGCCGACCGGCAGCATCGGTCACAAGGGCTTCTTCTACCATTTTCTCGACATGGCCGGCGCCACGCGGTTCGGGCGGTGCGAATTGTCGAGCGTCGACACCGCGCTCTTCCTGGGCGGCGCGCTGACGGCGGCGGGCTATTTCGACCGTGACGATCCGATCGAGGCGCAAGTGCGCGCGACAGCGCTCCGCCTGTACGAAGGCGTCGACTGGACCTTCATGGCGCGCGACAACGGGCTCGTCAGCATGGGCTGGCATCCGGAGCCGGGCCTGCGCGACCATGATGCGCGCGGCCTGATCGACCGCAACTGGGATCGCTACAACGAGGGCATGCTGATCTATCTGCTCGGTCTCGCCTCGCCGACGCACCCGCTTCCGCCCCAGACATGGGCGAGTTGGAGCGCGACGGTCGGGACAAGCTGGCGCAGCGACTTCGGTGAACCGCGGCTCGGCTTCTCGCCGATGTTCGGCCACCAATATTCCCATGGCTGGTACGACTTCCGCGGGGTCGCCGATGGCTTCATGCGCGGCAAGGGCATCGACTATTTCATCAACTCGCAGCGCGCGACGGCGGCGCAGCGAGCCTATGCGATCGCTAACCCCGGCGGTTTCGTCGGCTATGGCGCGGACTGCTGGGGCCTGACAGCGTGCCAGGGGCCGGCAGACGCGTCCGGTGCGGTGCGCGGCCGGCGCGTGCTGTTCCGCGAATATGGCGCGCGTGGCATCCAGGACGGCGACGGCGAGTCGTTCGACGACGGTACGATCGCGCCCACGGCTGCGATCGGTTCGGTGATGTTCAGGCCCGACCTGGGCGTGCCGCTGATCCGTGCGCTGCGGGCGCGGTACGGCGCTGCGATCTACCGCGACTATGGCTTTGTCGACGCGTTCAATCCCAGCTTCCCCGCCGACATGCCGACCAAGACCGGCGCCCACGATCCGCGCGCGGGCTGGGTATGCGGCGAGTATCTGGGCATCGATCAGGGACCGATCCTGATCGGGCTGGAAAATCATCGGTCCGGACTCGTCTGGGACTGGTTCTGTCGAAGCGCTGCCAGCGGCCCCATCATCCGTCGCGGCTTTCACGCCGCCGGCTTTCGCCCCGTCGCAGCGGCTGGCGCGTGGCTCGGCCATTCTCGAGGAGCATCTGCATGACCCTTTCACGCCGCGCGATCCTGAAGGGCGCTTCCGCGCTGGCCGTCACGGTGGCGACGGGGCCGCTGCTCGCCCGGCCGGGCCGGATCGCGCCGCGGATCGATGCGCTGATCGCAGCCATGAGCCTGGAGGAGAAGGCCGGGCAGCTTTCGATCTACAGCGATCCCGTCCGCAACGATGGCGCCGCGGTCAATCCCGGTCTCCAGCGCCAGGGGCTGGTCGAGCTGAAGGCGCGGATCGCGCGTGGCGAACTGACCGGACTGTTCAACGGCTCGGGTGTGGCCCTCGGGCGCGCGTTGCAGCAGGTCGCGGTCGAGCAGACGCGGCACAAGATCCCGCTGATCTTCGCTGGCGACGTCATCCATGGTTTCCGCACCCAGTTTCCAATCCCGCTCGGGGAGGCGGCGAGCTTCGATCCATCGCTCGCCGAGCGCACGGCGCGTGCCGCCGCAATCGAGGCAACCGCGCGTGGGCTCCACTGGACCTTCGCGCCGATGGTCGACGTGGCGCGCGACGAGCGTTGGGGCCGCGTGGCCGAGGGGTCGGGCGAGGATCCGTGGCTCGGCGCGCAGTTCGGCGTCGCACGCGTCAAAGGATTTCAGGGCAAGGACCTGCGCGATCCGACGAGCATGCTCTCATGCCCGAAACACTTTGCCGCTTATGGCGCGGTGCAGGGTGGCATGGAGTACAACACCGCCGACATCCCGCTGACGACGCTGTGGCAGGTCCATCTGCCGCCGTTCCGCGCGGCCTTCGACGCGGGCGCATTGTCGACGATGGCGAGCTTCAACGACATCGCCGGTGTGCCCTCTACCGGCAGCCATTATCTGCTCACCGAGGTTCTGCGCGACCAATGGGACTTCCACGGCCTTGTCGTGTCCGATTATACCGGCGACGAGGAATTGATCCTGCACGGCTACGCCGCCGACGGACCCGATGCGGTCGTCAAGGCGCTGACCGCGGGCTGCGACATTTCGATGCAGAGCGGCCTCTACTGGAAGCATTTGCCCGATCTGGCGCGGGCCGGGCGGGTGCCGATGGCCGTGATCGACCGGGCGGTGCGCCGCGTGCTCGCGGTGAAGGAAGCGCTCGGGCTGTTCGACGATCCCTATCGCTCGCTCGACCCGGCGCGCGAGGCGGCGGACATACGCCGACCCGAGACGGTGGCGCTGGCGCGGGAAGCGGCGCGCAAGTCGGTCGTGCTGTTGAAGAACGACGGCGGGCTCCTCCCACTGGCCAAGACCGGAGCGATCGCCCTGATCGGGCCTGCCGTGTCCGATCGGGCCGACCTGCCGGGCCCATGGGCGGTGTTTCCCGACGTCGCCAACCACGTCACGATCGAGGAAGGCTTCCGCGCCGCGCTGGGATCGGGCGCGCGGCTGCACGTCGCGCGCGGATCGGATTACGAGGCACCGCTCGCCGGCGGGATCGCGGCGGCGATGGCGGCCGCGCGGGCGAGCGACGTGATCGTGCTGGTGGTGGGCGAGAGCATGGGCATGTCGGGCGAAGCGCAGGCCCGCGTCGATATCGGCGTGCCCGCGCCCCAGCTCGCGCTGGCCGAGGCGCTCGCCGCGCTCGGCAAGCCGATGGTGGTGCTGCTGCGCCACGGCCGCGCGCTCGCGCTGACCGGCGCGGTGCGCGCCGCACCGGCGATCATGGCGACATGGTTCCTGGGGTCGGAAACCGGCCATGCGCTTGCCGACCTCGTGTTCGGCGACGCCGCACCCCAGGGACGCCTGCCGGTCAGCTTTCCCCAGGCCTCGGGGCAGGAGCCGTTCTTCTACGACCACCGGCCGACCGGGCGGCCGCAGCTGACCGACGATAAAGCCTATAAGGCGCGATACCGTGAAGTGACGAACGCGCCGCTTTATCCGTTCGGTCATGGCCTGACCTATTCGACGATCGCCTATGGTTCGACCGTCGCGCCGGCGCGGATGGCGGCCGGTGGCGCGCTGACGGTTACCGCCACCGTCACCAACACCGGCCATCGGCCGGCCCACGAGGTGGCGCAGCTTTACATTCATGACCGGGTGGCGGGCATCACCCAGCCCATCCGCGTGCTGAAGGGCATCCGGCATCTCGATCTCGCGCCCGGCCAGAGCGCGACCGTCGCCTTCACGCTGACCGCGGCCGATCTGGGCTATGTCCATGCCGATCTGACGAGCTACCCCGATCCCGGCGCCTTCGACGTCGTGATCGCGCCGTCGGCGACGGGCGGCACGCCGGCAAGCTTCGTTCTGGCATGAGGGGCCGGCATATCGTGCTGCTCGCGGCCATGGCGCTGACGGCAGCCAGCGCCTCCGCGCGGACGACCGATCGCTACACGGTCGCGCAGGGCGGCGTGGTGCTGGAGATAACGGCGCCGCGGGACGACATCGTGCGCGTACGCGCCGGCCATCCCGCGCTGCCGGAGGATGCGTCATGGGCGGTGCCGGCCGATGTGCGGGCGCACCGCGTGCCGTTCACGGTCGTGGAATCGGGCGACGAGACGCGGCTGACCACCGCCGCGATCACCGTCACGCTCGACCGGATACATCTGCGGATGACGATCGCGGACCGTGCCGGTCACGTGCTGCTCGACGACGCGCCGGGCGACGCGCTGGCCTTCGACACCGCAGGCGGTTTCCACGTCCGCAAGGCGATGCCGAACGACGCGCATTTCTTCGGCCTGGGGGACAAGACCGGTCCGCTCGACCGGCGGGGCGGCGCCTTCACCTTGTGGAACAGCGACTCGTTCGGCTTCGGCCCGGCGACGGACCCGCTCTACAAGTCGGTGCCGTTCGTGATCGGGCTGCAGGACGGCGGCACCAGCTTCGGCCTGTTCCTCGACGACACGTGGCGCAGCAACTTCGATTTCGGCAAAGCGGAGCGCGACACCTGGTCGTTCGGTGCCGAAGGCGGGCCGCTCGACTATTATGTCATGGCCGGAGCAGGGCCGAAGGCGATCGTGCAGGATTACACCTATCTGACGGGAAGGCCGCCGCTCACCCCGCTCTGGGCGCTGGGTTTCCAGCAATCGCACTGGAGCTACATGACGCAGGGCGAGGTGCAGGGCATCGCCGACCGCCTGCGCCGCGACCACATCCCCGCCGACGCGCTATGGCTCGACATCGACTATCAGGATCGTGATCGTCCATTCACCGTCGACACGAAGGCGTTCCCGGATCTGCCCGGCCTGGTGCGGTCGCTCGCGACGCAGGACCTTCACCTCGTTGCCATCACCGACCTCCACATCGCGGATGCGCCCGGCCAAGGCTATGCCGCCTATGACAGCGGAAACGCGGCGGACATCTTCGTCAAGCGGCCCGACGGACGGCCCTATGTCGGTCCGGTCTGGCCAGGCCCTTCGGTGTTTCCGGATTTCAGCCGCCCCAAGGCGCGGGCGTGGTGGGGCAACCAGTTCCGCGCCCTCGTCGGCATGGGGGTCTCGGGCTTCTGGAACGATATGAACGAGCCCTCGGTGTTCGATACGCCCACCAAGACCATGCCGCTCGATGTCCGCCACCGGATCGAGGAACCCGGCTTCGCACCCCGCACGGCCACGCATGCCGAGATGCACAACGTCTATGGTCTGCTCAACACGCGCGCGACCTATGAGGGGGTGCTCGCGCTCGCGCCCGACCGCCGGCCGTTCGTGATGACGCGCGCCTCCTATGCCGGCGGCCAGCGCTATGCCGCGACCTGGACCGGCGACAACCTATCGAGTTGGGCGCATCTCAATCTGTCGACGACGCAGCTCATCAGCCTGGGGCTGTCCGGCTTCGCCTATGCGGGCGACGACATCGGCGGCTTCGCCGGCGATGCGCCATCGCCCGAACTCCTGACGCGCTGGATCGAGGTGGGCGCCTTCAATCCGATCTTCCGCGATCACTACCAGAAGGACAAGCCGGCGCAGGAGGTGTGGGTCCATGGCCCGGAGCAGGAAGCGATCCGCCGCCGCTACATCGAGGAACGCTACCGGTTGCTGCCGTATCTCTATGCGCTGGCGGACGAGAACAGCCGTACCGGCCTGCCGCTGATGCGGCCGGTGTTTCTCGACTATCCCGGGGTGGTGGCCAAGGGCGACCATCTCGGCGGCACCGAACAGCAGTTCATGCTGGGCGACGATCTGCTCGTGGCGCCGCCGCCGACGCCCGAATCGCCGGCGGCCTATACCAACCCTCTGCCCGGTTCCGGCTGGTATGATTACTGGACCGGCCAGCGCATCTCGGCCGCGGCCACGAACGAGAAGCCGACGCTCGACCGCCTCGCCGTGTTCGTGCGGCCAGGCGCGATCGTTCCCCGCCAGCCGCTGGTGCAGGCGACGGGCGAGGTGCCGAAGGGCAATTTGGCGCTTGGCGTCTATCCCGGCGCAGACTGCCGCGGCTCGCTGTACCTCGACGACGGCGTGAGCTTCGCCTATCGGCACGGGGACTATCTGCGGCAGCGCGTGACGTGCGACGCCACCCACCTGGTCTTCGCGGCACGGGAGGGTCGTTTCCACCCCTGGTGGCATGCGATCGACGTGACGTTACACGCGTGGACGTCTGCTTTGCCGCACGTCGCCGTGGCGGGCCGGCCAGTGCCGGCGCGGGTCGATGCCAACGCGCATACGCTGCTCTTCACGATACCGGACATGCCGCACCCCACGACCGTGACGATCGGCGGCTGACACGAGGGCTTTGCCAACCGGGTTGCGGACCGAGCAGAAACTGGCCCCGGGTTGCAGAGCCGCGGCTGCCATCGCTGTCGAGCGATAAAGCCACCAACTTACCTCTATCAACTCTAACGTTCAGGAATGACCACGACGCCACCTACCATATGCTCGGATTGGGGTGAGCACATCTGTCCACCTGCGTGTCAGCATTTGGCAGGAAACATCCGCCTAGATCATCCAGAACCAATGCCAACGGGCGGGTAAATGGCGGAGAGGGTGGGATTCGAACCCACGGTACCCGTTAGGGCACGCCGCATTTCGAGTGCGGTACATTCGACCACTCTGCCACCTCTCCGCGAGGATCTTACGGCCCTGCTGGATGCGGGGTCGGCCGGTCGAGGGGCGCGCCCTAACGCAATCATTTGGGGGATACAAGGGGCTGCTTGTGCGCTGCGAAACAATGATTAGATTGCAGGCATGCCCCGTCACGACATCACCGAACACGCCGCCGCCACCGAGGTGAAGGCGCCCCCGATCGCGCATGCCCGGTTCTCGATCGGCGACGTGGTGCGTCACCGGATGTTCGATTTTCGCGGCGTGATCTTCGACGTCGACCCGGTCTTCGCCAACAGCGAGGAATGGTATGACGCGATTCCCGAAGGCGTGCGGCCCCGCAAGGACCAGCCCTTCTATCACCTGCTCGCCGAGAACATGGAATCGAGCTACGTCGCCTATGTCAGCCAGCAGAATCTGGTGGCGGACGAAAGCGACGAGCCGGTGGACCATCCCGCGATATCGGGATTGTTCGTCGGCTATGCCGATGGCCGCTACCGCCTGCGCCAGCAGCATCGCCACTGAGGCGCCAATCGCCTGCTAGTTTGGGTTGACACTCCGCCCCCCCTCGCCTAGCTCGCGCTTTCTTCCCGCCGGGTCTCGCCTGCGCGGGGCACAGGTGTTTTTGGAAAGAAGAGAGCCATGTTCGCAATCGTGCGCACGGGCGGCAAGCAGTACCGCGTCGCCGCCGGAGACAAGATCGTCGTCGAGAAGATCGACGGCGAAGCCGGCGCGTCGGTGACGCTCGGTGATGTGCTGCTCGCGGGCGAAGGCTCGGAGCTGCGTTCGGTCGAGGGTTTCACGGTCGCCGCCGAGATCATCGCGCAGGCGAAGGCGGACAAGGTCATCGTCTTCAAGAAGCGCCGCCGTCACAACTACCGCCGCAAGAACGGCCATCGCCAGCAGCACACGATCCTGAAGATCGTGAGCGTCGGCGGTCAAACCGCAGCCGGGCACGACGCCCCGGCCGCCCAGGCGTAAGGAGCGAATTCGACATGGCACATAAGAAAGCAGGCGGTTCGTCGCGCAACGGTCGCGATTCGGCCGGTCGCCGCCTCGGCGTGAAGAAGTTCGGCGGTCAGGAAGCGATCGCGGGCAACATCCTCGTGCGCCAGCGCGGCACGAAATTCTATCCGGGCGCCGGCGTCGGCATGGGCACCGATCATACGCTCTTCGCGCTGGTCGACGGCCGAGTCGCGTTCAAGGAAGGCCGTCTCGGCCGCAAATTCTGCTTCATCGAGCAAATGGCGAACGCCGCCGAATAACGGGCAACCGGCCGGGTTGCCCACCAGGGTGACCCGGGTTCGCGAAAGCGATACCGAACAAGGGAGCAGGGTCACCCCGGCTCCCTTTTTTCGTGCCTCCCTCCATCTGTCGCCGGCCCGTCACACGGACGTGCCAGCGCCCGCAAAAGGAGGATGCCGACGTGTTCGCACGGACCAAGAGATTGATGTTGCGGCCAAGTTGGCCCGAGGACGCGCCCGCGCTGGCCGCCGCGATCGGCGAGGCCAGGGTCGCGCGGATGCTGACGCGCGTGCCGCATCCCTACACGCTGGCCGATGCGCAGGCCTTCGTCGCCCTGCCCCGCAGCGCACATGACGCACGCTTCCTGGTGTTCGCGCATGAGGGCGACGCGCCCGAACTGGTGGGCGGGATCGGCATCAGCGACGAAGGTGGCACGCCGCAGCTCGGCTATTGGCTGAAGCCGGACGCATGGGGTCGCGGCTATGCGACCGAAGCCGGCCGCGCGGTGATCGACATGGCGCGTCATGCCCTGCCGATCGGCCGGCTGGGCGCGTGGCATTTCCTCGACAATCCGGCATCGGGCCGCGTGCTGCACAAGCTTGGTTTCCGGCCCACGGGCGCGGTGATGGCGAAGGCGTCGGCAGCGCGCGAAGGCGAGTTTCCGTCCGCGGCCTATGTCCTCGATCTGGACGGGCGAAGGAGCGAGCCCGTGCCGATCGCGGCCTAGCCGGCGCCTGCACGATTGCCTTCGCCCGTTTTTGCGCCGAAACGCCCCCATGCCCGCCGCCACCCCGCCCCGCCGCCGTCTCCCGCCCGGCGAATCGCGCGATGCCGCGCTGGAGGCGGCGCGCGCGCTGCTCGTGGAACAGGGGCCCTCGAGCGTCACGCTGAAGGCGGTGGCCGCGCGCATCGGGCGGACGCACGCCAATGTGCTGCACCATTTCGGCTCGGCGGAAGGGTTGCAGAAGGCGTTGATCGAACGGATGGCGATGGGGATCGTGGCCATGATCCGCGCCGCCGTGCTCAGCGTCCGCGCCGGCGAGCAGCAGCCGCGCGACGTGGTGGACCTGACGTTCGACGCGTTCGGCAAGGGCGGCGCGGGCGCGCTGGCGAGCTGGATGATCCTCAGCGGCGACGAGGATGCGCTCGATCCGATCCTGACCGCGATCCACGATCTGGTCGACGAACTCGCCGAGGGGCACATGCCCGATGAAAAGCCGATCCACGAAGAGACCCTGCAATTGGTGCTGATGGCGCTGGGCGACGCGCTGCTCGGCCGGCCGATGGCGCGCGCGCTGGGGCTGCCACGCGACACCGCGCGGGCGCTCGCGACCGAGGCGCTGCTGGCCAAGCGGTGACGCCCGGCGTTAAACCGTCGCTTTAAGACCGCTAAGCCGTTACGGGACGCGCCATGCATTTTCTCGACCAGGCCAAGATCTTCACGCGTTCGGGCGCCGGCGGCCCCGGCGCCGTCAGCTTCCGTCGCGAGAAGTACATCGAATATGGCGGCCCCGATGGCGGCAATGGCGGCAAGGGCGGCGACATCATCTTCGAGGCGGTCGCCGGGCTCAACACGCTGATCGACTTTCGCTACACCCAGCATTTCCGTGCGCCGCGCGGCCATGGCGGATCGGGGCAGAACTGCACCGGCGCGGGCGGCGACGATCTCGTCATCAAGGTGCCGGTGGGCACGCAGGTGCTGTCCGAGGATCGCGAGGAGGTGCTGCTCGATTTCACCGAGGCCGGGCAGCGCAAGATCTTCCTGCGCGGCGGCGACGGCGGGCGCGGCAACGCGACCTACAAGACCGCGACCAACCGCGCGCCGCGCCAGCACGGCACCGGCTGGCCGTACCAGGAGGCCTGGGTGTGGCTGCGCCTCAAGCTGCTCGCCGATGCCGGGCTGGTGGGGCTGCCCAATGCGGGCAAATCCACCTTCATCAACGCGGTGACCAACGCGCAGGCGAAGGTCGGCGCCTATGCCTTCACCACGACGCGCCCGCAGCTCGGCGTGGTGCGCCACAAGGCGCGCGAATTCGTGGTGGCCGACATCCCGGGGCTGATCGAGGGCGCGGCAGATGGCGCAGGCATCGGCGACCGGTTCCTCGGCCATATCGAACGCTGCCGCGTGCTGCTGCATCTGGTGGACGCCAATGATGCGAACGTCGCCGAATCGTACAGGATCGTGCGCGACGAGCTGGAGAATTACGGTGCCGGGCTGACCGACAAGACGGTCGTCGTGGCGCTCAACAAGGTGGACATGCTCGATGCCGAGCTGATCGCCGCCCTGTCGGCCGAGCTGGCCGAGGCGAGCGGCGCGCCGGTGTTGCCGCTGTCGGGCGCGAGCGGCGACGGCGTCGAGGCGGTGCTCGACCGGTTGCTCGAGGCGATCGGCAGCAAGGCGACGGTGGTCGCGGCCGATGACGAGGGCGAGGACGAGATCGCGTGGTCGCCGGTCTGACGCGATGATCTTCGCCCCCGCCGATTGCGCGCGGCTGATCGTCAAGGTCGGCTCCGCGCTGCTCGTCGATCCCGATGGCGGGGTGCGGCGCGAATGGCTGGGCGGGCTCGTCGCCGATGTTGCGGAGCGCGTGCGCGACGGACAGCAGGTGGCGATCGTGTCGTCGGGCGCGATCGCGCTGGGTGCGCGGCGGCTGGGGCTGGGCAAAGGTGGCCGTGCCAGCCTGGAGGACGCGCAGGCGGCCGCCGCGACCGGGCAGATCGCGCTCTGCCATGTCTGGGCCGAGCTCCTCGCCGCGCAGGGGCTCGTCGCCGCGCAAATGCTGGTGACGCTGGACGATCTGGAGGATCGCCGTCGCTATCTCAACGCCGCGGCGACGCTCGGGCGGCTGCTCGGGCTGGGCGCGGTGCCCGTCATCAACGAGAATGACAGCGTGGCGACCGCGGAGATCCGCTTCGGCGACAATGACCGGCTCGCCGCGCGCGTGGCGCAGGCGGCGAGCGCACAGGGCGTGGTGCTGCTGTCTGACGTCGACGGACTCTACGATGCCGATCCGCATCAGAACCCCGCCGCACGGCATATTCCCCGCGTCGACCGGATCGATTCGATCGCCGCGCTGGCGGGCGCGGGTTCGGCGTCGGGCATGGGATCGGGCGGCATGGTTTCGAAGATCGCCGCGGCGCGGATCGCGACGGGCGCGGGCGTGGGGCTCGTCATCGCCTCCGGGCGGGTCGACCGGCCGCTTTCCACCGAGGCGCGGCACACGGTCTTCGTCCCCGAACGCGCGGCGCCGGCGCGCAAGGCGTGGCTGTCGGGCGGGCTTACCGCGCGGGGCACGATCCGGATCGATGCCGGCGCGGCGGCGGCACTGGCGGCGGGGGGCAGCCTGCTCTCGGCCGGGGCGACCGCGATCGAGGGCGATTTCGTCCGCGGCGATCTGGTGGTGATCGCCGGCCCCGATGGCATGGTGGCGCGCGGGCTGGCGGAATATGATTCGGCCGATGCCGCGCGGCTGCTGGGCAAGCGCAGCGACGAGCACGCCGCGATCCTCGGCCACGAGCCCCGCGCCGCGCTGGTCCACCGCAACCATCTGGCGCTGCTGTGATCCTAGCGCTCACCGGCGGCACCGGCTTCGTCGGCGGACATCTGATCGACCAGGCGCTGGCCGAGGGGCATGATGTCCGCGCGCTGGCCCGGCGGCCGCAGCCGGCGCGCGAGGGCGTGACGTGGATCGCGGGCGCGCTGGACGACGCCGCCGCCCTCGCCGCGCTGGTCGAGGGCGCCGACGCCGTCGTCCACGTCGCGGGCGTGGTGAACGCGGCCGACCGTGCGGGTTTCGTCGCCGGCAATGTCGAGGGCACGCGCGCGGTGATCGCCGCGGCGACCCGCGCCGGCACGCGCCGCTTCGTCCATGTCTCGTCGCTGTCCGCACGCGAGCCGCATCTTTCCGATTATGGCTGGTCCAAGGCGGAGGCGGAGCGGCTGGTTGAATCGAGCGCGCTCGCCTGGACGATCGTGCGCCCCACCGGCATCTATGGCCCCCGCGACACCGAGATGCGCGACATGTTCCGCATCGCCCGATACGGGCTCGCGCTGCTGCCGCCGCCGGGGCGCGTGTCGGTGGTCGCGGTCGAGGATCTGGCCGAATTGCTGCTCGCGCTTGCCGCCACCGATGGTGCACGCACCGTCTATGAGGTGGACGATGGCGGCACCGGGATGACGCATGCCGAACTCGCCCATGCGATCGGCGCTGCGGTGGGGCGGCGGGTGTGGCCGATCCACCTGCCCGCGTCGTTGCTGCGCGCGGGCGCCGCGATCGACGCTCAGCTGCGCGGGCCGGGTGCCAAGCTGACCGCGGACCGCGCCCGTTATCTCTGCCATGCCGACTGGACGGCGGATCCGGCGAAGCGCCCGCCCTCGTCGCTCTGGACGCCGCGGACGCTCACGCCCGCGGGGCTCGCCGCGACCGCCGCATGGTATCGCACACACCGCCTGCTATAGGCGTCGAAAAGCCGCCGCATTTGGCTGCCAGAGCCTCGGCACCCGCAAAGGACCATCATGAGCGACCGCCAGACCATCTTCGACACCGTCGCCGCGCAGATCGCGCCCTTCAACAAGAAGGGCGTCGCACTGTCCGAAGCCACGACGTTCCAGGGCGATCTCGAATGGGACAGCCTGACGGTCATGGATTTCGTCGCCGCGATCGAGGACGAGTTCGACATCATCATCACGATGAACATGCAGGCGGATATCGAGACGGTCGGCCAGCTGGTCGACGCGGTCGAAAAGCTGAGGGGCTGAGATGACCGAAACCGGATTCCAGGCCGAGGCCCTGCCGATCGATCCGCCGACGGTCGCGCCCGAACGCGACCTGATGAGCAAGTTCGACGGCCTGATCGCCGAACGCCGCGCCTTGCTCGACACCGGCGTGCGCGATCCGTTCGCGATCGTGATGGAAGAGGTGAAATCGCCCACCGAGGCGGTGATCCGCGGCAAGGACACGATCCTGCTCGGCACCTATAATTACATGGGCATGACGTTCGATCCCGACGTGATCGCTGCCGGCAAGACCGCGCTCGATCGCTTCGGTTCGGGCACCAACGGCAGCCGGATGCTGAACGGCACCTTCCACGATCATATCGAGGTGGAGGACGCGCTACGCGACTTCTACGCCATGACCGGCGCGATCGTGTTCTCGACCGGCTACATGGCCAATCTGGGCATGATCTCGACGCTCGCCGGCAAGGGTGAATATGTCGTTCTCGATGCCGACAGCCATGCCTCGATCTATGACGGGTGTGCGCAGGGCAATGCCGAGATCGTGCGCTTCCGCCACAATTCGGTCGAGGATCTCGACAAGAGGCTCGGGCGGCTGCCGAAGGAGCCCGCCAAGCTGGTGGTGCTGGAGGGCGTCTATTCGATGCTCGGCGACATCGCGCCGCTACGCGAGATGGTCGCGGTGGCGAAGAAACATGGCTGCATGGTGCTGGTCGACGAAGCGCATTCGATGGGCTTTTTCGGTCCCAACGGCCGCGGCGTGTACGAAGATCAGGATCTCGCCGACCAGGTGGATTTCATCGTCGGCACCTTTTCCAAATCTGTCGGCACCGTCGGCGGCTTCTGCGTTTCGAACCATCCGAAGTTCGAGGCGATCCGCCTCGCCTGCCGCGCCTATATCTTCACCGCCAGCCTGCCGCCCTCGGTCGTCGCCACCGCTGCGGAATCGATCCGCAAGCTGGCGGTCGCGCACGACAAGCGCGCCCGGCTGTGGAGCAACGCGCGCACGCTGCATGGCGCGTTGACCGACATGGGATTCCGGCTGGGCACGCAGACGCCCGAATCGGCGATCATCGCGGTGATCCTCGACGATCAGGAACAGGCCGTCACGATGTGGCAGGCGCTGCTGGAGGCGGGGCTGTACGTCAACATGGCCCGCCCGCCCGCGACGCCGGCCGGCACCTTCCTGCTGCGCTGCTCGCTGTGCGCCGAACATACACCGGCACAGATCGAGCGGATCACGGCGATGTTTCGCGCGGCGGGCCAGGCCGTGGGCGTCATCGGCTGAAGCGCGTGGGGGCGCTTTTCACGCCAATCGGCATCCGATAGGATCGCCGTCATGACGCGGGACGAGCGGGACGCACCGGCCCCCGGAGGCTGGCCAGCCTGGCGCACCATCACGCTGGTCGCGATGGCGCTGCTGGGCGCGGCCGTTTTGATCGCGCTGATCCTGACGCTCGGCAGCGCCAATCGCGAACGCGACGCCGCGCTCCGGCGGCAGACGCACAGCTATGACGTGATGATCCTCGCGCGCACGCTGGCGGGGACGATCGCCCGGTCCGAGGCGTCGCTCGGCCGTTATGTCATCAGCGGCGACAAGCAGCTGGGCCAGCTCTATTTCGACGAGTGGCAACAGGCGGGCGGCCAGATCGACCGGCTCGACCAGATCACCGACGACAATGTCGAGCAGCAGCCGCGGATCGACCGGCTGCGCGACGCCTATGAGACGCGCGGCAAGGAATTGTCGCTGATCGCGCTCTCGACCAACTACAAGCTCAACGAGCAGGCGCTGGCCCGCTATTACAAGGCGCGCAAGGCCGCTTCGCTGACGGAGATCAACGCCGAGCTGGACGAGATCATCGATCGCGAACACAGCCTGCTCGACGAGCGCACCGCGACCGCGATGGCCTCGGTCGACCGGTCGAGCCGCATCGCGGGCGTGCTTGCGATCTTCGGCATCCTGATCGTGCTGGGGGCGATCGCGCTGGGCTGGCTCACGGTGAAGGCGATCGGCGAGCGCGCCCTTGCGCGGGCGGACGCGGACGCGGCGCAGGAGCGCGCCGTCGAACTCGCCGCCGCGGTGGCCCAGGCGACCGACGAACTGCGCACGCAGGAGGCCAAGCTCCGCCAGGCGCAGAAGATGGACGCGGTCGGCCAATTGACCGGTGGGATCGCGCATGATTTCAATAACATGCTCGCGGTCGTGCTCGGCGGACTCGAGCTTGCGCAACGCAGCCTGCACGACGGCGCGACCGCACGCCGCCACCTCGACAGCGCGCGGGAGGGCGCCGATCGCGCCGCCGCGCTCACCCGCCGCCTGCTCGCGTTCAGCCGCGAGGAATCGCTGAAGCCCGAGCCGATCGGCGTCGGCGCGCTGGTCGGCGGCATGACCAATCTGCTCGACCGGACGCTGGGCGATGCGATCACCGTCACCACCGACGACCGATCGCAGGGCTGGCGGGTCTGCGCGGACCGGCTCCAGCTCGAAAACGCGATTCTCAATCTGGCCGTCAACGCGCGCGACGCGATGAATGGGCGCGGCACGCTCGGCATTGCGGTCGCATGCGCGACGCTCGCCGCGGGCGAAGTGGGCGCGTGCGCCGCGGGCGATCACGTCACCATCGCGGTCGCCGACAGCGGCGAGGGCATGGCGCCCGAGATCGTCGAGCGGGTGTTCGAGCCGTTCTTCACCACCAAGCCCGTCGGCAAGGGAACGGGACTGGGGCTGAGCCAGATCTTCGCACTCGTCCGCCAATTGGACGGGGATGTCGACATCGCCAGCACGCCGGGCGTGGGCACGACGGTGACGCTCTACATCCCACGCGAATCCGCTCCCGCGCACGCCGCCGAAGTATCGAGCGCGATCGCCGATCCGGGCAGCCCGCGTGCTCGCGCCGCGCTTCGCGTCCTGGTCGTGGAGGACGATCCGCGCGTCCTGGCCGCGACCAGCCAGGCGCTCGTCGAGCTCGGCCATCATGTCGTGCCCTGCGACGATCCCTTCGCGGCCGGCGCGCTGATCGACGCGCATGCCATCGACATCATCCTGTCCGACGTGCTGATGCCGCGTCGTACGGGGCCGGAGATGATCGCCGCGCTCGGCGACCGGATCGCCGCTGTCGCCGTCCTGTACGTCACGGGTTTTGCGGGCGAGGTGAACGCCAGCGAGTTCGGCGAGCACGGCGTGTTGCGCAAGCCGTTCACGCTCGCCGCGCTGGAACAGGCGATCGCCGCCGCCGTCGCCGCGACGCCCGCGCAGCAGCAGATCGCCGCCGAATGACCGGCGCCTTTTTCGGCTGACGCTCGCCCCCTGCCCCTCTATACGTGGCCGCCATTCCAGCGGAGCCGCGTTTCCAGCCCCATGAAATCCATCGACCGCTACATGGCCCGGCTCATCGCGGTCCCGCTCTTCTCCACGCTGATCGTCGCCGCGATGCTGCTGGTGCTCGACCGGATGCTGCGGCTGTTCGATTTCGTGGCAACCGAAGGCGGCCCGATCAGCGTGGTGTGGCGGATGCTCGCCAATCTTCTGCCCGAATATCTGGGGCTCGGCATTCCGATCGGCCTGATGCTGGGCGTGCTGCTCGCCTTTCGCCGGATCGCCACGACCTCCGAACTGGACGTGATGCGCGGCGTGGGCATGAGCTACGGCCGGCTGCTTCGCGTGCCCTATATGTATGCGATCGTGCTCGCGGCGATCAACATCGGCATCGTCGGCTATGTCCAGCCGACCTCACGCTACGCGTACGAACAGCTTCGCTTCGAACTGCGCACCGGGGCGCTCGGCGCGTCGATCAAGGTGGGCGAGTTCACCCATCTGGGCGACCGGATGACGATGCGGATCGAGCAGAGTCGCGACGAGGGGCGCAAACTTTCCGGCATCTTCGTGCACGCGCAGACCGCCAAGGGCGACTGGCTGGGCGTCACCGCCGCCAGCGGCCAGTTCCTCGCGACCGACGATCCCAACGTCATCATCTTTCGCCTGACCAACGGCACGCTGATCCACAACCGGATCGGGTTCAACGTGCCGCGCGTGCTGACCTTCAGCCAGCACGACCTGCCGATCGATCTCCCGAAATTCGAAAGCTTCCGCCAGCGCGGCGGCGGCAATCTCGAATATACGCTGCCCGAACTCGCGCGCGCCGGCCATCACGCGCAAAGCCTTCAGGAGCGCAACGGCAGCCGGTCCGAATTCCATTTCCGTCTGACCGAGGTCGCCTCGATGTTCCTGCTGCCGCTTCTGGCTCTCGCGCTCGGCGTGCCGCCCAAGCGATCGTCGTCCGCGCTCGGCGTGTTCGTCGCGATCGTGATGATCGTGGTGTATTTCAAAGTGAACCAATATGCTGCCGGCGTCGGCGATCTCGGCAAGGTGGATCCGCTGATCGCGCTGTGGGGCCCGTTCGCGGTGTTCGCCGGGCTGGTGCTGTGGATGTACTATACCATCGCCTATGTGCCCGGCGGCCAGCCGATCGGTGCGCTGGAACGCGGCTTTTCGAAGATCGCGAAGGCCGTCACCCGCCGCATGCCCGGCCAGCGCAGAGAGGCGTCGCGATGACCCTGAAGGGCCTCTTCCCGTCGCCGACCGTGGCGGCCTATATGGCGCGGCTGTTCCTCGTGCGGACGTTCGGCATCCTGGGCGGGCTGGTGCTCGTGCTGCTCACGCTCAACCTTCTGTCCGAATCCAGCAAGATCCTGGCCTATCACGGCAACGGCCAGGCCGAGATCTGGCGCTATGTGTCGCTGCGCGGGCCCGAGCTGATCGCGTTCGGCCTGACCTATTCGGTGCTGCCGGGCACGATCCTGACGCTGATGACGATGAACCAGAATAGCGAGATCATCGCGCTGAAGGCATCCGGCATGTCGGCGCATCAGGTGCTCGCGCCGCTGATCGTCGCCAGTTTCGGCATCGCGGTGCTGAGCTTCGCCTTCAACGACCGGATCGTCAGCCGGGCCCAGGCCACGCTCGATCAATGGGAAAAGGTCGGTTACGGCCCCCTCCCGATCGACCGCGGCGACCGCACCAATGTGTGGGTACGCGACGGCGACGACCTGATCGAGGTGGACCAGGTGCGGGGCCGCGGGGCCGGCGCCGTGCTGGGGGGCGTGACGCTCTACGATCGCGCGGGGGGCAATCTCGCCGGCATCATCCGCGCGCCCCGGGGGCGGCTGGCGAAGAACGGCTGGTCGATCGGACCCGATGCGACCCGCTTCGACGTGCGCGCGGGAACGCTGACGCATCTGGGGACCATCGTGGTCGGCAAGGGCGTGCGCCCCGATCAGTTGACGCTCGCCACGGTGAACGCGGACGGCCTGTCCTTCGGCGCGCTCAAGGCGGCGATCGGCGATCTCTCGGGCGCGGGCCGTCCCACGAAAGCACTGGAAGGCGCCTTGTGGCACAAGCTGTCGGGGCCCCTTTCGGCCTGCCTGATGCCGCTGCTGGGCGCGGTGGCGGCGTTCGGCATCGCGCGCTCGGGCAAGCTGTTCATCCGCGCGGTCGCGGGGATGATGCTGGGCTTCGCCTATTTCGTCGCGGACAATTTCGCGCTCGCGATGGGCAGCCTGGGCGCCTACCCGCCCTTCCTCGCGGCCTGGGCGCCGTTCCTGCTGTTCTTCCTGATCGGCGAAGCGGTGCTGTTCCGATCCGAGGAATAGGCGCGGCGCCGGTGGGGCTTCAGCGGCGCACCACCATCGTGCTGCGCGCGATCCGCGCGACCAGGCCGGGCAATCCCGGATAGCTCGCCTTGTGATAGACCGACTGCGCGTCGAGCACCGCCGAGATGCGACGGTGCGCCTCACCCAGCGCATGATAGGGCAGCCCCGGCAGCAGATGGTGGAGCGCGTGGTAGCGCAGGCCCACCGGCGCCCACAAAGCCGGCAGCAGCGCCGGCGGCGGCACGTTCACCGTGTCGAGATATTGCGCGGTGACGCTCATCGGTTCACCGTCATTCTCCCACAGATGCGCCACCAGCGTGCGCACCTGGTTGACCACCGCGACGCCCGACGCGACACCGAGAAAGGTCAGGAACGCGCGCAGCGGCAGCACGCCCGTCACGGTCATCGCGATCAGCGCGATCGCCCACAGGCTCGCCGCCGTCTCGACGCGATCCCAATAGCACCGCGCCTCGCCTTCGGGCGCGCGGCGGCGGAATTGCGGGTTGATCGCCAGCGCCGAATACCGCTCCACCACCGCGGTGCGCAGCCGCGCCGACAGCAGCGAGATCGGCGACAGCACGGCGAAGCGGAAGAGCAGCGCGATCGGCGCGAGCGCGGAAATGAAGATGAACACCGGCAGCGTCCACGGCTTCATGAGCGCGAGCGGCAGATATTCGGGATCCTCGATGGTGCCATACCGCGTCTTGGCGTGATGGAGATTGTGCACGCCCTCGTACATGAACGACGGCGTGAGCATCGGCACGCCGATCAGCGCGTTCCAGCCATGACGAAAGCCCGGCAGCGCCGCATGCTTCATATGGCTCACCTCATGAATGAAGCTCAGGCCACGATAGAGGCCGAGCATCGCGACCACCGCCGCGGCGATCGCCCATCCGGCGGACGCGACGCTCACCGACACCGCGAGCGCGCCATAGCCGACCGCCGCCGAGGCGATCAGATCCGCCCAGTAGACGCGCGGGCGCGGCTGGACGAGGTCCCGCGTCAGATCGGCGGCGGCACGCAGCATCGCCTTGTCGTCCGCCACCTTGAGCGGCGCGGCACGGGGCGCGGGAGCGGCAGGCACGGCCGAGCCGCGGTCGAGGCGTAGCGAGGTATCCATGAGGCTGTCCATTACCGGCAGATAGTGGCGACGGCATGGCATTACAGGGGTCGCCCGCACGCGCCCCGTCGCCGGCGGTGCAAACATCGCTCGCCAATGGCCATATTGCTGACGTAACGACGCGGCATACCGTCTGCGCAACGAAACCGGAGGCCGCCTTGGCAACCCTGACCATCCGCCCGATCGAATCGAAGCGAGACCGCAAGACCTTCATCGACCTGCCGTTCCGCCTCTACCGCGACGATCCCCATTGGGTGCCGCCGTTGAAGGGTGAGGCGCTGGGGCTCCTCACGCCCGAGAAGAACGGCTGGTTCAGCCATGCGAAGGCGCAATTGTTCCTGGCCGAAGAGGACGGACGCGTGGTCGGGCGGATCTCGGCGCATATCGACACGCTCGCGCTCACCATGCCCGCCGAACAGGGCTTCGGCCCGGGCGTGGGCCAATGGGGGCTGATGGATGCGGAGCGCGAGGACATCTTCGTCGCGCTGCTCGCCCGGGCGGAGCAATGGCTGCGCGATCAGGGCATGACGCGTGCTCTCGGCCCGATCAGCATGTCGATCTGGGAAGAGCCGGGCCTGCTGGTCGACGGCTTCGACCATCCGCCGACGATCATGATGGGCCATGCAAAGCCCGAATATCGCGGCTGGATCGAACGCGCGGGCTATGCCCCGGTGCGCGAACTCTACACTTATGATCTTGATATCACCCAGGAATTTCCGCCGATCGTGAAGCGGATCATCAAATCGGGCGAGAACAATCCGCGGATCGTCGTCCGCCAGGTGGACAAGACGAAGTTCGAGGAGGAGGCGGCGATCATCCTCTCGATCCTCAACGACGCCTGGTCCGACAATTGGGGCTTCGTTCCCCTCACCCCGCCCGAGATCAAGGATGTGGGCGTAAAGTTGAAGCCGATCGTGTTCAACGACCTGATCCGCATCGCAGAACTGGACGGCAGGCCCGTCGCGTTCATGATTACGCTTCCCGACCTCAACGAGGCGATCAAGCCGCTGAACGGATCGCTGCTGCCGTTCGGCTGGGCCAAGCTGCTGTTGTGGCTGCGCGCGCCCAAGGTGAAGACGATGCGCGTGCCGCTGATGGGCGTGGTGAAGGAGCTGCAATCGTCGCGGATGGCCAGCCAGCTCGCCTTCATGATGATCGAATATATCCGCAAGGCCTCGGTCGCGCGCTACGGCGCCAGCCGCGGCGAGATCGGCTGGATCCTGGAGGACAATCAGGGCATGCGATCGATCGCCGAGACGATCCAGTGCCGGATCAACAAGACCTATATCGTGTACGAGCGCACGCTCTGAACATGATGATGTCGGATCGACCGTTCGTGCTGAGCGTGTCGAAGCACAGACCAGGTGCGATTCACGCGGAGGCGCGGAGAAAGACAATTGGCCGCGCTTGCGGCCTTCATCACACAATGCGCAGGAACAGGCGCTACCGCGCCCAAGAACTCTCCGCACCTCCGCGCCTCCCGACCGAATGACGCGCGTCAGTCCTTCTTGCCCTTGCCGAACGGCACCCTGATCGTGACCGCGGCGCCTTGCGACGTCGCGCCCTGCAGGTCGCGTTGAAAGGCATGGACGTTCCCGGTGGCGTGACCCGGCAGGCGAAAGGTCATCCGGTCCTGCGGCGATGCGACGCGTTCCTCGGGCAGCTTCACGAGCCTGGGCGGATCGCTCTTGCGCGCGCAGACGGTGATCTCGCCATCGTCGCCAGCCGGGCATGGCCGCGCCGTCACCGACAAGGGCGGCAACGGCGGTGAAGCCGGTAGACCGGCGACCGCCTGAAGCATCAGGGCCGCCGGCAGTATCAGAAGAGCACCGCCCCGCCCGTGACCAGCCGGATATCGGGCGAATCATGGTTCAGCCCGGCGACCGCCAGCACGTCGAACTGGAGCCGCTTGGTGGGCCGCCAAGCGGTCGAAAGTGCCGCGAGCGCGTGTGTTTCATGCCCCTGCGGATCGTCGTCGCGCTCGAGCTCGAGCTCGGCATAGACGTTGACGTTGTCCGCCAGTTTGTAACGCAGGCCGCCGATGCCGTTATACGCGAGATGCCGCCCTTCGCCGGACTGGTTCGCCGCCGCGTCCGCCTCGCCGGTGAACGACACCGATAGCTTCTTGGTAAGCTCATATTGCACGGGCACGATCGCGCCCGCGCTCCACGTTCCCGCGCCAACCGGATAGCGCCCCGACGGCAGCGTGACGAAGCCCTGAACGCCGGCCGAGAAAGGCTTGCCCTCGGCGCCGGCAAGATGCTCGCGCAGCGCGAGCGTCACGTCACCGATGCCGTTCACCGTGTCGATCTGCCCCGTCGCCTTGTCGCGCGCGCGATCATGGCCGTAAGCGGTCCAGCCGAGCTGCACCTCGGTATCCTTGCCGATGCCCAGCCTGGCCAGAAAATCGCCGGCGATCACGCGGTCCTCGCGCTGGTCGGGCTGGTCGTTCCGCTCCCAATCGAGGAAGGAATATTCGAACTGAACCTGGCCGGTCTCGGTGGTGCAGCTCGATCCGCCGATGCTCGGCCGCGTGGGGCAGAAGCGCGGCTCGTCCTGCGCCAAGGCCGGCGACGCCGCCGCCAGCCCGAGGCCGACCAAGATCCAACGTCGCATCATCCATTCCCCTTCGACCCGCCCGGCCGCTCGGGGCATGCGGCTAGCGCAACCGCACCCAGGTCGGCGCATGATCGCTGGCCTTTTCGCGCGCGCGATACGCCTTGTCGACCCCTGCATCGACCAGCCGGTCGGCCGCCTGCGGGCTGAGCAGCATATGATCGATCCGGAAGCCGGCGTCGCGCTGCCATGCGCCCGCCTGGTAATCCCAGAACGTCCACACGCCGCCGCCCGGCGCGCGCGTGCGCAACGCATCGATCCAGCCCTGCGCCAGCAGCCGGCGATACGCCGCGCGGCTCTCAGGCTGCATCAGCGCATCCTCCGCCATGGCGCGCACCGAATAGGTGTCGTCATCATTGGGGATCACGTTGTAATCGCCCGCCAGCACCACGGGGACTTCCTCGGCGAGCAATTCGCGGCCCCGCGCCGCCAGCCGGTCGAACCAGCGCAGCTTGTAATCGAATTTGGGGCCGGGGCGCGGATTGCCGTTGGGCAGATAGATCGAGGCGACCACCAAGCCGTCTATGTCCGCCTCCAGATAGCGGCTATGCTCGTCCTCCGGCTCGCCCGCCAGGCCGCGCTGCCGCTCGATCGGCTGTTGGCCGCGGGCGAGCACGGCGACGCCGTTCCAGCTCTTCTGCCCGTGCCACAGCGCCCCATAGCCGGCGGCTTCGATATCCGCGGCGGGAAAGGTCTCGTCGCTGGTCTTCAGTTCCTGGAGACACACGATCTCCGGCTGTTCTTCGGCCAGATATTCGAGCAGGCGCGGCAGGCGCGCCTTGATCCCGTTGATGTTAAAGGTGACGAGCTTCACGCGCCGGCTCAGACCGCGAAGCTGGTGCCGCAGCCGCAGCCGCTCGCCGCGTTGGGGTTCTCGACCTTGAACGCCGCGCCACCCAGCGATTCGACATAATCGACCGCGCAACCGCGGACGAGATCGAGGCTGATGCTGTCCACCACGAGCCGCACGCCGTCGGTTTCCGCCACGCTGTCGTCATTCGCGACCGCGTCGGCGAAACCGAACTTGTACTGGAAACCCGAGCAGCCACCGCCATCGACCGAGAGGCGCAGAATCGGCGGCTTGCCCTGCTTGGCGGCGATCGTCGCCACCCGCGCGGCGGCGGAGGGGGTGAGCGTGATCTCGGATGCGCGCGTTGCCATGCCGATCAGATAGGCGCGCGCGAGCTGCCGGGCAACCTCTCCGCGCCGACGCCTCAATCCTGCGCGGCGGGGCCCGTCGAGACGGGGATCGCGTGGACCGCATGATCCTGCGCGGCGATCAGATAATCGGTGCTGGTCAGGAAGGGCGCGGGGTTCACCGCCTTGCCGTCGATGCGGACCTCGTAATGGAGGTGCGGGCCGGTCGAGCGGCCGGTCGAGCCCATCAGGCCGATCAACTGGCCGCGCGCGACGTGCGCGCCATTCTCGACGATGATCTTGGAGAGATGGCCGTAGCGGGTGGCGATGCCCTTGCCGTGATCGATCTCGATCATGTTGCCATAGCCGCCGGCGCGCTGTGCCTCGTCGACGGTGCCGTCGGCGGTGGCATAGACCGGCGTGCCGACCGGGCCGGGGATATCGACGCCGGCATGCATCCGTGCGGTGCCCTGGAACGGATCGCTGCGGATGCCGAAATTGCTGGTGAAGGCGAGCCGCTGGACCGGCTGGACGGAGGGGATGGCGATCCCGCCAATCCGCGCGCCCGGTGCCGCGTCGAGCTTCTTCCACGACAGGAACAGGCTGCGGAACTGCCGATCGCCCGCCATCTCGGTCGCACCGCCCACGGTGGACCCGGGAAGCGTCGATTGCGAAAGCTGCGCGACATTGGCCATCTGTGCGCTCTGCACATCTGCCGAGGCGCCGGGTTCGGCGGCCTGGGCGATGCCACCGAAGGCGATGGCCGAGAGCAGAACCCACTTCGCCCGCATCATCGTCGCGGCGCCAACCTTGTCGAACTGTGCCATCGGACCCCAATTGCATTCGCAAGCGCCTGCCCCTGACAGAGCGCTCCGGCTTCGTCGCGAACCACGGCCCCCCGCGCTTCCGACGATCGTGCTTTGCCAAGCATTATGACGTCACGGCAAGACCATGGTGGGCCCGGCGCGGCGGAATGCCTGATGGTTAAGCCGAGTCGTTGAAAATTGCGCGCCGCAAACGGGAAACGATGCGAATCAGCCGCCGGTGGCCCCCGCGAGCACCGCCTGCGCATGGCCGGGCACCTTCACCTTGCGCCACTGCCGCACCAGCGTTCCGTCCGCGCCGAACAGGAATGTCGCCCGCTCGATACCCATATAGACGCGGCCATAGAGGTTCTTCTCGCCCCAGACACCGAACGCGTCGCAGACGCTGCCGTCCGGATCGGTGGCGAGCGTCACCGATAGCGCGTGCTTGGCCGCGAACTTGGCGTGTTTCTGGGGCGGATCCTTGGAAATGCCGACGACCGTCACGCCCGCCTGTGCGAAGTCGTCCGCCAGCGCGGAAAAGTCTTGCGCCTCGCGCGTGCAGCCGGGCGTATCGTCCTTGGGATAGAAATAGACCACCAGCGGCCGGGCGAGGTCCGCCAGCGCCGCCTCGCGTCCGTCCGTCATCGTCACCCGCACCGCGGGGATCGTCGCACCGTCATCCATGGCTCACCTCGTGCCACACCCCCTGCACCGCCGCCCGGGTCGCGTCGAGGGCCGCCGTCACGGCCTGCCAGTCGGGCCGCGCCAGCGTGTCGGCGATCAGCGCCTGCGTCGCCCGGTCGGGAATGGCGGAGCCCGGCGCCAGCAGCCGCAGCGCGACGAGCGCACGCGTGAGGTCGTCATGCGCCGCCCGCATCGTGCGCGGCAGCAATCCCTGGTCGGCGAGCGCATCGATCGCGCATCCCAGATCGGGATCGAACCCGGTACGGTGAACGAGTTGCGTGACGTGCACCGCGAATTCCAGATCGACCAGCCCACCCGGCGACAGCTTGACGTCGAGCGGCCCCTGCGGCGGCTTGTGCGCGGCCATATCGGCGCGCATCGTCACCGCGTCCCGCACGATATCGCGCGCGGGCCGCTGCCCCCGAAGCACATCGGCGATCACCGCCGCCACGTCCGCACGCGCCCGGGCCGAGCCGAACACGGGGCGGGCACGGGTGAGCGCCATATGCTCCCAAGACCAGGCATCCTCGCGCTGGTAACGCGCGAAGGATTCGACCGACACCGCCAGCGGCCCCTGCGCACCCGATGGGCGCAGCCGCGTGTCGATCGGATAGAGCGGCCCCGCCGCGGTCGCGACCGACAAGGCGGCCGTCATCCGCTGCGCCAGCCGGTTGTAATAGAGCGTAGCACCCAGCGGCTTCGCCCCATCCGACTCGCTGCGGAAATCGCCGGTGAACAGATAGACGAGGTCGAGATCGGACGCGTGCGTCATCGCCCCACCGCCCATCCGGCCGAGCGCCAGGATGACGAACTCGCTGTCCGGCACCGCGCCATGCGCGTGCGCGAACTCCGCCACCGTCGCGGTGGCGATCACGCCGATCGCCGCTTCCGCCACGCGCGCATAGCCGCCGGCCGCGACCAGCGGATCCGCCGCACCCGCCACGATCTGCGCGCCGAGCGCAAACCGCATCTCGCCGACGATGCGGCGGACGTGATCGAGCCGCGCGCCATAATCCTCGCCGGCATCGCCCGCGCGCATCGCGGCCTCCAGCGTTTCGACGCTGCCGACGGCATCGAGCGCGGAGGCGTCGATCAGGCCGTCGAGCAAGGCCGGACGACGCGCCAGCGCCTCGGCCAGGGGTTCGGCATGCGAAAGGATCGTGACGAGCAGCGCCGCGAGCCCCGGCCGGGCCTCGAGCAGGCGAAAGATGTTGATCGCGCTCGGCAGCCGTTCGAGCAGCGCATCGAAGTGCCGCAGCGCCGCGTTCGGATCCGGCGCGCCGGCGAAGGCGGGCACCAGCGTCGGCAACACCGCCTCCAGCGCGGCGCGCGCGGGCGGGCTGCGGAGCGCGGGATAGCCGCCCTGACGCCATGCCGCGATCCGGACCCGCGCCGTGGCGGGATCGCCGAAACCCGCCGAGGCGAGCGCCTCGTCCAGCGCTTCGGGGTCATGCGGCAGGGTCGGTTGCGCGTCGCCATCCAGCGCATCGTAGATCCGCCCGACATGCCCGACCGACGGCCGCAGCCAGTCGAGCAGCGCGTCGGCGTCATTCACGCCGTGGAGCCGCGCGACGCGATCAAGCGCTTCGGCCACCGGCAGGGCATGAGTCTGCCGGTCGTCGATCATCTGCACGCGGTGCTCGATCGTGCGGAGCCGCGTATAGGCCTCGCTCAGCACGGCCGCATCCTCGGCATCGATCCGGCCGGCCGCGGCGAGCGCCGCCAGCGCGTCGCGTGTCGCGGGGGCGCGCAGCGCCGGATCGCGGCCGCCATGGATCAACTGGTGGATCTGCGCGAAGAACTCGATCTCGCGGATGCCGCCCCTGCCCCGCTTCAGATCGTAACCGGCGCCGAACGCCTGGCCCTGCGCATGATGGTCGCGGATCCGGTGCGTGAGGCCCCGGATTTCCTGAACCGCACCGAAATCGAGCGCGCGGCGCCACACGAACGGCCGAACCGCATCGAGAAACCGCGTACCGAGATCCGTGTCTCCGGCAGCGGCGCGGGCGCGGATGAAGGCGGCGCGTTCCCAGGTGAGCGCCTGCGACTCGTAATAGCCGATCGCCGCATCCACCGGCAGCACGATCGGCGTCACTTCGGGCGACGGCCGCAGTCGAAGATCGACGCGCAGCACATAGCCGTCGCCGTCGCGCGCCTGGAGCAGTTCGACCACCCGCCGCCCGATCCGCACCGCCGCGTCGCTCGGCTCCTCGCGCGGGCGACGGGGGAGAATCTGCGGATCGAAGAGGAAGATCGGATCGATGTCGGACGAATAGTTGAGCTCGCGGCTGCCTTGTTTGCCGAGCGCGATCGCCGCGAAACCCTGCGGTTCGGCATCGGGAGTCCGTTCGCGGATCGCCTGCCCGATCGCACGATCCACCGCGCGGTCCGCAAAATCGCTCAGCGCCTGCGTGACCGCCGTGAGATCGAGCAGCCCCGCCAGATCGCCGATCGCGACGTTTAGCGCGAGCGCCCGACGTTCCAGCCGCAACTGCCGTGCCACTGGCACATCGGGTGTGGCGTCATGAACCGCGAGATCGAGCACGCCGCTCTCGAGCCGCGCGGCGATCTCCGGCTCGCGCGTCAGCAGAAGCGTGAGGAACGGCGACTCCGCGCGTGCCCTTCGCAGCGCTTCCGCCAGGCTGGAACGGGCGATGGTGACATTCATGCAGCTTCCGCTCCGCCTCTTGCCCCGACTCGCAACAAATATTCGTGTCAGGGGTTGTAGACGCCATGGATCATGCACACAGCCTTCACGCGGGAAACAGGGGCGACTTCATCGTCCGCTCGCCCCGCGAAACCGATGCGGTCGGCACGGCGCTGAAGGGTGCATTCTCCTCGCGCATCGATCTGCCGACTGACATGCGCCACGCGCTCGAACAGCTCGACCGCATCCCGATCGGCCGCTGACGCTGGCGGCTAGCGGCCGCGGCTCAGATCCTCGACTTCACCCATGATCGTGTCGAGCGCCGTCTTCGTGACATCAACCTCATGGCTGCGGCGCGAGGGGAGCGATCCGTTCGTCAGAATGGTCTCGAGCGCCACGCGGCCACGCGCCACCCGGCTCTTGATCGTGCCGACCGCCACATTGCAGATTTCGGCGGCCTCTTCATAGGCGAAGCCGCCTGCGCCGACGAGGATCAGCGCCTCGCGCTGGGGCTGCGGCAGATGCATCAGCGCGCGCTGCATGTCGCCCAGTTCGACATGGCGATCCTGGCTCGCGGGCGCCGCCAGGATGCGGTCGGCGACGAGATCGTCCCACTCGCCCTTGAACCGCGCGCGGCGCATTTGCGACAGATACAGATTGCGCAGGATGATGAACGTCCATGCGCGCATGTTCGTGCCGGCTTGAAAGCGCTTGCGCGCCGCCCATGCCTTCAGCAGCGTTTCCTGAACGAGATCGTCGGCCAGATCGCGGCTGCCCGAAAGCGAGCGACCGAACGCGCGAAGATGCGGAATGACCTGCGCCAATTGAGTCTTGAACTCGGGATCGGAGAGCGAGACGTGTTCGACGACGACCAGTTCTTCTTCGCCGTCATCGCTGTCGCGCGGCGTCGTATCGTTCATGGAAATGGCCTCAACCCCGCTCGTCGTGCTCCACGCACGGTCGCCTACATAAGACTCGACGCCGACATTTGCCAGCGGATGCACTGAGATACCTCAGCGCAGAATAAGAAACGCAAAGATCGCCACGATCAATATCAGCGATATGCCGAGCACATAGCGGGTGACGCCGGGCGTCGCGCCCGCCCGTGCGTCCTGTGCCTCGACTTCGATGCGTTCATTCGGATCAGCCATGATCGTCCCAACACGCGAAACCCGTTTTGGCTCCGTAACTGTCTTGTTTATCCCGCGGGAACCGTCCCGTTTATACCGCCGGCACCGTGCTCTGGTCGAAGAACAGCGCCTGGCTGATCGCCGCCTTCACCGTCGATCGCTGGAACGGCTTGGTGATGAGGAAGGTCGGCTCGGGCCGTTCGCCCGTCAGCAGCCGCTCGGGGAAGGCGGTGATGAAGATCACCGGAACCTCGAACTCGGCCAAGATGTCCTTCACCGCATCGATGCCCGAACTGTCGTCGGCAAGCTGAATGTCGGCCAGAACCAGCCCGGGGCGATCCTCCATCGCAAGCCCCACGGCCTCGTCGCGGGTCACCGCCACGCCGGTCACGTCATGGCCGAGATCGCGGACGATCGTCTCGATATCCATCGCGATCAGCGGCTCGTCCTCGATGATGAGCACGCGCGCGCGGGTCTGCTGCTCGATCTCCCGCATCGCCTCGGCGACGAGATCATCCAGCTCGCTCGGCTCGACCTCGATCAAATAAGCCGCATCCTCGGGCGTAAAGCCCTCCATCGCCGTCAGCAGCAGCGCCTGACGCGACAGCGGCGTCATCCGGGCAAGCCGCGCGCGCGCGGTCGCCTCATGGCCTTCCGGGCTGTCGCCCGCCGCCTCGTCGCCCAGCTCGTCGTAGTTGGTCGAATTCCAGATGCCCTGGAACATCTTGTAGAGGCCGAGACGCGGATCAACGTCCTTCGGGAATTCGGCGGGCGCGGCGACGATCGCCTCGAGCGTCGCACGGACATATTTGTCGCCATGATTCTGGCTGCCCGTCAGGGCCCGGCCGTAGCGCCGCAGGAAGGGGAGATGCGGTGCGAGTTGCTGTCCGAGCGACATGGGTAACGGATACTCCCTGAATGGCGGCCTCCATCTGTCCCGGTGGCCGCCGCGTTGCAATGTCATTTCCGCGAAATGGCCGCCTACGTTGACGTAGGACGGATTTTTCGGTCTGACCGGGAACCATCGAGATGCAATTTGGTTTCAGGGACACCAAATCGCGTATGCGCCCGGCTGGATTTCCGGCCGGTCTTCGGGATAGATCGTTTGTTATCGCGTTCACGTGCGGGCGTGCAGGGGGATGTTTTCAGTTTGGGCCACGACACGCCAAAGACCAAGCAGCCCGATTTATCCGGAGCCAGGGTCCAGAACAAGGATCGCGACATGGGCACGGCGCTTCGGTCGATCTATCAGAAAACCGTCGAAGAATCGGTTCCCGACGAGATGCTCGACCTGCTCGGCAAGCTCGACTGACGGCCGGCCGAACGGCCATGGCCTCAAACAATTCCATCGATGCCGCTATCGCACGTGATCGCCTGACGGCACTCAGTCCGGTGTCGCGACTCGCCCGGATGCAGACCGGCGCGAAACTGTTCCTGATCCTCAGCGCAGCGTTGCTGCCGCTCGCGCTGATCGCGATCTTTGCCACCCTGCAGACGACGCGGATCGCCGATGCGGAAATGCGCGCCCGGTTGCGCGTCTCCGCGGACGAAAGCGCGCGCTCGATCGCGATCGAGCTGGTGGGCGACATGACCGCGCTGCGCGTCGCGGTGAACGCACTCGGCGCCGACCCCGCGGACGCCCCGAGCTGCGCGCGCGCGCAGGGCGTCTTCGCGCAGCAATCGGTAGCCGGCACGCGCTTCGTCATCACCGATCGTGTCGGCCATGTGCTCTGCGGTGAGCCCGTCGCGGCCAGCGTCGCCCTGCCCACCATGGGTACGCCGATCGTGGCCGAGATCCTGCCTGGCCAGGGCCTCGTCATGGCGGTGGCCGGACCGGGACGCCGGACCGTCGCTCGCGCATTCTTTCCCAAGGCGTTTCTGGCGCGGATCGGCCTGCCCACCGCGCACGCGACGCCCTATGGCAGCGAACTGATCCACGGGTCGCGGTCGCTGATCCTCGGGTCGATCCCCGATGCCCAGCCGCTTGATCGCATGGAGACGATGCGGATCGACCTGGGGGTGGCGGGGCTCGCCTTGCGCACCAGCGTTCGCAGCGCGCCGATCACGTCGCCGCTGGTGATCGCCCTGCTGCTGCCGCTGCTGATGTGGGCCGCGGCGGCGAGCATCGCCTGGTTCGTGGTCGATCGGCTGTTGATCCGCCCCTTGCGTGCGCTGCGCACCAGCGTCGCGGCGTTCACGCCGGGCGAGGTGATCGATCCGGGTACGCTCCACCAGATGCCGGCGCAGGAGATCCGCGAGCTGGGCGACACGTTCCGCGCGATCAGCCGCACCGTCGCGCTGCACGAGGCCGGGCTGGCCGAGGGGCTCGTCCGCCAGACCAAGCTGACGCGCGAGGTGCATCACCGTGTGAAGAACAATCTTCAGGTGATCTCCAGCCTCATCAACTTCCATGCGCGCGGCGCGCGCAGCGCAGATGCGACGGCGGCCTATTCCTCGATCCAGCGCCGCGTCGACGCGCTCGCAGTCGTCCATCGCAACCATTTCGCGGAGATGGAGGAAAATCGCGGGCTGAACCTGCGCGCGGTGATCGGCGAGCTCGCCGCCAATATCCGCGCGACCGCACCCGAGGGATCGACGGCAATCGGTATCGCGATCGATATCGACCCCTATCTCGTCAATCAGGACGTCGCCGTCGCCGTGGCGTTCCTCGTGACCGAGACGATCGAGCTGGCGATCAACTGCGACCCATCCGCCCAGATCCGCGTGGCCGTGAAGCCCGCCGAGGACCCCGGAAAGGCGCTGCTGCGCGTCGTCTCGAGGTCGCTGGTGGATAGCGATCTACTCCGCGATCTCGCCGGCACGCGCTATGGCCGCGTGATGGAAGGCCTGTCGCGCCAATTGCGCGCGCCCCTGCACCATGACCCGCTCGTCGGCGCCTATGAGATCGCGATCAGCGTGACGGGGCGCGATTGACGACGGGGCGCTTTCGGCAAAGCGGAGAAAAACCCCTGCCCCGCCGGAACCTCCTTTCCCGATCACCGTTATGACCTTCGGATAGCGACCTTATGCCCCCCGCTTTCGCTATCCAGCCATAGACCCGGAAGCGTCCACCCTCCCCCCCGGTGACGTTTCCGGGTCTTCACATTTAAAGCAGGCGCCCGTCGACGACTTCGCCATGATTGACGAAGGACGGTCGTTCCGTGCACTATTTCGCGGGGTTACCCACGCTTTTAGGAGATCGAACATGCGTAAACTGGTTGGATTGACGATGGTCGCGGGCATGCTGATGGTGAGCGCGTGCAACACCGTCGCCGGCGCCGGCAAGGACGTCAGCTCGGCAGGCAAGACGGTCACCAAGGCGGCCGACAATTCGGGCGCCAAGTAAGGCTACACCGGAACGCATGACCAAGGGCTCTCGCAGCGATGCGAGAGCCCTTTTCGCATATGCGGTTCAGGCGGAGACTACGTCCTTGGCCGCATCCTTGGCGCGTTTGCGCTCGGTGAACCAGATCCCGATCAGCGCGGCCTCATAGAGAATGATGAGCGGCACCGCGAGCAGCACCTGGCTCATCAGATCGGGCGGCGTGAGCACCGCGGCGATCGCGACCGACGCCACGATCGCATAGCGCCGCGCGCCCACCAGTTGCTTGCGCGTGACGATCCCAGCGCGCTCCAGCAGCATCAGCAACACCGGCAGCAGGAACGCCAGGCCGAAACCGAAGAGAAATTGCTGGATGAACGACAGGTAATTGCCGATCGCCGGGAGCGCCTGTTGTGTCACGCCACCGACGCTGCCCTGGAAGCCGAGCAGATAGTGAAGCGCCATCGGCACCGCAACGAAATAGGCGAGCGCCGCCCCCGACAGGAACAGCACCGGCGTCGCGAAGATGAACGGCAGAAGCGCCCGGCGTTCCTTGCGATAAAGGCCCGGTGCCACGAACTGCCACAGTTGGTTGGCGATCACCGGAAACGACAGCATCATCGCCGCGAAGAACGCGACCTTCACCTGAACGAAAAACGCCTCAAAGATCTGGGTGTAGATCACCGTATTCTGACCCGCGGCCTTCAGCGGGTGAAGCAGAAAGCCGAAGATCTCGCGTGAGAAATAGAGCGAGGCGCAAAAGGTAACCGCGATGGCCGCCGTACAATACAGCAGACGCCGGCGCAGCTCGATGAGGTGATCGAGCAGCGGGGCCCGGCTGTCGTCGATCTCGCTCATGACGGCGCTCCGTCGGGATGCGGCGCGGGAGATCCGGGCGCCGCTGCGACGATCGCCGGCTTTTCGACATGGACGGGAACGTCGCTGTGATCGACGATGCCGTGATCCGTCATCGCCGGCTCAGCCACCGCGGCGTCGGACGCCGGATGCTCGCGCATGATCCGCTCGTTCTCGGCCGCCCAGCGCTTCTCCATGTCGGCAAGCTCCGCCTCCCGCACCATCTCGTCGAAGCCGGACCGGAACTGGCGGGCGACGCCACGCGCCTTGCCCACCCAGTGGCCGAGGAACCGCATCGCTTTGGGCAGGTCCTTGGGCCCGATCACGATCAGCGCGACGAACGCCACCAGCATGAACTCGGATGGAGCGATATCGAACATCTCAGCCTTCCCCGCCGACCGCTGCGCGCCGGATCAAGGGCGATCGTCGCGGACGCGGTTGCCATCGCGATCGAACGCGGGATCGGCCGATTTCTTGGCTTCGATCCGGGCAGCGGGCTTGGTTTCGTCGTCGTCATGCTCCGACATGCCCTTCTTGAAGTTCTTCACGCCCTTGGCCACGTCTCCCATCAAATTGGAGAAACGGCCGCCGCCGAGCAGAAGGATCGCCACGACGGCGAGGACGAGCAGGTGGATGGGGCTGAAACCGCCCATTACAATTCTCCCGAAACTTCAGGTCTATCTAGTCCTCCTCGCGCGTCTTTTCCACCTCCAACGCCAGATCGACCGGATCGAGCAAACCGGCGGCGCGCAGATCCTCCATTCCCGGCAGATCGCGGCGCGAGGCCAGCCCGAAATGCGCCAGAAAATGCGGCGTGGTCGCATAGACGAGCGGCCGTCCCGGCACCTCGCGCCGCCCCGCCGGGCGCACCCACCCTGCCTCCATCAGCACGTCCAGCGTGCCCTTGGCCACCGCCACGCCGCGGATCGCCTCGATCTCGGCGCGCGTGACCGGCTCGTGATAGGCCACGATCGCCAGCGTCTCGACCCCGGCGCGGCTCAGGCGGCGCGGCTCCTCGCGATCGCGGCGCAGCAGATGCGCCAGATCGGGCGCGGTCTGGAAATGCCAGCGCTCGCCGCGACAGACGAGATTTACTCCCCGTCCCGCGTAATGCGCCGCCAGTGCCAGCAGCGGCGCGCGCACGTCGACGCCGACATGCGCGCGGATCGCATCGGCGGTCATCGGCTCGGTCGCGGCGAACAGCACCGCCTCGACCGCGCGCTCGGCATCACCCGGCGACGTCATGCGCCCGCCTTGAGATAGAGTGGCGCGAACGGCTCGGCCTGGCGCAACGTCACGCGGCCCTGTCGCGCAAGTTCGAGCGCGGCGAGAAAACTCGACGCCAGCGCCGATCGCCGCAGCCCATCGGTGCCGTCCGGAAGAAAGCGCTCGATCCGCTGCCAGTGGATCTGGACGCCCAGCAGCGCGACAAGCCGTTCGAGCGCGGCCTCCAGCGTCATCACCTGGCGATCGGCGACGACGTGGAACACCGGCCGGGTGCGCGCCGCGACTCGGCCATAAGCGGTGGCAAGGTCGAAAAAGCCGACCTGCCATGCCGCAGTCTTCACATTGTGCAGTCCCTCGGGCGCACCGCGCGCGAACACGTCGCGACCGAGCCGATCGCGCGCCATCAGCCGCGCCCCAGTGTCGCGCATCGCATCGAGCCGCTCGAGCCGGAGCTGAAGCCGCAGCGCGAGTTCGTCCGGATCGGGCTCGACCGCCGGATCGCGCGGCAGCAGCAGCGCGGACTTGAGATAGGCGAGCCACGCCGCCATGACGAGGTAATCGGCGGCGAGTTCCAGTTGCAACGCCCGCGCGCGCTCCATGAAGCCGAGATATTGCTCCACCAGCGCTAGGATCGAGATCGCGCGCAGATCGACCTTCTGCCCGCGGGCAAGCGCCAGCAGCAGGTCGAGCGGCCCTTCCCAGCCATCCAGATCCAGCGTCAGCCTGTCGTCGGTGGCCGCCATGGCGCTAGGGTACGAGCGCCAGCAGTGCGTCGCGCTTGGCGATCTGTTCGGCGAAATCGCCCCGGCCTACGCCGACGCTCGCCATCGCGCGCGTCAGGCGCTCGCGCGACCGATCGGCGATCTCGCCCAGCCGATCGGCAATCGCGACCATCTCATCCATCCGCGCCCAGCAATCGAGCACGATGTCGCAACCCGCCGCGATCGCCCCCGCCGCCTTGTCCGCGGCCGATCCGCTCAGCGCCTTCATGTCGATATCGTCGGTCATCAACAGCCCGTCGAACCCGATCCGCCCGCGGATGATGTCGGCGATCACGGTCGGCGACAGCGTGGCGGGGCGATCGGCGTCCCAAGCCTCGAAGACGATGTGCGAGGTCATGCCCATAGGTGCTTGATTGAGCGTGTGAAACGGCGTCAAATCCACCGCCAGTTCGGCGTCGGACGCGGTCACGGTCGGCAGCGCATAATGGCTGTCGACCCGCGCCCGGCCATGCCCCGGCATATGCTTCACCACGCCCACCACGCCGCCGGCCGCCAGTCCCTCCAGCGTCGCCCGCCCCATCGCCGCCACGCGCATCGGCTCGCGGCCATAGGCGCGCGTGGCGATCGCGTCGGTCGTGTCCGGCTGGCCGACATCCAGCAGCGGCAGGCAATCGACGCTGATCCCCACTTCGCTCAGCATCAGCCCTAGCGCATGGGCGTTGGCGCGCGCCGCCTCGATGCCCGACATGGGCGCGATCTCGTACAAGGCATCGAATCGGGGGCCCGCAGGAAAGGCCGGCCATTCCGGCGGCCCCATGCGTGCGACGCGGCCCCCCTCCTGGTCGATCAGGATCGGCAGATCGTCGCGGCCCGCGAGCGCACGCAGCGAGTCGGTCAGCGCGCGAAGCTGCGCGCGCGTTTCGACGTTGCGGCGGAACAGGATGTAGCCCGCCGGCTCCGCCTCGGCGAAAAAGCCGCGCTCGTCGGCGGTGAGGACGGGGCCGGACAGGCCGAAGATGACGGGCTTCATGCCCATCGTCTATCGCGCCGGCGAACGCCCCGCCACCTCTTCCGCGTGCCGGTCAGCTCGCGACGAAGCAGCTTTCGCCCGCCACGCGGAGCCGCCCGCAGATATCCGCCGCCGCGTTCGCGCTGCCGGCGTTGACGCGCAGCCGGTAGAGCGTGCGCCCGCCGGTGGCGACCGGCTGCACCGACTTGCCGAGCGAGGCGACATAGCCGAACCGCTTCGACACCGTCGTCCAAGCGGCGTTCGCCGCTGCCTCGCTCGGATAGGCGCCGAGCTGGACGAGCGAACCGCCGCTACCCGCACCGGCCGCGGGCGGACGCACCACCGTGACGGGTGCGGCGGCGACGAGGCGACTATGCGATTCGGGCACTTGCGACACCGCGTTGCGGCCGCCCTCGGCCACCGCGGTGGGCTTGGCGGCGGGGCGGTGCGCCGCCACCGGCGCCTCGGGCACGGCCTTCAGGTCGATCGCGCCGTTGCCCGCGCCCTTGCCCGCGCTGGTGGCGATCGCCGACTGGCCCTCGCCCTCCACCTTCAGCCCGCCGGGATCGTCGGGCTTTACCTTGTAATCGCCCTCCTGCGCCGCGATCAGCTCGCCATTGCCGTTCACCGGATGGCGCTGCAGCCGGTAGATGCCGAAGACGATCCCAGCGAGCACGACGAGGCCCAGGATCACCAGACCGACGACGCGGCCGATCGGCGGCCCGGCGTGATCGTCCGGCTCGACGGTTTCGAGCCAGGGCAGCCGGTCCTCCTCGCGTAGGTGCATGTCCTCGGCCATCACTTCATCTCCGACACCGCCTCGACGCCCATGATCGAGAGTCCGTTACGGATAATCTGTCCGACGGCCGACGCCAAGAACAGACGCGCACGCGTGGCGTCGGGATCCTCGACGACGAGGAAGCGACGATCGGGCCGATCGTTCCCGACATTCCACAACGCGTGAAAGGCGGCGGCCAAGTCGTAGAGATAGAACGCTATTCTGTGCGGCTCGCGCGCGTTGGCCGCGGTCTCCACGATGCGCGGGAACTGCGCCGCCAGCTTCACCAGCGCCAGCTCTTCCGTATCAAGCCGGGACAGGTCGGGCGCGCCGTCGGCGATCCCCGCCTCGGCGGCGCGGCGGTGGAGCGATGCGATCCGGGCGTGCGCGTAATTGACGTAGAAGACCGGATTGTCCTTCGACGCCTCGACCACCTTGGCGAAATCGAAATCCATCTGCGCATCGGATCGCCGCGTCAGCATGGTAAAGCGCACCACGTCCTTGCCGACCTCATTCACCACATCGGCCAACGTCACGAAATTGCCCGCGCGCTTCGACATCTTGACCGGTTCGCCGCCGCGGAGCAGGCGGACCATCTGCACGAGCTTGACGTCGAGCGGCGTGCGCCCCTCGGTCAGCGCCTCGACCGCGGCGACGATCCGCTTGACCGTGCCGCCATGATCCGCGCCCCAGATGTCGATCAGCGCATCGGCACGTTCCGCCTTCTGGAAATGATAGGCGAGGTCCGCCCCGAAATAGGTCCATTGCCCGTTGGACTTCTTGATCGGGCGATCCTGATCGTCGCCGAAGCGCGTCGAGCGGAACAGCGGCAGCTCGACCGGCTCCCAGTCGTCGGGCGTTTCGCCCTTCGGCGCTTCGAGCACGCCGTCATAGACGAGCCCGCGCGCGCGCAGCACGGCTTCGGCCGCCTCGGGCTTGCGCGCGGCCTGCAGTGCGGCCTCCGATGCGAAGGTCTCGTGATGGATGCCGAGCAGCGCGAGATCGGCGCGGATCAGGTTCATCATCGCCGCCACCGCGCGCGTGCGGAACAGCGCGAGCCACTCGCCCTCGTTCTCGCCCACGAACCGATCGCCGAATTCCGCGGCGAGCGCCTGGCCAAGGGGCACGAGATAGTCGCCGGGATAGAGGCCTTCGGGGATCGTCACCGTCTCGCCCAGCGCCTCGCGGTAGCGAAGATGGACCGAGCGGGCGAGGACGTCCACCTGCCCTCCGGCATCGTTCACATAATATTCGCGGATCACGCGATTACCGGCGAACTCCAGCAGGTTCGCCAGCGCATCGCCCACCACCGCGCCGCGGCAATGGCCCATGTGCATCGGCCCGGTCGGGTTGGCGGAGACATATTCGATGTTGACGGTCTGCCCGCCCCCGACGTTCGAGCGGCCGTAATCGGCGGCGGCATCGGTGATGGCGGCGAGTTCGGCCCGCCAACTATCGTCGGTGAGGACGAGATTGATGAAGCCCGGTCCGGCAACGCTGACGCTCGCCACCTCGTCCAGCTTGCCGAGTTCGGCCGCCAAAGCTTCGGCAAGCGCGCGCGGGTTCGTCTTCGCGGGCTTGGCCAGCACCATCGCGGCGTTGGTGGCGAGGTCGCCATGGGTGGCGTCGCGCGGCGGCTCGACCGTGACGTTCCGGCGCGCGATATCGGCGGGCAGCGCCCCCGCGGTCACGAGCGTGTCGAGCGCCGCATCGATGTGCGCGGCGAAACGGGTGTAGAGCGTCATGCGAATTCCAGGCTGGCTAGGATGCTGCGCCCTAGCCCAAGCGCCACCGCTACTCAAATCATGCGCTCACGCGATTGCACCGAATGCACGCAGCGAAGATGGGTTTGCATTTGCAACTGATGCTGCATCGCAATAAATTCCTAGTCGAAGGTTCCGGTGCGGAACGTCCCTCCTGCGAAAGACACGATCATGCGCAAGACCCTCGCGATCCTCGCCGCTGCCGCTGCCGCGCTCACCTCGACGATCGGCATGGCGCATGCGCCCGAGGGCCAGCAGCGCTTCACCCGCGACGGCCAGACCTATGTCTATACCGCGGCCAAGGGCACCGGCGCGATGCAGGTGATCGATGGCCGCAGCTCGACGGGCAGCACCTTCCACCTCGTCGTGCGCGGCGATCGCGTCAGCGGCACGGCTGGCGGCATGCCCGTCTCGTTCCGCCTCGCCGATGTGCAGAGCAGCGCCGCGGGCGTCGAGATCTCGGCACGCTGAGCGAGTCTGGGCCGGTCGTCAAAAGCCTTCGGGCAGATCGATCGGCCCCACCACCCGGCGATAGGCGGTGATCGCATAGCGGTCCGTCATGCCGGCGATGAAATCGGCGATGTGGCGGCTGCGGCCGGGTTCGTCCTCGGGCAGCCGGTCGCGCCACTCCTCCGACAGCGCATCCGGATCGCCCTGATAGGCGGCGAACAGCCCGGCGACGATGCCGTGCGCCGCCTCAGCCGCTGCCAGTTGCACCGGATGGTGGTAAAGATTGGCGTACATGAAGCGTTTGAGGTCGCGCTCCTCGCGCCGCATCGCGTCCGAAAAGCCGACCAGACATTCGCCGGCGGCACGCACGTCGGCCACGTCGCCGACGCCGCTCCGCGCGATCCGCGACCGGGTTTCGGCGATCAGATCGTTGGCCATCAGGCCGATCTGCCCGCGCACCAATTCGCTGGCGAGGCGCTTCGGCGCCACTTCGGGAAAGCGCGCGCACGCCGCGTCCCATCCGCGCGCGACGATGGGCACGGCCAACAATTGATCCAGCGTCAGCAGGCCCGCGCGCAGACCGTCGTCGATATCGTGATTGTCATAGGCGATATCGTCCGCGATCGCCGCAACCTGCGCCTCCAGGCTCGGCCAGCTCGTCAGGTCGAGCGGATAGTCCGCATCGGCTTCGGCCAGCGCCCATCCCGGATGGCGGATCGGCCCATTATGCTTGGCCAGCCCCTCCAGCGCCTCCCAACTGAGATTGAGCCCGTCGAACCGCGGATAGGGCCGCTCGATCCGCGTCAGCGTTCGCAGAGTATGGCCGTTGTGATCGAACCCGCCAGCGTCCGCCAGCGCCGCCTTGAGCGCATCCTCGCCGGCATGGCCGAAGGGCGGGTGGCCGATATCATGCGCCAGGCACAGCGCCTCGGTCAGATCCTCGTTCAACCCGAGTGCGCGCGCGATCGTCCGGCCGATCTGCGCCACCTCCAGGCTGTGAGTGAGCCGCACGCGGAAATGGTCGCCATCGGGCGCCATGAACACCTGCGTCTTGTGCCGCAGCCGGCGGAAGCTGATCGAGTGGATGATCCGGTCGCGATCGCGCTGGAACGAGTCGCGCGGGCCCCTGGTCCCGTTCTGTTCCTCGTGAAGCCGTCCTTTGCTGCGCGCCGGGTCCGAAGCCCAGGGCGCGTGGCCGCTCACTTGGGCAGCTTGACGACGGGCTGCCCCGCCTCGCTGGTGAAGGTGAAGGCGGAGACGCCCTTCTTCTTCAGATCGTTGACGAAATCGCGCGCTTCATCGGACGTCTTGAACGGCCCGGCCAGCACGCGGTTCGTCGCGCGCAGGGGCGTGCTCCAGCCGCCGCGGCTGCCGAAGATGTCGGGCGCCTTGGCCTTGGCCGATTTCCACGCCTTAGGCAGATCGTCCTCGTTGGCACCGCCGGCGACCTGAACCCAGATGCGCTCGGGATTGGCGCGCTCCAGCTTGCGCTGCTCGGCGGCTTCCTTGGCGGCTTCCGCCTTTTCTTCAGCGGCGGCCTTCTTGGCGGCGAGCGCCTTCTTGTCGGCAGCGGCCTTGCGGTCGGCGGCCTTTTTGTCGAGCGCGGCCTTGCGCTCCGCGGCGACGCGTTCGGCGGCCACCTTCTCGGCCTCGGCTTGCGCGGCGAGCCGCTCGGTGTCGTCGGCGGCGGCTACCGCAACCGGTGCGGCGGCACCCGGCCGCGGCGGCGCGGCGGCGTCGAGTTCGGCCGCCGGGATCGACAACCCCGCGATGATCCGAGCCAGAATCGTGTCTTCGCTCGCGCGCCCGACGTGGTGGACGGGCGGCGCCACTGTCGGAGAGACGGAACGCACCGGCGCTGCCGCCACGCTCGAGAAGCCGGGCGTCGGCAGCGGCACCGCGACCTCCGATGCCGGCGTCGGCGAAATCGATGGCGAAGCCGCGGCGATCGCCACGGGCGCCACGGGAATCGCCGGTTGGCTGGCCACCACCACCGACAACGGCTTGGCGGGCTGGAATGGGACCGGCTGGATCCGTGCGACGACGGGCGCCGCGGTCACGGGCGCACGATAGGGCTGAACCGCCGGGACGGTCGCCTGCGGAAGCCGCTGCACCACCGCGCGCGGCGGCGCCATCACCGTGCTCGCGAGCACCACGCCGTTCTGGCCGCGATAGGCCGGTGGCGGCGGGAGCACCGGAGTCGTCGCAGTGGCGATCGCAACCGGTTGTGCCTCACGCTCGCGCTTCGAGCGGCGATCCTTTTTCGGCTTTACGGGCTGGAGCACGGGCTGCGCACTTTGCGCCGCCACCTGCACCACGGGTTCGGGCGCCAATGGCCCCGCGGCCGGTGCCATCCGCGCGTCCGCGATCCGCTCCGCGCTCGCCCGCACCTCGCCGAAATGGACCGCGAAGGCGCGATCGACCACCGAGAGCGTCGGCAGCCGCTGGAAAAACGGCAACAGCCCCTGCGCCATGCCCGGCGGCATCATCGTCGTCGCAATATGTTCGGCGCCCGCCTGATCGCCGCCCATCGCCAGGATGAACGCGCGCGATCGCCACGCCGCACGGTCGTTTTTGCGCAACAGCGGCTCGATCACGGCGATCGCCTGGTCGCGCTTGCCCGCGATCCCCAGCGACAGAGCGTAGCGGCGCACGGTCTCGTCGTCTTGCGGATCGGCTTTCAGCGCGATCCGATATTGCTGCTGCGCGCGCGGCTGATCGCCGACGAGATCATAGGCCAGCCCGCGATCCGCCGCGAAGCCGCGCACGTCGCCGCCATAGCTTTCCGCCTGCGCAAAATAGCGCAAAGCCTCGCCCGGCCGCTCGGAGCGGACCATCAGCGCGCCCTCGCCCGCCTTCACCCGCGGGTTGCGCGGATCGACCTTGTCGCCGCGCGCGAAGAACCCCGCCGCTGCGGTGAGATCGTCGAGCTTCAGCGACAATTCGCCGGCCGTCGCCAGCGTGTTCACGTCCTGCGGGCTGACCGCCAGCTGGCGCATCGTGTCGGCCAGCCGATCGGCGTCCGTGCGCGCCGGCAGCGGCTGGATCATGGCTTGTGCCCCGGCAACGGCCGGCGTGGCGGCCAGCGCGAGCGCCAACGCGATCAGGGATGAGGATGGTGGCATCGGAAGCCCGTCCTAGACCCGAGTGCGGGGAAAGCGGCAATGACCCTGCCGCCGGTCTGCGGCAAAGTGAGACGCAGCGACGACGAGTGGCGACCTGCTCAGCCCTGCGCGAACAGCTTGGTGCCGATGATGCCCAGCACGGTGAGCGCCATGAAGCCGCCTTGCACCGGACTCACCCGCTCGCCGAACAGGATGACGCCGCCGACGATCACGCCGATCGCGCCCGATCCGGTCCACATCGCATAGGCGGTGCCCGCCGGCAGCCCACGCATGGCGAGCGCGAGCAGGCCCATGGTGACGAAGCTGATGAGGATGGGGGCGCTCGCGGCTTGCCACGTGCCCAGCATCGCCGCCCATTTCAGGCTGAGCGCCCAGGCCACTTCGGAGATGACGGCCATGCCGAGGAACAGCCAGGGCATGATCGATCCTTATCCGCACCCGGCTCCGCAGAACCGGAGCGTCAGTTGGGACGTCCGAGACCGGCGATCGCCCGATCGACCAGCACGCGGTCGCTGTCGGCACCATGCGCCTGCGCGATCAGCGTCGCCGCGGCCCGCGCGGCGGCATCGGCCGCGGTGGTGCGAACCTCTTCGAGCGCCGAACGCTCGGCCGCAGCGATCTTGTCTTCCGCCATCTGGCCGCGGCGTGCGATCAGATCATTGGCGTCGGCTTCCGCCTTGGCGATCAGCGCCTTGGCCTCGGCCTCGGCATGGGCGACGATCGACGCCGCATCGCCGGCACTCGCCGCATCGCGCGCCTTGGCCGCGACCAGCATCGCCTCCGCTTCGGCCCGCAGGCGCGAAGCCTCGTCGAGTTGTGCGCGAATTGTGGCGATCTTGGCATCGAGCATGCCCGCGATCATGCCCGGCACGCGCTTCCAGATGATGATGGCGATGACCACCAGCATGGAAAGCGCGACGAAGCCCGCTGCGGTGATGCCGAAGGCGGACGGTTCGGTGTGGAGTTCCACGGTGCCCCTCGTCGTAGCCAGCGTGACCGGGTGGTTCGCCTCAGCCATGCGCCAATTCCGCCTTCACCTGATGCTCGGCGGCGGCACGATCGACCGTCACGCCTGCCAATTTGGCGACGATCGCCTCGACCGCGTCGACCGTCATCGTCTCGATCTCGCCCAGCGCCTGGCGCTTGGTGTCGCCGATCCGCGCGGTCGCGGCATCGAGCCGGTCGGCGATCTCGGCGTCGCTCGCCTTCATGCGCACCTCGAGCGAGGCGGTCGCCGCATGCTGGGCATCGGCGACCTTGTGCATCGCGGTCGACCGCGCCGCGTCGAGGCCCGATTCATAGGCCTCGTCCGCCGCACGCGCCGCCGCACGCGCCGCTTCCGCCGCAGCGAGGTCGCCCGCGATTCGGGCGGAACGATCATCGATCGTCCGCTCGATCCTGGGCACCATCGCCTTGCCGATCCCGAAATAGATCAGCCCGAATACGATCGCGAGCCAGAACAGCTGCGAGGCGTAGATCGCACCGATTTGGGATAGCTGCGGCATGGAAGCGCTCGCCCTTCGCTTACTTGACGACGAAGAGGATGAGGATCGCGACGACGAACGCGATCAGGCCGAGCAGCTCCGAAGCCGCGAAGCCGATGAACAGGCGGCCCTGCTGGCCGTCCGCGGCACCCGGGTTGCGCAGCGCACCCTCGAGGAACGAGCCGAAGACGTTGCCCACGCCGAGCGCGGCCAGGCCAACGCCGATGGCCGCGAGGCCGGCACCGATGTACATTGCACCAAGATCAGTCATGTCGAAACTCCTGTTGAAACCGAATGGATATTGAAAACCGCGACCTAGTGCAGATGCACCGCGTCGTTGAGATAAAGCGAGGTGAGCAGCGCGAACACATAGGCCTGGATCGCACAGACGAGCAGCTCCAGCGCCGACACGCCGACGATCATCACGAAGCTGAGCACGCTGACGACGGGCCCGAGCGTGCCACCGGCGTTGAAACCCTGCACCACGAAACTGCCGAACACCTCGAGCAGGATATGCCCCGCCGTCATCGCGACGAACAGACGCAGGCCGAGGCTGAACGGGCGCACCATGAACGACACGAATTCGACGGGGATGATGATCGGCATCAGCCACGCCGGCGCGCCGTGCGGTACGAACAGCGAGAAGAATTTGAGGCCGTGCCGCGCGAAGCCGACGATCAGCACGATCGCGAACGACACGAACGCCAGCACCGCGGTGACCGTGATGTGGCTGGTGACCGCGAAGGTATGGAGGTGCGGCAGAATCGCGAGCGGCAGCACACCGATGAAATTGGCGAACAGGATGAAGAAGAAGAGCGAGAAGATATAAGGCGCGAACGCCTTGCCCTCGGGCCCGATGTTCACGCGCATCATGTCGTCGATGAAGCCCACCGCGCCCTCGACCATCACCTGCCAGCGGCCGGGAATGAGCTGGCGCTTGAGGCCGCCCGAGACGAAGACCGCGAGCAGCACGAACACCACGACCATGAACAGCGCGGAGTTGGTGAACGACAGGTCAAACCCGCCGATCATCAGATGCCGGCCGAGCACGGGCTCGACCTGGAACTGCTCCATGGGATCGATCTTACCGGCCACGGCCATGTCCTCGTACTGTGCAGGGAGCCGCGATCATTCGGCGCGCTCCTTCGAGATGCGGTAGATGTTACGGAACGCCACGACGAAGCTGAGCACGACCAGCACCAGCAGGCACCAGGGCGAGGTGCCCAGCCACCGGTCCAGCGCCCAGCCGATCACCCCGCCGCCAATGGGCGCGCCGATCAGCTCGGCGAGCACGCGCGAGCCTTGCGAATAGCCCTTCGCCGGCCGCTTCGGACCGCCGTCACGCACCGCGCCACCCGCACGCGCCTGCGCGATACGGTGGTCAAGGTCGTCGATCTGGCGGTCGTCGGCCAACAAAGCATCCCGATAAGAAAACGTCGCCAGCCTTGCGGATGGCGACGGACACGCGCGGCGAAGGCCAGGCCCTCCCGCTGCATGGCCCGTTTAGAAAAGGGGTGGGATCAAGTCAACCGGGGCGGCGGCCCGTCGGCGCCGCCCCGCAATCCTGGCCGCGCAGGACGTTACACGCAGCGCGAATCGCGCTCCGGCGCGGCGGCGGTGCGCGTCTTCCACACGCCATCGGGGGTGCGGTATTTCTCGCCCGGCGCGGTCTGCGCGATCAGGTTGCAGCCGCTGGTGAAGGCGAGCTGCTCCACCGTGGCGCCGGTCGCGGTGGCCTTTTGCGTATAGGCCGCCTTGCGCTGGATATTGATGTTGTTGACCAGCGCGCGATATTCGCCGCTGCCCGCGCCGACGAGGCCGAGATAGCCGTCGGGCTGCTCGCCCACCTGCCCGCTCGCGCGTGCGGCGGCATAGGCCGGGTCGCGCTGTGCCGAGGCGATGCCGCACAGGCCCGCGATGCCGAGTGTCGCCGCGGTGATGATCGTCATGGTCTTCATCAGAAAATCCCCGGATTCTGCTGGATCAGCGATTTCGCCTGGCCGTCCAGACGGTACACCACTTCCTGCGTGACGTTGATGTTCAGATTGATGACGATCGGCTTGTCCGGCGCCGATACGTTGACGCAGCCCGTAAGCATCGCCGGTGCCGCCAGCGCGATCGTCATTCCATCCCGCATCCTGCGCACGAAGGTCGTGGTCCCCGGCTCCATCGTCAATCCTGTTTCGGTCATGGCACGATCCTGCTTGCGGGGGGCTGAACGATGGGCGCGGGTGCGGGCGGCGCGGTGCGCTTGTCCTGTTCTTCGAGCAACTGCGGCAGATTGCGCTGCACCAGCCGCTTGGGATCGTAGAAGGACTGTGCCGAATCGAGCAGCCCGCGAAACGGTGCCTTGATCCGGATGTTGAACACGAACGGCAGCCGCTGCAGTCGCCGGATGAGGAAATTGGATTTCGCCCCCTGCCCCTGGCTGATCCCGGCGAACCGCACCTCCGTCACCATCTCGCCCGCCAGCGGCCCGTTCAGCGCGATCTCCAAGCTGCGATAGCGCAGTGATTTCAGCGCCTGGAATGCGATATTGCCCCAGGTGCCGAGATCCTTCTGGCTGATCTCGCCGACATAGGCGAGCGTGCCGCCGCCGTCGCGCACCTTGAGCGCGCCACCCTCGATCCGGCCGCCGCTCGCATCGAAGATCATCGGCAGCACCCCGTCGAACACGCCGCTCGCGTCGAGATTCTTGAAATCGAACTGCTGGAGGAACTGGTCGGCCGCGACATGCGCGACGTGGAAGGTCATGCGCCGTTCGCCCGCCTGCGCGAAATCGAGCAAGGTGGGGTCGAGCCGCAGCGTGCCGCCGGCAAAGGGCCATGCCGCGCCCTCCACCTGCACGCGCGCACCGGGCAGCGTCTGGTAGCGGATGATGCCGTCGCTCACCGGTATGCCGGGGTTGATCGTCTTCACCGTCGCCATCTGCCCCGGTGCGCTCTGGAGCGCGAGCAGGTCGGTGAAGTGAATTGTCCCCGCGATCCCCGTGACCGGGCCGACCGCGGCGGCGAGATCGATCGCGCCGGTGTGGAAGTCGCCGCCGCTCGTCACGCCTCGCGGATCCCAGGCGATGTGCGCGGCGCCGTCGATAGTGCCGCGCACATCGGCGATCACACCGAGCGTCAGCGGGGTGAGCCGATCGGGCTGGAAATCGGGGGTGAAGGCAAGGGCCGGCACCCGCAGATCGGCATGGCCTGCCCCGCTGCCCAGCGCATGGACGATCGTGACGTCGGCGACCCGGACATCACTGGCCGGTTCATGGAGGCTCGCGGTCGCGGTAATCGCATCGCCTGCGAGCATGAAGGCGACGGATTCCGCGCGCAACGGCTTGAACCGCGCGGGCGTCTGCGTGTCGCTCACCGCCAGGCGGCCGCCGAGCGTGAGGCGCCCCTGCGCCAAATGCCAATCGCCCGCGGCGTCGGAGAGGACGAGCGGCACCGTGCCGATCCGCCCGCCCGCGCCCGCGAACGTCCCGCCTGCCATGCCGCCCGCGAAGCGCCCGGCGAGCCGCCCGACATCGATGCGCGTCGCGCGATCGGCGGCGCCGATGCTTGCCGCCACCGTCGTCAGCGTAAAGCCGCTTCGGTCGATGCCGCCCCCCGCGGCCGTCAGCGTGAGCGGCGTGCGGCCGAGCGTGCCGTCGAGGGCCGCCGGCCCGGTGCGTACCGCCACCGAGACGCCAGCGGCCGTGGCGCGCAGCAACGCGGGTCCTGTGGGACACAGCGTGATCCGCGATGGCGCAAGCACGAGGCCGGACAGCGCCAGCCGCGCGAACGCCACCGGCGTACAGGCCGGGTTGACCAGAAGGCCGCCGTTCCAGCGCAGATCGAGCGGCACGGCCAGCCCCTCCACCCGGCCATCGCCCAGCGGCCCCGACAGCGTCGCGCGAGTGACGATCCGAACGGCACCGCCCGCCATCCCGATGCGCACCGGCGCCAGCGCCAGCCGCGCCGCGCCCGCCGTGTAGGGCTGGATGACCACGTTCGCCACGATTCCGCTCGCGCCCGAGGCGATGGTCGCCACCCCGTCGGGAAGGCTGCCGCCGCCGATCCGGGCGTGAGCCCGGACAAGCGTGAATTGGATTCCATCATAGCCGATCCCGCTGCCTGCAAGCGCGACCCGCGCCCCCGAGGCGGCGTTCAGCGCCACCTGCGACACGCCGACGTGCGGCGTGCCACCCGCGGTCGTGGCGGCGAGCGTCGCGTCGAGATCGAAGCGCTTGCCCGCCGCGACCGCCGCTGCCGTCAGCCGGTCGAGCAGCGGTCCCACCGGCGTTCCGGCGGCGCGTCCCGCGATCCGGCCGATCGGCGCGAGACGATCGGGCGCGATAGCGATGCCATGGCCACCCGCCTGGCCATCATAGCGGACGGCGCCGCCGGCCACGGCATAGCGGCCCGCCAGCGTCAGCGCCGCGCCCGCGACGCCGCGGCTCGTGAAGCCGCCGCTGTGCGCCGCGATCGTGCCCGTGGTGCGGCGTGCGTCGCCGGCAAAGCCGATCTTGCCGGCAACGTCGCGCGTGGCAAGGCCGACGCTTCGGATTTGCGCGACATGGGCGCGTGCCTGGCCCTGCCAGCGGTCGAAGCCCGGCGTAAGCGTCACCGAGACGTCGGCCGCCGCTGTCCGCGCGCTCACCCCTTTGCAGGCGATCGACGCGAGCCTCACCGGCCCGGTGAGGGTGGGGCCGGCTTTCGCGACATGGATGGCCATCACCGCCGAGGCCCCCGCCCCCGAACAGCCGCCGGCGCGCAGTTCGTCGCTCGCCGCGGCGATGCTGCCACGAAAGCCGTTATCGAGCCGCCCCGCGCCCGAAATGCGCAGCCCGACGAGCCCGGACACCGTCTCCAGCCGAACGCGAAGATCGGCGATCCGCGCGTCGATCGCCGGCAGCGCGGAAGGCTTGCCGGACGAGGCGGGAAGCAGCCGGTCGAGGCTGCCGAACGACAGACGGCCGTTCACCAGCCGCCCGCGGAGGCGCGCATGGCCGATCCGCAAACCCGCGAGTTCGGGTCCGGACAGGCTGATGCCGGTTTCGGTTTCGATCCAGTCGGCGACGAGATCGGGATGCGCGGGATCGCCGATGACGATGCCGGTCAGCCGCTGCCGCCCAAGACCCAGATCGGTGAGCGTGTAGCGCACGGGCACGTGCCGCGCCGCGAAGGTGCGATCGATCACATGTTCGGCGATCGGCTTGCGCACACCCCACACCACCGCCAGCGCGATCACGAGCAGCGCCGTGCCCCCCGCCGAAAGGCGCAACGGACGCGATCGGGCAGCTGGCGGCTCGTCGCGCGTGTCGCTCAACCCTGATACACTCCGCTACGCCGACCAGCCGCGATCATAGGCGCGGCCACCCGCCGCTGGCAATTGCACGACGCGGACGGGCATCCTAACCTGCCGCCCGATGGCCGAGGACGATCCCCCGCCGCAGGACGGCATCGGCCACCGTGCCCGACTGCGCCAGCGGCTGTTCGAAGGCGGCGGCGACGCGCTGCTCGATCACGAACTCATCGAATATCTGCTCGCGCTTGCCATCCCGCGGCGCGACACCAAGCCGCTGGCCAAGGCGCTGCTGCGCGAGTTCGGCGGCATCGGCGGCGTGCTGATCGCGGACGGCGAAGCGCTGGCGCGAATCGACGGCATGGGCGAAACCTCGGTCGCCGCAATCAAGATCGCGCAGGCCGCCGCCGTCCGCCTGCTTCGTGCCGAGGCGTTCGAGCGGCCCGTGCTCGCCAACTGGCAGGCGTTGCTCGATTATCTGCGCGCCGACATGGTGCATCACGGCGTCGAGCGCTTCCGCGTGCTCCACCTCAACACGCGCAACATGCTGATCCGCGACGAAGTGATGAGCCAAGGGACGCTCGACCAGGCCGCGGTGCACGTCCGCGAGGTAATCCGCCGCGCGATCGACCTGAACGCCGCGGCGATCATCCTCGTTCACAATCACCCGAGCGGCGACCCGGCGCCCAGCCGCGCGGACATCCAGATCACGCGGCAGATCGAGCATGCCAGCAAAGCGCTCGGCATCGCGCTTCACGATCACATCATCGTCGGCACGAAGGGCCATGTGTCGATGCGGGCGCAGGGCCTGATCTGACACGGCGAAGGGGCCGTCCTCGCGGACGGCCCCTTCCTTACTTGCGACGTGTGTCGCTCACGATTTGCCCTTGTCGAGAAAGCCGGTGACTTCGGTCTTGCTCAGCACGCCGTTCTTGTCGGTATCGGCCTGCGCGAACGCGGCGGTCACCCAGGCCTTGGTCGCCGGGCTGGTCGCCTTGGTGGCGGGATCGCTCGCGGTCTTCAGCGTAACCATCCATTCGCCGAACTCGGCCTTGCTCAGCTTGCCGTCGCCATTTTTGTCATAGGTGGCGAATTGCTGGTCGACGGCGCTCGCGACCTGTTCGGTCGCCGGCGCCGGAGTGGCGGAGGCGGGATCGGCCGCTTGCGGTGCAGCATCGGCGGGGGTCGTGACAGGTGCCGTCTGCGGGGCGGCGGTTTGCGGAGCTGCCGGAACGGCCTGCGCCAATGCAGGGCCAGCAACGATCATGGCGCCGGCGACAATAAAGGGTTTCATCATCGTTTGTCTCCAATCATCATCGAACGCGAAACTCCAAGACATCCACAGGTGGTCCCCATGGACTTGAAGTCATCGAGCGTTCGTCATCGGATATAGGAAATCCCCGATCGATTTGTAGGGCGGCGAGCGGCCTGCTAACGGCTCGGTAACGCCCGCCCTCCTTGAGGCGCGGCGAACCGTGCCAATCCCGAGATCGAGAGCGCCCTATGGTCCCCCGCTATTCCCGCCCGCAGATGACCGCGATCTGGACGCCGGAAGCGCGTTTCCGCATCTGGTTCGAGATCGAGGCGCATGCAACCGAAGCACTCGCCGAGTTGGGCGTCGTCCCAAAATCCGCCGCGACGGCCCTGTGGACCTGGTGGGCGACCCAGCCGGCGATCGATGTCGCCGCGATCGACGCGATCGAGGCGGTCACCAAGCATGACGTGATCGCCTTTCTCACCTGGGTGGCCGAACAGGTGGGCGACGAAGCGCGCTTCATGCACCAGGGCATGACCTCGTCCGACGTGCTCGACACCTGCCTCGCGGTGCAGTTGGCGCAGGCGAGCGACCTGCTGATCGCCGATATCGACGCGCTGCTCGTCGTGCTCGAACGCCGCGCGCACGAGCATAAGTTGACGCCGACGATCGGCCGAAGTCACGGGATCCATGCCGAACCCGTCACCTTCGGCCTGAAAATGGCGCAGGCGCATGCCGAATTCGCCCGCAACCGTGCGCGGCTGGTGGCGGCGCGCGCCGATGTCGCGACCTGCGCGATCTCGGGTGCGGTGGGCACGTTTGCCAATATCGATCCACGCGTGGAGGAGCATGTCGCTGAAAAGATGGGCCTGTCGGTCGAGCCGGTGTCGACCCAGGTGATCCCGCGCGACCGCCACGCGATGTTCTTCGCCACGCTGGGCGTGATCGCGAGCTCGATCGAGCGGCTCGCGACCGAGATACGCCATCTCCAGCGCACCGAGGTGCTGGAGGCGGAGGAATATTTCTCGCCCGGCCAGAAGGGCTCGTCGGCGATGCCGCACAAGCGCAACCCGGTGCTGACCGAAAATCTCACGGGCTTGGCCCGCATGGTGCGCGGCTATGTCACGCCAGCGCTCGAAAACGTCGCGCTATGGCATGAGCGCGACATCAGCCATTCGTCGGTGGAACGCTATATCGGGCCGGACGCCACGATCACGCTCGACTTCGCGCTCGCCCGCCTCACCGGCGTGATGGACAAACTCGTCGTCTATCCTGAGCGGATGGCGAAGAACCTGAACAAAATGGGTGGTCTCGTCCATTCGCAGCGCGTGCTGCTGGCGCTCACGCAGGCGGGGGTTAGCCGCGAGGACGCCTACCGTCTCGTGCAGCGCAACGCGATGAAGGTGTGGGATGCGGACGGTGCGCTGAGCCTGGAAGAGCTGCTCAAGGCCGATCCCGAAGTGACTGCCGCGCTTTCGGTGGACACGATCGGCGAGAAGTTCGATCTGGGCTATCATCTCCGCCATGTGGACACGATCTTCGCGCGGGTGTTCGGCTGACGTTCCACTTGCACTTTCTGCAACCATGATTGCGCGCAACAAAGTTGCGTGGATACGCAATCAACATCATATCGCCCTTGCCGGATATTTCTCCGGCATCGGAGACCTTCCCATGCGCATGTTCGAAACCGTGACCAGCTCGATGCTGGTGATCGCGGCTCAGGCGCTGGTGGTCGGGGTGGTCATCGCCACCTTCTGATCCATCGGCCCCCGCCCCTTTACGAAGGGGCGGACAGGGCCGGGGGACCCTATTCAAGCGAACGAAACGCCGAGCCCATCGGGCTCGGGATCGGAGCGTCGGGCTTGCGATCGAACCCGCCGCCGGCGCCCGGCCGATCGCGTGAAATGTGCGACGGCGGTGCCCAGCCGCGCTGCGACGATCCGCCCGCGCAGGGTTGAGGCCACCAACACCACGGTCACCGCCATGTCGAGATAGGTCGCGATCTCGAAGCTGGTCAGCCAGATCGCCAGATCGGGCGTCGCCATGCCGAGAACGCTGATCGCGTCCGTCCCGCCCGCCCACATCGCGGCAGCGGCGATCGTGACGAGCAGGACCGCCAGTGCGACATGGCCGCGGCGCACCCGCGCGCACCACGAAGCAGGGCGCTCGACGAAAGCGGCGTGCAGGAGCCGCCCGATCGGGGTGTCGCCTGCGGCCACCATCGCCGCCCAGATCAACAGCAACGCGCCCATCCGCTTTCCCCCCGATCATGGTGGCGACGCCACCGGACGCCTCACTCCCCCGCGAACACGCCCTTCAGCTTGGCAAAGAAGCCCTGGCTGGCCGGGCATTCGTCCCCCGTCTCGGTTTCGCGGAACATCTCGAGCAGCTCCTTCTGGCGAAGCGACAGCTTCGTCGGCGTCTCGACGTCGATCTGGATCACGAGATCGCCATGACCGCGGCCCTGGAGCACCGGCATGCCGGCGCCGCGCTGGCGGATCTGCTTGCCCGACTGGATGCCCGCCGGGATCTTGATGTCGTGCTTGTGGCCGTCGAGCCCCGGAATGGCGATGCTGCCACCCAGGGACGCGGTGGTGAAGCTGATCGGCGCGCGCGCGAATAGCGTCGTGCCCTCTCGCTCGAACAGCGGATGCCGCGCGACATGCAGAAAAATATAGAGGTCCCCCGCGGGTGCGCCACGCGGACCCGCCTCGCCCTCGCCCGTCAGCCGCACGCGCGTGCCCTCGTCCACGCCGGGCGGCACGTTGACGCTCAGCGTCTTGGTCTTTTCGACCCGGCCCTCGCCGCGGCAATCGGGGCACGGATCGGCGATCACCTGGCCCGATCCCTGGCAGACCGCGCAGGCGCGCTCCACCACGAAGAATCCCTGTTGCGCGCGCACCTTGCCGTGGCCGCCGCAATGCGCGCAGGTCTTGGCGTGCGTGCCGGGGCGTGCGCCCGATCCGTCGCAGGTGTCGCACGGGGCGGAAACGTCGACCGTGATCTCGGTCGCCTTGCCGTGATAGGCCTCTTCGAGGCCGATCTCCATGTCGTAGCGCAGATCGGCGCCGCGGCGCTGCTGCTGGCGACCGCCGCCGCGCTGCCCGCCCATGAACTCGCCGAACACGCTTTCGAAGATGTCGGAAAAGCCGCCACCGAAATCCTGGGCACCGCCACCGCCGCCATTCTGGAATGCGGCATGGCCATAACGATCATAGGCCGCGCGCTTCTGCGGGTCCTTCAGCACGTCGTAGGCTTCACTGACGGCCTTGAACTTGGATTCGCTGTCTTTGCATCCCGCGTTCTTGTCCGGATGGTATTTCATCGCGAGCTTGCGGTAGGACGATTTGATCGTCCCGGCATCTGCGGTCCGCTCGCATTCGAGCAGTTCGTAATAGTCGATCGTGGTGCTCATACCGGGCCCTTGCCACAAGCCACCCCGTCACTCTCGCGGCTGCGGGAATGACGGGGGGTGTGCATCATCTACACTTACTTGTGGTCGTCGACTTCGGAGAACTCGGCGTCGACCACGTCCTCCTTGGGCGCTTCGCCTTCGGCCGCGGGGCCGGCATCCGCCTGCGCCTGCTTCTCGTAGATCGCCTGGCCGAGCTTCATCGCGACCTGCGCCAGCGCCTGCGCCTTGTCGTTCATCGCATCCGGGTCACCACCCTCGACCGCCTTCTTGGCGTCGTCGATCGCCGACTGGATCTCGGACTTCAGGCTGTCGTCCACCTTGTCGCCATTGTCGGCAAGCTGGCGTTCGGTCGTGTGGATCAGGCTCTCGGCATTGTTCTTCGCCTCGGCGCCCGCACGGCGCTTCTTGTCTTCCTCGGCGAACTGCTCGGCATCGCGCACCATCTGGTCGATGTCGCTGTCCGACAGGCCGCCCGAGGCCTGGATGCGAATCTGCTGCTCCTTGCCCGTGCCCTTGTCCTTCGCGGACACGCTGACCAAGCCGTTCGCGTCGATGTCGAACGTCACCTCGATCTGCGGCACGCCGCGCGGCGCCGGCGGGATGCCGACGAGATCGAACTGGCCGAGGATCTTGTTGTCCGCCGCCATCTCGCGCTCGCCCTGGAACACCCGGATCGTCACCGCGCCCTGATTGTCGTCCGCGGTCGAATAGGTCTGCGACTTCTTCGTCGGGATCGTCGTGTTGCGATCGATCATCCGCGTGAACACGCCGCCCAGCGTCTCGATACCGAGCGACAGCGGCGTCACGTCGAGCAGCAGCACGTCCTTCACGTCGCCCTGCAGCACGCCCGCCTGGATCGCGGCGCCCATGGCCACGACCTCGTCCGGGTTCACGCCGGTGTGCGGCTCCTTGCCGAAGAAGTCCTTCACGACCTCACGCACGCGCGGCATGCGGGTCATGCCGCCGACGAGGACGACCTCGCTGATGTCCGCCGCCTTCAGGCCGGCATCCGCCAGCGCCTTCTTGCAGGGGTCCAGCGTGCGCTTGACGAGATCCTCGACCAGCTTTTCGAGATCGGCGCGGGTGATGTTGCGCACCAGATGCTTCGGGCCATTCTGATCGGCGGTAATGAAGGGCAGGTTCACCTCGGTCGACTGCGCCGAGCTCAGCTCGATCTTCGCCTTTTCGGCGGCTTCCTTCAGGCGCTGCAGCGCGAGCTTGTCCTTGGTGAGGTCGATGCCCTCGTCCTTCTGGAAGCCCTGCGCCAGATAATCGACGATCTTGTTGTCGAAATCCTCGCCGCCGAGGAAGGTGTCGCCGTTGGTCGCCTTCACCTCGAACACGCCGTCGCCGATCTCCAGGATCGAGACGTCGAACGTGCCGCCGCCGAGGTCATAGACCGCGATCGTCTTGCCGTCCTGCTTCTCGAGACCATAGGCCAGCGCCGCGGCCGTCGGCTCGTTGATGATGCGCAGCACTTCGAGCCCTGCGATCTGGCCCGCGTCCTTGGTCGCCTGGCGCTGGGCGTCGTTGAAGTATGCCGGCACGGTGATGACCGCCTGCGTGACCGTCTCGCCAAGATAGGACTCGGCGGTTTCCTTCATCTTCTGGAGCGTGAAGGCACTGATCTGCGACGGGCTGTAATCCTTGCCGCCCGCGCTCACCCACGCATCGCCATTCTGGCCGCGCACGATCTTGTAGGGCACCAGCTCGGTGTCCTTCTTGGTGACGGGATCGTCAAAGCGGCGGCCGATCAGGCGCTTCACCGCAAAGATCGTGTTGTCGCCGTTGGTGACGGCCTGGCGCTTGGCCGGCTGGCCGACCAGCCGCTCGCCATCCTTGGCGAAAGCGACGATCGACGGCGTCGTGCGCGCGCCTTCCGCATTCTCGATCACCTTGGGCTTGCCCGCTTCCATCACGGAAACGCAGCTGTTGGTGGTGCCCAGATCGATACCGATTACTTTAGCCATGAGTCTGTTTCAGCCCCTCGCAGATATTAAAACCATCACGGAACCGCGCCGTTACGGGCGCGCAACCGCTTGTCCGATGAGCGCGATATAGGTGGGCCCGCGCTTGCCGCAAGATTGCCGGGAACCTAGGACGCAACCAGTTTTCCGCCGATCGGGACGAGGTTTTGCCATGCGCCGTGCTATCCCCCTGTTCATCGCGCCGCTCGCGCTCACTGCCTGCAACCAGGCCAAGCCGCTTTATGTCGATCACGCCTGGGTGCGCCTGGCCGCGGTGCCGGGCCGGCCGGCCGCGGCCTATTTCACGATTCATGGCGGCAAAGCCCCGGCCACGCTGATCGCGGTTTCGGCCGACACCGCGGTGCTGGCGCAGATGCACCGATCGATGCAGTCGGGCGGCGTGTCGGCGATGGCACCCATCGACCGGCTGCCGATCCCCGCACGATCGACGGTGCGCTTCGCGCCGGGCGGGCTCCATGTGATGCTCTCGGACGTCAACCCGGTCGTCAAGCCGGGCGGCACGATGCACCTCACCTTTTCCTTCGCCGACGGCACGCGCATCGAGCAGGATGCCGGCGTGATCGGCGCTGGCGCACCCGATCCCAAATGACGGTGCGCGCGCTGACCGAGGGCGAGGTGGCGCTCGCCCGCACGGTGTTCGGCAGCGCGATCGATTACGGCACGGTCACGCTGGTGCGGCGCAAATGGGCGTTCTTCCAGCCGCGCGACGTGGTGATGGCACCGCGGGGCCATATCCATTTCCACCCCGCCGGGACCGGCTGGTCCGACGATTTCTCAACCGGCCATCTCGGCGCGCAGGGGCTGTTCGTCCACGAGATGACTCATGTTTGGCAGCATCAGCGCGGCGTCATGCTCCCGATCGCGCGCCATCCCTTCTGCCGCTATGATTACGCCTTCCGCCCCGGATGGCCGCTGCACCGCTACGGGATCGAGCAACAGGCGGAAATCGTCCGCCACGCCTTCCTGCTGCGGCGGGGCGCGGCGGTCGCCGGCGCCCCGCCGATCGCGCAATATGAGAGTGTGCTGCCGTTCGGCTGATCCGCGCGAGCCTAGAGCGAGTCGAAATCGATCGGTGCGTGACGGTCGAGCGCCTGATCCGCCGGCGGCATCGGGTATTTCAGGCCCGTCGCGCAGTTGAACAGCACGACGCGCTCGTCCTCGTCCACCTCGCCGGTGTTCAGCGCCTCGCGGTATGCGGCGAGAGTCGCGCCGCCCTCTGGGCAGAGCAACAGCCCGTCCTTCGTCGCACAATCGCTCACCGCCTTCAGGATCGCGGGGTCGCCGACGCCCAGCGCCTTGCCGCCACTTTCGCGCACCGCCCGCAGGATCAGGAAATCGCCGACCGCCCGGGGCACGCGGATGCCGGCGGCGACGGTATGCGCATCCTCCCAGCGCTCGGCATGCTCCACGCCCTCTTCGAACGCGCGGACGATCGGCGCGCAACCGCTCGCCTGCACCGCATACATACGCGGCCGCTTCGCACCGATCCAGCCCATCGCCTCCAGTTCGTCGAACGCCTTCCACATGCCGATCAGGCCGGTGCCGCCACCCGTTGGATAGAAGATGGCGTCGGGCAATTCCCAGCCGAACTGCGCGGCGAGTTCCAGCCCCATCGTCTTCTTGCCCTCGATTCGATAGGGCTCCTTCAGCGTCGAGAGGTCGAACCAGCGACCCTCCGCCGCGCCCTTGCCGACGATCGCACCGCAATCGTCGATCAGGCCGTTGACCCGCCAGACGCGCGCACCCTGAACGGCGATCTCGCGCACGTTGATCTCGGGCGTGTCCGCCGGGCAGAAGACGATCGTCTCGATGCCGACGCGCGTCGCATAGGCGGCGAGCGCCGCGCCCGCATTGCCGTTGGTCGGCATCGCGATCCGGGTGACGCCCAGTTCCTTGGCCATCGCCACCGCCATGACGAGCCCGCGCGCCTTGAAGCTGCCGGTGGGCAGGCGCCCCTCGTCCTTCACGAGCACGTTGGGGCTGCCCGAGGATCGGGGAATGGGGATCAGCGGCGTCTCGATCTCGCCGAGGCTCACCACGTCCGCGGTGTCGCGCACCGGCAGCAGCTCCCGCCACCGCCACAGATCGGTCGCCCGCGCCTCCAACGCATCGCGCGACAGACTCGCCGCGGCCGCCGCCAGATCATAGCGGACGAGCAACGGCCGCCCGGCGCGCGAGAGGCCGTGAAGCGTATCCGCCTCGTACCGCTCGCCCGTCAGCGAACATTCGAGATGCGTGACGAAGGTCGGGCGATCGGCAGTGAGATTGGCGTCCATGCAGCGTCCTTCATGCTCTTCGAGCTCCGCCCGAAGGCAGTTTCGTCAACCCGCCTTCGCCACCGCCACCAGCGCAGGGCGCAGCAGGCGGTCCTTCAGCATATAGCCGGGCTGCATTTCCTGGACGATCGTGCCGGGCGTCGCGTCGCTCGGCATCTCCATCATCGCCTGGTGCTTGTTGGGATCGAGCGGCTCGCCCATCGCGGCGATCCGGGTGATGCCGTTACGCTGGAACACCGAGGCGAGCTCGCGACCCGTCGCTTCCAGCCCCGCGACGAGGCCCTTCATCTTGTCGTCGGCGCGCAGGTCGGCCGGGATCGCGGCCAGCCCGCGCTCCAGATTGTCGGCGACGGACAGGATGTCGCGCGCGAAGTTCGTGGTGGCATAGGCGCGGGCGTCCTGCGCCTCCTTCTCGGCGCGGCGGCGTACATTCTGCACCTCGGCCTGGGCGTAGAGGACATTCTGCTTCGCTTCGGCCAACTGGTTCTCCAGCTCGGCCACGCGATCGTGCTCGGCCACTTCGGGTGCGGCCTCGGCCGTCGCGTCGCGCAGGTCGGTGTTCTCGGTATCGGTCACTGCATTTCCCTGTAATGTCGAAGGCATCAGCCCATGAGCCGGGCGAGCGCGCCGGCCGTAAAATCCACCATGGGCACGACGCGCGCATAGTTCAACCGCACCGGCCCGATCACGCCCACCACACCGAGCACGCGCCCGCCCGGCCCACAGAACGGCCGTGCGATGACGGACGATCCCGACAATGCGAACAGATTGTTCTCCGCGCCGATGAAGATTCGCGTGGCGTTGCCGGCGCGCGCGCTGTCGAGCAGGCCGGCCACCTCCTGCTTGCCCTCCAGATCGTCGAGCAGGTCGCTGACGCGTTGCAGGTCCGCGGCATCGGCCGCGTCGATCAGCCGCCCCTGCCCGCGCACGATCAGCACCGGGCGGCGACCGGCATCCTCGCTCCACACCGCGATCCCGCGCTCCACCAGCGTGCGCGCGGCGCCATCGATCGCGGCGCGGCCATCCGCCAGTTCGCGCTCGAGCCGCGCCCGCGCCTCGGCCAGCGTCAGTCCGCCGAGCGTCGCGCTCATGTAATTGCCGGCCTCGACCAGCGCGGAGGGGTTCATGCCCGGCGGCAGCGCGATCATCCGGTTCTCGACCGATCCGTCCTGGCTGACGAGCACCGCCATCGCCTGTTCGGCGGACAGGGGCACGAAACCGATCGAGCGGAGCACGATCTCGCGCCGCGGCACCATCACCAGCCCCGCACAGGCCGACAAGCCCGACAGCGCCGCGGTGGTGGCGGCGAGCGCCTCCTCGACCGGGCCGCCGCCACCCGCGCGCCGTTCGATCGCGGCCTGTTCCTCGGCGGTCGGCTCCAGCGCCTGCATCATGCCGTCGACGAACAGCCGCAGGCCGCGGTCGGTCGGCAGGCGGCCCGCGCTGGTATGCGGACTGGCGAGCAGGCCCAACTCCTCCAGTTCCTGCATCACGCCGCGGATCGAGGCGGGCGACAGGCTGATCCCGGAAATCTGCTGGATGGTGCGCGACCCCACGGGGGCGCCGTTCGCCAGATAACTGTCGACCACCGCGCGGAAGATCGCGCGCGCACGATCGGTGAGCTCGGTGACGGGAAGCGCGGCCATGCCCCCGATCTAGGCTGGCGAGCGCCGATGTGAAAGGCTAGGCCGCGGCGACATTCATTCACCGTTGCAACAGGATCATGCCCATGCGCCCATCCGGCCGCGCCCCAGACCAGATGCGGGCGATCAGCATCGAACCCCGCTTCACCCGCCATGCGGAAGGCTCGGTGCTCATCGGCTTCGGCGACACCAAGGTGCTCGTCACCGCCTCGATCGAGGAGCGCGTGCCGCCGTTCCTGCGCGGCAAGGGCGAAGGCTGGGTGACGGCGGAATATGGCATGCTGCCCCGCGCCACGCACACCCGCGGCAACCGCGAGGCCGCCAAGGGCAAGCAATCGGGCCGCACACAGGAAATCCAGCGGCTGATCGGCCGCTCGCTGCGTTCGGTGGTGGACATGAAAGCGCTCGGCGAACGCCAGATCGTGCTCGATTGCGACGTGATCCAGGCCGATGGCGGCACGCGCACCGCCTCGATCTCGGGCGCGTGGGTCGCGCTGCGCCTCGCGGTCGACGGGCTGATGACGAGCGGCAAGCTCACGGTCGATCCGATCCGGCAGAAGGTCGCCGCGGTCAGTTGCGGCATCTACCAGGGCACGCCGGTGCTCGATCTCGATTATGACGAGGATTCGAACGCGGACGCCGACGGCAATTTCGTGCTGCTCGAAAACGGCAACATCGCCGAGGCGCAGGCCACCGCCGAACATGCCACCTATGACGAGGAGGCGCTGCTTCGCCTGCTCCGCCTCGCCCGGATCGGCTGCGCCGACATCTTCGCCGCGCAAGCCAAGGCGGTCGCGCGGTGAGCGGGGAAGGTCGGGAGCCGCAGGCGATCCGCAAGCTGAAGCCGGGCCGGCTGGTGATCGCCAGCCACAATCCCGGCAAGGTGCGCGAGATCGGCGCCCTGCTGGCCGGACACGGAATGGACGTCGTGTCGGCCGCCGAGCTCGACCTGCCCGAGCCCGAAGAGACGGGGGTCACCTTCGTCGCCAATGCCGAGCTGAAGGCGCTTCAGGCGGCCGACCTGTCGGGCCTGCCGGCGCTGGCGGACGACAGCGGGCTGTGCGTCGATGCGCTCAACGGCGATCCCGGCATCTTCTCGGCGCGCTGGGGAGGCCCGGACAAGGATTTCGACCTCGCGATGCGGCTGGTCGAGGACCGGTTGAACGAAGAGCCGGACATGGCGCGCTCCGCCCATTTCGTCTGCGCGCTCGCGCTCGCCTGGCCCGACGGCCATGTCGAATGGTTCGAGGGGCGCGTCGACGGCACGCTCGTCTGGCCGCCGCGCGGGGACAAGGGCTTCGGCTATGACGCGATGTTCCAGGCCGATGGCCGCGACGACACCTTCGGCGAAATGGATCCGGATGCCAAACACGCGATCAGCCACCGCGCCGATGCGTTCGGGCAACTGGCGGCGGCGGTGTTCTGAAACACCGGGCGTAGGCTCAATGCCGCGGGCGTGACTGGCCGCTCGAGCGCGACCGCGAAGGTGAGGTTGGCGGCACGGTTTTCAGCGTCTCGCCTCAGCCTCGCTTCGGTTGCCAGAGCTCGACCTTGGTCCCGTCCGGGTCCTGTATCCAGGCAAACCGGCCGAACGCATCATCGTCGTCGCGCTTGAGGATCGGAACGCCGTGTGCGGTCAGCCGCGCGATCATCGCATCCATGTCGTCGACCGCGAAGTTCACCATGAAATCGCGGTTCGACGGGGCCAGATAGTCGCTGGTGTCCGGGAACGCCGTCCACGAAACTTTCGGAGGATGGCCCGGCGTATCGAACGGCAATGCCGCCCCGCCCCATGGTTTGACGTCGAGGCCGAGCATGTCGCGATACCAGTTCGCGAGCGCCTTGGGATCCTTGCTCTTGACGAATATGCCGCCGATGCCGGTGACGTGACCTGCTTGCTCAGCCATTGCATGTTCCTGATACGTGAGCGTGACCGCGAGAACCAGCGCGATCCGGGCAAGTGGCTTGAGCATGACCCGTCCCCTGTTTGATGCCCGACCGGCGGTGCGTCCGGTGGACAGCATAGGCCAGTCGTTGGTGGAGGAAAATGCGCGAGTGCGCATCCATCGTAACGCGCTTTGATCTGGCCGTGCTTCGGCCCATAGCGCACGCACCATGAACGCCGCCGAACCCCCGCTCGCGCTCTACGTCCACTGGCCGTTCTGCGTCTCCAAATGCCCTTATTGCGACTTCAACAGCCATGTCCGCGATGAAGTGGATCAGGCGGCGTGGGCTGACGCGCTGCTCGCCGACCTCCGCCACGAGGCGGCGATGCTGCCGGGGCGGCGGCTGGGCTCGGTCTTCTTTGGCGGCGGCACGCCATCGCTGATGCCGCCCGCGACCGTCGCCGCCGTGCTGGACGCGGCCGAGCGCGCCTGGAGCTTCGATGCCGGGATCGAGATCACGCTGGAGGCGAACCCCTCCTCGGTCGAGGCCGCACGGTTCGCCGATCTGGCGGCGGCGGGGGTGAACCGGGTGTCGCTCGGGTTGCAGGCGCTGGACGATGAACAGCTTCGTTTCCTCGGCCGCGCGCATGGCGTGGAGGAAGGCCTCGCCGCGCTCGGGATCGCGCAAGCCGTGTTCCCGCGCGTCAGCTTCGACCTGATCTATGCGCGGCCCGGCCACCGGCTGGGGGACTGGGAGGCCGAACTCGCCCGCGCGCTGGCGTTCGGCACCGAGCATCTCTCGCTCTACCAGTTGACGATCGAGCCGGGCACGCGCTTTGCGACCGAGGCGGCGGCGGGGCGGATCGTGGTGCCCGACGGCGACTCCGCCGCCGACCTGTTCGAGATGACTCGCGCGATGACGGCGGCGGCGGGGCTTCCCGCCTATGAAACCTCCAACCATGCGCGGCCGGGCGGGGAGAGCCGCCACAATCTCGCTTATTGGCGCTACACCGATTATGCCGGGATCGGCCCCGGCGCGCATGGCCGGCGCGGCGGAATGGCGACGATGCGCCGCCGCAAGCCCGAGAACTGGATCGCCGCGGTGGCGCGCAATGGACACGGCATCGAGATCGAGGATCCTCTCACCCCGCACGAGCGCGCGAGCGAGGCGTTGCTGATGGGGCTCAGGCTGCGCGAGGGGATCGGCGTGGCGCGGGTGGCGGCGCTGGCGGGCGGCACCGCGCCGCTCGACTGGCCGGCGATCGGGCGGATGGAAGCACAGGGTCTCGTCCACCACGAAGGCGACCGGCTGCGCGTGACCGAAGCGGGCGCGCTGCTGCTCGACGCGATCCTGCCGGAGATCGTGACCGGCGCCCCCGCCCCGAGCCTATCGATCGCGTAACGGCATCACCGCCCGAACCCGCTCGGCGCGGGCGAGACGATCGTCGCGCCGCCGGGATGCACCTCCTGCACCTCCAGCGCGCGTTCGGCGACGCCGTCGCGGCCGAAGCGGAACGCGCCGTCGATCCCCGAAAACCCGTCCGCATCGCGCAGGCGGCTTTCCGGAAAAGGCGTTCCCACCCGCCAGTCGCGCGCGATCCGCACCGTCAGCAGCACCGCGTCATAGCCGAGGCTCGACAGGCGATACGGCCCGCTGGCGAAGCGCGCGCGGTATTTGCCCGCATATTGCCGGTAGAGCGTGTCCGACACGCTCGCGAACCACGCTCCGGTCAGCGCCGCGCGGCTGCCGAGCGCGCCGTCCGAATTCCACAATTCGGTGCCGAGGATCCGGGTCGAGGCACCGCTGCCCTTCTTCACCAGCGGCGTGGCGGCTGCCGCGGTCGCGCCCGAATCGGCGATCAGCACCGCGCCATAGGGGGCCTTCGCCACCAGCCGATTCGCCGCCGCACCGATCGCGCCAGGCGTGCGACCATAGGTCTGGAGCGAGACGACCTGGCCGCCGCTGCCCTCCACCGCGCGCAGGAACGCGGTCGACGCGCGCTCGCCATAGAGGCCGTTGGGGACGAGCCCGGCAAAGGTGGTGACACCGCGTCCCTTGGCGAAATCGACCACGCGCTGGATCGACTGCGCGGGCGCATAGCCCATCACATAGGTGCCGTTCCCCGCCACGCCGGTGTCGTTGGAAAAGCTGATGACGGGGACGTTCGCCGCGTGCGCGATCGGCCCCACCGCGCGTGCATCCTCGGCGAGCAGCGGCCCCAGGATCAGTTGCGCGCCGTCCGCGATGGCCCGCTGCGCCGCCGCGGCGGCCCCGGTCGCGGTGTCGTAATTGGTGATCCGCACGCGGTCGTTCTGTGTGTCGAGCAGCGCCAGCATCGTCGCGTTCGCGATCGACTGCCCCACGCCCGCATTGCCGCCGGACAGCGGCACGAGCAGCGCGACGCGGTTGCGCTGCGCATCCTGAGTCACGTTCGTCTCGACGCGCGGCTGGGCGCGCGGCGCGGCGCGGGTGGTGGCGCGCGGTGGCGGCGCCTCGACCGGTGCGCGCGGCACCAGCGTCTGGCATGCGGCCAGCAGACACGCCGCGCCGATGGCGCTCCAGCGCCGCCATGCCATCCGCGTCTGTCCCATCGTTCCCGCCTCTGGCATGATCGTCCCCATGGATTCTTCTGTTCTCTCCCCCGGTCTCTACATCGTCGCGACGCCGATCGGCAATCTCGGCGACCTTTCCCCCCGCGCGGCACACGTCCTGGCGCATGCCGACGCGATCGCGGTGGAGGACAGCCGGGTCACCGCCGGCCTGCTCCGCCACATCGGCACCAAACGCCCGATGACGCCGTACCACGATCACAATGCCGAGGCCGTCCGCCCCGGCCTCGTCGCGCGCATGGGGACCGAGGCGATCGCGCTCGTCTCGGATGCGGGCACGCCGCTCATCTCCGATCCCGGCTTCAAGCTGGTGCGCGATGCGCGCGCGGCGGGGCATCTGGTCGCCACCATTCCGGGGCCGTGCGCCGCGGTCGCCGCGCTGACGCTGGCCGGATTGCCGACGGACCGGTTCCTCTTCGTCGGCTTCCTGCCGCCGAAAGCACAGGCCAAGACAGACGCGATCGACGAGATCGGCGGCGTCCGCGCGACGCTGGTGCTGTACGAATCGGGGCCGCGCCTCGCCGCCACGCTCGCGCTGCTCGCCGAGCGGCTGGGCGACCGCGAAGCGGCGGTGACGCGCGAGATCACCAAGCGATTCGAGGAGGCGGTGACGGGAACGCTCGCCGCCCTCGCCGCGCGCTATGCCGACGCGCCGCCCAAGGGCGAGATCGTGATCGTCGTCGCGCCGCCCGGCGAGCCGGTGCCCGCCAGCGAAGCGGATGGCGACGCCGCGCTCGCCGAGGCGCTCACCCGCCTCTCCCCGGGCCAAGCCGCGGGCGAGGTGGCCAAGGCGCTGGGGCTGGACCGCAAGACGCTCTATGCCCGCGCACTGGCGATGAAGGCGTGAGGGACCGCCGCATCGCCGAGGCCGCGGGCCGTCGTGGCGAGCGGCTCGCGGGATGGTGGCTGCGGCTGAAGGGCTGGCGGATTCTCGATCGGCGCGTGCGCACCCCGGCGGGCGAAGTCGATCTGGTCGCGCGGCGCGGCGCGCTGGTCGCCTTTGTCGAGGTAAAGCTGCGCGCCACCCCCGCCGAGCTCGATTTCGCGATCGACGAACGCCGCCTCGCGCGAGTCGCGGCGGCGGCCGAGATCCTCATGCCGCGCTATGCCGGCGCGGGCGACGATATCCGCGTCGACGTGATCCTCATCGCGCCCGGCATGCGGCCCCGACACATCGAGAATGCGTGGATGCCGTGACATTCGCGCCGCCCCGACCTACCTGCCGGCCATTCACGAAAGGTCTTCCATGCCACTCACCGTCGCCGTCCAGATGGACCCGCTCGCCGGCCTGAACATCGCGGGCGATTCCACCTTCGCGCTGATGCTGTCGGCGCAGGCGCGCGGGCACCGGCTGTTCCACTATCTGGCGGAGGACCTGACCTATTCGGACGGCCACCTCTGGGCCAAGGCGCACCCGGTGACCGTGCAGCGCGTCGCGGGCGATCACTTCCGGTTCGGCGAACCCGTGACGCTCGACCTGGGCGACAAGGCCGATGTCGTGCTGATGCGGCAGGATCCGCCGTTTGACCTGGGCTACATCACCGCGACCCATCTTCTGGAGCGGATCGCCGACCGCACGCTCGTCGTCAACGACCCCGCCAGCGTCCGCAACGCGCCGGAAAAGGTGTTCGTGCTCGATTATGCGCACTTCATGCCGCCGACGCTCGTCACGCGCAGCCTGGAGGAGGCGCGCGCCTTTCTCGACACGCATGGCGTGATCGTGGTGAAGCCGCTCCACGGCAATGGCGGAAAGGCGATCTTCAAGGTCGAGCGTGACGGCGCCAACCTCTCGGCGCTGATCGAGGTGTTCAACATGACGTGGCGCGAGCCGCACATGATCCAGGCCTTCCTCCCCGACGTGGCGAAAGGTGACAAGCGCATCGTGCTGGTCGACGGCGAAATCGCGGGCGCGATCAACCGCTTGCCGGGCGAAGGCGAGATCCGTTCGAACCTCGCGGTCGGCGGCTCGGCGGTGAAGACCGAACTGACCGACACCGAACGCGCGATCTGCGCAGAGCTCGGCCCCGAACTGAAACGCCGCGGGCTGATCTTCGTCGGCATCGACGTCATCGGCGGCAAGTGGCTGACCGAGATCAACGTCACCTCCCCCACCGGCATCGTCGCGATCGAACGCTTCGACGGCACCGATGTCGCGGGCATGATCTGGGACGCGATCGAGGCGCGGCTGGGTTGAGGGCGCAGCGCGCGGTAAGGACGACAAGCAAATTCAAGCATTCGTCGGCGTCGCGACACGCCGGCCGATCCGCCCTCGCTTTTCCCATTGACGGCCGCTGCCATCCATCGCAGCTTCGGACAAAATAAAAGGGAGAGGATCATCATGGATCGCACTGGAATCTTTGCCGTGGGGGCGTCGCTCGTCCTGCTTTCGGCCCTGCACATGCTCAACGCACCCAATTACACCATCGTGGTGCCCGTCGCGCTGTTCGTTCTGGGGGTCGCGAAGCTGCTGATGTCCCGTCCCGCGAACGGGGATGCGATCGACCCGAGCTTCTCCCACTCGACCAAGGCCTGAGGCCGCGGGCGATCGGGGGGGGCGCCGCCGATCGGCGATGCCCTCCCCTTCACGCTACCTAAGGATCAATGCGACGTCTTCACCGACGTCGACACGTCGCCGTTGGCGGAGCGCGTCGTTTCGCGGACGACCTTGGTCGTGCGCGTCTTGTGGCCCACCTTCACGCCTAGGATGCGCTTGGCGCGGCGGGTCTTGTGCTTGCGGACATGCACGACCTTCGTCGTGTGGGTGCGCATGCCGTCGTGCATGCCGGTGTCGTGGCTCACCTTCACCTCGTTCGTGGTCTGCGCCGTGGCGGGCATCGCCGCGGTCATGGCCAGCGCGGCGAGGATCGGGGCGGCGGTGCGGAAAAGCGTCATCATTCTATCCTTTCAGCGGGAGGAAGCTCCCATCGAACGCCGCCTCGGTACGGGGGCGTTACGAGCCACAATCCCCCAGCGCGCCATTCGCTCCATCGAGGCGCGGTTCACGCCCGGGGATGCGCGTTCCGGTACACGTCGAGCAGGTGCGCGGCGTCCACCGCGGTGTAGATCTGCGTCGAGCGCAAACTCGCATGCCCCAGCAATTCCTGGAGCGCGCGCAGATCGGCGCCGCGGCCGAGCAGGTGCGTGGCGAAGCTGTGGCGCAGCGCGTGCGGCGTGGTCCGCGCCGCCAGCCCCAGCCGCCCCCGCGCCGCGCGCACCGCTTGGCGCAGCACCCCCGGCGACAGCGGCCCGCCCTTCGCGCCGCGAAACAGCGGCGCATCGCGCGGGCATTCCCAGGGCACGCGTGCCACATAGGCCTCGATCGCGGTGCGCACCTGCGGCAACAGCGGCACCGTTCGCATCTTGTCGCGCTTGCCGGTGACGACGAGCGTGTCGCCGAGCGGCAGGATCCGCCCGGTCAGCGCCAGCGCCTCGCCGATGCGCAGCCCGGCGCCGTAGAGAAGAAGGAGGATCGCCCAATCACGCGCACCGATCCAGTCTTCGGCGGCATCGTCCGCCACCTCCTCCGCCAGCGCCACCGCTTCCGCCGGGGAGATGGGGCGCGGCACGCCCGGCTTCACCCGCGGCCCCTTCAATCGCGGCGTGGTGCCCTCGCCATTGGCCCAGGCGAGCAATCCGCGCACCGCCGAAAGTTCGCGCGCCGCCGAGGCGTTGCCCAGCCCCTCGCCCCGCCGATGCGCCAGAAAGGCGCGCAGATCGGCCGCGGTGACTCGGGCGAGCGCAGCCCGATCGACGCGCTCGCCCCAATGCGCCGACAGAAAGCCGATCAGCCGTTCCCCGGTCGCTCCATAGGCGCGCACGGTGTGCGGCGAACGGCGGCGATCGCGCGCCAGATGCTCGCTCCACAGGATCGGCAGCGGGGTGTCCATCGCCGAGATGGATGCCCGCCCCGGCACCGGCGGGCAAGCGCAACCACATAATTTCCTTAACGTATATCCGGCTAAGCCCCGGAACTATGGTCATTCCCGAAACATCATCCGACGCCATGGCCGACGAGACTGGACGGCTGGCGGCGCTCCACGCGCTCGACCTCATGGACAGCCTGCCCGAGCGCGAGTTCGACTCGGTCGTGGCCATCGCCACGCGGCTGATCGGCCTGCCGATCGCCGCCATCACGCTGGTCGATCGCGACCGAGCGTGGACGAAGGCCGTCGAAGGCGCCGAATGCTTCGCGGAACCCCGCGCCATCGCCTTTTGCAACTGGACGATCACGACCGAGGGGATGACCGTTTTTCCGGACGCCGCGGTGGACCCGCGATGCGAGGGACGGTTGCATCATTATGGCAGCCATGGGCTGCGCTTCTATGCCGGCACGCCGCTCCATGCTCCGGGAGGCGAACGGATCGGCGCGCTATGCGTGGCAGCGTGCGAACCCGGCACCTTCACCGACGCGCAGGCCGAGGCGCTGACGCGGCTGGCGGTGCTGGTCGATGCCCTGATCGCCGCGCGCGCCATGGCATCCGAAGCGGTGGCGATGACGCGCCTGAGCGAGCGGCGCGAACGCCAGTTGCAGCAGGCCCAGCGATTGGCGATGATCGGATCGTGGCGGCTGCGCCTGGCCGACGAGGCGATCGAATGGTCCGAGAATGTCTACCGGATCCACGGTCTGCCGGTGGGCGATACGCCGCCGCTGGGCGGTGCGCTCCAGCAATATCCGCCGCACGCCCGCGCCCTGGTGACCGGCGCGCTGGCGCACACGATCGAAACCGGCACGCCGTTCGACCTGGAAACGGATTTCCTGAATACCGCCGGCGAAGCGCGCCGGGTGCGGATCATCGGCGAACTGGAAACCGCAGGCGGCGAGCCCGAGGCGCTGGTGGGCGTGTTCCAGGACATCACCGACCGCCATGCGATGGAGGAGGGGCTGCGCCGCCGCGCCGACCGCGACGAACTGACCGGCATCGCGAATCGCGCCGCGTTCGACCGCACGCTCGCCGAGCGGATTGCGGCCGCGCATGCCGGGGACACCCCGCTCGCGCTCGTGCTGATCGATCTCGACGGCTTCAAGCAGATCAACGACACGCTCGGCCATCTGGCGGGCGACGACGTGCTGCGCGGCATCGGGCAGCAGCTCGGCGAAGCCTGGCTTGGCGGCAGCTTCGCGGCGCGGCTCGGCGGCGACGAATTCGCGTTGATCGTGGACGATCCCCGTCTTGCCGCAGACCCGAACGCGCTGGCCGCTCGAGTCGAAGCCGCCTTGCACATGCCCGTCACCGCGAACGGGCTGACGATGGCCGCTTCGGCAACCGTCGGCGCTGCCCTGCTGCCGGGCGATGTGGAGGCGGTGCGCGACTTCGTCCATCTGGTCGATACGCGCCTCTACGCGGCCAAGCGGATCCGGATCGGCGAGCGCCGCCGCGACGAGCGCCGCCGCGGCATCCAGCACGCCGCCTGACGGTCCGAAGGCTTCACCTTGCAGGCGGGGCGCCCCATATACGGCGCCGATGTCCCGCGCCCGCGTCCTGCTCCTCAACGCCGCTCTCGGGCCGCTCGACTATCGCGTGCCGCACGGCATGACGGTGGAGCCCGGATCGGTGGTGATCGCGCCGCTGGGGCCCCGGCAGTTGCTGGGCGTGGCGTGGGAACCGGAGCGGATGCCGTCCGACGCAGAGGTGGGCGACAACCGCCTGCGACCGCTGCTGGGCGTGGCCGGCGTGCCGCCGCTGCGCGCGCCGCTGCGCCGGCTCGTCGAATGGACCGCGGCCTATTATCTCAGCCCTCCCGCCGCGGTGCTGCGCATGACGCTCGCCTCCACCTCCGCGCTGGAGGGCGCGCGCACCGCGACCGAATACCGCGCCACTGGCACCGTCCCGCCCCGCCTCACGCCGCAGCGCGAACAGGCGCTGGCCCGGATCGGCGACCGCCAGGGGCTGATCCGCGAACTGGCGACGATCGCGGAGGTTTCGGACGGGGTGATCCGCGGCCTGGTGAAATCGGGCGCGATCGAGGCGGTGACGGTGGCGATCGACAGCCCCTTTCCCCGGCCCGATCCCGGCCATGCCGTGCCCATCCTCTCGCCCGACCAGCAGGCCGCCGCGGACACGCTGGTGGCTGGCGTCGAGGCGCATGCCTTCGCCCCCACGCTGCTCGACGGCGTGACCGGTTCGGGCAAGACCGAGGTATATTTCGAGGCGGTCGCCGCCGCGATCCGCGCCGGCCGCCAGACGCTCGTCCTGCTCCCCGAGATCGCGCTGACCGAGCCGTTCCTGAAGCGTTTCCACGATCGCTTCGGCTGCGAACCCGTCGCCTGGCATTCGGGCCTGCGCTCGACGCAGCGCCGCCGCGCGTGGCGCGCGATCGCGGACGGGCAGGCGCTGGTCACGGTCGGCGCACGGTCGGCGCTGTTCCTGCCCTATGCCGATCTCGGGCTGATCGTGGTGGACGAGGCGCACGAGACGAGCTTCAAGCAAGAAGAGGGCGTGCATTATCACGCGCGCGACGTGGCGGTGATGCGTGGCAAGTTCGAGCATTGCCCCGTCATCCTCGCCTCCGCCACGCCCGCGATCGAGACGCGCCAGCAGGTGGCGCTCGGCCGCTATGCCGAGCTGAAGCTGCCGGGCCGCTATGGCGTCGCGGAGATGCCGACCATCGAAGCGATCGATCTGATCGAGCAGCCGCCCCAGCGCGGCACCTGGATCGCACCGCCGCTGGTAAAGGCGCTGGAGGAGACGTTCGCCCGGCGCGAACAGTCGCTGCTGTTCCTCAATCGCCGCGGCTATGCGCCGCTCACGCTGTGCCGCACCTGCGGCCACCGCTTCCAATGCCCCAATTGCACCGCGTGGATGGTGGAGCATCGCCTCGTCCGCCGCCTTGCCTGCCATCATTGCGGCCATGTCATGCCGACGCCGCGCGCCTGCCCCGAATGCCAGGGCGAGGACACGCTCGTCGCCTGCGGCCCCGGCGTGGAGCGGATCGCCGACGAGGTGACCACGCTGTTCCCCGAGGCAAAGGTCGCGGTGGTCACGTCGGACACGATCTGGTCCCCCGCCAAGGCGGCCGAGTTCGTCGGGCGGATGGAGGCGGGCGACATCGACATCGTCGTCGGTACGCAGCTCGTGACCAAGGGCTATCATTTCCCCAATTTGACGCTCGTCGGCGTGATCGATGCCGACTTGGGGCTGGAAGGCGGCGACCTGCGTGCGGCGGAGCGCACCTTCCAGCAGATCCGCCAGGTGTCCGGCCGCGCCGGGCGTGGCGCCAAGCCCGGCCGCGTGTTCATCCAGACGCACAGCCCGCGCGCGCGCGTGATGCAGGCGCTGGTGACGGGCGACGCGGACGCCTTCTACCATGCCGAGACCGAGGCGCGGCGAGACGCGGGCGCCCCGCCCTTCGGCCGCTATGCCGCGATCGTGGTGTCGTCCGAAGAGGCCGCCGCCGCGCAGGACGCCGCCACCCGGATCGGCCGCGCCGCGCCCGACGTGGAGGGCATGCACGTCTATGGCCCCGCGCCCGCGCCGCTTTCGATGCTGCGCGGCCGCCATCGCCACCGGCTGCTGGTACACGCTCGCCGTGCGCTCGACGTGCAGGACGTGATCCGCGATTGGCTCGGCGGTGTCGAATGGTCGGCGAAGGTGCGGGTCAGCGTGGACGTGGACCCATATAGCTTTTTATGACCGGGGGCGGTTCGGCGATCAACACGACCCATCCGTTCGCCGGCGAAGACCGGGGCCCAGTTGGGAACCTCCGTGGCTTTCAGAAAAGCTTTTGCAACTGGACCCCGGCCTTCGCCGGGGAACAGTGTAGGAGAATATCGGCTATCGCTCGATAGTCTGCTTACAGCGCGCGTTCGGCCAGCACGGTCAGTCCGCGATCGTTCACTTCGGCGAAACCGCCCTCGATCACGATCGTCTCGGGCGCGGCGCCCTGGGTGCGCTGGATCACCAGCGCACCGTCGCGGATCGTCGACATGACGGGGGCATGGCCCTCCAGCACGCCGAAGTCGCCCTCGGTGCCCGGCACCGTGACCATATACACCTCTTCCGAGCGGATCAGCTTTTCGGGGGTGACGAGTTCGAAATGGAGCATCGGGCTTTCCCTTACGCTTCCTGCGCCATCTTCTCGGCCTTGGCGACGGCTTCGTCGATGCCGCCGACCATGTAGAACGCGCTCTCGGGCAGATGGTCGTATTCGCCGTCGACCACCGCCTTGAACGAGCGGATCGTGTCCTCGATCTGCACGAACTTGCCGGGGATGCCGGTGAAGACCTCTGCGACGTGGAAGGGCTGCGACAGGAAGCGCTGGATCTTGCGAGCGCGCTGCACGGTCAGCTTGTCCTCTTCGGACAGCTCGTCCATCCCGAGGATGGCGATGATGTCCTGCAGCGACTTGTAACGCTGGAGCAGCGACTGAACGGCGCGTGCCGTCTCGTAATGCTCCTGCCCGACCACGCGCGGCTCCAGCACGCGGCTGGTCGAATCGAGCGGATCGACCGCCGGATAGATGCCGAGTTCCGAGATCGCGCGGTTCAGCGTCGTCGTCGCATCCAGATGCGCGAACGAGGTGGCCGGCGCCGGATCGGTGAGATCGTCCGCGGGAACGTAGATCGCCTGGACCGAGGTGATCGAGCCCTTGTTGGTCGAGGTGATCCGCTCCTGCAGCGCACCCATGTCGGTCGACAGCGTCGGCTGATAGCCCACCGCCGACGGGATGCGACCGAGCAGCGCCGACACTTCCGCGCCCGCCTGGGTGAAGCGGAAGATGTTGTCGACGAAGAACAGCACGTCCTGCCCTTCGGTATCGCGGAAATATTCGGCGATCGTCAGACCTGACAGCGCGACGCGCGCACGTGCGCCCGGCGGCTCGTTCATCTGGCCGAACACCAGCGCCACCTTGGAGCCGTCGGGCGTCGGATTGCCGTCCGCATCCTTGGCGATGACGCCCGCGTCGAGGAATTCGTGATAGAGATCGTTGCCCTCGCGGGTGCGCTCGCCGACGCCGGCGAACACCGACACGCCGCCATGGCCCTTGGCGATGTTGTTGATGAGCTCCTGGATCAACACGGTCTTGCCGACGCCGGCGCCGCCGAACAGGCCGATCTTGCCGCCGCGCGCATAGGGCGCGAGCAGGTCGATCACCTTGATGCCGGTGACGAGGATCGCGCTCTCGGTCGACTGGTCGATGAAGGGGGGCGCCTCGGCATGGATCGGCGCGCGCATGTCGGTGCCGACGGGGCCGCGCTCGTCGATCGGCTCGCCGATCACGTTCAGGATGCGGCCGAGCGTCGCGGGGCCGACCGGCACCATGATCTGGCTGCCGGTATCGCGCACGGTCTGCCCGCGGGTCAGACCCTCGGTCGCGTCCATCGCGATCGTGCGCACCGTGTTCTCGCCCAGATGCTGCGCCACCTCGAGCACGAGCCGGTTGCCGTTGTTGTCCGTCTCGAGCGCGGAGAGGATCGCGGGCAGGTTCTCGGGGAAATGCACGTCCACGACGGCGCCGATCACCTGGGCGATCGTGCCGACATTGTTGGTGCGGCCCGTATCCTGGGTCGGGCGGATGTCTTCAGCGGCGGTGGCCATTGCGGTTCTTCCTGCTTGCGATTCTTAGAGCGCTTCGGCGCCCGAGATGATTTCCACCAGCTCGGTCGTGATCGCGGCCTGGCGGGTGCGGTTATACTGGATCGAGAGGCGGTTGATCATGTCGCCCGCGTTCTTGGTCGCATTCTCCATCGCGTTCATCCGGCTGCCCTGTTCGGAGGCGGCGTTCTCCAGCATGGCGCGGAAGATCTGGATGGCGACGTTGCGCGGCAGCAGGTCGGCGAGGATCGCCTCCTCGTCGGGCTCATATTCGACCGCGGCGACGTTGCCGCCGGGCGCCGCCGCATCCTTGGGGATGGCGACCGGGATGATCTGCATGCCGGTCGGCTCCTGCACCAGCGCCGAGACGAACTTGGCGTAGAACAGATGCGCGACGTCGAACTCGCCCGCCTCGAAGCGGCCGATCAGATCCTGCGCCAGGCCCTGCGCATCGCCGAAACCGACGCGCTTGATCCCGCCCAGCTCGTAATCGGCGACGATCTGCGTCGGGTAGAAGCGGCGCAGCACCCGGCCCTTCTTGCCGGCGAGGTAGAAATGCACCGTCTTGCCCGCCGCCTCCAGCGCCTCGGCCTGCTTGCGCGCGGCGCGGACGATGTTGGTGTTGAACGCGCCAGCCAGGCCGCGCTCCGACGTGGCGACGACGATCAGATGCACCTGATCCTTGCCGGTGCCCGCCAGCAGCTTCGGCGAGGATTCGCTGACGCTCACCTTGGAGGCGAGGCTGGCCATCACCTGCTCCAGCCGCTCGGCATAGGGACGGCCGGCGACCGCCGCCTCCTGCGCGCGGCGCAGCTTGGCGGCGGCGACCATCTTCATCGCCTTGGTGATCTTCTGCGTCGACTTCACCGAGCCGATGCGGATCTTGAGGGCCTTGAGAGATGCCATTTAGCGCCTTCGTTCCCCGGCGAAGGCCGGAGTCCAGTCCAGAAGAAAGCCTGATCCCCCGCCTCGGCCGGGGATCAGTCCATGATTACGCGAACGTCTTCGCGAATGCGTCCAACGCCGATTTCAGCCCGGTCTTGGCCTCGTCACCCAGATCGCGCGTGTCGCGGATCTTGGTCAGCACATCGGCGTGGTTGGCGCGCAGATCGGCGATCATCGCCGCCTCGTAGCGCACCACGTCCTCGACCTTCACCGCATCGAGATAGCCTGCGGTGCCGGCGAAGATCGACGCGGTCTGCTCCTCGAAGGGCATCGGCGAGAACTGCTTCTGCTTCAGCAGTTCGGTCAGGCGAGCGCCGCGCGCCAGCAGCCGCTGAGTCGAGGCGTCGAGGTCCGAGCCGAACTGCGCGAACGCCGCCATCTCGCGATACTGCGCCAACTCCAGCTTGATCGAGCCGGACACCTTCTTCATCGCCTTGGTCTGCGCGGCGGAGCCGACGCGGCTGACCGACAGGCCGACGTTGATCGCCGGGCGGATGCCCGCGAAGAACAGGTCGGTCTCGAGGAAGATCTGGCCGTCGGTGATCGAGATCACATTGGTCGGGATGTAGGCCGAGACGTCGCCCGCCTGCGTCTCAATGATCGGCAGCGCGGTCAGCGAGCCGCCGCCATTCGCGTCCGACATCTTGGCGGCGCGCTCCAGCAGACGGCTGTGGAGATAGAACACGTCGCCGGGATAGGCTTCGCGGCCCGGCGGGCGGCGCAGCAGCAGCGACATCTGGCGATAGGCGACCGCCTGCTTCGACAGATCGTCGAACACGATCAGCGCGTGCATCCCGCGATCGCGGAAATATTCGCCCATCGCGGTGCCGGTATAGGGCGCCAGGAACTGGAGCGGCGCAGGGTCCGACGCGGTCGCGGCGACCACGATCGAATATTCCATCGCGCCCTGCTCGGTCAGCGTGCGAACGAGCTGCGCCACGGTCGAGCGCTTCTGGCCGACGGCGACATAGACGCAATAGAGCTTCTTGCTCTCGTCGGTGCCGGCGTTGACGCCCTTCTGGTTGATGAAGGCGTCGATCGCGACGGCGGACTTGCCGGTCTGGCGATCGCCGATGATGAGTTCGCGCTGGCCGCGGCCGACGGGCACGAGCGCGTCGATCGCCTTCAGCCCCGACTGCATCGGCTCGCTGACCGACTGGCGCGGGATGATGCCCGGCGCCTTCACCTCGACGCGGCTGCGCTCGGTCGTCTCGATCGGGCCCTTGCCGTCGATCGGATTGCCGAGGCCGTCGACCACGCGGCCGAGCAGCCCCTTGCCGATCGGCACGTCCACGATCGTGCCGGTGCGCTTGACGACGTCGCCCTCCTTGATCTCGGCATCCGAGCCGAAGATCACGACGCCGACATTGTCGGCCTCCAGGTTGAGCGCCATGCCTTGCACGCCGTTCGCAAATTCGACCATCTCGCCCGCCTGGACGTTGTCGAGCCCGTAGATGCGCGCGATGCCGTCGCCGACGCTCAGCACCTGGCCGGTCTCGGAGACCTGGGCCTGGTCGCCGAAATTGCTGATCTGGTCACGGATGACCTTCGAGATTTCTGCGGCGCGGATATCCATGAATTAGCCTTTCATCGCGTGCGCGAGAGCGTTCAAACGGGTGCGGATCGAGCTGTCGATCATCTGGGAGCCGATGCGGACGACGAGCCCGCCGAGGAGATCGGGATCGACCGAGAGATCGACCGAGACCTCACGGCCGACGCGGGTGCGCAGCTGCTGCTTCAGCGCGTCGACCTGGCCTTCGTCGAGCGGATGCGCCGACGTCACCTCGGCCGCGACCTCGCCGCGATGCGTGGCGGCCAGCGTGCGGAAGGCGCGCATGATCTTGGGCAGTTGGTCGAGCCGGCGGTTTTCGGCCAGCACGCCGAGAAAGCTGCGCGTCGTCGGGTCGAGGCCGAGCTGGTCGGCCGTCTGCGACACCGCCTTGGCGGCGTTGGCGCGCGAGACGAGCGGGCTCGTCGTCAGCGTGCGGAAATCGTCCGAAGCGGAAAGCGCGTCGCGAACCGTCGCGAGGCTCGCCTCGACCCGGTCGATCGCGTTCGCGTCGCGTGCGAGCTCGAACAGCGCCAGCGCATAGCGCCCGCCTAAGCTCGCCTGAATACCGCCGGATGCCTCCACGCGATTCGTTTCCTCGTTGCTCAACATTGCCGGGCCAAGCGACGGGATGGCGCGAAACCGCGCTTGTCGAATGGTGGCCGGCGGTTAGCATCGGCCCCGCGGGGATGCAAGCGGATCGGCCATATCGCTGCCGCGCGGCTGATCGAGGCCAAGGCGGCGGGGGTGCGATCGGGTTAGGGCAAGGGCATGAGCGATCCCCTTCCTTCGTCGCACGGCGGCCTGCTCCGGCGGCTCGGCACCGGGATCATCACCGGCGCCGCGGACGACGATCCGTCCGCGATCGGCACCTATGCGAGCGCCGGCGCGAAGTTCGGCCTGGGATTCCTCTGGATCGCGCCCCTGCTGCTGCCGATGATGTATGTCGTCACCTATCTGTCGGCCAAGCTCGGGCAGGTCTACGGCAAGGGGCTCTTCGCGATCATCCGCGATCGCTATCCGCGCGGGCTGCTGTTCCCGCTGATGGCGGGCGCGTTCGTCGGCAACATCATCGAGGCGGCGGCCAATCTGGGCGGCATGGGCGCGGCGATGGGGCTGCTGGTGCCGATCCCGATCCCGCTGATCGTGGTGGCCGCGGCCACAGGCATCGCGCTGTTCCAGCTGCTCGGTTCCTATGCGCTGATCCGCACGATCTTCCAGGGGCTGACGCTCGCGCTGTTCGCCTATGTCGCTGCCGCGCTGCTGGCGAAGCCCGATTGGGGCGCGGTGCTGCACGCCACCTTCGTGCCGCACGTCGCGTTCACCAGCGACATGCTGGCGATGGTGGTGGCGTGCATCGGCACGTCGCTGTCCGCCTATGTCTATACCTGGCAATCGAACCAGGAGGTGGAAGAGCAGATCGAAGCGGGCCGCACCATGCCCGAACAGCGCAAGGGCGCAACGCGGGCCGAGCTTCGCCATGTGCGGCGCGACGTGCTCACCGGCATGATCTTTTCGAACGTCATCCTCTATTTCATCATCCTGTCGACCGGCGCCACGCTCCACGCGAACGGCCAGACCGATATCGCGAGCGCGGCGCAGGCGGCGCAGGCGCTCCAGCCGCTGGCGGGGCCGGCCGCCAAATATCTGTTCGCGCTGGGCGTGGTCGGCGTCGGCTTTCTCGCCGTGCCGGTGATGACGACGGGCGCGGCCTATGATCTGGTGCAGGGCCTGGGGCGCACCGGCGACCTCAACACCCCGGTGCCGGGCGCGAAGCTCTTCTACGGTACGATCGTGGGCGTGACGGTGCTGGCGGTGGGGCTGAACTTCCTCGGCTTCAATCCGATGCGCGCGCTCGTCTGGTCGGGGATCGTGCAGGGATTTTCCGTGCCGCCGCTGCTGCTCATGATGATGCTGATGACCAACGATCGCGCGGTGATGGGCGCGCAGACCAATGGCTGGGTGACGAACCTGCTGGGCGGCGCGACGGTGCTGGCGGCGTTCGCGGCGACGGCGTGCCTGGTGGTGAGCTGGTGCCGCTGACGGGCGCCCGCAGAGTTCGAACGCAAGCCGCGGGATGCGGTAAGCGGCGGGAGCGCGTACACCGCCGCACATGATCGACGCCGATACCGCCTGGACCGCCTTCGCCGCCCGCGACCGGAGTGCGGACGGCCGCTTCGTCGTCGCGGTGACGACCACCGGCATCTATTGCCGCGCGAGCTGCCCCGCGCGCCGGCCGCTGCGCGCGAACGTCGTGTTCCATCCCGATCCCGCCGCCGCCGAAGCCGCCGGGTTCCGCGCCTGCCGCCGCTGCACGCCCGATACCTTGGCAAGGGACGCGCGTGCGGTGGCCGAGGCGGTCGCGGCCCTGGCGGACGGCCCGATCCCGCTCGATGCGCTGGCCGCGCGCGTCGGCTATGCGCCGCATCATTTCCAGCGGCTGTTCACGCGCGCGACCGGCGTCAGCCCTGCCGCCTGGGCGCGCGGCGTGCGGGCCGCGCAGGTGGCCGAGACGCTCACCGAGGAGACGAACGTGACCGATGCGATCCTGGCGGCCGGCTATGCCGCGCCCAGCCGCTTCTACGACGATGGCGCGAAGCGACTGGGCATGAGTCCCAGCCTGTGGGTGCGCGGCGGTGCCGGCGTCGCCATCCGCTGGACGATCGCGGCCACCGGCCTGGGCCCACTGCTGATCGCCGCCACGGCGAAGGGCCTGTGCCGCGTGGCGTTCGACGAGGATGCCGATGCGCTCGCCGCCCGCTTCCCCGCCGCCACGATCGAGCCGGGCGACGAAGCGCTCGCGACGCTGGCCGCCGACGTCGTGGCCGTGGTCGAAGGGCAGACCCCCGGCGCCCCGCTGCCGCTCGATATCCGCGGCACCGCGTTCCAGGAGGCGGTATGGCGCACGCTCGCCACCATACCGGCGGGCGAGACGCGCAGCTATGCCGAGCTCGCCGCTCTGGCGGGCAACCCGCGCGCGGTGCGCGCCGCGGGCAGCGCGTGCGGCGCGAACCCGGTGGCGGTGATCGTCCCCTGCCACCGCGTCCGCCGCGGCGACGGTGCGCTCGGCGGCTATGCCTGGGGCGTCGCGCGCAAGACCGCATTGCTGGCGCGCGAGCGTCAGCGTTTCGAGCAGGAATAGACCAGCTTTTCGTTGGGGAGCGGCGGCAGCGTGGCGCGGATCGCCTCCTGCTGTTGCGCGATCCGGCTCGCGACCTGCGGATCGGCGCTGCACGCCCGGCCCTGCACCGGCCCCCGTGCCGCGCGCGCCGCCGCCATCCCCGCCTCCGACATCAGATAGCGCGTGTCGGAATAGATCCGCGTCGCCGGATCGAAGCGCAGCGCGGAGATCGTCTGGACGTCGTCGGGCACCACCAGCCGCTCCCAACGCGTGCCGTTGGCGGCGAACTGGGTGCGCCCGTCCGCGCACCCGCCCTGACCCCAGCTCAGCGCGACGTCGGTGCCGGGCGAGACGGTCAGCCGGCTGCGCTCGGGGATCAGCGTGCACGTCATCGCGCCCAACGCCGTATCGGGCGCAGGCGACCCGATCGTCGACGCGCGCGCCTCGGCCGGCACGGTGACGTCGCCCGAGGGGCGCGCCAGGAACACGATCACCGCCGCCAGCATGCCGAGCGTGCCCGCCACCGCCGTCCAGATCGCCGCACGGCGCCGGCCCCGCAATTCGAGCAGCCCCGCGCCGCCGATCGTCAGCGCCCCCGCCACCAGCAACAGCCCGGCCAGCGCCATCACGTTTTCCCGCCCGCGCTCCGCCGCATTGCGCGCCTTGGCCAGCGCATCCTCGCGCGCCATCGCCGCGTGCGTGGCCGCGTCGTGCCGCGCCGTCGTGGCATCGGCGATGCTGCGCGCATCGGCCTCCGCATCCTGGCGCAACCGGTCCTCGATCGAGGTGCAGGCCGTCCCGATCGCGGCGTAAGGCTGTTTGGCGGCGCCTAGGAACCGCGCCAGCTCGCTCTCCGCGATCGCGAAACCGAAATTCGAATCACCCTGTTCACCCTGCGTGATCGCCGAATTGACACCGATCACCCGACCGCAGCGATCGAGCAGCGGCCCACCCGAATTGCCGCGTGCGATGCTGGCGGTGTGGAGCAGCACGTCGACGCCGCTGAGGCTGCGCCGCGCCGAAAAGCCGCCCTCGGAGCGCACCGGCGAGACGGGATGGATATAGTCCGCCGCCGATTGCGCGGTCGCGACGTCGACATTGCCGGGATAGCCGAGCGCCACCACCGCATCGCCCTCGCCCACCGGCCCGGTATAGAGCGCCGCGGGCGGCAGCGTGCCGCCCTTGAACTCGATCAGCGCCAGATCGGTATGCGCGTCATAGGCGACGACATGGCCCTGATAGGATTTCGCGCCCTCGGACGGCACCACGCCGATCACGACATTGGCCGGATAGCGTTCCGCCAGTTCGACTACATGCGCGTTGGTGACGATACGGTTGGGCGCGACCGCGAAGCCGCTGCCATGGCCGAAGCCCACCACCTGCCCATCCACCACCGCGATCGTCACCACGCGCACGACCCCGCGCGCGGTCGCGCCGATATCGTCGGCATGGGCAGGCCCGGGAAGGAGCACGAGGAGCAGGAGAAACGCCAGGCTCGCCCATGTTCCCCGGCGGGGGCCTGCCCCAGGGCAAGCGGATCGGATGAGCAAGGCCAGGCGCATCCCACCGACCTATCGTTCGCACGCCGCGGCGCCAAGCATTGTGGTTAGGCAATTCTTGAAACTTACGCCCTAACCCGGCTGCGACCATGAGGGACAAGGCATGAGCGCGTTCGGGCGTCGAAATGGAGCGGGTGGGCAGCCGGTACGGCCGGCCTTTGGCGTGGCGCGGCCGATGCAGGGCGGCGCCCCGGCGCGGCCCGAGCCCGAGGGTGGCAGCCAGTTTCCGCCGCTCGACACGCTGCCGATGCCCGGCGAAACCGAAGCGCCGATGGGCAACATGCCCGGCACCGCGATGGATGCGATGCAGCGGCTGGCCGATCGTCAGGCCGCGAGCGCCGACTCGGGCAGCAGCAAGAACGAGGGTTTCGAGAACTCGATCCACAAGATCAAGGAACAGGTCCTCCCCCGCCTGTTGGAACGCGTCGATCCGGAAGCCGCGGCGACGCTCGGCAAGGACGAGCTGGCCGAGGAATTCCGCCCGATCATCGGCGAGGTGCTCGCCGAACTGAAGCTGACGCTCAACCGGCGTGAACAGTTCGCGCTGGAAAAGGTGCTGGTCGACGAGCTGCTGGGCCTGGGGCCGCTCGAGGAGCTGCTCGCCGATCCCAACATCACCGACATCATGGTCAACGGCCCCGAGCAGACCTATGTCGAGCGCAAGGGCAAGCTCGAGCTCGCGCAGGTCCAGTTCCGCGACGAGGAGCATCTGTTCCAGATCGCGCAGCGCATCGTCAATTCGGTCGGCCGGCGCGTCGACCAGACCACGCCGCTCGCCGATGCCCGCCTGAAGGACGGCAGCCGCGTCAACGTCATCGTGCCGCCGCTGTCGCTTCGCGGCACCGCGATCTCGATCCGTAAGTTCTCCGCCAAGCCGATCACGCTCGACATGATGGCGGGCGGCGGATCGATGAGCCCCAAAATGGCAACGGCGCTGAAGATCGCCGGCGCCAGCCGCTTCAACGTCGTGATCTCGGGCGGCACCGGCTCGGGCAAGACGACGATGCTGAACGCGCTCTCCAAGATGATCGACCCCGGCGAGCGCGTGCTGACGATCGAGGACGCGGCCGAGCTTCGCCTGCAACAGCCGCATTGGCTGCCGCTAGAGACGCGCCCCGCCAACCTTGAAGGGCAAGGCGAGATCAGCATCCGCGATCTCGTGAAGAACGCGCTGCGTATGCGCCCAGATCGCATCATCCTCGGCGAAATCCGCGGGTCCGAGTGTTTCGACATGCTTGCCGCGATGAACACGGGTCACGACGGATCGATGTGCACGCTCCACGCCAACTCCCCCCGCGAGGCGCTGGCCCGCATGGAAAACATGGTGATGATGTCGGACATCAAGGTGCCCAAGGAAGCGATCAGCCGCCAGATCGCCGATTCGGTCGAGCTCATCATCCAGGTGAAGCGCCTGCGCGACGGCTCGCGCCGCGTCACCAACGTCACCGAGGTGATCGGCATGGAGGGCCCGGTGATCGTCACCCAGGAGCTGTTCAAGTTCGAATATCTCGACGAGAGCGCCGACGGCAAGATCATCGGCGAATATCGCTCGATGGGCCTGCGCCCCTATACGCTCGACAAGGCGCGCCAATATGGCTTCGACCAGGCGTATCTCGAGGCGTGCCTGTAAGCACTGCCGGAATCGATCCGCCGTCTTACCCGACTTTCGCGAGGGCGTTCCCCGAGTTCGATGCGGTTGCCCATGCCCGTCTCGTCGCTCGAGCTTGGGCGCAAGTCCCTTCGCCGATGTAACGTGGCAGCGGACCCCAAAGCATTGGTCTGACATTATAATTGTCATCCTAACGAGCATTTCGACGCAAAATTGTCGCTTCATGTTGCATTAGACTGACAATTTCATTGCAGAGTATATAGGATACGATATGCTAGCCACCTCACTGGGGAGAACACGAGCTTAAAAGGGGGAAGGACTATGGGGACGTCACACCGATCCGCAGCCGAATGCGCCGCGTTGCCCAACTGGAATCGAACCCACGCGAAGCGCAGTCTGCTTCGTTTCGCACTTCTGATGACTGTCGCGCCAGCAGCATTGTCATCGCTTCCGGCGCAGGCACTCGCCGCGCCGATGCAGACCGATCAGACGGACAGCGGCAACCAGAACGTGCCGGATGCCAAGGACGCCAAGTCCGGCAGCGACATCGTCGTCACCGGCGTTCGCCAGAGCCTTGCCAGCGCGGCCACGCTGAAGCGGGATTCGGATTCGATCCTCGATGCCGTCGTCGCGCAGGATATCGGCAAGCTTCCCGACGACAACGCCGCCGAGACTCTGGCGCGCATCGCGGGCGTTCAGGTCCAGCGCTACAATGACGAAGTCAGCGGCATTCTCGTTCGTGGCCTGCCGGACGTCGCGACGTCGTTGAACGGGCGGGAATTCTTCACTGCCGAACAACGCCAGGCCGCCTTGCAGGACTTTCCGTCGCAGGCACTTGCCGCGCTCGAAATCTACAAATCAGGCACTGCGGACCTGATCGAGCCCGGCCTCGCCGGCCTCATCAACGTGCGCACGCGCCGTCCCTTTGATTTCAAAGGACTTGAAATGGCAGGCGGAATCCGCGGCACGTACAACGACCAGAGCCGAAAATTCGATCCGGGCGGCAACATTCTCGTTTCCGACCGCTGGAGCACCGGTATCGGCGAAATCGGTTTCCTAGCGAACGTGACCTATGCCCAGTCGCAATATCACAATGGCATCCGGTTCAACAACACGTACATAACGGATGCGAGCCCGGCTTCCATCATCACGCCGGCGTCGGTCGGCAACAATATCCGATATCCCTATACGGTCGGCCTCTACAATACGAGCGGCAAGCGCGACCGGCCGTCCGGCAATTTCTCAATGCAATGGCAACCCAGCAACGACCTCCAATTCTATCTGGAGGGTATCTATCAGGGATACCGCGAACAAAGCATCGTCGACGACTTCGAAGCCGATCTGCGTGGCGAAAGCGCCACCGGCGCGGCCCCGACGTTATCCGACGTCGTCCTGGTCGACGGCACCCGGCAGGTGAAAAGCCTCACCAAAAGCGGCGGCTACCGTCCGCAGATGTATCGTTCGACCAGCCTCTCCTCGACCGACACCTATCAGGTCGCGATCGGGGGCAAATGGACGACGGGCATCGCCACGCTCACGACTGATGCGGCCTACAGCCATAGCGTCTATCATACCCGCGCGCACAGCATCGATTCCGCGCTGACCACTGCACCGACGATCCAGGCCGATTTCATCAAGGACGGCGGCGTCGCCTTCAGCCTGCCGAACTACGACATCACCAATCCGAACAACTATATCTGGCGCGGCTATTACGAGACCAAGTACCGGACGGCGGGCAACGGTTTTCAGTGGCGCAGCGATCTCGTGCTCGACACCAGCACATGGCCGCTGCTCCACAAACTGCAATTCGGCTATCGCATCACAGATCGCAGTGCCAGCTACCTGTCGGGCAACCGTTACGCCTATACCGAGGATCTGCAGATCCCCTTCGCCAGCCTGCCGATCGGCAAGCTGGTTCTCAGCCAGAACCCGTTCCGCGATCCGGTGCAGGGCTTTACGCAATATCTGGTTCCCTCCTACACGGGGGTTTACAACAACCAGGCCGCCTTGCTCCCGGCATCCCGGCAGGCACTGGCGCAGTTGGTCGCGCTCAATCCGACGGATCAGGGTTACAAGGATGCGCAGACCGCGTTCGCGACCGACGACGTGCAGATCGATCCGGCCAACACCTATCACGCGAGCGAACAGACCTATGCGGCCTATCTGCAGGGCAAATATGGCGTGAACATCGGCTCGATCGTGATCGACGGGGTGGCCGGCCTACGCGCCGTCATCACCCATGGCCTGTATTCGGGCACGTCGCAGATCACCAATAACGGCGTCACGGTCGAGACGCCGCAGCGACTCCGGCAGGATTATCTCGATCTGCTTCCCAATGCCAGCATGCGCGTCAAGTTCACGGACAAACTGCAGCTTCGCCTGGGTTACACCTTCACCCGGACGAAACCGGATTTCGGCGAGCTGGACCCGGCCGTCCAGATCAACCAGGTCATCCGCAATCCGAACAAGCCGATCGATCCCAGCGATCCCACGTCGCGGATCACCGCCACGGGTTCGGGGGGCAACCCCAATCTGCGGCCACTCACGTCGCACAATTACGATGCCAGCCTCGAATATTATTTTTCGAAGTCGGGCTTCGTCAGCGCAGCGCTCTTCTACCGCAACCTCAATGGTTTCATCAACAACTACACGCGTTACGTCGATGATCCCCAATATGGGTTCCTGCAACTGAGCCGCCCCGAAAACGCGGGCGAAGGCAAGATCAAGGGTGCCGAGGTCAACTTCCAGACGTTCTTCGACTTTCTGCCCGGAGCACTCAAAGGCTTCGGCATCCAGACGAACGCCACCTATTTGGACGGCAAGAACCGCACGCCGCAATTCGCGATCGGAACCGGCGCGTTCACCTATGGCGACTTCGTGCAGATCGTGGGCTTGTCCAAATGGGCCTACAACGCCGCGGTCTTCTACGAGAAACACGGCATCACCACACGATTGTCCTACAACTATCGCAATCCCTACATCCGATCCTTCGGCACCGACATTCTCGGCAACCAGACGACGTGGCATACCAAGTCGATCAGCCGTCTGGATTTCTCGTTCAGCTATGACGTGACGAAGCAGTTCACGTTGAGCGTCGATGCGAGCAATCTGCTGGCAAAGCCGTTCAACAACTACACCCAAGATTATTACGGCTATGATTACGCCCAGGATGTCCGTGACGAAGGCCGGTATATCGGCTTCGGACTCCGGTTTCGGTTCGGCAAATAGCCTGGGAACAGCCGCGGCGGACGGACGACGATCCGTCGGCTGCCGTCGCGGTACCACCGGAGAATGCCGAGACCCTCCCGACCCGGCCCGCTATGCTCGCCCGTTCCCAGATGGAGGGGCGAGCATCGTGAAAGCCGATCGCGGACCCGTTTGGACGGTTGGCGTTCCACCGGCTATCCGGCGGTCGCGCAGGAAGGCCACCATTTTACGAGGCGGCTAAACACACGCTTGTGGCCCCTCCCCGGCGACCATCCAACGGGTAGCCGCAGACCCCAGACCGGCTACGCACATCGACGATGATCCCGGCATCCCCCCCCCCCCGTTAACCATTTTTCCGCGCGGTTCGGGCAGAGGACACGCATGTCCCGGATCGTCACGCCCTTTCTCCTCCTGTTGCTGCCGGTCGCGGCATTTCTCGCCTTCTTTCACCCAGCCATCCTTCAGCCCGGCAACACAGGCTGGCTGATCCGCGGCACCGACAATGGCGAGAATGCACTGGGTGCGCATGCCTATTGGCATGATCCGGCCGCGGGCGCTTCCCTCCGGACGGCGACGCTGAACGCGCCCGATGGCGTGCCGCTTCTCTATACCGACAGCAATCCGCTCCTGACGCTGACCGTCAAGCCGTTCGCTGCGCTGCTGCCTGGCGACGCGCAGTTCGTCGGGCCGTTCGTCCTACTCAGCCTCATCCTGCAAGCGCTGGTCGCCTGGCTGCTGCTGCGTCGCCACGCGCCGGGGCCGCTCGCCTTGTGGGTCGGCGTCGTACTGCTCGCCTTTCCACCGACGCTCGCCAACCGGTTCGTCCATATGAACCTGATGGCGCACTGGACCTTCCTGGCGGCGCTCTGGCTGTTTCTCGATGCCGAACGCGGCCATCGGCTGCGATGGTGGGCACCGCTCATTGCGGTGACGGCGATGATCCACAGCTATCTGCTCGTGATGGTGGGGGCCATCTGGGCGTCGGCGATGCTGGTGCGTTTCGTGGACGGCGATCGCCGCACGCGCTGGGCAACTCTTGTACAGACGATCTTCATCCTCGCGCTTGTCGGCGTGATCGCCCGGTGGCTCGGCGTTGGCGAGCAGGTGCCCGCCGGCAATTTCGGCGTGTTCGCGATGCCGCTCGACGCCTTATGGAATCCGGGCCTCGACAATTTTTCCAACCTGCTGCCGACGCGCGCACGGAGCACCGAGCAAAGCTTCGAAGGTTTTCAGTATCTCGGCGCGGGGGGGCTGATGCTCGTCGCGGCGGCGATCGCCATCGCCCGGATCCGGCCCGCGCGCGAAGGCGAGCGGGCCGTCGCCCAACGGTTGCGCGGCCTGGTTCCGGCGTTGATCGTACTTGCGATCCTCGCCATCGCGCGGTTGCCGCTGCCGCCCGTCATGCTGGCGATACTGGATCCGGTGCGCGCGTCGGGTCGGCTGTTCTGGCCGATCGGCTATGTGCTGGTGCTGATGGCGGTGCTGTCCGTGTACCGGCTTTCCGCGGAGCGCGCCGCCTTCGTGCTGATCGGCGCCATCGCGCTTCAAGTGATCGACCTGACCGGCATGGCCGGCGCGATCCGCGCGCAGAGTCGGGAGGCCGATCGCCACCGGCTCTACGTGCGAACGCGCGATCCCCGCTGGTCTCGCGTGATCGGCGATTCGCGGTCGGTGGCGTTCATTCCCGGCGACGTGACCCGCAATCTCAGCCTATTCCAGGAAGTCGCCTGGCGTGCGGTCGACGCCGGGCGGCCGGTGACCAGCGTCTATGCCGCACGGACCAGCCGGGCCACGACACGGCGCCTCGAAGCCGAAAGGGCCGCGTTCGATCGCGGCGCGCTGGTTCCCGGGCGGCTTTACGTGCTGATAGCGCCGGTCCCGATCCCGGTGATTGCTGGGTCGCGCGTGCTGACATTGGACGGTGTGACGCTGGTCCTGCCGATCGCCGCACCTCCCGGCCGCCAGCAGTAGCCGCCGCCGCCCGATCCGGCTACGCACACCGGCGATGATCCGGCTGTTCCTCCCGCTGTGCCTGTTGCTCCTGGGAGCGGCGCCCGGCGGATCGGACGGCGTGGTGCGGCTGGCGATCGACAGCGAGCAGCGCTGGGTGCCGTTCGATCTCACCCCCGGCAACCAGATCCGCTTTCGCCTGACGCTCGACGGCCGGCTGCTGACCGGTATTCTCGACACCGGCGTCAGCTATTCGGTGCTGGCCAGGGCGTCGCCCGCCGCCGATCCCGCGCGCGTGCTGAGCGGCGGCAGCGCGACGGCGATCGGCGGTGCGGTGGCGGTCGGCTGGCTGCCCACCGATCGGCTCGCCTTTGGCGGACTGGTGCGCAGCGGCGGCGGGGCGAGCGTCGCGGCGCTGCCCGCGATCGCCACCGGCAGCGCGCAGCCGGTCGACATGCTGATCGGGCGCGACGTGCTGGCGGGCACGGCGCTCGACATCGATTATGCCAACAAGCGCTTCCGCCTGTTGCGGTCGGGCCGGATGCCGTTCACCGGCGCCAGCGCGCCGCTCGCCATCTCGCCAGGGCGTCATGTCTATGAAAGCGCGCTCGCGATCGACGGCCGCGTGCTCGCGCCGATGGTGGTCGACACCGGCGACGGGTCCGCGATCACGCTCTCTGCGCTCGCCTGGCGCCGCGCGGCGGTGGCGGGCGTGGCCACCACCAGCGCGATCTCGTTCGGGCTGGCGGGTCCCATCGTCAGCGGGCTGGCGATCGTGCCGCATGTGTCGCTCGGCGACGGCGACGCCCATGACGTCGAGGTGCGGATCGAGCCACAGGGCGGTTTTTCGCAGGCAATCGGCGTGGCCGGGCGGATCGGATCGGGGTTTCTCCAGCGCTATCGCGTGCTGCTCGATCCGGGCGCCGGACGCATGGTGCTGAGCCGCAACACGGCGGTGGATCCGCCCCCCCTGCGATCGACCAGCGGCCTGTTGCTGGGGCTGGAACAGGATCGGCTGAGGGTCCTCCACGTCATGCGCGGCGGACCGGCCGCCGCTGCCGGATGGGCAGCGGGCGAAACGATCTGCGCGATCGACGGCCAGCCGGTCGCCGCGGATTATGCGACGAGCCCGATGGCGGCCTGGTCGGTCGGCGCGCCCGGCACGCGCGTGGCGCTCACGCTGTGCGACGGTACGCGACGCGGGCTGACGCTGGCGCATTTCTATTGAGCGACCGGCGCCCCCGTCTGCTGCGCCGCGGTGCGCAGGATCATCTTCGCGGCGGTGCGGCGGCGCTGTTGCTGCTCGCGGTGCTGCTGCGCGCGTGGGATTTCGGCAATCCGGTGATCCATGTCGACGAGCAATATTATCTGCTCGTCGGCGACCGCATGCTGCACGGCGCGGTGCCCTATGTCGACATCTGGGATCGCAAGCCGATCGGGCTGTTCCTCCTGTTCGCCGCGATCCGGCTGCTGCCGGGCGACGGCGTGCTGGCTTATCAGCTCGCCGCCTGCGCCGCTGCGGCGGTGACCGCGATCGTGGTGCGGCAGGCCGCCCGGACGCTGGGCGCGCGCGACGTCGGCGCGGTGGCGGCGGGCGCGGCGTATCTGATCGGGCTGTCGCTGCTCGGCGGACGCGGCGGCCAGGCGCCGGTGTTCTACAATCTGCTGATCGCACTGGGCGGCTGGTGGATGTTGCGGCTGCCGCGCCTCGCCGAGCGGCACCGGACCGGCGCGATCGTGGCGAGCGGCCTGGCCACCTGCCTGCTGGCCGGCGTGGCGATCCAGATGAAATACACGCCCGGCTTCGAAGGCGCGTTTTTCGGCTGCGCGCATCTCTGGGCGCTCCGCCGTGCGGGGGCGCGGTGGCGCGTGACGGTGCCGGCCGCGCTTCTGTGGATGCTGGCGGGCGCCGGCCCGACGATCGCCGCGATCGGCTGGTACGCCGCGCACGGCGCCTATGCCGCGTGGCGCTTCGCCAATGTCGATTCGATCGGCCTGCGCGCGGGGTATCCGGCGGGCGAGCTCGCGATGCGGCTGCTCGGCATCGGGGCGCAGCTTGCGCCGCTGATGATCGGGGCGGGGCTGGCCTGGCGCTGGCGGCCCCGCGCCGGCGCGGGGGCCGGTGCGGCGCGGCTGGCCTTGCTGTGGCTCGCCGCGGCGCTCGCCGGCTTTTTCGCGATCGGCACCTTCTTCGATCATTACGCGCTGCCGCTGCTCGCCCCGCTCGCGGTCGCGGCCGCACCCGCGCTCGGCCGCGCGCCGCGGCTGCTGGTGGCGACGCTCGGGCTGATGCTCACGCTCTTCGCCGTCGAGCGCGCCTTCATGCCCGCCGACGGACCGAACGCGCGCGCGGTGGCGGCGGTGGTGAAGGCCAATTCGGGCGGCGGCTGCCCCTATGTCTTCATCGGCGACACCGCGACCTATCTGCTGGCCGACGCCTGCCTGCCGACCGGCTATGCCTTTCCCAACCTGCTCGCCTATACGACCGAACGCGGCGCGACCGGGATCGACGAGGGCGCCGAAGTGCGCCGCATCCTCGCCACGCGGCCGCCGGTGATCGTCACCTCGACGCGCGTGCTGTCGATCTGGAACCCGGCCAGCCTGTTCGCGGTGAAGGCCGCGCTCGCGCGCGATTACCGGCTGGTGTTCGCGCGGCCGCGCGCCGGCTGGCGCACCCTCGTCTATCTGCGCCGCGACCGGCCCTACCGCGCACCGCGGCCCTGAACGCTCAGCCGAGCTTGTCGACCTTGGCCTTCAGGCTGGCGAGTTCGGCCTTGAGATCGGCGATCTCGGCATCCTTGGAAGCGGGCGCCGCGCCGCTCCCCATGCCCGTGCCGGCATGCCCGGCCGCGCCGCCCTCGGGCTTGAACGCCTTGGTCGCGGCATCGAGCATCGCCATGTTGCGCTTGGCCATCTCGGCCAGCGGCGTGCCCGCGAAGGGCCCCTGCGCCAGCGCGCCCTCGACGGCGGATTTGAACTGTTCCTGGTTGCGGCGAAAGCTCTCCATCGACGCTTCGAGATAGCCCGGCACCATCGCCTGCATGGAATCGCCGTACATCGCGATCAATTGGCGCAGGAAATTCACCGGCAGCATCGTCTCGCCGCGGCTTTCCTCCTCCATGATGATCTGGGTGAGGATGGTGTGGGTGATGTCCTCGTCGGTCTTGGCGTCGACCACCTTAAAGTCGCGCCCCTCGCGCGTCATCGCCGCCAGATGCTCGAGCGTGATGTAGGACGACGTCTCGGTGTTGTAGAGCCGGCGATTGGCGTATTTCTTGATGACGACCGGCCCCACTCCGGCATTCTGCTTCTTCATGGCAGCCCCCCCCCACGGTGATTTGGGACGACGCTAGGCGTTCCGATCCCGCACCGCAACATGGTCGGGTGGCGATGCGCATTGCCGGGAGCACGGCATGGTTCAGGAAGAGCTGAACGATCGTTCCAATCTCCCCCCCAAAGACGTCAGCAGCTCATATTGCGACATACCCGACGCGGTCGCCGCTTCCGGCAGCGCGAAGGCCAGATCGACCCAGTCGCCTTCGGCCAGGGCCGCAGCCGCGCCGACGTCGATCATCAGCAGGTCCATCGAGACGCGGCCGATCACCGGACAGGGGGCGCCCCCCGCCAGCGCGACGCCGCGGTCGGAGAAACCGCGGAAATAGCCGTCCGCATAGCCGATGTTCAGGATCGCCACTTCGGTCGGCGCCGGTGCCGTCCAGGTGGCGTTGTAGCCGACCGTCTCGCCCGGCGCGACGCGACGGCGTTGCAGCACTTGCGCCTGCGGATAGGCCACTTGGCGAATGCGCCCTGCGAATTCGGCCCGCGGCACGCCGCCGTACAGCGCGAGGCCCGGTCGCGTCAGGTCGAAGGCATAGTGCGGACCGAGCGCGATGCCGGCCGAATTGGCGAGGCTCATCCGCCGCGCGCCGGTTACGCCCGCCAGCGCGGCGAAGGCGGTGCGCTGGCGTTTGTTCATCGCCGAATCCTCGTCGGCGCAGGCGAGATGGCTCATCAGCGTCTCGACCGCGAGCCCCGCGATCAGGCCGCCGCGCACCTCCTCGGCCGACACGCCGAGCCGGTTCATGCCGGTATCGACCATCACGTCGCACGCGCCGCCGCCCGCCGCCCGCCACCGCGCGACCTGCTGCGCGGTGTTCAGCACCGGCCGCGCGAACCCCGCACGCGCGGCGGCCATGTCCTCGTCGCGGACGCCGTGCAGCACCGAGACCGACAGGCCGAGCGCCGCCAGCGCCTGCGCCTCGCCCCAGGTGGCGACGAAGAAATCGCGCGCACCCGCCGCCGCCAGCCGCGCCGCGACGGCGGTAGCGCCGAGACCATAACCATCCGCCTTTACCGCCGCGCCGCACGCGGCCGGGCCGCTCATCGCCGCCAGCGTGCGCCAATTGTCGGTCAGCGCGGCACCATCGAGACGCAGGCGCAGGGGTGAGGAGATGGGGGCAAGGGAGATCGGCATCACCGCGCCGCGGTAGGCCCCGCGCGCCGCCCGGTCGAGCGGCTATCGGCCGTGCGTGCGCTCGTCGAGCCCGAACAGCGTCACCACCAGCGCCATTCCCACCACCGCGATCGTGTACCACAGCCCGGCGAAGGGATCGCCCGTCCGCGCCACGATATATTGGCTGACCAGTGGCAGGAAGCCGCCGAAATAGCCGGTGCCGATATGATAGGGAATCGACAGCGAACTGTAGCGGATCGCCGGCGGGAACATTTCCGCCAGAAGCGCCGCCACCGGGCCGTAGGTGATGCCTGACAGCGCGCCCAGCGCAAGGATCGCGATCAGGATCGCCACCAGATTGCGCGGCGGCGGAGTCACTTTCACCAGATCATAGCCCGCCCCGGCCAGCGCCCGGTCCAGCCCCGCGGGCGACAGGTCGCCCACGGGCACGCCACCGATCGTCACCACGGTCGCCGGGGTGGTGCGCTTGGTATAGGCGACGCCCTTCTTGGAGAAATAATCGAGCAGCCGCCCGCAGGCATCGGCTTGCTGCGCGGCGAACGGGCTGTAGCGGCAGGCCGGGCCCGACACCACGACGGGCGCGGCCCGCGCGGCTTGCGACAGCGCGGGATTGGCGGCCGCGCCGATCGCCCAGAAGATCGGGAAGAGCAGCACGATCGTCAGCGCATAACCGATGACGATCGGCCGCTTGCGCCCGATCCGGTCCGACAGCCGCCCGAACGCGACGAACCACACCAGCCCCATCAGCGCGCCCGCGCCGACGATCAGTTGCGCCGTCGTCTCCTCGACGCGCATCGTACCCTGCAGGAACGACAGCACGGTGAACATCGCGGTGTACCAGATCACCGTCAGTCCCGCCGCGATGCCGAACAGCGCGACCAGCATGCGCTTCAGATTGCCCGGATGCGTGAAGCTCGCCGCGATCGGGTTGCGCACCCGCTCGCCCGCGGCGCGCATCGCGACGAACACCGGGCTTTCGGAAAGCTTCAGCCGCATCCAGAGCGACACCGCCAGCAGCAGCAGCGAGAAGAGGAACGGGATCCGCCATCCCCACGCATCCCACATCCCCACCGGCGCCATGGCCTTGGTAACCAGCACGACCGCGAGGCTGAGGATGAATCCGCCGACGACGCCCGCCTGGATGAAGCTGGTGTAGAAGCCCGCCTTGCCCGGCGGCGAATGTTCGGCGACATAGATCGCAGCCCCGCCATATTCGCCGCCCAGCGCCAGCCCCTGCGCGATGCGCAGCAGGATCACGATCGCGGGCGCCGCGAGGCCGATCGCCGCGGCAGACGGCACCAGCCCGACGCCCGCCGTGGCGATCCCCATCAGCGCGATCGTGACGAGAAATGTGTATTTGCGCCCGAGCCGATCGCCCAGATAACCGAAGAGCACCGCGCCGAGGGGGCGGAACCCGAACCCCACCGCAAAACCCGCCCAGGCGAGCAGCGTCTGCGCGATGGGGCTGCCGGCGGGAAAGAAGGTCCGCCCGATGATGCCGCTGGCGGCCAGCGTGCCGTAGATGAAGAAATCATACCATTCGAACACGGTGCCGAGCGCGGAGGCGGTGATGACCAGACGGATGTCGGCCCGCGTGGGTGCCCCCCCGCCCTGCCGTGCGGCCATCGTCCCCTGCTCCACGCCCGTCTCCTTATCCGCGTCGATGTTTAGCGGCATCGCGCCGGCCGGCAAGGCGAAGCGCAGCGCGCCACCGCTCGGGCGGAGCCGTTCCCGATCGATCCACCGCCGGGCCCGGCGCTGCTGCGGCAAAATATATATTAACTCTGGTATGTTAGGCCGAGTGCGTGACCGTTTCGTCTCCCGCCCTGCTCCGGCGCTTCAAGCCTGGCCTGCACGATCTGCGTGGACCGCGCTTCGCGGTCACGATGCCGTTGCTCGCGATGGCGGGGATCGCCCTGCTCAGTTCCGCCGTCGTGATCGCGTTCCTCATCACGCATGCGAACCTCGACGCCAATATGCGCGCGGCCTCGACGATCCACGGTGCGGTCGACCGCGAACGATCGCGGATCAGCAACGAGACCTTCATCAACTCCCATTGGAACGACGCCGCCAGCCACGTCTATGGGACGATGGACCAGAGGTGGATCCAGTCCAATTACGGAACGCCGATCGCGCGCAACTATATTCTGGATGCCCGCGGTCACACGCTGTTCGGCCATCTGCCGAAGCGAAACGTGCCGCCGCTCGACCGGATGATCTCGCCTTCGACGATGGCGCAGTTGCTCGCGCGCATCCCCGCCACCGAACAGGCGGTGCGCAAGAGGAACGACGCGACGGTGCTCCTCACCCGGTTCGGCAAAATGCCCGCGTTGATCGCATTCTCGCCGATCGTGCGCGAAGATGGGGCGGCGCAGTTCGATCGCCACAACTATCGCATCTTCGTCGACATCCGCCTCCTCGATTCCAGCCTCCTGCACGAATGGTCGAGCGGCTTCGGCCTGCCCGATCTTCGCCGCTTGCCGCCCGACGATTCCGACCCGTCCGACGCGCAGACCGACCTGACCGATTGGAGCGGGCACGTCGTCGCCACGCTGACCTGGAGCCGGCTGACGCCCGGGTTCGAATCCTTCTATGCGATCCTGCCGCTGATCGCCGGCTGCATCCTGATCTTCCTGGCGATCACCGCCCTGCTGATCCGCCGCGTGCTCGGCCTGAACACCCGGTTGGAAGACAAGTCGCGCTCCGCCGAACGCGCCGCTCGCGAAGAGCAGGCGGCGCGCCTCGAAGCCGAAAACGCGCTGGCGGAAGCGCGCCGCGCGCGCCGCGAAAGCGAGGAACAGGTGCTGCGGCGCGTGGAGGCCGAGGAGCGGCACCGCGCGGCCATGATCGCGGCGTCGTGCGCGGTGGCCGACGGGCTTGAAGACGATATCGCCTCGTTGATCGACAGCCTGCGCATGTCGGCGACCGAACTGGATGCCAGTGCCGACCGGACGCTGTCCAACATCGTCGAGCAGCAGAAACAGGCGGAGACCGCGCAGACGATCTCCGCGCATACCAGCGAGGTGACGTGCACCATGCTGGACCGGCTGCGCACGATCGCGGCGAGCGTCGAATCGGTCGGCGATGCCGCGCGTCATTCGGCCGAGATGATGATCGAAGCGGCGCGCCATTCGACGACCGCGCAGGCGGCGAGCGAGACGCTGAGCCGCAGCGTCGCCTCGATCCAGCAGGCCTCGCTTCATATCAGCGGGATCAGCCGCGCGACCAAGCTGCTGGCGCTGAACGCCACGATCGAGGCGGCGCGCGCGGGCGAGATGGGGCGCGGCTTCGCGGTGGTGGCGCAGGAGGTGAAGAGCTTTTCGCAGCAGGCCGCGCGCACCACCGACCAGATCGCCGAACGCATCCGCGACATCACCCAAGCCTCGGATTCGGCGGCGGGCGTGAGCAACACCCTGGCCTGCGCACTCGAAGCCGGACGGACGTCGGCCACGCAGACGATCGAGATCACCCGGCATCAGCACAGCACCAATGACGAGCTTCAGGGCATGATCGCCCTGCTCGAGAGTGCCACGCTCGAAACCCGCGAAGCCCTCACCGCGCTCGACGGCAGGTTCGCCCAGACCGCCAGCGTGGCCAACCAGACCCGCCTGATCGGCTCCGACATCCGCGCCCGCACCGAGAGGCTGCAGCAGGAATGCGGCCGGATCATCGCGAAATTGCGCACCACGATGGGCGCAGCGGAACTGGGCTGAGCGCTAGGCGGCGGCTCAGGAGGCGGAACCACGGCGACGCCGGCTCAGGCCGTTCAGACGATAGAAGTCGGCAAGCGCATGGGCGGAGGCGAGCCTCACCTTCGGCAGGCCGACCGCGCGGAATTGCTGCTCATAGCGCCGTCGATTGGTCCTTGTGGTGACCGCGATATGGCGGATCATACCCCATTTCACGCTGTCGCGGCCGCCCTCGAGCCCGCCGCGCCGGTCATGCTCGATCCAGCAGCGCCGCAGATACCGGCACAGACTCGCCACGGTGCCGATGTCGAGCAGGATGAAACCCGTCGCACGTTCCAGTCGCTGCGGAAGCAATCGCGAATAATTGCCTTCAATGACCCAGTGCGCGCCCGTGATCGCCGCATCGTGAAGTGCCGCGAATTCGTCTGCCGGTCGCGGCACCCAATCGGTATGCGGCAGATGGTGAAGCTGATCGAGATGAACCACGGGCAGCGCCTGTGCGTGCGCGATCGCCGCCGCCAGCGTGGACTTGCCGCTGTTGGATGGCCCCATGATGCAGATGCGCGGGCCGAGATGGTCCAAGGTCATAAGCGCCCCTTACCGCGCTCCATTACCTCCTACAAACATGTCGGCTCGCCTGCCCGAAACCGCGGGATCGCGCGCTTTTGCGGGATCGAACCGGGTCCACGCCCGTTCGGCCTTTCCAACGCGCGTCTCTTTTCCACGAACATCGCCCGGCCGTTGCGGCCGCGTCCGGGCTGCAGCAGGAGCCACGACCATGGCATCGGACGTACCCCAACTCGAACGGTCGATCCTGGTGGTCGACGACGAACCGATGATCCGCCTGAACCTCGCGGATTTTTTCGAGGACGAGGGTTATACCGTCTATGAGGCGAGCGACGCCGACGCCGCCATCGCCATCCTCCAGGCCAATAGCGGCGTACGGATCGTGCTGACCGATATCCAGATGCCGGGATCGATGGACGGCGTGAAGCTCGCCCATTTCATCGCCGAACGCTTTCCGCCTTCGCTGCTGATCGTCGCGTCGGGGGCGCTTCGCCCCTCCGCTGCGGAACTGCCGCCGCACACGATGTTCATCGCCAAGCCGTTCGACCCGCGGCGCGTGCTCGACGAGATCGAGCGGCTGGCCTGAGACCGCGGCGGAGAGAATGATGCGCACGCCGCATCCTCTCGCTCTCCGCGCGATTGCACCCCTTGCGGGCTTCCCTTATAGCCCGCGGCCATCCCGTCGCCCGCGCCCGCGCGAACGCGACCGCTCATTCCTATCAGGGGACCGCTTGATGGCTCGCCGCCGCCAGATCTACGAGGGCAAGGCCAAGATCCTCTATGAGGGGCCCGAACCCGGCACGCTGATCCAGTATTTCAAGGACGACGCGACCGCGTTCAACGCCCAGAAAAAGGGTACGATCAACGGCAAGGGCGTGCTGAACAACCGGATCAGCGAACATGTCTTCACGCTGCTCGACATGATCGGCGTGCCGACGCACTTCATCCGCCGGCTGAACATGCGCGAACAGTTGATCCGCCAGGTCGAGATCGTGCCGATCGAGGTCGTGGTGCGCAACGTCGCGGCCGGATCGCTGTCGAAGCGCCTCGGGATCGAGGAAGGCACCAAGCTGCCGCGCACGATCATCGAATATTATTACAAGGACGATGCGCTCGGCGATCCGATGATCTCCGACGAGCATATCGCCGCCTTCGGCTGGGCCAGCCAGGAGGAGATGCACGACATCGCCGATCTGGCGATCCGCGTGAACGATTTCCTCACCGGCCTGTTCGCCGGCGTCGGCATCCGGCTGGTCGACTTCAAGCTCGAGTTCGGCCGCATCTGGGATAACGACTACGGCCGCATCATCCTGGCCGACGAGATCAGCCCGGACGGTTGCCGGCTGTGGGACATGGACACCAACGAGAAGATGGACAAGGACCGCTTCCGCCGCGATCTCGGCGGCGAGGCGGAGGCCTATCAGGAGGTCGCACGGCGCCTGGGGCTCCTGCCCGAGGGCGAGGACGGCGCGGTTCTCGATCTGGAAAAGCACCGCAAGACCCGGGGTAAGTGATGAAGCTGAAGGTTTTCGTGACGCTCAAGCCCGGCGTGCTCGATCCGCAGGGCCGCGCGATCCATCATGCGCTCGGCAATCTCGGTTTCGAGGGCGTGTCGGACGTGCGCCAGGGCAAGCTGATCGAGCTGGAGGTCGCCGACGGCACCGACGACGCGACGATCGATTCGATGTGCCGCAAGCTGCTCGCCAACACCGTGATCGAGAATTACCGGGTGGAGCGCGCCTGATGAAGACCGCGGTCGTCGTCTTTCCCGGCTCCAATTGCGACCGCGACATCGCCGTCGCGCTCGAACGGGTCACGGGTACGAAGCCCGTCATGGTCTGGCACGGCGACAGCGACCTGCCGGACGGCGTCGGCCTGGTCGCGGTGCCGGGCGGCTTTTCCTATGGCGACTATCTGCGCTCGGGCGCGATTGCGGCGCGTTCCCCGATCATGCGCGCGATCGTGGAGGAGGCGGGCAAGGGCCTGCCCGTCCTCGGCGTCTGCAACGGCTTCCAGGTGCTGACCGAGGCGGGGCTGCTGCCGGGCGCGTTGATGCGCAACGCCGGGCTGAACTTCGTCTGCCGCGACGTGGCGCTCACCGTCGGCAACGCGCAATCGGCGTTCACCAGCCGCTATGACGAGGACGAGCGGATCGTCTTCCCGGTCGCGCATCATGACGGCAATTATTTCGCCGATGCCGACACGCTCGACCGGCTGGAAGGCGAAGGCCGTGTCGCGCTGCGCTATGCGGAGGACGTGAACGGCTCGGCGCGGCAGATCGCCGGCCTGCTGAACGCGGCGGGCAACGTGATCGGCATGATGCCGCATCCCGAGCGCCGGATCGAGGACGCGCATGGCGGCACCGACGGCCGGCGCCTGTTCGAGGGGCTGCTGGAGGCAGTCGCCGCCTAGACGCGCGTACGGAACGGGTTGAAATCGGTGTGGGTGTCGAACACGTCCACGCCCTCACGCCGCTTGAGGAAGCCGACCACCGCATAGGTGAACGGGGTGAGCAACACTTCCCAGCCCACCTTCAGCACGAACTGGCTGGCCATCACCATCGCGAGCGCCTCCACCGGCCAGTCGGCCGCACCATAGAAGGCGAGCGGATAGAAGATGGCGCTGTCGATCGCCTGCGCCACCACCGTGCTGCCGATCGTGCGCGTCCAGAGCATCCGCCCCCCGGTCCAGATCTTCATCCGGGCGAGCACGAAGCTGTTCGCGAACTCGCCCGCCCAGAAGGCGCAGACACTGGCCAGCACGATGCGCGGCACCTGCCCGAACACGCTTTCATATGCGGCCTGCCCCGTCCACCCCGCGTCCGGCGGCAACGCGACCACCACCCATGACATCAGCACCATGAACAGCATCGCGGCGAACCCCGCCCAGATGCAGCGCCGCGCATTGGCATAGCCATACACCTCGGTGAGGATGTCCCCGATGACGTAACTGACCGGAAAGAACAGGATGCCCGCGCCGAACGGCCACGCCCCGATCCAGGGCAGCACGATCACCGCGCGCTTGCCCGCCCCGATCACATTGGAGAGCAGCAACACGACGACGAACGCGGTCATGACGAATTCGAAATAGCGGAACCGTCCCCCCGCCACCTCGCCGGCGGCGACCGCCCGCATTCCCTGCCCGCTATCCATGCGGGCCGGTATGATCCCGGTTCCGTCCCCACGCAATCCGCGCTAATCGCATGTCCGCGCGCGCCCGTAGCTCAGATGGATAGAGCACGAGCCTTCTAAGCTTGTGGTCGCTGGTTCGAATCCAGCCGGGCGCGCCAACGGTTTGCCGCGGTTTTGGCAGTCTCTGCACCAATTTATAAGGTGCCTCTAGGAGGAGCTAGCAATCACCCGGCAAGCGCGGAACGCCTTTCCGGCATGCTACGGCAACCCAGTTCGTGCGATGCCTCATGAGAGCTGCATGTCGTCTGGCAATCAATATTTAGCTTGCGAGGCCCGCCGGCGCGATTGGTGCGGTGGATGCGACCTGTTCCTGCCTTGGGACAAGGCGCGGGTGGCGGGCAAGCTCGTCCAAGTGCGCGGGCTGACGCTTTGCCGGCAGCGGAAGCGGGCGCAGTGTCTCGTCAAGCTACCGTGATAAAGATCCGAGAGTCGCGCTGCTTCTTGATTTCGCGAAGAGCCAGTATGGTTTGCCGCCTTACATCGCGCATGATCGGATCGGAGAGATACCGCTCCATTTCTTCTGCCGCGCGCGTACCAAACCGATTGATCGCGAGCTGCGCAACGGCCCGAGCGGCATACCGTTGCTTCGGCAACGCTGTAAGAAGAACTATCATTTCGTTCATGCAAGAGGCCTCCCCGCAGCTGCGGCTAACCCCAATTGGCTAATCGTGTGTTAACCGCGATGGAGGTGGATCGATTTCTCAGATGGTCAAGATTGCTATTCGATGGCCAAGATTGGCTTCCGCCCTCTTGATTGCCATGCGGAGTGCTCGCTTCGACTCGATGCCTCCATCTCTGAGCAGGCTTTCGCGCAGTCTCAGAGGCGCATCGGCACCAAAGCGCCGAAGCGCGAAGTCTGCCCAATAAGCGGCCCGTGCGTGGTCCTGCTCGGTGGCCGCGAATCGATCGAACAAGTTTTGCAGAATCGATCCTCTCCCTTCGGAGTTGGATGCCGAGATCCTTGTTGGCGCGCAACAGCGTTAACCCAGAACTAAGGTGCATCATGCCCGGCGCATCTGCGCCGACGGCGACCGCCGCACGCGCAATCGCAGCCGTCATCCTACGCCACCTGGTCCTGCAGTATGCGCCTCGCTAGTCGCGTGCCGCTACGTAGATCATGCGAAGTTGCCGTGCTCCATCAGACGCCGATTATTCGATTGGACGGCAGGGGTCATGTAGCGCTTGGTTACAGCACGCGGAACGAACGGGCGCGGTGACTGTATGATCCAGCACATGACACGAAGGAAATTTGGTATGCGTCTGAAACCTATAGCTCTCGTCGCTGCACTTGCAGTCGCTGCAACGAGCTTGGCGGCATGCCGCGACCATCCCGGCCACTGGGGTGACCATCATCATCGGCATCATCATGACCGAGGGTACGACGATGGCTATCGGCGCTAAGCTGCGCTCACGCTGTGAATGGGTTCGTGAACAGCATCCATATGTGGCGTGAATGCCCGCGCCCTTAATCGATCGCGGGGCGTTTGTAACGTATCGACCACAGGAGCTGGTGATGACGGACAAGGATAAACTCTCAGACACTGCGAACGATCAGGGCGCTCTCGCCGCCGATGGCGAGCTTACGGGCGCCATCAATGCTGAGGGCGAACAGGGAGATGCCGTCGAGCAGCCCGCCGACGAAGAAGAGCCCGGCGACGAGGAAGCGGCTGCGCAACTTGGCGATTTCGCCTGATCCGAAGATCAATCCGACCAAGGAATGCCGCGATGACCGATGACGCCAAGCCAGAACCGCAAATCGATCCGGCCGCGATCGGCGCAGAGCAAATTATCCCGCCTGAGCAGGTTCCCATGGATGACGCGGCAGGCGGCCCGCAGGTCCACCACGATGATGAAAAAACTGACATAACGGCATCTGGAGCGGAGTGAAAGGCGACGCAGACGGGTCGTGAGCGGGAACATGGAAACCCGCTCACGACACCTTGATGCCGCTAGCGGTCAGGCCCGATCGTTCTCGCCGGGCAAAATGGCCGCCACCTGAGCCTCGGCAATGCCAAACGCGCCCGCCAGCCCCCACGCCGACGCGCCCCGTTCGCCAGTTCTCGGATCCTGATGTCGATGATCCGGCGAGATTTGAAGCCGGTCGTGACATCGCCTTGTCCACAACGCGGCGGGGCAACACGGGTAAGGGCTATCACCTCTACTTCGAGTGGGATCCCACCGCCCCTGTCATCAATGCGCAGCGCTCCGCCAAAGGCTGGGGCATTCCCGGCCTGCCGGGCGCTGATGTTCGGGGGCAAGGCGGCTACGTAATTGTGCCACCATCGATCCATCCCTCGGCCGCCGCCGCGGACGGCTCAAGCATAGATGTCGGCCACATAGCGCACGCCCTCCTGCTCGATCTGCTCGGCCCATGCGAGTGCCTCGGCATGATCTACTTTCGTTTCAGCTTCGTAGATGCGAACAAAGGTGTCGCGAACCGCCGGCGCCATACGCTCGCCATCGCCGCAAAGCAGCACGCGCGCATCCTTGCGGAACAAGGCGGCAACCTCCGCTCGATCCCGCCAGATGGCGTCCTGGACATACGCGATGCCATCGTCGGGGGTCGACGAAAATGCCATCCGCAAGCTGACCACCCCGGTCTCGTGCCAGTGCTCGAGTTCGTCCCGGTAGAGGAAGTCGACCTCCGGATCGCGCACGCCGAAGAAGAGCAGCGCAGGGCCCAGTCGCTCGCCATCCGCCTGGATCACGGCCCGTTCCTGGAGAAAGCCGCGGAATGGGGCGATGCCGCTGCCGGCGCAGACCATGATCACGGGCGTGAGCGGATCGGTCGGCAAATAGAACCCGGCCTGGCTCCGCCGCACCGCGATCCCCAGCGTATCGCCTTCCCGCAACCGCGCGAGAAAGGTGGAGGCGACGCCCTGATGGAGATGATCGGCCCCAAGCGCGGGCGCCTCGAGCACGGACACCGTCAGCGCACACCGTGCGGGATCGACACCCGGTGAGGAAGCGATGGAATATTGGCGGGCCCGCATCGGCGGAAGCGCGGCGATGAACGCGCCCAAGGCCATGTCGGCCGACGTGAAGCGCTCGAGCAGGTCGAGCAGCGTCACCCGGCGTGCCAAGATCTCGGTTGAATGGGCGTCCTCTTGCGCCAGCCGTTCCACCTCCTTGCGCTCCGGCGGGCAAGGAATGAGGGTGGCGAGTGCCGCGACCTGCCCGCGTGTTGCCGGCTGCTGGAGTTCCACATAGTCACTGAGCAGCGTCTCGGCCGCGACGGGACGGTCCAACGGCAGGGCCGATGGCACGCCGGGCGCGCCGTGAACGATCAGTTCTGCGTCCGGATCGAGGTTGAACCGAGCCAGCGCACGCCGCACCGTCTCCGGCGGATTGCTCGGTAGTACAGCGAGATAGTCGCCGGCGCGGTAGGTCATGCCCTCGGGCAGCGCGACCTCGATGTGCCGTTTCGACCGGGCTTTGGGCTTGCGCAAATCGACCAGTTCGCGGTTGACCACGACCTTACCGCGTTTCAGCTCGTCCAGCTTGAGCGCACGTTCGCGCGTCCCGCGCCGCACTTCCACGTCGAGCCGGGGCTCGGCTTGGGTCGCCGCCTCGCGCCCCTCGGTTGCCGCAAGCGCGGACCAGAGATCGGCATACCAGCTTTCGAAGGCGCCGAACAAATCGCCGGCGGCGTCGCCTTCCCCGCGCGGCAGGATCGCTTGGCCCCCAGCCTTGGCGAGCGCCGCATCTACGCGCTTCGGGATCGCCTGCCAGGTGCGGGCCCATTGGCGGTTACCACAGCCGAATACCGCATAACGCCGGTCTGCCAGCGCGCCTTGGGGCAGATTTTCCACCGCCGCGACGAAACGCGCCGCATTGTCGGGCGGACGCCCTTCGTAAGAGGCGGTGACGACGATCAGGGGGATGCCATCGGTGAGACCGCCAGCATAGTCGTCCAGCGCGGCCACCGTCGGCGCATAGCCCTGGGCCGCGGCGTCGGCGCCGATCCGCTGCGCGAGCGCCTCGCTGGTGCCGCTATTGCTGCCATAAAGAACCAGCAACGGCCCGTTTTCGCCGACGTCAGCGTCAATCGGGGCGCGGAGCGGGCGCGTCGGCGCGCTGGGCGCCTGGCTGCGCCGCTGCCTCGCCGGCAGATCCCGCCGGCGGGCATGGATATGCAGGTTCGCCGGCTTCAGCGTCAGCGTCTCTTTCACCAGCAGCTTGTAGTCGCGGTCGGCAAGACCGATCTCAAAACGCTGCAGCATGAGCGCCAGGACGAGGACGGCCTCCTGCATGGCGAAGCCGCGTCCGATGCACGAACGCTGACCATTGCCAAAGGGCTTCCAGGCGTTCGGTGGCAGTTTTGCGGCGGCTTCACGATCGAACCGTTCGGGGCGAAACGCCTCCGGTTCTTCCCATACGGCCGGATCCCTGTGCAGGATCGGCGTCAGGATCAGCAACTGGTCGTCGGGCGTGACCTCGTAGCGGCCGCCGATCGTCGTCGTCTCGCGCGCATGGACGGCAAAGGCGGGCGCGGTGGGCCAGAGCCGCAAGCTCTCTTGCAGGACCTGCTCCAGATAGGTCAGCCGCCCGATATCGTCGATCGTGGGCGCCTCGCCCCCCAGCACCGCGTCGCATGCGCGCTTGCCTTGGCGAGCGCTTCCGGATGGGTGAGGAGCAGCCAGGTGGCGAAGCTGAGCATGCCGCTGGTGGTCTCGTGGCCGGCGACCAGAAACGTGATTATCTGGTAGCCGACATTCTCCCGACTGAGCGTCAACCCCGTTTCGGAGTCCTTCGCGGTCAGCATACGGTCGAGGAGATCGCCGCGTTCGCCGAGGCGCGGGTCTTGAAGGCGCTCCTCGATCAAACGATTCGAAACATCGCGTAACACCTTGATATCAGCTTCGAACCGGCGGTTGCGAAGCAGCATTAGCTTGCCCGCGCCGGCAGGCAGCCGCGCCCGTCGTCCGGTTTCGTCTAGCCCACCCACCATCGCCGCGACGAAGGGGTGCATTTCGTTCTGGTATAAGCTGTTGAAGCGATAATCGAAGGCGCACAGCGCGATCGTATCGAGCGTCAATCGCGTCATATTGTCGGCGACATCGATGGTCGCGTTTTCGCCGAACCGCTCCCACCGAACCATCATCTGTTCGGCGATGTCGACCATCCGGTCGAACATCGCGCGGAGCCCCAGGGGTCCGAAGGCCGGCATCAGCAGGCGGTGCGCCTTTCCCCAGTTGGGCTCTTCGTCATAGGCGGTGAACAGCCCGTCCCCCGCGACATAACGCGCCTCCTGCAATGGCCGGTGAAGCGCCTTCTGAAAGCGCGTCTCATCGCACAGCTCATCGATGAGAGCCTGACTGCTCACCACGACGATGCCCTGTCCCAGCGCATCGAAACGGAACAGCGAGCCGTGCGCACGCGCCATGCGCATCAGGCTTTGTACGGGCGCGTTGGGATCGATCTCGGCCATATTGCCGATCAGGGGATAGCCCTTGGGCTGCGGAATGGTGGCCATGGTCAGCAACTCCAGTTCGCGATGGATGTCCCGGCAGTTGCGCATGAGCCCGGCTGTCGGGCTGCGGTGCCGGTACGCGACACCGATCCCGCGAGCGCTGCGCCAGGAGCCGGCAGCGTGCGTCGATCGTCCATCCTTTGGTCCTGACGCCGAATATAGGGCGCCGCGCCGCAATGGAAACCCACCGGTTTTCGTTTGCCCTTCATGCCGATCGGCGTACCTCATCGACAATGGACGAAGCGCTTCCCGTCAACCGGCTTCCGGAACGCCTGCTCGAATGTGCTCGGGCGGAGTTCAGCAGGCATGGTTTCGCCAAGGCCAATGTGGGGCGGATCGCGGCGACCGCGATGATGTCGAAGAAGACCGTCTATCGCCACGTGGCATCCAAGGAGATGCTGCTGCTCGCGGTGATGCGCTCCGTCGCCGGAGATCTCGCCGCCGTCGCCGGCGCACCCGACCCCGACGCGCCGGCCGAAGCATGGCTGACGGGATATCTGAAGGCGTTCTGCCGGCTCGCCTTTTCGGACGAAGGGATAACGTCCTATCGGCTCTTCATAAGCGAGGGCGCGCAGTTTCCCGATACGGCACGCATCTATAACGCAGCGATCAAGGCGTACGGGATCGGGCCGCTCGCCGATCAACTTGCGGCCTATGCGTCGGCCGGGCAGATGGCGATCGACGACGCCGAAGCAACGGCGATGATGTTGGTGTCCATGGTCGTGAGCGACGCCCTGCGCGAAGCGGCGCTCGGCTTGTCGCCGCCCCCGGATGAGGCCGATTTACACAGGCTCATCCGTCGGGCGGTCACCATTTTCCTGGGCGGCGTCATGATCGCGCGGAAGAATTGAGGCGGCTGGGCGTGCTGCGTTCGTCCGCGGCTTGGACCACGCGATTGCGCTGATCGACGGGGCGGAGCACCGGACCGGAGCACAATCCTGCGAATGCTCGCCATGCGCCCGAGCGATCCAGCTCCGACGGAATGGACGCGATCACCGCTATCGCACGATCGCCATAGTTGTAACGGCCACGTCATCGCTCCGTCATCCCGCCTACGCGGACGCGCCCTAGGCCTCCGCGCATTATCGGGGGATCATCGATGTCGCACAGGTTACAAGCCGCCCTGCTGGCGGGCATTTCGATCGTGTCGAACGCCACCGCGGCCCACGCCCAGGTCGGCGCGGCCGCCGCATCCGACGTGCCGACCGACACGCTTCGCGACGCGGACGCAGACGCCATGCCCGACATCGTCGTCACCGGCACCGCGGCCGGCGAGCGCAAGGCGATCGAGGCGAAGCGGCAGGCAAACAATTTCGTGGAAGCGCTCTACGCCAACGATGTCGGCAAATTGCCCGACCAGAATGTGGCCGAGGCCGTCCGCCGCCTCCCCGGCCTGTCGGTCGCAAACGATCAGGGCGAAGGCCGCTACGTCATCATCCGCGGCGTCAATCCAAACCTCGTCAACGTGGTCCTGAACGGACTGACGCTGCCCGCGCCGGAGCCCGACGGCCGACAGGTCAAGCTCGACGACATTCCCTCGGCGCTGATCGGTTCGGTGATCGTCACCAAGTCGCTGACCGCGGACCAGGACGCGAACGCCATCGGCGGCGAGGTCAACATCCGCACGCTGACCGCCTTCGACCGCAACACGCCCTTCTTCGCGGACGCGCGGGGCGAATATGGCGCCTACCACATCAATGGCGGCCACCCCTATGAAGCCGATGCCCAGATCGGCGGGCAATTCGGCGCCAACCGCCAGTTCGGCGCGGTGCTCTCGCTCAACTATTCGCAGCGCCCGATCGAATCGGAGAATTTTCAGGGCTCGACCAACTACCGCGTGCCGGCGGCGAACACCGGGGCCAACCAGAACTATGTCGTGCCCGACAGCGCCGGCCTGCGCGACTATAACCTGACCCGGATTCGCGAGGGCGCGGTGCTGAACCTCGATTGGCATGCGAGCGACCGCACCAAGCTGTTCCTGCGCGGCACCTTCTCGCGCTACGACGACAACGAGACGCGCGACCAGTTCATTATCGACAACCAGTCGGCTTTTCGCAACCAGACCGCGACCACGGGCATCTTCACCGGCCGCGGCAGCGTGCGCGTGCGCCGGCGCGAGGAGGACGACAACACCAAGTCGGTGCAGGGCGGCGGCGGCTTCGACCTCGGCACCGCGCATCTCGATCTGGCGGGCGGCTGGACGCGGGCGCAGAAGCGCGACCCGCTGCGTTCGGAATATAATTTCCGCACAAGCGGCACCGCGCTGACGGTCAATTACGACGTGTCCGGCACGCCCTATGATTTCATCCCCACGGTGCAACCCGGCCAGAATCAGACGGCCTATGGCTTCAACAGCGTGACCTATGACGTGCGTCTCGCAGTCGAGACGCTGTGGCAGGGCCGCGCCGACCTGACGCTGCCGATCCCGCTCGGCACCGATTCGACGCTGAAGTTCGGCGCGAAATATCTCGCGCGCGAGAAGACCAATGCGCGCGACTATCAGACCTATGGCCTGACTGCCGGCCGCACCTTCACGCTGGCGAACGTCTCCTATCTCGGCGACACGACCTTCTATGACGGGCGTTACGCGTTCGGGCCGCGCATCGGCTACGATACCGCGCAGGCGTTCCTCGCCGCCAATCCCGGCACCGTCACGCTGAACGTGGCAAACTCGCGCGCCAACAGCCTTGCCAACGATTACGACGTGAACGAGGCGATCGCTGCGGGCTATGCGAGCGCGACGCTGAAGTTCGGCGGCCTCACCCTGCTGCCCGGCGTGCGTGTCGAACACACGCGCGACCGGACCAAGGCCAAGCTGATCGCTGCGACATCCGCGCTTGACGAGGCCTATAACGCGTTCGGTGCCAAGGATTATACCGACATTTTCCCCGGGCTGAACGCACGCTATGACGCGGGCCGCGATCTGGTGTTCCGCGCCGCAGTGACCACGTCGCTGGGCCGGCCGAACTATCCGGACCTGTCGCCCTATCAGTCGGTCGATACCACAACCTCGCCGCGCCCGACCGTCACGCTCGGCAACCCCGATCTCACGCCCTACAAAGCGGTCAACCTGGATGCCGCGGCGGAATATTATCTGCCTGGCCAAGGGCTGTTGTCGGTGGGGCTGTTCTACAAAAAGATCGACAACCCGATCTACACCGGCACGCAGATCGCGGCATCGGGCACCTATGCCGGCACGGCCTATACCGCGATCGACGTCGTGCAGCCGCGCAACCTCGACGTCGCCTATATCAAGGGCGTGGAAGCGAATGCGACGGTGCGTGCGACCTTCCTGCCCGGCGCGCTCGACGGCTTCGGCGTATCAGTCAACTATGCGCATATCGCGGGGCATGGCGAAGGCACGATCCCCGGCGCCACCCCGCGCACGGGTCGCATCCCGCTGTTCCTGCAATCGAGCGACGTCGGCTCGGCGCAGATCTTCTACGAGAAATACGGCCTCGCGCTACGCGTCGCCTATTCCTATCGCTCGCCCTATCTCGACGCGCTCGGCGCGAGTGCCGCGCAGGACCAATATACCGACAGGAACGGCCAGCTCGACGCGAACGTCAGCTATCAGGTCACGCCGCAACTGACCTTTTTCGGCCAGGCGCTGAACATCACCGACGCACCCTGGCGGCGCTACATCGGCACCAAGGCGCAACTGGTCGAGCGCGAACGCTATGACTACAGCTTCCGCTGGGGCGCGCAGCTCCATTTCTAGGGATCGGATGATGAAGACGCTTGCCGCTCTCGCGCTCGGCCTGGCCGGCGTTTCCCTCGCCCATGCGCAGTCGCCCGCACTGCCCAAAGGCTGGACGGTAGACCGGGTCGTGGTGGTGATGCGCCACGGCGTCCGGCCGCCCACCAAGGCGGTGCCGCTGCCCGCAGGTACGGCCGCCGATCCGTGGCCGGCGTGGCCGGTCGAGCCGGGCTATCTCACGCCGCACGGCGCGGCGGCGATCGCGCTGGCAGGCGACTATGACCGTTCGGCCTTCGTCGCGGCGCGCCTGCTGCCCGCCACCGGATGCCCGCGCGCGGGGCAAGTGCGCGTGATCGCCGACAGCGACGAGCGGACGATCGCTACCGCGGCCGCCTATGTCACGGCGCTGACGCCCGCCTGCACCCAGCCGATCGCACACGCGCCGCAGGACGTGCCCGACGCGCGCTTTTCCCCGGTGGGCGAAGGGGGCACGCCGATCGACCCCGCCCTCGCCGCCGCCGCCGTGCGCGACGCGGTGGGGCCGGCGGGGCTTGCCGGCGTCGAAGCGGGCGTGAAGCCGATCCTGGAGCGGATCGACGCCATCCTGTGCGGCGCGGCGAAGACCGGTTGCGGCATCGCCACGACGCCGACCGCGATCGTCCCCGCGACAGCCACCAGCCGTCCCAAATTGAAGGGCGCGCTCGACCGTGGCTCGACCGCCGCGCAGATCCTCCTGCTGGAATATGCCGATGGCAAGCCGATGGCGGAGGTCGGCTGGGGCCGGGCGACGCCGGCCGACATCACGCGCGCTTCCGCCCTCCACGCGCTGGAATTCCGGTTGCTCGCCCGGCCCACCTATCTCGCCGCGCGGAACAGCGCCGGGCTGGCACCGCTGATCGCCGACGCGCTGCGCAGCGATGCGCCCGGCGCGCCCGCGATCGTCGCCATCTCGGGCCACGATACCAATGTCGCGAGCCTTGCCGCGCTGTTCGACCTCCACTGGTCCGTCCCCGGCTTCGCGACCGACGATCCCGCCCCAGGCGGCGCGATCGTCCTGGAGCGCCTGACGGATCGCACGGGACAGCACCGGATCCGCATCCGCTACCGGGCCCCGACGCTCGACCAGATCCGCAACCTCACCGGCCTGAACCGGAGCAACATCTATGACCGCGCCGCTTCTCCCACGCCCTGCATCGCGGACGCGGCGCTCGGCTGCCCGATGGCGCAAGTCTTGAGCGCACTCACTGCGTCCCGATAAGCGCCCCCGAAACGCGGGTGCGTCGGATCCGGCCGGCATATGTTTGCTTGGCTGGGGCGGCAGGAGCCTGTTCCCCGTTTTGCATCCCCAGCAAATCTGCCGTTTTCGGCCGTTGAGCTGTGCCGCTCGATGAGGTCTCTGTAGCAGTGGGTTGGGGCGTTCGGTCAACTGCTCATCACACCGGGGCGGCGCGCTCAGTATGTCTTCGCCTGTCAAAAGGGCATTCTGGACGGCATTATCTTCGTCAACCGCAACGGCTGCGCTCGCTTGATGCGCCCGACCTATAGCTATCAATGTGCTTGGCATATGCTAACATCCCAGGCGATATGGGCATCAAGAGCCGGCAGCGGCATGGGAGGGAGTGCTGGCAAAGGGAAGGCTGTTCGGCGATGTTGTCATCGCCGCCCTCATTTCGGCCGCAGCGACCGCGCCGGTCGCCGGCTACGTCGCTTACGCCACTCACACCGAGGCCATGGCGCGCATCGAGGTAGACGGGACAAAACAGTCGGGCGAGATCCTCATCGCCCAGCGCCGCCTAGCTTTCGAGCAAAGGCAAGCGGCCTGCGCCAACGCGCTGATGTTTCTCGAGGACGAGAAGACAAACCCCGCCCTGCCCCCGGCGGAAACTCAACTTCTGCTTGCCGACATGCGGCACACCGCGTCATCTTGCGTTGGTGGCACGGATGTCGGTTCGCTGGCGACGCCGCGGGCATCTAGTCAACCGGCGTCGGCGCGTTGAGCGGCTCTTTGATCCTCATTGCATGCCTAGCCGTCTACTCGATGGCGGTTTTCGCCGGTGTCCTGGCGTTTCTACGGATGCGCCGGGAGAACGAGGAGCTGCACGAACAGATGAAGTGGATGAAGCGCGACCATAAGGCGCATACGTCGAGCTATGCCAAAGGGGATCAGGAGCGGACAAGAGATGGGTCCGGCAGCGGTCCAGTGAACAACGCGTGACCGCGACGCTGCTTGCAGGTTTGCTCGGCGGCGTGATCGCCGCGGGAATCACTCTAGCCGGAGTCCTCATCACCAATCGATGGCGGCTGGCTGAAGAGAATGTGATCAAGCAGCGTGCGGAGTGGCGCGGGGCCGTCCGGCTATTGATCTCCGAAGCCGTCAACATCGAGAACGAGAAGGATGCGCGCCGGATATGGGCAGAGATCGCTTTGCGAATGAATCCCGACGAAGACCCTAAGAAGGACGACGCAGAACTCGTGGCGCTGGTTCGAGACCTAAGCCGCGAAGAGAACCGGACCGACGACCGGCGGGAGCGAATCGTCAATCTTGCGGCACATATCCTGAAGCACGACTGGACACGCGCTAAGTGGGAAGCGCAGGGCTGGTTCTGGGAGGAAGAGCCCGAGCAGACCCGTTGTCCGGGAGAGCGGCGCATTTGAAGTGTCAGTCAACCCTCGGTGTCGGCGAGACCCAGCGCTTCATTCACGCCTCCGGGATGCGATCCATGTGAGAAGTTCGCCTCGGTCATACTTCGGCAGATCGCACGAAAAAGAGTGAACGCGTGGCGCTGTCGGCGCCATTCTGAGTAGAGCGTGCGGCAAGGGCGCTGAGACTGCCAAGACCTCGCGCGACAGGTCGGCGAACCCAGCACAGAAATTTGAGGAGTCGCCAATGATCTCGATCACCTGGCACAATGCCGCCGCGAAAGGCTGGCGCGATGATCTGCCACTATCATGGTTTAAGGGGTCAAATCAGGCGAAGCTGTCGCACTTATCTTGGCCGCCCCGGGGGGCGTCGGTGGTGGCGGTATGCAGCCTGCGTCTCGACGGTGAAAAGGCCTACCTTGATTACGGTCACGCGCATCAAGCTGAGAACGAGGCGAACGACATCTACCCGGACTTGCTGCGGCTAACATTCAGTGACCGCAAACGAGACGTGCTCGTCGGACTGGAGTGGATGGAGGAAGATGGCAAATACGCGCCATGCCCGGCAAGCTGGTCTGATAGCGCCGACATCGAAATAGCCGAGGGAGACGCAAAGTTGGTCAAACATCTTCGCCGCGAGCGTGACGCGAACCTGCGCGACATGAAAATTGCGGCAGCCGGCGGTGATCAATCTTGCCAGGCTTGCGGCTTCGACGCGGCAACACGGTATGGCATGCCTTATTGCGAAGTACACCACGAGGACGCGATCAAGGGTGGACCGCGCATGACCAAGCTAGAGCGGCTGGCGATCCTGTGCGCGAATTGCCATCGCGCGATCCATCGCATTAAGCCGATGCCGAGCGTATCAACGTTCAAGACGATGATCGCCGCATCAGTCTGAGGGTGATGCTGCAATGCTGCCGGACAATCCGCCGCCTGCGCGTGGTTGGCGACCGTGAAGATCGCGCGGCTGTCGCCCTTTAGCACGTAGAGCCAATTGGCGATGTAGCTTGCTCAACCAAAGTGTTAGGCAGCGGCATTTGCGGCGAACAACGCTCCAAGCGCGGCGCTCAATGCTGCTTCCTCAACTTCAATCTGTACGTTTGAGAGGTCAATCAGCGCCCGGTAGCAATCGATGCCCTGCACGGCGCCCAGGCGCTCAACGCCAGTCTGCTGTTTGTCCATCGCCGGATACAGTAAAACCGCAATCTTTACGCCGTAGGTGATCGCATAGGTCAGCAGCTGGTTGAGATTGTCGCGTTCGGGTGCAGTCTCGCACGGCTTGTATTTAACCTCCACAATGCCGATCGGAGCGCCGTTGCGGCTGATGACAATGTCGGGCGTTGTGTCGCGGTTGCCGAAAACGCCTGGATCGGTGAACAGCAATTTCGCCGCGCCTGCCGGTGGCTGCTTGTTTCCGTCGTAAACGTCTACACCGATGAATTCGACACTCTCTTGCAGCACAATCCGTGTGTAGTCCTCGAATACATCCTCCATCTTGATAAGGAAAGACGGCAGCCGCAGCAGGCCTTCGCCGCGGAGGCGGATACCCTCTTCGCGCAGGATGACGGCGGACAGCGCCACCAGCTGCCGTAACATCGGCCGTTGTTCTGGAAGCCCGGCAATCGACGGCACCTCAGGCTCGGGGTCGTCTGGAACGCCATCTAGGAGCTCTAAGCCGCGCTCGATGAAGCGCGCCAGCTTCGGCTCGCCGCCGCCGCCGAAGAGCGCGCCGCGCAGCAATCGCCGTCCTGCCGTGAGGATTACGCGGTTGGGCGGATTGTCGATCGTGCGGTCGAAGCGCTCATAGACGGCGGTAGCCCGCTGTGCCGTCCGACTGCGGAGGGCCGTCTGAAGGGGTAGCAGCCGCCCGCTCGGACTGGCGCTGACATAGCAGCGTCGGGCGTAAGTCTTATAGACGCCCTCGTACCGCAGCTCGTCCAGCAATGTCGCGTAGCGGGTGGCCAGCAATTGCATGAAGGGCGCGGCATTGACGGCACCCGCCCCGAAGGAATGCAGGTAAGGCAGCGTTTCGGCCGGGCCCCTTTTACTACGCGCCATCAGATATTCGACGTTCGCGACCGGCATACGCGGGGCAACCTCGATCGCGACGCGGTTATTTAATGGGATAAAGCCGATGTAACCGGTCGGCTGGACCTCGAGCACGTCGGCGCGCAGCCTGATCCGAAACAGCTTCTCGCCCTTAAGGTCCGGAAACAGGTCAAGTCTGCGATCTTGCAGGATCAGCTCGGCCGGAACGACGACCGGCTTATGCTCGCGCGCCTTGATGATGAGCGTCATGCGTCCGTGTTACGACTGCTGCGCGCCGCCGGCCGGCGGCGGCGCGATCACCGCCTCCCACTGCTGCGCCAGCTGCGCGAAGGCGGCGTCATTGTCCCGGCAGGCGCGGCGCAGCACGTAGGCAAGCTGCAAGTCCCAGAGGCGCGCCAAGCTGGCGAGATCGTGCGCGTGCACGAAGAAGCCGTGGCCGAGGTGGCAGCGGTCGTTTTGGTGCGCCTGCAAGGCGCGAAAGAAGATGGCAGCCCGCTCGACCAGGGCCGGTTCGAGCCCGTTTTCCGTTAGGAGCGCGCGCAAGGCCGTCTCGGAGGGCGGCATTGTGATGAAGGCGAAGCGGCGTTCGAGCGCCGCATCCAAGTCGTCGACGCCGCGATCCCACGGGTTCATGGTGGCGAGGATGAAGATATTGTCCGGGACGCTGAGGTCGGTGCCGGAGGCAAGCTTGAACTGCCGGTTGCGCTTGCTGCGTTCGATATAGGTCAGAGCCTCGCCGAAAACGCGGGCGACATCGGCGCGACTGATCTCGTCGATGACCATCACGTAGAGACCGGTGGTCTCGCTAGCATCGAGGCAGAGCTGCCCAAATACTTTGAGCTGCCGCGTGAATCCCTGACCCTCCGGGACATAGCCTTCGATGAAGTCCTCGTACTGGTAGGAAGAATGGAACTGCACGAACGGCGTGCGACCGGGATCGCCGCCAGTCAGCGCCGCCGCAATCAGCGCGGCTTTGCGGCTCTTGCCGGTGCCTGGCACCCCGCTCAGGATGGCGCCCGCGTACCCGTCCGCTATCGCGTTTTGAACGGCCACAAGCTCGGCATCGTCGGCGGACAAAGCTGCATCGTCGGAACTTGCGGCCGGCGGCGGCACCGGTGCGGCGGCATCCTCCAGGACCAACCCGAGCTGCTCGGCTGTCAGCTGGCGCGCCTTGTCGCTGCGGATCATGCGGCAATCTCGATCTGCTCGTAGTCGGCCGCCGAGAAGGTTGCGAAATCGTCAGCGAACAGCCCGTGCCCGTAGGGCTCGCCGCCGAGTGCGAAGCAGAAGTCGCGGCTGACCGCCTGCTCGATCACCGCGCGGGTCGGCAGGCTATCGAAGCCAAAATCGCGGTAGAAGAACGTGGCAAAGGCGTAGAGCGGCAGCGCCTCCGGCAGCATCGTCTGCCGGGCGAGTTCGGCGTGGTGTTCGCGGAGGGTAAAGACGGCCTGCGTGCCGCCGCCTTCAATCGTGAGCACGTTGTACAAAGGACTGACCGGCCGGATTGAACTCGGCGCATATGATCCCGCCACGTTGGCATTGAAGAGGATCGAATTCGGGTTCGTCGTAAGCGGCACGGCGTAGGGCTTCTTCTGCGGCGGATCGCCGATGCGGAAGAAGCGATCGAAGAAGGCGCGGAAATCGGGCCGGAGTTTGTCTTCACGCTGCGCCGTCGCGGCTTCGTTCAGCACCGCGAGATAACCGGCGACGCTGCGGTGCGCGCCCAGACCGATCAGCGTGGCCATCGCCTGCCGCACCCGCGGCAGCGTCGGCAGATAAATGGGTTCAGCCGTCGCCATCAGGCACGATCTCCACGCGTGATTCTGTGAGCAGGGCAAGGTCGATGCCGACGCCGCTCCGCTGCATGGCGCAAGCCGTTCGGAGCGTGGTGCCGGTTCCCATGAAAGGATCGAGGACGATCCCCGGCCGAAAAGCGGCGTTGCAGCCACAACTTGTCCAGCCGGCAGTCCGCTTCTTGGTAAAGGTGAACTCGCGAAAGTAGCCTTTGAGGGCTGTCTTCGCCTCGGCGGCGAGCGCCTTCACGGCAGCCGAGTTGCGGCCGGTGCCGGTCTGGACGTGGAGGGCCTTGCCGGCATCCGAAATGCCGGTTGCCCGGATCGCGTCGAAATGGGCGGGTGTCAGCTTATGCTGTCGGGCAAGTTCAACTGCGCGTCGGGCTTGCGGCCGCGACATGTCGAGTTCGTGGGTCCGCTCCACGATCCGCTCGCGCGGCTTGCCGCAGGTGCTGCATACAAGGCTCGGGCACGCCAGGTCGATCAGCCGCTCGACTAGCTCGGGTGGGAATGGTGCGAGGTGGCGGCTGACGTCGCGGCGAAGGCCGATCTTCCACACGTCGCCCGGATTAGTGCCGTTCCCGTATTTCTCTGAATAGCCGAACATATCGTAGTAGTAGTCGTGGGTCGGGCAGAAGTGGAAGATGTACTCGTAACGCGAGGCTAGCCGGTTCTGAGCGGGTTCAGGCATGCCGGACTCTTTGGCCCAAATAATCCGGTTCCGAACGATCCAGCCGGCATCGCGCGCGGCGACTTCGAGCCGAGCTGGCACGCCTGCCAGTGATTTTGCGCTGTAAGTGTCGCCGATATTGACAAAGATCGATCCCCACGAGGGGATGATCCGCCGCCAGTCATCAAGGCAGGAGATGATCATCGCCACAAACTCTTGCGGCGTCGGCTCCTGGCCGATCTGGCCCTCAACGCCGTAGTCTCGCTTTTTCCAGTAGGGCGGCGACGTGATGATGATGTCAGCGCGCGTGACCGCCAGGCTCGCTCGCCGCGCATCGCCCGGAATGCGCCACATGAAGGCGGGCTCAATCGTCTCCCCGGCGCTACGTTCTCGTTCGGTCCGCGCCATCGTTTGCTCACCCTTCGTTCCGGCGTGTAGCGGTAGCGGTTTGCCCAGTCCAGCCGAAGGGGCATCTCGCGGCTGGCAGGGCACAGTCCGAACTAAGAGAAACCCAGCGGTCGTCCGTAGGCACCGACCTGAAAGCGCGCTAGCTGAAGACCCCCTTGGCCGGCGATAGGACGTATCAAACCCACCTGCCGAGACGACTCACAGCTCGGGGCGAAGCCTAGAGTATCGCTCGATCGAGCGGCGGGAAGTGTAAAAGACGTAATAATCTCGCGCTATTAGGGGCTTCGCATGTCGCGGGCCTCTGATGAGGCTACCGATGACCCAAATCCCATTCAAAAGCGGCTCTCGCCTTCTCGACAGCGTCGCATTCCTGAACGACCAGCATGGCCTGCTGCTGAACGGCCATATCACCCTCAATTTCGCGCAGCTCGGGATGCCCGACGAACCGTCCGCCAAGGCAGCCCTCACGAGCATGAACGTGTTCCTCGCGAGAAAGATCGACGGTGCCGGGCGGGCATTGGGATGCGAGATGGAGCACTTCTACGTATATGCGCACGAGAGCTGCACTAACCACGGCTGGCATGTCCATGAGCTGATCGCGGTCCATCGGGGCATTTTGGGTGAGATCGCCGGCTGGTTGTCTCAATGGGTGGCGGACAGGTACGACGGACTCGGTGCGTCTCCTGATGCCGTTCGATTCCGCCCGCTTGGGGGCAAGACCGAGGAGATGCAGATCGCCCTTCAAGCGAAGCTAGTCCTATATATCTTGAAGACGATGGCGCCCGCAATCACGCGTGATCGCCACGGTCAGGCAGCCAACGTGCTCGACCTCATCGGTGTGACCCGGCGTCAGCATTCGAGCCCTCTGCCGATCAGGCGGATGACAGGGGCATCCCAGAACCTATGCCATCTCCGGCAGATGAAGGCAGGCTTTCGACAACCTGCGCATTGGGAGGATCTGCTCTCAGGTGCCCTGCTCTCCAATCGCCTGGCCCGGGAACGATCCGCCGAACTGCGTGACCAGCTACGAGACCTCGATTTCTGATGCTTCGTTTCGTCGCACATTAGCGATTTCCAAGCTAGCTTTGCGGGACAGGCATATAAGTGACTGTCTGTGCACGGATTTTTGGTCGCAACGGCGCAGTCGGGGCGTCATCGCGGATCGGGTGGGCATGCCGGCGACCGTCAGCCCCCCTGACGCGATGGTATGCCTCGACTGCGATCATAATGGCTGTCCATCTTCCAGACGATGCGACGTCCCTCCAATTCGAACTCAGCGACAACGCGGGTTCGGAAGGCGGCTGACTGAACGCGGCGATCGGCATACGCCACGAAGAGAGCCTGCCTCCGATCGTAGACGACGCGCCCCCGCGGGTATTCCTCGTATTCTGCGGTGAGCGGGATCATCGGGATGCCCGCGGCCCGCAGGCGGGCAGCTCCGAGGCCGATGAGATAGTCCCAGAACTCGGCATGCCCACGATCATGGGTCAGCATGTCACCGTACGGTTCAGCCTGACCTAGCGGGGTGAGATCGCACAGGAGCCGTGATACCCCGCCGTCTGGCACGAACCAGAAGATGCCGACGCTCGGCGAGGCTGGAGGAACGACCAACGATGCCGGCTCGTGTCTCGACATGGTCACGCCGGCCGGACGCAAATCTCGGCGGCGTCGTTCTTCCAGCAAGGTCCAGACTGGACCATCACGCCTAGCTCATCGAACGCCCGGTTGCTGCCGCGCCGGCTGCTCCAATAACCCTTTGCATCGGGTCCATCTTGCTGGATCATCGCGCGGTAGCCGCTGCCGTCGCTTTTGCTCATCGTGTCGACGTTGCCATGGCCGTCGTCCTGGTAGGAGCAAGTGCCGTCGATGATGATCTGACCTCCGACGACGAGGCGGCAACGTCCCGGTCTATAGCCGTCGTCGGCGATCTGCGTTTCGGCGGCCGGCGTCGCTGCTGCCGCCGCCGGTTCCGCTTGCCCCTTCCGGCAGTCGTTCACCTCGTACTGGAACAGCGCCGCGTCATTATCGGCATCGGCAATGATCCACACGGCGGGATCACCGGCATCGAACGCCAGCGTCTGGCCTGCGGCCAGCGACCCCAACGGGGTGGTCTCGTCGCCGTCCTTAACTGCCACCTTAAGGTTTAATCGGCGGCTTGAACCATTGGTGATATGAGCCTTGTCGGTCGAGCAGAACACGGTGCCTGTCGGCCCCTCGCCAACGTTCTCCCAGGTCGGGGGGTGGCGGCGCAACCCATCCGTGACCAGGAAATCGGTGGCGGTCTGCTTCACGTCGGCCGCATCGGTCGTGTTGTCGATGAACCCCGCGGTATTATCGATCATCGCCGTGCTGTTGCCGGTATCGGTCGACCCTCGCGACATCGTGAACAATGCGAGGCCCAAGCCGATGATGACGCAGACCGCGACAAACAGCAGCCCCGTCTGGATATGTCGCCGGTTCATCGCGCACTCCCCTGCGCAAGTACATCCGCGGCGCGTTCGCTTTGTGACGCGATGTCTGCGATGCGGTCATGGATCGAGATAAACGTCGCGGTAATGCCGAGACCAAGGACGATAACGATGAAGCCGCCGACCAGTAGCGTCGCGTAATAGAGCCGCAGCGGATCGCTCGCGAGCGGGCCGCCGATCAGCGAGATGCCCAACCAGGAGCCGAGCACCAGCGCGATGGCGAGGATCAACAAGATCAGGATACGGTATAGGTCGACGATGAAGCGCATGATGCGTCCTCTCGATGGGGAGCGGGAAGGTGCGGTGATGGAGCATTCGCCCCGGACGGGTTCTGCGCGCGCTAGGAAACGCTCTGGCTATCTCTGCTGGCAGTCCTCGAAGATGTTACCGCGGAGGTCGAAGCGGTTGTCGGGACCGTTATCCAGCCAACCGGGGACGTACTTGCCGGTACGCTTCCACTCCGCGACCTGCGCGGCTGTCTCTGCTTTCTTCTTCGCGACCCGGTTTGGGCAGTCGGCCTTGTAGGCCTCCCGCGAGGGATACCCCGCGGCAGGGTCCATATCCTTGCCGATGAGGCCCTGGAACGTCATGTTGGCGAACGCCGCCAAGGGACGGCCGACGAACTCCTGTCCGTCGACCAACGCACCCGCCAACAGCAGCTGTCGACCCCCGATCTCACCGATCGAACCGGACCCCGGCTCCATCTCCGTGAAGATGAACCCGAGGTTGTGCTTCTGCTGGGTAAGCTGATTGAAGCTCGTCGCCCGCATGATCCAGCCAAGGCTGCCCTTCTGCCACCTGATCGCGGTGTGGTTCTCCTGCATCCGGGCAACCAGGGTGCTTAGCTTGAAGCCCAGGGGGAAGCGGTCCACCTGGAGCCATCCACCAAGGAAGCTGCTCGGCGGCGTCACCGACGCCTGATCTGGCCGCCCGCGTGCTGGCGCCGCCGCCGGGGTGGTTGAGGGCGTAGTGAAAGCGAACGCTCCCAGCGCCACTACAAATCTTGACAACCGCATCTGCCGTCCCCCTGTGTCCAGTCGGGGCGACGGCCGAAGCCGGATGTTGAGAACACTGGCACAGCTCAGCGCGCATGCGCCTTTACCGGCGAGCCGGCTGGACATGCGCGCATGCCACCCGGCCAAGAAACCGACCAGGGTGCTGCACAAAGAGGTTCTCACGCCCCGCTTCCGAGTGTCGCGGAAGCGAGCGAACGATAAGGGACGGACCGCCGCGAACGCAAGCGGGATCATGCGATGATCCTGCGGGCGGCACGGGCGGCGTCGGTGAAGCCGGACAGCGGCTTGTCGGGGACGAACCACCGGTCGATCTCGATGGGCAGCCCCAAGCGACCACGCACACCCGCCAGCTCGGCCAAGCTGACATAGCCAAGCTCGGGCTCACCGACGCCCAGATCGCATAGGCCGAACGCACGATCGGGATCGCGCGGGTCGACCTCGGCAAGCAGCCATGTGGCGCCGGCGTCGGGGGTGAACAGCTTCACCACCGGCGGTGGGTCGGTCCGCACCCCGGTCGCCGATCGGCGTCCGTTGGCGAGCAGGCGCGCCAGCGTCCGCCGCGGCAGGAACGTACCGCGGCGCATCACGCCGCCTGCCCGATCAAGCGCAGCGGGCGGCTGGCGGGGACGATGGGGTCCCATCCCTGCCCCGAACGAAGCAGCGCATCTTCGACCACCTGATCGACCTGACGCCAATCGAGGTAGCGGTCATGAAGGCTGAGCGCCTCGTCCCCTGCCCCGGCCCAACCGAGCGCATCGACGAACTGTTCCAGATGGACGTTCGCAAACCTCGCCTGCGTGTCGTCACACGGCGTCAGGAACGACGTGTAGAGCGACGCCGCCTGCTGCACGAGGTGGTTGTGCCTGGGCGCGAGGAAGACGAACGTCGCCTCCGCGACATCCCCGCGCATCAGCATCGCCTGCGCCAAGAGATGTTCGCGGAAGACCTGCTGCAACGGATTGACCCGCAACGCCGCGTGCAGCGGTTCCTTGAACAGGCCGGACGCCGGGGCCAGCACCTCGTAACGCTCGTTCAGGGCGGACGGCGCGGGTTCGGTCATGCCCTCGGAATATTTGACCTCGATACCTACGAAGCCGGGGCCGCCGTCACTGCGCTCGTAGAACAGCGCTACGTCGAAGGCGCTGCGGTCGCCGGTCAGGGCGGGGTCCCGCCGGCCGGGGGAGTGCTCGAAGCGGACCTGACGAACGATTGCGATGTCGCGGTCGGGGAGCAGGGACCGCATGACCTTCGCTGCGAGCGCCTTGTCGAAGGCCAGCGGCGCGAAGGCGTTAAACGCAAGCGGCATGGACGAAAGAAGGTTGCCATAGAGGCGCTGGCGATCGATCAGCGCGCCGGCCTCCTGGTACGCCACCTCGCGACGAACCAGATGCGCGACCGCCGGGTTCATGAAGTTGCGGCCGGTATCCGTCGCCTGCGTGGACAGCATCGACCCGAGCCGACGCTTGCGGCCCTCGCGGTCGCGATGAACGCCGATCGGGAGCCCCTGCCGCTCGCGCCACAGCGATTGCAGGAGGCGCGCGCAGCTGCGGAACCGGGTGTCGTACTTTTCGTGAACGTGATGCTTCTTGAGCAGCGCGACCGGAATGATGGGAAGCTGGCCGCCGGGCCGGCCGTGTACGGGTACCATGAACCCTCCTCGCTTTTCCCCGCAGCAGCGCGGGCATGGAGGATTCGTCGATCGGCGGGACTTGTTTACATGATCGGCCGATCAAGGCCGTCAGACAGGACTTGGGTCAGGGCGACCAGACCACGCTGCGGCAAAGCGTGTCTTCCGTCCGGTACGATTCGCCCCGTGGTCGGATAGTAGCTCACAGACGACGATACCTTGAGATGGTGCGGGTTGCCCTCGGGGCGGCGCACATCCACGCCTCGCCTCAACAGGGTATTGATAGCCTCGATCATCAAGGGAGCATCTCCCTGACGAACCGTTGCGAAAGACATATCAATAAACTTCATTCTACAAACCTTCCCCCAAAGGGAGGCAGGGAAGGTGGTCGTATAGGTGAAGGTATAGGTAAGGGTAGAGAGGGGAAGGTAGGGGTAAGGGCGGCGGCGCCAGAGATTTGTGCGCCGTTCGGACCTAGCTGTCTACAGTTTCGGCCCGCACATGCGCCAGCGTTTGGCGCTATTTCGGGTAGAGGTCGCTGAGGTCGACACCGACAGCCCAGCGATCCATGGCCTCCTTCAGGTTCCGCGTCGTCAATCCCTTATTGTAGCGGGCATTCTCGCCAGGCGTCGAATGTCCGATCACTTCGTCTATCGTTGTCCTGGGCACACCGGCGCGCGCCATGAATGTCGTCACACTATGGCGGAAGGAGTGAAAGTCGCGCTTGACCGCATACAGACCGGTATCCTGCCGATAGCGCGTGAACCACTTGGAGTAGTTATGTCCGAGCCGGTCGTCCGCCCCTCCTGGTCGGAACTGCGGGAACAGCATGGTTTGACCCTCACGCCGCGTTGACGCGACGTATGCCAACAGCCCCAACCTGACCAACTCGTCGTGCATGGGGACGAGGCGGGTTGCATTTGCATTCTTGAGCTGCTGGCCGTCGCGCGCGTTGACGTCGAACACCAGAACGCCATCCACTTCCCGCAGGTCGGCTAGGCGCAACTGGCAAATCTCCTCCTGACGCAGGCCGGAGAACACGGCGATCAGCGGCAGCCAGAACTTCTCGTCGCGGATGATCACGTCGCCCGGCTTGGACCGGCGGCTCGGCGACTGGCACCCTGCCCATACCGGGCTCGCGAATAGCGTCCGCAGCTCGTCGCTGGTCCACATTACCCGCTGATCGCGCGCACGTTTCGCGGCGGCGAACCTCCAGCCGTTGAAGATGTTTGCCGGCGCGTGACCGCGCTCGACCGCCGTTTCCCACAGCGACGACAAGGCGTGGAAGTGCCGTTGAACGGTACGCGACGATAGGCGCTCGATGTCGCGATCCTTGGTGGCGGAGACGATGTCGCTTGCGGTCATCCCGCGAAATTCGGCCGCCTTGCCGTAGTTGGCCGGGAGGTCTTCGAGCAGCGCCTTGAACGACGCCGCCTCGGGCTTGGTGAAGCTGGCGACGGGGCGATTGCCGAAATGCTCGACGAGCAGTTCGTATGACTTGCGAGCCTGTAGCGCCGTCTGCCGCTCCCACACCTTGCGCCGAAGCTGGTCCTCTCGGAACGCCTCGGCCGCCGCCGCAAAGAGGGGTCCTGTGGCCACCTCGGGTTCTACGATCGGGGCCGGCGGGGGCGTTGGTGTGGCCCCGTCATTGAGGAGGGCGCTCGCCAGCAGCTTGTCCCGCGGTTCGTAGTCGAAGTTCCCTTCCGCCCTCGCCTTCAGCGTCTCGGCGATCTCGATGCCGGCACGCAGCATCGCCTGGCTGACCTTGCGGATGTTGAGCTTGTCGAACGTCGCATCGACGCCGTAGCGCCGAGCGAGTATTACGGAGGTGATCTGCCGGACCGACCCGAACGCGTTGCTCGCCAGGTCCTCCCGCGTACGGTCGGCCAGATCGCGGTAATGCTCAGCCCGCTCGGCACGGAAAGCATCGGGCATGTCGGCCATGAGGCGCTGATCGCCGTCGCGCTTGAGGGTGACGGTGTAGAAGTCCCTCACCAGCGCCGCGATGTCGGCATCGCTCAACATAGCGCCATCCGACAGACCCACGAACAATTCCTCCGATCGCAGGTACAGCCGGCGCGACAGTGACCTTGCGATACAG
>NZ_JAKNQJ010000039.1 GCF_022662335.1 Sphingomonas sp. CROZ-RG-20F-R02-07 | reverse complement strand
ATTTCGGCGTCAGGCACCTGCTCAGAAGAGAATAGTTTTCCAATCATCCCACCCTTCGCGACCGACCAGTGCACTGGGACATGCCCGAGCCACTCGATGCCGGTGTCCTTCATCGGCGCGTGCGGATCGAGGCCCTTGGTGACGGCGTGGGAGATGACGGCTTGCCGCTTCTCCTTCAGCAGCGCGATCAAGCGCCGCTGCTCCTCAATGAGCGCGTCGATCTTGGCCGTTTCGTGATCGAGGAAGGCAGCGATGGCGGTCTGTTCAGCACGCGGAGGAAGTGGAAACGGCACAGTTAGAAGGTCTTCTGGCCCAAGCGTTTGCCTGACGCCGCCTCCTAAGTTGTTAAATACCTGTGTCCAATAGAGCGCCATGAAATACCAAAACCCGAAGCAAGCGATCTCTGGGGTCAGTGGTTCGAGTCGGATATATGCAGGGCTCATTATGCCTCTGCTTGGCACCATCCCTACGCGGCTCGTCTTAATGTTCTGCAAATCGATTAGCTTGAACGCCAGATCGCCAGCCTCAAAAATTTGATATCCTTCATAATCACTGGATTGCAGTCCGTCTAGGTCATCTAGGTCACGAGGAACAACGCCATTCATCGTCAGAGCGAGGCGATCCTCGCAAACCATTCCGATGTTGACGACTTTTCGCCTGCGAAACTCACGCTTCGTTTGGACGATTGACCAGTGGCTTGGCAACTCACCCAGCCACTCAACGCCACTATCCTGATAGGACGAATACGATGGGAAACTCACGCAGCGAGTCCTTCCAGCATACCCTTGATACGATCAGTGACGGCCTCAAGATCAGCATCGATTTCAGCGAGCGGGCGGGGCGGCTCGAACACATAGAAGTGCCGAGTGAACGGGATTTCGTAGCCCACCTTGGTCTTGTCAGTGTCGATCCAAGCATCGTCGGCGTGAGGGAGCACTTCCCGCGCGAAGTAAGTCTCAATCTCCTCACTGAGCGGCACATTCTCGGTGTCGCGCAATGCGCTATCCGCTTGTGGCTTGCCCTTGGCCTTGCCGCGCTGGCCCACCACGACCTTGCCCGCCTCGTCCCGCTGAGGGCGCTCCACGGTGATGGCGCGATAGCCGAAGGCACTGTTCCGGAAAATGCACGACAGCGGCGCGAGTTTCACTTTGCCGCCCTCGGGCGCTGCGGGTTCCGGTTCGCCTGAGACCACCACCATGCGGCCGACTTCCTTGCCCTCGACATCGAAGCTGGTGGCAAGCCGTGCCTCACTGAACCCGCCGAACAGCTTGGTCACAGTGTCGATATGGTCGTCCGACATCTCCTTGCGCTTCGAACCCAAGGATTTGCGCATCTTGCGCCACATCGAGGAAGCGTCGATCAACTGGACCTTGCCCCGGCGAGCCTCCGGCTTCCGGTTGCTGATGATCCACACATAGGTGCTGATGCCCGTGTTGTAGAACATGTCAGTCGGCAGCGCGACGATCGCCTCAACGAGATCGTTCTCCAGCACATAGCGGCGGATTTCACTTTCCCCGCTGCCCGCGCCGCCTGTGAACAGGGGTGACCCGTTGAGGACAATCCCGAACCGACAGCCCCCCTCATTGAGCGGACGCATCTTGGACAGCAGGTGCATCAGGAACAGCAGCGATCCGTCTGACACGCGCGGCAGGCCGGGGCCGAAGCGACCATCATAGCCCTTCTGCTCATGCTCGGCGCGGACCTGCTTCTCGACCTTCTTCCACTCGACGCCGAATGGTGGATTCGATAGCATATAGTCGAAGGTGCGACCGTGATGCCCGTCATCCGACAGAGTATTGCCGGGGGCGATGTTTTCTATCGCCTGCCCTTTGATGAGCATGTCGGCTTTACAGATCGCGTAGGACTCAGGGTTCAGTTCCTGACCGAACATGGTCAGGTGCCCCTGCGGGTTATGCTCAGTGAGATACTCGCCGGCGATCGACAACATGCCGCCCGTGCCCGCAGTCGGATCATAAATGGTGCGGACGATCCCCGGCTTGGTCAGCGCATCGTCGTCTTCAACGAACAGCAGGTTGACCATGAGGCGGATCACCTCACGCGGCGTGAAGTGCTCACCCGCTGTTTCGTTCGAGATTTCAGCGAACTTGCGGATCAGTTCCTCGAAGGCGAGGCCCATCGCGGTATTGTCCACCTTGTTCGGGTGGAGATCGATGCGGGCGAAGCGTTCCGTGACCTGATAGAGCAGCCCGGTCTTCGCGAGCCGGTCGATCTGGGCGTGGAACTCGAACTGCTCGAAGATGTCGCACACCGCAGGGGAGAAGCCCTCGACATATCGGAGGAGGTTGGCGCGGATGTTGTCCTGATCGCCCATCAGCTTGCTGAGGTCGAGCGGATCGGTGTTGTAGAAGCCCTGCTTGGCAGCGCGCAGGAGGAAGGACTCGGGATTTAGCCCCAGAGCGGTCTTGGCCTCAAGCTCAGTGAGAACCGCAGCCTTGGTAGGTTCGAGCACGCAATCGAGACGGCGCAATACGGTGAACGGCAGGATCACCCGGCCATATTCGGATTGCTTATAGTCCCCCCTCAGCAGGTCAGCCACGGACCAAATGAAAGATGCAAGTGCTTGATGATTCACCGTTTATCCCCACAATCGAATAAGGGTAGCATTTCCGCTGAGGGGAGGACAGTATGATATGCGATACCGGTTTCTGGTAAACTCCGGGTTGATACGGCGTGACGCAGCAGCGTGACCTCCTCTCCGACCTGCACGACCTCGACTTCGTGCGCCTCCTGTTGGCTGAGATGCACGACGACCTGCTCGGCAGGGTCAGCCGCTTCCGCCAGCTTGACGACACGGTGAGTGCGGTCGGGTCGAGGCAGTCGATGATCCCCGGTGGGGAGGTCGCCTACGCCGCGTGGGTCGAAGCGCGCAGCAGTTTCGTGCATGGCAACTTCGTCGCCACGGTGCTGCTGTCACAGGCGTTTGCTGAGCAGGTGCTCGCCGCCATGCTGATCATGGGGCTCGACGCTGAGCCGATCCCGGCGAAGATCAAGTTTCCGGTCACGCTGAAGCGGTGCATTGCTCGCGGCATGATCTCCCAGCAGGACGCGGACGACCTGAGGCGGCTGATGAACCTGCGTAATCCGCTATCGCACCACCGGCTGATTGATGACCCCACCAACTTGTCGCGCCGTGCTATTGATGCGTGCATCCCCGGTGAGGAGCACCTGCGCCGTGATGCGACCTTCGCGATCAGCATGGTTGTGCGCTTATTGGCGCTGCCGATGATCCGACTTGGTGTTTAAGAGTCGAGCGCGATGCGCTCGCCTGCTGCATCCCATTGACCGCTTCGTTGCTCTTCGCGGATCAATGGGCGCAGCGGATTCGGTAATATTATACAAAAACAAAATGTATGCATCAACCTCGGGTGAAGGAGATACCTCTATTTCCCCGGCACCTGAGCAGACTTACAACGGGCATCATTAGATGCCCACGCCCATTGAGAGCGATGCTGCCCAGATGCCGGGGATAGGAAGTTCATCAACCTGAGTCTCAGAGAACAAATGCGTCGCGGCTTCGGGGGTTTATGCCCAGCAGGTGGTCGCCCGTGACCCTGCATGCGCCAGCGCCTATCAAGGTGGACCTCCCGGCAGAGCGGATGCTGACTTCGGGAGGATGCCTTCGACGGTTATATCGGTAAGGATAAGCGATTGAGAGACGCACGCTTTGCCTTTACGCCCACTCAATCTGGGGAGGTGTCAGTGAACGACATGGCTCCCCATCTTTCTCGTGACTTCTTTTCAGCACGGCCTCTGAACCGGCAACCGCAACGCCACGAGCGCGGTCGGGGTGCTCACCCAATACACTGAGGCGGTAGCAAACCGTTCAGCTTCTCTTGCGTGGAGGCGAGCACGCGTCAGTCAAACCCCTGAGCACTTAATATATTTGCAAGATACCAAACACGGTATCCTGCCCGCAATATTTATCATCGCTCCCTCGGCGCACTTTTCCGCGCGCCGGGGAAAGCGGGTCAGATCGCGCGTCGGTAGGCAATGCGTCCGAGGCGGTCGCGGCCTTCGTGAGCATTGCCAGCGCGTGCCGCTCGTTCAGCGGCGAAGCGGATAGCGCCCTCGCTGCCCCGGAAACCTGAACGCTCAGCCTCCCGGAAGAGCGTGCCGATGCACTTCCATTTGTTGGTGAGAAGGTCGAATACGATCTTGTCGGTTTCCGCACCACGCGGTTTGCTGATGGCTCGTGAGCGAGGCCGGGAAGAGCGCTGAGCGGCAATCTTCGAACGGGCTGTCGCGCGCTTCGGTAGCATGTCGCTGGATAAGGCGGGCTTCTGCTGCTCCATTGATGCCCCAGTAATCAGTGCGTTGACAACATCCGAGATGCGTCCGCTGATGTCGCGCTCCTTGCTCTCCTGCTCGGCCACGACGGCCTTACGGGAGCGTTCCGCGCGGGCCATTGCGAGCCGTGTAGCTTCGGCCTGCGCCGTTAGGCTCTCGATCCGCTGATCGCGCTCAGCGAGGACGCTGAGCAGGTCATGTGACCGACCGAGCATGTTGCCCAGTCCGCCATGCTGTGCCGCGTTCTGATGCAGGACGCGAAATCCTGCTACAGCGTCATCCTCCTTTGTGAGCGGGCTGATGACGATGCTTACCAGTTCATTCAGGTTTTTAATCATGTTAAGGATTCCCTTGGGTTATGTTGTGCCAAGGGGTGGCCACCTCGTTGACAATGAGACATGTAACGGGGAACGATCCCCACATTTTGAGGAGTTCGAAACCTGACAAAAGGAGAACAGACCGGTTTGGATGGGGAACCTCAATCGGCTTCCGGTTCTGCAAAAATGCGTCGAACCGGGATGTTCATTGATCTTGCTGCATTCATTTTGAATTGGCGCTTAGATCATCCGGGCCGGTTCTATCCTCCCGAGGCTGAAATGCGCGACTACCTCAAAGCGCGAGGTTGGAGAACGAAGCCCAGCCAAGCCAAGCCCAATGGTGGCGAAATCACCATCCGCACGATTCAAGAAATAATGCTTACCATGACCGATGGCGAGGACATCTTTCCACCAGCCAACCTCGACAGGATTGCGGTAAACGCGGATCGCGTGGCGCTTCCGGGCACGGAGATCGCAACCGTTCACATCAGCCCGCGTGATTGGGCTGAGTTCTGCGACGAGGTTCGGGATGGCTGGAAACCGACATGGCAAGACCCCATAGTGAGGCTCGAATGACCTCAAGCGGCCGATTA
>NZ_JAKNQJ010000038.1 GCF_022662335.1 Sphingomonas sp. CROZ-RG-20F-R02-07 | reverse complement strand
TGCTGCTTGGGGGCCGCGACGAGGTGAGCAGCCCCCACCGGGTGGTCCGGGTAGATAGTTAGTGCATTGTCGTCTCCGCCGCCATTGCCGGGCGTAGGTGGAGCGAAGCGGAACCGGAGGCCGGCAATGGCGGTGTCGCCGCTTCTGGTGCGGGCGGGCGGTAGCCCAGGCTGCTGTGCGGTCGGACAGTGTTGTAGTGACGCCGCCACGCCTCGATCAGCACCTTGGCTTCGGCGAGGCTGTAGAATATCTCGCCGTTGAGCAGCTCGTCACGCAGCGAGCCGTTGAAGCTCTCGTTGTAGCCGTTCTCCCAAGGCGAGCCCGGTGCGATGTACAGTGTCTTTACGCCGACCTGCCCAAGCCATTTCTGAACTGCGGTAGCGATAAACTCGCTGCCGTTATCCGACCTGATATGCGCTGGCGGACCCCGTGCGATGAACAGATCGGCAAGCGCTGCCAGCACGTCTTCGTGCCGAAGCTGGCGGGCGACGATCAGTGCGAGACATTCCCTGCTGGCCTCGTCGATGATGGTAAGGATGCGGAACTTGCGCCCGTCGTGCGTTCGCGCTTCGACAAAATCGTATGCCCAGACATGCCCTGGATACTCGGGCCGCAGCCGGCTGCACGAGCCATCGTTCAGCCACAGCCGGCCACGCTTAGGTTGCTTCTGCGGCACCTTGAGGCCTTCGCGCCGCCAAATCCGCTCCACCCGCTTGTGGTTCACCGACCAGCCCGCCGCATGCAGCAGCGCTGTCACCCGGCGATAGCCGTAGCGCCCGTACTGCTTGGCCAGCGCGACGATGTCGTCGGTCAGTGCCTCTTCGTCATCTGCCCCGCACGGCACCTTGCGCTGCGTCGACCGATGCTGCCCGAGCACACGGCACACCCGTCGCTCAGATACGTCCAGCACCTCTTTCACCTGGTCGATGCACCGCCGACGTCGCGCGGGGCTTAGAAGTTTCCCCGTGCCGCCTCCTGCAGGATCAGCTTGTCCAGCGTCAGGTCCGAGATCGCACGGCGCAGCCGCAGGTTCTCCTTCTCTAGATCCTTCATCCGCCGCGCCTGATCCGTCTTCAGGCCGCCGTACTCCTTGCGCCAGCGGTAATACGTCTGCTCACTGACCGCGATGCGCCGGCACGCCTCAGCAGTCGTGCTCCCTTGGCCTAGCATGATCTCGACCTCACGCAGCTTGCCGATGATCTCCTCGGGCTTGTGCTTCTCGGCAGGCATTAGTCGTCCCTTCCTTGATCCAGACTGTCATAGTCGATGGACCACTCAGAAGGGGGCAGCTCAAACTTGGCCTTATCACGCGTCCGGGCTTTGCCTGAGATCGTATCCATAAGCGTTATCGGGAGTGACGCTGTTTGTTCGATCACCGCATCCACTGCTCACGATTGGGACATGGACTCGCGTTCGTCGCGTGCGTGCTGCTTCCCGGCGTCGCTCAGGCTCATGTGAAGTGGTTCTGCGGCCCCATCGACCCGTCGCTTCCCCCGGCGCCGCTGCAGCAGGTGCTATCGCAGCTGTTCTTCACCTGCCTGGCCGGGTTCGCGACGCTGGTGGCGTTCGGCGGCGGCTGCGACGCATTTCTCGCTCGCGTCATGCCAGTCCCTCGGGAGGGCGATCGGCGAGGCGTCGTCGTTGACCTGATCGTCCGCGTCGGCTTGCCGTCTACGCGGTGTGCCTCTGGCGCGAACTGGCAGTCGTGCTCTGGGCGGACAATGCGACGGGATCTGTGCTGACACCGGAGATGATCAATCGCGATCACCTAGTCGGCCTGCTACAACTCGCGATCGCCGCGATGGTGCTGATACCGCGCCTGTCGGTGGCAGCCGCCGTTGGACTGCTCATGCTGTACGGCATCGGCGTCGTGCGGTTCGGCCCGTTCTACATGATCGACTACCTCTTCTTCGTCGGGCTGGCGCTCTACGTCGCGCTTGGCCAGCCGGCGTTGCGACGTCACTTGTGTCTGGCATCGTGGCGGGTGTCGATCCTCACGGCCAGCCTCAGCCTCAGCCTGATGTGGACGGCGGTCGAGAAGTTCCTGTTCCCGCAATGGACGATCGCCGTCCTGCTGCGGCATCCCAGCGTGACGGCAGGCTTCCCGTTTCCGTCGGTCACAACGATCGCCGGGTTCGTCGAGTTCAGCCTGTCGTTCTACCTACTGGTCGGTCGCGCGGTCTTGGTCCGGGTCGCTGCGGTCCTGCTCGCCGGCGTCTTTGTCATAGCGATGCCGGAGTTCGGCATGGTCGACGTCGTCGGCCACATCCCTGTGCTCATCATCCTCGTCGCGACCCTGCTGCAGGGCGAGACCCGCCTCCAGCTCTGGTTTCGCGGACGGAAGGCCGGTCTGCTGGCGTCGGGTGCTGCAGTCGCACTTCGCTATGTCATCGTCCTGATGATCTTGATGTCGCTTTACTACGGATTGCACGCCGCATCGGTCTGGGCGGAAGGCAAGCCGGTCAAGCTGAGCCAGCCGTCCCCGGCTGGCGCGAGAACAACAGGATCATAGGAGATTGATTTACGGCTAGGTCTGTTACTCGAGCGCGAACCGGACGGCGTTTTCAGGTTTGAAGCTCAGTATAGCTGTCGCGTCCTGCCTCGCGACCGCCACGACCCATAAGTCGCCATTCAGCGCACAGGTCTATCTCCTAGCTTCGGTTGCTCGTTCACATGCCGTCGAACCAATTGGCTGTGCCCATGCAATGACGCTATGCCGCCGCCATGCGCGCTTGGACCATGAATTCGTTGAAGTGGGTTGGGGCGCTGCTGATCCTGCTAGGGATCCTGATTGCCGCGGGATTGGCCGCCTGGGAGCCGCTGACCGCAAGCCGCGCGGCACCGCCGCCGCCCCATCGCTACGACACGGTGATCGCGCGCGATCGGTGGGGGGTGCCCCATATCTTCGGTCGAACCGATCCCGACGTTGCCTACGGCATCGGCTATGCCCATGCCGAAGACGATTTCGCCACGCTGCAAGAGGTTATGGCGATGACCCGCGCTCGCCTGGGCGCCATCACGGGCGCTGCGGGAGCGAAAACGGACTACGTCGTCCACCTGCTCGGTGCGCGGGCAACTGTGGACCGCGATTATGACCGACAACCCTCCGACGTGCGGGCATTGCTCGATGGCTATGCCAGCGGCCTCAACCTCTACGCCGCGCGTCACCCCGAAGAGGTGAAGCTCGCGCGGCTGTTCCCCGTCAACGGTCGAGACGTTGCGGTCGGCTTCGTGGTCCGTTCGCCCTTCTTCTTCGGACTAGAAAACGTGCTCGGCGCATTGGCCGACGCCAAGCCGTTGCCAGCTGAGAGCGCTGGACGGACACCCGACGCTCCGGACGTGACGCCGGTGGGACCAAGCGGGATCGAGGCCGGCTCCAATGCCTTTGCGATTAGCCCATGGCGATCGAGCGACGGTACGACGCGGCTGGTGTCGAACGCGCACCAGCCCTGGCGCGGCGGCGTCGCCTGGTACGAGCTGGTCGTCCATTCTGGCCAGGGCTGGAACTTCGCCGGCGCGACGTTCCCAGGTGCACCTTATCCGCTGCTGGGCCACGGAACCTCGCTCGGCTGGACCAACACCGTCGACCGGCCCGACCTTACCGACATCTACCGGCTGACACTTAACGAAGCCGGCAATGCTTATCGCTTCAACGGACGCTGGCGACCGATCGAGGCGCAGCGCGTATGGCTGCCGGTGAAACTATGGGGGCCGTTCGTGCTCCCCGTTCCCAAGACGGTTCATCGCGCCATCCAGGGTCCGGTCATCGAGAACCGTAAGGGTGCCTTCGCGATCCGCTACGCAGGCGCGGACCAGATGGGGATGGTCGAGGAGTATTACCGCCTGCAGCGCGCGCGCGACTGGCGCGAGTGGAGCGCTGCGCTGGCGATGCAGGCGGTGCCGGCCACCAACTTCGTCTATGCCGATGCGACGGGGCGGATCGCGCATATCTACAACGCCGCCTTCCCAAACCGGCGGCCGGGCTTCGATTACGCCCGCGTTCTGCCCGGCGACACGAGCGCCGACTACCAGCCGGGCACCGTCCCGTGGCGCATGGTGCCGCAGCATGTCGACCCGCCGTCGGGCTTCCTCGTCAACGCCAACAGCACGCCGTTCCAGGCGGCGGGGATCGGCTCCGAGCTTGACCCGCGCGCCTTTTCGCCGCTGCTCGGCATCGAGACGGATACCACCAACCGCAGCACCCGCGCGCTCGAATTGTTCGGCGCCCACGCGCGGATCGGCGAGCGGGAGTTGGAAGCGATCAAGTACGACACCGTCGTCAGCCGCCGCAGCTGGGCGGCGCGCTGGATTGCCGACTTGGTCCGGGCAAATCCGCGCGGTGACCGGCGGATTGCCACCGCACAGGCGCTGCTTGGACGGTGGGACTGGAGCTTCGATGGCCATCATCCCGGACAGGCACTGGCCGCGCTGCTGATGCGGACGGGGCAGAAGTGGCATTATCAGCGCGAGCCCGAGAGCGATCCTCGGAAAGCGCTACTTGAGGCAAGCGCCTACCTCATGCGCGTCTTTCACCGACTGGACCCGCCGCTTGGCGCGATGCTGCGGCTACGGCAGGGACGCGTTGATCTGCCGCTCGACGGTGGCCCCGACGTGCTGCGCGCGATGGCATTGTGGGACGAAGCGCCCGATGGCCGGCTGGCGGTGCGTGACGGCGACAGCTTCGTCATGTTCATGGCGTGGGATCAACAGGGCCGGGTCTCATCCCGTTCAATCCAACCGTTCGGCACGGCAACGACGCGCCCGAACTCGCCCCATTACACCGATCAGGCTCCGCTATTCGCCGCACACCGCACAAAGCCGGTCCTGTTCACCCGCGCGCAGCTTCGCGGCAACGTTGAGCGGATTTACCGACCTTAGCGGTGCGACAATCGCGTTAGCCCCATTCTCAGACGCTCAGAGGCTCTTTCGGACTCCCCAACTTCGGCCGCCCGTTCATGTTGCGGTAGCGGCAGTCGGAGCGGCAAGGTTTGGGACTTACCCGCCGTTCCCTCGGGGGCTGCTGAACGGCAGCTCGCAGCAAAAGCGGACGAAAGTAATCAAGGCGGCTGGCCCTTCGGCGATCGTTAAGTATTGCTCGTCGGCTTGCGACCATGATCCGTGGAGGGGCCGACACCTGCCGCGAGCGCAATCCGCAGCAGCTCCGTCAAGGTGTTCGCATTGAGGCGGTTCATTACCTGAGCGCGATGGAGCTCCACCGTGCGCGGACTGATTCCGAGCTTCTGCGCGATCGACTTGTTTGTCCCGCCTTCGACCAAACCGACGAGCACCTCGCGCTCTCGCGGCGTCAGCC
>NZ_JAKNQJ010000037.1 GCF_022662335.1 Sphingomonas sp. CROZ-RG-20F-R02-07 | reverse complement strand
AGCGGGTGGACCGCGCGGCTACGACGCGGGCAAGAAGATCAAGGGGCGTAAACGCCACATTGTGACCGACACGCTGGGCAACATGCTGGAAGGCGTGGTCCACGGGGCCAATGTGCAGGACCGAGGGCGGAGCTCCGGGCCTGATCGAGCGGTCATGCGATGCGTATCCCGCCCTTACCAGGCTGTTCGCCGATGGCGGCTATGCCGGGCAGAAGCTCGAAGAGGCAGTCGCGCACATTGATCGGCTGACGATCGACATCATCAGACGGTCCGACCTGGCCGGCTTTGTCATTCTACCCCGGCGCTGGGTTGTCGAACGCACCCTGGCGTGGCTCAACCGGTGCCGTCGCCTCGCCAAGGACTGGGAGGCATCGATCGCATCTTCCGAGGCGTGGATGGTCGTCTCATCCATCAGGCGAATGACCCGCCGCATCGCCAAACTCGAATTATGAGTCGGGCACTTACCTCCGCGACGGCGTCGCCTTCAGAAACTTGCTCACCACGCGATTGAACTCGGTGGCGTTTTCCTGCTGAACGAAGTGATTTGCGGACTTCACAATAACGTGGTGGCCGTGCAGCCTTTCTGCGACGATCTCGCCAACCAGATCGAACGTAGGGCTCCAACCTCCGCTGATGACGAGCACCGGTATCCCTGCGGCTACGATCTTGAGGACGGCGTCCTGCATAACGGGAACGGGTGCCATCCGGGCGCGCAGGAACGCGCAGCCTATCCGGGTCGCCGACGCAGCACGCTCTTCGGCGGTAGCGTTCGAAGTGGAGGCATCGGAATGCGTCACGCCGAGGCTATCACGAAACGCCTGACCGTATTCGGCGGGGGTCTTACTGGTCAACCAGCCCCCGAAACGCTTCATGCTCGCCTGCCGTACGGCGGGATTGCCGGAATAGCGCGGGTCAGACGCTGCGAGCAGTTCCAGAGCAGGCTCAACGAGGACGAGCGCGCGAACGGCTGCGGGGTTCTGGGCAGCCGCGAGCAGCGCCTCGGCCCCTCCCCACGAGTGGCCGATCAGGCTCGTTCCCTGGTGAAGCATGGCGGCAATCCATACTGCATCAGCCTGCATGTCGTCGGGACCGCGCGAAGGACTCTGGCCAAACCCTGGACGGTCGACGCGTCGGACATGAAACCCGTCCGCCGCCAGACCGTGTTGACCATCAAACGTGCTGGGTCCACCGCCAAGCCCACCCTGCACGCCGCCGTGGACCAGCAGCATGTCGGGATCGCCATCGGAACCCCATGCATCCACGTGAATCGGCAGCTTTGCCCGCTCGTCGACGGACAGTTCCGGAAGGGGCGGACAGGCTGCGGTGAGCGATACGATATGAGCTTGAAGGGCCTTCATCATTTCAGGCGGTGGACCCGATGGAGCCCCGGTGGCCGGGGACTCGGACGTTGCCTGGGGCTTCGCCGGGACACCCGACGCTTCGTTGTTCGATACGGTCACGAGCATTACTCCGATTGCGAGTGCCTTGGTCCATTGCGTCATATCATTTCCGCCCCGCTTTGATTGGAAGACGAAGCGTCGACATAGCCGCCGTCCCGCATGACAGAGACGCCGATATCACGTCGCATCGCCGACGAGCTCGACCGGACCGGGTGACCCTGCCTCGACACCTTGGGTGCCAGCCGCCTTTCCCGTCACGAGGTCGAGCACGTCGTCGCCCCAGTGGGATCCCCGCCATGCGACATGTTGGTCCGGCCTGACCAGCGTCAGCGCCGACGGATAACGGTCGGCGGCGTCGGCTTCGGTCAAGTAGACCACCGACAACGGGATCCCGCGCTTCGCGGCGGCGGCGGTGGCACGACGTATCTGGTCGCCGGACGCGTTGAACCGGACGAGCAGGGAGAATCCCAGTCCGAAAAGGTCGTAGAGCGACCGGCCATCCGCTCGCCATACGTGAGGCGCCAGACAACCCGGCGTGCTGGTGGGCACGTATCGCCGGTCGTCTGGATCAGTCGCCGTGCCACGCTCCTCGCCCGCGATGACCGGCGAGTTCTCGTAGCAACCGCCCAGAACGGTCTTCAAGGTGTGGAACTCGCGGCGCTTGATGGCGACGATCCGCTCGCCGACGTCGGCCCTCATGGCCGCCCCGGGCGGGCTGTCGTCCTCGAGCCCCTCGGCCCAGAACTCGTTCGACAACACCGCGTGGTTGGCGGCCGCTTCGGCGATCACCTCCTGATGGATCGTCCTGCGCTCGGTCTCGTAGCTGTCGAGCAGCGGACCGGCTCCCCACCCCTGGATGCGGGCCGCCAGCTTCCAACCGAGATCGACGCCGTCCGCCACGCCCATGTTCATGCCGTATCCCCCGAATGGCGGATGGAGGTGACATGCGTCACCGATCAGGAATATCCGTCCGTCGCGGTACTTGTCGGCGATCAGGCTGCTCGCGACCCACTCGTCGACGCTGAGCACCTCGAGCGGCGTCTCTATGCCGATCGCGTCCCGTATGAGATCGCCAGCGTTCTCCAGCGTGATCGTGAAGCCCTCCGCCAGACGGGTCGGCATGAAGAACCAGACGTCATTCTTGTCCATCGGTCCAGTCAGGCTCGGTGCGGCCGGGTTCACCTGCCAGTACATCGTCGCCGGGCCGTGCCGATGGGCGTCGGCAAGCCCAGGCGCGCGAAAGACGATGTTATAGTTGCGCGACAGTCCGTACTTCCCCTCCATCCGGGCGCCGATCGCCTCACGCAGGGCGCTTCGGGCTCCGTCTGCACCGACGACGTAGTCGCAGGCGATCGTCTCCGTCTCACCGGAGACCCGGTCGCGGAGAACGATCTCGGCGCCGTCCGCGTTCTGTTCGACGCCGACGAACTCGGTGCTGAACCGGAGATCTACGCTGGCCAGTTCCTCGGCCCGGTCCCGCATCACCTGTTCGAGTTTGTACTGCGGCACCCACTGGCCATGCTCCGGATACAGTTCGTTGCGCCTTGGATGGCAGTTCGAGGCGTCTTCGATCTTGGCGAGGCCAAACCCGCCGAGCCTGGTGACGAATGCGACTGTGGAGGGATAGTCGATGCCGAACGGGGACACTGCGGCCAGCCTGTCGGCGATGCCCCAGCGCCGCAGGTGTGTCCGGGTCCTGACGTTCGTCGTCTTAGCGCGCGGAGCATAGCCGACCCGGTCGTTGCGCTCGACCAGCAGGCAATCGATTCCCCGCGATCCCAGCTCGATCGTGAGCGCGAGTCCGCTCGGTCCTGCTCCGATGACCACTACCGTCCGTCTGCGCATGCGACACCCCATCCCGTCATCGGCCGTTCCGACGTCATGGCCGCCACCTTCTTCGAGGCGTTCGGCAGGAGTTTCGGATAGCGTGGCGGGGCGATGATAAAACGATGGCAAAACCTTGCAGGTGTTGCCTGATCGGCATCACTTGGGCATCGTGGTTCATCGCTGATCTAAGAAGGGTCGTCGCATGAAGCTCACGCAGTTGCGGGATCTGGTGGCCGTGGCGGAGGCGGGTGGCCTGCGCCGGGCGGCGCGACAGCTCGGCATCGCTCAGCCCGCCCTCACCCGAAGCATCCGCGATCTCGAACAGGAACTCGGCGTTTCCCTCTTCGAACGAAGCTCGACCGGCATGGTGCTGACGCCAATCGGAGCCGCTTTCGTCAGGCGGAGCGTCGCCGTTCAGTTGGAGCTGGAGCGCGCGCGAGACGAGGTGCAGCAGCTCACGGGGATAAGCGCTGGCGTCGTGTCGATCGGGCTCTCGACGGCACCGCACGTCTCGATGCTCCCCCGCGTCCTCCAACCTTTCCATGCCAGGTATGGGAATGTTCGGCTGAAGATCACTGAAAGCCTGTTCCCGTCGATCGAAGCCGCGGTTCGAGACGGCTCGGTCGACTTCTACATCGGTCCGCTGTCCGAAGACCGTCTGAGTGGGGAATTCACGGCGGAGAAGCTCTTCGACAATCGACGCGTCGTCCTCGGTCGGCGAGGACATCCTCTCGCCGCCGCCACAACGCTGCGGGAACTCGCTGGAGCGAGATGGGTGGCGACCTCCGTTACAGCCAGCAGCGAAGCTGAACTGTATCCGTTGTTTGATCTCCACGGCCTTCCCCACCCGGTCATTGCGGTTCAAGCGCAGAGCGCGTTGTCGATGATCACCGTGGCGGCATGGTCCGACCTTCTCGCGATCCTGCCCGAGCAGTGGCTCGAGTTCGCTCGGACGAGCCGACTGCTGACGCACATTAGACTGGATGAGCAGCTGGTCGCACCGCCGATCTACATCGTACGTCGAACCGCGCTGCCCCTCACGCCCGTCGCCGAATACCTCTCCGACCTGTTTCGAAGGGCGGCGCTCAATCGCAATACCCGCTAACCAAGCCGCGGCGGTGTTGGCAGGTGATGATACCGCGAACGCATCACTTTCGATGAACTGCCATCTTCCTGCATCGTCCAGCGGTTCGTAAGCCGATGGCAAGATCAGGGGCGGCTCGCCGACCTCCGACGTGATTTCGGGGAGGATGCGATGCGCGTAGGATTATTGGCGACGACGGCGCTGGCGCTGGTGGCACCCTGCACAGCCTATGCCCAGACGAGCACGCCGCCCATCGCGACCGGTCCCGCGGCGTCGCAGGACGCGGCCTCGGCCGACGCAACGCCTCCTGCTGCGGCGGCGGGTCCCACGGACGAATTGGGCGACATCATCGTGACGGCGCAACGTCGCGCCGAAAATCTCCAGCGCGCCGCCGTGGCCGTCAACGTCGTGCAGGGTTCGGATCTCGTAAATTCGGGCCTGACCCAGCCGGCCCGACTGGGCGAACTCGTTCCTGCACTCACGATCCAGCCGTCGAGCACAGGCAACCTCATCTTCCTGCGCGGCGTCGGCAACTTCACCCTGACGCCCAACAGCGATCCGGCGATCGCGTTCAACTACGACAGCGTCTACGTAGGGCGGCCCAGTTCGACGAACGGATTGTTCTTCGATCTCGACCGGATCGAAGTGCTGAAAGGCCCGCAAGGCACGCTCTACGGCCGAAACGCGACGGGTGGCGCCATTAACGTCCTTCCGACACAGCCGAAGCTGGGCGAGCTGTCTGGCTATGGTTCGGTCAGCTACGGCAACTACAACGCAGTGATCGCGGAAGGGGCGATCAACGTCCCACTGGGCGACGAAGGAGCGATGAGGGTCTCGGCGAGCACGTCGCGGCACGACGGGTACCTGTCGGACAGGCTGTTCGATGACGACACGACGTCGCTCCGCGTACAGATGAAGGCCGCACTGACCCCGAAGCTCACGGTGCGCACGGCGTTCGACTACGAGCAGACGCGCGGCAGCGGCTTTGGCGGCGCCTATGTGAGCAACTACAACTTCTTTCCGCCAACGCAGAGCTATCGCACCATCCTGTCGGGACTGCCGCTATCGGACGGCATTTACTCCGCTGATTCCCAAGCTTACCGCACGACGGTTAACGCAGGCCCGGCGGGTCGCAAGCTCGACACCATCGCCCCGACCCCGTTTCAGCATAACGACTTCTACGGCGCCAATGCCCAGATCGACTACGACACCGGCGATGGCGTGCTGACAATCATTCCCGCATGGCGTTATGCCAATCAAGACTATCTCTCCGAGGCCGCCGGCTTTCCGTATCGCAACCGCGAGAAGGACGAGCAGTTCAGCGTCGAGGCACGGTTCGCCGGCAC
>NZ_JAKNQJ010000036.1:2500-5931 GCF_022662335.1 Sphingomonas sp. CROZ-RG-20F-R02-07 | reverse complement strand
CCCGATGGCCGGACCGGCCCGGAGGCCGAGGTGGTGGCGAAGGTGTCGGACCCGATGGCGTGGGCCACAAACGACGACGCCGCCCCGAGGGGCGGCGTGGCGTGTTCTGTAACGTTGGTTGCGGGGACAGGATTTGAACCTGTGACCTTCAGGTTATGAGCCTGACGAGCTACCGGGCTGCTCCACCCCGCGGTGGCGTGCTTGTGTGCACGCGGGAGGTTGTTGCATTGGGAATGGGTTCTTGTTTCACGCGCGCACGGGCTTCAATGCCTGGCGACGACCTACTCTTCCATCGCTTGAGCGATAGTACCATTGGCGCAGTCGGGTTTCACGGCCGAGTTCGAGATGGGATCGGGTGGTTCACCGACGCTATAGCCACCAGGCAATGGAGCCGGTGCGCGTGTGAGGGTTTGAAAATCGATGCCGTGCACATGAAGACGTAATTATAAAATCTGGCGTCGAGCTGTATCATCCGCTCCGCATCGTGACGCTGGTTTTACCCAGAGTTGTCATTGATGGTGCGAACTCATCAAGCGCGAATAGAGCAATTAGTATCGGTTAGCTCCATGCGTTACCGCACTTCCACATCCGATCTATCAACGTGGTGGTCTTCCACGGCTCTGTGAAATCTTATCTCGAGGGAGGCTTCCCGCTTAGATGCTTTCAGCGGTTATCCCGTCCATACATAGCTACCCTGCTGCGCCGTTGGCACGACGACAGGTACACCAGAGGTATGTTCAACCCGGTCCTCTCGTACTAGGGTCAACTCCTCTCAAATTTCGACGCCCACGGCAGATAGGGACCAAACTGTCTCGCGACGTTCTGAACCCAACTCACGTACCACTTTAATTGGCGAACAGCCAAACCCTTGGGACCTGCTCCAGCCCCAGGATGTGATGAGTCGACATCGAGGTGCCAAACAACCCCGTCGATATGAGCTCTTGGGGGTTATCAGCCTGTTATCCCCGGCGTACCTTTTATCCGTTGAGCGATGGCCCTTCCACGAGGGACCACCGGATCACTATGACCGACTTTCGTCTCTGCTCGACTTGTCAGTCTCGCAGTCAGGCGGGCTTATGCCATTGCACTCTAACAGACGGTTTCCAACCGTCCTGAGCCCACCATTGCGCGCCTCCGTTACTCTTTAGGAGGCGACCGCCCCAGTCAAACTACCCGCCACAGAGGGTCCCAACACCGGCTAACGGTGCGTGGTTAGACATCAGAAAACAACAGGGTGGTATTTCACCTATGGCTCCACATCAGCTGGCGCCGATGCTTCAAAGCCTCCCACCTATGCTACACAGTTCTTTCCTAATGCCACTCTGAAGCTGCAGTAAAGGTGCACGGGGTCTTTCCGTCTAACCGCGGGTACTCCGCATCTTCACGGAGAATTCAATTTCGCTGAGCATGTCCTGGAGACAGTGGGGAAGTCGTTACGCCATTCGTGCAGGTCGGAACTTACCCGACAAGGAATTTCGCTACCTTAGGACCGTTATAGTTACGGCCGCCGTTTACCTGGGCTTCATTTCAGAGCTTGCACCCCTCCACTTAACCTTCAGGCACCGGGCAGGCGTCAGGCCCTATACGTCGTCTTGAAGCCGACTTAGCAGAGCCCTGTGTTTTTGCTAAACAGTCGCTACCCCCTGGCCTGTGCCCCCCATAAAAGCTTGCGCTCCTATGGGGCCTCCTTCTTCCGAAGGTACGGAGGCAATTTGCCGAGTTCCTTCAGGACACTTCTCTCAAGCGCCTTGGTATACTCTACCTGACCACCTGTGTCGGTTTCGGGTACGGTCTATACGGTGGGGCTATTTCCTGGAACCATTTCGAAGCCCAGCCAATCCGATAAGGCTGAACAACACACATGATCCGTCACACACCACCAGGCCCACGAATATTAACGTGGTTCCCATCGACTACCCCCTTCGGGCTCGTCTTAGGGGCCGGCTCACCCTGCGCGGATTAGCCTTGCGCAGGAACCCTTGGTCTTTCGGCGAGAGGGCATCTCACCCTCTTTATCGCTACTCATGTCTGCATTCGCACTTCCGATACCTCCACGACCCATTACCAGATCGCTTCGCAGGCTTACGGAACGCTCCGCTACCGCGTACCACCTAAAGTGGCACACCCTAAGCTTCGGTGCACGTCTTGAGCCCCGTTACATCTTCGCCGCAGAAACCCTTGATTAGACCAGTGAGCTGTTACGCTTTCTTTAAAGGATGGCTGCTTCTAAGCCAACCTCCTGGTTGTTTTGGGATTTCCACATGCTTTCCCACTTAGACGTGACTTGGGGACCTTAGCTGTAGGTCAGGGCTGTTTCCCTTTTGACGACGGACCTTAGCACCCGCCGTCTGTCTCCTGGATATCACTCCTAGGTATTCGGAGTTTGGTTAGAGTTGGTAGATCTCGCGACCCCCGCATCCATCCAGTGCTCTACCCCCTAGGGTGTTCGTCCAAGGCACTACCTCAATAGTTTTCGCGGAGAACCAGCTATTTCCCGGCTTGATTGGCCTTTCACCCCTAAACACAACTCATCCGGTAACTTTTCAACGTTAATCGGTTCGGACCTCCAGTGCGTGTTACCGCACCTTCATCCTGGTCATGCCTAGATCGCCGGGTTTCGGGTCTAATACACCAAACTTTGTCGCCCTATTCAGACTCGCTTTCGCTGCGCCTACACCTAACGGCTTAAGCTTGCTTGGTACATTAAGTCACAGACCCATTATGCAAGAGGTACGCTGTCAGGGCACAAAGCCCCTCCAACTGCTTGTAGGCAATCCGTTTCAGGTACTGTTTCACTCCCCTCATCGGGGTGCTTTTCACCTTTCCCTCACGGTACTAGTTCGCTATCGGTCACATACGAGTATTTAGGCTTGGAGGGTGGTCCCCCCATGTTCAGACAGAATTACACGTGTTCCGCCCTACTCGAGTCCGTTTACATCAGTTTCGCATACGGGGCTGTCACCCGCTATGGCCACACTTTCCAGAGTGTTCTGCTACTTGAATAAACGGCACTGGCCTGGTCCGCGTTCGCTCGCCACTACTAACGGAATCTCGGTTGATGTCTTTTCCTCCAGCTACTGAGATGTTTCAGTTCGCCGGGTTCGCTTCACGAAACCTATTTTATTCAGCTTCATGATACCTGTCCCGATTAACCCAATGCCGAGGAAAACCTCGGTTTGGATTAATCGGATAGGTGGGTTTCCCCATTCGGAAATCGCGGGATCAATGCCTGCTCACGGCTCCCCCACGCTTATCGCAGCGTGCCACGTCCTTCATCGCCTGTATGTGCCAAGGCATCCACGAATTGCCCTTACCTCACGCTTGAGAGTCCACACCACCAACGACAACGCTGGGCGCCCCGGAGGGTCGCCAACTCGGCAGAGCAGCGTATCGTGGTTTTTGTCAGGTGCGGATGATTACATATCTCAGCC
>NZ_JAKNQJ010000035.1 GCF_022662335.1 Sphingomonas sp. CROZ-RG-20F-R02-07 | reverse complement strand
TGCGCTCCAGACGCATTTCGCGCTGTCGGATCAGGCCCTGGGATTTACCGTTGCGTCGGCGTTGATCGGGACGGTGATCGGGTCGCTCGGCGCCGGTGCGCCGGCCGATCGGTTCGGCCGCCGGCCCGTGCTGCTCGCGATCGCGGCCCTATTAAATCCATCCGCCAGCCATCCGCTTAAAGCAATTGATTTTTCATCGATCTCGCGGCGTTGATGGCGCGTTCGAAGCGGGTTACGCCGGATGCCGTATCGCGGCCGCCGCCGTCGCCCGGGAGGAATGCTTGCCCACTGCCGTACCCGAATTGGAAAGGATCGATCCGGCGCGCTTCGACGCGGATGTCGTCGCGCCGTTCCGGCCGGTGGTGTTGCGCGGCCTAGCGGCGGACTGGCCCGCGGTCGTCGCTGCGTGGCGCTCGGACGAGGCGGTGGTCGACTATCTGGCGGCGCTCGATTCCGGGCGTCCCGCGCAGCTTTTCGTCGGTCCGCCCGAGATCGAAGGCCGCTTCTTCTACGATTCCGCGCTGGCCGGTTGCAACTTCCAGACGCGCGCCGCGCCGCTCGGCGCGCTGATGCGCCATTTGCTGGCGACGCGAGGCCAGGCAAAGGTCGATGCGCTCTATGCCGGTGCGGCCGCGACCGACGAGCATCTGCCGGACTGGTCCGCGCGCAATCCGCTGCCCTTCGACCTGCCGACGGCGCGCGCGCGCGTGTGGGTGGGCAATCGCACCGACGTCGCTACGCATTTCGACGAGGCGAGCAACATCGCGGTAGTGGTGGCCGGCCGGCGGCGTTTTACGCTGTTCCCGCCCGAACAGGCGGACAATCTCTATGTCGGGCCGCTGCACCTGACGATCGCCGGGCCGCCCGTCAGCATGGTCGATTGCGAACGGCCCGACCTGGACGCATATCCGCGCTTCGCCGAGGCGCAGCGGCACGCTCTGGTCGCCGAGCTCGGGCCGGGCGACGCGATCTACATTCCGCCGATCTGGTGGCACGACGTGCGGGCGCTGGCGCCCTTCAACGTGATGGTGAACCATTGGTGGGAGGATGCCGATGCGGTGTCGCCACTCGATGCGTTTAAAAGGACGTTGCGCGCGGTGCGCGATCTGCCTCTGCCGTACCGGGCGGCCTGGCGGCACTGGTTCGAGCGGTTCGTGTTCGACGACGATGCCCCGCAGGCGGCGGACCATCTGCCCGATCATGCCCGCGGTCTCGTCGGGCCGCCGTCGCCCATGCGCGACGCCTTCCTGCGCGAACAGGATCAGCGCGGCAAGGCTGGCTGAGCGCTTAGCCCATTAACGATCCCGGCGCGGGGAAACGCACCTGGAACGCCTGTTCCAGGAACGCGCGGTGGCTGGTGGCGCCCGCCAGCCCCTCGGCGATGTTCGCGCGGATTCGCTCCAGCGCTTCGCCGATCTGGGCGTTGGTGAAATAATCCGCCAGCGGGTCCCAGCGTTCGGGGCGGATCCCTAGCCCCACGAACATCGACAGCCAGCTCGGATCGCCGAACGCGTCCCATTCGTAGCGCACCATCCGGCCGCGGCTCTTGAACATCCGGACCTTGTGGTCGAGCTTGTCGGGCAGCGTCATGGCGCGCACCCTGTCCCACAAGGGCTGGCCGGTTCGCCCGTTCGCCCAATAATGCAGCATCAGGAAATCGCGTACGCGCTCATATTCGAGCGTGGTGATCCGGTTATAGTCCGCCGCGAGCGCCGGATCGTAATGCCGATCGGGCCAGAGTTCGAGCAGCCGCTGGATGCCCGAATAGATCAGGGTAATGCTGGTCGATTCCAGCGGCTCGAGAAAGCCGGCCGCCAGGCCTAGCGCGACGCAGTTGCCCGACCAGAAGCGCTGGCGGTGACCCGTGGCGAAGCGGATCAGGTTCGGCTCGGCAAGCGCCTCGCCCTCCAGCGTGATGGACAGTGTGGCGATCGCTTCGTCGTCCGACAGATGGGCACTGGAATAGACATAGCCGTTGCCGACGCGGTGCTGGAGCGGGATCCGCCATTGCCACCCGGCGTCGCGCGCGATCGCCTGTGTGAACGGGGCGATCGTGTCGGTCGAGCGGTGCGCACAGGGGATGGCGACCGCCCGATCGGCAATCAGATGATCGCGCCAGTCGACATAGGGTTCGCCGAGCGCGCCGCCCAACAGCAGCGAGCGGAAACCCGTGCAGTCTATGAAGAGGTCGCCCGCGATCGTCCCGGCCTCCGCGGTCTGGACCGCGGCGATGTTTCCCGTGGCCGGATCGCGGTGGACGGCGGTGATATGCGCATCGACGTGAGTCACGCCGCGCGCGGTCGCGACCTGCTTGAGATAGCGGGCATAGAGACCCGCGTCGAAATGCAGCGCCCAGTCGAAGAACGCGTAATCGGGGGCAGGGCGCGGCGGCGGCATCATCCGCCCGGTTTCGGCCAAGACCGTTGCGAGGCTGTAGGCGCCGAGCGAAACCGACGATCCGGCCGCCTGCTGTTTCAGCCAATACTGGTGGAACGCCACGTCGTTGGACGGCGTGCCGTACAGGCCGAAGGGATGGAAGAAACGGCTGTTCTCGCCCGCCCAGCCGTCAAAGCGGATCCCGAGCTTCAGCGTGGCGCCCGTCGCGCGGACGATTTCGGCTTCGTCGAGGCCGGCTTCGCGGAAATAGTCGCGGATCGCGGGCGTGGTCGCCTCGCCGACCCCCACGGTACCGATCGCGGACGATTCGACCAGGGTGATCGACAGGTTCTGCCGCTGCAGCCGGCGCGCCATCAGCGTCGCCGCCATCCAGCCGGCGGTGCCGCCGCCGACGATCACGACGGAGCGGATGGGGTTGGCCGAAGGGATGGTCATGATCGAAGGGCCTGCCGGCAAGCGCGCCGCGTGACAAGCCTCTCGCATGCGTCGCCCGACGCATGCGAGAGTGATCGTCAGCGCAGGATCAGAACTTCACGCGCGCGCCGATCGCGTAACGGCGCTCGTAGATGTTGTTGTACGCATGCTCGTCGGTCCAGGTGAGATAATATTTCTCATATTCGCCGGTGAGGTTCGATCCCTGCGCATAGATCGTGAAGTGCGGATTGATGTCGTAGCTGACCGACGCGTCCACATAGTTGGTGGGGCGCTGATAGAGTTCGAGCCCAACCAGGCCGCCGAAATCCTGCGAGACGGCGCGCGTGGAGCGATAGTTCCAGGCAACACGCGCCTGGAAATGGCTATCCTGGTAATAGCCGACCACGTTGGTCTGCAGCTTCGAATTGTCCTGGAACGGGATCTTGTTGCCCGCCAGATCGGTCTGGCCCGAATCCGATGGCGAATAGGTGATGTTCATGTCGAGGCCGAAGTTGCGCAGGATGTTGGGCATGAAGCCCAGATCCCCGAACGACTGCCGCCACTGGCCTTCGAGCCCTTTCAGCGTGCCGCTCTGGCCCTGGATGGGGGTGCTGATCGATACCGTGCGGCCGCGCACGACGCCGTCATTGTCCGGCAGATCGGTCCGCAGCACCGAACCCTGCTGGATGAAGCTGTCAACCGAGATGTAGAAGGCCGCCACGCTCAGCAGGCTCGAACGGCCGATATACCATTCCAGCGACGCATCGAGGTTGTTCGCCCGCCACGGATCGAGCTGCGGGTTGCCGGTGGACGAGCCGCCCGTCACGCGAAACACCGGCGCCGCGCCGCTCGTGTCGATGGCGTAGTTCGGCGTGAGGCCGCCACCCCATTGGTCGAGGTTCAGCAGCGTCATGGTGCGCGTGAAGGCGAGACGCAGCTTCAACTTATCGGCCAGATCCAGCGCGACGTTGAACGAGGGCAGATAATCGGTGAAGCTGCGGCGCGTCCGGTCGGTGCCCGCCACGGCGCCCTGCACGCCGTAAGGCTGCGGGTTGCCGGTGATGTACTGAAGGATGTCGAGCCGGGTGTTGATGATCTTCACGCCGGCATTGCCGGAAATGGGCAGGCCGAACAGGCTGCCAGTGAAGTCCATCTGCGTATAGCCGCTGATCTGCTTCACGCCGACCTGATAGGACGCACCAGGGTTCTGCACCTCCACGTTGCCGGGGTAGAAGCTGTTCTGGAACGCCAGCGCGTTGTTCATCGCGTTCGGATCGATCGTGTAAACCGCCGGGATGCCCTGCACGGGCGGGGTGACCTGGCGCACGATGCCGCTGACGCTGGGATCGGTCGCCGGGCGCGTGAGGCCCGCGGTATAGGGCACGAAGCCCGTGGTGCCGTAGACGCCCGTGCCGGCATGGCAGCTCGCGTCGTTGATCGGAACGTCGAAGCCCTTCCACTTGACGAGGCAGGCGGCGTTCGCCGTGGCGCCCGTGCCGCTCGCCTGGCCCGCATAGAGCGGCGCGGCGCGGTCGAAGGCGAAATCGCTGTTCGAACGGTCGCTATAGCGTGCGCCGAACTCGAAGGTCAGCGCGTCGTTCGCCTTGTAGGAGCCATCGGCGCGCAGGATCTTCAGATCGCCGTTCTGGCGGTAATTGCCTTCCGACGACAGCGTCTTCAGCGCGTACATGCTCTTGTTCGACAGCTCGCTGGTCAACTGCGCGGGCAGCGTGAAGACGGGCTGGTCGCCGCTGAAATCGACGATCGAGTGAAGCGAATTGGCGCCGGCCAGCGTGTCCACGGTGTAGCCGCCCGGATTGAACGCGCGGTCGCCCGAGGGATAATGGCCGATACCGCCCGGCTCCCATTGCAGACCGTTCGACGGGCTGAACTGCGCATAGCTCTGGTCGTAGCTCTGGCTCGCCTTGCCGTAGATCCCGCGCAGGTTCAGCTTGACGGGGCCGCCATTGTCGAACTTCAGCTCGGCATTATAGTCCTGCGACTGCGAGACATATTTGTCGGTCTGCGCGTAGGACGAGAAATCGCCCAGGTCGTAGTTGTAAACCTGCGTCGTGTTGATGTGATAGACGCGGCCGTCGGACCCGGTGACGGTGGCGCCGGTGTCGCGCGATGCGCCCGGCACGAACTCGCCGGCCTGCCAGTTGATGTTCTGCTGCTGGACGCCCGACGTGTGATTGTACTGCGTCTGGTGCGTGTAGAAGCCGTCGACCGTCAGTTCGAGCGAGTCGGTCATCTTCCACTGGGCCGAACCGTTGATGCCCAGGCGGTTGCGGTCGGTGATGGTGTTGAACGCCGAAAAGCCCTGCGGCACGATGAACGCGTCGTTGGAATCGCCGTCGCCGTTCACGTCGATGCCGCCCGCCACGGCCCTGCCGTGCGGCCGGTTGCTGGGCGAGAAGCCGCCGGTCGATGTCGCGTCCGCGGTGCCTTCGTTATGATAGGTGGCACCGTAGGAGCTGAGGAAGCCGTTCTGCGAATTCTCCAGATGCGTGCGCGTATAGGCGGCCGAGACGAGGAAGCCGAACCGGTCATTGTGCCAGGCGAGCAGGCCGTTGACGCTCGGATCCTTGTCCTTGGTCTTGCTGCCGTAGAGGCCCTGCGCGTCGGCGGCGACGGTGAAGCCCGATTTCAGGTCCATCGGCCGGCGCGTGCGCAGGTTCACCGTGCCGGTGACGCCCGCGTTCAGCAGGTCGGCGGTGGAGGATTTGATGACGTCCGCGCCCGAAAAGAGCTGCGAGGGTACGTCGTTGAAGTTGGGCTGGACGCTGTTGATCGAATTGGCGCCCAGATATTGTTCGCCGTTCAGCAGCGTGGTGACTTCGGGCAGGCCGCGAATGTTGATCGACGAGCCTTCGCCCGCGTCACGGCGGATCTGCACGCCGGGAATACGCTGCAGCGAATCCGAAATGGTGACGTCGGGCAGCTTGCCGATGTCTTCGGCCGAGATCGAATCCTGAACCGACGCGGCATCGCGCTTCAGCGTGACGGCGCGCTGCTGCGATGCGCGAATGCCGGTGACGACGATGTCGCCCGGTGCCGCAGCGTCCGCCTCCTGCTGTGCCTCGCCCGCGCCAGGCCCGTTGAGCGGCGGCGTGGGGGTTGCCGGCGTGCTGCTCGACTGCGGATCGGTGCTGGGATCGGTCTGCCCACGATTGGCCGAGGGATCGGCGGGCGTGCCGTTCATCGTCGAACCGGCGGTGGCGGGTGCGGTGATCTGGGCCATGGCGGCGGTCGACAGGCTGGCCGTCGACACGGCGGCCAACAGAGCGAAATATCTGGAATGGCGGGTGTTGAGCATTTCGGTCTCCCCTAATCAGCCGCTTTTTGGCGGCTATTTTTCTGGCGCTCGATGCGGTGAAGGGGGCGCGCGACGGGCGAGCGGACCTTCCTGCACCGGACGGATGTCTGCGGTTGGTGTCGCGAAATTTCACTTTCCCGCCAACGGGTCAACAATATTTCAGAAATTTGAATGAATTAATCGCGGGTGCGGCATCCTTGCATCATTTGCATCCAATTGGCCCAGTGCCGCGCTACTCGACGAGCGCCGAATGGCGCATCAAACGACGCTGCGCCAACCGCATAGCGGCTGGCGCAAGGCCATCTCCGCGACCATCGCATTTTCACCGATGGTTCTGTCAGACCAACGTGGCAGCTTGGGCAGGGGGCTGATAACGGTGGCGGATGCCCCGCCGTTCACGTGCCCTGCCGCCATCGCCGTTTCGCCGTTTCGCCGCTTCAACTCGTCACCAGAGGTAA
>NZ_JAKNQJ010000034.1 GCF_022662335.1 Sphingomonas sp. CROZ-RG-20F-R02-07 | reverse complement strand
CCCGATGCACTCGTGGTGCTCGCCGATCGTCAGAATATGGACCGGGACGGCGGAGTAGTCGCCATACCATCCGGGGAAGAACGCAGCGAAGCCAAAATCCGGGCTGGCAGCTTCGAGCAGAGCATGTCGATTATTGATCCGGCTGATGGTGCATGCCACGCCGTTGAGGACAACGCTCTGGCCGCACTGCTCAACATCCAGCATGAGATCGAGCAGGCCATTATAATCAGTGAGGGCTGTCCAACGAGGCATGCCCGTATTTAGCGTGAGTTCAAGTATCTAATCGGGACAAGCCTCATCCCTCTTTTGAAGCATAAGACCAAGCATCTCTCTAATATCTATAAGCGTAATCGCGATAGCTTCTTCGGCACTAACCTCGACACTGATCTCTTGTGAGGATTCGACGAGGCGAGGCGTGATTGGAGCCGTAGTTCCTCTCAAAGCACCTTGAAGATTGTCCCCTTCGGCACTGAACCGAAAAGCGGTAAAGCGGATCATGCTGGCCTCTGATATTTGGCGGTGCCGCGATCATCGTAGGTGATGTTGTAGCTACCAACACGCACCGTCACTGTTCCCGAGGTGAAACCTACGAGCGTCCCCGCGCGACCGAACAACAGGCGTCCGGTCTCGCTCCATACGCTCACTGACGAGCCTTGCTGCGTTGCCGACCCAATAGCCATTTGCCCCCCTGACACGATCTTGCAGTCTTAACCGATACCGCTTATTCTTAAGCGATACCGCTTATAGCGTCAATGACGAAGGGCTGCGCGGGACTGGATGAAAGAAAGCGATACCGCTATCTCTCGAAGGGTGACGAAGCCGAAGCTCTTCGATGAAGCCGTTCATTTTCGCGCGCGGGCGGGGACGAAGGCGCGCATTGACGCATTGCGCGGTAACACCCGGCAGGGTGACTTCGTTCGCGAACTCATTGAAGATGCGCTCGATCGCCGTGAGCAGGAGGTAGAGAAGTCTGAGAACCGCTGATCCAAACTGCCTAAATAGCGGGGCAGGAGATGTATATGGCTTGGCGACATTACGAGGTGCGACAATCACACGATTATGAGGTGCAGGAAACGAAAGGCGTCTCGCTGACGCGCTTCGAGATGGGCATAGTCGAAACGGGTCGAACGCGGGTGTTTGCCGGTCATTTCATCCGGCTCATGTTGAGCGACCGCGAGCCGATCATCGGCGAGGACGAACACTCGCTGCGTGCTGCTCTTTGGCGACTGGCCCGCAACATCGAGCCTCTCGGTCTCACCCTAAACTGCGTTGGCCTGAGTGCCGAGTTCAATGAGAGCGGCCTCAGCATGGATACGGGATGGGGGTATTGGGGGCGTCATAGCGAGCCTATGCACATGATGGACCCGCTGCCGTTAGAAGAAGACCACCCCGAAAATCTCGACAAGATGATCCGAGAGGCGGTGGATAGCATGAAGATCGACCTGAACTTTATGCGTCAACCGGTTCCCGACCGGAGCGCGCACGGAGTGCCTCGTAAAGCTGCGCAGGGCCAAGCAGCACCTCTTTCAAGCCATCGCGCACCTTCGCCGAATCGAGGGCCTGCTTACTCAATGAAGAATGCGCCTCGAACGCATCGATAATGGCGTTCATCAACTCGTCTTTGAGTGTCGGCGAGTTGGCGAACTGTGCCTCGGTGTTGTTTGCAGCTTGCGTCATCAATGCATCGGATTCGAGCATCTTGTCTCGTAGCGTGGTGACATAGCTCAGTTGGTCGCCATCTGTGGTGTCAGCGCCGAATAGGTCATTCACGCGCTCGATGATCTCGGCGAGCAGCGCCTTCTCTCTGTCTTGCACTGAGCCCGAACCGACCTCCGTCATTGGCTTGAGCTTGCTCTCATCGCGCCCTGATATGTCAAGGCGTCGCTGGCCCTCGTCCTTGAGGTTGTGATGCGTCAGCACGACTTTCGAGAGGTCCACGCCCTCGCGCTCACGGCCAAACTCCAACAGCGGCGTCAGGCGTTTGTAGAACAGGAAGCGCTTCTCGATCGTGCTGCTGCCATAGTCGAATATCTGGGACAGGAAGCTGTAGGCGCGCTGGTAAGCGGCCATGTCGTTTTTGAACAGCACGAGCGTGTCGATCTCGTCCTGCGCGACCGATGCGCCATCATGGTCATCACCCTCGCGAGCGTTGCTCAGGCGCTCCTGCGCTGCCTTGTAGCGCTTGAGCAGCCGGTCAGCGACTGGCTCAATGGCGGCGATAAGATCGCCCTGCTTGGCACTCGGGTTCATCTCGACCGCAGCGACGCGCTCGACCTCGAACTCATCATAGTGGCCGCTGGCATCCAGTTTGCCCTTGAGGTCGAGGACAAGGTTCGGGTCAGTGACCCCCTCAAGCTCGGCAGTGTCATAATAGGTCCGGAAGGCGGTGAGGATTTCCTCCGACGAGTTTACAAAATCGAGCACATAGGTCGTGTCTTTGCCCGGATGAGCGCGGTTGACGCGCGAGAGCGTCTGCACCGCTTGAATGCCTGCGAGCCGCCGATCGACATACATGCCGCACAGCAGCGGCTGATCGAATCCCGTCTGAAACTTGTTGGCGACAAGCAGGAGGTGGAAATCCGAGCCCGCAAACGCATCACGGATATCTCGCCCCTTCAGCCCCGGATTGAGCGCAGCGCTGCCCTCAGTGAGCGACTCTTGGCTGGAGTCGGGATCGTTCACTTCACCGGAAAAAGCCACCAATGTGCCGAGCCCATAGCCCTGCGATTTGATGTAGCCATCGATCGCCATCTTCCAGCGCACAGCTTCGACGCGGCTCCCAAGCACCACCATCGCCTTGGCCTTACCATCAAGCAGCGGCTGCACATTCTCGCGGAAGTGCTCAACGACGATCTGAACCTTCTGCGCGATATTGTAGGGGTGCAGGCGCACCCAGCGCATAATGCCTTTGAGCGCCGTGCTGCGCTCGACCTCCCTGTCATCCCATTCCTGCCCGTCATTGGCGAGGCGGAAGGCGAGGCGATAGGGGGTGTAGTTTTTGAGCACATCGAGGATGAAGCCTTCCTCGATCGCCTGCCTCATTGAGTAGACATGGAAGGCGGACGGCAAATTGCCGGGGCCGGATGGCTGATCGGGTTCCGGCTTGCGTCCAAACAGTTCGAGAGTCTTGCCCTTGGGTGTGGCGGTGAACGCGACATAAGTGACGCCGCTGTCGCCCGCGCGCGCCGCCATCTGTGCGGTCAGGATATCCTCGGCACTGGCCTCACCACCATCCTGTAGCTCAGCGATTTCCTCCGGGGAAAGGAGCTGCTTGAGCTTCTTCGCCGCCTCGCCGGTCTGCGAGCTATGCGCCTCATCGGCAATGACCGCGAACCGTTTGCCCTGCGTCGCGGCGAGGTCGCGGACGGCCTCAAGCGCGAATGGGAAAGTCTGGATGGTGCAGACTATGATCTTTTTGCCCTGAGCCAGCGCCTCGGCAAGCTGACCGCTCTTGGCACCGCCCTCGCTGCGAATCGTTGCCACCACGCCGGTGGTCCGTTCGAACCCGAACAGCGCGTCCTGAAGCTGGGCGTCGATGACATTGCGGTCGGATACGACGATGACGGTCGAGAACAGCTTCTCGTCCGCGTCAGTGTGGAGATCGGCGAGGAAGTGCGCCGCCCACGCGATTGAGTTCGTCTTGCCGCTACCCGCTGAGTGCTGGATCAGATATTTTTCGCCAGCGCCCTCGGTGCGAACGGCTGCGCGCAGCTTCCGGGTAGCATCAAGCTGGTGATAGCGGGGGAAGATGATGCCGCTGATCGCGCGTTTCGTATCGCGCTGAGCGACCAGATAACGGCCAATGATTTCAAGCCAGCTTTCCCGCTCCCAGATTTCTTCCCACAGATAGGCGGTGCGATGCCCGTGCTCATTGAGCGGATTGCCTGCGCCGCCCGCATCGCCCTTGTTGAACGGAAGGAAGCGCGTGGTCGGCCCAGCCAGCTTGGTCGTCATATGCACCTCGCTGTTGCTCACGGCGAAATGGACAAGCGCCCCGCTGGGGAAGGTCAACAACGGCTCAGCGTTGCCGCCTTTTGGCCGGGGTAGGCGGTCGAACCGATACTGATCGATGGCGTCAGTGATCGACTGGGTAAAGTCCGATTTCAACTCAGCAGTCGCGACCGGCACGCCATTGAGGAACAGCCCCAGATCGAAGCAGTTCTCATTCGCCACAGAGTAGCGAAGCTGGCGCACGACGCGCAGGCGGTTCGCCTGATAGGCGGCGATGATGTCGGGGTTCATGCCCATGGCAGGCTTAAACTGGGCCAATGAGATCATGCCTCGCACGCCTACCATCTCAACGCCGTGACGGATTACATCCAGCGTGCCGCGATCGTCGATCTGTTTCCGCACCCGATCGAGCAGTGCCGCCTCAGCGCCTGCGCCATGGGTGCGGCTCAGTGACTCCCAGACCTTGGGTTGCGTTTCCTGCACCCACGCGACCAGATCGGGCGCGAACAGCGCCCGTTTGCGGTCGTAAAGCGCGGCGCTTCCGGGTTCGTAGAGCCAGCCATGCTCAGTGAGATGAGCACAGATTTCGTCCTCGAAACGGATTTCCTTATGGATGCTCATGACTGACTCGGAGCATAAGAATGAGAACCGTGGAGCGCTCCTGAGCCCTCCTGCGACAATAGCCGATCAAACAAATTGGGCTTAGAAAACCGCGGTTTTCCAACGGAAGTTGAATCCCAATCGCCTCGCGAGGCCCTCCCGATCAAATACCCGTCAAACAAACTCACGCCCACCACGGCAGGTAGCGGGCCACCTTTTTGGCCTGCCCCTCCTCGAATGGCTTGATCACCTCCTCCTCAAGGGCGTCCTTGATGATCCGCGATACGGTTGCCGAGTTGCGCGGATCGACCCCGAAACGCTCCCTCAATGAGGTATTCGTAGCCGTCTCTCGCTGTTCGTAGCGCAGGCAGGCATGGAGATAGGTGGCGTGGACCCGCTCCAATCGGTCCATCTCACGAAAGGGCTTGGGCGCGAACAGCGTGACACGGAACGCGGCATCCTGCTGCTCCCACAACGGGGGAGGAAGCTGGTGGGTTTCAGTTTCCTCAACCACCTTGTCGATTCCCGAGCCTCGCTCCTCGCAGATGTTAACACGACGCATAAAGCGGGCGAGCGCCTCATTACGCGATCGAGGAGCGTGATTGAGAATACGCTGAATGTCGATCAGCGTGGTGCCGGGATTGGTGATTTCGATGCGGCCGTCGAAAATCTCAACCATTGGCCCGGTGCCACCGATGCCGAAATCCTGATGGATGAGCGCGTTGGCGACCAACTCGCGAACGGCAAGTTCAGGATAGAGCGGGACAGTGCGACGCAGCGCTTGGCCGATCACCTCATTGCGCGGCAACTGACCGTCGATCCACTCCATGAGCCCCTCGAAGCCAGAAGCGTAGCCTCGCAGCCCCTCTTGCTCCCGTTCAGTCACGACGCGCGTCTTACCCTTGTAGACGATAACGCGCATTGCCTTGCGGGCGAGACCGGGAAAATCGGGCAGGCGACGCGCGTAGAGGATCGCGCCGAGGTTGGTGATGTCCCAACGCCCTGCCTCATTACGAACGATGAGACGATCCTCAGCGAGCTTGGCGATGATGCCATGACGATCAGCGGGAAGTGTCAGGTTAAAACGCTCGAAATAGGCCGGATAATCCAGTCTTTCGACTACCTCATCCTCCGTGCAATCGGCTTGAGCGATCAGGCCCTCGAACGGACGGCGATCGAAATGCCGCCAAAGCTCGGCTTCTTTACCTCCATGATCCCTCAACGGGTGGGTGGTTGAATCAACTCTGATCCATTCGCTACCACTGAATCGCGTTGGCTGTCCCTTAGCCGCTGGTATCGTAAGCAAGACCACCGGTTTTTCGTCGATCGTCAGTGAGTGGAAGGCGATGTTGAGGCGCGGCGCGAGCATGCGCACCAGCCATGCCTCCAGATTCTCATTGCCCTTTTTCACCCCGATGGGGCTGAAGGTGGTGCCGACGATCTCGTGCGTTTCGTCTTGCACGCCCCAGACCAGATAGGCAGTTTCTTGATCCTCAAGCGCGGCGGAGTTCGATAGCGCTGAGATACGCTGCCCGATCATGTCGGGATCGCTGTTATTGAGCTTAAACTCGACCCAGCCCGTCTCGGCCGGGAGCCGGGTAAGCTCGCGAACGAGGCGTTCCCAATAATCGGGCTGGACGACGCTCATGCGGCCTCGCGATCCTCAGGGAGAACGGCTCCACGCACATCTATCTTGCCCGTGACGGCGGCGGAAATGAGTGCAGCGCGGCGCTCTTGAAGCAAATCGGTTGCGTGCTGAGCTTCGGTGGCAAGATTATCATACTGCGCAACAGCGTTTTTGAGAAATCGAGCTATCTGTTCTTGCTCTTCAAGGGGAGGAAGCGGAAAGCGCTCAGGGGAGATATGCTTATTGTTTATCTGGGGAACAGTCGAAATATCTGCAAGTTCAGAAATACGGCGGGCTTTCAGCGCATAGGCCATGTAGAGTGTATCCGCCGATTCAAATATTTCCCAACCCATAAGGTTCGGATCAATCATAGCGGGCCTGTCGGCGACATTGACCTTATTCCCAAATATCGCCGCTCCCCTTTTGGGAAATACAACAAACGAAGTTGGAAGGCTTGCGCTATCGTAAGAGTCTCCAACAAACCATCGCCAGTCTCGAACATTCATATCCTCTGCCGACAGCGATGATACTTTCAAGAAAGGAACAGCGCCTACT
>NZ_JAKNQJ010000033.1 GCF_022662335.1 Sphingomonas sp. CROZ-RG-20F-R02-07 | reverse complement strand
AACGACGCGGCGCGCGAGAATGCCTATACCGTGATGCTGATGAGCGATCAGCTCGAAGGCAGTCGCTACTTGGGCAGCGTCCAATCCAACAACAAGAACGCTCCCTCCAACATCTACGGTGACAAGGGCTTCGTCTCGATCTCGATCCGGACGATCAGCTTCCTCAGCCCGACCGTCGCGCAGGTCCGCTTCACCAAGATTATTACGTTCGGGCAGAATACGCCGATCGCGCAGAACTGGAACGCGATCCTGACCTTCAAATACACCACGGCGCCGGAGCATGAGAAGGATCGCAACATCGATCCACTCGGCTTCCAGGTCGTCAATTATCGTTCCGATCCGGAGGCGTGAGATGAGCGATCAGTCCAACATCCCGGACAATGACGTGTCCGTCGTCGTCGTCCCCTTCATGCCCGCACTCCGCAAGAAATTGGCTGTTCGTCTGTCACCGCCCGCGACGGAGCTGGTGCTCACAGAAACCGGGTCGCAGAGCCGTTTCTGGCGCGGAGTGGGTGCGGTGTGGCAGCGCCTCATCGCGCTTTCGATAGTCGGGGCTGCTGCGGTGACGCTGATGCCGCAGGCGGCGTTTGCATCTGAAACACCAATCCCTGGCGGGAAGGACGCGCGCGTCCGCAACGTCAATTATGATCCCGACCAGGTGGTGACGATCGTCGGCAGCTTCCGGCACGCGATCGAGATCCAGTTCGGTCCGGGGGAGACGGTAACGCAGGCCGCGTTGGGCGACACGGTGTCGTGGCAGATCGCCCCGGTCGGCAATGTCGTGTTCCTGAAACCGCGCGAGAAGGCGGGCGGCACAAACCTGATCGTCATCACCAATGCGGGTGGATCGCCGCGCACCTACCATTTCAATCTGTCGCTCGGGACGGGCGAGACGATGTACGGCGTCCGCTTCCGCTATCCCCGCGAGGAACGGGCAATGGCCGCGCTTCAGGTGCAGCTCGTCCAGGCGCAGACCGCCAAGGCGATCGAGACCAACGTCGCCCAGGCCGCGCTCGATCATGCCGTGATCGAGGGCACGCGGAACATGAATTACACGGTGCAGGGCGACTCTGCCCTGCAACCGACCGAGATCTCCGACAATGGCGAGTTCACGGTGCTGCGCTATCCGGGACACGCCGACATCCCCTCGATCTTCGCGGTCGACGTCGACGGCACCGAGACGATCGTCTCCTACGATGTGCGCGAGGACTTCGTGGTGATCCATGCGGTGTATCGGCAGCTCCGCCTCCGGCGCGGAACGACCGTGCTGTGCATCTACAACGAGGCGCCGTTGCGCAACGACCGCGGCGATCGGACGGGCACCGTTTCCAATGTGGTCGAGCGCAAAGTGAAGGGACAGTAACATGGCCGGCACCGTCATTGACCGGGGCGGCGACGTCGCTGCCGATACCGTTCCTTCAAGCGATATCGATAGCCCAGTCGCGCGCAGCGGAGGCTGGGGCAACATCGCCTTCATTGGCGCCGGTATCGGCCTCCTGGGTGCCATGGGCGGCATCATGATCGGCTATAGCGCGTTCCACCATTCCGCCAGCTCGGAGGCCGCGGCCCAGCCGGCCAAGGCAAGCGAACGGTCGGTCGATGATGTGATGGGTTCGCCGAACGCGCAGCGGGCGGCGCTGGCGGGTCAGCTTGGCCAATCCGGCGCGCCGCAGACCGACATCTTCGGGCGGCCGATTACGCCTGCGGCAGGTACGCAGGTCGCCGACGCCAATGGAAATCTGGTGCCGGCAACGGGGACGGCAACCACCACCACGGGTAACGGACAGCAGTCGCCTGCGCAGCGCCGCGCGGAGCAGGCGCGTGCAATGGCGGACGCGGCCCGGCGATCGCCGATCATGGCCTTTGGCAATACCGGTCTGGCCTCTGCCGCTGTGCCCACGGCGGTCCCCGGTAGCGAGGGACAACAAGGCGGTCAGGACGATGAGGCGCGTGGCGGGCAGTCTACGGTCCCGCGTCGCGGGTTCGGGGCGAGTGGCTTCGGCGCCGCGGGGGACGATGCGCCGGCTGCGCCGGCAAAGGGCCCGAGCGACTTCAGCGACCAGCTCGGCCACTCCGCGATCCAGACAGTGCGGGCAACCATGGTCGCCGATCGCAACCTGCTGCTGAGCGCAGGCACCGTGATCCCCTGCACGCTCCAGACTGCGATCAACTCGACGCAGGCCGGGTTCGTGTCGTGCGTCATCAACCACGACGTCTATTCGGAGAACGGCCGCATCGTCCTGCTCGACAAGGGGACGAAGGTACTTGGGCAATATTCGGGCGGCATCACCCAAGGGCAGGCGCGCTTGTTCGTGGTGTGGACCCGCGCACTCACCCCGCGCGGGGTCGCCATCGATCTCGGCTCGCCCGCAGCCGACAGCCTCGGCCGTGCAGGGCTCCCGGGCGGCGTCGATACCCAGTTCTGGGCACGGTTCGGCGTCGGGCTGGTGATCTCGGTACTAGAGGATGGCGCGCAGATCGCGAGCCGGTCGCTGGCCGGCGAGGGCAGCAACACAACCCAGGTGCCGAGCAACACCGGATCGACCGTCCTCAATCAGACGATGCAGATCAGGCCGATCCTGAAGAAAAACCAGGGGGACACCGCTGCGATCTTCGTCGCCAAGGATTTCGATTTCCGCTCGGTCTATGACGTGGGGTTGAGGCGCTAAGCCGATGGCATCCAGCCCGACGTCGCTCATCTACGAGCATAATGCGGAGCCGATCAGGCGCCATTTGTTGCGCAACGATGTGACCGAGCTGGTCATCAATGAGCCGGGACTGATCGGGCTTGAGACCCGCAACGGCTGGGAGTGGCATGAAGAGCCGGCGTTGGACAATGCCGCTCTCATGACCCTGGCAAAGCTGATCGCCGGGCTCACCAAGCAGGACATCAACTCCGAATATCCAGTCTGCTCCTCGGTGCTGCCGGGGGGCGAGCGCGCACAGGTCGTCGTTCCTCCAGCGGTCGAGCAAGGCTTCATCTCGATCACGATCCGCAAGGCATCCAGCGTGACGATGAACATCGACGATTTCGAGGCTGCCGGTCTGTTCAGCGAGGTTCGCGCGCATGGGCTTCACAAGGAGGTCGACGCCGACCTGTTGGCCTTGCGCGAGGCCGGTGATTGGCGGGCGTTCTTCAAGCTCGCGGTCGAGGCCCGTAAGAACATCTTGATTTCCGGCGCGACCGGTTCGGGCAAGACGAGCTTTTCCAAGGGGCTCATCAAGCTGATCCCGGACTATGAGCGGATCCTGACGATCGAGGACACGCGCGAGCTGGTCGTGCCCCAGCGCAACCACGTCCACATGATGTACGCCAAGGACGGGAAGAGCCTTCAGAAGGCCGGTGCCAAGGAGTTGCTGGAATCGGCGCTCCGAATGCGGCCCGACCGCATCCTTTTGCAGGAGCTGCGCGACGGCACCGCGTTCTTCTACCTGCGCAACGTCAATAGCGGCCATCCCGGCTCGATCACCACGGTCCATGCCAACACGGCCGAGGGCGCGTTCGAGCAGCTCACGCTCCTGGTCAAGGAATCGGAAGGCGGCAACGATCTCGATCGTCACGACATTCGGTCCTTGCTGCGCTCGCTCGTTGATATCGTCGTGCAGATGCACCGGCTCCCCCCCGGCGAGGGACGGCCGGCGCGCTACCGCATGACGGAAGTGTGGTTCGACCCAGCGAGCAAGCCAAACGACTAAGGAGGGTAGCGTGAGCGGTAGGTGGATGCGGAGCGACGAAGGGTCGCAACCCGGTGCGATCGCGTTCTTGGGCGTCGTTGGCCTGGTGCTGAGCGCGGCGATCGGCGCCGTCGCTGTCCTGTTCAAAGCGCATCTGCTGAGCGTGCATACGCCGTGGCGCAAGGTGCCGGCTGCGCTCTGGGCGCTGAAGGGCTATCCGATCGTCTACCAGCCGTTCCTGATTGGGTTTGGCATTGGCTTGGTGCTGACCATCATCCTGATCGTCTCGACGCTGTTCACGCGCCAGAAGCTGCACGGCGAGGCGCGTTGGGCGCGCCCCCCCGAGGTCAAGAAAGGCCTGCTGCTGTCCGAAACCGGCATCGTGCTCGGCAAATTCAACGGGAAGGTCATGCGCTTTGGTGGGCCTGAGCATGTCATGCTCGAGGCGCCGACCCGCGCCGGCAAGGGCGTAGGCGTCATCATCCCCAACCTGCTCGACTGGCCGGACTCGTTGGTCGTGCTCGACATCAAGCAGGAGAATTACGACAACACCGCTGGCTATCGGAAGGACGTCCTTCGCCAGATCGTGCTGTTATTCAATCCGCTGGATCCCAGCGGCCGCACCGTGCGGTGGAACCCGCTCGGCTACATCAATCGGCGAGACCCGGTCGAGGTCATCAACGAGCTGCAGAAGATCGCGGCGATGCTCTACCCCGATCCGCTCACCGGTGAGAAGTTCTGGGCAGAGGGTGCTCGAACCGCGTTCCTCGGCGTGACCGCCTATATCGCCGCGACCGTCGACGATGGCGAGGATGCACTCCCGTTCACGATCGGCGAGGTTTATCGGCAATTCGCGGCTCCCGATGCCCAACGGCGGTTCCCGAAGATCATCGCGGCGCGGGAAAAGGCTGGAAAGCCGCTGTCGACCGCGTGCGTCTCGGCCATCCAGGATTACACCGGCTCGTCGGCCAACACATTCTCCGGTTTGCGCCAGTCGGTCACGTCCAAGATCAATGCCTGGCTGAACCCATATGTCGATGCGGCGACGTCGAAGAGCGATTTCGATCTGAGCGAGTTCCGCGGCAAGCGGATCTCGCTCTACCTCGGCGTCTCGCCCGACGATCTGGAGCGGGTAGCCCCGATCTACGGCCTGCTCTTCCAGCAGCTCATCGATCGCAACGTCCGCGAGCTACCGAAGGACGGCAAGCATCAGATCAAAGTGTTGCTCGCACTCGACGAGTTCGCGAGCCTCGGCAAATGCACCGTGCTGGCCAATGCCTTCAGCTATGTCGCTGGTTATGGATTGCGGATGCTGCCGGCGTTTCAGTCGCTCGAGCAGATCCAGGGCGTCTATGGCGACAAGGTAGCGGCCGACATCGAACGCAACTGCGCGGTGAGGCTCGTGCTACGTCCTGCCGCCTTGTCCGAGGCGAAGAAGATCTCGGACCAGCTCGGCAGCTACACCTACAAGGCGCGCTCGCGCTCGATGGGGACGTGGGGTGGCGGGGGCGGCTCGACGTCGGAGTCCGACCAGCGCCGGCCGCTGATGCTACCGCAGGAGGTAGAACTCCTGCCGGAGAACGATCTGATCGTCTTCCGGCGCGGCATGTACGCGACCTACGGCAAGAAGGTCCGCTATTATGCGGAAAAGCACCTGATCGAGCGGACCAAGATACCTGCCCCTCAGATGCCCCCTATCCGGGTCGATCCGACGATCGCCGCGAACAGCTTGCGCGTTATCGAAGCGACGCAGGTTGCCGAAAGCACCAACGCCGGGCCAGCTACGGCAGGGTTTGCGCCTGCTCCTGAAGCGATCGGCGCTGCTGGACCGACGATGAAGGCACGGCGTAGCCTGAACCAGGCTGCGATGGATGAGTGTCTGGCGGCTTCGCCGAAGCAGCAGGTCAAAAAACTGTTCGAGAATGTTGTAGCGCTGCACGAGAAGGCGGCCTAATCGCCGGGAGAGCCTACGGCAGGGCGACGCCGGCGAGGCTCAGCAATCGAGATCGCCACGATCGATCTGTCGGACCGGGGGCGCTATGGTCGGCGCTGGGCTGGCCCGTTGTTTCGCAAGCTCTAGATTGATCCCGTCGGCTACGGCTGTCAGCCGAATAAGGGCCGATGCCCCGGGCTCGTGATTGATGGTGATATGACCGCTGGTGACGTTCGCTAGACGGTCGGTCAGCGCTGCCACTGTACCTTCGCGTGCCACCCAGTCGCGCATATTGCTTGTGCGGTTGAGCTCTGCCGCGGGTTCCTTTTTCCGCAAAACGGCGAGCCGCATGTCCTCAACGTTCTGCTCGGCCTGCTTCTGGGCAATCGGCTCGATAACTACGATCTCGCGTGCCGCTTCCCGGATCGTCAGGCGTCTATCGAATGGCTCTTGGTCGCGATCACGCTCGAGTGAGCGCCGGACGATTTCCTCGAGGGGATCGGCGTTTTTGTAGCGCTCGACCTGATTGGCGAGCTTGTACTTGAGCTCGTAATCCTCTCGCGTTGTCGCCGCCATCGCGTCCGCCATGCTGACGCCCGGATTGCGGAGTTGGATTACCGCCAAGTCGCGCGCGATGTAGAGCGCGTCGCGCGATTTCGGTGTGACGTTCGTCGTTCCCCAATCGAGCTGATAGCCATTTTCACGGGCCAGTTGGTCCGTGAATGTCCGGAGCGTGCGGCTGTTGCCCTCGCGAAACGGATGAAGATAGTCGAGCCGCGCATAGGTTTGTGCGACGGCCTCCGACATCTCCAGCATGTCATAGCCCCTGAGCGCTTGCCGCCCTGAAGAACGTCAAGCGTCGGCACCAGATGCCGGTCGATTGCGGGTCGGAGGGCATAGGGCACGAGGACGCGATCGCCCGACGCCTCTAGCTCCCGGTTCTTGAAGTGTCCCGGCGCGTCCGGCCGAAACTCGCCGGGCCGATGCTCAGGAAGGTCCTGGAATATCCGGCGATGAATCTCCTGGAGATGCGCCACATCGAACTGGCCTTGAACGGGATCGCTGAAGCTCTCTAACCCGTGCAAAGGTAAGGGCGGCCTCGCGCTGGCTAATCAAGCCGCGCGAACGGTGTCTGATGCCAGTATTGCGGCGGTCAGCTCATCGCTATCGATCTCGCCGGCAATGTAGCGAACATTTAGTTGCTCGATCTCGTCCGAGAGGATGCCGCCCTCGTAGCGAACACTGCCCCGAGCGAAGTTAACTTCACTCAAGCGGCGCGCGCGCTCGGCTTCGCTGATTGCAGGCGAAGAGGATGTGAAGGGCGTTACGACGTTCATCAGGCGATCCTTTCAAGCGACGAGCATAGCACAAAGCCATGCTTGATACGAGAAACACAGTGCAGCCTTTCCCCTAACGGCGTGGACGGCCGTCGGCCGGCAATCGTTCGTGGCACCGCCGTGGCGGTGCGGCGAGGGGGGTACATCCCCCCTCTGGGCAAGGGCTAGACCGTCTCCGCGCAAGCGCTCCGCTTGGCGATCGAGGCGGTATCCCCAGCCTTCCCGGCGCTACGCTCTGGTGCAGGCCGGGCGATCCCCCTCCACCTCGATCGGCCCGGATTTGCCCATTCACCCCCCGCTCTCGGCGAGGGCCAGAAGTCGATGCGCGCATCGCCTTCGGCTCTATTCGAGAAAGGAAAGATCATGGAAACCAACCGATGCCCCTCGGGCCTGCCTGGCTACGGATATTCAATGCAAGCGGCAGCAATCGCTAGTGCGTTGGTGGAACGGGAGAACGCTCATATCTATCGCAAATGGGTTCGAGAGTGGCTCGATCGGATCGAACATCCTGGGCGCCCGATGTACCAAGATATAGACGAGGGTCGAGTGTTCGCCGAGTTCCTGACCGACCTTGCTCGGGTCGGATCCGGTCTTAAGGCGGTGAATGAC
>NZ_JAKNQJ010000032.1 GCF_022662335.1 Sphingomonas sp. CROZ-RG-20F-R02-07 | reverse complement strand
AGAATATGGCACAACCATCCGGGCAGAGCTCGCGGAAGAGCCTCGCGATTGGCTCGAACATGCGGATCAGCAGCCCAGGCGCGACGATCAGCCAGATCGCGATCGCCGACGGCTTCTCGCCCGCCGAGCAGATCCAGGCCGGGTCGGGCTTGCTGCCGTCATATCGGCCGGTCATCAGCGCCCACGCGCCATAGGGATTGAGCGGGAGGTAGGCGAAGATGCCTGCGGTCCCACTTCGCCCGGGCACGGTGACGGACCGGACAATATCAGGGTTCTTCTCGATCATCCGGGCGACATCGACCGGGTCAGCCAAGGGGAGCATCCCGCGCACGTCATCGATCATCTTCGTAATGTTGTTGCGAGAGAGGCGCTGTAGCGGGACCTGCCGGCTGTGATTCCGGGCGATCAGCGTATCCATTCGCTCGTTGAAGCATCCGTCCCAGAAAGAGGTCGGTTCGGAGCTTGTCGGATTGGCAACATCCTGAAACATTTGATATCCCTCGCAGGGTCGTGCGCACGGCGTCGTTGCGGGAGAGTGGTATTGCGAAAGCGGCCGGCCGGCAGGATCACAAAAGTTGAACCACGTGTTCCAGGGGTGAACACTGACCAACATGCCGAGTTCGCCGACCTCCAATGGGACGACGTGAGGCTGTTCCGAGCCATCCATCGGCTCGGGAGTATGCGCAAGGTCGCTTCGGATCAGGGAGTTGTGGTCAACACGATCCGACGAAGGATCGAGCGCGTCGAGACAAGGCTTGGCCTCGATTTGGCACGGCGTAGCGTCAACGGGATCGTTCTGACCGAAAACGGCGAGAAGCTTCTTCGGATTGGCCAGGCGATGAGCGACGCCGCAGAATGGGATCTTGCCGACAGCACGAAGGATGTTCTCGTGAAGCCGGGGCAGCTCACCATAGCCTGTACGGAGGGTATCGGAACACTATGGCTGACGCCCAGGATGTCGCGGCTCCAGGCGGCCCTCCCCAAAATGATCATAGGCCTGGATTTCGACTACAACCTCGCTCGTGACCGAACCCATGAAGCCGATGTCTGGTTGACGTTCGAACAGCCCGCCGAGCCGGATCTCATCACCTCGAAACTGGCGACCGTTCATTTCGCTGTCTATGCGAGCAAGAGCTATATCGGGCGCCACGGCAGTCCATCGACGATGGACTCTCTCAAAACCCACAAGATCGTCGAGCACGTCAGTCCCGGCGTCCGGTCAGAGCTGCTGGACTTCCTGATCGGCACGGATCGTCCCCAGGGCTTCATCGCGATGCGAACCAACTCTTCGCTATCCCAGCTTTGGTCGGTCGCGAAGGGGGTCGGCATCGGTGCCCTGCCTACATTCGTAAGCGAGATCACAAGTGCCGTGAAACCGGTTCCTCCGAATCTGGCAATACGGCGGGAAATCCGTCTTGTATATCGCGCCAAGGCGAAACCATCTCCGGCCATTCTTGCAACAGTGAAATGGCTGCGTGAATGTTTCGACCGTGCGATCCACCCCTGTTTCGCCGACAGCTATATCGACCCGAAGACCTTCATCCGCGATTCCGGCGAAACCAACATCGTGAACATCTTCCCGAACACCTTCGACGAGATGAACTGACGGCGCTCAGGGCGTTTCATTGCCCTTACCCTCGGCCTGCTCGTCAGAAGGACGCAACAGATCCCAGATCTCCATCCCCAACGCGGCCGAGAGCTTCAACATCATGTCCAGCGTCGGGTTCGCGCGGCCCCGCTCGATCGATGACAAATAGCCGATCCCGATCTCCGTGCGCTTGTAGATGTCGGTCTGGGTAAGCCCGAGCGCCTTGCGTCGCGCCTTGACGCGCGCTCCGAAGGCAAGCGCGGCCGGCTGGATAATCTCCTCCAGATGGAGTCTTGTCGTCATTCAAAGGTCTCGTGCCGGCGCGATCACGGCCACGAATCCGTGTCCATCCTTCGCTACCTTAATGGACGGAGCCTCGATATCCAAGGAGGCGCTAACCACGCTGGGTATCCGCGCGCCGGCCGAACGGTCGCCGAAAGCACGAAGCCGGAGCCGCCACTTTGGAAACGGTCGGCGAAAGCACGAACTTTCGCACTCGATTACCGCCCCGCTCAGGCCTATCATTGTTCCCAACACCCAATCTTCGTGCTTTCGCCGACCGATTGCCCGGTGTCAGGGAGCGGGGCATGAGCCTAGCAAGACCACAAGGCGACCTGTTCGCGCTCGACAGCCCCCTCCTGACCGAGGTCCGAGGCGAGCAGTCGCTCATGGCATTCCCGTTCTTCGCCCTCAGCAAGGGCAAGTGGACGAAGCCGCTCGCCTATCGGAATGAAACCGTGTCGATCGAGATCGTCGCCACCTCCAAAGGCGTCGCGACGATCTACGACAAGGAAGTGCTGCTCTACATCGCCAGCCTGATGGTGGCGAAGCTCGACGCCGGCGTGGACGTGTCGCAGGAGTTCTACTTCACAGCACACGACCTGTTCCGCATCACAGGTATCAGCGGCTCCGCCCGATCCTATTCGCGGCTCTCGGACGCCCTGGAACGCCTACAGGGCACGCAGATCAAGACGAACATAGAAGCGGGCGGCGAAGGCCAGGCCGGTTTTTTCTCCTGGTTGTCCGAAGCGCAGCTTCATTACTCGAAGACGAAAACCGGCGTTAAGCGGCTGAAGGCCGTCAAAGTACGTCTTTGCGACTGGCTTTACCGGGCGATCCTTCGCGATCGCCGCGTCCTCGACTACGCGCCCAGCTATTTTCAGCTCGGACCGATCGAGCGACGCCTGTATGAAGTAGCACGTTCAGCTTGTGTCACGGGTCCGATCGATGTCGACCTCGATGAACTTCGCCTTCAGCTCGGCTACCAGAGCTCCCTCAAGCATTTCCGCTTCGAGTTGAAACGGATTGCCGACGAAGATGCCATTCCTGGCTATGCGTTCGACCTAGCGGACGCTCCCGTATTACCGGCCAACAGCCGCACGCGACGCAACGCCGGAGCTGCTCGCGTCAAGATTACCCCACGCGCACTGCTCGCGGCCGCGTAACCACGTTTTCATACCTGCTGCGAATCGACTCCCGAATCGATTCTGATCGGTCGGTAAAAGCACGAACTTGGGTCGGCGAAAGCACGAATCCCGGTCGCCAAAAGCACGAACTGCGCGTGCAACGGTCGGCGAAAGCACGAACTTATTCGTACCTCGGTCGGCGAAAGCACGAACTCTAGCTGTTTCGCGACGCCGTCGCTTTCGCCACAATCAAACTTGGACTGGTTGCACGACGCGACTGGCGAGACAGGGTGCGGGCTGTGACCACATAAAGGAAAGCCCGGCGCAAAGGCCGGGCATCCCCAAAGTCTAAATGTGAGAGCCTTGCAGGGCTTCCACGGGTCAATCCAACGACCCTCACATAGCGACTTTCGAGCTTTGGTTCAAGGATGCGCGCTTTGCGCCACGGGATCTCTTTGCCCCGGTCCCAGCCCCAAAAAGGGGATGGAAGATGCAAGCCGTATCAATCGCACGTGCGAGCTTCATGGCGCTCGAGCGCATCACGACAACTCAGACGCGCTCGCGCTCAGGCGCGCCCAATCCCACAGGTGCCAAGGTCCATCCCAACAGCCGGCTCGCCGGCACGTTCGAGGAGGATTTCTTCTACAGCTACCCCAAAGGCGAGACCGATCGGATCTACGCACGCGCGGCCGAGCTCGAAGACCAGAAGAACGCAATCCGGCGAAGCGCCAAGGCGGAAGGGCGCGCCCTCACCCTTGATGAGCGACGCATCATGCTGCTGACCCCAGGGGTGCTGAAAATCCTCAAGGTGCTGCTCGAACTGGCCCGGACCTGCGCTGGCAAGGTCTTTCCGACCTGGGCGTGGATCGAGGAGAAAAGCGGGCGCTCGCGCGCCACGGTCCACCGTGCGCTCAGGAACCTCGCCGCAGTCGGCTTGCTGGATAAACAGCGCAGGTGTGTCCCGATCGAGCCGACGCCCGAGCGGCCGAAGGCCAAGAACGAGCAAACATCGAACGTCTACCGGATGCGCTTTCCCAACGCCCTCGTCAGGTTCCTGCCGCGCCGGATGCGCCCCGTGCCGCTCCCCGATGACGTCGTTCAGGGCGAGGCCGATCGGGTCGAGGCCATCGCCGCCATGCGGCTCTGGCGGTCGCCGCGGCAGGTCGCGGCCGAAGATTTCGACGATGCCGGCTTGCGCCGCATCATGCTCCGCCTCGCAACCTCCCTCGAGAACCAAGAGTCTCAAAAAAATGGTCAACCGCTCGTAGATTCATCTGTTCTAGGCGAAAATGGAGTTGGCCTAGTCGGACAACGCTCTAACGCCTAACGGCGTCGAGGCGCTGTGCGGACGCGAACCGCCAAATGGGCAACGTTGCACCCGAAGCCGCCCTGGACGCGCCGCTACGCGTCGCGGTGCTCCCGAAGAGAGCATGCGTTTTCTGTTGCGTTCAAATAGCCGTCGTTGCGCTTGTTGAAGAGGTTTTTCCGGTCTGACGATCGTCAGTGGGGCACCCTGTACCCCGGTCGACAAGCGCCACGCTGTAAAAAGCGCTGTCGTTTTTGTCCGATATAGCAATAATGACGATATGTCGGTCCGCTCTCAAACTCTGGACGATCCGCTAGCGCCCGTAACTGTGCGGTGCCTTGAGCCGCGCCGAAGGGCAATTCTCTGGTGAGAGCGCGCGCGATCGCAGGCGGCGCCGCGATTATCGCTGCGGTTGTTCTCTGGCACCGCCCCTCCTTTGACCGCGGCGCCGATCGCTCCAATGTCCTTGGTTGTACTGCGGCTAACGACGGTTCCTTGTGTGATGCCGTCGCTGGCATCTCCCGGGTGATCCACTTTCCCTTGCTTGTCGCTAACCGCGCAGCACGCCTTCCGCCGCCCGAAACCCCGGGCGCGATCGACCCCGCCGTCGGCCAAGACAACATCGACGATACGATCTGCCGCCCGGGCTACGCCCACGCGGCGCGGCCGGCCTATTCCATCACCGGCCCGCTCAAACGACACATGATGGACGCGCAGCATCCCGGCGAGGCGATGGCCGCCTATGAGCTGGACCATCTGATCCCGATCTCGATTGGCGGCGCGCCGCTCGACGCCCGCGATCTCTGGCTGCAACCGCGGGGCGGCCAAGCCAACGCCGGCGACAAAAACGTACTCGCCTACGTTCTGTGGCGTCTGGTCTGCACGCATCAGGTGCCGCTCCGGACCGCCCAGCACGAGATCAGCCACGACTGGACGCGGGCGTATCAGCTCTACGCGACGCCTGAGAACATCGCGAAATATCACTTCAGGCACGATGAACAGGCACCGGACTAGAGCACGTCGACTGCGCACATTCAGGATTTCACCCTAGCCAAGGAGAGTATGATGCCCCAGAATATCGCGGAGTTCCGCATCATTGGCCGGATCGGCAAGATCACATCGCGCGAGAAGGTGAAATACGTCAGCGTGGCCGCCAATTATAACCGTCGCGACGGTGACGAATGGAAGACCGATACGCACTGGAACAGCGTCGTGTGTTTCTCAAACGTCGCCTCTCAGGTCGGTAATGCCGCCAAAGGCGACCTGGTTCATATCACCGGCCGCGTGCGTGAGAGCCAGCACGGTGAAGCGAATGACACATCCTACCGGACGGAGCTGATCGCGGACAGCTTCTCGGTCCTGACCAAGGCCGAAACCGAGGATAATTGATGGAACGCCAGGGCGGCCTTCGGCACGGCTCTATCGGCGCTACGCCCCGACCGAGTCCGCAAGCGGTCTCGGCCCTTCCGGGTGACGATCCTCGTCTGACCGGGAGGGCGCGCGCCACGCGCGCCCTCCCGGTCCTCACAGCAGGTCCAACCCTACCGTGACGTACTATATGCACCCCGAATTGCTGCTCGCAGCGCTCCTTATCGCCGTGCTCCTGGCCGCGATCGCCATGGCAATCCCGCGCAGGCCACGAGTACGCGCCAAGGCGCTTCTCACCAAACGCGAACGGGTCGCCCGAGTCATCATCGAGCGCGTTTTGCCTCACGCCCGCATCTATGTGCAGGTCTCGATGGGCGCGCTCTTGCAGCCCAAAGCCGGCTTGGGTCGCAACGAGGCGATGCGCACCCGCAACAGATTTTCCCAGAAGATCGTCGATTTCGTGATCGAAGACCGTGCATCTGGCGCAGTCCTCGCGCTCGTCGAACTCGACGATCGTAGCCACGACGCCCCCCGCGACCGGCAGCGTGACGCGATGACCGCCTCGGCCGGCTACCGTACCATCCGCCTTCCTGCCGGAAAACTCACCACGGCCGACATCGCCGCGCGGCTCCAGCCTCTGCAACCAAGCAACGCCGGCACGTCCGTCAGCGCGACGCGGAGCGGCGCATGATTGATCCCTCGGAACAGGGCATGTCAGGGCTGCACGACGATTTTCTGCTTTCGTTCTCGTGCAGCATGATTCAGAATCTACACCATGCCGATCCGCCTGGAACATCGCTGGCTTTACCCGATCGACTGGCCGGAGATCAGCCGGATCGTGCGCTTCACGCGCGCAGGCGGGCGATGCGAACATTGCCAGCGCCCGCACGGACGCCGCGTCACGCTGCTTCTCGGCACCGATGGCATCTGGTGGGATACCGAAATCCAGGCCTGGCGCGACGGCCGCGGCCGCCAGCTTCGCCGCCAGCCCGGCTTCGTCCCGCTGGAGGCGATCGGGATGACGCGCACACCGGTCTATCTGGCAACCGCCCATCTCAACCACGATCCGACCTTCAGCGGCCCGCGCTGGCGCAATCTCGCAGCACTCTGCCAGCGCTGCCACATGATCCACGACGCGCCCGAGCATCGCCGGCGCCGCTGGTGGAACGCCTTCCGCAGGCGGGCGCTCGGCGACCTCTTCTCCGGTCACTACCGCTAGAAAACATACCCTCCGCGAATATGCGGAAGCGGGCGGCCAAGGCCGCTTCAGAGGGGAGGATGCCGGTTGCTCTTCGGTTCAAGTTTTACGGAGGCACCCATGACCGAAATCTATCAAACCCACAGGACGATCGCCATGGCACGTCTCCCGCTCGACGCTGAGATCCGCGCCAAGGATATCGTCGAGAAACTCGGCGGGACCTGGCGCGGGACACGCGGCGAATGCCGCTGCCCAGCCCATGACGACGGCTCGCCAAGCCTGTCGGTCCGCCTAGGTGACACGGCGATCCTGTTCCACTGCTTCGCCGGTTGCACCACGATCGAAGTGCTGAAGGCGCTCCAGCGCAGGAGGCTCCACGACACGAGACCGGTGTCGATGCCTGAAGCCAAGCCCAAGCGCGACATGGGCGCACTGGCGCTCCGCCTTTGGAATGCCAGTCAGCCGATCGCCGGCACGCTCGCCGAGGACTACCTCCTCTCACGCGGCCTCTCCGCCCCCTTCTCCAGGACGCTGCGCTTCAACGCCGCTACGATCTTCGGCTCCGGGCCGAGCAAGCGCATCATGCCCGCCATGATCGCCGCCGTCGAAAACGACATGGGCCTCGTCGCGGTGCAACGCACGTTCCTCGACCCTGAGAACGTGCTGCACAAACCGCTCTCCAAACCCAAGGTGTCGCTTGGTCTGCTCGGCACGGCGGCGATCCGCCTCGCGCCCGCCACGGACGAGCTGGGACTTGCCGAAGGTATCGAGGACGCACTGTCCTCGATGGAATGGTTCGGCACCCCCACCTGGGCTCTGGGCGGGGTCGAACGCCTGGCGTTCGTCGCCATTCCCGAGAAGGTGCGCCGCGTGATCGTCTACGGCGATCGTGGCCGAGCTGCCGATCGGCTGCTAGAGAAGGCGCGTGTCCATCTCACCATGAACGGCCGCGAGCTGGTCAGCCGCGTGCCCGAACAGCACAACGACTGGAACGACGCCTGGAGAGCGCACCTGTCAAGCGCTCCGGCGTTAGGAACCTGACCATGGCCAGCGCCCGCACAACACCCGTTCAACCATCGTCACCCAATGCTCAAACCATTATCGACATGTTCGAGCTGGGCTGGTTCGGCCAAGGGCCGCCCTTCTGGCGCTGGATCGAGACGGAAGCTGCACAGTCTTACATCAGGGCATG
>NZ_JAKNQJ010000031.1 GCF_022662335.1 Sphingomonas sp. CROZ-RG-20F-R02-07 | reverse complement strand
AGGCTCCAAAGCCCGAAGCTCCAACGGCGTCGGAATCGTGTCGAGTAGGGGGGTGTCGTTAACGCTGGTCATCCCAAGGCCTTAAACCAGTCGACCGATCGTGTCGATTGTAACGGATCAGGCGCAGCAGGCGGCGCAGCGGCCGCGCACCTCGATCACCGGGCGTTCGGCGGCGAAGCCGACCGAGGCGGCGGCGGCGCGCACCCCGCGGGTGATCGCATCGTCGTCGAGATGCGTCGTCTGCCCGCACGCATCGCAGACGAGAAAGATGCAATCGTGCCGGCAATCGGGATGCGCGCTGACGATGTAGGCGTTCGCGCTTTCCACCTTGCGCGCGAGATTGGCGCCCACGAACAGGTCGAGAATCCGGTAGATGCTGTTGGCCGCCACCCGCCGCCCGGCGGCCTGCGACACCGAATCGGCGATGTCATAGGCGGAGGCCGGTCGATCGAACCCGGCCAGGGCCGCGAACACGCTGGCGCGCATCGTCGTCCATTGTTCGCCCGCCCGCTCCAGCGCGGCCTGCGCCACCGTCGCGAGTTCGGCGCCTTGCGGCTCGTGATGTCGATGGGCTTGGGCCATGGTTCGATTTAGAGCCGCAGCCGATCCGCGGCAAGCACCGGGCCCCGCCCACGCCGCAAGGCGGCGCTTGGCCCAGCGGGCGCAAAGGCGTAGGCACCGGACATGCTCCAGCCCAGCGCCGCTTTCTCGTCCACCGCCCGCCCCCGCCTGCTCGCGATCTGGCTGTTCGTCGTGGCGGCGCTGGTGGTGGCGATCGTCGTGGTGGGCGGAATCACCCGGCTGACCGATTCGGGCCTGTCGATCACCGAATGGAAGCCGCTGACGGGCGCGATCCCGCCGCTGACCGACGCGCAGTGGCAGGCCGAATTCGCGCATTACCGCGCCATCCCGCAATATGCCGCGTTCAACCGCGGCATGACGCTGGGTGGGTTCCAGGCGATCTTCTTCTGGGAATATCTCCACCGGTTCCTCGGCCGCTTCATCGGCATGGCGTTCCTGCTGCCGGCCTTGTGGTTCGCGCTGCGGCGCCAAATTCCGGCGGGCTATGCGCCGCGCCTTGCCGCCCTTTTCGCGCTGATCCTGCTCCAGGGGACGTTCGGCTGGCTGATGGTCAAATCCGGGCTGACGGCGCGCACCTCGGTCGCGCCCGAATGGCTCGCCACGCATCTGCTCACCGCGCTGTTCACGCTCAGCGGCATGGTGTGGACCGCGCTCGACCTGCTCGACCGCGCGGCGAACCCCTATGCGAAGCCCGCGCGGCTGTCGCCCGTGGCGATCGTCGCGCTGCTGCTGCTGGCCGCGCAGATCCTGTTCGGCGCGCTCACCGCCGGGCTTCACGCGGGCTATGCCTTCGCCAGCTGGCCGCTGATGGGCGACCGGCTGTTCCCGGCGAACGTGCCGATGCTTGCGCCTGCCTGGACCAACGCCTTCGCCAACCCGATCGTGGTGCAGTTCGTCCATCGCTGGCTGGCGTTTGGTGCGGGCGCCGGTCTGGTGGCGCTCGCGGTCGGCGCGACCCGCACGGGGTCGCGCGCGGGCTTCGTCGTGGTGGCGCTCGTCACGCTGCAGATCATGCTCGGCATCGCGACGCTGATGACCGGCGTGCTCGTCCCGGTCGCGATCGCGCACCAGGCGAACGCCGCCCTGCTCGTGGTCGCCGCGGTGTTCGCCGCGCACGCGATCGGTGGGGCGCAGCGCCACAGGTAGCCCGATACCCGTCGGCAAAGCGGCGCTTTGCTTGACTTACCGGCGCCTTTCCGCGAATGGGCGTGCAATCGCGCTGTCCCTCGGGGCGGCGCGTGCCTGTTTGCACGAAAGGTCTCACGCCCATGAAGGCGCTCATGAAGACCACCAAGTCGGCCAAGCCGCACGAGGTGGAGAAGAAATGGCATATCGTCGACGCCGAGAATCTCGTCGTCGGCCGTGCCGCGGTGGTGATCGCCAACGTCCTGCGCGGCAAGCACAAGACGAGCTTTACCCCGCATGTCGACTGCGGTGACAACGTCGTCGTTATCAACGCCGACAAGATCCGCTTCACGGGCAACAAGGCCCAGAAGAAGGTCTATTACAAGCACACCGGCTATGCCGGCGGCATCAAGGGCATCACCGCCGCCAAGGTGCTGGACGGCCGCTTCCCCGAGCGCGTGCTCGAAAAGGCCGTCGAGCGGATGATCCCGCGCGGGCCGCTGGGCCGCGAGCAGATGCGCAACCTGCGCATCTTCAAGGGCGCCGAGCATCCGCACGAAGCGCAGAACCCCGAAGTCCTCGACATCGCCGGCATGAGCCGCAAGAACAAGGTGGGCGCCTAAATGTCCGACAACCGCCAGTCGCTCGCGGATCTCGCGAACCTGACCAACCCGGCCGCCGCCCCGCAGGCACCGGCCACGGGTGAGCATTCGGACCAGCAGGCCGCCGATTACATGGCCGGCCACATCGAGGAGCCCAAGGCACCGACGATGCCGCTGCGCGAGCAGATCCTCGACAAGCAGGGCCGCGCCTATGCCACCGGCCGCCGCAAGGACGCGGTCGCCCGCGTGTGGGTCAAGCCCGGCTCGGGCAAGATCACGATCAACGGCCGCGACCAGCAGGTCTATTTCGCGCGCCCGACGCTGCGCCTCGTCATCAACCAGGTGTTCGGCGTGACCGAGCGCGAGGGCCAGTATGACGTCGTCTGCACCGTTAAGGGCGGTGGCCTGTCGGGCCAGGCCGGCGCGGTGAAGCACGGCATCAGCCAGGCGCTCACCAAGTACGAGCCGATCCTGCGTGCGCCGGTGAAGGCCGCGGGCTTCCTGACGCGCGACAGCCGTACCGTCGAGCGCAAGAAGTACGGCAAGGCGAAGGCTCGTCGTAGCTTCCAGTTCTCGAAGCGCTGATCGGTCGGTCCGGGACGCCATCGACGTTCCTGGATGCCGCCCTCGCGGTATTATGAAAAGGGCGGTTCCGGTCATGCCGGGGCCGCCCTTTTCGGTATGGGTCCGCCTCGGACGCCGGGCTGCGCGCGGCGCGGCAATGGAACCCTGTCGACGGATCGCGGGTCGTAAGAAACCGGGATAGTGGAATCGGTGGCGAAAAGCCGGCGCTGCGAGGACAAATCCCCGAATATCAGCGAGCCTCGGCCGATCGCCCGTCGAAATCATCGTAACTGTCGAGCGTGACGACGGCAGCCGGGCTGGAAGGATCCGGGCGATCGCGGAGGTCGAATGGGATCAGCCGGCGAATTCGAACACCGGCTGATCGCGGTGAAGATAGTCCGGATCGAAATCGGCGCGCGCGAGCAGGCGTTTGCGGTCGACGATCCGGACGAAGCGGCGCGTGCGCGCGATCAGCCCTTCGGCTTCGAGCTGCTTCAGGGTTCGGTTGACGTGAACCGCCGTCAGCCCGACGGCATCGCCGATTTCTTCCTGCGTCATCGGCAGATCATAGCCATGATCCTCAAGCCCCGCTTCCGGCAGCCGGGACTCGAATTCGCAGAGCAGGTGCGCGACGCGGGTGAGACCGTCGCGCCGGCCGATGTTCAACATGTTTTCGCGCGCCATCGACGCTTCGACGAGCGTGCTGATCCACAAGGCCTGCCCCACCGCCGGGCGGCTCATCGCGAGATGCTGAAGATCCGGGATCGCGCATTCGGCGACCTCGAGCGACGTCAGGGCCTGCACATTATGGTCAGAGCGGGACAGGAACAATTGCTGGAGATCGCTGAATTCTCCCGGCAGCAGAAACCCCAGGATCTGGCGCGCACCCATGAAGGTCAGCTTCTGGCGAACCGCAAAGCCCGAGAGGATGAAGGCGCAATGTTCCGGCCGACCGCCCTGACGCAGCAGATAGGTGCGCGCATCATAATGGCGCAGGCGGAACGGCATCGCGCGGATCGCGGCACGATCGGTGTCGTCCAACGCCACCCGGTTGGCGATGCTTGAAACAAGCACGTCGGCAGGAGCGTGCTCCGTTGTCATGATTCTTCACCCGGAACCGATTGCCCCGAACCTAAGTAACTCTAAATCATCAAAGTTTACAGTAAACCATATTGCAGCTCAGGTTACGCACATAAGGTCTTGATACATGTTATTACGCACTCGCCAACCAACCTGATGTCCCCGCCGATGGCGCAACGGGGGAAGTCGCAAGGCTCAGGCCGCCGTCACGCGGCCTGTCCGCTGCAGCTTGCCCCAGCCCACCATCGGCCCGCGCACCGCCTGCGCGATGGCCTTCAGCACGACATAATACATCACTTGGCGGTACCCGATACGCTGCGGCACGAGCAGCCACAGCAGCCGCCATCGTTCCTTGCGCTCCAGCGCGAACGCGATGGTCGCCGCCAGCATGTCGATCGCGGTGAAGACCAGCCAATAGACCAGCATCAGCTCGACATCGTGGCTCGTCTGCGCCCAACCATGCGCCTGGATGGCGATATAGGTGAGGAAGAAGCTGACGAGCAGCGCGAGATCGATGATCGGCGAGATCGCCGCCAGCAGGATCTGGAACACGATCGCCTGCGGCAGGCCGATCCAGCCCAGGCCTCTGGGATGCGAGCCGAAGATCGCCGACTGGTGCTTCCAGAGGCATTGCAGCGTGCCGAACGCCCAGCGGAACCGCTGCTTGGCGAGCGCGCGCAGCGTCTCGGGCGCCTCGGTCCAGGCGACCGCGAACTGGTCATAACGCACCTTCCATCCGGCGCGCTGGATCGCGATCGTCAGATCCTGATCCTCGGCGAGCGTGTCGTTGGGATAGCCGCCAACCGAGCGGATCGTCTCGACGCGCCAGGCGCCGACCGCGCCCGGCACGACCGTCATCGCGTTCAGCCGCGCGAGCGCGCGCCGCTCGAGATTCTGCGCGGTGATATATTCAAGCGCCTGCCATTTGGTGACGAGGTTCACGCGGTTACCCACCTTGGCGTTGCCGGCGACCGCGCCCAGCGCCGGATCGTCGAACCAGCGCGCGAGGCGCGCGATCGTGGTCGGTTCGAACTGCGTGTCGGCGTCGAGCGCCACGACGATCTCGCCCCGCGCCAGCTCCAGCCCCCGGTTGAGCGCGCGCGCCTTGCCGCCATTGGCGAGCGTCAGCAGCCGGACGCGGTCATCGTCGGCAAAGGCGTCGCGCACCACCTGGGTGGTGGCGTCGGCCGAGCCGTCGTCGATCACGATCACCTCGATCCGCACCTCGGTCGAAGCGAGCACCCCGCGCACCGCGCGTTCGATCACGCGCTCCTCGTTATAGGCGGGGATCATCACGGTGACGAAGCGCGTGGGATCGATCGGGGGGAAGACGGTGCGGTTTTCGCGGCGCGCCTGGATCAGCGCCAACGCCGATAGCGCGAGCGCACGCAGGATGCCGACCGAAATGGCGATCGCGAACAGCCAGTGGAGCGCGATCACGATCCAGCCGAGAATGGTGAACAGGCCCAGATCCGCCATCGCCGCCAGCCGGTCGCTGGAGGAGATCGGCGGCATCGAGGCCTCGCGCGTCAATCCCGCGAGCGCGGACACGGGCACGAAGCGATAGCCCATGGCCCGCAGCCGCTCGATGATGACGGGCAGCGCGGCGACGGTCTGCGCGCGGTTGCCGCCGGCATCGTGCAGCAGGACGATGTTGCGGCTGCAGTTGGTGGGCGCATCCTCGTCGCCGGTGCAGTTGGCGGGGCCGGTGGTGGCGTCGGCGATCGTCTTGTCGATGATCGCCTGCACGCCCGGCCGCTTCCAGTCGCCCGGATCGACGTGCAGGCCGACCGAAATATAGCCGCGATCCTGCGCCTCGAGCGCGGGCACGATTTCGTCTGCGGTGGTCGGCTCGGCGTCGCCGAAATACGGCGCGCGGAAAAAGCGGAGCGAGCGGCCGGTGAACGCCTGGAACAGCCGCTGGGTGGTGTTCAGCTCGAAGCGCACCTGGGGTTCGGAGACGTTGGCGAGATTGGGATGCGTATAGGTGTGGCTGCCGATCTCGTGCCCCTCGGCCACCATGCGCTCGAGCAGGCTGCGGTTCGTCAGCGCGTTCTCGCCGATGATGAAGAACGTGCCGACTACGCCCTCGCGCTTCAGCACGTCGAGGATCTGCGGAGTCCATTGCGGATCGGGGCCGTCGTCGAACGTCAGCGCGATCATCTTGGGGCGATAGCCGGTGCGGTCGATCACATAGGAGGAGGGCAGCCGCGTGAAGTTCACATCGGCGATGGTGTTGTCGCGCGCGGGCACCGCGTCGCGCAGGCCGTTCACCGGCGTGCCGCGGATCTTCAGGATCTCGCCCGCGCCCTCGATGTCGACATTGGTACCCGCGGGGATGGTGTCGATCGAATCGGGGATCGGCAGCTTGCGGTGATCGCGGCCGAAGATCGTCCAGATACCTGGATCCTCGGAGCCCAGCCGCCACAGCGCCACGCTGCCCACGCCCGCCTTTTGCAGGAACGCGATCTGGTTGTAGGCGGACGCCGCGTCGAGCAGCCACACCTGATGGCGGATATCACCGTCCTGATAGGCGAAGCTCGTATTCTGGCTCATCCGGTCGAAGGTGGGCATCACCCCCGAATCGCGCGCCGCCTGCCACGCCTCCTCGACATCGACGGGATCGCCGCCGCCCTCGTGCCAGTCATACCCATAATTGCCGATCGCCACGACGAGCTTGGCCGCGGGGATGCCGCGCGCGGCGTTCGCCACCATCCGCGCGAACCATTGCTGCGACGCGATCGGCCCGGGCGCGCCCGCATTCTCATGCTCGTCATAAGCCATCAGGAAGATCTTGTCGGTCACCCGGGCATAGGCGCGCAGGTCCCAATCCTCGTTGCCCACCGGCGCCGCGATCGCGATCACCCAGCCCCGCGGCGCGAAGCGCGCATGCGCCTCGGCGAGGAACGCGCGGTAATTCGCCTGCGCGGTGGGCGGCAGATCCTCGAAATCGAAGAAGACGCCGGCGGCGTGGTTGTTCGCCAAAAACAGCGTCAGCCGGTCGAGCAGCGCGCGCCGTGCCGCCGGATCGGCGAACAGCGACGCGGCGCCCTTGCCGTCCCACACGCCGCCCTTCGCGTTCTGCACCATTGGCAGGATCTGCGGCCGGTGGATCGCATGGTTGATGATCGATCGGCCGACCGGATCGCGGAACACGGTGGTGTCGTGCGTCGGGCCCGTCACCGAGACCCAGGCGGGGATCAGCCAGTCGAGCTGTTCGACATGGCGCTTGAGGCTGGCCGAGCTCGAATCGTCCCAAGGCGCGTGAAAGGCGATGGCGAGCTGCGGGTTGGCGGCCGCCGCCGCCTGCCCCTTCGGGCTCGCGGGCGCGGCGCCGAAGAGCTGCCGGCGATAATAATCGACGGAGCGCGCGGTGCGGCTGAGAAGGCCGCCGCGCGGCGCCGGCAACCCTTTCATCGCGCTGCGTTCGGTCTGCACCGGCAACAGCGGCGCGGCGGGCACCGCGCCGATCGAAACGCCGAACATCGCGACGGCGAGCACCAGCAACAGCGCGAACGCCGCGACGCCGAGCGCGAAGCGCCGCCGCCGGCGACCGCTGGCATCGAAGAAGATCGGACGCTCGGACATGGACGACACTCTTGCATGGGCAAGCCCGAACGGGCCCGCGCCGGGATGACAAATCCGGTGGGGGCGGTCAACGGCGGCGGGTGGGCGGGGTTGGGAACGGGTGGCGATCGCCGGCATTTTCGAGAGGGATCGAGAAAGGGAAAGTCGCAACCGATCACGGACCATATGTACGCCAAGTGGCCGCTCCCGGCCCCGCATGGGCTGGGGCGGCCATAATGGCAGTTACCGCTATCGGCTGTGACCCGAATCTGGCTTTGTCTTGAAACTCAGCCCGAACGGGACTGCGGGCACGCCATTCTGATCTGCGAAGTTCAGGTAAGGCGGATCGTTGAACCAGACTTCGTATCGACGACCGGGCTGGACCTTGCACGTTAGCGTGAAGGTTTTACCATCGCCCGACTGCACGGGCTCGTTCGTACCACAATCGGGGTAGGTCTCCGCGCTTTTCTGAACGAAAGAATAGCTTCTTGGTCGCATAGTTCGGTCAAACGTGACGCTCAGTTTCATTGGGCCCGATGCGACAGTGGCACCATGCATCGGAAAAGTGGAAATCACCTTTGGCGTGGCGGGCTTGGACGCTTCACCGGAAATGAGGTGGGCACCCACATCAACGTGGCGGCGTGGCGCTGATTGCGGTGCAAAGACAGCATCTTGCTCGTTGGTGACGGCCTTGAAGCAGGATTTCGGCTGACTGAGCCGGAGAGTACCGTCGCCGGACGCGGCTATCCGGTGGGAGACTGTCGTTCA
>NZ_JAKNQJ010000030.1 GCF_022662335.1 Sphingomonas sp. CROZ-RG-20F-R02-07 | reverse complement strand
AAGTCCTCGCCACGCTGGCGGCGTTTCGTCGTACCGTAGAAGAGCCATTCGATAGCCTCGGCGAGTCTAGTTTTGCCGTGGCCATTCGGCCCGTAGAACAGGACAAGATCCTTATCGAGGTCGATAGTCTCTGCCGCGGCACCGAAGCCGCGGAAGTTACGGACGGTCAGAGCTTTCAGCCGCATTCGCCGGCTCCTGTAACGCTTGTTCCATGACATCCTTCAGGCGCGTGACCAAGTCGGCCCCCTTTATCGCCGGGTCGCGATGACCAGCGATGAAGGTTGCCACCAACTGCTTTGAAAGGTGTTGATCCCGGCTCGCGCCGAACTCATCCAGGTGACTTTTGTCGGTCAATGCGCACGCCTCCCACCCTATTAAGGCCAAGCTTGCGCAAGACGCGAGTCCGGAAATCTTAGCAATGTTCAGATCGCCAAGCCGAACCGGCAGGATAAGGTGCTGACCGCCGCCTGCAGTCGTGTCGCCGCAGCGGACCAACCTCCGCTTCCTGATCAGTTCTCAAGGTCCGCTGATGGCTCCCCCCCCCCGGTAAATGCGCGCTATGGCTCGCCAACACGCGATCCTTGCCAATTAGACCTTGCTCACCTCATCACGCATGATCTCAGTCGTGCTCCGTCGCAGCGACGGAGTTTTCGTGAACGCCACCCGCATCCTCTGGGGCCAGGTCCTCACCGTCTGTTCGATCGCATTGGCCTTCATTTGGACCGCGACGCAGTGGACGGCCGCGCAGCTCGGCTACCAGGCGCAACTCGGCCACCCGTGGTTCATGGTCGGGCATTACTCCGTATATCATCCGCCCGCCTTTTTCTGGTGGTGGTTCGCGTACGACGCCTATGCGCCGCACGTTTTCCAGACGGGCGCCTACATCGCCGCGGCCGGCGGGTTCGCTTCGGTCATTGTTGCGATCGCAATGTCGGTATGGCGGGCGCGGGAAGCCAAGCACGCCGATACCTACGGCTCCGCCCGGTGGGCGACCGAGAAGGAGGTTCGCGCCGCCGGCCTGTTGGGGCCGGACGGGCTGTTGCTCGCCCAACTCGGCAGGGCCTACGTCCGACACGAGGGTCCTGAGCACGTCCTGTGTTTTGCGCCTACTCGTTCTGGTAAGGGGGTGGGTCTCGTCGTCCCGACCCTGCTCACCTGGGCCGGCTCGGTCATCGTCCACGACATCAAGGGCGAGAACCACGGCCTGACAGCCGGTTGGCGGGCTCGCTTCAGCCGCATCGTCCTGTTCGATCCGACCAACCCGGAAAGCGACGCCTACAACCCGCTGCTCGAGGTGCGCAGAGGACCAAACGAGGTGCGCGACGTTCAGAACGTCGCCGACATTTTGGTCGATCCGGAAGGTGCGCTGGAGAAGCGCAATCACTGGGAGAAGACCAGCCACGCGCTGTTGGTCGGCGCGATCCTGCATGTCCTCTACGCCGAGGCCGACAAGACGTTGGCCGGCGTCGCCAGCTTCCTGTCCAATCCCAAGCATCCCATCGAGACGACGCTCCGGGCGATGTTGACTACGCCACATCTGGGTAAGGCCGGGCCGCATCCGGTGATCGCCAGCGCGGCGCGCGAGCTCCTGAACAAGAGCGAGAACGAGCGCTCCGGCGTACTTTCCACGGCCATGTCGTTCCTCGGACTCTACCGCGATCCGGTGGTGGCGCAGGTGACGCGCCGCTGCGACTGGCGCATCCGCGACCTCGTTGACGGCACGATTCCGGTGACGCTCTACCTCGTGGTGCCGCCGTCCGACATCAGCCGCACCAAGCCGCTCGTCCGATTGATCCTGAACCAGGTCGGGCGACGGCTGACCGAGGAGCTTGAGGACAGGCGCAAGCGCCACAAGCTGCTGCTGCTCCTCGACGAGTTCCCCGCGCTCGGGCGACTCGACTTCTTCGAGTCCGCGCTCGCGTTCATGGCCGGCTACGGCATCCGGTCTTTCCTGATCGCGCAGTCGCTCAACCAGATCGAGAAGGCCTACGGACCGAACAACGCCATCCTCGACAATTGCCACGTCCGCGTATCGTTCGCGGCAAACGACGAACGGACGGCGAAGCGCGTGTCGGACGCGCTGGGGACCGCGACGGAGATCCGTGACGCGAAGAACTATGCCGGCCACCGGCTATCGCCGTGGCTCGGGCACCTGATGGTGTCGCGTCAGGAAACCGCACGTTCGCTGCTCACGCCGGGCGAGATCATGCAGCTGCCGCCGACGGACGAGCTGGTGCTCGTTTCCGGCTTAGCTCCGATCCGGGCCAAGAAGGCGCGCTACTATGCCGACCGCAGTCTCGCCGCCCGGGTGCTGCCACTCCCAGAGCGGCAGAGGATCGCGCACGCTGCTCGCCCCGCGGACGACTGGACGGCCTTGAAGCCACTGGCGCTGCCGCCGGCTGCGGTCGTGCCGACCGGGAGCAAGTCCGACCCGGCGACTGCCGCCCCGCCAAATGGCGAGGACCCGGACAATGCCGGCATCCGCCGCGAACCCGATCTTCCCGAGCACGAGGCGATCGCGCCCGAAGCGCCGCCGCCAGCCCCGGTGCGCGAGTTCGACGATCCCGATGACGAACCGGACACCGAAGCCGTGAAGGCGCGGATTCTGCAGCGCCGGTTCGGAGGGCTGGCGCGACAGGCTGCGCTGGACCCTGACGATGGCATGGCGTTGTGACGGCCCGCGGCAAATACACGTTCCGGCTGTCCACCGAGCTCGCCGCCCGGCTTGCCGACTATTCCGCCCGGGCGCGTGTCCCGCAGGCCCAGGTGGTCGAGGCGGCGATCGCCTCGCATCTGTCGCCCGATGCGGCCGATCAGCTCGAAGCGGCGCTGGCCCGCCGGCTCGACCGCATGAGCCGGGCGATCGAGCGAATGGAGCGTCACACGGTCATCTCCAATGAGGCGATGGCGCTGTTCGTGCGCTTCTGGCTGACATCAACGCCGCCGCTGCCGGACGCCGCTCAGCCGGCTGCCCAAGCCAAGGGCCGCGAACGCTACGAGGGCTTCGTCGAAGCGCTCGGACGGCGCCTCGCCAAGGGGCAGTCGTTGGCTGACGAGGTCTCGCGCGACATCGGCCCGGAGAGTTCCGCGCAGGGCGGCTGATCGGACCGGCCCTTCTGCATCCGTTTCTACGCCACAGCCCTTCTACGCCGTCGAGCTTGTTGAGCAGCCCGCATCAGGGCGCTTTGTATCCACCCCGTCGACCATCCGCGCCGTGACCGGCGCCGAGCACGGGGTAGCCAGTGACCGTCACCGCATTCCGGCCCGAAGCCTACGCCCGCGGCGCTCGAATGCTGCGCACGGCGTTGGGACCCGCGATCGGCGGCTGGCTCGATGATGCCAGTGTCGGTGAGGTCATGCTCAATCCCGACGGCCGGCTCTGGATCGACCGGCTCGCCGGCGGGCTCGAGGACACTGGCGAGCGCCTGTCAGCCGACGATGGCGAGCGCATCATCCGCCTGGTCGCGCACCATGTCGGCGCCGAGGTCCATCCCGGATCCCCCCGCGTCTCGGCCGAGCTGCCCGGGACGGGGGAGCGGTTCGAAGGCCTGTTGCCGCCGGTGGTGGCCGGCCCGGCATTCGCGATCCGGCGGCCGGCCGTCGCGGTGTTCACGCTCGGCGACTATGTTGCGGCAGGCATCATGGCGGAGTGCCAGGCCGAGTTCCTGCGCGAGGCAGTCGCGGGCCGCGCCAACATCCTGGTCGCGGGCGGCACCTCGACGGGCAAGACCACGCTGGTCAACGCATTGTTGGCGGAGGTGGCCAAGACCTCCGACCGCGTGGTGCTGATCGAGGACACGCGCGAGTTGCAGTGCGCCGCGCCCAACCTGGTGGCGCTGCGTACCAAGGACGGCGCGGCCTCCCTAACTGACCTCGTCCGCTCGGCGCTGCGGCTACGGCCCGACCGCATCCCCATCGGCGAGGTGCGCGGCGGCGAGGCGCTCGACCTGATCAAAGCGTGGGGCACCGGCCATCCCGGTGGCGTCGGCACGCTGCACGCCGGCTCCGCGGTCGGCGCCCTGCGGCGGCTTGAGCAGCTCGTCCAGGAAGCGGTGATCACCGTGCCCCGTGCGCTCATCGCCGAGACCATCGACGTCATCGCCGTCCTGTCCGGCCGCGGCTCCGCCCGCCGGCTCGCCGAACTCGCTCGCGTCGAGGGGCTCGACGGGCAGGGCGACTATTGCCTCACCTCAGCAGGAGACCATCCATGATCGTTCGTCTTCGTCGGCGGCTTGCCGGCGCCGCATCCATGCTCACGCTCGCGGCAATCAGCGCGCCCGCCTACGCCGCCGGCTCCAACATGCCGTGGGAGGCGCCGCTCCAGTCGATCCTCGATTCGATCCAGGGTCCGGTCGCCAAGATCCTGTCGGTGATCGTCATCGTGGTGACGGGCCTGACGCTCGCGTTTGGCGACACGTCGGGCGGATTCCGCCGCTTGATCCAGATCGTGTTCGGGCTCTCGATCGCCTTCGCCGCCAGCTCCTTCTTCCTGTCGTTCTTCTCCTTCTCCGGCGGGGCGCTCGTCTGATGCTGGAGAGCGACGACCCCGTTGCAGGCTTCTACGCGCCGGTCCGGCGGTCTCTGACCGAGCCGATCCTGATGGCCGGTGCGCCGCGCACCGTCGCCATCATCAACGGGACGCTCGCCGCCGCCGTCGGACTCGGCCTGCGGCTCTGGATCGTCGGCGCGGCGCTCTGGCTGATCGGACATCTGGCCGCGGTCTGGGCGGCGCGCCGCGATCCGGCCTTCGTTGACGTGGTGCGCCGGCATCTACGCTACCCCGCGCATCTCGGGAGCTGAAGCGCCATGCTGAACCTCGCCGAGTACCGCAAGAAGCCGCAGGCGCTGGCCGACTTCCTGCCCTGGGCGGCGCTGGTCGCGCCCGGCGTGATTGCCAACAAGGACGGCTCGTTCCAACGCACCGCCCGGTTCCGCGGACCGGACCTGGACTCCGCCACACCCGCCGAGCTGGTCTCGACCACGGCGCGGCTGAACGGCGCGCTGCGCCGGCTCGGCTCCGGCTGGGCGGTGTTCGTTGAGGCGCAGCGCGTGTCCGCGAACCGCTACCCGCGCAGCCGCTTCCCGGACGCAGCATCAGCGCTGGTGGAAATGGAACGGCGCTTCCAGTTCGAGGAGAAGGGCGCTCACTTCGAGAGCGCCTATTTCCTGACCTTCGTCTGGCTGCCGCCGGTCGACGCCGCCGATCGCGCCGAGGGCTGGCTGTACGAGAACCGCGCGGCCGCCGGCGCCGATGGCCGCGTAGCGCTAGCCGGCTTCGTCGATCGAACCGATCGGGTCTTGGCCCTGCTGGACGGGTTCATGCCTGAAGCGGCGTGGCTCTCCGACGAGGGGACGCTCACCTACCTCCACTCGACCGTCTCGACCCGCCGCCATGCCGTGCGCGTGCCTGAGACGCCGATGCACCTCGACGCCATCCTGGTCGACGAGCCGCTCTCCGGCGGTCTGGAGCCCAGGCTCGGGAACGCGCACCTGCGCACCCTGACCGTGCTCGGCTTTCCCTCGCGGACCTGGCCCGGTCTGCTCGACGACCTCAACCGCCTTGCCTTTCCGTACCGCTGGTGCGTCCGCGCGGTCGCGCTCGACAAGACCGACGCCACCAAGGTGCTGTCCCGCATCCGCCGGCAATGGTTCGCCAAGCGCAAGTCGATCGCCGCCATCGTCAAAGAGGTGATGACCAACGAAGCCTCGGTGCTGATGGACTCCGATGCCGCCAACAAGGCGGCCGACGCCGACATGGCATTGCAGGAGCTCGGCTCCGACCTGATCGGCGAAGCTTACGTCACCGCCACCGTGACGGTCTGGGACCAGGACGCGCGCGCTGCCGACGAGCGGCTGCGGCTGGTCGAGAAGACCATTCAGGGCCGCGATTTCACCTGCATCCGCGAGGGCGTCAACGCGGTGGAAGCTTGGCTCGGATCGCTGCCCGGGCAGCTCTACGCCAACGTCCGCCAGCCGCCGATGTCGACGCTCAACCTCGCCCACATGATGCCGTTCTCGGCGGTGTGGGCGGGCCCGCCCCGCGACGAGCATCTCGACGCGCCGGCGCTGTTCGTCGCCAAGACCGAGGGCTCGACGCCATTCCGCTTCTCGCTCCACGTCGGGGATGTCGGCCACACCCTGATCGTCGGGCCGACCGGCGCGGGCAAGAGCGTGCTGCTCGCCGTCATGGCGATGCAGTTCCGCCGCTATGATCGCGCCCAGATCTTCGCCTTCGATTTCGGCGGCTCGATCCGCGCTGCGACGCTCGCGATGGGCGGCGACTGGCACGATCTCGGCGGCTCGCTGTCTGAGGACACGGCCGAGCCGGTGGCGCTCCAGCCGCTCGCGCGCATCGACCTGCCCGAGGAGCGCGCCTGGGCGGCAGAGTGGGTCGCAGCGATCCTCGGCCGGGAGGCCGTTGCGGTCACGCCGGAGGTGAAGGAACATCTCTGGTCGGCGCTCGGCTCGCTCGCCTCTGCACCCGTCCACGAGCGCACCCTGACCGGCCTGTCGGTCCTGCTCCAGAGCCAAGCGCTCAAGCGCGCGCTTCAGCCCTACTGCCTGAGCGGCCCTTGGGGCCGGCTGCTCGACGCCGACGCCGAACGGCTTGGCGAAGCGGATGTTCAGGCGATCGAGACTGAAGGCCTGATCGGCACCGGTGCAGCGGCGGCCGTGCTCGCCTACCTGTTCCACCGCATCGAGGACCGGCTCGACGGCCGGCCGACGCTGCTGATCGTCGACGAGGGCTGGCTCGCGCTCGACGACGAAGGCTTCTCCGGCCAGCTGCGTGAATGGTTGAAGACGCTGCGTAAGAAGAACGCCAGCGTGGTGTTCTCGACCCAGAGCCTCGCCGACATCGACAACAGCCCGATCGCGCCGGCGATCATCGAGAGCTGCCCGACGCGGGTGTTCCTCGCCAACGAGCGCGCGCTCGAGCCCCAAATCGCCGCGACCTACCGCCGGTTCGGCCTCTCCGATCGCCAGATCGAGATCCTGAGCCAAGCCACGCCCAAGCGCGACTATTACTGCCAGTCCCGCCGCGGCAACCGGCTGTTCGAGCTCGGCCTCGGCGAGGCCGCGCTCGCCTTCGCCGCCGCGTCGTCCAAGACCGATCAAGCGCTCATCGCCGAGCTGTTCGCGGCCCGCGGCCGCGATGGCTTCGCCCAGGCCTGGCTCCAGGCGCGCGGCGCCGGCTGGGCCGCCGATCTCGCCCGCACTTTGCCCGAGGAGCTTACCCCATGACCGTCCGTCGTTTCCGCAAACAACTGGCCGCCGGTGTCGGCGTGCTGTCGCTGGCCCTCTCCGCAGTGCCGGCCCGCGCGCAATGGACGGTGTTCGACCCCTCCAACTTCTCGCAGAACGTGCTGACCGCCGCGCGCACGCTCCAGCAGATCAACAGCCAGATCACCTCGCTTCAGAACGAAGCGCAGGGGCTGATCAATCAGGCGCGCAACCTGGCGAACCTGCCATATTCCTCGCTACAGGCTCTCGAGCAGAACATCGCCCGCACCCAGCAGCTGGTCTCCCAGGCGCAGGGCATCGCCTACAACGTCCGGAACATCGACCAGGCGTTCGCGACCCGATACGCGCCCGCGTCCGCTTCCCAGACCGACCAGCAGCTCGTCGCCGGCGCGCAAGCGCGCTGGCAGCAGTCGGTGCAGGCGCTTCAGGACGCGATGCGCACGCAGGCGACCGTCGTTGGCAACCTCGACGCCAACCGAACGCAGATGTCGGCGCTCGTCACCGCCAGCCAAGGCGCGACCGGGGCACTCCAGGCGACGCAGGCGGGCAACCAACTCCTCGCGCTCCAGGCGCAGCAGCTCTCGGACCTGACCGCCGCCGTGGTGGCGCAGGGCCGGGCGCAGGCGCTCGATGCCGCCCAGCGCCAGGCCGCATCCTCCCAGGCGCAGGAGCAACTGCGCCGCTTCCTGCAGACGCCGACCGGCTACCAGCCGTCGACTGTCACCATGTTCCACAAGTGAGGCAGGCGATGCGACGGTTTCTCTTCCGCTCGGACCGCCTCGGGGCGCTGGACCGGCGGTTCGTGCGGCGTACGTCGATCGCGCTTGGCGCCGGTGCTGCGCTTTGTGGCGTCGCGGCACTCTTGGCCGCGAGGGAAGGCGAGGGGCTTCAGTCCTCACCGCCGGCGATGCAGTCGGTCTCCTCCGATCCGCTGGTGGCCGAGATGCGGCGCTGCCAGTTGCTCGGCGAGCCGGGCGCGCATGACGCCGGCTGCCTCGCGGCGTGGGCGGAGAACCGCCGCCGCTTCCTCAGCCTGGATCGCCGGCCGCTCGCGCCCAATCGGGCGGCCGCTTCGGCGATGGCAGGGGAGCGCTGAGATGGGCGGCACCGGGGTCATCGACCGCTTCCTGGAGGTCTTCACCCGCTACATCGACAGCGGGTTCGGCCTGCTCCAAGGCGAGGTGAAGTGGCTCGCCGGCGTACTGATCGCCATCGACCTGGTGCTCGCGGCACTGTTCTGGGCGATGGCGCCGGACGAGGACGTGATCGCCCGGCTGGTCAAGAAGACGCTGTTCATCGGCGTGTTCGCCTACATCATCAACAACTGGACCAACCTCGCGCGCATCGTGTTCGAGAGCTTCGCGGGGCTCGGCCTCAAGGCGTCCGGCACGGGCCTCTCCGAAGCCGAGTTCCTGCGGCCCGGCCGCGTCGCCCAGGTTGGGCTCGATGCCGGCAAGCCGATCCTGGAGTCGATCTCCGGGCTGATGGGGTTCGTCTCGTTTTTCGATAACTTCATCCAGATCGCGGTGTTGCTGTTCGCCTGGGCGATCGTCATTCTTGCCTTCTTCATTCTTGCCATCCAGCTCTTCGTCAGCCTCATCGAGTTCAAGCTGACGACGCTCGCCGGCTTCGTGCTGATCCCGTTCGGGCTGTTCAACAAAACTGCCTTCGCCGCCGAGCGCGTGCTCGGCAACGTCATGAGCTCGGGCATCAAGGTGCTGGTGCTCGCCGTCATCGTCGGCATCGGCTCGACCCTGTTCAGCCAGTTCACAGAAGGGTTCACCGGCCAGCCGACGATCGAGGACGCGATGGGGCTGGTCCTCGCCGCGCTGTCGCTGCTGGGCCTCGGCATCTTCGGACCTGGCGTCGCCAACGGCATCATCTCGGGTGGTCCGCAGCTCGGCGCGGGCGCTGCGGTCGGCACGGGCCTCGCCGCCGGCGGCCTCGTTGC
>NZ_JAKNQJ010000003.1 GCF_022662335.1 Sphingomonas sp. CROZ-RG-20F-R02-07 | reverse complement strand
TCTTTTCCGATGCGTCGGATCGGACGACATCCATCCGACGATGTGCGGCGTTTTATGCGGGTACGGCCGGTAGCGATCCGCCGCCACTCCGCATCACCGCTTCAAAGCCGCCATCCCGTAGCCGCACAGCATCACCAGCGCGGCACCGGCGGTGAGGTAGGGCAGCGCATGCTGCGCCTCGTACAGCGCCACGCCGATCGAGGGGCCGAGGACGAAGCTGGCGCCGTTGACGCTCGTTACGCGCCCCGCGACCGAACCCTGGCCCGCGCTTCCCACCGCGAGCGATGCGCCGGCGGTGAAGCCCGGGCGGGTGAAGCCGAAGCCGAGGCTGGCCAGCGCATAGGCGGTGGCGATGCCGTAGAGCGAGGTGGCCAGCCCCGTCAGCGCGCAGCCGACCGCGGCGATCGCGGCGCCCACCAGGATCAGCCGGCGCGGCGACAGGTCGAGCGTGGGGATGATCCCCCATTGCACGAGCAGCGCGGCGCCCGCCCCCATCATCAGCACGATCCCGGTCGGCTCCAGCGCGGCGATCGGCGCGAGGTGAAGCCGGTCGATCACCAGAAAGCCGATCGCCTGGCTCGTCATCGTCTGCGCATGGCCCGCCACCAGCCCGGCGATCATCCAGGCGCGGATGCGGGGATCGGTATAGCCGACCGGCTCGGCATGCGGCTCGGTCGCCGCGGCGACGCTCGCGCCGGTGGGGGCGCCGCCGATCGAGGGATAGGCGCTGCTGGCGCCGCGGCTGCCGCCTTCGCCCGGCCGATCGGCACGCAGGCTGAGCCGCACCGTCAGCCACACGGCGATCCCGAACAGCGCGGCGAGAAAGGCGGGGCCCGCCAGCCCGATCTCGACGCCGCCGATCGTGCCGAGGATCAGATAGGGCGCGACCGCGGGGCCGAGGATGGTGCCGAGCCCGAAGGCGGAGGCGAGCAGGGTGAGCGCCCGCGTCCGCTCGTCACGCGTCGTCTCGCCCGCCACCAGCGCCTGCACAGCGGGCGGCGCCGCCGATCCGAACAGGCCATAGACGAGGCGACCGCCGATGAAGCAGGCAAAGGCGGTGGGGCCCGCGATCCAGTGGTTGATGCCGGCCGCCAGGAACAGGCCGCACAGCGTGAGCGACAGCGAAAACCCGCCGAGACCCAGCAGGATCATCGCGCGCCGCCCGAACCGATCGAGCCGGTTCGCCCAGAACGGCGCGGCGATCACCCACAACAGCGCCGAGACGGAAAAGGCCGCGGCCGTCTCGCGGTCGGCCACGCCCAGCGAGCGGCTGAGCGCGGGCAGGATCGATTGCAAAGCGGTGTTGCCGCCCGCGATCGTCAGCATCACGAGGAACATCAGCGCGAAATTGCGGTCGAAGCGCGGCGCCCGCGTCATTCGCCGGGCCCCGCATAGCTGCGCGCGACGGTGGCGACCGCGACGCTGTAGCGATCATACCAGACCGTACGCCCACGCGCGCGAATCGCGGCATGCGCCGGGTGCGCGCGCCAGGCGGCCGCAGCGGCCTCGTCCGTCCAATAGCTGACGGTGATGCCCAGCCCCGCGGCATCGCGAACGCTGTCGATCCCGCGATAACCCGGCTGCACGCGCGCGAGCGCCTCCATCGCCGCTGCCGCCGCCGCATAGCCTTCGGCATCCGAGTCGGAGCGCTGCGACACGAAGATCACCGCCGTCTGCCCTGTGCGATCCGCCATCATCCGCCCCGCGTAGGATGCTTCCTTCCTGAAACAAAGCGTCACGATCGGGCCGCGCGTGCAACCCACGGCCTTGAACATCGTTCGGCAAACGTGCGACGGGAGGACCTGTTGCCCGCGCTTGCGGATCAGGTAAGGAAGCCGATGCCCAGTTCGACCACCGCCGCCCGCCGCGCCCGAAGCCGCGCCGCCGGCGTCCCCTCGCCCTGGCAGATGTTCTTTTCCGGTTTCCTGAAACATCCCGTCATGGTCGGATCGATCGTGCCGTCGTCGGACAAGCTGATCCGCAAGATGCTCGATCGGGTGGACTGGGCCAATTGCAAGCTGTTCGTCGAATATGGCCCTGGCGTGGGCACCTTCTGCCGCCCGATCCTCGACCGGATGGCGCCCGATGCCAAGCTGATCGCGATCGACACCAATCCCGATTTCATCCGCTATCTGCGCCACACCATAACCGATCCGCGCTTCGCCGCGGTGGGCGGTTCGGCGGCGGACGTCGCGCAGATCGTCGGCGATCACGGCTTCGCGCATGCCGATTACATCCTGTCGGGTCTGCCCTTCTCCACGCTGCCGCCCGGCGTCGGTCCGGCGATCGCGGCGGCGACGCATGCCACGCTTCGCCCCGGCGGCGCGTTCCTCGTCTATCAGTTCAGCCCCAAGGTGAAGGATTTCCTCACCCCGCATTGGCAGACGATCGATCACGACATGGAATGGTGGAACGTGCCCCCCGCCCAGCTCTATTGGGCCTGGAAGGACTGAGCGCGCGCGCGGCTTATTCGTCGATACCGAAATTCAGCCCGCGCGATACGCCGGGATCGAGCACCGCGATCAGCAGATAGGCGCCGAACTGGCGCAGGCGCTGCCACCACCCCGTTCGCGCCTTGTAGAGCGCGGCGGTCACCTCGCCCGAATCGGCGATCTCGCCCTCGACATAGGCGCGGACATGATCGGCGAACGCCGCATCCTCGATCCGCAGCATGAGTTCGAGGTTGATGAACAGGCTGCGCATGTCGAAATTGGCGGATCCGACATGCACCGCCGAATCGATCACGTATAATTTGGTGTGGAGCTTGGTGGCGGCATATTCGAAGATCCGCACGCCCTTGCGCAACAGCCCGGCATAGGTGAAGCGCGCCGCTGCGATGGTGGCGTTGTTGTCCGATTTCGCCGCGGTGACGATCCGCACGCCCGCGTCGCGCCGGCCGGCCCGGTCGAGCCGCCGCAGCATCGTCGGGCTTGGGGTGAAATAGCCGGCGATCACGTCGATCCGGCTCGCCCGGCGCATATCCGTCCGCACCGTCCGCGCCCAGGGCGACAGCCGCCGCGTCGGGCCGCCGATCAGCCAGCGCAACGGCCCGTCCGTCTCGCTATACCGGGTCAGCGCGTGATTGAGGTGGCGCAGCTTGCCCTTGGGGCGCATCACCCATTCGTGCAGCGCATCGAAATAGGGCGACATCCGCCCCGCCGCGGCGCCTTCCACCACCAGCCCCAGATCGCGCCAGGCGGCATCCTCGGGCTTGCCGAAATAATCCTCCTCGATGTTGAAGCCGCCGATCATGATCCGCGCGCGCCCGGTTTCGCCATCGGCCAGCAACAATTTCTGGTGGTTGCGCAACAGATAGCGCCGGCCGAGCCGGGGCGAGAAGACGCACACCGTGATGCCCGCCTCTCGCAGGCGCGCGAAGGCGACGTGGCGCTCCGCCTCCTCGCTGCCGAAGCCGTCGACGATCAGCGTGACTTGCACCCCGCGCCCGGCGGCGGCGATCAACGCGTCGCCAAAGGCGCGGCCGGCCGCATCGTCGGCATAGATGTAATAGAGCGCGCGCAGGCTCGTCCGCGCGCCCTCGACCGTGGTGATCAACGCCGCCCAGCGCGTGGCGCCCTCGGTCAGGAGGGTCAGCCGGTTGCCGTCGACGGTGAAGCTCGGTTCGCTCATCGCGCCGTGATGGACCGCGGCCGCCCGGCACGGCAAGGCGAAATCCTTGACTTGCGGGCGCGCGGCCGCTAGCGAAACCGGCTTCCACCCATCGTCGTTTGCGAAGGAAGCGTTACCATGGCGCGCGTCACCGTCGAAGATTGCGTCGACAAGATCCCCAACCGCTTCGACCTCGTGCTGATGGCCGCGCAGCGCGCCCGCCAGATCTCGGGCGGTGCGGACCTGACGATCGATCGCGATCGTGACAAGAATCCCGTCGTCGCGTTGCGCGAGATCGCGGAGCAGACGGTGCGCCCGGCGCATCTTCAGGAATCGGTCATCTCGGGCCTGCAGCGCGTGCAGCAGGACGATGACGACGAGGCCGATGCGATCGGCAGCCTGGCCGCCTCGGCCGAGGCGCTTCGCCTCACCGCCGCCGCCCCGCCGCGGAACCAGAATCTGGGCGGCGATTACGAAGCGTGAGGTAGGTCGCTAGCATTTGCTAGCGACCGTTCGGCTCAGGCCGAACCGAATGCCGGCCGGCGAGGGGCCTGCGTGCCCCTCGACCGACGCCGCGGCTTCGCCGCGGCGCGAACGCTTGTAGCGGGATGCTACCTACAAGCGCGCTTTTATACCACTCCCCCTCCATTGGCCCCGCCGCGGCGAAGCCGCATCGTCAGACGGGCTTTGCCCGCTGGCCGGGCCGGAAATTGCGCTGTGCGCATCGGCAGGCGCCTACTTCCGGCCTTGCGCGACCACGAACCATTCCACCGATCCCTTGCGGCTCGCCGGTGGCTTGGCGTGCTTTACGCTCGTGAAATTGCGCTTCATCTCGGCGACGAGCTGCTGGTCCGCACCGCCGGCGAAGACCTTGGCGACGAACGCGCCGCCCGGCGCCAGCACGTCGCAGGCAAAGGCCAGCGCCGCCTCCACCAGCGCCATCGTGCGCAGCGCGTCGGTCTGCGGATGGCCGACCGTGTTGGCCGCCATGTCCGACAGGACAAGGTCGGGTGCGCCGCCGAGCGCCTCGATCAGCCGGTCGGGGGCGGCATCGTCCATGAAGTCCATCTGGAAGATCGTCACGCCCTCGATCGGATCGACCGGCAGCAGGTCGATGCCGACGATCGCCGCCTTGGGCACCTGGCGGCGCAGCACCTGGCTCCAGCCGCCCGGCGCCAGCCCCAGGTCGACCACCCGCTTCGCGCCCTTAAGGAACGCGAATCGCTCGTCCAGTTCGATCAGCTTGTACGCGGCGCGGCTGCGATAGCCCTCGGCGCGTGCGCGCTTCACATAGGGGTCGTTCAACTGGCGTTCGAGCCAGCGCGTCGATCCCGCGGTGCGCCCGCGCGCGGTCTTCACGCGGGTATGGCCGCCGCCACCGCCGCGGCTCACGGCCGGGGGGTTCCCATGAGCCGGCGCAGGATGCCCTCGCGAATGCCGCGATCGGCGATGCCGAGCCGTTCGGCTGGCCATAGGTCCATGATCGTCTCCAGGATGGCGCAGCCCGCCACCACCAGGTCTGCGCGCTCCTGCCCGATACAGGGCACACGCGCGCGCTCCTGGATCGACATGCGCGAAAGGTCGCGGCTGATGTCGCGCATCGCCGCCGAGGGCACGATCAGCCCGTCCACCGCGGACCGGTCGTAATGGCTCAGATGCAGGTGGACGCTGCCGAGCGTCGTCACCGTGCCGCTGGTGCCGAGCAGCCGTGGCGAACGCACGTTTCGCGGCAGGCGGCGCGCGAAGGCGGCGAAACTGTCCATCACCAGCGCGCGCATCCGGGCATAGGCGTCCGCACGCCCCGCTTCGCCCTCGCCGCCGCCCGCGCTTTCGGTCAGCGAGACGACGCCCCAGGGCGCCGAATGCCAGTCGAGCACGCGCGGCATCGGGCCCGAGGTGTCGATCAGCACCAGCTCGGTCGATCCGCCGCCGATATCGAAGACGAGCGCCGGATCCTCGCCCGGTTCGATCAGCGCGTGGCAGCCGAGCACGGCGAGCCGCGCCTCCTCCTCCGCCGAGATGACGTCCAGGTGGATACCCGTCTCGGCCAGCGCGCGGGCGATGAAGGCGGGGCCGTTGGTCGCGCGGCGGCATGCCTCGGTCGCGACCGAGCGTGCGAGCGTCACGTTGCGGCGCTTCAGCTTGTCGGCGCACACCTTCAGCGCCGCGAGCGTGCGGTCGATCGCCGCATCGCTCAGCTTGCCCGAGGCGGCGAGCCCCTCGCCCAGCCGGACGATGCGCGAAAACGCATCAACGATCGCGAAACCGGGCCCTTGCGGACGCGCGATCAGCAGTCGGCAATTGTTGGTGCCCAGGTCGAGCGCGGCAAAGGCCTGCGCATCGGACCATCGCCCGCGCATCGGGCGGGCCGGAACCGGACGGGCAGGGCTGTCCTGCCGGTACGGCATTCGGGCGGATTCGTCCCCCATGCCGCGGTGCTCGCTATTCTGTTATGCCGGCGCGGGCACGATGCCCGTTCGGTGCTTGGCCACAGATGTAGCGCAGGCAAGGCCTTGCGACAAGGCGAGCCGCCGAACCCCGTTGACAGCCCCGGACACCCCGCCTAGAGCCGCGCCGCTGCCGTTGCCCCGTCGTCTAATGGTAAGACTGCGGTTTCTGATACCGCCTATTGAGGTTCGAATCCTCACGGGGCATCCAGCGCCCACTCCCGCATCGATACCCGCCCGCGGCGACGCCGCGTTACGACGCCTCCGCGATCAGCTTGGCGGCCTCGGGCGTGTTCCAGGCGTTGCCGCCGGTCATCCGCCATACTTCGTGGCCCGTCGAATCGATCAGGATCGTCGTCGGCAGGTTGGCGCGATAGGCCAGGCTGAGGCCGAGCTTCGGATCGAGATAGGGTGTAAGCGCCTTGAAGGCATGCGCGGCGAAGAACGGCGCCACCTTGGCCTTGCCGTCGAGATCCTGGCTGACCGTCAGCACCGCGACGCGCCCCTTCAGCCGCTGGGCGGCAGCATCGAGCGTCGGCATCTCCGCGACGCAGGGCGCGCACCACGTCGCCCACAGGTTCAGCAGCACGGGCTTGCCGCGAAACGCCGCGAGCGTGACGGGCTTGCCCTCGGGATCGGTGAAGGCGAGCGCGGGCGGGGTCTCGCCCTTGTGGCTGCGATCGAGCTTCTGCGCCGGGGCGGCGGGCGCCGCGGGGGCGGTGGCCTCGTCGCTGGCGGCCACGATGTTGGCGGCGGGCGTCGGCGTCGCTTGCTCCGGCGCGGGCGATTTCCTATCGCAGCCAGCGGCCATGAGGCCGATGCCCAGGAGACAGGCGATAGCGGCGCGCGAGGACATGGTCGGTTCCACGGGGGACGGCTCCAATGCGATGTGGGGCGGCCGCTTCGCGGAGGGGCCCGCAGCGGTGATGCGCGAGATAAACGCGTCCATCCCCTTCGACAAGCGGCTGTGGCGCCAGGACGTGGCGGGCAGCAAGGCGCATGTCGCGATGCTCGGCGCGCAAGGGATCGTCTCGGCAGAGGATGCCGCCACGATCGCCGCCGGGCTCGATTCGGTCGCGGCCGATTATGCCGCGAACGGCGTGGCGGAGGATCTCGCGCTCGAAGACATCCACATGCAGACCGAGGCGAAGCTCGCCCGGCTGATCGGCCCCGTCGCCGGGCGGCTCCACACCGCGCGTTCGCGCAACGACCAGGTCGCGACCGATTTCCGCCTGTGGGTGCGCGATGCGATCGACCAGGTGCTCGCCGCGCTCGCCGGCTTCCAGGCGGCGCTGCTGGCGCGCGCGGACGAGCATGCCGCCAGCGTCATGCCGGGCTTCACGCATCTGCAATCCGCGCAGCCGGTCACGCTCGGCCATCACCTGATGGCCTATCATGCGATGATCGCGCGCGATGCCGGGCGCTTCGCCGATGCGCGCGCGCGGATGAACCGCTCGCCGCTCGGTTCCGCGGCGCTGGCGGGCACGGGCTTTCCGATCGACCGCGCGATGACGGCCAGGGCGCTCGGCTTCGACGGGCCGATGACCAATTCGCTCGACGGCGTGTCGGACCGCGATTTCGCGATAGAATATCTCACCTGCGCGACGCAGACCGCGCTGCACCTGTCGCGGCTGGCGGAGGAGTTCGTGCTCTGGGCGTCGCAGCCCTTCGGCTTCGTGGCACTCAGCGACCAATGGTCGACGGGCAGCTCGATCATGCCGCAGAAGCGCAACCCCGACGCCGCCGAGCTGGTGCGCGGGCATAGCGGCCGGATCATGGGCTGCATGACCGCGCTGATGGTGACGATGAAGGGCCTGCCGCTCGCCTATTCCAAGGACATGCAGGACGACAAGCCGCCGGTGTTCGAGGCGCACGACCTGCTCGCGCTGTCGATCGCGGCGATGACCGGCATGGTGGAGAGCGCGACCTTCCGCACCGACCGGATGCGCCGCACCGCCGAGGCGGGTTTCGCTACCGCGACCGATCTGGCCGACTGGCTGGTGCGCGAGGGCGGGTTGCCGTTCCGCGAGGCGCATCACGTCACCGGCCGCGCGGTGAAGCTGGCCGAGGGGCGCGGCGTCGCGCTCGACGCGCTGCCGATCGCCGACCTGAAGGCGATCGATGCGCGGATCGACGAACGCGTCTATGGCGTGCTGTCGGTGGACGCATCGGTCGCCAGCCGGACGAGCTTCGGGGGCACCGCGCCCGACAATGTCCGCGCGGCGATCCGCGCGGCACGGGGGGAATGACGATGCGGCGCTGGCCGATCCTGGCGATCACGATAGGGGGCGCGCTGGCGCTGACCGGATGCGGCTCGGCGGCGGCGCTCAAACCGCCGGCGGGGCAGGCGCTGCCGGTCGCGCCTTACGGCGCGCGCACGACGCCCACGCCCAAACAGCTGCTCACCCCCACGACGCAGCAACGCCCGCAGCGCAGCGACGAGCTGCTCACCCAATCCCAGGCCCGCCGCAGCGACGAGTTCGATTTGCCGCCGCCAAACTGACGAGGGTCCGATGGACCATTTCCACGAACAGGGCGGCATCCTCCATGCCGAGAACGTGCCGCTGACCGCGATCGCCGAAGAAGTCGGCACGCCCGTCTATGTCTATTCCGCGGCGACGTTCCGCCGTCACGCGCGCGTGTTCCGCGAGGCGCTCGCCGCGGCCGGGCCGCGCGTCCACATCGCCTATGCGATCAAGGCCAATCCCAATATCGCGGTGCTCCGCCTGCTTGCCGACGAGGGTTATGGCGCCGACGTCGTCTCGGCCGGCGAGATGGCGCGGGCGCTGGCGGCGGGGATCCCGGCCGCGCACATCGTGTTCTCGGGCGTGGGCAAGACGCGCGACGAGCTGGGCCGTGCGCTCGATGCGGGGATCGGCCAGTTCAACCTGGAGCTGGAGGAAGAGGGCGTCGTGCTTGCCGCCCTGGCCGCCGAGCGCGGAATCGTCGCGCCGGCGGTGCTGCGCGTCAATCCCGACGTCGATGCCGGCACCCACGCCAAGATCTCCACCGGGCGCAAGGAGAACAAGTTCGGCGTGCCGATCGACCAGGCGCCGGGCATGTTCGATCGGCTGGCCGGGCTCGAGGGATTGGACCTGCGCGGCGTCGCGATCCATATCGGCAGCCAGCTCGCCGATCTGGCGCCGCTGGAGGCCGCCTATGCGCGCGTCGGCGAACTGGTCGGCGAACTGCGCGGCGCGGGGCACGCGATCACGCATGTCGATCTGGGCGGCGGCCTGGGCGTGCCCTATCGCCCCGACGACGTGTTGCCGAGCCCGGCGGATTATGGCGCCATGGTCGCCCGCGCCACCGCCGGCTGGGACGTGACGCTGATGTTCGAGCCGGGCCGGGTGATCGCGGGCAATGCCGGGGTGCTGCTCACCAGCGTCATCTGGGTCAAGCCGGGCGTGACCCACCCCTATGTCATCGTCGATGCCGCGATGAACGATCTCGCGCGCCCGGCGCTGTACGACGCGTTCCACGATTTCGTCGCGGTGAAGCCCTCGGGCGCGCGGATGACGGCGAACATCGCCGGGCCGGTGTGCGAGAGCGGCGACACATTCGCCATGGGCCGCACGATCGATGCGGTCGCGAGCGGCGATCTGGCCGTCTTCCGCACCGCCGGCGCTTACGGCGCGACGATGGCGAGCACGTACAACAGCCGCGCGCTGGTGCCCGAGGTGCTGGTGGACGGCGACCGGTTCGCGGTCGTGGCGGATCGGGTGAGCGCCGAGACGCTGATCGCCGCCGAACGCGTGCCGGAGTGGCTGAAGCGGTGACGCTCCACAGCCTGCCGCTGTTCGTCAGGCTGGCAGGCCGGCCGGTGATCCTGCTCGGCGCGGGCGAGGGGGCCGACGCCAAGCGGCGGCTGCTCGAACGCGCGGGCGCGGCGATCGTCGGCGAGGCAGGCGTGGCGGCGCTCGCGATCGTGGCGATCGAAGATGAGGACGAGGCGACGGCGGCGGTCGCGCGGTTGAAGGCGCGCGGCGTGCTGGTCAACGCGGTCGACCGGCCCGATCTGTGCGATTTCACGCTGCCCGCGATCGTCGACCGGGCGCCGGTGCTGGTCGCGATCGGCACCGGTGGCGTGTCGGCCGGGCTGGCGGCCGCGCTGCGCCAGCGGCTGGAGGCGCTGCTGCCCGCCTCGCTGGGCGCGCTGGCGGATTCGCTGTTCGCGGCACGGGCACGGCTGCGCAGCGCGTTCCCGGATCCGGGCGAACGCCGCCGGGCGCTCGCCCGCGCCATGGCGGCGGGCGGCGATCTCGATCCGCTCGGCCTGAATCCGGACGTGGATGGCTGGCTGGGCAGCGATGATGCGCGCGACCGGGCTACGGGCGAGCGGGTGTGCATTCGCCTGGGCTCCACCGATCCCGACGAACTGACGCTGCGCGAGGCGCGCGCGCTGGCCAGCGCCGACCGCGTGTATCACCGCCCCGACGTGCCGCCCGCGATCCTGAACCGCGCGCGCGCCGATGCCGCGCGAATCGCTTGCGCCGCGCCGCCGTCGGATGTGGAACCCGGCCTGTCCGTCGATGTGGAGATGATGCGGTGAGCGGTTTCGGATTCCGGATCACGGGCGGCGAGGCGGTGCGCGTGGACGTGAAGGAGGCGCTGGGCTGCACCGCCGATCTCGTCTGGGTGCATCTGTCGACCAACGCCGAAGCCGCGCAGACCTGGCTGCGCGACGAGGCGAAGCTGTCCGATTACGTCGTCGATGCGCTCACCGCCACCGAGACACGGCCGCGCTGCGAGGCGTTCGGCGACGGCGCCTATCTCAACCTGCGCGGACGCAGCGACGAGCAGCTCGACAGTTCGGACCTGCTCGCCTCGGTGCGGATCTGGGCGGTGAAGGGGCGCGTCTTCTCGGTCACGCGCAAGCGCGTCGTGGCGGTGGGCGCGGTCGAAAAGGTGGTGGAGGCCGCCGAGATCCGCGATCCGGGCGATCTGATCGCCGCCTTCGCCACCGCGATCACCGAGGATCTCGATCCCGAGGTGGCGGCGCTGGGCGACCAGCTCGACGATTGCGAACAGGCGCTCGATGCCGACAAGGTCTTCGAACTGCGCCGCACCGTCACCCGCGTGCGCGTCGCCGCGATCGGCTATCGCCGCTTCCTCAGCCCACAGCGCGCCGCGCTGGAGAAGCTGGCGAGCCTGCCGGGCGAATGGCTGCAGGACGACGACCGGCTGCATCTCGCCGCCGCCGCCGACCGCGCCGCGCGCATGGCCGAGGAGCTGGAGGCGATCCGCGAGCGATCCTCGCTGACTCACGAGGCGCTGACCGACCTGCGCGCCGAGCAGATCGATCGCCGCACGCTCGTCATCTCGATCGTGGCGATGGTGTTCCTGCCGCTCACCTTCATCACCGGGCTGCTCGGCATGAACGTGAAGGGCATCCCCTATGCCGACGAGCCTTGGGCGTTCGACGGGGTGATGGCGTTGTGCACGGTGATCGCGGTCGTCATCACGCTCTATTTCGTCCGGCGGCACTGGTTCCGCTGAACCGCACCGGCCGCGTCACGCCGCGCGGGCGGTCTTCCAGGCGTCCGCGATCTCTTCCAGCGTGGCGGCGGTGTTGCGGAACGGCGCGGAATCATGGCCGATCGAGGCATTGACGATCGTGCGCCGCGCCCCGCCATAAAGCCGCGACAGCGTGACCGCGACCTCGCCGCCCTTCTCGAAATCGAGCCCGGCCTCCAGCGCGAAGAGGATCGCGGTCGCCCGCGTGACCCGCTCGCTCTTGACCGAAAACTTGCGGTTGTCGGTCGCCCAGGCGGCGGCGCGCAGCGCCGCGACCAGCTCTTCGTAGAGGAGCTGGACGAGAGCGGGGCCATCGGCCTGCGCGGTGCGGCCGGCGATGTCGATCCGGCGATAGGTGGCAGCGGGATCGCGCGTCAGGGTGGCGTAGCTGGTCATCAGCTGCTCTTGTCCCAGGCGGCGATCTGCTGCGTCAGGAACGACTGGGTCGATTTATACGCCGCGACTTTGGCGTCCATCGCCGAGAATTGCTGCGTCAGCCGCGTCTTGGTGTCCGCCGCCGCGGTCGTCTGATCCGCCTGCTCGCCGGTCACCGTGGTCTGTTGCGCGGTGTAGCGCGCGGTCGCGGCGTCGAGGCCATAGGTGTTGTTGGTGGCGGTCGTCGTGATCGCGTTGAGCGCGGCGTACAGCCCGTTGCCCGTGCTGGCGGTGCCCGTGCCCAGCGCGAACAGCGCCTCGACATCGGCGGGATAATTGGCGAGCGCGGTGGCGAGCTGCGTCGAATCGACGCTGAGCGTGCCGTCCTTGTTCGTCTTCACGCCGATCTCGGCCAGCGTGCTCGGGCCCCCGGTGGTCGAAGGAGTTGCCAGCTTGGTCGTCGTCAGCACGCCGAGGCTGCGCGCCAGGCCGGTCACCGTGGTCTCGCTCTTGAGCACGCCGTTCACCGGATCGGTCTGCGTCTGCAGCACGCCCATCACCTGGTTGAACGTGGTGACGATGTCGTTCACCGCCTGGCTCAGCGCCGATGTGGGCGGCGTCGTGCCGATCGTCACCGGCGTGGTCGATGTGCCCGTCAGGCTCAGGCGCACGCCGGTGATGAGGTTGTTGATCGTGTTGCTCGACCGCTGGAACGTCGCGCCGTCGAGCGTGACCACCGCATCCTGCGCGCCCGTGCCGATCGTCGTGCCGGTCGCGTTGCGCCCGACGTTCAGCGTCGACAGGCTCGTGCCGCCGGTGCTCGACGCATCGTCGGTACCGGTCAGCGTGAACGCCTGGCTCTGGCCGGTCGCGCCCTTGATCGACAGCCGCTGGCCGTTACCATCGGCGATCACCGTGGCGGTGACGTTCGCGCCCGCGGCGTTGATCTTGGCGGCGATGCCGGCGAGCGTCGCGTCACCCGATCCGATGGTGATGCTGACCGGGTTGCTGCTGCCCGCGGTGAAGCTGGTTTTGCCGTTCGCATCGGTCGAATCGCTGCCGAACTGGAGCGAGAAGGTGCCGGTGTTGAACGCCGTGGTGCTGGGGATCGCGGTGTTCATCGTCGCGGCCTGCGCGCTGGCGAGCTGCTTGACGAGAATGGAGGCGGACAGGCCGGCGAGCTTGGCGCCCGATTGCGCGGTGGCGGTCAGCACGCCGGTGTTCGAACTCGACGGCTGCGTGGTCAGGGTGCCCCCCGTCACGAGCGAGTTGAACGCCGAGCTGAAGCCGGTGACGCTGCTCTTGACGCTGGCGATGCCCGAGATCTGCGAGGTGAGCGTGTCCGCCTGGTTCGCGAGCAGCGTGTTCTTCGCGGCATATTGCGCGGCGACGAGCGACGTGACGAGCGAGGCGGTGTCGATCCCGGATCCGACGCCGAGCGTCGAGGTGATCGACGCGATCGACGAGGCCGCGGTCGTGCTGGTCGTCGTGCTGGAGGTACTCGTGGTCGTCGTCATGCCATGTTCCGCCCATGCTCCCGCGTCATTCTGTTAACGGCCGGCCGGCGCGAGAATTTAGGAGGTTTTTGCGCCATTCTCGTCGAAGCGCGCGCCCGGCGGCACGACGACCGGCGGCGGGGTGGCGCCGCCCGCGCGCGCGTTCACGCCGAACACGAAGGCGAGCACGGTGGCGATCGCCATGTACAGGTCGTCGCGCACCTCCTGCCCCTCGCGGCTGGTGTAATAGACCGCGCGCGCGAGCTGGGGATATTCGAGCACCGGGATGCTGCCGCCGGCCAGTTCGCGGATCGCCAGCGCCGTCGCGCCGCGCCCGCGCGCCACCACGACGGGCACCTGATCCTTGCCGTGATCGTAGCGCAGCGCGACCGCGAAATGCGTCGGGTTGGTCAGCACGACATGCGCGCTTTCCACCGCCTTGCGCATGCTGCGGTTCGCCATCGCGCGCTGCTTGGCGCGAAGCTGGCCCTTGGCCTCGGGCGAGCCTTCGGTTTCCTTGTGCTCGTCCTTGATCTCCTGCTTGCTCATGCGCAGCTTGCCGAGCAGGCGGATGAGCTGGATCGGCACGTCCATCCCCGCGATCAGCGCAAGACCGATCGCCATCACCAGCAGGATGCCCATGAACGTGCCCGCCAGCGCGGTGAGCGAGGTGGAGAGATCCGACGAGGACAGGCCGAGCGTCATGTGCGACGCGTTCCACAGCATATAGCCGCCGATCGCGCCCAGCAGCACGATCTTCAGCAGCGACTTGCCAAGCTCGATCCAGCTGTTCGCGCCGAACACGCGCTTCATCCCGGCCATCGGGTCGATCCGGCTGGCCTTGGGCGCGAGCAGCGATCCGTTGAAGCCGAACGAGCCGAGCCCCGCGGTGCTGAGGATCGCGGCCACCAAAGTCATCGCGAACAACAGGCCGATCGAAGGCAGCAGCTTCGATCCCGCCTCGGCGAGCGCGCGAAACGGCGAGAAATCCTCGATATCCCCGCGTCCGAACTGGAAGCTCGCCGTCATCAGCGCCTTGCACGCGCCGACCAGCGCCGGCCCGAACAGCGACAGCCATGCCACCCCCGCCAGCATCACGAGCGCGGTGCCGAAATCCTTCGAGCGCAGGACGTTGCCGTCCTTGGTCGCGTCGCGTTTGCGCTTGGCGGTTGGTGCTTCTGTCTTGTCGCCGAATTCGTCCGCCATCAGCCGAAGACCAGATTCTGCGTGGCGGCCAGGCTCTCGCGGACGATTACCAGCATGTAATCGCCCATCGCCGGAAACGCGACCGCCAGCGCCACGACGCCCGCCGCCAGGCTGGCGGGCAGGCCGATCGAGAAGAGGTTGAGCGCGGGCGCGGCGCGGCTGAGCATGCCCATCACGAGATTGAGGCAGAGCAGCAGGAAACCGACCGGCAGCGCGAGCAGCAGCCCGGCGAGAAACGCATAGCCGCCGAAGAACGCGATGCCGCGCAGCCGCTCCGTGCCGAGCCATGCGGCGCCCGGCGGCAGCGCATCATAGCTGCGCACGACCATGTCGACGAGGATCAGGTGGCCGTTCATCGACAGGAACAGCAGCGTGAGCATGACCGAGAAGAACTGGCCGAGCGCGGGGCTCGAATGGCCGTTCTGCGGATCGACCGACGAGGCGAAGCCGATCCCCATCGACCCGCCGATGATCTCGGCGGCGACGAGCGGCGCGGCGAACGCGATCTGGAGGACGAAGCCGATCGCGAGCCCCACCAGCGCCTCGGCCACGACGGACAGCATCGTGGCCACGCTGAAGATACTGGCAGGCGCCGCGATCGCATGCGTGCCCATCACCAGAATGCCGATCGCACCGGCGAGCGACACGCGCACGACGAGCGGCAGCGATACCGATCCGAAGACCGGCGCCGCCACGAACGTCGCCCCCACGCGCACCATCACGAAGACGAGCGTCCAGAGCTGCGGTTCGATCGAGAGGCCGAAGCCCAGCACGCGCTAGCGCACCAGATCCGGAATGCGTTCGAAGATGCCGATGGTGAAATCGCTCAGCAGCCCGAGGATCAGGCTGCCGAAGATCACGATCGACAGCGCCACCACGATCAGCTTGGGCACGAACGACAGCGTGGCCTCGTTGATCGAGGTGGCGGCCTGCACCATCCCCAGGATCAGCCCGCACAGCAGCGCGGGGATCAGGATCGGCGCGGACGCCAGCGCCAGCACCCACATCGTCTGGTTGGCGAGCGTCAGGAAATAATCGGCGTCCATCGCCCGTCAGACCGCGAAGCTGTTGGCGAGGCTGCCCATCGTCAGCGCCCAGCCGTCCACCAGGACGAACAGGAGGAGCTTGAACGGCAGCGAGATGATCTGGGGTGAGAGCATCATCATGCCCAGCGCCATCAGCACCGTCGCGACGACGAGATCGATGACGATGAACGGCAGGAAGATCAGAAAGCCGATCTGAAACGCGGTCTTCAGCTCGCTCGTGACGAAAGCGGGGAGCAGGACCGAGAAGGGAATGTCCTTCGGGCTGGCATAAGGGCCCGATTTGGCGAGGTTCGCGAACAGCGTGACGTCCTTGACCCGCGTCTGCTTGGCCATGAAGTCATGCAGCGGCACGCCTGCCGTCGTAATCATCTGCGTGCCGGCGAGCTTGCCCGCGGCATAGGGCTGGATCGCCTGTGCGTTGATCTGGTTGATCGTCGGCGCCATCACGAAGAAGCTGAGGAACAGCGCGAGGCCCAGCAGCACCTGGTTGGGCGGCGTCTGTTGCAGGCCCATCGCCTGACGCAGCATCGCCAGCACGATGACGATCCGGGTGAAGCTGGTCATCATCAGCAGGATGCCGGGCAGGATCGTGAGCAGGCCCATGATGATGAGCACCTGGAGCGACAGCGAGAGCGAACCGCTCTGGCCGGTGCCGCCCGATGCCTGGCCGCCCAATTGGCCGAGCGCGCGATCGACCGCATCGCCCACGCCGGGCGCTGCCACAGGGGCCGCTTGCGCGAAGGCGGGGGCGGCGATCAGGATCGCGACGAGGAGCGCCAGCAGGATCCAGACGAGCTTGGCCCCCGAGCGCTTCGGCCGCGCCCGCGCCGCCACGAACAGCGCGGGGCCGGTGCCGTGGCGGGTGATCGTCACGCTCATGCGTCGACCTTCTCGATCAGATTGACGCCGCCGCGGCCGACCGAGACGAGCAGCCGCTTGCCCTCGAAATCGATGACCGCGAGGCGCAGGCCGGGCGAGATCATCATCGTCTCGCGCACCGCGATCATCCGCGACGACGGCTTGCCGGGCATCCGCCCCTCGAACTTGCGCCACAGATAGAGGCAGCCGATCATCAGCCCGCACACCAGCGGCAGCAGGACGACGAGCTTCAGGATATAGGTCCACAGCATCGGATCAGGCCCGGCCCGCGACCGACTTGTCGGGACCGGCCAGTTCGGTCATCCGCACGCCGAAGCGCTCGCCCACCGTCACCACCTCGCCACGGCCGATCAGCGTGCCGTTGACGAACACGTCGAGCAGTTCGTTCGCCTGGCGATCCAGCTCGATCACGCTCGATTCGCCGAGCGCCAGCAATTCGCGCAGCGTCAGGCTGGTCGAGCCGATCTCGACGGTCAGCTTCACGTCGACGTCCTGCAGCAGCCGGAAATTGGCGGCGACCGATGCATCGACGGGGAACCCCCCGGTCATGTCGTTCATGAATTCTGTCCTTCGTCGAGGCGGGTGAGGGCGGTCAGGCGGATGGCGGCGCGGCCGTTCGAGGTGCCGACGGTGCCGACGCCCAGCCGGTCGGTGCCGACCATCACGGGCACGTCGCCGGCGATGGTGATCGGGATGACGTCGCCGGGCTTCAGGTTCATCAGCATCGACAGCGGCACGACGGGTTCGGCGAGCACCGACCGGATCGGGAAGCGCACGTCCATCGCCGCGCGGGTCAGACCGTTGCGCCAGGCGGGATCGGGCTCGGCCGATTTGCCCAGCACCTTGGCGGTGAGCGAGGCGCCGTGCGGCTTCAGCGCGGCGACGGGATAGACGAGGTCGATGAAGACCAGCTTGGCCGGCCCCGCCGCGATGCCGAACCGGGTGACGACCACGGGATCCTCGCCGTCGATATCGGCGATCATCGCCGCGTTCGATTCGGGGCGGCCGACGGTGAAGTCGATCCGGGCGAGCGGTTCCCATGCCGTGCGCAGCGGGGCGGCGACCATGGCGCCGATCCGCGCGATCATCGCTTCGGCCGCGGGCGAGAATTCGCCGGGCAGCGTGAGCGGCGCGGCGCCGGTGCCGCCGAAGAACAGATCGAGCAGCTCGAGCACGAACTTGCCGTCCAGCACGCACAGCGCCTGGCCGTGTGCCATCATGCCCTGCATGCCGAGCGGCAGCCACGCGATCAGCGGCTCCATCCGCTCGGCGCGGTAATCGGCGAAACGCTGCACGGCCAGCGGCTCGGCCCAGCAGCGGAGCTCCTGGCGCATCAGCGGCTCGAACACGCCGCGAAACGCGCGGGCCAGCCGTGCCGACAGATGCTGCAGCGTGTGCAGATCGCCGAACGGATTGAGCTTCGGCGCGCCGAGCATGCCCTCATGGGCCGCCTGGCGATGCCGCTCGCGCCGTTCGGGCGCCGTCGGGTGGGAGGCCGCGTTAACCATGCCTCACTGAACAACGAAATTGGTAAAGTAGACGTTACCAACGCCGCCGAATCCCTCCTTTTGCTTGAGAGTCGCGTTGATCGCATCGACGAGCCGCTTGGCCAGCTTGGCCTTGCCCTCGCTCGTGAACACCTGGTCTTCGGGGGTGTCGCCCAGCGCCATCAGGATCGCCGATCGCACCGCGATGTCGTCGGTCTTCAGATTCTGGATCACCGAATCGTCATAGGGCGTCGAAACCGCGAGGCCGACCTGGATGAAGTGCGGCGAATTCTGGAGATTGGCGGTGAAATCCTTCTCCATCGGATAATAGTTGGAGGCGTATTTGTCGCCGCCGTCGCCATGCGCGCCCTTTTCCGACTTGCCGCCGCCTTCACCGGCTTCCTTGGGCTGCTTCTGCTCGCTCTTGGGCACCAGCTTGGGGCCTTCGTCGACGGGCGCCGCCTTGGCGCTGCCGCCCATCATGCCCGATTTGGCCGCGTACAGCCCGGCGCCGACGCCCCCGCCCAGCAGGACGAGCGTGCCGACGCCGATCACCAGCAGCTTGCCGAGCTTGCCCTTCTTCTTGGGGGCGTCGGTGGCTGCGTCCTTCTTGTCGCTCATTTCGTGATTCCTCAGGCTATGCGGATGTCGTCATTCGCCCCCACGGCGACCGTCGCGCGTGCCGGGGCGGGGATGGGGGTGAGCAGGGGCTGGGCCGGCATGCGCTGCTGCTGCGCCTGGGGCTGGCCACCGCCACTGCCCACATTGGTGTCGCCCAGGCGCAGCCCGCGCGACTGCGCGATTTCCGCCAGCCGCGGCTGCGCGTCGGCCAGCATGGTGCGGGTGGCGGCCTGTTCGGCGGCGAAATGGACGTGGATCGTGTCGCCGTCGCGCTTTACCGACAGGTCGATCGTGCCGAGCGCATCGGGCACCACCCGGATCTTCGAACTCGTCGCGTCCGCCGCATCGCGCAGAGATTCGATGTGATCGATCATCTGCGCGGGCCAATGGTCGCGCCGGGTGTCGAGCGTCTGCTCCTGCGCCGCCCCCGTGGCGGCGACGGCGTGACGGACGGTTTCCATCGGCGCGAGCGCGGAGGCGGCCATCGGCGCGACCGGATCGCCGTCGTCGCGCGTGCCCGATGGCGTATCCTGTTTCCACCCGGCCCGCATCGCGCCGGCAAAGGCCTGAAGCGCGGGCGTCGCGGTCGCGGGGCGCGAAGGATCGGGCAACGCGATCGGCAGCGGCCCCGCCGCGATGGCGAGGGGCTGGATTCCCGAAACGCTCGACGCCGGAACGGGCGCGGGGGCCGGCGCGGTGATGGCCATGGTGCTCGCCAGATCGCTTCCGGTCACCGGCAGGGGTGTCGCGGCGAACCGTATCAGTGCGGGAACGGCCGTGACGTCGGGCGCCGCGCTTGGGAGCGGCGGGAGGAGCGCGGCCATCGCCGTGGCCGGGGTAGTCTGCGTGGCGACGGTCGGCGACGCGCTGGCCGCTACCGGTGCGGCGGCGGTCGCCGCCGGGGGCAGGACGGGTGCGACGATCGATGACGTCGGATCGGGCGAGGCCGGGATGGTCACCGAAGCCGGCGCGGCTTGCAGTGGCACCACCATCGCTGCGCCGGCCGTCGTCGGCGCGGCGGCGATCGCAGGCGTCGCGACCGGCGCCGATCCCGATGCGGGTGCGGGTGCGGCCGGGATCGGCGGTGCCGCCGGCGGGACGAAGGCGGCGATCATCGCCGCAGGGTCGAGGACCATCATGGTCGCCGCGCCGGAGTCGGCCACCGGCTCGGTGTCGGGTGCCGGATCGGGATCGGGATCGGCCGATGCGATCGCGGGAGTCTCCGAAGTGGCCTGGGCCACCAACGGCGACGCGGCGTCGTTCGGTGCCCGCTTTGCCGGGGTGGCGAGCGCGGCGCGCGCGGGAACCGGCTTCGCCTTCATGGGCACCGCCTGTAGCGGGACGGGCAACGGCGTCGTGGCGGGGGCGGGATCGGGCTCGAGCGTCGCGGGCTGGATCGCGAGCCCCGGCGCGGCCGGATCGGCGGCGAGCAACGGGGTGGCCGCCGCTACCGCGGCAGCGATGACCGGAACGGACCCGGCCGCCGGCTTGGGTGTATCCGCCGCGACGGCGGGCGCAGCCGCCACGACCATGTCGATCGTCGCCGTTGCGGTCGTGGGCGCTGCGATCCAGGCGAGGCGCGGATCGGACGAGGCGTCGCTATTCGGCAGATCGCTGCCGTCGGCGGCGGTGTCCTGCCGGGCGTTGCCGTCCGCCGCCGGCAGCGTCGCGCCCGCAACCGGCGGATCGGCGGGGGCGTCGCTGCCCGAAACCGCGGCCAGCGACAGCGTGAACGGCGAGGGCGACGACGCCACGCGGCCCGCCGTCGTGACGGAAGGGGTGCGGGGCGTGGACACGGGCTGGATCATGCGAAGGGTCTCTGAACAACGTCTCACGTTACGGTTCGCAAGGATCGTGCCGGGTGCGCGTGGTGGACGGCGCGGCTTCCAGTTCCTTCATCGCACGGCGCACCGCGTCGGCATCGGCGCGCGCGATCAGCTTTTCCATGGCGGCCTGATCGCGCCACGCCGATCGGGCGGTTTCGGTGGCCGCCTCCGCGCGGACCATGGCGCTGCGGGCACGCGCCTGCGCCGCATCGGCCGAGATCTGGAGCTTCTCGCGGTAATGAGCCGCCGCCCCGAGCGAGAAACCGGCCATGGCCTGAGGCGCGGGCGCGATGGCGTCGGCCAGTTCGGCGATGCGGGCGCCGAGCGCCGCTTCGGTCGCGGCCTTGTCGTGCGCGCGCGCTTCGTCGGCGCGCGCGAGGTTCAACTGGATGGTGCGCACGCGGTGCAGCCGCGCGAGCGTCTGGCCGCGGTCGCGCATCAGCCGGTGCCGAACACGCCGACGAGTTCGGCGACGGCATCGGCCTGCGCGACCGCGGCGTCGGCATCCTGGCGGATGAATTCCATGATCGCGGCGTGACAGGCGATCGCCTGGTCGATCGCGGGATCGGCGCCGCTGCGATAGGCGCCCATCAGCACGAGATCGCGATTCTCCTCGTACGTGGCGAGGTGGCGGCGCAGCTGCCGCGCGGCGCGGGCGTGTTCCGCGGGCACGATGTCGGTCATCACGCGGCTCACCGATTTGCTGACGTCGATCGCGGGATAGACGCCATGTTCCGCGAGCGCGCGGCTGAGCACGATATGGCCGTCGAGAATGGAGCGCGCCGAATCGACCACCGGATCGTTGCCGTCGTCGCCATCGGCGAGCACGGTGTAGATCGCGGTGATCGATCCGCCGCTATGCACGTCGACGCCCGCGCGCTCGATCAAATTGGGCAGCATCGCGATGGCGGACGGCGGATAGCCGCGTGCCGATGCGGGCTCGCCCAGCGCCAGGCCGATCTCGCGCCCGGCATGCGCCACGCGGGTGAGCGAATCCATGATGAGCAGCACGTTCTTGCCCTCGGCGCGAAACGCCTCGGCGATGGCGGTGGCGCGCAGCGCGCCACGGATGCGCAGCACGGGCGAGTGGTTGGCGGGCACCGCGACCACGACGGAGCGTGCCCGCGCCGCGCCTGCGACCTTGGTTTCAAGGAAATCGGCGACTTCGCGGCTGCGTTCGCCGATCAGCCCGATCACCACGACGTCCGCCTCGGCGGCGCGCACGATCATGCCGAGCAGCACCGATTTGCCGACGCCCGATCCCGCCATGATGCCGACGCGCTGCCCCTGGCCGACGGTCAGCAGCCCGTTGATCGCGCGCACGCCCACGTCGAGCGGCTGGAGCACGCGGCCGCGGTCGAGCGGCGATTGCAGCTTGCCCGCCAGCGGCCAGCGCCCGGCGCCGCGGATCGGGCCCAATCCGTCGATCGGCTTGCCCGCGCCATCGACCACGCGGCCGAGCAGCGCGGCGCCCACTTCGGCCTCGCCCGGCGCCCCCACCGGGCGCACCGGCGCGCGCGGCAGCAATGCGGCTGGGCCGCCGAGATTCATCAGCAGCGTGCGGCCGCCGCGAAAGCCGATCACCTCGGCCTCGACCTTGGCATCGCCATGCCCGCCCACCTGGCAGACCGTGCCGACCGGCAGCGTGAGGCCGACCGCCTCCATCAACAGCCCGTCATAGGAGGACAGCCGACCCGAGACCTTGGGCGTGGCCACGAAATCGGCCGCCGCCAGCGTATCGAGATAATCGGCGGTGAAGCGGTTCAGCATGCGCCGGGCATGCCCACGCGGTCGATCGCCGCGGTCAGTTGCTCCAGCCACAATTCGGGCCCGTCCTCGACGATGGTCGAGGCGGATTCGAGCACGAAGCTGCCCCGCGGCACCGCGGCGTCGCCGGCGGCGAACAGGTTGCGCGGCAGGCGCCCCTCGAGCAACGCCACGTCGTCGGGGTGGACGCGCAGCAGCGCGGATTCGGCTTCGTCGGCGAGCAGGTCGGTGGCCGCGTCGATCCGCTCGGCGAGCCGATCGGGCGAGATGCCGATCTCGCCGACCAGCTTGGCGACGAGCAGCATCACCGTCTGGCGCATCTGGCGCGCGACGCGTTCGCGGTCGAGCCGGCTGCCGGTGCCCAGGCTCTCGCCCAGCGCATCGAGCAGCGCGCGGTCGCGCGCGGCCTCTCCCGCGTTCGCCGCCTGCGCGGCGGCATAGCCTTCGGCATAGCCCGCAGAATGCGCGTCCTCGAGCGGATCGATATAGAGGCTGTCGGTCTGTTCCGGATCGAGCGGATCCCAGCCCTCGGTCGGCCGCGCGTCGCGGTCGGCGGGGCTGAAATGGCGCGGCGTGGCGGGCGCTCCGCCGCCGCTGCGTTCGCGGATGTCGATGGTAGCGAAGCCGCTGGCGGGGGCGAAGGCCTGGGCCAGCACGTGCGGCGCGGCCTGATGGCGGGGCGCGAAGCCGGCGACGAAATCAGACATAATCGTCATCGCCCGCGCCCATCATGATCGTGCCGTCCTTGGCCAGGTTGCGCGCGATCTGGATCATCGCCTTCTGCGCATCCAGCACCTCGGCGAGCTTCATCGGCCCGCGCGCCTCCATCTCGTCGCGGATGCCGTCGGCGGCGCGCGCGGACATGCAGCCGAGGAAGCGCGCCCGGATCGTCTCGTCCACGCCCTTCAACGCGCGGGTGAGGATGTCGCCGTCGACGTTGCGGATCAGCGTGCCGAGATTCTTGTCGTCCATCTCCAGCAGATTGTCGAAGACGAACATCGCCTCCTCGATCGCCTTGGCCACATCCTTGTCGATCTTGAACAGCTTGGGCATCACGCGCTGCTCGGTCGCCTTGCGCGCGCCCGACAGGATCTTGGCCGCCTCGCGCGTGCCACCCAGCGTCACGCCGGTGCTCTGGGTCGACGAACCGGTGCGGTTCGCCAGCATTGTCTTCAGCGTCTCGACCGCCTCGGGCGTGATCGGCCCCAGCCGAGCGATGCGGTGGAGGATATCGGGCTGCACCGCATCGGGCAGCAGTTCGAGCACCTGCCCGCCGACGGCGGCGTCCAGGTTCGCGATCAGCACGGCGGCAATCTGCGGATGCTCCTTCTCGATCATCGCCGCAATCTCGCCGGCATCGAGCCAGTCGAGCAGCTCGAGTTCGCACGCCGCCTCGGGCGGGGTGATACGCGCGAGCACGCTTTCGGCCTTTTCGGGGCCGAGCGCGCGGTTCATCACCGCCTCGATCTTCGGGCGCGGATCGAAGCCGATCGCGGTGCGCTCGCGGGCGCGGCCGACGAAATCGTCGAGCACGTCCTCGACCTCCTGTTCGGAAACATCGGCGACCTTGAACATCGCCGCGCCCAACTGGCGGACCTCCTCGGGATCGAGCTTCTGGAGGATGGCCGCGGCCTCCTCCTCGCCGACGAGCATCATCAGCACGGCGGCGCGCTCGACGCCGGTATAGCTGCGCAGCGCGGCCGGGGCGGGGAGGGCGTCGCTCATGACTTGATCATGTCGCGCACGGCGAGCGCGGCGCGCGTCGGATTGTCGCGGGTGAAGCCGCGCACCGCGCCGATCCGGTCGTCATAGCCGCGCGTGCTTTCGAGCTGGTCGAGGCTGACGGGCGCGGTCGGCACGCCCTCGGCGTCGGTTTCGGGCTCCGCGGGGCCGGCGATGGCCAGCGTAGGCGTGGCGTCCTCGCGCTTCTTCATCAGCGCCTTGGCGAGCGGCCGCACCCCCAGCATCAGCACAAGCAGCGCGATCAGGATCGCGGTCACGTTGCGCGCCACGATCGGCAGCCAGGCATTGTCGTACCAGGCGGGCTTGGCGGCGGCGAGGTCGTTTTCGGCGAACTTCTTGCTGATGACGGTGACGTTGTCGTTGCGTGCCTGGTCGAAGCCGACCGCGCTTTTCACCAGATCGGTGATCTGGCCGATCTCCATCGTCGTGCGGCGGCCCTTGTCGGGATCGCGCAGCAGCACCGCGACCGACAGGCGCTTGATGCTGCCCGGTGCCGCCCGCGTCACCGAAACCTCCTTGCCGAGATCATAGGCGCGCTGGAACTGATCGGACTGTTTCTGCGGATCGGGCGCGGCGCCGCCGGCGACGGGCGCGGGCGCCGGGGTGCCGGGATTGCCGGTCGCGGGCTGCGGCGTCGTCAGCGTGCTGGCGGCGGGCGGCGTGTTGCTCAGCGCGCCGGGAATGCCGCCCGGTGCGGTGGCGCCATCCTTCTGGTTGCCGGTCCAATTGCCGGTCTCGGCGCGCAGCACGCCCGCCTTGTCGTAGCTTTCGCGCGTCGCCTGGCTTTCATCGAGATTGACGTCGGCCTGCACCTCGGTGGTGAAATTGCCGGCGCCCAGCAGCGGCGTCAGCAGCTGGATCAGCTGGGTGCGGTACTTGTCCTCGACGCGGCGCTGGAAATCGATCCGCTCGTCATTGCCGTTGCCGCCGCCCGCGCCGCCGCCGGGCTTGGTCAGCAACGCGCCGAGCTGGTCGACGATCGTCACGCCCTCGGGCTTCATCCCCGGCACCGACGAGGCGACGAGGTTCACGATCGACGCCACCTGCGCGTCGGAGAGCGAACGGCCGCCCTGCAGCTTCAGGATCACCGAAGCGGAGGGGCTCGCATTGTCGCGCACGAAGACGCTCGCCTCGGGCATGGCGAGATGGACGCGCGCCTCGGCGACGGCGTCGATGTCCTGGATCGAGCGGGCGAGTTCGGTCTCGCGTGCCTGGCGCAGGCGTTCGCCTTCCACCGCGCGGCTGACGCCCATCGGCAACTGGTCGAGAATGGCATAGCCGCCGGGCGCCGCCTTGGGCAGGCCCTGGCCCGCCAGCAGCATCTTGGCCTTGCTGTAATCCTCCTCCGCCACGGTCAGCGCGCCGGTGCCCTCGTCGACATGGCTCTTGATGTTCGCGGTGGTCAGCGCGGACGTGACCGCGGCCTTGTCGGCATCGGGCAGCCCGGTGAAGAGCGTCTTCTGCGTCGGCGTCGCCAGCGCCATCCAGGCGAGTGCCGCGGCGGCGATCAGGCCGACCATCAGCGCCATCGGCAGCGAGCGGCGCACCGCGGGCTGCGCGAGCGCACCCCGGATCTGGTGGAGAGGATTGGCGAACCGTTCGGGCGCGCCGGGGGTGATGGTGGTGAGGGCTGTGCTCATGGCGTTACACCGGCATGCTCATGATGTCCTTGTAGGCGGACAGGAGCTTGTTGCGGACCTGAAGCGTGGCTTCGAAGCCGACCGAGGCCTGCTGGCGTGCCAGCATCACCTTGGCGATATCGACCGTCTCGCCGCGTTCGTAGCTTTCGGACAATTTGGCGGCCTGGGTCTGGCCGTCGTTCACGCTTTTCAGCGCATCGTCGAGCGTCGAGGCGAAGCTGGTCGGCTTCGTCTCGGCGGCGGGCGTGGTGGCCGCGGCGCTGGTGTTGGCGCGGGCGAGCGCCTGGTTGCGCTCCAGGATCTGCTGCCGAAGCTGCATCACCCGGTCGACGCTCATCGCGCCGCCGCCGATCCCGGCGATACTCATGCCGAGACCGCCCGGACGATGTCGTCACCCTGTTCGCGCGCCTTGGCGAGACGGTAACGCAAGGTGCGCTCCGAAATGCCCAGCCGCTTGGCGGTTTCGATCCGGCTGCCGCCGCACGCGCGCATCGTCTCGCGGATGGCGGCGAATTCGCTGATCTGGACGATGTTGCCGAGCGTGGCGGGCAGGTCCGCGCTCCGCTCCGCCGCCGCTGCGGCGGGCTGGGGCGGACGGTCGAACACGATGTGATCGGCATGGATGGTGTCGCCCGCGGCGAACAGCAGCGCGCGCTGGATCACGTTTTCCAGCTCGCGGACGTTGCCCGGCCATTCGTGCGCCACGAGCAGGTCGACCGCGGCCTGGTCCGGCCAGGGGATCATCTGCCGGTTGCCGGCATGGCGCAGGATCATCGTGGCGGCGAGCGCCGGGATATCCTGGCGGCGCTGCGACAGCGGCTTGGTGGTCAGCGGAAACACCGCGAGCCGGTAATAGAGATCCGAACGGAAGCGACCCTCGGCCACCTCGGTCTGCAGATCGCGGTTGGCGCAGGCAACGATGCGCACGTCGACCGGCTGCGGCGTGCTCGCCCCGATCGGGACGACTTCGCGCTCCTGCAGCACGCGCAGCAGCTTGGACTGGAGCTGGAGCGGCATCTCGGCGATCTCGTCGAGCAGCAGCGTGCCGCCGTTCGCCGCGCGGAAGAACCCTTCGCCGCCCGAGGATGCGCCGGTGAACGCGCCCTTCTGGTGGCCGAACAGCAGCGCTTCCAGCATCGATTCGGGCAAGGCCGCGCAGTTGATCGCGACGAACGGGCCGTCCTTGCGCGCCGACTGGTTGTGGATCGCGCGGGCCAGCACTTCCTTGCCGGTGCCGGTCGGGCCGTTGATGAGCACGGTGATGTCCGCCTGCGCCACCCGCTCGGACAGCGCCATCAGCGCGAGCGATTCGGGGTCCGCCGCGGTCGGCATCTCGGGGCCGGCGATCAGCGCGCGGGCGAAGGCGCGGCCGATCTCGGCATCCTGGGGGGCAAAGGCGATGCGCGCCGGATTGCCGTCGCGGGCGGGAAGGACGGTGCGCCCCTCGTCGCCGATCACGATCGTGCGGGCCGGTGCGGCCGGCACTTCGCCCTCGCAGACCAGGAACAGGTCGCGCGGGCCCGGCTGGGCGGTGGCCGATCCGATGCCGAAGCCTTGCGACCGCAGCGACGAGACGAGCGCGTATTTGCGGGCGGTGACGGCGGCAGATGGAAAAATCGAGCGCATGCAATGTCCCTTTCGACATGCTCCAAATGCCATCCGGTTGGTAAATCGACCGTTAATGCGGCAGCCGCCCGGCAGAATTTTTCCGGGCGGGCGATCGCGCGCGCGCGGGCGTGGTTTTCCTACGCGCGCGGGGCGGTTCTTGCCGGCAACGCGGCCGGCAAGAACCGGCAAAAATTGTTTGGTCGCCGGCTAAAGTCTGCCGGTGGGTTGCCGTTTGTGCATTCAGCGGCTCGGCTTCCAGTTCGGAAAACGGGGGGGCGCTGAAAAGGAGACCCAACATGACTGTCATCGGAACCAACATCTCGGCACTGCGCGCCACCAACGCTTCGACGAGCGCCCAGATGGCGCTGTCGACCTCGATGGAGCGCCTCTCGACCGGCAAGCGCATCAACAGCGCGAAGGACGATGCCGCCGGCCTCGCCATCAGCGCGTCGATGACCGCACAGATCACGGGCATGAATCAGGGCGTCCGCAACGCCAACGACGGCATCTCGATGGCGCAGACCGCGGAAGGCTCGCTCGACGAGGTCACGAACAACCTGCAGCGCATGCGCGAACTGGCGGTCCAGAAGACCAACGGCACCTATTCGGCCAGCGACATCACGAACATCACCGCCGAGCAGAACGCGCTCGCCACGCAGATCACCAACGTGCTGACCAACACCAAGTTCAACGGCCAGAACCTTTTCACCGGCACCGCGGGCACCAGCGGCTCAGTCACGATCCAGGCGGGTGCGAACACGTCGGACCAGATCCAGCTCAACCTGGGCGCCAACCTCATCACCGACTCGAACATCACCAACGTGGTCGCCTCGGGGGCATCGGTGACGTCGGCAACGCTCGCGAACTACGACACCGCGATCGCCACCGTGGTGAACCGCCGCGCGAGCCTGGGCGCCACGCAGAACCAGCTCCAGTCGGCGGTGAACAACCTGACCAGCAACTCGACCAACCTGTCGGACGCGCGCAGCCGGATCGAGGACACCGATTTCTCCTCGGAGACGACCGCGCTCGCCAAGGCGCAGATCCTGAGCCAGGCCTCCACCGCGATGCTGAGCCAGGCCAATCAGAGCTCGCAGAGCGTGCTTAAGCTGCTCCAGTAATCCAAGGGGTCCGATCCCGATACCGCCCCCCACATGGGTGTCGGGATCGGTCGCTCCCCCGGGCTTGCCCGGCCGCGCGAAATTCCCCGGCGAGGGTCTCGCCGGGGATTTTGTCGGCTCCCGATTTTTTTTGCTAAAAGTCGTTCCTAACCGGCCGTTATCCTTGCTGGCGTCTCGTCCCATGCCTTGGGGGCGGCGGAGAGCGTCTGAGGAGACCGGACATGACCGTCATCGGAAGCAATATCGCGGCACTGCGTGCCACCAACGCCTCGACCAGCGCACAGATGGCGCTGTCCACCTCGATGCAGCGCCTTTCGACGGGCAAGCGCATCAACAGCGCGAAGGACGATGCCGCCGGCCTCGCCATCAGCGCGTCGATGACGTCGCAGATCACCGGCATGGCGCAGGGCATCCGCAACGCCAATGACGGCATCTCGATGGCGCAGACCGCGGAAGGCGCGCTCGACGAAGTCACGAACAACCTGCAGCGCATGCGCGAACTCGCGGTCCAGAAGACCAACGGCACCTATTCCGCCAGCGACATTACCAACATCACCGCCGAGCAGAACGCGCTGGCGACCCAGATCACCAACGTACTGTCGAATACCAAGTTCAACGGTCAGAACCTGTTCAACGGCACCGCTGGGACCAGCGGCGTGGTCACGATCCAGGCCGGCGCGAATGCGAGCGACGCAATCTCGATGAATCTGGGCGCCAGCCTCATCACCGATGCCAACATCACCAATGTTGTCGCCTCGGGCACGTCGGTAACGACGGCGACGCTGGCGAATTACGACACCGCGATCGCCACCGTGGTGAACCGCCGCGCGAGCCTGGGCGCCACGCAGAACCAGCTCCAGTCCGCGGTCAACAACCTGACGAGCAACGAAACCAACCTGACGGACGCGCGCAGCCGGATCGAGGACACCGATTTCTCGACGGAAACCACCGCGCTCGCCAAGGCACAGATCCTGAGCCAGGCATCCACCGCGATGCTGAGCCAGGCGAACCAGAGCACGCAGAGCGTGCTGAAACTGCTGGGTCAGTAACCGCGCCGGCCCCGGCACCGCGCCCCCACTCGGGTGGCGGGGCCGACCGGACCGGTTCTCAGCGGATTTGGTCGAGGAGACCCCGGTGGCCCGTGCCGCCGGGGCTTTTCTGCGTGGCGAAGGACTCGCAGCGCGGGCGCGCGCATGCACCTAAATCTATGTTACATACGGTTAATTAGCAGTTTGAGTGCTAACGAATCGGCATGGATACGATGCGATGAGTGGCTGCCAGGGCTGTCGGCAGCCGGACACGAATTTCGACCTGGCGATGGCGTTCCAGCCCATCGTCGATATCGAGACCGGCCGCGCCTGGGCCTATGAGGCGCTGGTGCGCGGACCGAATGGCGAGGATGCGGGGCAGGTGCTCGCCGCCGTCACCGAGGCGAATCGCTATGCCTTCGATCAGCAATGCCGCGTGGCCGCCATCACCCAGGCGGTCGCCGCCGGTATCGTCGAGACGGGCGCACGGTTGTCGATCAATTTCCTGCCGAACGCCGTCTATTCGCCCGTCGCGTGCATCCAGTTGACGCTGAAGACCGCGGCGGCGGTCGGCCTGCCCACCGATCGGCTCGTCTTCGAATTCACCGAAAACGAGGAGTTCGCCGACACCGCGCATGTGGCCAACATCATCGACACGTACCGGCGCATGGGCTTCGCCACCGCGCTGGACGATTTCGGCGCGGGCCATGCCGGGCTTTCGCTGCTGGCGCGGCTGCAGACCGACATCGTCAAACTCGACATGGAATTGGTGCGCGACATCGATACCAGCCAGCCGCGCCGCATGATCGTCGAAGGCCTGATCGCCATGTTCGCCCGCATGAACATCGTCGTCGTGGCGGAGGGGATCGAGACGACCGCGGAATATGAGACGCTTCGCGCCCTTGGCGTGCGCTACATGCAGGGCTATCTGTTGGCGCGTCCCGGATTCAGGATCCTGCCGCCGCATGCTCTGCCGGAACCGGCGTCGATCGGGCAGGTCGCCTAGCGGACGCGAACCGATCCGGCAGGCGGCCCGTCGGATGGCCGCTCGTCAACGCCCAACCGGGGTTAGCCCATGCGCCTGATCGCGATCGAAGAGCATATCCTGCCGGCCGACGTGCGCGAGGCGTGGGCCGCGGCGCCGCCGCCGCACGATCCGGTGTCCGCCTTTGCCGATGGCGGCGAGAACGGATCGCGCCTCGCCGATCTGGGCGCGGGCCGTCTGGCGCTGATGGACGAGCAGGGCGTCGACGTGCAGGTGCTCTCGCTCACCACGCCGGGGCTCCACAATCTCGAAGCCGGACCCGCCGTCCAGATGGCGCGCCGCGTCAACGACCGGATCGCCGAGGCGTGCGTCCGCCACCCCGACCGGTTCCAGGGCTTCGCGGCCCTGCCCACCGCGGACGGCGATGCGGCGCCGCGCGAGCTGGAACGCGCCGTCCGCGAGCTGGGGCTGAAGGGCGCGCTGCTCTGCGGCCGAACGCGCGAACGCCATCTCGATCATCCCGCCATGCGGCCCATGCTGGCGAAGGCGGCGGAGCTCGGCGTGCCGCTCTTCATCCATCCGCAGACGCCGCTGGCGGCGGTGCGCGAGGCCAATTATTCCGGGATAAGCGACACGGCCGACCTCGTGCTCGCGGCGTTCGGTCTGGGATGGCATTATGAGGCCGGCCTGCAATGGGTCCGTCTGGCAGCGGCCGGCGTGTTCGACGAGCTGCCCGATCTGCAGATCATCCTCGGCCATTGGGGCGAGGTGGTGTTGTTCTATCTGGAGCGCATGGCCCCGGTCTTCCAGCGCGCGCTCCCGCTGCAACGCTCGCTGGCGGATTATGCGCGCGACAATCTCTACGTCACCGGAAGTGGGATGTGGAGCGACACCTATCTCCAACGCTGCCTCGCCATCGTCGGCCCGGAGCGGCTGCTGTTCTCCACCGATTTTCCCTACCAATATCGCGAAGGCGGGGCGCCGCGCCGCTTTCTCGAATCGGTCGCGCTCGACGATGCGGCGCGTACGGCCTTCGCGCACGGCAATTGGGAGCGGCTGACGGGTAGGCGCGGCTAGCGCGTCCGCCTCATCGCTCGCGCGTGGGGCCAAGCGCCGCCGCGGCCGCCAGCAACAGCGCTGCGCCCGCCGTGGCGATCCACAACGCGCGCAGGCCGAGGACGGGAAACACCGCCGCACCCGCGATCGCGCCGGCGACCAGCCCCAGCCACAGCAGCAGATACGGCACCCAGGCGAAGCGCGGACCCCCGGCGAGCGCGGCCGCCAGATGCTGGCCCAACTTCACGAGCGTGCCGGTCATATAGGTGACGCCGACGCTCACCTCGCCATCGCGCTGGAACACCGCATTGGCCGCGCCCATCGCGGCCGCCATCAGCAGCGGCGCAGGATAGGGGCCGATGCCGAGCGTGGCCGCGGCAGCCGCCATCGCCAGCGCCGTCAGCACGAACGCCAACACCGCCTGCCGGCGCCACCGCCCCGCGACCCGTCCGATGGTCGCGCCCGTCATGACTCCGCCGACGAACGCTGCGATCAGCACCGCCGCGGCCAGGCCGTTCGGCACGTCGCCGGCCAGGCCGACCGCCATGCGCGTCGAGTTGCCGCTCATGAACGAGACGAACAGGCCGCCCAGCTTCAGAAAACCGAGCGCATCGACGAAGCCGGCGAGCATGGCGAGCCCGATCGCCAGCAGACGCGGGCCTGTTTCGAAGCGGCGCATGGCACATCATAGCGCGGTCGCCCGGCAAAGGGGAGCCGGCGCGCGGCGACGAGGCGCCTCACCGCAGCGCGGCGAGCGCCTTTTTCAGCCGATCGTGCGCCGATTTCTTGATCTGGCAGACGCGTGCCTGGCCGACGCCGAGCACCTGGCCGATCTCCTCGAGGTTCATTTCCTCGACATAATAGAGCTGCACCACCTGCGCCTCGCGCGTCGGCAACGCGCCGATCGCCTCGACGAGCGCGGCGCGCAGGTCGCCATCGGCGAGCTGGGCGAAGGCGTCGGGGGTGTCGTCGGCGAACCAGGGCAGATCGTCGGCATAGATCTCGTCGACCGATTCGAACCGGATGGGATCGGCGGTGACATATTCGGCGCGCAGCTTGGCGACCGTGACGCCCAGCTTTTCGGCGGTTGCGGCCTCCGTCGGCGCCTTGCCGGTCTGCGCCGTCAGCGTGGAAACGGCATCGGCATAGGCACGCCGCCGCCGCATCGCGCCGCGCGTGGTGGTCGCCTGGCGGCGCAGTTCGTCGATCATCGCGCCGCGCAGCCGGGTGGCCACATATTGGCGAAAGGTCGCGCCGCCGCGATCCTCGAAATGGGCGGCCGCCTCGACCAGCGCGATCAGCCCGACCTGGACGAGATCCTCCACCTCGACGACGCTGCTCATGCAGCCATGGACGTGCCACGCGATCCGCCGGACGAGCGGCAGATGCTCGCGCACCAGCGTGTTCGCGTCCATGCCGGCGCGCTGGCCGGGACGATAGGTGAGGGGGCCGGTTCCCGACCCGAGCGCCGTTGCATCGACAAAGGCGGATTTCATGCTGAGCGCGTTCATGCGGGCAGGGCTCCGGATGCGCCGATCACCGCGATCACCTCCACCGCCTTCTCTTCGGGAACCTCGAAGAAGGAGAGGACGGGGGTGTCGGGCAGGCAGGTCTTGACGAGTTTGCGGATGGCCACGCGAATCGCGGGCTGGACGACGAGGGCGAAGGGCTTGGCCTCGGCGAGCATCGGCTGCGCGGCGCGTTGCAGCGCCTCGACGATGCGGCGGCCGAGATCGGGTTCGATGACGTGGCGGCGCGACGCGTCGGAGCGCATCGCCTGGCCGAGCAGGCCTTCCAACTGCCCCTCCAGCGTCATCACGCGCAGCGGCTCGCGCACGCCGCACAGCTTGCCGATGATGAGCGGGCCGAGTTCGGGGCGGATCGCCTCGATGATTTCCTCGGCGTCCTGCGTCTTCTGCGCGGCGACCGCGATGGCGGCGGCGATGCGGCGGAATTCCTTCAGCGGCACATTCTCCGCCAGCAGCCCGCGCAGCACCTGGGTGAGCGTGGTGAGCGGCAGCGGCGCCGGGCTGAGGCTCGCCACCAGTTGCGCGGCGCGCTCCTTCAGGCCGTCGAGCAGCGCCTGCACCTCGTCGGGGCCGAGCAGGTCCGACGCGTTCTGGCCGAGCGCGTGGTTCAGGTGCGTCGCCATCACGGTGCCGGGATCGACCACCAGATAGCCCATGCCGGTCGCGGCATCGGCGTCGCTGGTGGAAATCCAGGTGGCGTCGAGGCCGAAGGTCGGGTCCTTGGCGGTCTTGCCCTGAAGCGTGCCATAGGCCTGGCCGGTGTCGAGGGCGAGCATCTCGTCGGGCGCGACCTGGTCTTCGCCCAGGCACACGCCGTTCAGCATGATCCGATAGGTGTAGGGCGCGAGATTGATGTCGTCGCGCACGCGAACCTGCGGCACGACGAAGCCGAGTTCCTTCGACAATTGCCGGCGCACCCCGGTGATCCGCCCCATCAGCGGCGATCCGCGGCGTTCGTCCACCAGCGGCACGAGGCCGTAGCCGATGTCGAGATTGACCTGCATGCCCTCGGTCACCTCGTCCCAGCCGATCTTGGACTGGTCGACCGGCTCCACCACGGCGGCGGGAACGACCACCGGCCGGCGCGCGATCTGGCGCAGCTTCCACGCGGCGAAGCCGGCGATCGATGCCGCCCCCAGGATCACCAGATGCGGCATGCCGGGCATCAGCCCCAGCAATCCGAGGATCACCGCGACCGGCGTCCAGGTGCGAGGGCTGCCGAACTGGCTGCCGATCTGGCCGGCCAGATCGTGCGTCGAGGTGACGCGGGTGACGATCGCGGCGGCGGCGATCGAGAGCATCAGCGACGGGAGCTGCGCGACGAGCGCGTCGCCGATCGCCAGCAGCACGTAATTGTGCGCGGCGGCGCCGATCGTCATGCCGTGGCTGACCGGGCCGAGAATCAGCCCGCCGACGATGTTGGCCGCCAGGATCAGCATGCCCGCGACCGCGTCGCCCTTCACGAATTTGGACGAACCGTCCATCGATCCGTAGAATTCGGCTTCGGTCGCGGTGTCGATGCGGCGCTGCTTGGCTTCGTCGGGGGTGATGAGGCCCGCGTTCAGATCGGCGTCGATCGCCATCTGCTTGCCCGGCAGCGCATCGAGCGTGAAGCGCGCGCTGACTTCGGACACGCGGCCCGCGCCCTTGGTCACCACGATCAGGTTGATGATGAGCAGGATCGCGAAGACGAACAGGCCGACGACATAGTCGCCGCCGATCAGGAAGGTGCCGAACGCCTCGATCACATGACCTGCCGCACCCCCGCCTTCGTGCCCGTGCACCAGCACGACGCGCGTCGAGGCGACGTTGAGGCCCAGGCGGAACAGCGTCGTGAACAGCAGCACGGTGGGGAAGGCGGAGAAGTCGAGCGGCTTCTGCGCGTTCAGCGCCACCATCAGCACCGCGAGGCTGATCGCGATGTTGGTGACGAAGAACAGGTCGAGCATCGCCGCGGGGATCGGCACGACGAGCAGCACGACGAGCAGCAGGATCGCGAGCGGCAGGGCGCCGCGGCGAAGATTGGAGAGCAGTGCGTTCATCGCGTCAGCCGCCCATCCGTGCGAGCATCAGATAGGCGAGCCGCGCGGTATCGGGGGTCGGCCGCAGCAGCGACGCGGCGGTCGTGCCGGCCGCACCGGTGCCGCGTCCGAACTTGCCGAGCGTGGCCGATGCCCAGGCGAGTGCGTCGGTCGCACTCTCGCCCGCGCCGGTGACGACGGTGGCGCCGTTCATGTCGAGCGCCTGCGCGGCGAAGCCGGTGTTGGCGGCGGCGGTCGCGGCGGCGTCGGCCGTGCTGCCGTCCAGCTTCGCGGCGAAGCGGGCATAGATTTGCGACAGGCTGCGCGGCGTGCCGTCGCTGCCATAGAAGACGCTGCGATTGGCGGCGGCGGCGGCCGGGAACAGCGCCGCGCCGCTCGCGTCGGGCGTCGCCTGCATGGTCGAGAGGAATTTCTTCGCGCCGCCCAGCCCCAGGAAATGCGCCATGTAGAGATCGGTGCCGGTCACGCTGCGGCCGAGCGTGCCCTGGAGCGCATCCTTGTTGTCGGACGCATATTCGGCGGCCATCATCGAGGCGGTGGCGGGATCGTTGCGCAGCGCCAGGATCGCCGCCTTGGTGTTGCCGTCGGCGACCGACAGCTTGCCGCCCGTGCCCGGCTGGATCGCATCGGCGGCCCAGGACAGGCCGTTCTCGGCGCCGTGCTTCTTGACGATCGCGAGCCAGCTCTGGTCGATGAACTGGTAGAGGCCCGACGCGCTGGAGGTGGAGGCGTGGGCATCGCTGCGCAGGCCGCTTTCCAGCTTGGCCTGGCCCAGCAGATAGCCGAAATCCACGCCCGTCTTGCTGCTCGCAAGCTGGATCGCCGATTGAACCCTGGAATTGGTGATCGCCGTAACGGTCATGGTCTTGCGGAAATGCCCCCTGTTCGGAGGATCATAGGCAAGGACCGTGCCAACCGCCCGTCAGGCGGCGGCAGGGGCGTCAGGCATAGGCGCCGGCGATGCCGGGGCGGTAGGAAGCGGCATGATCGCCGGCCAGCATCTGCAGGCGGCGGCGAACATTTGCCGCCATCAGGTTCACATAGATCCGGCAGGTCTCGTTCAGCCGGTTCGCCTCGTCGGCCAGTTCGCGGATCTCGGGTCCGGCGGGGCCGGTGCCGAGCAGCGCGACCTGCTCGATGGCGGCCAGCTTCTCGCGCGTCGCGCGTTCCAGCGCGTGCACGTCGTTGGTCTTCAGCGCGGCGATCTCCGCATGGAGCGAATCGATCACCGTCACGAGCGCATCACGCCTTGTCATGCGTCGTCCAGTCCATCTTCAGCGCGAGCATGCGATCGGCGATCGTCGCCGGCAGAATGGGAAATGTGCCATCGGCGATGGCCTTGCGGATCTCGGCGACGCGTGCGGTGTCCACCGGCGCGGCGCTGGCCAGCTGCTTGGAAAGGGCGATCGACTGGCTCGCCGTGCTCGCCCCGGCCGGTGCGGCCTTCGGGGTATCCTGCGGCTCCGCCGAGGCGGTCACCGTTGTCGACGCGCGGAGGAGATCCGCGCCCGCAACCTTGTTCACGCCTATCGCATCGACCATGTCTGCACCTTCCCGGCATCGCTGACACGGGTAAAGACGGCCGATCGGCGCGAAGCTTTAGCGATTTTTTCATTCGCCCCAGCCCGGCAGCGTGGCACGGCCGCTGGCGCGCGCGATCGCCTGGACGGGCGTACGGGCATCGTCCACCTTCACCATGAAGCGCGCACCGGGCGCGGCATCGCCCATCGCGACGCCTTCGCGGCTGATCGCAAAGCCCTCGGTGCCCGCCTCGATCACCACCGGATCGCCGCGTTTGATGACGGCTTCGGCCCGTTGCATCGGCGGCTGGATCACCGTCGCGCCCGACAGGCCGACCGCCGGAACGGTGCGCATCGGCACGTAGATCCGCCAGTCCGGGCCCGAACAGGCGATCACCACCGCGTCGTGCGCGGGCGTGCGCCACGACAGCGCGACCGTCGGACATTGGGCGAGCTTCAGCCGCGCATCCACCGCGGTGCGCGCGCCGCCCTCGTCGCCGATCGCGTGGCCGGTAAAGGCCGCCACCGCGCGGTCGAGCGAGGCGGTGTCCTGGAACCCGCCGGCCGCCGCGACCGTGGGGGCGGCGAGCAGGAGGAGGGGAAGAAGCCGGATCATGGGACGCTCCGTGAAGGTTCGCCGGCAAAGGCGAGGGTGACGATCGCCCGGCGCAGGCCGGGCCGTTGGGTGGTGGCCAGCGCGATCCGGCCGGTCGCGACGTGCGCGGCGGCGAGCGCGGCCACGACGGCGCGCGCCCGGTCGGCGGCGAGCACCGCGCCGCTCTGCGTGGCCGGATCGACATCGGCGGCGGTGCCGTCGCTCGTGCCCGAGACGTTCAGCGCCACGCGCGGATCGGCGAGCGCCTGGCGCGCCCAGGCGATCAGTGACGCGGGGTCGTCGGGCAACGCGGCCGAGCCGGTCGCGAAATCGGTGGTCGCAAAGGCGGCGACCGGCATCGGCATGGATGCCGGGGCGAAGCCGGTGACGCCGAACCGGTCGTGCAGCCCCGCGACCAGCGCCTTGCGGTCGGCGCGTCCGGTCGCCTGGACGAGAACGAGGAAGCCGAGCAGCAGCAGCGCGAGGTCGGCGAGTGTCACCAGCCAGATCGGCCGCATCGGCGCGGGTACGGGGAAATCGTCGGTCATGCCGCGCTCGCCAAGGCCACACCCGGGGCTTCGCGGGCCGCGAGCGCGACGAGCGGCGCCTCGATCCGCGCGCGCTCCAGCCCTTCGTGACGGGCGGATGCGCGCAGCCGGTTGGCGATCGGCAGGAAGACGAGATTTCCGAACAGCGCACCATAGAGCGTGGAGAGCAACGCGATCGCCATCGCGCCGCCGATCGTCGCCGGGTCGCGCATCGCCGCGAACATCGCCGCCAGCCCGACGAGCGTGCCGACCATGCCCATCGCCGGGGCGGCCTCGGCGGCGCCCGCCCAGACATCGGCGGCCGCGGCATGGCGCTCGCAGCGCGCGCGGCGGCGCCAGGCGACGAGGGCCGCGATCGCATCGGGCTTGTCGCCATCGACGATGCCGGCGATCGCGGCGGCGATGTCGGGATCCGCGATCACCGAGCGATCGAGCGACAGCACGCCGCTGCGCCGGGCGATCCGGGCGAGCGCCGCGATCTGCGCCAGCGCCGGCTCCGCCGAGAAGGGCGCGCGGGCAAGCGTTCGCAAGGCGGCGAGGGCGCGGCGCAGGTCCCGCAGCGGCGAACGCAGCACCGCGGACAGGAGCGTGCCGCCACCGACGATGGCGAGCGCGGCCGGATCGAGAAGTTGCGAGAGAAGCACCATGACAGGCGTTCTGCAAGTCATGGGCCAATCGCGCCGGGGTCGCGTCCCTCCCCGCGGCCGATGCCGCCGCCATCGCCGGTGCGGCAAGCCTTGCCGCCGATCCGGCAAATCCTTGCCGCCCCCACGCCGCTGCCGCTGCCGGGACGCGCCGTGCAAAGGCGTCGATCGAATTGGCACGGCCATTGCTTGGAGGACGCCGAGCACATCCCGTGCAGGAGTTCGGTTCGGTGGCAGCGGAAACGCTTTTCGGAGTTCATGGCGCAGCGCTCGAGGTGCGATCGCGTCGCATGGGGCTGCTCGCGTCGAACATCGCGAACGCCTCCACGCCCGGCTTCAAGGCGCAGGACGTCGACTTCCGCTCGACGCTGTTCGCCGTCGAACAATCGGGCGATGCCGCGAGCACCGACGCGTTCCAGGCGGCGGTGAAATACCGCGTGCCGAATCAGACCTCGATGGACGCGAACACGGTCGACCTGAACCAGGAGCAGACCGCCTTCGCCGAAAACGCGGTGCAATATCAGACGACGCTGTCGTTCCTGAACGGGCGGATCGGCCAGATCACCCGCGCGCTGAAGGGAGAATAGGATGGCCGACGCATCCCCGATGACGATCTTCCAGGTGGCGGGTCGCGCGATGTCCGCGCAGCTGCTGCGGATGAACACCACCGCGTCGAACCTCGCCAATGCCGGCGGCATCGCCGGCTCGGCCGAGACCGCGTACAAGACGATGAAGCCGGTATTCCGCACCAGCTACGATTCCGCCTCCGGCCTCTCGACGGTCGACGTCGAGAAGGTGGTGAGCGCGGGCGAAGCCCCGACCAAGCGCTACGATCCCGCCAATCCCGTGGCCGACAAGGACGGCAACGTCTTCGAAGCCGCGGTAGACCAGACCCGCGAGCTGGTCGACATGATGGAAACCGCGCGCAGCTATCAGAACAACGTCGAGGTGATGAACACGGCGAAGTCGCTGATCCTCGACACCCTCAAGATGGGCCGCTGACCATGACCTCCACCACGATGGCATCCACGCTTTCCAGCCTCGGCATCGCCACCACCGCATCGGCCGCCGCCACGGCCGGCGCGGCGGCGAACAAGACCAGCCAGACGCTCGATCAAAGCGATTTCCTGACGCTGATGACCGCGCAGCTCAAGAACCAGGATCCGTTCAACCCGGTCGATAACACGCAGATGATCGCGCAGATGGCGCAGATGTCGAGCGTGACGGGCATCAGCCAGATGAACACGACGCTGACCGGCATCGCGACCAAGCTCGGCGCCACTTCGGCGACGGATGCGATGAACTATGTCGGCAAGACGGTGCTGACGGAAGGGTCGACGGCGTATGGCCGCACCGCAGGCGGCATCGCCGGCGCGGTCGAGCTCGACGGTGCGGCCACCAATGTCGACGTCACGATCGCCGATGCCAAGGGCAACGTGCTGAAGACGGTGTCGCTCGGCGCGCAGTCGGCGGGCACCGCCACCTATGATTGGGACGGCACCACCGATGCGGGCGCCAGCGCCGGCACCGGGCCGTTCAAGGTCACGGTCGCCGCGGACGACAACGGCACCACGGTCACCAGCCGTTCGCTCGTCTGGGCGCCCGTCGAATCCGTCTCGCTGCCGTCCAGCGGCGATCCCACGCTGACCGCCACCGGCATCGGCACGGTCAAGCTTTCCGCCATCCGTTCGGTCGGCTGAACATTTTCCAGGAGCAACGCGCATGACTTTCTACACATCGCTTTCCGGCCTCCAGGCCTCGCAGACCGAAATGTCCACGATCTCGCACAACATCGCGAACGTCGCGACCACGGGTTTCAAGAAGAGCCGCACCGAATTCGCCGACGTCATCGCATCGAGCCTGGCCTCGGATCCGACCAAGCAGGTCGGCTCGGGCGCGGTGGTGAAGGAAAACCGGCAGCAGTTCAGCGAAGGCAATCTGACGACGACTTCGTCCTCGCTCGACCTGACCGTCTCGGGCGACGGGTTCTTCGCGGTGAAGACGAACGGCACCACGCCGACGACGGCCTATACCCGCAACGGCAGCTTCCGCGTCGATACCGACGACAATGTCGTCGATGCGCAGGGCAGCTATCTCCAGGTGTATCCGGTCGATTCCGCGGGCAATGTGACGGCGGCGGGTGTGGACGGTCTGACCAACCTCATGCTCCCCGAAACCAGCGGCAGCGCGCAGGCGACCGGCAGCGTCGCGTTGAACGTCAACCTGTCGTCTAGCGCCGCGGCCCCCTCGACGGCGTTCGATCGCACCAAGGCGTCGACCTACAACAATTCGACCGCGACGACCGTCTATGACGCGGGCGGCAACGCGATGACGATGAGCAGCTATTATGTCCGCGACGCGAGCACCGCGACCGACGGATCGAGCACCTGGTCGGTCTACAGCTATGTCGGCAACCAGCAGCTCACGCAGGGCGGCAGCACCAATCCCGTCCAGATGACGTTCGATTCGACCGGCAAGCTGACCGCGCCGACGGCGCCGGCGAGCTATGATTCGTTCGTTCCGACCGGCGGCACGAAATCCCAGACGATCGCGCTCAACCTTGCGGGCTCGACCGCGATCGGCAGCGCCTTTTCGGTCACCGCGCGCAGCCAGGACGGAACGTCCGTCGGTCAGCTCCAGGGCGTGACCGTGGACAAATCGGGCATCGTCACGGCCAGCTTCTCGAACGGCGACAGCAAGGCGCTGGGCAAGGTGGCGCTCGCCAACTTCACCGACCCCGCCGGGCTTCGCCAGGTCGGCACCAGCTATTGGACCGGCACGGGCCTGTCGGGCACGCCGCAGCTCGGCGCCGCCAACGAAAAGGGCTTCGGCAGCCTGATGTCGGGCACGCTCGAGGGATCGAACGTCGATATCACCGAGGAACTGGTCGACCTGATCTCGGCGCAGCGCAACTTCCAGGCGAACGCCAAGGCGCTCGATACGCAGAACCAGATCTCGCAGACGATCTTCAACATCCGCAACTGATCGATCGGGGGCAGGGGCAGGCATAAATGGACAAGCTGGTCTACACCGCGGCGACGGGCCTGCGCGCGCACATGGCGGCGCAGGCGGCGATCGCCAACAACATGGCGAACGCCTCGACGACCGGCTTTCGCGCCGATCGCGTGGTGTTCGACCAGATCCAGCTCAAAGGCGGCGGCACCCAGCTGGAGGCGCGCGCGCCGGCCAGCGAAGAGGTGACCGACGCCGACCGCACGCCGGGGGCGATCCAGATGACCGGCCGATCGCTCGACGTGGCGATCACCGGCAACACCGACTGGCTGGCGGTGCAGGCCGCCGACGGCAGCGAAGCCTATACCCGGCGCGGCGATCTGGAGATCGCGCCGTCGGGCGTGCTGCAGACGGGCGACGGCCATCCGGTGATCGGATCGTCGGGCCCGATCACCGTGCCGCCCTATGATTCGCTCACCATCGCCGGCGACGGCACGATCTCGATCGTGCCGCAGGGTGGCGATCCCAAGAACCCACAGGTGCTCGACAAGCTGAAGCTTGCCAACACCAAGGGGTCGGACACGGTGAAGGGCCTCGACAACCTGCTGCGCGTGCGCGGCGGGGGCGTGCTGCCCGACGATGCCGAGGCCAAGGTGCAGGGCGGCGCGATCGAGGGATCGAACGTCAACATGACGCAGGCGCTGGTCGACATGATCGAGAACCAGCGATCCTACGAAGTGCAGGCCAATCTGATGAAGTCCGCCAAGGACATGGACGAAAGCGGCGCATCCGTGATGCGCCTGCCGAGCTAAGGGAAACAAGCGATGTCATCCGCCGCCATGCATATCGCGCGCACCGGGCTCGACGCCCAGGACATGCGCATGCGAGTCATCTCGAACAACCTCGCCAACGTGAACACGACGGGGTTCAAGAAGGACCGCGCCGCGTTCGAGACGCTCGCGTACCAGACCGTCACCGCGGCGGGCGCGCCCAGCACGGCGGAGAGCAAATATGCGACCGGCCTGAACCTCGGCACCGGCGTGCGCGTGCAGGGGACTGCGCGGATCGATACGCAGGGGTCGATGCAGACGACGGGCAACAGCATGGACCTGGCGCTGGACGGCGACGGCTATTTCCAGGTGCAGATGCCCGGCGGCACGCTGGGCTACACCCGCGCCGGCAATTTCTCGCGCTCGGCCGAAGGGCTGCTGGTGACGAGCGAAGGCTATCAGGTGCAGCCCGGCATCACCGTGCCGCAGGGCGCGACCGGCCTGACGATCGGCAACGACGGCACCGTCTCGGCGACGATCGCCGGCCAGACCGAACCCGCCACGCTCGGCCAGATCGCGGTGGCGAGCTTTCCCAACGGCGCCGGGCTCCAGTCCAAGGGCGACAATTACCTGGTCGAGACCGCGGCCTCGGGCGCGGCCAACGTCGGCGTGGCCGGCACCGAGGGGCGCGGTTCGATCAAGCAGGGGATGCTCGAGGCATCCAACGTCAACACCGTCGAGGAGCTGGTCGACATGATCGAATGCCAGCGCGCGTATGAGGTGAATTCCAAGATGATCTCCGCCACCGACGACATGCTCAAATATGTCAACCAGAACATCTGACATGGCATCCAGGGCACCCAATCCGTTCCGCATCGGCCATCACTGGATCGAGATCGCGCTCGGCGCCGCCACCGCGGCGCTGCTCGTCGCCGGGCTCAGCCCGCAGGCGGCGGACGCCGGCCTTCTCGGCAAGAAGAAGACCCCGGAGGATTTCACCGCCATCCGCGCCGCGCCCGTCGCGGTGCCGCCGGCGGCGGCCAACGGCTCGATCTTCCAGGCCGAAGGCGGCTATGCCGCGCTGTACGAGGGATCGCGCGCGCGCCGCGTCGGCGATCCGCTGACGATCGTGCTGGTCGAGAAGACCGCGGCGACCAAATCGGCGGGTTCCAAGCTCGATTCCAAGGGCGACCTGAGCATCACCGCGCCGACCACCGGGGTGCTGTCGTTCCTGAAGAACCAGAGCACCAGCGCGGGCACCGGCCGCACCTTCAACGGCACGGGCGCGGCGGACCAGTCCAACTCGCTGTCGGGCGAGGTGAGCGTGACGGTGGCGCAGGTGCTGCCCAACGGCACGATGCTCGTCCAGGGGCAGAAGCGCGTGACGCTCAACCGCGGCGACGAGTTCGTCCAGATCAAGGGCCTCGTGCGCACCGCAGACATCGATGCGGACAACCGCATTCTCTCCACCCGCGTGGCCGATGCGCAGATCGCCTACACCGGCAAGGGCGACGTCGCCCGTGCGAGCCGCCAGGGCTGGCTCGGGCGGTTCTTCTCGGTCGTCAGCCCGTTCTGATCGCCGTGGTTAGCGGGATGGTAACCTTTTGGGCGGCAGGATCGGCGGCATGATGGTTCTTCGCAGCTTCGTCCTCGCGCTCGCCTCGCTCCTGGTCGCGGTGGCGCCCGCCCATGCCGACCGGATCAAGGATCTGGGCGGTTTCCAGGGCATCCGCGCCAACCAGTTGACGGGCTATGGCATCGTCGTCGGGCTTCCCGGCACCGGCGACGACAATCTCGAATATACCGTGCAATCGCTGAAGGCCGTGGCCTCGCGGTTCGGGCTTCAGCTTCCCGCGGGCGTCAATCCGGGGATGAAGAACGCCGCGGTGGTGATCGTGACGGCCGAACTGCCGCCCTTCGCCAAGCCCGGCCAGCGGCTCGACATCACCGTCGCGTCGATGGGCAAGGCCAAGTCGCTGCGCGGCGGCAGCCTGATCCTTACCCCGCTGATGGGTGCCGACAACCAGATCTATGCGATGGCGCAGGGCAATCTCGCGGTCGGCGGCCTCGGCGCCGAGGGCGCGGACGGCTCCAAGATCGTCATCAACATTCCCTCGACCGGCCGCATCCCCGAGGGGGCGACCGTGGAGCGCGCGGTGGCGACCGGCTTCGGCACCACGCCGACGCTGGTGTTCAACCTCGCGCGTGCCGATTTCACGACCGCGCAGAACGTCGCGGGCGCGATCAACAAGAAACTCGGCTTCGGCAGCGCCGAAGCGGTGGACGCGGTGTCGGTGTCGGTGCGCGCGCCGCAGGGCGCCGATGTGCGCGCCACTTTGATGTCGGAGATCGAGAATCTCGACGTGGTGTCGGCCGAACCGCCCGCCAAGGTGATCGTCAACGCACGCACCGGCACCGTCGTCATCAATTCGGCGGTCCGCGTCGGCCCGGCGGCGGTCACGCACGGCAAGCTGACCGTCCGCATCGACGAGACGCAGCGCGTCAGCCAGCCGGGGCCGCTGAGCAACGGACAGACCGCGGTCGTCACCAAATCGGGCGTCGCGGTGGATGAAGAGAAGAAGCCGATGTTCCTCCTCTCACCGGGGCCGCGCCTGGCCGACATCGTCAAGGCGGTGAACGCGATCGGCGCATCGCCCGCCGATCTGGTGGCGATCCTCGAGGCGCTGAAGGAAGCCGGCGCCCTGAAGGCGGAACTGATCGTCCTGTGACCGACATCGTCACGCCTCCGGCGGCGGCGGCCGCGCCGACGACCGGCATCGCCACCGACACCAGCCGGTTGAAGTCGGCCGCCAATCTTAAGGCGGCGGGCCAGAAGTTCGAGGCGGTGTTCGACGGCATGATGCTGAAGGCGATGCGCCAGACGAAGCTGGCCGATCCGCTGTTCGATTCGAAGGCGATCGACACCTTCACCGAGATGCAGGATGCGCGCCTCGCGCAGAGCATGGCCGAACACGCCCCGATCGGGATCGGCAAGGCGATGACCGAATTCCTGAAGAAGTCCGCCGGCCAATGATCGACTTTTTCGTGAAATCGCAATCAGATATTAACCCGGGCGCGGCAGACCGCTCCCCATGAGCGACTTGCTCTCCATTGGCGCCTCGGGCGTCCGCGCGTATCAGACCGCGCTGTCGACCGTTGGCGAGAACATCGCCAATTCGGGCGTCACCGGCTATTCGCGCCGTTCGGTCGCGCTGACCGAGATCGCCGGCGTCTCGGGCACGGTGGCGATCAAGGCCGATGCCGGAAGCGGCGTCGCGGTCGGCAGCATCGCGCGATCGACCGACACCTATGCGACGGCAGCTTTGCGCTCGGCCAGCGCCGATCTCGCGCGCACCACCACCGCCTCCACCTGGCTGACGCAGATCCAGTCCGCGTTGACGGGCAACAATCTCACGTCGCGCATCACTGCCTTCTACTCCTCGGCCAGCAGCCTGTCGGCGGATCCGTCCTCCACCTCGCTGCGCGCCAACATGCTCGGCACGGCGACCTCGACCGCTGCCGCGTTCACCGCGACCGGGAATGCGTTCGACCAGATCCAGACCGACCTCGACACCAGCGGTGGCGAAGCGGCGCAGACGCTCACGTCGCTCGGCGCCTCGCTCGTGCGGATCAACGACGGGCTCGGCCGCACCCAGCCCGGCACCTCGGCGGCGGCGCAGCTCGCCGACCAGCGCGATTCCGTGCTCGGCCAGATGAGCGCGCTTGCCAGCGTCGATGCGAAGGCCGATTCGCTCGGCCGCGTGACGGTGAAGCTGGGCGGGGCGAACGGCACGCCGTTCGTGTCCAACACCCAATCGGGCGCGGTCGGCTATGCGCGTGCCGCCGATGGCTCGGTCGGCTTCACGGTCAGCTATGCCGGCGCCAACACGCCGCTGGCCACCGAGGGCGGCGCGATGGCGGGGATCGTCGACGGCGCGCAGAAGATCGCCGCCGCCCGCACGGCGCTCAACACGATCGCGAGCGGCTTCACGACCTCGGTCAACACAGTCCAGGCGCAGGGCGACGATCTCAACGGCACCGCCGGACAGCCGATCTTCGCGACCGGCGCCGACGCCACCGACATCACGGTGGCGATGACGGACGGCCGCGGGATCGCGGCGGCCACGCGCGGCGCGGGCGTGCGCAACGCGGGCAATCTTGATGCGCTCCAGGGCGCGCGCATGACCGGCGGGTTCGAATCGAACACGACCGATCTCATCACCAACACCGCAACGGCGATCACGCAGAAAGCGACCATTTCGGATGCGCAGACCGCGATCCGCGACGGGGCGGCGACCGCGCTTGCCAACTCGACCGGCACCAGCCTCGATTCCGAAGCGGTCGACCTGATGCGCTTCCAGCAGGCCTATTCCGCCTCCAGCCGCGTGATCCAGGTCGCGCGCGATACCTTCTCCACGATCCTCGAAATCAAGTAGGGCACGATGCAGATCTCCAGCAGCATGTTCTACGATACCGCGGCCAAGCGGATGTCGGCGCTCAACGATCATGCCACGCTGCTCCAGACGCAGATCTCGACGGGCAAGAAGATCCAGAGCCCGTCGGACGATGCGGTGCTGTCGCAGCAGATCGCGCAGTTCGACCAGCAGGATGCCGCGGCCGCGGTGTATCAGACCAACATCACGCTCGCCTCGTCGCAATTGGAACAGACCGACGGGACGCTGTCGTCGATCGCCACGCAGGTGCAACGCGCGATCGAGCTGACGACGCAGGCCGCCAACGGCACGCAGAGCGATTCGACCCGTTCGATCATCGGCAACGAACTGAGCTCGATCGTCACTTCGCTGACCGGCCTTGCCAACACCAAGGACGTCCGCGGCCAGCCGCTGTTCGGCACCGCCAGCGGCACGCCCGCGGTGACCGCGAACAGCGACGGCAGCTTTTCCTATGCGACCACCGATGTCAGCGCGATCCCGATCGCGCAGGGCCAGTCGGTGCAGGCCAATGAATCGGCATCGCGCGTGTTCATGACGGGCAGCACCGATCTGCTGAGCGTGATCTCCAATCTCGCCAAGGCGCTTCAGGGCGGCGGCGACGTTTCGAGCACGGTGTCAAGCGCGCTCGACAGCCTCAATGCGGGCAACGACCAGATTTCGGCGGTCCGCGCATCGGTCGGCGCGCGCGCGGCGCGGGTCGATCTCCAGCAGACGCTGCTCACCAATGCCAACACCGATCGCGCCGCGCTCCGCTCGAAGGACGAGGATGTCGACGTGACGTCCGCCATCGCCGATCTGCAGAAGACGATGACCGTGCTGTCCGCCACACAGGCGAGCTTCACCAAACTGTCGCAGCTCTCGCTGTTCGATTATCTCAAATAAGGCGCTGCGCCGACGGCGCATCTGGTAACCGGATGGCTACGATTTCCGGTTAACGCTGTTCCCGAAACGGTCCGTTCGGATCGATGCTTTCGGGGAAAGTCACCGCCATGTTTCCGGCTATCGGCCTCGTCGTTCTTCTCGCCATGGTGTTCGGCGGCTTTGCCATCACCGGTGGCAATCTCGGCCCCGTCATGGAGGCCATCCCGCACGAGATGCTCATCATTGGCGGTGCCGCTGCGGGCGCGCTCATCATCGGCAATTCGGGCAAGGAACTGAAGGCCATGGGCGGCGGCCTCGGCAAGGTGTTCAAGGGCCCGAAATACAAGAAGCAGGATTATCTCGACGTCATCTTCCTCGTCAGCAAGCTGATGAAGATGCTGCGCACCGAGGGGCCGATCGCGGTCGAGCCGCATGTCGAGGATCCGCAGTCCTCCGCGGTTTTCTCGGAATATCCCAAGCTTCTGAAGGACCATACGCTCGTCAACCTGATCGCCGACACGCTGCGCCTCGTCGTGGTGTCGAGCGGCACGCTCGACGTGCATGCGGTCGAGGAGGTGATGGATCATTCGATCAAGAGCCACCATCACGAGGTGGAGGGGCCGCACACCACGCTGTCCAGCCTTGCCGATTCGCTGCCCGCGCTCGGCATCGTGGCGGCGGTGCTCGGGATCGTGAAGACGATGGGCTCGATCGACAAGCCGCCTTCGGTGCTGGGCGGCATGATCGGCTCCGCGCTCGTCGGCACGTTCATGGGCGTGCTGCTCGCCTACGGCATCGTCTCGCCGCTCGCGGGACGGCTGAAGCAGGTGATCGATGCCGACGGCGCGATCTACGACGTGGTCAAGCAGATCATCATCGCCTCGCTTCACGGCCATCCGCAGCCGCTGGTGATCGAGGCGGCGCGCGCGGGGATCGCGCACAAGAACCAGCCCGGCTTCGCCGAGGTGTTCGACGGCCTGCGGGGCCGCTGAGATGGCGCGCGCGCCCCATGGGCAGAACGTTCCGCCCAAGATCATCGTCAAGAAGATCTATATCGAGGGGCATGGCGGCCATCACGGCGGCGCGTGGAAGGTGGCCTATGCCGATTTCGTGACCGCGATGATGGCGTTTTTCCTGCTGCTCTGGCTGCTCGGCGCCACGACCGAGAAACAGCGCAAGGGCATTGCCGACTATTTCGCGCCCACCGTGCTCGACACGCATGCGCTCGGCATCGGCGGCAGCGGGCTGTTCGGCGGTGAATCGATCCTCGACAAGAACCGGCTGGGGCCCAAGACGGGGCAGGGCATGATGCCCGCACTCGTCGTTCCCAATGCCGGGCGCGGCGGCCCGCAGCCCGGCACCGCCGACAAGGGGCTGACGCGCAGCAGCAGCGCACTGGCGAACGAGGATCGCAAGAATTTCGAGCAGATGCGCCGCCAGGTGATGGAGCAGATCAGCAGTTCGGCGACGCTGTCGAAACTCGCGAACCATATCCGTTTCGTGCGCACGCAGGACGGGCTGCGGATCGATCTGGTCGACGATGCGGATTATTCGATGTTCGCGCTCGGCACGACCGCGCTCGATCCGCGGGCGGCCTCGCTGATCGGGCTGATCGCGGGATCGATCAAGACGATGACCAATCCGATCATGATCCGCGGCCATACCGACAGCGTGCCCTATGGCGATCCGCGCGCGATGAACAACTGGATGCTGTCGAGCGGTCGCGCCGAGGCCACGCGCCGCCAGCTCGCCGCCAGCGGCATCCCGGAAGCGCGCTTCAACCGGATCGAGGGCGTCGCCGACCGCGAGCCCATGATCGAGAAGGATCCGAGCGATCCGCGCAACCGCCGCGTGGCGATCACGCTGCTCTATCGGGCGGGCAGTTTCGGGCAGTAGCGGCCGAAGCGCGCCTCATCAAAAAGCCCGCGCACCACGCGGCACGCGGGCTTTGTGTCGTGCCGGACGGGGCGATTACTCCGCGGTCGTCTCGGGCACCTTGCGCTTGCGGGGCGCGGGCGCAGGTGCGGCGTCTTCGGTCTTGCGCGCGCCGGGCTTGCGGCCGAGGCCGATCTTCTTGGCCATCGCGCGGCGGCTTTCCGAATAGCTTTCGGCGACCATCGGATAGTCGGGCTTCAGGCCATAGCGTTCACGATATTCGGCGGGCGTCATGCCGTTGGTCGAGAGATGGCGACGCAACGTCTTGTAAGGCTTGCCGTCGATCATCGAGATGATGTGATCAGGCGACGCCAAGGATTTGCGCACCGATACGGCGGGCGTATACTCAGTGGGTGCGCTTTCCGCCGGCGCCTGATCGGACGTGCCAAGCAGCGCCGCAACGGTCTCGTGCATCCGGCCAAGGAACGCGGGCACCTCGTCTGCCGAGATCCGGGTGTTGGGATTGCCGAGCCAAGCAATCGTCAACTCCGTCGCCAGTTCCAGTGCATTCAAATCGGGGGTATCGTCGTTCATGGCCTGCTCCTTGATTTGATCGAAGTCCGTAACGGGCCTTTCGGGCAGGTCAATCGCAATGTTGTCTTCACGCAACGACAACGCTTTGCGCAGGGCTGTGGCGCTCCGCGGGTCCTTGTCTCTCCCGCCCAACTCTCCGCCCGTTTTGTTTGTCGTTTCGAGGGCGGCGGACTCGACCGGTGGGCTGTGCCGCTGTGCATCATCGCCGTTGCGGCACCGGGGCGGCCCGCCTAGGGCGGCTCGCGATGCGCGCCACCTATTCGTCTCGGCCGGATTCGACCCGAGCGCCCGCGCGGCGGCGTGCGGTGTCGTTCGCGCTCACGATCGTGGCGCATATCCTCATCATCCTGCTGCTGCTGCACCTCACGCCCACAGCGGTCGTCCCGCGCAAGCCCGATGCGCGCCCGGCCGCGTTCCAACTCCTGCCCGATCCCCAGGCCGCACCGATCCCGTCGCCGCGCGTGCCACGGGTCGCGAAGGTCAAGCAGCCGAGCGGCGGCGCTGCCCCCCGCGCGCCGCGGCCGCCCGCGCCGCCGACCGCGCCGCCTTCCACCCAGCCGCCATCGGCGTTCCCCGCGATGCTCGGCGGGCGCGAACTGTTCCAGGCCGCCGATGTCGCCAAGCTGCCGGCCCATCCCGAGGATCGGCAATTGGCGGGCGGCGACAGCGACGGCGCGGGGCAGGGGCAGGGCAAGGACAGCGGCTCAACCTATGGCCCGGGCGCCGGGCCGGGCGGCGAGCGGCTCTACAATGCGGATTGGTATCCTCGCCCGCCGAGCCATGCCGAGATCGCCGGTTATATGCCGCCTTCCGGCGCGCCGATGGGCAGTTGGGCCGAGATCGCGTGCCGGACGATCGAGAATTATCATGTCGAGAATTGCCGCTCGCTGGGCGAATCCCCGGTCGGCTCGGGGCTGGCGCGGGCGATGCGCGAGGCGGCGTGGCAATTCCGCGTGCGGCCGCCGCGCGTGGGCGGCAAGGCGATGGTCGGCGCCTGGGTGCGCATCCGGATCGATTTCACCGAAAAGGGCGGCGACTGACGCGCGTCCGCGCGGTCATTTCAGCCGCAGCGGCAGCCCGGCCACGATCAGGTCCACCCGCTCGACCGCGGCGGCGACGCGCTGATTGATGATGCCCGCCGAATCGCGAAAGGCGCGGGCGAGCGCGTTGTCGGGCACGATGCCGAGCCCCACCTCGTTGGCGACGAGGACGATGCGCGCCGGCGTGGCCGCGATCGCGGCGAGCAGCGTATCGGTGGCGGCGGACGCATCCCGATCGGCCAGCAGCAGGTTCGACGCCCAGAGCGTCAGGCAATCGACCAGCAGCACGCCGCCGCGGGCGCCCGCTTCGCCGATCGCGTCCGGCAGGTCGATCGGCGCCTCCACCGTGCGCCAGTGGTCGTCGCGATCGGCGCGGTGGCGCGCGATTCGATCGGTCATCTCGTCGTCGAACGCCTGGGCGGTGGCGATGAAGACGCAGGGCTCGCCGCACGCCTCCGCCAGCCGCTGTGCGTGGCGGCTCTTGCCCGATCGCGCACCGCCGATCACGAACAGGCTTCGCCCGAACGACTCCATCGCTTCCTCCCGGCCCTTGCCGCATCGCGTGCGATTGGCGATGGCGGCGGATCGAAGCGGTGTCGAGGGGCGTGGGGTGCGGGGCTTGAGCGAACATGGCGGCCGCCTCGACATCGCGGCCGCGCGCTTCCCGGCGGCGCCCCGGCCCTGGCTCGACCTGTCGACCGGGATCAACCCCCTGCGCTGGGACGGCGAAGCGGGCCCGGTCGATCTCGGCGCGCTGCCGTCGCCCGCCGCGCTGGCGGCGCTCGAATCCGCGGCGGCAGCCCTGTTCGGAGTGGCGGCAGAGCGCGTTGCGGCGGTGCCCGGCAGCGAGACGGGGTTGCGCGCGCTCGCCGGGCTCGATCTGCCCGCGCCCCATGCGCATGTCGCGCCCGCTTACGGCACGCATGCCGCGATCTGGGCGGATGGCGTGGCGATCGGCGTCGACGCGCTGGACGCCACCGCCTCGCGTGGTGGCACGATCCTGCTCGCCAATCCCAACAACCCCGATGGCCGATTGCTCGCGCCCGATCGGCTGCTGGCACTCGCCCGCGCACTTGGGGCGCGGGGCGGATGGCTGGTGGTGGACGAGGCGTTCGCCGACACCGATCCCGCGATCGGGCTGCTGCCGCATCTGGCGGCCGACGATCCGGTGCTGGTGCTGCGCTCGTTCGGCAAGTTCTTCGGCTTGGCGGGCGTGCGGCTCGGCTTTCTGTGTGGGCCGCCCGCCATGCTCGACCGGTTGCGTGCGCGGCTCGGGGCGTGGCCGGTCTCGGCGCAGGCGATCGCGATCGGCACCGCCGCCTATCGCGACGCCGGGTGGATCGCGGCGACGCGGGCGCGCCTGCCCGTCATGGCGCGCGATCTCGATACGGTGCTGATCGAACATGGGCTGGTTCCGGTCGGGGCCTGCCCGCTGTTCCGCCTCGTCACGCGGGGCGACCTGCCCACCCTGTTCGACCGGCTCGCGCGGGCGGGGATCCTGACGCGGCCGTTTGCGGACACGCCGCATCTCCGCTTCGGCCTGCCGGGCGACGCCGCCGGGCTGGCGCGACTCGATCGGGCGCTTCGTGGTTGAGCCTTATGCGCTGCTCGCGCTGGCGATCGATGCGGCGTTCGGCTGGCCCGCCTGGCTCTATGCGCGCATCGGCCATCCCGTGGGCGGCTTCGCGCGCGCGATCGATGCGGCGGAGCGCGCGTGGAACGCACCCGCGCGCTCAACCGCCCGGCGGCGAACACTTGGTACGCTGCTGCTGGTCCTGCTCGTCGGCACGGTCGCGGCGATCGGCTGGGGCGTGCAGATGGCGCTGGCGGCGTGGCTCGGCCGATACGCGTGGATCGGCACGGCGCTGCTGGCCGCCCCGGCGCTCGCGCAGCGCAGCCTTCACCAGCATGTGCGGGCGGTGCGTGATGCGCTCGCCACGGGCGATCCGTTCGCGAGCCGGCGGGCGGTCGCCCGGATCGTCGGGCGCGACACCGCGCGGCTCGACACCGCCGGGGTCGCGCGGGCGGCGATCGAAAGCCTCGCCGAAAGCTTTTGCGACGGCATCGTCGCGCCGCTGTTCTGGCTGGTGCTGCTCGGGTTGCCGGGGATCTGGGCGTATAAGGCGATCAACACCGCGGACAGCCTGATCGGCCACCGCGAGCCGCGCTACGCGGCGTTCGGCTGGGCCTCGGCGCGCACCGACGATGGCGCGAACTGGGTGCCGGCGCGGATCGCGGGGCTGGTGCTGTGCGTGGCGGGCGGGGGCGGCTTCGCCACGATGCGCCGCGACGCGCGCCGCCACGCCTCGCCCAATGCGGGCTGGCCGGAGGCGGCGCTGGCGGGCGTGCTTGGTCTCCGGCTCGCCGGGCCGATCGCCTATGACGGCGTCACCCGGATCAAGCCCTGGATCGGCGACGGCCGCACCACGGCCAACGCGGCGGACATCACCCGCGCGCTCCAGGTCCATGCGCGCGCCTGCCTGATCCTTTGGGCGATCACGGGGGTGCTCGCATGGGTGCGGTGATGCTGCAGGGCACCGGGTCGGACGTCGGCAAGTCGGTGCTGGTGGCCGGGCTGTGCCGCGCGCTCGCCAATCGCGGGCTCGTCGTGCGACCGTTCAAGCCGCAGAACATGTCGAACAACGCCGCCGTCACTGCGGACGGCGGCGAGATCGGCCGCGCGCAGGCGACGCAGGCCTTCGCCGCGCGGGCGGCGCCCAGCGTCGACATGAACCCGGTGCTGCTGAAGCCGCAGGGCGACCGGACCTCGCAGCTCGTGGTGTGCGGCGTCGTGCGCGGCACACTGGCGGCAGCGAACTGGCGGCAGGGGCGCGAGGGACTGCTGGCCGAGATCCTCGCCAGCTATCGCCGGTTGCGCGCTGAGGCCGATATCGTCGTGATCGAGGGCGCGGGCAGCCCGGCGGAGATCAACCTGCGCGCGGGCGACATCGCGAACATGGGCTTCGCGCGCGCCGCCGGCGTGCCCGTGCTGATCGTCGGCGATATCGATCGCGGCGGCGTCATCGCCGCACTCGTCGGCACACAGGCGGTGATCGCGCCCGAGGATGCCGCGATGATCCACGGCTTCCTCGTCAACAAGTTCCGCGGCGACCCCGCGCTGTTCGACGACGGTTACCGGGCGATCGCCGAGCGCACCGGGTGGCGCGGCCATGGCGTGGTGCCCTGGCTGCCCGAGGCGGCGCGGTTGCCGAGCGAGGATGCGGTCGTGCTCGAACGGCGTGGCGGGCCCGCCAGCGGGCGGACCGTCGTGGCCTGCCCGATCACCGCGCGGATCGCCAATTTCGACGATCTCGATCCGCTGAAGCTGGAGGCCGACGTCGATCTGGTCATGGTGCCGCCGGGCACGCCGATCCCGCCCGCCGCGCTGATCGTGCTGGCGGGCAGCAAGGCGACGATCCCGGATCTGGCCTTTCTGCGTGGCCAGGGGTGGGACGTCGATATCCTCGCGCATCATCGCCAGGGGCGGCCGGTGCTCGGCCTGTGCGGCGGATACCAGATGCTGGGGCGGACGATCGCCGATCCGGATGGCATCGAGGGCCCGGCGGGGCAGGTCGCGGGCCTGGGGCTGCTCGACGTTGCGACGCTGCTGACCGGCGCAAAGGCGCTGAAGCCCGTCACCGGCACCGCGCTCGGCGCGCGGTTCGAGGGGTACGAGATGCATATGGGGGTGACGCGCGGGCCGGGCACCGCGGCGCCGCTCGTCCGCTTCGACGACGGCCGCGGCGACGGCGCGTCGAGCGCGGACGGGCTGGTGGCGGGCACCTATGTCCATGGGCTGCTGGGCCATGCCGCGCAGCGCAAGGCGTGGCTGGCGCGGATCGGGGTGGCGGGGCGCGGCCCCGATCACCGTGTCGCGATCGATGCGGCGCTCGATGCCATTGCCGACACGCTCGAACGCCATGTCGATATCGACGCGATCGTCCGGCTGTCAGACCGTGCGGACTGAGGCGATCGCGAGCAGCAGGCCGGTTTCGACCAGTTCGATCCCGGCGCCATGCGCATCGCCGGTCACGCCGCCGATGCGCCGCTTCAGCCACAGCCCGACACCCGCGATCATCAAGGGCGCCGCGATCAGCGCGGGCGCGATGGTGCAGGCGGCGGCCAGCAGCGCGGTCCAGCCGATCAGGTCGCGCCGCCGCACCGCCCGCGCGACCATCGCACCCAGCCCGGCATGGAGCGGCGGCAGCCAGCGCGCCCAGGCGAGCGGCCCGATCCGCGCCGCGAACGGCACCAGCACGAGCGCCCAGCCGGCAGCGCCGATGGCGTGGAGCAGCACGAGCTTGGCGACGAGCTGCAGCCCGATCGCGACGACGCCGAAGCTGCCGATATGCGAATCCGCCATCACCGCGAGCAGCCGAGCGCGGTCGCCATGCGCCGCGCCGATGCCGTCGGCGAGATCGCCCAGCCCGTCGAGATGGAGCGCGCCCGTCACCGCGACCCATGCGACCAGCGCGGCCAGCGCCCCCGTCCACGGATCGATCCGCCCGCCGAGCCACCCCGCCGCTGCCACCATCACCCCGATCGCGAGCCCCACGACCGGATAGCAGCGGATGGCGCGCGCGAAATCGTCGCGCGTGGCGCCCACCGACGGCATCGGCAGCCGCGTCAGAAAGCCGAAGGCGGCGACCAGCGGCTTCATGCCTGAAGTCCGGTGATCTGCGCGGCATCGGGCCACAGCCGCAACGATAGCAGCGCCGCGCAGGGCAGGTCGAACGCCCAAAGTTGGCGCCGGTCGAACCCGCACAGCGTGCCGATCGCGGCACGGATCGATCCGCCATGCGCGACCACGAGCGTGGTGCCGTCCAGCGCGCCGAGCGCGTCGGCGACGCGCGCCATGAGCGTCGACCACAGCTCGCCGCCGGGCGGCGGACCGGCATCGGGATCCTGCCAGAAGGCAGCGAGTGCCATGGGATCGATCGCGTCCGGCGCCAGCCCGTCCCAGGCGCCGAAATCGAGCTCGCGCCACCGCGGATCGATCGTGACCGGCACGCCGTGCCGCGCACCGATCGCCGCGGCGCAGGCCTGCGCGCGTTGCCGGTCCGACGTGACGATCCGGTCGAACGCGAGCGGCGCACCGCGCGCCACGCAGGCCGCGATCCCCTCCGGCGTCGCGGGGCTGTCGGTGATGCCGAGCATCCGTCCCGCCAGCACCGGCGCGCCGTGGCGCATCAGGTGGAGCGTGCGGGCCGCGCTCATCCCCCCGCCACGCCGGCCTCGGCAAAGGTCGCCATGCCGTCATGCGCCGCCAGCGCCGCACGGATCACGCCCGCCGCCACCGCTGCGCCGCTGCCCTCGCCCAGCCGCATGCCGAGCGCCAGCAGCGGGTCCAGCTCCAGCCGCGCGAGCAGCTTAGCATGGCCGGGCTCTGCCGAGACATGGCCGGCGATGCAGTGGTCGGCGATCCGGGGCCAAGCCGCGGCGATCGGTGCGATCGCGGCGCTGCCGATGAAGCCGTCGAGCACGACGGCGATCCGTGCGGTGCGGGCCGCCACCACCGCACCCGCCATCGCCGCGATCTCGCGCCCGCCGACGCGGCGCAGCGTTTCGAACGGCGTGCGCGGTGCCTCCGCATGACGGGCGAGCGCGGCATCGACCGCGGCGGTCTTGCGCGCCAGGCCGTCGCCATCCACGCCCGTGCCGGGGCCCACCCACTCCGCGCCGCTGCCGCCGAAGCTGCGTGCGCAAAGCGCTGCCGCGGCCGTCGAATTGCCGATGCCCATCTCGCCGAGCACGAGCAGGTCGATGCCATCCTCCACGACGGCCGCGCCCGCGTTCAGCGCGGCGAGGCATTCGGCCGCGTCCATCGCGGGGCCGCGCGTGAAGTCGGCGGTCGGCCGGTCGAGATCGAGCGGTACGACGCGCAGTTCGAGCCCGGAGGCGGCGGCAAGCGTGTTGATCGCGGCACCCCCGGATGCGAAATTGGCGACCATCTGCGCGGTCACTTCGGGCGGAAACGCGCTGACGCCGCGCGCCGCCACGCCGTGATTGCCCGCGAACACCACCGCACGACCGCGATCGATCCGGGGGCGCTCGCGGCCCTGCCAGCCGGCGAGATCGATCGCGATCGCCTCCAGCCGGCCGAGCGACCCCGGCGGTTTGGTGAGTTGCGCCTGACGCTCGGCGGCGGCGGCGCGCGCGGCCCGGTCGGGCGCGGGCAGGCTGGCGAGCGCGGCATCGAACGCGGCGACGCTGGAAAAGCCAATCATGCGACGACGAATCCGGCGGGCGGCGTGCGCGTCAGGAAATGGCCTTTGACGCCCTCGGGCCAGCTTTTGTACGGCACCTGCCCGTCGTCGCTCGCGGCATGGAGCACGGCATGATCCAGGATCGCGCGCGCCGCCGCCTCGTCGGGCGTGAACCGGCCGAGCACGTACCCGATCTTGCCGGGGGCGCGCAGATGGACGGTGCACGAATCCTGGCAGGCGAACAGGCACGGCATCGCCTGCACCGCGACGCCGGCATAGGCCGGGTCGGATGCCTTGACCGCGCGCAGCGCCGCGACCAGCCGCGTTCCGCCGCGGGGGCCGGTGGCATCATCGCCCGAGCGGCAGGTGGAGCAGGCGACGATTGCCGGGCCGTCCTCGACGGGGATCAGCATGGGCGGCACGGAATAGGGGATAGGGTGAACGGCACAGGAATCTCCTCGCGACACGGCACAGGCCGGCACGCGAGGCGCCGGCCGACGATGCCGCCGCTCGGGGTCACGCGGACCCCGCCCGCTCGGCGCACCCTGGCCGGACGGAGGACGACCGCGACGGGCAGGTCTCCTGGCTCGCGGGTCGTCACCGTCCGCGCCGCCTTCTCGGGAGGAATCCCAATGGCCTGTGGCGCGATGGCTCGCCGCGTACAGTTGCAGGGGCAGCCGGGGTGAGCCCCGTTCCCTTTTCACCCCGTCGCCGGGGAACCTGTCGCGCGGCCGGCCTATCGGTGGGCGATGGGGCCGTCAACGGCGACCCGCGCGCGGGTGGTCAGAACTCGATCCCCGCCTGCGCCTTCACGCCGGCGCGAAACGGATGCTTCACCGGCGTCATTTCCGTGACGAGGTCGGCCGCCGCGATCAGCGCCTCGGGCGCGTTGCGGCCGGTGACGACGACATGCTTCATCGGCGCGCGGGCGGCGAGCACCGCCAGCACCTCGTCCAGCGGCAGATAGTCGTAGCGCAGCACGATGTTGAGTTCGTCCGCCACCACCATCGCATAGGCCGGATCGGCGATCATCCGCTTCACCTCGTCCCAGGCGGTGCGGGTGACGGCGATGTCGCGGGCGCGGTCCTGCGTGTCCCAGGTGAAGCCCTCGCCCATCGGCTTGAAGGTCACTTGATCGGGAAAGGCGTCGAACACCGCCTTCTCCCCCGTGGCCATCGCGCCCTTCACGAACTGGACGACGCCCACCGTCATGCCGTGGCCGATCGCGCGCGCCACCATGCCGAAGGCGGCGGTCGACTTGCCCTTGCCCGCGCCGGTGTGGACGATCAGCAGCCCCTTCTCGATCGTCTTGTCCGCGATGATCGCCTGTTTGGCCGCCTGCATCCGGCGCATCTTGTCGGCATGGCGCGCGTCGTCGGTCATTCCATCAGTTTCTTCTGGAGGTAGGTCATGGTCAGCGCGGTGGTGCGTGCGGTCTGCTTCAGGTCCGCGCCGGAGCCGTGCCCGCCCTCGGTATTCTCGTAATAATAGAAGGGCAGCTTCATCTCCTCCATCCGGGCGGCGAACTTGCGCGCATGCTGGGGCCCGACGCGGTCGTCCTTGGTGGTGGTGAAGATGAACGGCTCGGGATAGGCCACGCCCGCCTTCAGATTCTGGTACGGAGAGGTCTTGCGCCAGAACGCCATGACGGCGGGATCGGCGTTCACGTCGCCATATTCCCCCTGCCACGACGCGCCCGCCGCAATCTTGGAGATGCGGATCATGTCGAGCAGCGGCACCTGGATGACCACCGCGTTCCACAGTTCGGGATGCTGGGTGAACTGCACGCCCATCAGCAGCCCGCCATTGGAGCCGCCCTCGATTCCGAGCCGCCGCGGGCTGGTGATCCGCCGCGCGATCAGGTCGCGCGCGACGCTCGCGAAATCGTCATAGACGATCTGCCGCTTCGTCCCGAGCCCCGCCTCGTGCCATGCGGGACCGAATTCGCCGCCGCCGCGGATGTTGGCGAGCACCAGCGCGCCGCCGCGTTCCAGCCACAGCTTGCCCGTCGTGCCCGAATAGGAGGGCGTCATGCTCACCTGGAACCCGCCATAGGCGGTCATCAGCGTCGGCGTGGTGCCGTCATAGGCGATGTCCTTGCGGTGGACGACGAAATACGGGATCTTGGTGCCATCGGTGGAGGTGGCCTCGCGCTGCTCGACCACGTCGCGCGACGCATCGAATTTGGGCGGCAGCGTCTTCACCGTCTGCAGCGTGCCCGTCGTCGTGTCGGCCAGATCGACCGTCGTCGGCGTCAGGAAGCCGTTCGTCACCACGAACGCGCGGTTGCTGTTCTCGTCGGTCGATCCGAAGCCGACCGACAGATTGTCGGGCAGCGCCAGCCGGGTGATGGTCCAGCCGCCGCCGCGCTTGGGCGCATAGACGAACGCGCGGCCCTGCACGTTGCTGAGCGTCTCGATCAGCAGATGGTCGCGCGTCGATGCGGTGCCGTTCAGCGCGTCGCGCGGGCCCGGGGTCCACACCAATTTGGGCGCCAGCCGATCGGGCGTGGCCTTCACCGCCGCCAGATCCAGCTCGGCGAGCGCGCCCGATACGAAGCTTGCGCCATGCGCCGGCCACGCCTCGTCCAGCCGCACGATGACGCGGCCATCGACCAGCTCGGCGACGCTCGCCTTGTCGGGAATCGCGAGCTGCCGCGTGCCGGTGGGGGTCACGACGAAGCTCTGGTGGCGGAACGTGTCGAGCGGCCGCTCGATCACCGCCAGCGTGCGGCCCTGGCCATCGCGCAGCACGCTGGGCGAGACGCCATAGCCGCCATCGTCCTTGCCGCCGCGATACACTTCGGTCGCCTGCGTCATCGCCTGGCCGCGCGCGAGCCGCTTGACGACATAGGGATAGCCGGACGGCGTCAGCTCGCCCGGAATCCAGTCGGTCGCGACGAGCAGATGGTCGATATCTTCCCAGGCGACGCGGTGCTTGCCGCGCGGCAGGTGGAACCCGCCCGCCACGAAGCGCATGGTGTCGAGATCGAACTCGCGCACCTCCACCGCATCCTCGCCGCCGTCGGACAAGGATACGAGGCAGCGTTTCTCATCGGGCGGCAGGCAGTCGAAACCGTGCGAAACCCAGCTCTTGCCCTCGGCCTTGCCCAGCGCATCGATGTCGAGCACCGTCGTCCATTGCGGATCGGCGGTGCGATAGCTCTCCAGCGTGGTCTTGCGCCAGATCCCGCGCAGATGCTCGGGATCCTGCCAGAAATTGTAGATCGCGCCGTGGATGAAGCCGGGCATCGGGATCCGGTCGCGCGCGCCCGCGATCGCCAGCGCCTCCTGGTAAAGCACGGGATAGCGCGGATCGGCCTCCAGCCGCTTCGTGCTGGCGGCGTTGTGACTTTCCACCCACGCCATCGCGCGCGGCGAGGCGGGCTCCTCCAACCAGATATACGGATCGTCCTTCATCGCCTGAGCGTGGACGCCCACCGGCGTGGCGGCAAGGGCGAGAAGGGCGATCAGGGTCTGGCGCATCGGCGAACTCCGGGGGCGGAACGATGCCGCCATGTCTACGCAAAGCCACGGGCATGGCAACCAAAGTCCGCCTGACACGTCCTCACGCTGTCCAGCCGAACACCGGAGCGTGCCCATGTCCTCGACCGTCGCCGAACTGCTCGTCGAAACCTTGGCGGAGATCGGCGTCCGCCAGGTCTTCGGGATCGTGGGCGACGCGCTCAATCCCTTCACCGATGCGATCCGCCGGCAGGACCGGGTCGAATGGATCGGCGTGCGCCACGAAGAGGGCGCGGCGCTGGCCGCGGCGGGGCAGGCCAAGCTGACCGGGCGGCTGGGCGTCTGCTGCGGCACCACGGGCCCCGGCGGCAACCATCTCGTCGCCGGGCTGTACGAGGCGCGCAAGGATCATGCACCGGTGCTCGCGATCTCGGGCGGCGTGCCGTCCAACCTGCGCGGCACCGATTATCTCCAGGAGGACAGCCCCGACCTGCTGTTCCGTGACGTCGCGGTCTATACGCAGACACTCGGCGCGCCCGAGCAGGCGCCAGCGGTGTTCCACCAGGCGATCGCCGAGGCCTATGGCGCGCGTGGCGTCGCGCATCTGTGCATCCCGCCCGACGTCTTCGCGGCCACGCTGTCGAAGGCGGTGCCGAGCATCCCGACGCTGCGTCCCCGACCCGAGGTGGCGCCCGCGCCCGAGGACATCGCTGCGGCGATCGCGCTGATCGACAAAGCCGAGACGATCGCGGTGTTCTGCGGCGCGGGCGCGCGCGGCGCCGAGGCGGAGCTGATCGCGCTGTCCGAGCGGCTGAAGGCGCCGCTCACGCACACCTATCGCGCGCAGGAACTGCTGCCCTACCATGATCCGCACTGGATCGGCGGCGTGGGGCTGATCGGCGGCCGGGCGGGCGTGGATGCGGTGCAGAAGGCGGACCTGCTGCTGATGCTCGGCACCGATTACCCCTATGTCGATTTCCTGCCCAAGCACGGCAACGTCATCCAGATCGACGAACGCGCCTTCGCGCTCGGCCGCCGCGCGCCGATCGCGCTCGGCATCGTCGGTTCGGTGAAGCCCGCGCTCCGGATGCTGCTCGACCGGCTCGCCGCGCGCGGGGACGATGCGTTCTTCACCACCGCGACGAAGGCACGCCACGCGTGGGACGTGATGCTGGACGAAAAGGCCGATCCCGCGCGCAGCGGCGACCGGATCCACCCCCAGGCGGTGGCGCGCGCGATCAGCGATCATGCCGCCGACGATGCGATCTTCGTGACGGATACCGGCGAGGTGACGCTATGGGCGGCGAACTGGATGCGCCAGACCGGTCGCCAGCGGATCACGGGATCGTTCAACAACGCCGCCGTCGGCACCGGGCTCGGCATCGCCAACGGCGCGCAGGCGCTCGACCGCGACCGGCAGGTGATCCTGCACAGCGGCGACGGCGGCATGACGATGCTGATCGGCGAGTTCATGACCGCGGTCGAGCACAAGCTGCCGATCAAGGTGGTGGTGTACGACAATGCCAGCTGGGGCCTTGTCCATCTGGAGATGGAGGGCGCGGGCAACCCGCCCTCGTCGGGCGCGAATTTCCCCAACATGGATTTCGCCGCCTTCGCCCGCGCCTGCGGTGCGCAGGGCTTCACCGCGCGCGATCCGGCATCGCTGGTCGCGACGGTGCAGGCGTTCCTCGCATCGCCGGGGCCGGCCATCCTTCACGCCATCGTCGATCCCGACGAGATCCCGGCGATGCCCCATATCGAGATCGGCCAGGCGTGGAAGTTCGGCATCGCCAAGGTGCGCGAGGCGATCGCGGCGGTGAGTCCCGCCTGACCGCAGGCGCCGTGGATCAGTCGGCGATGCCGAGGGCGCGCCTCAGCCGCGCGATGGCATAGCGATCGGCATCATAGGCCCCGCGAACGATCGCGCCCATGCCGAACATCGCGTGCGTGACGCCGGGGAAGGTGCGTTGCTCGACCGTGTCGCCTGCGGCCTTCATCGCGGCGGCCAGCGTCTCGCCGTCCGAGCGGAGCGGATCGATCTGTGCGTTGACGATCGTCGTCGGCGGCAGGCCGTGCAGGTCGGCGCCGACCAGATTGAGCCGCGAATCCTGCAGGTCGGCCGTCCTGTTCGTTTCGTAATAGGCGAACCAGTTCAGCATCGCGCCGTTCAGCGGCCGGGCGTTGGCGGCATCCATCCGCGACGGCAGCGCCATGCTGCTGTTCGCGATCGGATCGACCGCCAGGACATGGACGGGCCTGGTCAGGCCGTCGTCGCGCGCCCGGATGGCGGTGGCGATCGCCAGATTGCCGCCCGCGCCTTCGCCGGCCAGCGCGAGCCTGGCGGTGTCGCCGCCCCAGCTCGCCGCATTGCGCAACACCCAGCGATAGGCGGCGAACGCGTCGTCATGCTGCGCCGGAAACTTGAATTCGGGCGCGTGACGATATTCGACCGACACGACGATCGCGTTCAGTTGCCGGGAGAACAGCCGGGGCAACGCGTCATAGGCGGTCACATCCGCGAGCACCCAGCCGCCGCCGTGATAATAGACGATCACGGGCATCGACGCGCCCGTCGCCGCCACGGGCGTGTAGATCCGCGCATAGTGCATCGGATCGCTGCCATAGGGCAGGTCGCGCGTGGTCACCGCCGGATCGGGCGCGGTGGGCAGGCCCTTCCGGCGCATCACCGCGCGCACCGCGTCCGCCGCAGAGGCCTGGATCCGCGCCTCGGCCGGCGTCAGCGTCTCGATCGGCTTCGATCCGAGGCGCGCGAGCTGATCCAGCACCGCCTGCATGTCGGCGGCGGCTACGGGTGGCTGCGTAGCGATGCGCGGGGGCAGGGGCGGTGGCGCGTCCGTCGAAGAGCGCGATTGCGCGGTGGCGGCGCCCGATGCCCCGAGCAACGCGGCGGCCAGTAAAAGCGTGATGGTCATGGATGATGTCCTGTTTCCGCTTCGGCCCCAAACATGGCCGGCAAAGCCTCGTTCCCCCGTCGCGCCGCTGAAAATGGAAGCACTGATGCACATCACAGGGAACAGCTTAAGGCGGAACGCTGCGTGATCTACCGGGTTCTGGTGGCGACATTGCCAAGAACGAGTGTTGCCGCATGCCCGCCATCCTCACCGACGATCTGACGATCGCCTATTCCGAATTCGGGCCATCCTCCGGCCGTCCGGTGCTGCTGCTTCACGGCTGGCCCGACGATGCGTCGAGCTGGGATCGGGTGGCGGCTGCGCTGGCGGACGCGGGGTTGCGCGTGATCGTGCCGACGCTCCGCGGCTTCGGCGAGAGCCGGTTCCGCGGCGATGCGCCGCGCACCGGCAACAGCGCGATCCTGGCGATGGATGCGATCGCGCTGCTGGATGCGCTGGGCATCGACCGGTTCATGGTCGCCGGGCATGATTGGGGCTCGAACGCCGCCGAGGCGCTGGCGGTCGGCTGGCCCGATCGGGTCGAGCGGCTGGCGATGCTGGCCACGCCGCCGCGGATGGGCGGCATGCCGACGCCGCCGTTCGAACAGGCCCAGCGCCAATGGTATCACTGGTTCATGGCCACCGCCCGCGGCGCGCAGGCGGTGCGCCACGATCGCAAGGGCTTCGCGCATATCCACTGGGTGAACTGGTCTCCGCCGGGCTGGTTCGACGAAGCGACGTTCGACCGGGTGGCGCGCGCGTTCGAGAATCCCGACTGGGCCGACGTCACGCTCCACAGCTACCGCGCGCGCTGGGACGAGGCCGCTCCCGATCCGCGCAGCCTGTGGCTGGAGGAGAAGGTGAAGGCGACTCCGGCACTGTCGCTGCCGGCGCTCTATATCCAGGGCGCGCGCGACGGCGTGAACCCGCCCTGCGCCAGCGAACGCGTGCCCGCGAAGTTCACCGGTCCGTTCGCCTTCGTCACGCTCTCGGGTGTCGGCCATTTCCCGCAGCGCGAAGCGCCCGATGCCGTCGCGCGGCACCTGATTCACCTGTTCACCGGCGATCCCGCCGCGCTCACCGACACCACCGACCGGAGCCTCATCATGACCAAGACCAAGCCATTGCTCATCGGCCTCGCCGCGGTGGGCGTCGTCGCCGCTTCGGCGATCGGCGTCGCGCAGGCGCAGACCCGATCGACCGCGCTGACGCAGGTGGCGCAGTTCGATCATCAGGTCACCGGCGTCGCCGTCACCGCCGACGGCCGCCGGTTCGTCAACTTCCCGCGGTGGACCGACGATGCGCCGATCTCGGTCGCCGAGGTGCTGAAGAACGGCACGCTGCGCCCCTATCCCGATGCCAAATGGAACAGCTGGCGCAACGCGCGCGCCAACGAACTGCCGGTCGGCGACTATTTCGTCTGCGTCCAGTCGATCGTGCCCGATGGGCACGGCCATCTCTGGGTGCTCGATCCCGGCGCCCCGGGCAACGAGAAGATCCTGGAGGGTGCGCCCAAGATCGTCCGGATCGATCTCGCCACCAACCGCGTGACGAAGGTCGTGAAGCTGCCGCTCGATGTGGCGCTCCAGGGCACCTATCTCAACGACATCCGCTTCTCGCCCGACGGCAAGACGGGGTACATCACCGACAGCGGCACGCGCGGCGCGATCATCGTGGTCGATCTGGAAACCGGCAAGGGCTTCCGTGCGCTCGACGGCCATGCCTCGACCCAGATCGACAAGACGGTGACCGTCACGGTCGACGGCAAGCCGCTCGTCCGGCCGGATGGCCGCCAGCCCGCCTTCGCCGCGGACGGGATCGCGATCTCCAACGATGGCCGCACGCTCTATTATCAGGCGCTGACGGGCAACACGCTCTATGCGATCGACACCGCGCTGCTGCGCCCGGAGGTCGATGAAGCGGCACGCGCGGCAGGCGTGCGGACGGTGGCGCGCACGCACGTCGCCGACGGGCTGTGGATGAGCAAGGCGGGCACGCTCTACATCACCTCGCCGACCGACAACGGCATCTCCCGCCTCGTCGGCGATCATGTCGAGCCGGTACTGACCGATCGCCGCCTGCGCTGGCCCGATACCTTCTCGGAAGGGCCCGATGGCCGCATCTACGTGACCGCGAGCCACATCCAGGACACGAATTGGTTCAAGCCCGGCGCGCCGGCGTCGATCGTCACCCAGCTCTTCTCCTTCGCGCCTGCGGGGTGACGATCTGGCTGTCCGGTATCCAGCCACGGTAACGCGATCGGCCCGGTGCCGATCGCCCCACCCCCGGCCCATTCACAGATCATAGCTGGGGATGTCGTCCTCCAGCGGAGAAGAGGGGTAGACGACCGGCTTGTCGCCGAAATGCCGCTTCACGATGCGATCGCGCCGGTCCATGACATCCTCGTCCGGATCGATCTCATCAGCTTAGTATATGCCACCTCGAAGGTGTTGCCCTGATGAAATATGCGATTTCCGCCCAGCGGTGTTACCCAGATCCTTGAAGATCGGTTGCCCAGTCACGTTGCGATCGACTTGGGCGTATAGTAGCGTTAGCTCCGACGGATAGTGATCGTCGGCCATCAGCAACCCGCCGATCCCAGCCAGCAGCTTTTCCGATTCCGATTCTGCGATGGCGCTTCTCCGATCGTTCATTGGAAAATTGTTGGCTTTTCTCTTTGCCAACTGTCCGCCGCACATTGATCGTCGGCGGCGGAATGGAATCGCCGCTGAATTGTAGAACGATTTTACCGCCACCGCCCGTCCCACATGCTTGTCCCGCGCCCATTCGTTCTCGAGCAGACGGTAGCTGCCCCGGTTGAATTCGCATCTGTGCGAAATGGTTGAAGGCGATGTCGGACCGTTGAAGCGCGCCGCGACGTGATGACCACCACCGTCGCTCGCCCTGCGTTCCGCCCTACTGCCTGCCGCTGTGACGTACGAGACCGCGATGGCGTGTCGGCAATCGTCAATATGCCGGGAACATGCCGCGTTCGTTCTCGCGTGTCGATTTGATAGGTGTAGCCGTTTCGAACGACCGTACGAAATCGCTCGCTTTGCGCGCTTGCAGATCGTGGCGATGCCGTGCCCGTCGCGCCGGAGCGATCCGCAGACCCGATGACGATCCCCGAACCGCGTGAGGAGGCTGGAAGACGTCTTGGCTCGGATGGACCCCATGTTCCCGATGCCCCCGCGCCACCAAAGCTACCGCCGCCACCTCCGGTAAACTCGCCACTGGTCCATGTGCCTCGGTCGCACCGCCGCAACCAACCTTTCCGCCACCACCGCCAGAGAACCCGCCGCCCCACTGCCGCCCAGTATCTACGAAAGTGAACCGTCCGGTTTCGGGATCATGCCATCGATTGAACTTGAGTTCGATTCCATCGGCACTTCTTGGCGATGACAGCCTGCCGCTTCGCAGCCATATCGAGAAGGCACGCCGCCGTTCGTCTGACATGCCGATCATCTACCGCCCGGCTGCCCACGCGGCGAGAACATCCGAGCAACATTCTCCAACATGTCAAGCCGGAGCCGGCTAGGGCGGCCCGTTCGGCACCTAAGATGGTGCCCGGTTTTATCCGCAATAAGACTCGCTTGCACGAGTATGGTGCCCAGAAGAGGACTCGAACCTCCACGACCTTGCGATCGCCAGCACCTGAAGCTGGTGCGTCTACCAATTCCGCCATCTGGGCACGGGGTAGGCCGGCGCCTCTAGGGGACGGTCGGCGGCCTTGTCAACTGGGCGCTTGCTGGGGCAAGGGCGATCGCGAGACGAGCGAGGGCAGGACGGGCATGAACGACAGGCTGGTGACGCTGATCGGCGGCGGGGGATTTCTCGGCCGCTACGTGGCGCAGGGGCTGCTGGCGGCGGGCGCGCGCGTGCGGATCGCGCAGCGCGATCCGCGGCAGGCGTATTTTCTGCGGCCGCAGGGCGGCCTGGGGCAGACGCAGTTCGTCGCGATCGACGTGAACCGTCCCGAAACGGTCGCGCGCGCGGTCGAGGGGTCCGATTCGGTGGTGAACCTCGTCGGCATCCTCGGCGGCAATTTCGACCGGATCCATGTCGCCGGCGCGCGGCATGTCGCCGAGGCGGCGCGCGCGGCGGGCGTCGAGTCGCTGATCCACGTCTCCGCGATCGGCGCGGATGCACGCAGCCCGTCGGCTTACGGCCGGTCGAAGGGCGAGGGCGAGGCTGCGGTGCGTTTCGCCTTCGCCGATGCCACGATCATGCGCCCTTCGGTGGTGTTCGGCCCCGAAGATGCGTTCGTGAACCGATTCGCGGGCATGATCGCGAAGCTGCCCGTGGTGCCGGTGATCCGCGCCACCGCGAAGTTCCAGCCGGTGTTCGTCGGCGATGTCGGCGTCGCCATCGCCAACGCCGCCACCGCGCCGCAGGGCACGATGGGCAAGACCTACGAGCTGGGCGGACCCGACATACTCGCGATGGGCGCGCTGGTGCGCTGGATCGCCGGCGCGCTTCACCGCGACGTGGCGATCGTCGACGTGCCCGATCTCGTCGGCTCGGCGATCGCACGCGCCGGCATGCTGCCCGGCGCGCCGATCACATGGGATCAGTGGCTGATGCTCCAGCACGACAATGTCGTGTCCGACGGGATGCCGGGGCTGGCCGCGCTGGGCGTCGTGCCCACGCCGCTCGCGTCCGTCGCGCCCGACTGGCTGGTGCGCTTCCGCCGCCAGGGCCGGTTCAACCGCCGCGTCGAGGATCTCGCCGCCTGATCGCTTCGTCCTGAAGGCCCTTCCCGGAGAATCGCGTGACCGACCTGCTGACCGTCATCCTCCTCGGGATCGTGGAGGGCGTGACGGAGTTCCTGCCCGTCTCCTCGACCGGGCATCTGATCCTTGCCACGCGGCTGCTCGGCTATGACGCGGAGCCGTGGAAGGTGTTCAACGTCGTCATCCAGCTCGGCGCCATCCTCGCGATCGTGGTGCTGTACTGGCGCACCTTCTGGGCGGTGCTGATGGGGTTGGCGCGCCGCGAGCCCGCCTCGATCCGCTTCGTGCGCAACCTGCTGGTGGCGTTTCTGCCCGCGGCGGTGATCGGGCTGGCGCTGCACAAGCGGATCGAGGCCCTGCTCGGCAATGCGGACGTCGTTGCGATCGCGCTGATCGTCGGCGGGTTCGCGATCCTGGCGGTCGAGCGGTTCGCGCCGCCGGGAAGAATCTCGGGCGTGGCGGAAATTCCGCTCGGCAAGGTCGTCGGGATCGGCTTTCTCCAGTGCCTCGCGATGGTGCCGGGCGTCAGCCGCTCGGGCGCGACGATCCTCGGCGCGCTGGCATTGGGGGTCGAACGGCGCACCGCGGCCGAGTTCAGCTTCTTCCTCGCCATCCCGACGATGCTGGGCGCGAGCGCGCTCGAACTGTTCAAGGATCGCCACGTGCTGGCAGGCGGGCAGGGCGTGGGGCTGGCGGCGATCGCGATCGGTGCGGCGGTGGCGTTCGTCGTCGCGCTGCTCGTGGTGCGCTGGTTCGTGGGGATCGTCACGAAACATGGCTTCGTGCCGTTCGCGATCTACCGGATCCTTGCCGGTGGTGGTGCGCTGGTGTGGCTCTTGACACGTTAGGGCCACGGCGGACCCTGTTCTTTGGATAGTGATCGTTTTCGGCGCGAATATCAAAAAACTGGCGTCAATTATGGCAGCATCGCTGCCTATACTAACAATTCGTGCGTGACTCCGGAGCAGAACGCAACTAATGGCCATGGCGGAGGTCCGTCATGGCGAACGATCGAATGCTGCAATTTGTCGAGCGTGAGCAGGCCTATCCCGGCAAACGGGCGGCCGGCGACCGCGCCGCCGATTTCCGCGAGATCGCGGATCGTTACGCGGTGCCCTCGGCGGAGGATCAGGCCGGGCGCTGCTCGCAATGCGGCGTGCCCTATTGCTCGGTGCATTGTCCGCTGCACAATCACATCCCCGATTGGCTGCGCCTTACCGCCGAGGGGCGGCTGCGCGAAGCCTATGAGCTGAGCAACGCGACGTCGACCATGCCCGAGATCTGCGGCCGGATCTGCCCGCAGGACCGGCTGTGCGAGGGCAATTGCGTGATCGAATTCTCAGGGCATGGCGCGGTGACGATCGGCTCGGTCGAGAAGTTCATCACCGATACGGCGTGGGAAGAGGGCTGGGTCGAGCCGCTCGTGCCCGGCCGGCCGCGCGGTCAGTCGGTGGGTGTGATCGGCGCCGGGCCCGCCGGGCTGACGGCGGCGGAATATCTGCGCGCGGCCGGCTATGACGTGCACGTCTATGACCGGTACGACCGCGCGGGTGGTCTGCTCACCTATGGGATTCCTGGCTTCAAGCTGGAAAAGCCCGTCGTGACGCGGCGCATCGACCGGCTGAAGGCCGGCGGGATCGTCTTCCATCACGGCTTCGCGGTGGGCGAGGATGCGGGTCTCGACGAATTGCGCGCGCGCCACGACGCCATCCTGATCGCGACGGGCGTCTACCGCGCCCGTGCGGTGGACGTGAGCGGCGCAGACTCGGCCGGCGTGGTCGCGGCGCTCGATTATCTGGTCGCGTCGAACCGGAAGGGCTTCGGCGATGCGGTGCCCGCCTTCGACGACGGTTCGCTTGACGCCTATGGCCGCGACGTGATCGTGATCGGCGGCGGCGACACCGCGATGGATTGCGTACGCACCGCCAAGCGGCAGGGCGCGCGATCGGTGAAATGCCTCTACCGCCGCGACCGCGCCAACATGCCGGGCTCGCAGCGCGAGGTCGCCAATGCCGAAGACGAGGGCGTCGAATTCGTCTGGCTTTCCGCCCCCGCCGCCTTCGAGGGCGAGGGCGCGGTGTCGTCGGTGCGCGTCCGCCGTATGCGGCTCGGCGCGCCCGATGCGAGCGGCCGGCGCGCGCCCGAGCCCGATCCGGCGGGCGACGAGACGCTCCACGCCGATCTCGTGATCAAGGCGCTGGGCTTCGACGCGGAGGATCTGCCGACGCTGTTCGGCGCACCCGATCTGGGCGTGAGCCGCTGGGGCACCGTGCTGGTCGACGGCCGCACGCTGATGACGAGCCTCGACGGCGTGTTCGCCGCGGGCGACATCGTGCGCGGCGCGAGCCTGGTCGTGTGGGCGATCCGCGACGGCCGCGACGTGGCCGCGACGATGCAGGCCTGGCTTAAGACCAAGGCGGCACGCGAACGGGTGGCGGCGTGAGGCTGAAGCAGCGCGACATCGGCGCCATCAAGCGGGCCACGTCCGAAACCTTCGGCGCGTCCGCGACCGTCCGGCTGTTCGGCAGCCGCGTACGCGACGATCTGCGCGGCGGCGATATCGATCTGCTCATCGAAGCCGACCGCGACGATCGGGCCGAGTGGCGGCGCGTCGGGGCCTATCGCGATGCATTGTTCCGCCACATCGACGAGCAGAAGGTCGATGTCGTGTTGATCGAGCGCGGCAGCACGCCGTCCGCGTTCGCGCGACTCGTCGCCCTGGATGCGGTGCCGCTGCCGTGACGGTCGAGGAGGTGATCCGGGCGTCGGTTGCGCGCTGCGACCGGATCGTTTCCGGCATCGGGGACGTGCGGCCCATCCTCGCCCCGATCCTGCCGGCGACGGATGATGATCTCAGCCGGTCGCCGCTGCTCGAGCGTATCGCGTCCATCGCGATGCTGAAGCGTTACGAGCAGTTGCAGGACATGCTGGGCCGTCTGTTCCGCGCGTATCTGAGCTGGGAGGCGGAGGATGCGCGCGCGACGACCAGACGCGATCAGGCGAGCCAGCTCGAGAAGATGGGGATCGTCGATGATGCCGACGAGTGGATCGACGCCATCGAGCTGTGGAACCGCCCGGTCCACGAATATCCGATCGCGGAAAGCGAACAGGTCGATCGGGTGAACGACACCTGGGCCGCGATGCAGCGGCTGACGACAACTTACGCGGTGCCGCGAACGCGCATCGCCGCTCGGGGATTGCTGCCATGACCGACGAACGCACCCGCCTTGCCGAACACGGCATGTATCGCCCCGACTATGAATCCGACGCGTGTGGCGTCGGCCTCGTCGCCGCGACCGACGGCAAGGCGTCGCGCCGCGTCGTGCAGTCCGCGATCGATGCGCTGAAGGCGGTGTGGCACCGCGGCGCGGTCGATGCCGACGGCAAGACGGGCGACGGCGCGGGGCTCCACGTCGATCTGCCGCATCGGTTCTTCGACGATGCGATCGCAGGGTCCGGCCATAAGGTGCGGCCGAACCGGCTGGCGGTCGGCATGATCTTCCTGCCGCGCACCGATCTCGGCGCGCAGGAATCCTGCCGCACGATCGTCGAATCGGCGATCATCGAGGCGGGCTACACCATCTATGGCTGGCGCCAGGTGCCGGTCGACGTGTCGGTGATCGGCATGAAGGGGCAGGCGACGCGGCCCGAGATCGAGCAGATCATGATTGCCGGCCCGTTGCCCGAGGATCAGGATGCGGGCGAATTCGAGAAGAACCTCTATCTCGTCCGCCGCCGGATCGAAAAGCGCGTGATCGCGGCGCAGTTGCAGGGCTTCTATATCTGCAGCCTGTCGTGCCGCTCGATCGTCTACAAGGGGCTGTTCCTCGCCGAATCGCTGTCGATCTTCTACCCCGACCTGACCGACCGGCGCTTCGAATCGCGTGTCGCGATCTTCCACCAGCGTTATTCGACCAACACCTTCCCGCAATGGTGGCTGGCGCAGCCGTTCCGCTGCCTGGCGCATAACGGCGAGATCAACACGATCCGCGGCAACAAGAACTGGATGCTCAGCCACGAGATCCGCATGGCGAGCCTCGCCTTCGGCGAGGATTCGGAGGACATCAAGCCGGTGATCCCGGCGGGCGCCTCCGACACCGCGGCGCTCGACGCGGTGTTCGAGGCGATCTGCCGGTCGGGCCGCGACGCCCCCACCGCCAAGCTGATGCTGGTGCCCGAAGCGTTGGACGAGCGCGGCGACACGCCCGACGCGCATGCCGCGATGTATCGCTATTATGCGAGCGTCATGGAGCCGTGGGACGGCCCCGCCGCGCTGGCCATGACCGATGGCCGCTGGGCGGTTGCGGGGATGGACCGCAACGCGCTGCGCCCGCTGCGCTACACCCGCACGTCGGACGGGCTGCTGATCGTCGGCTCGGAAAGCGGCATGGTGGTCGTGCCCGAGAGCACGATCGTCGCCAAGGGCCGGCTGGGGCCGGGGCAGATGATCGCGGTCGATCTCGACGAGGGCGTGGTGCTCGAGGATCGCGCGGTGAAGGACCGGATCGCGGGCGAGGCGGATTATGCCGCCATGACCGGCGCGTTCCTGACGATCCACGATCTGCCGCCGAGTGAAGCCGCGATGCGCTATCCGCGCGCCGAGCTGACGCGCCGCCAGGTCGCGGCCGGGCAGACCGTCGAAGACATGGAGCTGATCCTGTCGCCGATGATCGATGGCGCCAAGGAAGCGATCGGATCGATGGGCGACGACACGCCGCTCGCGGTCATTTCCGACAAGCCGCGGCTCATCAGCCAGTTCTTCCGCCAGAATTTCAGCCAGGTGACCAACCCGCCGATCGATTCGCTGCGGGAACGCCATGTGATGTCGCTGAAGACGCGGTTCGGCAATCTGGCCAACATCCTCGATACCGAGGATCGGCGCACGCGCGTGCTGGTGCTCGATTCGCCCGTGCTGACCTGCGCGGACTGGGATCGGCTGAAGGCGCATTTCGCCGGCAGCGCGGCGACGATCGACTGCACCTTCGATGCCGGGGGCGGCCCCGAACGGCTGCGCGCGGCGATCCAGCGGATTCGCAACGAGGCCGAACAGGCGGTGCGCCAAGGCAAGAGCGAATTGTTCCTCACCGACGAGCAGGTCTGCGAAGACCGGGTGGCGATCGCTGGCGTGCTCGCCGCGGCCGCGGTGCACACGCATCTCGTGCGGCGCGGCCTGCGGTCGTACGCCAGCATCAACGTGCGCAGCGCCGAATGCCTCGACACGCATTATTACGCGGTGCTGATCGGCGTGGGCGCGACGACGGTGAACGCCTATCTGGCCGAAGCCGCGATCGCGGACCGCCATGCGCGCGGGCTGTTCGGCGATCTGGCGTTCGACCAGTGCCTGGCGCGGCACCGCACCGCGATCGAGGACGGGCTGCTCAAGATCATCTCGAAAATGGGCATCGCGGTGATCTCGTCCTACCGCGGCGGCTATAATTTCGAGGCGGTGGGGCTCAGCCGCGCGCTGGTGAACGATCTGTTCCCCGGCATGCCAGCCAAGATCAGCGGCGAGGGCTATGCCTCGCTCCACCTGAATGCCGCACTGCGCCACGAGGCGGCGTTCGATGCCGCGGTCGCGACGCTGCCGATCGGCGGTTTCTATCGCCAGCGGCACACCGGGGAGACTCACGCCTATTCCGCGCAACTGATGCACCTGCTGCAAAGCGCGGTGGCGACCGACAGCTATTCGCAATATCTGCAGTTCGCGCGCGGCGTGGCGGATATGCCGCCGGTCTATCTGCGCGACTTGCTACAGTTCAACTTTCCGGCCGAGGGCGTGCCCGTCGATCAGGTCGAGGCGATCACCGAAATCCGCAAGCGCTTCGTCACGCCCGGCATGTCGCTCGGCGCGCTGTCGCCCGAGGCGCACGAGACGCTGGCGATCGCCATGAACCGGATCGGCGCCAAGGCGGTGTCGGGCGAGGGCGGCGAGGACGTGCTGCGCTACAAGCCCTATGCCAACGGCGACAACGCCAATTCAGGCGTGAAGCAGATCGCCAGCGGGCGCTTCGGCGTCACCGCGGAATATCTGAACGCCTGCGAGGAGATCGAGATCAAGGTGGCGCAGGGCGCCAAGCCCGGCGAGGGCGGGCAGTTGCCCGGGTTCAAGGTGACCGAATTCATCGCGAAGTTGCGCCACGCAACTCCGGGCGTGACGCTCATCAGCCCGCCGCCGCATCACGACATCTATTCGATCGAGGATCTGGCACAGCTCATCTATGATCTGAAGCAGATCAACCCGCGCGCGCGGGTCTGCGTGAAGCTCGTCAGCTCGGCGGGGATCGGCACCGTCGCGGCGGGCGTGGCCAAGGCGCATGCGGACGTGATCCTCGTCTCGGGCCATGTCGGCGGCACCGGGGCGTCGCCGCAGACCAGCATCAAATATGCCGGCACGCCGTGGGAAATGGGCCTCAGCGAGGTCAACCAGACGCTGACGCTCAACGGCCTGCGCGGTCGGATCCGGCTGCGCGCCGATGGCGGTCTGAAGACCGGGCGCGACATCGTGATCGCCGCGATCCTCGGCGCCGAGGAGTTCGGGATCGGCACGCTCTCGCTCGTTGCGATGGGCTGCATCATGGTGCGGCAATGCCATTCCAACACCTGCCCGGTGGGCGTGTGCGTGCAGGACGAGCGGCTGCGCGCCAAATTCACGGGCACGCCCGAAAAGGTCATCAACCTGATGACCTTCATCGCCGAGGAGGTGCGCGACATTCTCGCCCGGCTCGGCTTCCGCAGCCTGGACGAGGTGATCGGGCAGACGCAGTTGCTGCGCCAGGTAAGCCGCGGCGCCGAGCATCTCGACGATCTCGATCTGAACCCGATCCTCGCCAAGGTGGATGCCACGGACGCCGAACGGCGCTTCTCACTTGCGACCTTCCGCAATGCGGTGCCCGACAGCCTGGATGCGCAGATCATCAAGGACGCCGCCGCCGTGTTCAGCCGCGGCGAGAAGATGCAGCTCACCTATTCGGTGCGCAACACGCACCGGGCGGTCGGCACCAGCCTGTCGGGCGAGATCACGCGCACCTTCGGGATGAGCGCGCTCGCCGACGGGCACGTCACCGTGCGGCTGCGCGGCAGTGCGGGGCAGTCGCTCGGCGCGTTCCTGTGCAAGGGCGTGACGCTCGAGGTGTTCGGCGACGCCAACGACTATGTCGGCAAGGGGCTGTCGGGCGGCACCATCATCGTGCGGCCCGCCGTGTCGTCGCCGCTTGCCAGCCAGAACAACACGATCGTCGGCAACACCGTGCTCTACGGCGCGACGTCGGGCCGTCTATTCGCGGCGGGCCAGGCGGGCGAGCGGTTCGCGGTGCGCAATTCGGGCGCGACCGTGGTGGTCGAGGGCTGCGGCGCCAATGGCTGCGAATATATGACCGGCGGCATCGCCGTCGTGCTGGGGCAGGTCGGCACGAATTTCGGCGCTGGGATGACGGGCGGGATGGCATTCGTCTACGATCCGCACGGTGCGTTCGCGCGCCGCGCCAATCCCGAGGGAATCGTGTGGCAGCGCCTCGCATCGCTCCACTGGGCGAGCGTGCTGCAGGATCTGGTGCGCGAGCACGCGCGCGCCACGGACAGCAAATGGTCGCGCGGGCTGATCGAGGATTGGGACCGTGTCGCGGGTGATTTCTGGCAGGTGGTGCCAAAGGAAATGCTGACGCGGCTGGCGCATCCGCTGGATGACGCCGAGGCGCTCGTCGCCGCGGAGTAGCGCTTGGCATAGGCCGTCCGGCGGGCCTACACGGGCGGGATGTGGCAACTCTACCAATTCCCGCTCTGCCCGTTCAGCCGCAAGGTGCGTCTCCTGCTGGGGGAGAAGGGCGTCGGCTATGAATTGGTGCGCGAATCGCCCTGGGACCGGCGCGACGAATTTCTCGACATGAATCCCGCCGGGCAGACCCCGGTGATGACCGACGCGGCGCGAGGGCTGTTGCTGATCGATTCGATGGCGATCTGCGAATATCTCGAGGAGACGGTCGACAAGGCGGCGATGATCAACGGCCCCGCTGCCAACCGCGCCGAGATCCGCCGGCTCGTCACCTGGTTCGACACGCAATTCTACCGCGACGTCACCGGCCCGCTGCTCCACGAACGCATGGTGAAACGGCTCGCCCACCGCGCCGCGCCCGATGCCAAGGGGCTGCGCGAGGCGATGAAGGCGGCCGTCGGGCATCTCGATTACACCGATTATCTGCTCGATCACCGCAACTGGCTGGGCGGCGCGACGATGAGCCTCGCCGATCTGGCGGCGGCGGCGCAGATCTCGGTGGCGGATTATCTGGGCGGCATCGACTGGAAGAGCCACGAGCAGACCGCGCGCTGGTATCGCGGCTTCAAGAGTCGGCCAAGCTTCCGCCCGCTGCTGTCCGAGCGGATGGAGCTGATCGGGCCGCCCGCCCATTACGACAATGTCGATTTCTGATGCACGTCGCGCATGATCCCGCCGCCCGGGCGGCCGATTCGATCGGCTTCGAGGATTTTCTGAAGGTCGACATTCGCGTCGGCACCGTGATCGCGGCAGAGCCCTTCGCCAAGGCGCGCAAGCCCGCGCTGATCCTGACAATCGATTTCGGCCCGACGGTGGGCGTGAAGCGATCGTCCGCGCAGATCGTGGAGCATCATCCGCCCGAGACGCTGATCGGGCGTCAGGTGGCGGCGGTCGTCAATTTTCCGCCGCGGCAGATCGGGCCGATGATGTCCGAGGTGCTGACGCTCGGCTTCCCCGATGCCGCGGGCAAGGTGGTGCTGGTGACGCCCGCCGCGCCGGTGCCGAACGGCGGCCGGCTCTTCTGATCGCGCCAGCGCGGCGCGGTTCCCGCGTCAGGCGAGGCTTTTCGACGCCTGTTCGAACAGATCCTTCGACACGCCGGGTGCGGCGACGATCCGTTCCAGCTCGCCCCGCATCAGCGCCGCACGCCCGGCATCGAAGCGGCGCCAGCGCGCGAGCGGCGGCAGCAGCTTGGCGGCGGTCTGCGGGTTCAGCCGGTCGAGCGCCAGGATCTGGTCCGCAAGGAAGCGATAGCCCGAACCGTCGGCGGCGTTGAACGCGCGCTGGTTCGCGCCGAACGCGCCGATCAGCGCGCGCGCGCGATTGGGGTTGGCGAGCGTGAAATCGGGGTGCTCCGCCAGTGCGCGGACCACCGCCCCCGCATCGTCGCGCGGCGACAGCGCCTGCGTCTGGAACCATTTGTCCAGCACCAGCGGATTGTCGCGATAGCGGTTGTAGAAGATATCGAGCGCCGCCTCGCGCAGATCGGACGGGCCGGCGACGAGCGTGGTCAGCGCGCCCTGGCGATCGGTCATGTTGTCCGCCTGTTCGAACTGCGCGAAGGCGAGTGCCGCGGCGTCGCCCGCGCCGCTCGCCGCCAGATAGCCGAGCGCCACGCTGCGCAGCCGCCGCAGCCCCTTGTCCTCGGGCGTGTAGCGATAGGGGCGTTCCGTGGGCAGCGCATGCGCGCGGCGCCACGGCCCCTCCAGCGCGCGGCCGAGGTCGCGGCGCAGCGCCTCACGCGCGTGGAAGATCGCCTGCGGATCGACGGTCGCCATCTGGTCGCCGATGAAGCTTTCGGACGGCAGCATCACCGCCTCTGCGACGAACGCGCGGTCGAGGCCGGGGTCCGCCAGCGTATGCGCCACCGCATCGATCACCGGCTGGTGATTCGCCGCACGGCCGGCGGCCGATGTCACCAACGTATCGAGCATGAGCTGCTGCATCGCCTCGTAGCGCGCGAAGGGATCGTCGTCATGCGCGCCGAGAAAGGCGAGGTCCGCCTGGCTTCGATCGCTCTCGATCACGACGGGCGCCGAAAAGCCGCGGTTGATCGATAGCACCGCGCGCTCGGTCAGCCCCTCGAATGCTATCGCGGCGTGCGGCGAATCCAGCAGCACCAGCCGCTCGTCGATCAGCGCGCGTCCGCTTTCCGCGCCGAACAGCCGGATCTTCAGCGGCAGCACCATGGGCTGTTTGCGCTCCTGCCCCGGTGTCGGCGGCACATGCTGGGCGAGATGGAGCGTCGCCCGCTCCCCTTCCTGCACCAGGCTGGCGGAGACGCGCGGCGTGCCCGCCTGCGCATACCAGAGGCGGAACTGCGTGAGGTCGATCCCGCCTGCCTCCTCCATGCAGGCGACATAGTCCTCGCAGGTGGCGGCGGTGCCGTCGAACCGGTCGAAATACAGATCGGTCGCCGCGCGGAACTTCACTGGCCCCAGCATCGTCGCCATCATCCGAATGAGCTCGGCGCCCTTGTTGTAGATGGTAGCGGTGTAGAAGTTGCTGATCTCCTGATAGCTGTCGGGGCGCACCGGGTGTGCGAGCGGGCCGGCATCCTCCGGGAACTGCGCCGCGCGCAGGCCGCGCACATCCTCGATCCGCTTGACCGCGGGCGAGCCCTGGTCGGCGGAGAAGCCCTGGTCGCGATAGACGGTGAAGCCTTCCTTGAGACTCAACTGGAACCAGTCGCGGCAGGTGATCCGGTTGCCCGACCAGTTATGGAAATACTCGTGCGCGACGACGGCGGCGATCGCGTCGTAATCATAATCGGTCGCGGTGTCGGGATCGGCGAGGATGTAGCGGCTGTTGAAGATGTTCAGCCCCTTGTTCTCCATCGCGCCGAAGTTGAAATCGTCCACGGCGACGATGTTGAACACGTCGAGATCATATTCGCGGCCATAGACCCGCTCGTCCCACGCCATCGCCAGTTTCAGCGCATCGAGCGCGTGCACGGTCTTGGCCAGATCGGCGGCGCGCACCCAGATGCCGAGCCGCACGCGGCGGCCCGAGCGCGTGACGAATTCGGCGCAGTTCTCGGCGAGGTCGCCCGCGACGAGCGCGAAGAGGTAGCTCGGCTTGGGGAAGGGGTCGTGCCATTCCGCCCAGTGGCGGCCGTCTCCCGCATCGCCCTGCGCGACCGGGTCGCCGTTCGCGAGCAGCACCGGATAGCGCGCGGCATCGGCCGTCATCCGCACGGTGTAGACGCTCAGCACGTCGGGGCGATCGGGGAAGAAGGTGATCCGGCGAAAGCCCTCCGCCTCGCACTGGGTGCACAGGTTTCCGCCGCTGGCGTAGAGGCCCATCAACTGGGTGTTGCGATCGGGCGCGATCCGCACCTCGGTCTCGATGCGGTGCCGGTCGCCGGCGAGCGGGATCACGAGCTGGTCGCCCTCGATCCGCCAATCGTTCACCGCCACGCCGTCGACGCGGACGGCGAGTGGCTGCTGCCCGGCACCGTCGAGGCGCAGCGGGGCGTCGTGCGCGCCGTTGCGCGTGACCGTCAGCGCGGCCGTGACGCGCGTGTTCGCCGCATCCAGGTCGAAGTCGAGCGCAACGGTCGGCACCAGCCATTCGGGCGGTCGGTAATCTTCACGCTGCGTGACGGCGGGCTGGGCGAAGTGGTGGCGGGCGTCGAGCATCGTCTCGATATAGGCCAAGCCCATCACGCCGCCAGCCAAAGCTTGCATGGAGATGTTCGCGCGAACAAACGCCCGGGATCGCGCACGGCGGAAAACCGGCTAAGGATCGAGCCATGATCCATCTGTTCGTCTTCGGCATGGGATATAGCGCACGCCGCATCGCCGACCGTGTCGGTGCGAAGGGCGGATCCGTCGGCGGCACGACGCGGAGCGGCGGAGCCGGGCTGCTCCGCTTCGACGACGATGCCGCGGTTTTCGGCGAACTCGCGCGGGCGACTCACATTCTCTCCTCGGTTCCCCCCGACGGCAACACCGATCCCGTGCTGGCGCGCTACGGCGATGCAATCGCGCGGAGCGGCGCGTGGCTGGGCTATCTGTCGTCCACCGGCGTCTATGGCGATGCGGGCGGCGCGTGGGTGGACGAGACGGCACCGCTTGGCGGCCGGCGTCCGGCGCGAACCGCGGCGGATGCGGCATGGCGCGCAATCGACGCACACGTGTTCCGCCTGCCTGGCATCTATGGCCCCGGCCGGTCCGCGCTGGAGCGCGTCGCGGCGGGCACCGCGCACCGCGTCGGCCTGCCCGAACAGGTCTTCAGCCGCATCCATGTCGACGATCTGGCAAGCGGCGTGGTGGCGGGGTTCGCGGCGCCCCCCGGCGCCTATAATCTGGCGGACGACCGGCCGTCTTCGCAGGACGACGTCATGGTCTTCGCCGCGCGCCTGCTGGGATTGCCGCCGCCGCCGGTGGTGGCGCTGGAGACGCTGTCGCCGATGGCGCGCGGCTTCTACCGCGAGAATCGGCGGGTGGCGGCGGGCAAGGCGAAGCGCGTGCTCGGCTGGGCGCCGCGCTATCCCGATTACCGTGCCGGCCTGCGCGCCCTCAAGGCAATCACCAGCCCGATCGCCGCGAGCACCGCCCCGCCCACCGCGAGCGGCGACCAGCGATAGCCCTCGAAGAGGGTGGAGAGCAGCATCGCGATCACGGGCACGATCACGCCGGAATAGGCCGCCTTGGCCGGCCCGATCGCGCGCAGCACCTGGAAATAGAGCGTGAAGGCGACCGCCGATCCGAACAGCCCGAGATAGAGGATGCCGGCGAAATAGCCGAGACGCAGCTCGATCACCGGCGGCCCGGTCAGCGCATAGGCGACGCCGGCATCGAGCGCCGCACCGATCAGCATCGCCACCGCCAGCATCGCCGCCATGGGGTAACGCTTTGCGGTCTGGGTGGCCTGCATCACATTGGCGGTGGAGGCCGCGGCAATCCCGCACAGGGTGAGGCCGATGCCGGTGAGCGCCGCGCCGGGCCCGGCGGTCGCGGATCGGGCCTCATGGACGAACAGCAGCGCCACGCCGCCCATCGCCACCGCAGAGCCGACGATGAGCTGCCGCCCCATCCGCTGCCCGAGAAACACGCGCGCCAGCACCGCATTGGGCACCAGCAACAGCGCATAGACGAGCGCCACCAGGCCCGAGGTGATGAACGCCTCCGCGCGGTAGACGAAGTTGAAGTTGAGGCAGAACTGGCTGACGCCGAGCAGCACCGCAAAGCCCCATCCCCGCGCATCGAAGCCGAGCCGCTCGCGCCGCGCCAGCGCAACCGCCGCCATCGCGAGACCGCCGACGAGGAAGCGATAGCTGACCGACCAACTGGGCGGGACGACCGCGATCTGGTCGCGGATCACGAGCCAGGTCGATCCCCAGATCAGCGTGACGATGCCGAACGGGATCAGGATCGCCGCCTGCGCGGAACGGGGCGGCGGCGAACCGCTCACAGCGCGCCGATCGCCTCGGCCAGCGCCGCCACCGCCTCCACCGGGCTGTCCCAGGCGGTGACGAGCCGGATCTCGCCCGGCGCCCAGTCGTAGAAATCGAAGCCTTTCGCCCGCAACGCCGCGGCCTCGGCGGGGGTCGCGCGCAGGAACAGCTCGTTTGCCTGCACCGGATGGACGAGCCGGCCGCCCGCCTGCGCTCCCAGCGTAGCCGCGCGCGCATTGGCGGCACGGCCATTCTCGATCCACAGATCGTCGTCGAGCATCGCGAGGATCTGCGCCGCCAGATAGCGGCCCTTGGACAGCAGCAGCCCCGCCCGCTTGCGCCGCCGCAGCGTTGCATCGGCGAGGTCGGTGCGGAAGAACACCAGCGCCTCCGCGCTCATCGCGCCGTTCTTGACGAAGCCGAAGCTCAGCGCATCGACGCCCGCGCGCCACGTCACCTCGGCGGGCGTGCAGCCGGCGCTGGCGACGGCATTGGCGAATCGCGCGCCGTCCATGTGCAGCCCCAGCCCGCGCGACTTGGCCAGCGCGCCGATCGCGGCGACCTCGTCGGGATCGTAGACGAGGCCATATTCGGTGGCGTTGGTGATCGAGATCGCGTGCGGCTGGACGCGGTGCACGTCGTCGGCCACCGCATCGATCACTGCCGCGATCCCGTCGGGCGTCAGCTTCGCGCCATCGCCCTCGGCCAGCATCAGCTTGGCGCCGTGGGTATAGAATTCGGGCGCGCCGCCCTCGTCGTTCTGGATATGCGCGTCGCGGTGGCACACCACGCCGCCATAAGGCGGGCACAAAGCGGCAAGCGCGAGGCAATTGGCGGCCGTGCCGGTCGGCACCCACAGCACGCGCACTGCGGTCTCGAACGTCTCGGACAGGCGGCCGTCGAGCGCCTTGCTCCACCGATCGCCGTCATAGGCGGTGTCGAGCGTGTTCGCGGCGGCGATGGCGTCCATCACGTGCGGGTGAACGGCGGCGGCGTTGTCGGAAAAGAAGCGCATGGCCGGATGCGTAGAGAGCCGGAGGGGGCGTCGTCAACGCGCGTCGGTGGGCTTCACTCGCGGTCGGGCGGTCCATCCTCCGGGCGGCGATCCTCGGGCGGGGGGCCTTCGCGGTCGCGGTCCCGGTCGCGCCCACGGCCCAGCGTGATGCTGCCGTCATCGCCCAGATGCAGATCGAGGCCGAGGCCCTGCACCGCACCGGCGATACTGCCCGCGGCATTGTCGACATCGGTCTGGATCGAATCGGGGTCGACCGCCTCGTCGTCCACGGTCGGCGGCGGCGCGGCGGGCGCGAGGTTCAGCGCCTGCGTCATGAAGTCGCGCCACACGCGGGCGGGCACGCCGCCGCCCGACAGCCCGGGATTGGCGCTGTTGTCGTCGTTGCCGACCCACACGCCGACGACGAGCCCCTGCGCGAAGCCCATGAACAGCGCGTCCTTGCTGTCCGACGTGGTGCCGGTCTTGCCGAACGCGTCGACCGCAATGTTCGCCTGCCGCCCGGTGCCGTTGCGGATCGAGGCGGCCAGCAGGTCGAGCATCTCGGTATGGATGGTGTCGGGCATCGTCGTCGCGCCGCCGGTGAGCGACTGATACCAGCTCTTCTGCCGCACATCCTCCAGCCCGCGCGGCTGCACGGGATAATGGCCCGCCTCGACCGCGGCATAGGCGGCGGTGAGCTCGAGCAGCGAGACGGTCGAGGTGCCGAGCCCGATCGTCGCCTCGTTGGCGATCGGCGTCGAGATGCCGAGATCGCGCGCTGCCTTGATGACGGCCTTCACGCCCACCTGCTGCGTCAGCCGCGCGGCGGCCACGTTGGACGAGCGCGCGAACGCCTGTCGCAGCGTGATCCGCCCCTGATACCGGCCATCGGCGTTGCGCGGCTTCCAGTCGCCGATCGTGACGGGTTCGTCGAGCACGGTCGAATCCGGCGTCATCCCCGCGCGCATCGCCGCCAGATAGACGAACAGCTTGAAGGTGGAGCCGGGCTGGCGCCGCGCCTGGGTGGCGCGGTTGAACGGGCTGGCGGCGTAGTTCTTGCCGCCCACCATCGCCACCACCTCGCCATCGGGCTTCATCGCCACCAGCGCGATCTGCGCCTGGCGCAGCCCGGCGCGCTTCACCGCGCGCTCGGCGTCGCGTTGCAGCCGGGGATCGAGCGTGGTGCGCACCGTCGCCTCGGTCTTGATCTCCCCCGCCTGGTCGCGCGCTTCGGGCAGCACCCAGTCGGCGAAATACGTCCCGCTCGGCAGTTGCTGCGGCCCCTGCGCCAGCACGCGCTGCGGCTGCACGTCCGCGGCCTGCGCCGGGGTGAGGAAACCGGCGGCCACCATCGCCTGTACCACCACCATCTCGCGGTCGCGCGCGCCCTCCAGATTGCTCGTGGGGGCAAGGCGCGAAGGCGCCTTCACCAGCCCGGCGAGCATCGCCGCCTGGCCGATGTTGAGCGTGGCCGGCGTCCGCCCGAAATAATGTTTCGCCGCGGCCGACAGGCCATAGACGTTGTCGCCGAAATACACGTTCGACAGATAGCGCGACAGGATCTCGTTCTTCGACAGCCAAGCCTCGAGCCACAACGCGATCATCGCCTCGCGGATCTTGCGCCCCGCGGTGCGGTCCGAATCGAGGAACGCGTTCTTGGCGAGCTGCTGCGTGATCGTGCTGCCGCCCTCGCGCACGCTGCCGCCGCGCAGATTGTGCCAGCCCGCGCGCGCCACGCCGCGCGGGTCGATCCCCCAATGCGAATAGAAGCGGCGGTCCTCGATCGCCAGGAACGCCTGCGTCACATGCTTGGGTAGCGTTGCCGCATCGACCCGGGGCCCCAGGATCGCACCGCGCCGCGCGATCGGCGTATGGTCGTCGTTCGCCAGCAGCGTGATCGACGGCGGCGTCGGCGGCTGGAGCGATTTGGACAGCGGTGCGGTGATCGCCAGCCACAGGCAGGCGATCACCAGCAGCAGGATCAGCCCGCCCAGCCCGCGCATGAACCACCGCCACCGGCTCGTCCGCCGCGGCGCGGGGGTTCCGTCATCGGTCGGAAAGCGGGCGAGCTGATCGTCCCAGCCCTCGAACCGGTCGTCCAGATCGGGGGGCGGCATCCGCGTATATCCGTGATCGGCCATCGCGCTGTATTACCGATCTACGACAGTCGCCGCAACGCCGATGATGCGGCTCAGTGGATCAGGAACTGCGCGGCGAGCAGCGCCAGCCCGAGCGCGCCGACCGTGGCCGCCAGGATCACGAACAGCGGCCGGGGCCCCGCTTCGAGCAGTTGCGCCAGCGGCGAGCGGATCGCGGTGGCGGTCACGGCGGTGGCGAGCAGCCCGGTCGCGGTCCGCTCCGCGCCGCTGGCGATCACCGGCGGGATCACGCCGAGCGAGTTGATGCCGGCCAGCACGAAGAAGCCGATCACGAACCAGGGCAGCCCCGGTCCGCGCGCGCCGCCCTCGCCGCGCGGCAGGAACAGCGCCACCACCGCGAGCACGGGTGCGAGCAGCGCCACGCGCGTGAGCTTCACGATCGCCGCGATCTCGCCTGCGCCCTTGGAATAGGAATAGCCCGCGCCCAGCGCCTGCGCGACGTCGTGGATCGACGCGCCGAGCAGGAACCCGGCGCGCAAGTCGCTCATCCCCAGCGCATGGCCGATCAGCGGGTAGAGCACCATCGCGGTGGCGCTCATCGCCGAGATGCCGACGAGGACGAGCGTCAGCTGCGCCTGGCCCGCGCGCTTCTCGCCCAGCGTCGTCGCCAGCGCCATCGCCGCCGATGCGCCGCAGATCGCCACCGCGCCGCCCGCCAGCGTGCCGAAGGCGGGTCCGAGCCCCAGCCGCCGCGCGACGAGGATGCCGATTCCCATCGTCGCCGCTACGATCGCGACCACCGCGAGCAGCGCCACCGGGCCCAGCGCGGCGATCTGCCCGAAGGTGATCCGCACGCCCACCAGCACGATGCCCCAGCGCAGCAGCGTGCGCGAAGCGAGCGCGAGGCCCGGCGTCAGCCGCGCATCCGCCGACAGGAAGTTCAGCCCCAGCCCGATCAGCAGCGCCATCAGCGTCAGTGGCGCGCCGTAATGATCCGACAGGAACCCCGCGGCCAGCGTGCCGAGCGCGGCGATCGCGACGCCCGGCAGATAGCCACGCCAGGTGGCTTTGGGGCTGGGTTCGATGTCGCCATAGAGGTCGGCGGCCATCGGCAGGGTGCGGGGTGTGGTCATGGCCCGCTGTACGGGGGCGGCGACGCTTGCGCCACACCCCTCCTATGCGGGCGTGGCGCCGATCACTCCTGCCGCAACGTCACGTCGTCGCTGGCGATCACATGCGCGATCGCCGGCAGGATGTTGTCGATCGCGAACCGGTGCAGCGCTTCGCTGCGCGAGGTGCACGCATCCTCGGCGATCACCACGTTGTAGCCGAGTTCCCAGGCGCTGCGGGCGGTCGACTCCACGCCGAAATTGGTCGCGACGCCCGCCAGCACGATCGTCGTCACCCCGCGCCGGCGCAGCTGGAGATCCAGATCGGTGCCGATGAACGCGCCCCAATGATGCTTCAGGACGACGATGTCGCCGGGCTCGCGCAAGCCTGCGGTCAGGTCGCTCCAGTCGGCGGGGAAGCCGCCAGCGGGCGCGGCCATCGGCTTGTCCGCCTCGGCGCTCGGCCGCTCGCCCTCGCCGAAGCGGACATGGACGAGCACCACGGGCGAACCCGCCGCCCGGAACCGCGCCGCAAGGTCCTTCGAGCGTTCGACCACCAGATTCGCGGGATAGGGCGCGAGGTCCATGGCGAGGATGCCGTTCTGCAGATCGATCAGGACGAGCGCGGTGGTGGCGGGGTCGAGCGTCTTCATGGGGCCTATCTCCGTGGGATCGGAGGCGCAAACGGGCGGCGGGCCGCGCGCGTTCCCGCCATTCCGTCATCCGCGACGCGTCGCCCGGCCGCCGCCGCCTATTCGCCCAGACCGCGTTCCAGGAACCGCTCCGCCACGCTGCAATGCATCGCGATCCCGCGTGCCATCACCCCCTCGGCGATCGTCATCCGCGTGTTGTGCAGCGGCGGGTTGGTCGCGGGGTCGCTGCCCTCGGGCGCGGTGCCGATGAACGCCATCGCGCCGGGTATCTCGCGCAGCACATAGGAGAAATCCTCGCCGCCCATCATCGGCGCGGGCATCGTCGCATAGCCGCCCGCGCCGCCGATCGCGGTGGCGCAGGCGGTCATCAGCGCGGTCGCGCGCGCGTCGTTGGCGGTGACCGGATAGCCTTCCTCGATCCGCGCCTCGCCGGTCAGGCCGTGCGCGGCGGCGACATTCTCGACGATGCGGAGGAACGCCGCGCGCATCAGCCGCCGCGTCGGTTCGGACAGGGTGCGCAGCGTGCCGAGCATCGTCACCGTGTCGGGCACCACGTTGTGCGCGAAGCCGCCCTCGATCCTGGTGATCGACAGCACCGCCGGGTCGGCCACCGGCACCTGCCGCGCGAGGAAGGTCTGGAGCGCGCCGACGATCTCGCACGCGACCGGGATCGGATCGAGGCATTCGTGCGGCATGGCGGCATGGCCGCCGCGCCCGCGGATCGTGGCATGCAGCGTGTCGGTCGACGCCAGCAGCGCGCCCGCGCGGCTGACGACCGTGCCCGCGGCGATGTTGGGCGAGATGTGGAGCGCGAACGCCGCTTCGGGCCGCGGCTCGGCCAGCAGGCCGTCGGCGATCATGTGGCGCGCGCCGTGATGGCCCTCCTCGCCCGGCTGGAACATGAAGACGATCGTGCCGTTCAACTGCTCGCGCCGCGCGCACAGCGCCTTGGCCGCGCCCACCAGCATCGCGGTATGCGCGTCATGCCCGCACGCGTGCATCGCACCCGGCGTGCGCGAGGCGAAGGGCAGGCCCGTCTCTTCGGTGAGCGGCAGCGCGTCCATGTCGCCGCGCAGCAGCACCGTGCGGCCGTTGCTGCCCGACCCGGCTGCGTCGTCGCTGCCGCCGCCGCGCAGGATCGCGACGAAGCCCGTGGTGGACGGCCCCTCGCGGATCTCCAGCGGCAGCCCGGCAAGCGCGGCCTTCGCCTTCTCCGTGGTGCGCGGGCAGTGCAGCCCAACTTCGGGGTCGGCGTGGATCGCGCGGCGCAGTGCGATCGTGTCGGCCAGTTCGGCCTCTCCCGCGGCGATCCAGTCGGTGGCGAGACGTGCGTCCATGATTCCGGTTCCTTGGGTAAACCGTCAATGTGGACCCGCAGCCGCCCGATTGCCAGCGATGCGCGATTGGGCTTTAACCCCGCCCCATGAAGATACTGCTCGCCACCAGCCTGGCCGCACTGGCGCTCGCCGCCACGCCCGCGTCCGCCCGCCCGCTCACCATCGCCGACGTCACGATGCTGTCGCGCGTTTCCTCGCCCGCCGTGTCGAAGGACGGGCATTGGCTGGTGTGGCAACAGCGCGAGACCGATCTGGCCGCCGACAAGGGCCGCTACGATCTCTGGCGGCTCGACCTGACGCGCAAGGGCGCCAAGCCCGAGCCGCTCGCCGCCGAGGCCGACGTCAACGAGACGAGCCCGCAATTCTCCAACGACGGGACAACCGTCTATTTCCAGAGCGACAAGGGCGGCGACGATGCGGTCTGGGCGATTCCCGTCACCGGCGGCGGCGCGCGCAAGCTGACCGGCTTTCAGGGCGGGTTCGGCGGCTTCAAGGTCGCGCCGACCGGCGACCGGCTGCTGATCTGGGCGGACCGCAAGCCCGGCGCGCCGAGCCTTGCGCCCGCGGTGACGAAGAAGGACCCCCAAGCCGGTCAGGCGCGGACCTATGACCAGCTCTTCGTGCGCCACTGGGACACATGGGCGGACGGCACCCGGTCGCAGCTCTTCGTGCTGCCGCTCGGCCGCGACGGCGCGCCCGGCGACGGGGTCGCGATCGAACACGGGTTGATCGGCGACACGCCGTCGCGGCCCAATGGCGGCGGCGAGGAGGTGGCGTGGAGCGCGGATGGCCGCACCGTCTATTTCGCGCTGCGCGAGGCGGGGCGGATCGAGGCGCTGTCGACCAATCTCGACATCTTCGCCGCGCCCGCCGACGGATCCGCCGCGCCGGTGAACCTCACTGCGGCCAACCAGGCGACCGACACGCTGCCGACCGTCTCGCCCGACGGCCGCACGCTCGCCTATGTCGCGATGAAGCGGCCGGGGTTCGAGGCGGACCGGCAGGTGCTGATGCTGCGCGATCTCGCGAGCGGCCGGGTGCGCGCGCTGACCGAAGGCTGGGATCGCTCGATCGGATCGATCGCGTGGAGCCCCGATTCCCGGCGGATCTACGTCACCGCCGAGGACGTTCAGGACAATCCGCTCTGGTCGGTCGATCCCGCCAGCGGCGCCGTGACGCGGCTGACGGGGGCGGGCAATATCGCCGCTGCGGTGCCGATGCCGCGCGGGGTGCTGGTCGCGACCGACAGCCTCGTCGCGCCCGACGATTTCTACATGGTGGAGGGCAAGCGCGCGCCGCGGCGGCTGACCGCGGTGAACGCGACCAGGCTCGCCGGGATCGATCTGCCCAGCGTGACGCGCTTCAGCTTCAAGGGCGCGAAGGGCGACACCGTCTGGGGCTATGCGGTCCGGCCGCACGGCTCTCCGGCCAAGGTGCCGATCGCGTTCATGGTGCATGGCGGGCCGCAGGGGTCGAGCAACGACAGCTGGTCCTATCGCTGGAACCCCGCGGTGTTCGCGGGCGCCGGCTACGGACTGGTGGCGATCGATTTTCACGGGTCGACCGGTTACGGCCAGGCCTTCACCGATGCGATCAGCAACGATTGGGGCGGCGCGCCGCTCGAGGATCTGAAGGCCGGGCTGAAGGCGGCGACCGACCGGTTCGGCTGGCTCGATGCGGACGATGCCTGTGCGCTGGGCGCGTCCTATGGCGGCTATATGATGAACTGGATCGAGGGCAATTGGCCCGATCGGTTCAAGTGCATCGTCCAGCATGACGGCGTGTTCGACGCACGCGCCATGGCTTATGAGACGGACGAACTGTGGTTCGACGAATGGGAGCATGGCGGGAAGGCCTATTATCAGGACCCGCAGGCGTTCGAACGCTACAATCCGGTGAACTATGTCGCGCAGTGGAAGACGCCGATGCTCGTCATCACCGGCGAGAAGGATTTCCGCATCCCTTATACGCAGGGGCTGGCGGCGTTCACCGCGCTTCAGCGGCGCGGCATTCCGTCGCGGCTGGTGGTGAACCCCAACGAGAATCACTGGGTGTTGAAGCCGCTGAACAGCCGCCAATGGTATGGCGAGGTGCTCGGCTGGATGGATCGCTGGACCGCGAAGAAGTAGCGCGGCGCGACTTTCTCTCGTTCCCCGGCCTTCGTCGGGGAACGGGGATCACCCCTGCATCAGATGGTGCAGCACGATTCCGCTCGTCGTCGCGACGTTGAGCGAGTCGAAACCCGGCGCCATCGGGATTCGCACCCCCGTCGCGCGCGCGACGATCGTGTCGGGCAGGCCCGGACCCTCCGCCCCGAACAGCGCCGCCATGCGCCCGCCCGGTACGATCTCGGCGAGGGTGCGCGCGCCGGTGAGGCTCAGTGCCAGCACGGTGAAGCCATGCGCCTGGAGTTGCCCGACCATGTCCTCGCCGCGCGCGAGCCTGGCGAACGGCACGCTGAGCGCCGCGCCCACCGAAACGCGGATCGCCTTGCGGTAGAGCGGGTCGCAGCAATCCGCATCGAGCAGCACCGCATCCGCACCGAACGCGGCGGCGTTGCGGAAGATGCCGCCCATATTGTCGTGATTGGCGATTGCGGACAGCGCCACCACGCGGGCGCGTTCGGGCAGTCCGGCCAGCAGCGCATCCGCATCCGGCGCGGCGATCCGTCGCCCGATGGCGAGGATGCCGCGGTGGAGCGGAAAGCCGGCGATCGCATCGAGCACCGGCTGTTCGGCGGCATAGACGGGCACGGCGTCGGGCACGTCCGCGAGCAGGTCGCCAAGACTCGCGATACGGTGCGCGGCGATCAGCAGCGACTGGGCGGCGAAGCGCGGTGAGGCGAGCAGCATCGCCAGCACCACGCGGCCCTCCGCCACGAACAGCCCTTCGCGGCCGACCAGATCGCGCTCGCGAATGTCGCGGTACGCGGCGATCCGCGGGTCGGCGGGATCAGCGACCGGGTGGATCATAGGTCGCGCCGACATGGGCCTGCCCGCGCGCCTCGGCGAGCCGGGCCTGGCGGTGGCGCTCGGCATAGCCCGCGCGGGCCGCATCGTCGCGCGTGCCGTGGCAGGCCGGGCAGGCGACGCCGTCCTCGTAGAGCGGCGAGGCGCGATCCTCGGGCGATACCGGCATCCGGCAGCCGCGGCACAGGACGTGCGTGCCGGCGGCCAGCCCGTGGCCGACCGCGACTCGCTCGTCGAACACGAAACACTCGCCCGCCCAGCGGCTTTCGGCGGGCGGCACGGTTTCGAGATAGTTCAGGATGCCGCCATCGAGGTGGAACACGTCCGCCACGCCTTCGCGCTTCAGCAGCGCCGTCGCCTTTTCGCAGCGGATGCCGCCGGTGCAGAACATGGCGACCTTGCGCCCCGCCCATTCGTCGCGATGCGCGCGGAACCAGGCGGGAAAGTCGCGAAAGCTCTCGGTGCCCGGATCGATCGCGCCGGCGAAGCTGCCGATCTTCACCTCATAGGCGTTGCGGGTATCGATCAGCACGGTGTCGGGATCCGCGATCAGCGCGTTCCATTCCGCGGGCGCGACATAGGTGCCGGCCTCGCCCAGCGGATCGACCGCCTCGCCCATCGTGACGATCTCGGCTTTCACCCGCACCTTCAGCCGGTGGAAGGGCATCGCTGGGGCATCGGCATATTTCAGCGTCAGCGCGGCGCAGCCGGGCAGGGCGCGCAGATGCGCGACCACCGCCGCGATCGCATCGGGCGCGCCGGCGATCGTGCCGTTCAGCCCCTCGCCCGCGAGCAGCAGCGTGCCGCGCACGCCGCGCGCGCGGCACAGCGCTTCGATCGGTGCACGGAGCGCCTCGGGATCGGGAAAGCGCGCGAACCGGTAGAGGGCGGCGACGCGGATCGGCTGGTCGGACATCCGCGCGCGCTTACCGCAAGCGGTGTCGGGGGTCGAGATCAGCGCCGGCCATGCCGCTTCTCGAGCGCGGTGCCCGCCAGATTCTGCGCGCGGCCGATATGGCGGATGCGGACGCGCGCGAAGCCCGCGGCCTCCGCGCGGAACGCCTCGCGCTCGGCGGCGAGCGCCGCGCTGCGGCACGGCGCGCCGTTCGCCTGCGCCACGACGCGCGCCGAATCGCCGACGAGCACGATATCGGTCGCACCCAAGTCGCGCGCCACGCGGAGCGCATGACGCGCGGCGCGCCACTCCGCCTGGTCGTTGCTGCCGATACCGATCCCGGTGGCGTGATGCACGATCCCCCGCGCCACGACCGCGGTTTCCATCGGGCCCGGATTGGGCCGGCAGCCGCCATCGAAGAAGAGCTTGAGCATGGGGCGTCGTAGCATTTCCCTCTAACATAGCAGCTCCCCGGCCTTCGCCGGGGAACGATGGTGCGGATGAACCTCCTCGCGCCCCTCCCTGATCGTGCGCGGATCGGCTACGGCGCGGCATGGAGTATGACGCGATCATCCTGGGGGCGGGGGCCGCCGGCCTCATGTGCGCCGCGGTCGCGGGGCAGCGGGGGCGGCGCGTGCTGCTGGTCGATCATGCCGATCGGCCGGGCAAGAAGATCCTGATCTCGGGCGGCGGCCGGTGCAACTTCACCAATCTGGGCACCGCGGCGGACCGCTATCTTTCCGCCAACCCGCATTTCGCCAAATCCGCGCTCGGCCGCTACGCCGCGGCGGACTTCCTGGCGCTCGTCGAAAGCCACGGCATCGCCTGGCATGAAAAGACGCTCGGGCAGCTCTTTTGCGACGGCTCCGCCAAACAGATCGTCGCCATGCTGGAGGACGAATGCGCCAAGGGCGGGGTGACGCTCGCGCTCGGCCACCCGGTCACGAACGTCGCGCACGCCGATGGCCGTTACCGCGTGACGATCGGCGATCGCAGCCATGACGCGTCCGCGCTGGTGATCGCGACCGGCGGCCCCTCGATCCCGAAAATGGGCGCGACCGGCTTCGCCTATGATCTTGCACGCCAGTTCGGGCTGAAGCTGGTCGAGCCGCGCCCCGCGCTCGTGCCGCTGACGTTGGGGCAGGACGAGGCGCTGTTCCGCGAATTGTCGGGCGTGTCGGCCGACGTGGTCGCCGGATGCGGCAAGACGCGGTTCCGCGAGGCGGCGCTGTTCACGCATCGCGGGCTGTCGGGGCCGGCGATCCTCCAGATCTCGTCCTATTGGCGCCACGGCCAGCCGGTCGCGATCGACTTCCTGCCGGGGCGCGATCCCGACTGGATCGTCGCCGCCAAGCGCGAGCAACCGCGCGCCACGTTGCGCAAGCTGCTCGGCGGCGCGCTGTCGGCGCGGCTGGCCGAGACGCTCGCCGATCGGATCGGGCTGGACGGCCCGCTGGCCGGCGCGACCGACCGCCGCCTGGCCGAGGCGGGGCGCGCGCTGGCGGCGTGGCGGTTCGCGCCGAACGGCACCGAGGGCTATGCCAAGGCGGAGGTGACGATCGGCGGGATTTCGACCGCGGAGCTGTCGTCGCAAACAATGGAAGCCAAACGCGTGCAAAACCTGTATGCGGTCGGCGAAGCGGTCGATGTCACGGGATGGCTCGGCGGCTACAACTTCCAATGGGCATGGGCGAGCGGATGGGCCGCGGGCCGGGCCCTTTGACTTGTGCACGCCTTGCCCGTGGTGGCGGCGCGCCCCATCTTGGACCCGATCATGCCTTTCTCGAAACTCCCCGCGCTCCTGTCGGACGCGCTCACCGCGCGTGGCTATGAAGCACCCACCCCCGTCCAGGCCGCCGTCCTCGAACCCGAGGCGCATGGCCGCGACCTGATCGTCTCGGCGCAGACCGGTTCGGGCAAGACCGTCGCCTTCGGTCTCGCCATGGCGGACCAGTTGATCGGCGACAACGGCCTGCCGCCGCCCGCCAAGCCGCTCGCGCTCGTCATCGCGCCGACGCGCGAACTGGCGCTCCAGGTCAGCCGCGAGCTGATGTGGCTCTATGGCAAGGCGGGTGCGCGCATCTCCACCTGCGTCGGCGGCATGGATGCCTCCAAGGAGCGCCGTTCGCTCGGCCACGGCGCGCATATCGTCGTCGGCACGCCTGGCCGCCTGCGCGATCACCTGGAGCGCGGCGCGCTCGACCTGTCGTCGCTGCGCGTCGCGGTGCTCGACGAAGCGGACGAGATGCTCGACATGGGCTTTCGCGAGGATCTGGAGCAGATTCTCGACGGCACGCCCGATCAGCGCCGCACGCTGCTGTTCTCGGCGACGATGCCGCGGCCGATCGTGGCGCTCGCCAAGCGGTACCAGCGCGACGCGCTGCGGATCTCGACGGTGGGCGAGGATCGCGGGCATGGCGACATCACCTATCAGGCGGTGACCGTCAGCCCGTCCGAGATCGAGCATGCGGTCATCAACCTGCTGCGCTTCCACGAGGCGGAAACGGCGATGCTGTTCTGCGCCACGCGCGACAATGTCCGCCACCTTCACGCCAGCCTGCTGGAGCGCGGGTTCGCCGCGGTCGCGCTGTCGGGCGAGCATTCGCAGTCCGAGCGCAACCAGGCGCTCCAGGCGCTGCGCGACCAGCGTGCGCGGGTGTGCGTCGCGACCGACGTGGCGGCACGCGGCATCGATCTGCCGACGCTCAGCCTCGTCGTCCATGTCGAGCTGCCGCGCGATGCCGAGGCGCTGCAACACCGTTCGGGCCGCACCGGTCGCGCGGGCAAGAAGGGCACCGCCGTGCTGATCGTGCCCTATCCCAAGCGCCGCCGCGTCGAGGGCATGTTGCGCGGCGCGCGGATCAACGCCGAGTGGATCGACGCGCCGACCGCCGACGACATCCGCGCGAAGGATCGCGACCGCCTGATCGAGACGCTGCTCGCGCCCGTCGAGATCGACGACGAGGATCGCGTGCTCGCCGAACGCCTGCTCGCCGAGCGCACGCCCGAAGAGATCGCCGCCGCGCTGGTGCAGGCGCACCGCGCCAAGCTGCCCGCCGCCGAAGAGCTGATGGAGGCGGGCGCGCCGCGCCAGAGCGACCGCAACGAGGGGCCGCGCGCCGGATTCGAGGACACCGTCTGGTTCCGGATGGACGTCGGCCGCCGGCACAATGCCGATCCGCGCTGGCTGCTGCCGCTGATCTGCCGCCGCGGGCACATCACCAAGAACGAGATCGGCGCGATCCGCATCGGCCCGAACGAAACCGCGTTCGAGATCCCGCGGATGGTGGCGGCCAAGTTCGCCGATGCGGTGAAGCGCACCGCAAAGAGCAATGCCGACGACGAGAGCGGCGTGCAGTTCCTCCCCGCCGATGGCGATCCCGGCCATGCCGCGAGCGGCCCGCGCCGCAACCCCCGCCAGTCGAACGCCGCCCCGGTGCGGCACAAGCCGCGCGCGTATCAGGGCAAGCCGGCGCGGTGAACCTGCGCATCCTGGTCGACGCGGACGCCTGTCCGGTGAAGGACGAGGTGTACAAGGTGGCGTGGCGGCACGGCGTGGCCGTCACGATCGTGAGCAACCAGCGGATCCGGATCCCCGACCATCCTCTGGTGTCGCGCGTCGTGGTGAGCGACGCGTTCGACGCCGCGGACGACTGGATCGCCGAGGTGGCCGACCCGGATGCGGTGGTCGTAACCGCCGACATCCTCCTCGCCGACCGCTGCCTGAAGGCGGGCGCGCAGGTGCTCGGCCCCAATGGCAAGCCGTTCACGACCAGCTCGATCGGCGGTGCGATCGCCACGCGCGCGATCATGGCGGATCTGCGCGCGGGCGGCGACGCGATCGGCGGCCCGGCGCCGTTCGCCGCCGCGGACCGGTCGCGCTTTCTCTCCGCGCTCGATGCCGCGCTCGTCCGGATGAAGCGTCGCCCGGCATAATCCTGCGACAATTGGCGGCTAGCGGCGGCACGGCACCGGATCGATTTCGTTCGCGGAGGATCGGGCCGCGCGGGTGAAGGGGTGAACATGCGTTTCGAAATCGGGTTGATCGCGGCGCTGGGCGTCGCGCCGGGCATCGCCGCCGCGCAGGACGTGCCGGCGGCGCAGGCCGGTGCGCCCAAGACCACATCGCCCACCCGCGCCACGCCCGCCGACGAGGCGACGGACGAGCCCGACATCATCGTCCGCGGCACGCGCACGCCGCCCGGATCGGTGATCGGCGACATCACCCCCGATCAGGTGCTCGGGCCCGCCGACATCCGCTCCTATGGCGTGAGCACCATCGCGGACCTGCTGAACGAGCTGTCGCCGCAGACGACCAGCGGCCGCGGCAGCGGAGCGCCCGTCGTGCTGCTCAACGGCCGCCGCATTTCGAGCTTCGCCGAGATCCGCGACATCCCGACCGAGGCGATCGCCCGCGCGGAGATCCTGCCCGAGGAGGTCGCGCTGAAATATGGCTATCGCGCCGACCAGAAGGTGGTCAACATCGTGCTGCGCCGCCGCTTCCGCGCGGCCACGCCCGAACTGAACGACACGCTCGCCACCGCCGGGGGCCGCAACACGCCGCAGGGGCAGATCGACCTGCTCCAGATCGCGCGCGACAAGCGGTTGAACCTGCACGTCAATTATACGGAGAGCTCGGCGCTCACCGAAGCCGAGCGCGATATCGCGCCCGTCGCCGGCACCACGTTCGACGGCGTCGACCAGCGCCCCTATCGCACGCTGCTACCCTCGGCGCGCGACTTCAGCACCAATGCGGTCCTCGCGCGCAACATTTTCGGCACGATCGGCGCGACGCTCAACGCCCGGATCGAGGCGACGCAAGGGGTCGGCGATTTCGGCCTGCCGACCGTCGCGCTCACCGTGCCCGCCACGAGCCCGTTCGCGGCGGCGGGCACCGGCACCGTGGTGCGGACGCTCGGCACCGATCCGCTGACGCAGACGAACGAGGCCATCACCTATCACGCCGGCACGACGTTCAACGGCGATCTCGGCCATTGGCGCTGGTCGCTCACGGGCAATTACGACCGGGTCGACAGCAAGACCTTCACCGCCACCGGATTCGATGCCAGCGCCTATCAGGCGCGGCTGAACGCGGGCGATCCGACCGCCAATCCGCGCGGACCGCTGAACGTCGGCGACTTCGATGCGCTCGGCGTGAACAGCGCGCGCTCCACTTCCAATGTCGGCGGCGCCGATGCGCTGTTCAACGGCACGCTGTTCGATCTGCCAGCGGGCGCGATCGGCACCAGCGTGCGCGTCGGCGCGTCGGCGAGCGATTTCACCAGCCGCTCCTATCGCTCAGGCCTGACGCAGAGCGGCGACGTGTCGCGCGACATCGTCAACGGCCAGGTGAACATCGACGTGCCGATCACCAGCCGGTCGAAGAATTTCCTGTCGGCGGTCGGCAATCTGTCGGCCAACTTCAACCTGGCGGAGGACCATCTCTCCGATTTCGGCACGCTCCAGACGCTTGGTTATGGCGCCAACTGGTCGCCGATCGAGGCGCTGCGCTTCCTCGTCTCGCACACCGATCAGGACGAGGCGCCGACCGCGGCGCAGCTCGGCAACCCGCAGGTGACGACGCCCAATGTCCGCGTGTTCGACTATATCGCCGGTACCACCGCGACCGTCACGACGCTGACCGGCGGCAACCCGAATCTCGTCGCGGACGATCGCCACGTCACCAAGATCTCGATGACGCTGAAGCCGTGGAAGGCGAAGGACCTGACGCTCACCGCGGATTATGTGGCGAGCCGGATCGAGAATCCGATCGCCTCCTTCCCGAGCGCCACCGCAGCGATCGAGGCGGCGTTCCCCGGCCGCTTCACGCGCGACGCCGACGGGCAGTTGCTCCGCGTCGATTCGCGCCCGATCAACTTCGCCGAAAGCCGCAGCTCGCAACTGCGCTGGGGAATCAACTTCTCGCACCCGCTCAAATCCAAGATCCAGAAGGAGATCGCGGCGTTCCGCGCCGGGCTCGGCCCGAATCCCTTTGCGGGGCTGAACTTTCCCGGACGGCCGGGCGAGCGCGGGCCGGGCGGCGAGGGGCCGCCGCCCGGTGGCGGGCCGAGCGGAGCCCCGGGCGGCGGTGGGCCCGGTGGTGGTGGTCCCGGCGGCGGCGGCCCTGGCGGCGGCGGCGGGCGCGGCTTCGGTGGTGGTGGCGGCGGTCCCGGTGGCCGTGGCGGGCAGGGCGGTGGGCGGATCCAGTTCGCGGTCTATCACACCTGGCACTTCACCGATCGCGTGCTCGTGCAGCAGGGCGGCCCTTCGCTCGATCTGCTGAACGGCGACACCGTCGGATCGGGCGGCGGCCAGGCGCGCCACGAGGTGGAAGGCCAGGCCGGGATCACCAACAACGGGCTGGGGGCGCGGCTGTCGGTCAACTACGCCAGCGGCACGCGCGTGAACGGCGGCACGACGGCCGCGCCGGAGACGCTCAACTTCGGCGGGCTCGCCACCGCCAATCTGCGCCTGTTCGCCGATCTGGGACAGCGGCTCGATCTGCTGAAGGCGCACCCCTGGGTGCGTGGCATGCGGCTCAGCCTGTCGGTCGAAAACATCCTCGACAGCCGCCAGCGCGTGACCGACGCGACGGGGGCGACGCCGGTCAGCTATCAGCCCGACTATCTCGATCCGCTCGGCCGCACCGTGCGCTTCACGATCCGCAAGCTGTTCTTCTAGAGGCCGATCGTCCTGGCTAGCCAGCGCGCGGCCGCTTCCGGGCTCTGCTTGTCGGCGTCGCGGTCGACGCGGTAGTTCGCCGCGCGCATCGCCGCCACCGGCACGCGCCCGACGAGCGGGCGCAGCGTCGCCAGCAGCCGAGCATCATGCGCATGCGCGGGTGCGACGAGCAGGATCGCGTCATAGCCGGGGATCGCGCGTGCGGGATCGCTCAGGACGCGCAGGTGATCGGCGGCGATCCGCCCGTCGGAGGAAAAGGCCGAGATCGCATCCGCCCGGCCGCTCTCCAGCGCGCGGTACATGAAGGTGGGGCTGTACGGCGTCGTCGCGGCGAACCGCATCGGATAGGCGCGCTTCACCGCCGCCCATTCGGGCCGGTCGAGAAATTCGAGATCGGAGCCGAGCCGCAGCGCGGGCGAGGCGCGCGCCAGATCGGCGAGCGTCGCGATCCCCCGCGCCTGCGCATCCCCCTCGCGCATCGCAAAGGCATAGGCGTTCTCGAAACCGAGCGGCCCGACGAGCGCGACGCCGTGCGCGCGCGCCGCCCAGTCGCGGATCGCTGCCACCATCGCGGCATGATCGGGCACGTCGGTGCGCTTCATCTCCGCGGTCCAGATCGTGCCCGCATAATCGACATAGACGTCGACCGCACCGCTCGCGACCGCGCCGAAGATCACTGCCGAGCCCAGGCCGTCGCGATAAGTGACATGGTAGCCCGCGCGCGTGAGCCGGTCGCCGATCAGGCGCGACAGAATATATTGCTCCGAGAAGTTCTTGGCGCCCACCACGATGTCGCGCGATCCGGCACGGTGCGCCCAGAGCGGCGCGGTCGACAGCAGCGCGCCGCCGAGGAGCGCCGCCACGCCGGCGACGATCATCCAGCGCCGCCGCTCCGTCAGCCCGCGCTCGATCAGCCCGATCAGCAGATCGACCGCGAGCGCGAGCGCCGCGGAGGCGACGCAGCCGGCCAGCACCAGCGCCCAGGCCTGGGTCTGGAGCCCCGCGAAGATCAAGTCGCCGAGACTCGCATAGCCGACCGTGGTCGACAGCGTGGCGGCGCCGATCGTCCACACCGCGGCGGTGCGGATGCCCGCGATCAGCACGGGGGCGACGAGCGGCGCCTCGACCAGGCGCAGTTTCTGCGCGGGCGTCATCCCCACCGCATCCGCCGCGGCGATCACCGCGGGATCGAGCCCGTGCAGCCCCGCGACCCCGTTGCGCAGGATCGGGAGCAAGGCATAGAGCGTCAGCGCGATCAGCGACGGCAGAAAGCCGAGCGCGGGGATGCCGCCGCCGACCAGCGACGAGAGGATCAGCAGCAGCGGATAGAAAAGCGCCAGCAGCGCGAGGCTGGGGATGGTCTGGACGAGGCTGGCAAAGCCCAGCGCGACCCGCGCGACCGCGGGCCGCCGCGCCGACCACATACCCAGCGGCAGGCTGATAACGATGCCGAGCAGCAGCGCGCTGCCGGCGAGCAGCACATGTCCGGCGAGCAGCGGCGGCACGCGCGCCATGGCATCCCAGAACGCGCTCACGGCGTGCGCTCCCGCAGCCGTTCCGCCTGGTCGCGCGGCACCGCGACGAGCGCCTGCGCCGCATCCCCGCCCCGGCCCGACAGAAGCGCGGCCGGCGCTTCATCGGCGACGATCCGCCCGGCCTTCATCACCAGCACGCGGTCGGCGAGCAGCAGCGCCTCCGCCATGTCGTGCGTGACGAGGATGGTGGTGAGCCCCAGCCGGTCGTGCAGCGCGCGGATCGACCGGCCGAGCGCGTCGCGCGTCACCGGATCGAGCGCGCCGAACGCTTCGTCGAGCAGCAGCAGCCGGCCGCCCGGCGCCAGCGCGCGCGCGATGCCCACCCGCTGGCGCTGGCCGCCCGAAAGCTGGCCGGGCATGCGCCCGGCGAGCGCGGGGGGCAGCTCGACCTGTTCGAGCAGCGCTTCCACCGGCGCGTCGGCACGGCCGGCGATGCGCAGGCCGATCGCCACATTCTCCGCGACGGTCATGTGCGGGAACAGGCCGATCTCCTGAAAGACATAGCCGATCCGACGGCGCAGCGCCGGCGCGGGGCCGGCGGCGACATCGACCCCGTCGATCGTCACGCGGCCCGCGCTTGGCACGACCAGCCGGTTGATTGTCTTCAGTAGCGTCGATTTTCCCGATCCCGACGTGCCGACCAGCGCGACGAACGTGCCGCCGGCGATCGCCAGCGACACGCCATCGACCGCGGGCGCGCCCTCGCCGAAGCGTTTCGTCACGCCCTCGAAGGCGATCGCGGGGCCTTGCGGGTCTGCCATCGCCCGAAAGCATGGGCGATGGCCGAGGGCTGGTCAAACCGGTAACTCAGCGCGTGGCGGGCACCGCCGTCGCGACAGGCGTCACCGAGGGTGCGGCGACCGCTGCGGGGGGCGGTGGCGGCGGCGCGGCGCGGTCGTCGGGGCCGGGGCCGTGATCCGGGCCGTCGCCATGGGGACCGTGGCGGCCATGCGGCCCGCCGAGCGGCTCCAGCGCGGTCACCTTGCCATCGGGGCCGACGAGGAAGGCGGCATGGAGGAAGCCGCGATCGAACCGGCCCTGCACGGTCACCGCCTCGCTCGGGCGGACGAGCCCGCCATTCTCGCCTTGGCGGCCGGTATCGACCAGCGCGCGGCCGGTGGAATCGGCCATCACGAACTTGTTGCCGAAGACCTCGACGACGCGGCCGCGGATGGTGACGATGCCGTCGTCGCTGAGCGAGCGGATCGCGACCGGGGTGGCGGGCGCCATGGTGACGCTGGGCCGCGTCGCCTCGACCGCGAGCGCCCCGGCGCCCCCGCCGAGGACGAGCATGCCGGCCGCGACCGCGGCGATCGTGCCGCGGCGGCCGAGGCGATGGCTGATGGAGCGGGGGCGGATGGAGCGGGACGGATCGGTCATGATGGTTACTCCTCGAGTTGACGATGCCCTTCTATCGCTGCCATCCCGACCCCCACTGAACCGCGCCGTTCAGCTTCGGTTTGGCCGGGGGCGATAGCGGTCGGGGCAGGAGGACGGCCATGCGCATCTTGGTGGTGGAGGACGATGCCGCGCTCGGCGACGGGCTCGCACGGGCGCTGCGGGCGCAGAATTTCGCGGTCGATGTCGCGACCGACGGCGAGGATGGCGCGCATCTGGGCGAGACCGAGCGTTACGACGCCGCGGTGCTCGACATCGGCCTGCCCAAGCGCGACGGGATCGCGGTGCTGCGCGGCTGGCGCGCGGCTGGGCGCGACCTGCCGGTGCTGATCCTGACCGCGCGCGACGGCTGGTCGGAAAAGGTCGAGGGCTTCAAGGCGGGGGCCGACGATTACCTCACCAAGCCGTTCCGCATCGAGGAGGTGGTGATGCGGCTGCGCGCGCTGGTGCGCCGCGCGGCAGGCCATGCATCGGCCAGGGTCGTTTGCGGTCCGCTCGCGTTCGATGCGCAGCTCGGCACGTTCGAGCTGGACGGGCTGCCGCTGAAGCTCACCGCCTTCGAATGGCGCGTGCTGTCGCAACTGATGCTGCGCCGCGAGGTGGTGGTGGAGCGCGCCGACCTGATCGAGCGCGTCTACGAAGGCGATGCGGACGTCGATTCCAATTCGATCGAGGTGATCGTCGGCCGCCTGCGCCGCAAGATCGGCGCGACGCTGATCGAGACGGTGCGTGGGCGCGGCTACCGCCTCACCGCGGACGGCTGGACGTGAGGATCTGGGCGTGAGGATCGTGCCGCGGTCGCTCTACGGCCGGCTGCTGGGCATTTCCGCGATCACGACGCTGATCGCGCTGGCCTTTGCGGGCGTGGCGATCGGGCGCGTGCTCGAACGGTTCGTGGTACGTGGGCTCGACCAGCAGCTCGATGCCGAGACCGGGATGCTCGCGCGCGCGGTGCGCCCCGACGGCGTGCTGATGCCCGGTCGGATCGTCGACCTGCCGGCCTTCGCCGATGCCGAGCCGGGCTGGGGCTGGCGCGTCGATTCGCCCACGCGCCACTGGGTGCGCGGCGATGCGGCGGATGTGCCGCCCGCGCAGGCGCCGGACGGCCCGGGGCCCCGGCGACATGGCGGTCCGCATCCCGGCGAGGCGCGGGCGCTGGGGGGCGAGCGGGTCCATCTGCGCAGCGTGACGGTCGCGACTGGCGCCGGACCGGTGACGATCGCCGCCAATGCCCCGGCGCGGATCGCGCTGGCGCCCTTGTACGAGGCGCTGGTCCCGCTGCTCACGTCGCTGGCGGTGCTGGGGCTGGGGCTGGCGGCCGCGACCGCGCTCCAGTTGCGGCTGGGGCTGCGCCCGCTGCGCCGGCTCGCCGGTTCGCTGGGCGCGGTGCGCGCGGGGCGGGCGCGGCACATCCCCGCCGACCAGCCCGCCGAGATCGCACCGCTTGCCGCCGAGCTCAATGCGCTGATCGACCAGAATAGCGAGCGGCTCGACCATGCCCGGCGTCATGTCGCCAATCTCGCCCACGGCCTGAAGACGCCGCTTGCCGCGCTGGGGCTGGCACTGGCCGAGGAGGGGCGCGATCCCGACGGTACGCTCGGGCGGATGGTCGCGCGCATCGACGCGCAGGTTCGCCATCATCTCGGCCGCGCCCGTGCCGCCGCGCCCGGCGGCGGGCAGCGCGTGCGCACCCCGCTGGGGCCCGCCGTCGCGGATCTGGCGGCGGTGCTGGCGCGCATCCATGCCGATCGCGCGGTGACGGCGACGATCGCGGTGGCGGACGATCTGACGGTCGCGGTCGACCAGCAGGATCTGGACGAGATGCTCGGCAATCTGCTCGACAATGCCTGGCGCCACGCGCGCGGCGCGGTGCGGATCGCGGCGGTGCGCGCGGATGCCGTCATGGTGCTGGCGATCGAGGACGACGGCGCGGGGCTCGACGAGGGCGCGCGCGTCGAGGCGCTGGTGCCCGGCCGCCGGTTGGACGAGCGCGGCGATGGGCATGGCTTCGGCCTGCCGATCGCGGTGGAGCTGGCCGAACTGAACGGCGGCACGCTCACGCTCGAACCCGCGGCCGGACTCGGCGGATTGCGCGTCGTGCTGACGCTGCCCGCCTGACCCTCGACAGCGCGGCCGGCCCCGCGCATGCTGCGCGCAAAGAGGAGAGATCATGGCGAACGAACGGGCGATCTTCATCACCGGCGGCGCATCGGGAATCGGGCGGGCCACCGCGCAACTGTTCGCCGGCCGCGGCTGGCGCGTCGCGCTCGCCGATGTGAACCCGGCGATGCTCGTCGAAACCGCCGCGACGATCCCCCAGGGCCTTGCGACCACCTATGTGATGGACGTGCGCGACCGCGATGCCTGGGTCGAGGCGCTGGACGCGTTCACGGCGATGACGGGGCGGCTCGACGTGCTGTTCAACAATGCCGGCATCGGCCTCGGCGGGCCGCTCGCCGAGGCGCCGTTCGACGCGATCGACCGGGTCGTCGCGATCAACTTCATGGGCGTGCTGAACGGCGCACGGATCGGCCATGCCTATCTGGCGCGGACGCCGGGCTCGTGCCTGCTCAACACCGCATCGGCGTCGGCGATCTATGGCTCGGCCGGGCTCGCCACCTATTCCGCCACCAAATTCGCGGTGCGCGCGCTGACCGAGGCGCTGGACGGAGAATGGGCCGCGGACGGGATCAAGGTGCGCGGGCTGGTGCCCGCCTTTATCGACACGCCGCTGATCGACGCGCCGCCCGAAGGCTCGAACCGCTCGATCCGCACCGTGGTGAGCGATGCCGGCATGGAGATCACCCCGGTCGAGCGCGTGGCGCAGGCCGCATGGGACGCGGTCCACGGCGATCGGCTGCAGACGCTGGTCGGCCGCACCGCCCACCGGCTGGCGTTCGCCGCGCGCTGGATGCCCGGATCGCTGCGCAAGCGCATGCGCCAGCGGCGGCGCTAGCGGTCGAGGATCGCGTCGATCGCGGTCGCCATCTCGATGTCGCGCGGCGACAGGCCGCCGGCATCGTGCGTCGTCAGCAGGATGGCCACGCGGTTCCACACGTTCGTCCATTCCGGGTGATGGTCGGCCTTTTCCGCGATCAGCGCGACGCGCGCCATGAAGCCGAACGCCTCGGCGAAATCGGCGAAGACCACGTCGCGCGTGATCGCGTCGCGCGCCTCGTCATAATCCCAGTCGGGCAGTCCATCGAGCGCCTCGGCCCGTTCCGTCTCGTTCAGCGCCTCGATCACCGTTCGCCTCCCCTCGCTCGCCCGCTTGCCGTGGCCGCGACGCCACGGGTATGGCGGCGGGGATGGCGGGGCAAGCGACTTTCACCGATCGGCACGGCGCGCTGGCCCTGACGGGCGTCGCCTGCACGCGGGGCGGCCGGACGCTGTTCGAAGGGCTCGACCTCGCGCTCGGCGCAGGCCAGGCGGTGCTGGTGACCGGCCCCAACGGTGCGGGCAAATCGAGCCTGTTGCGGATCGTGGCGGGTCTGCTCGCGCCATCGCACGGGCAGGCGCGATGCGAGGGCGGCGTCGCGTTGCTGGACGAACGCCATGCGCTCGATCCCGAACGGCGGCTGTGCGACGCATTGGGATTTTGGGCGCGGCTCGATGCCGGGGAGGCCGCACTGACGGCGCTGGCGCTCGATCGTCTGGCCGCGGTGCCGGTGCGGCTGCTTTCGACCGGCCAGCGCCGTCGTGCCGCGCTCGCGCGCATCGTCGCCGGCGACGCGTGGCTGTGGCTGCTCGACGAACCCGCGAACGGCCTCGATGCGCCCGGGCTGGCGCTCGTCGAGGCGCTGATCGCGGGCCATCGCGCGGCGGGCGGTGCCGTCATGGTGGCGACGCACCTGCCGATGGCGCTGCCCGGCGCGACGGCGGTGCGGCTCGGATGAGGGCGTTCGCCACGCTCGTCGGGCGCGACCTGCGCCACGCCTGGGCCGGCGGCGGGGCGGGCTGGCCGATCGCCTTCTTCCTGCTCGTCGCGATCCTGTTCCCCTTCGCAGTCGGGCCGGACACGGCGTTGCTCGCGCGGGTCGGCGGCGGCGTGATCTGGGCGGCGGCGCTGCTCGCGGCGCTGCTTCCCGTGGACCGCCTTTTCGCGCCGGACCTGGAAGCGGGGGTAATCGACCAGTTCGCGGTGCGCGGGATCGCGCTCGCGCTCGTCGCCGCTGCGCGCACGCTGGCGCATTGGCTGAGCTTCGGGCCGCCCTTGATGCTGGCGGCGGTGATCGCGGCGGGGTTGCTGGGGCTGCCGGGCGCGACGCTCGCGCGCGTCGAGATCGGGCTGGCGATCGGAACGCCCGGCCTCGCCGCGCTGGCGGTGGCGACGGGTGCGCTGGTGGCTGGCCTGCGTCCGGCCGGGGCGGTGGCCGGGCTGGTGATGCTGCCGCTCGCGGTGCCTTTGCTGATCTTCGGCGCGGGGGCGATCGATGGCGGGGCGGGCGCGATCAAGCTGCTCGCCGCGGTGTCGCTGCTGCTGCTGGCGGGTGGCCCCTTCGTGGCGGCGGCGGCGCTGCGGGCGGGGATGGACTAGCCTGCCCGCGGCACGGCGTCTTGGTCGTGCACGCCGTGGATCGCCTCCAGCACGTCGTCGGTGCGCGCCGGATCGCCGATCGCGAGCACATGGCCCGCGCTCGCCGCGGTCAGCGGATCGCCGTTCCAGTCGCACATCCGCCCGCCCGCGCCCTCGACCACGGGCACCAGCGCGGCGAAATCATAGAGTTGCAGGCCGGATTCGCACACGATGTCGAGATGGCCGCTCGCGAGCAGCCCGTAATTGTAGCAATCGCCGCCATAGACCGGTCCCTGGCGCGGCTGCCCGCCCGAGACGGCGGCCACGAGCGCGAGGAAATGCGGCACGTCGCCCTCGCCGAACAGATGCGGGCTGGTGGTGGCGACGATCGCGCCGTCGAGCTGCGCGCAGGTCCGCGTCCGCGTCGCCACGCCGTTCAGCGTCGTCGGCCGCCCCGCCACGCCCAGCCAGCGCTCGCGCTGCACCGGCTGGTCGATGATGCCCAGCACCGGCCAGCCATCCTCCACCAGGGCGATCAGCGTGCCGAAGATCGCCCGGCCGACGGTGAAGCTGCGCGTGCCGTCGATCGGATCCAGCACCCATTGCCGCCCGGTGATGCCCGGCTTCTCGCCATATTCCTCGCCCACGATCCCGTCGCCCGATCGCTCGGCGTCGAGCAGCCGGCGCATCGCCGCCTCGGCCTCGCGGTCGGCGCGGGTGACGGGGGAGCGATCCGCCTTGATCTCCAGCCCCTGTTCGGCGCGGAAATAGGGGCGGATCGCGGCACCCGCCGCATCGGCGAGGCGGAGCGCGAGTTCGATGTCGGCGCGGGAAACGGGCATGCGCCGGTGCCTATCGCAACGCCGCGGCGCGCGCTAGGATGGGGCTCGATCATACAAGGATGTCCCCGATGCGCCGCCTGACCCTGCTCGCCGCCCTTCTGCTCGCGGCCCCCGCCATGGCAACGCTCGCACCGGGCGCCAAGGCACCCGATTTCACCACGCGCGGCGCGATCGCGGGCAAGGTGTTCAGCGTCCATCTCGCCGACCAGCTGAAGAAGGGCCCGGTCGTGCTGTATTTCTTCCCGGCGGCCTATACCGGCGGCTGCAACGCCGAAGCGCACGCCTTTGCCGATGCGATCCCGCAGTTCCAGAAGGCGGGTGCGACGGTCATCGGCATGTCGGGCGATCCGGTCGACACGCTGGTCAAATTCTCCGCCGAGAAATGCGCGGGCAAGTTCGCGGTGGCGAGCGCGGGGCCTGCGGTCATCAAGGGTTATGACGTGAGCCTCGGCCGCCAGGTGATGGGCCATGACGCCACCACGCGCACCAGCTATGTGATCGCCCCCGACGGCAAGGTGGCGTTCGTGCACGACGACATGAACCCGGCCGATCACGTCGCGATGACGCTGGCGGCGGTGGAGAAGATCACCCACCGCTGAGGATTTACGGCGCGCGGGCAATCTTATCCTAACCATTTCGTGTCAGCAGGGCAGGGGGAACGGAGGGAGCGATGGGAAAGGCGCAGGGACGGCCAAAGGAGGCGGACGATCTGTACGATCGCATCGGCCTGTTTCTGGCGACCCAGGGGCTGAGTGCCGAGCCCGAGCATTACCGCTTCGCCTATGCCGCGCTCGCCGATCCGGAGAGCCTGGTGGGGCAGGCGGTGGCACGGCTGACGTTGGATGGCGTGCGACTGACGCGCCAGGATATCGAGCGGCTCGGCGGATCGGTCTCGACCCGCCAGCCGCCCGTCCGCGCGCGCGCGCCGGGTGACGACGAGGCGGAGCGTCTCGTCGCCGAAACCGCGGCGCAGGTGGATGGCTTCGCCACGATGATGCAGGCGATCCGCGAAGAAACGCGCGATTTCGGCGCCGATCTCGCGCAGAGCGCCGCGTCGATCCAGCGCTCCCAGGAACAGGCGGGGATCGAGCGGATCGCGCGCGTCGCGAGCGCGATGGTCGCCCGCGTCCGCGAAACCGAAAGCCGGCTCGCCCAGGCGACGCGCGAAACCGAGGCGTTGCGCAGCAAGCTGGCCGAGGCCCGCAACGCCGCGCGGCACGACGCGCTGACCGGCCTGCCCAACCGGCGCGCGTTCGAGGAAGCCTTTGCGGCACGCGATGCGAGCGACGGCCCGTGGTGTCTGGCGGTGATCGACGTCGATCGCTTCAAGCAGGTGAACGATGCGCACGGCCATGCGGTGGGCGACCGCGTGCTGAGCGCGATCGGCAAGGTGCTGACCGAAATGTGCGAAGGCCATCTGGTGGTGCGCCATGGCGGCGAGGAATTCGCCGTGCTGCTGCGCGGCGTCGCGCTCGCCCAGGCCGCCGAGGTGTTGGATGCGGCGCGTGGCGAGATCGCGGGCAAGCGCTTCCGCAGCCGCGAAACCGGCCAGCCGCTGGGCGAGGTCACCTTTTCCGCCGGCGTGACGGCGGTGCGCAAGAGCGAGACGGCGGAAACCGCCTTCGCCCGCGCCGACCGGCTGCTCTATGCGGCCAAGGCTGCCGGCCGGGATCGCGTGAGCGCCGGCTGAACGAACGCGCCACAAGCTGGCGCGATTTCATGGACGAAGATGGCGGAAATCGCCACTATCGATCCCGCCAAAACAAAGAAACGAGCGAAACCAGCCATTTAGCGATTTGGCACGGGGCCTGCAAAGCGTCTGGGGTCACCGGATGATCCGGTGGCAGAAGCCGAAGGAACCCACCATGTCGCTCCGTTTCGCCGCCGCCCAACGCTTCGCCCTCACGCTGTCGGGCGCGCTCGTCTTCGCCGCGCTGTTCGTCAGCGCCGCCGTCCCCGTCCTCCCGGTCGCCTGAGCGCCGAGCCTGTCCGGGAGATATCCGATGCGCCCCACGCTCCTCATCGCCCTCGCTTCGTTCGCGACCTCCATCCTCGTCCTGTTCGGCACCGGCGGGACCGCGCTCGGCTGAACCGTCAGGCGGGTACGCCCGCACCGATCGGCCCCGCAGGCACCGCTTCGCCCCGCGAATAGGTGCCGATCAGCAGCGCGGCGGCCAGCACATGCCCCTGCATCGCCTCGACCAGCGCCGACCGTCCGGGGGTCGCGCCGGGATCGGCCGCGCCTGCACCCAGCGCGAAAAGCTGCAAGGCATAACGATGCGTGCCATGCCCTGTCGGCGGATCGGGCGGCAACCAGCCCTCGCGCAGGAACGAATTGCGGCCGACATCGCGGCCGGATGAATCGCCGTCGCCGTCCGCCACGATCGCGCCTTCGGCCAGCCGGCCGATATCGGGCGCGAGGCCCCAGACGATCGCATGCACCAGTGGCGAAGGCGCGGGCGCGTCCGCATCCTCGACGAGCAGCGCCAGCCGCGCGGTGCCGGCGGGCGGCGCCTCCCACATCAGGGGCGGCGAGACCCCCGCGCCGTCCGCGGTGAAGCGTTCGGGCAGGCGCGCGCCGTCGGCGAAGGCGGGGCTCGTCAGGCCGAACGTCGCAAAGCCGTTGCCGAGCTTGGCGATCGCCAGCGTATCGGCGCCCGCGCGCCAGCCCGAGAGCGCCTGGCCGAGCCAGCCGGGAATATGTTCCAGCATCAGCCGGCCGCCGCGGCGCTGCCGTTGGCGGCTCCGGCGCGGGCGGGATCGCGCGGTGCGCCGTCGCCCGACGGGCAATCGCCGGCGCGGGTCGCCGGCGCCGCGCCCGCATACCAGCGCGAGGTGGCACCCATCGTCGCGGCGTCGTGATAGCAGGCCTCGCCCTTGCGTGTCTTGGGATCGACGAAGAGCGTCCAATCATGGTCGCCGCAATCATGCGCCTCGCAGCCCCAGCTCGCGATCCGTCCGCGATCGGCGAAGATCGGCGTCTGCGGTCCGCCGCCGTTCACGATGATCCGGCGCACCTTGGGGTCGATCACCGCGCCGTTGAGCGCGCTCGCCACTTCGGTGCGATCGAAGAACGCCACGCCGTCCACCGCATCCGACGGATAGTGGCCGACATAGGCGGTGATCGGCGTGGTCTGCGTCTGGCCGGGCAGCGGCGTGGCGGGCTTAACCTCGGGCGGCACGAAGCCGGCCGCCACTGCGGCATTGCCGGCCGCGGCGGTATCCTCGGTCGATTTGTGGCACGCCGACAGGGCCAGCGCGGCCACCAACAATCCCGTCAACTGCGTGCGCATAGGCGATCTCCGTTCGACCTTCCAACGCCGCGATCCGCCCTGCGGTTGCGCAGCCGTCACGATCAGCCCGGCCGGCGCATTCGGAACAGCGCATCCTCGGTGATCTCGAAGTAATCGGCCGGGCCGCCGCCGCGCGTGATCGGCCGCGCGCGCGCCGTCTGGTACACGCCGTCCTCCAGCATCGCGGTGTCGATATGGATGCCGATCGCCTCGCCGATCACCAGCCACTGGTCGAGCGCGCGACCCTCCTTCGTCTCCAGCCGGATCAACTGCGTCAGCCGGCATTCGAAGCTCACCGGGCTCGCCGCCACGCGCGGGGGCGCGACGAGGCGCGAGGGCGCCGTTTCCAGCCCCGCCAGCGCGAATTCGTCCACCGCGGCGTCGACGCCCGCCGAGCTGGCGTTCATCGCCTCGGCCAACGGGCGGGTGGCCAGATTCCACACGAACTCGCCCGTCGCTTCCGCATTGGCCACGCTGTCCTTCCAGCCCATCGAGGAAAAGCCGATCAGCGGCGGGCTGTAGTTCAGCGCGTTGAAGAAGCTGTAGGGCGCGAGATTGGCGACGCCGTCCTTCGAGACCGTGCTGATCCAGCCGATCGGCCGCGGTGCGACGATCGCGTTCAGCGGATCGTGCGGCAGGCCATGGCCTTGCGCGGGCTCGTAGAAATGCCATTCGGTCATGCGGTTCGTTCCTGCTATGCTGTGGCCAGAAGCGAAGGACAGGCATGGACGTTCCCCCGACCCCCGGCAGTTTGGTCCACCGGCATCGCCTGGCGACGCGGCTCTGGCATTGGGCGAATGCGGTGGCGATCCTGATCCTGCTTGGATCGGGCCTCGGCATCTCGAACGCGCATCCGCATCTCTATTGGGGCAAATATGGCGCCAATTTCGATCACGCCTGGGCGAATCCGCCGTTCATGCCCGGCTGGATCACCATTCCCACGACCTACAATCTCGCGCTGTCGCGGCGCTGGCACCTGTTCTTCGCGCTGGTGCTGGCCTTCTCGCTGCTCGCTTTTCTGGTGGCGGGGCTTCTCAACCGCCATTTCCAGCGCGACCTGACGATCCGCGCGCGCGAGCTCGCGCCCCGCCATCTCCGGGCCGACGTCAAGGCGCATCTGGCGTTCCGCTTCCACGATCCCGATCGCCCGATCGCCTACAACATCCTTCAGAAACTGGCCTATGCCGTCGTGATCTTCGGGCTGATCCCACTGATGATCTTCACCGGGCTCGCGCTCTCGCCCGGCATGGACGCGGCCTGGCCATGGCTGCTCGACATCTTCGGCGGGCGCCAGTCCGCGCGTTCGATCCATTTCATCTGCGCCTGTGCGGTCGGCGGCTTCGCCGTGCTCCACCTCGTGCTCGTGATTCTGGCGGGGGCGGGCAACGAATTGCGCTCGATCCTCACCGGCTGGTGGCGCGTGCCCGACGAACCCCCGCACCGGGAGCATGGCGCATGATCGACCGTCGGACCGCGCTGGTCGGCGGCGCCGGGCTGCTGCTCGCGGGCTGCGACCAGGTGGCGCAGATCCCCGCCGCGCGCAAACTCCTGTTCACCGGCGAGACCGCGAACCGCGTGCTGCAACGCAGCCTCCAGACGCGCTTCGGCGGCCGCGGCGCGCTCGCCCCCGAATTCACCGCGGCGGACATGTCGCCGATCTTTCGCGGCAACGGCACGCAAAATCCCGGCACGCCGCAATATGACGCGCTGGTGGCGAACAATTTCGCCGACTACCGGCTCCGGATCGACGGGCTGGTGGATCGGCCGCTGTCGCTGTCGCTCGCGCAGATCCGCAGCCTGCCGGCGCGCACGCAGATCACCCGGCACGACTGCGTCGAGGGCTGGAGCGCGATCGGCAAATGGCACGGGCCGCTGCTCGGCACCTTGCTGAAGGCGGCGGCGGTGCGCGCCAGCGCGCGCTACATCGTGTGCATCTGCGCCGATTTCGGCGGCACCTATTATGATTCGATCGATCTGATCGACGCCTTCCATCCGCAGACGATCCTGGCCTGGGCGATGAACGACCAGCCTTTGTCGGTGGTGCACGGCGCCCCGCTGCGCCTGCGCGTCGAACGCCAGCTCGGTTACAAACAATCCAAATATATCATGGAGATCAAGGCGGTCGCCAGCCTTGACGGCATCGGTGGCGGCAAGGGCGGCTATTGGGAGGACAATGTCGATTACGATTGGTATGCTGGAATCTAGGCGCTAGTCGGGTCCGCAATGGCTTTGATCGATCGTTTCCTCGCCCGCCGCGTCAAGCGCGGGCAACTCACCGTCACGCATGCCGATGGCAAGACACTCCGCTTCGGCACGCCCGATCCCGCTTTTCCGGACGTGGCGATCCGCTTCACCGATCGCGGCGCGGCGAGCTTCATCGTCCGCCATCCGGCGCTGGGTGCGGCGGAGGCGTTCATGGACGGCCGCCTGGTGGTCGAGCGCGGCGACATCCGCGATCTCGTCAACCTGCTCACCGCGAACGATCCCTGGGAGGCCGGGGCGGACGCGCTCGCGGCCAATCCCTTGCGGCGCAGCGTGGCCGCGGTCACGCACCGCCTGAACCGGATCAACATGGCGCGCCGCTCGAAGCGTAACGTGGCGCATCATTACGATCTGTCCGACCGTCTGTACGATCTCTTCCTCGATGCCGACCGGCAATATAGCTGCGCCTATTTCACCGATCCGGCGAACACGCTGGAGCAGGCGCAGGACGACAAGAAGGCGCATATCGCCGCCAAGCTCGCGTTGCGGCCGGGCATGCGCGTGCTCGACGTCGGCTGCGGCTGGGGCGGGATGGCGCTGTATCTTCACGCCAAGACCGGCGCCGAGGTGCTGGGCGTGACGCTCAGCGAAGAACAGTTGAAGGTGGCGCGCGCCCGTGCCGAGGCGGCGGGCGTGGCCGACAAGGTGCGCTTCGAACTGATCGACTATCGCCACGTCACCGGCCGGTTCGATCGCATCGTCTCGGTCGGCATGTTCGAACATGTCGGCCCGGCGCACTACAAGGCGTTCTTCCGCCAGTGCCGCGACCTGCTGACCGACGACGGCGTGATGCTGATGCACACGATCGGGCGGATGAACGGCCCCGGCATCACCGACGACTTCACCACCAAATACATCTTTCCGGGCGGCTATAATCCGGCGCTGTCGGAGATCGTGCGCGGCTATGAAGGGCTGCGGATGTTCCCGACCGACATCGAGGTGCTCCGGCTCCATTATGCCTGGACGATCGACCATTGGTACGACCGGACGACGGCCGCCAGGGCCGACATCGTCGCGCTGTACGACGAGCGGTTCTTCCGGATGTGGCAATTCTATCTGGCGGGTGCGGGCGCGGCGTTCCGGCACGGGGGCCTCTGCAACTATCAGGTGCAGCTCTCGCGCAGCCGCACCGCGTTGCCCGTCACCCGCGATTACATGATCGCGGGAGAGGCCGCGCTGCGCCAAGCCTAGGATCACGAGATCCGTTCGTGCGGAGCGTGTCGAAGCACGCTCGCCGCAGGCGCAACGCCGCTTTCGGCACAGGCCCTTCGACGGGCTCAGGGCGAACGGACCAGGGTAACGGCATCGAATAGCCGGCGCCGCGCGGCCCCCCTCAGCGGGGCCCGCGCGCGAGATCGGCCTTGGCGGCGGCGCCTTCGTTCGCGCTGATCTGGCCGTTGCGGTTGCGGTCATATTTGTCCATCATCTTGGCGAAGAGTGCCTGCGCCTCGGCCAGCGTCACCTTGCCGTCCTTGTTGGCATCGGCATTGTCGAACCACAGATCGGCCAGCCGCTTGGCATGCGTGGGATCGACATTGGCCTGGCCCGTCTTCATCTGCGCAGTGCGCGCCTGCACCTCGGCGCGGCTGAGCGAACCGTCGTGGTTGGTGTCGGTCGCGGCGAACTCGGCCTTGAACTTGGCGGCGGCCGATGCGCGCGTTTCCACCGCGAGCGCAGGGGAGGCGAGCGCGGCGGCGGCGAGAAGGGCGGGGACGAGGCGCATGGGAAACTCCGTTGAAAGGACGGCATCGGCCCTGCGGCCCGACGCTTGTATGCGAGGTGAACGCGCGAGCGCGTCGGCGCAGGAGCGTTGCACGCACGCGCGACTGCGCATAGGGGCGCGGGCGACTCTTTCGCAGCCCGAGGACCGATTTCCATGAGCGACGACATCAAGCGGGTAGTGCTCGCCTATTCGGGCGGCCTCGACACCAGCGTCATCCTGAAATGGCTGCAGCAGAATTACGGCTGCGAGGTCGTCACCTTCACGGCCGATCTGGGCCAGGGCGAGGAACTCGAGCCCGCCCGTGCCAAGGCCGAGATGATGGGCGTGAAACCCGAGCACATCTTCATCGACGATCTGCGCGAGGAATTCGTGCGCGATTACGTGTTCCCGATGATGCGCTCGAACGCGCTCTACGAGGGGCTGTACCTGCTCGGCACCTCGATCGCGCGGCCGCTGATCGCCAAGCGCCAGATCGAGATCGCGCGGATGGTGAACGCCGATGCCGTCAGCCATGGCGCCACCGGCAAGGGCAACGACCAGGTCCGCTTCGAACTCGGCTATTACGCGCTCGCCCCCGACATCAAGGTGATCGCGCCGTGGCGCGAATGGGACCTGACGAGCCGCACGAAGCTGATCGAATTCGCCGAGGCGCACCAGATCCCGGTCAGCAAGGACAAGCGCGGCGAGGCGCCGTTCTCGACCGACGCCAATCTGCTCCACACCTCGTCCGAGGGGCTGGTGCTGGAAAATCCGTGGGACGAGGTGCCCGATTACGTCTATTCGCGCACCAGCAACCCCGAGGACGCGCCCGACGCGGCCGAATATATCACGATCGATTTCGAGCGCGGCGACGGCGTTGCGATCAACGGCGAGGGGCTGAGCCCCGCCGCGCTGCTGGCCAGGCTCAACGATTATGGACGCACCCACGGCATCGGCCGGCTCGATCTGGTCGAAAACCGGTTCGTCGGCATGAAGAGCCGCGGCATGTACGAGACGCCGGGCGGCACCATCTATCACCTGGCCCATCGCGGTATCGAACAGATCACGCTCGATCGCGGTGCCGCGCACCTGAAGGACGAACTCGCGCCGCGTTATGCCGAGCTGGTCTATAACGGCTTCTGGTTCAGCCCCGAACGCGAGATGCTGCAGGCCGCGATCGACCATAGCCAGGAAAAGGTCTCGGGCACGGTGCGCCTGAAGCTTTACAAGGGCGGCGTCTATGTGGTCGGCCGCAAATCGCCGCACACGCTCTATTCGGAAAAGGTCGTGACGTTCGAGGACGACCAGGGCGCCTATGACCAGCGCGACGCGGCGGGCTTCATCAAGCTGAACGCGCTGCGGCTGCGGCTGCTCGGGCGACGGGATCGGTGAGCGGGGCGTTAACCAGATATCATCGGATCGGCTGATATCGGTTTCCCGATCATAGGGAGACGCGAACGATGCTCGGCAAGGTGCATGATAAACTGGTCTTCGGGCGGCGCGTTCGCCGGCTGGCCGCTGCATTGGCGGACCGGCTGCCCCGTGACGCGCGGGTGCTCGACGTCGGATGCGGCAGCGGCGATCTGGCCGTCCGGATCATGCAGCTGCGCCCCGATCTCGCGATCGAGGGCATCGACGTGCTGGTCCGGCCCGAAACCGCGATCCCCGTCCATGGCTATGATGGGCGGCATATCCCGTTCGATGACGGTACGTTCGATGCCGCCATCGTGATCGACGTGCTCCATCACACCGACGATCCCGAGGCGGTGCTCGCCGAGATCGCGCGGGTGGCGCAGGTCGTGGTCGTGAAGGATCACCTGCGCGACGGGATCGCCGCCAACGCGACGCTGCGCTTCATGGATTGGGTCGGCAATGCGGCCCATGGCGTGCGGCTGCCCTATAATTATCTGTCGTCGCGCGAATGGGCGCGGATCTGGGATAGGCTGGGATTGGGCGCGTCGGCCTTCGGTACGCGGCTGGCGCTCTATCCACGGCCGTTTTCCTGGCTGTTCGATCGCAAGCTGCATTTCGTGACGATCCTGTCGCGATGATGCGACGACGCCGGCGGAACATCCGCCGGCGTCTTCCGGTCGATCGCCGATCAATCGTGCTGCGGATCGATCAGTCCAATTAGAAAACTCGTGAACACCGTCTGCACGCCGAGCACGGTGGCCAGCATCGCCGGGATCGCCATACGCATCAGATGAACCGGCTCCATCGGGCCGAATCCGTTGCGTCCCCATTGTCCGATCAGCCCCAGCGTGATCGCAAGGCCGAATGTGGTCAGCGCCGCACCCGCGATGCATCCGCGTTCGACGCTGAAGCGGGCGCGAAACCATTCGACGGTAGGGCTGGTCGGCCACAATCCGCTGGCCGTGCCGTACAGCCGCGCGAGGATGCCGAAACCGACGAGCTGGCTGCCCAGCAGGATCGACATCGCAGCGAACAGCATCGTGGTGGCGCCGAGTTCGACGCCGCGCAGGGCTATGCTGCCGGTGGCGAGCACGCCCACACCCAGCGCACCCGACCCTGCCGCGGCGATGCCCGGACAGACGAACAGGTATCGCGGCGCATAGGTGAGTAGAAAGCGCAAATGACGCCAGCCGTCGCGCCAGGTGCGAAGATGCGGCGCGCGGCTGCGCCCGTCGGGTGAAAGCGTCGTCGGCACTTCGCGCACGTCGAGCCGGTGCAGCACGGCCTTCACCACCATCTCGCTGGCGAATTCCATCCCGGTCGCCCGCAGGCCGAGTCCCATGATCGTTTCACGATCGAAGCCGCGCAGTCCGCAATGAAAATCGCCGATCGCGGAGCGGAAGAACCGGCGGCCGAGGAAGCTCAGCACCGGATTGCCGAGATAACGGTGGAGCGGCGGCATCGCGCCGGGGGCGATTCCGCCCCGGAAACGGTTACCCATCACCAGCTCGCCGCCGCTGCGAAGCGCGGTGACGAACGGGATGAGGGTTTCGAAATCATAGCTGTCGTCGGCATCGCCCATGATGACGAAGCGGCCGCGTGCCGCCGCGATGCCGCCCATCAGCGCCGCACCATAGCCGCGCGTCGATACGCCCACCATGCGCGCCCCCATCGCGTTGGCGATCTGCCGCGATCCGTCGATCGAGCCGTTGTCGGCAATCACGACCTCGCCGGCGATGCCGCTGGACGCCAGGAAGCTCTGCGCCTTGCGGATGCAGCGCGCGAGCGTCTCCGCCTCGTTGAGGCACGGCATGACGATCGACAGTTCCAACGCCTCCGTCGCGACGGTGCGTGCCCCCTCGTCGAGATCGTGTGGCAAGCGGTAGGCGGTGGCTATGGTCATGGTTGGCTCCCCCATGCTCGTGGTTAGAAAACAAACTTAAAAAGATGCTTAACGCTTGGCTGCTAGGGCGGCGGCGGACGATCAGGTCGGGGAGGCATAATGGAGCGATCAGTGGGCCGTACGACGCGAGGGTCGGCCCGCTGGGCCACTGCGTGGCTGGCGATCGGCCTGGCGGCACTGCTGTCGTTCGGCTGGGGCTATTTCGACTGGCCGCGCCTGCGTTGGCTCACCCTACCCGACGCGGACGACATGATGCGTCTGGCGCAAGTGCGCGACTGGCTCGACGGGCAGGGCATCAACGACTGGACGCAATATCGCATGGCGCCGCCGCTCGGTGCGCCGATGCACTGGTCTCGCGTCAACGATGTCGGAATCGCCGGCCTCATCTTGGGCCTGACGCCGCTCGTTGGGCGGCATGCGGCGGAACTGGGCGCTGTGCTGCTTTATCCGGCCATGCTGTTCGCGTGCGCGATCTTCCTGTCGGCGCGGATCACGCGGCGGCTCTGGGGATCCGCGGCGGCGCCCATCGGCGCCATTCTGATGGCATTGGCCTATCCCGGCACGACGGTGTTCATCCCCGGGCGGATCGATCATCACGCCTTGCAGGTCGTGCTCATCCAGATCGTCGTTCTGATGCTGATGCGCTCGCCTACCGTCCTGACCGGAGCGGCTGCGGGCTCCGCGACCGCGATCAGCATGGTCATCGGGCTCGAAACCGTCCCCCAACTGGCGGGGCTGGTCGGCGCGCTGGCCGTTCTGTGGATCGTGCGCGCGGATCGTGAGCGGATCCGGCTCGCGGGCTTTGCGGTCGGCCTGGCGGCCACCACCGCGCTGTTCCTCCTGTTCCTGCGACCCACTTATTGGGACCCGGCACTCTGCGATGCGTTCACACCCGCTTCGTCATCGGCGACCTTGGCCGGCGCGTTCGCGTTGGCTGCGCTGGCGGCGGCGACGCCTTGGTTGCGCGGGTGGCAGATGCGGGCGATCGCCGGCGCGATCCTGGGCGTGCTCGTGCTCGGTGCGACCCTGGCCGTCTATCCGGGCTGCCTGACCGGCCCCTATGGACGGATGGACCCGTTCCTTCGCGTGGCGTTCCTGCCGCATATCGACGAGGCCAACGGCATTGCTGCGCAGCACAGCGTGGCGCGCATCATCGCGCTGGCCGGAGTGCTCGTCGCCGCGACGCTCGCCAGCGGCTGGATGCTCGTCGCACGGCCGCGCCGATGGCCCGTCACGATCCCGATCGTCGCCGTGATATTCGTCTCGGCGTTCGTCATTCTCGCGCAGGTGCGGGGCGCCTATATCGGCGCTCCGCTCGGCGCACCGGTACTTGCCGGCGTCGTGCTGATCGCGCGCCGACGCGGCTCGACGCCGTTGCTGATCGTGAGCTGGCTCGCATCGGCAGGGCTCACCTATATGCAGGTGCCAGCCATGGTCGAACGGCTGATCGACCGGCAATCCCCCGAAGGCCGTGTCGAGGAGGATGGAACCACACCGCAGGTCGCATGCAGCGCCGGTGACGTCTGGACGCAACTCGATCGCTATCCGGCCGGGGTGGTGATGGCGCCGACGAACATGGCATCCTATCTCGTCGGATCGACGCATATGGCGACGGTGGGCGCGGGGTATCACCGCAACAACGCCGGCAACATGGCCATGTACCGTTTCTTCCTGCGTTCCCCCGATCGTTCCCGTTCGATCGCGCGTCAGTGGAACGTGCGCTATGTCGCTTTCTGTCCCGGCGACTTCGACGAGATCGACGTCGTCCACACCTTCCCGAACAGCCTGGCGAGCCGCTTGCGCGGCGGCCACGCGCCGGCCTGGCTGCAAACTCTGCCCTTGCACGGTGCACGCATGCGATTTTATCGCGTGCTTCGCTAAAAAGACGGAGGTAGGAGCGGAGGGTGCGCGATGGCAGTGCGGGTCCTTCTCATTGGTGGCAGACGCGACTGTTCGTCGCGTTGGCGGCGCTTGCCTCGATGGTGCCGCTGTTGCGGCCGGCGATCCCGCCGCTGGTCGATCTGCCGGGCCATATGGGGCGCTACCGGGTCCAGCTCGACGGGGCGACCTATCCGTGGCTGGCGAACTGGTATGATTTCCACTGGTCGCTGATCGGCAATCTGGGCATCGATCTGCTCGTCGTCCCGCTCGCGCCGGTGTTCGGGCTGGAGCTGGCGGTCAAGCTGATCGTGATGGCGATCCCGCCCCTGATCGTCGGAGGGCTGCTGTGGATCGCGCGCGAGGTGCATGGGCGGATCCCGCCGACCGCGTTGTTCGCGCTGCCGATCGCTTATTGCTATCCGGTGCAGTTCGGCTTCGTGAACTTCGCGCTGGCGATGGGCCTCGCGCTCAATCTGTTCGCGCTCTGGCTACGGCTGGGGCGGCTGGGGCGGCTGCGGTTCCGCGCGGCGCTGTTCGTGCCGCTGTCGTGCCTGCTCTGGCTGTGCCACACCTTCGGCTGGGGCGTGCTGGGCGTGCTCGCCTTTTCCGCGGAGATGATCCGCCAGCACGACAAGATGGCCGGCCGCGGCGTGCGCCATTGGGCCGATGCCTGGATCCGCGCGGGGCTCGGCTGCCTGCCGCTCGCGCTGCCCCTGGTGCTGATGGCGGTGTGGCGGTCGGGCGATCACGTCACCGGGCAGACGTTCGACTGGTTCGACTGGCGCAACAAGTTCGGCTGGATGGCGATGATCCTGCGCGACCGCTGGCTGGCGTTCGATATCGCCTCGGCGATGGTGATCTACCTGATCCTGGTGCGCGGGCTGCGCGATCGCAGCATCGAATATTCGCGCAACCTGGCGCTTTCCGCGCTGTTCCTGATGGCGGTGTTCCTGCTGCTGCCGCGCGTGGTGTTCGGCTCGGCCTATGCGGACATGCGGCTTGCGCCCTTCGCGCTCGGCATCGCGGTGATCGCGCTTCGCCCGCGCAACCGCGTGTCGATCCGCGGCGCCACCACGATCGCTGCGCTGGGGCTGGCCTTCTGTCTCGTCCGGCTGGGCGGCACGACGGTCAGCTACTGGATCTATGCGGACAGCTACGACCGCACGCTCGCTGCGCTCACGCGCGTGCCGCAGGGCGCGCGGCTGGTGTCGTTCGTCGGCCGGCGCTGCCGCGACGACTGGGCCTATACCCGGCTGGAGCACGTGCCCGCGCTCGCGCTGGAGCGGCGCCAGGCCTATACCAACGACCAATGGTCGATGGCGGGGGCGCAGTTGCTCACCACCCGCTATGCGGCGGCCGGCCGGTTCGCGCACGATCCGTCGCAGGTGGTGACCGATCGCCAGTGCCGTGGCGAATGGTGGCGCCCGGTGAACAAGGCGCTCGCGCTGTTTCCCCGAGGCGCCTTCGACTATGTCTGGATGATCCAGCCGCCCGCCTTCGATCCGCGGCTCGTCGCGGGGCTGACGCCGGTGTGGCATGATTCGGCCAGCACCGTCTTCCGGATCGACAGCCGGGTTCAGCCCGTCTTGCGGAAGGGCGTCATCTCGCCGAGATAATCGCGATCGGCGGCCACCGCCTCGCGCTCGCGCACCAGAAACTCGGCGACGGCGCGGCGAAAGCCCGCATCGGGGATATAATGCGCCGACCAGGTGGGCACCGGCGCATAGCCGCGGGCCAGCTTGTGCTCGCCCTGCGCACCCGCCTCCACCGTCTTCAACCCGCGCGCGATCGCGGCGTCGATCGCCTGATAATAGCAAAGCTCGAAATGAAGGAACGGCACCTCCTCGGTGCACCCCCAATAGCGCCCATAGAGCGTATCCTCGCCGATCAGGTTGAGCGCCCCGGCGATCGGCACGCCGTCGCGCTCGGCGAGGATCAGCAGCACGCGGTCCCCCAGTGCCGCGCCCAGCATCGGGAAAGTGGCGCGCTTCAGATAGGGCTGGCCCCATTTGCGACTGCCCGTATCCTGGTAGAACGCCCAGAACGCATCCCAGTGGCGCGGCTCGATCTCGGCGCCGGTCAGATGCCGGATGATCAGCCCCTCCACCGCGGCGGCGCGTTCCTTGCGGATCGCCTTGCGCTTGCGGCTGGCGAGCGCGGTCAGGAAGTCGTCGAAGGTCGCATAGCCGTCGTTCGTCCAGTGGAACTGCGTTCCCTGCCGGATCAGCCAGCCCGCCGCCTCGAACAGCGGCACTTCGTGCGGCGCGATGAAGGTGGCGTGCGCGGACGACAGGTCGCTGCGGTCGGTCACCGCCTCCAGCGCACCGATCAGTGCGGGTGCCAACGCCGGATCGCGGAGCAGCAGCCGCGGCCCCGGCACGGGCGAGAAGGGCGCCGCGATCTGGAGCTTTGGGTAATATTGGCCGCCGGCGCGCTCCCAGGCATCGGCCCAGGCATGGTCGAACACATATTCGCCCTGGCTGTGGCTCTTGGCATAAGCCGGCGCGATCGCGGCGGGGCGCCCGTCCGCGCCGTCGATCACGATCGGCAGCGGCTGCCAGCCCGACCGGCCGCCGACGCTGCCCGATTCCTCCAGCACGGAGAGAAAGCCGTGGCCGACGAACGGATTGCCGGTGCCGGCACAGGCATCCCAGTCGGCCGAGGCGATCGAGGATGCGCCATCGGCGATTCGGGCGGATACGGCTTTGCTCATGCCGGCCCTAGATGGGCGCGCGCGGGCCCCGGCTCAACCCAGCGAGAAGCCGGAAGCCGCGACGACCGCGTCGCGGCGTCCAGCTCAACCCAGCAAGGAGCCGGAAGCCGCGACGACCGCGTCGCGGCGTCCAGCTCAACCCAGCAAGGAGCCGGAAGCCGCGACGACCGCGTCGCGGCGTCCAGCTCAACCCAGCGAGAAGCCGGAAGCCGCGACGACCGCGTCGCGGGCCCCGGCTCAACCCAACGAGGAGCCGGAAACCGCGACCACCGCGTCCACCTCGACCGCGGCGCCGAGCGGCAGCACGGGCACGCCCACCGCCGAGCGCGCATGCTTGCCCGCCTCGCCGAACAGGGCGACCATCAGGTCCGACGCGCCATTGGCGACCTTGGGCTGATCGGTGAAGTCGGCCGCCGAATTGACGAACACGCCCAGCTTCACGATGCGGGCGACGCGCGCCAGATCACCGCCGAGCGCCTGCTTGATCTGCGCGACCAGCATCAGCCCGCAGGCGCGTGCGGCCTCCTGCCCCTCTTCGAGCGACACGCCGTCGCCCAGCCGCCCGGTGATGAGCGCGCCGTCGCGAAACGGGAGCTGGCCCGAGATGTGGAGCATCCCGTTCGCCTCGACCACGGGGACGTAGGAGGCGACGGGGGCGGCGGCCTGCGGCAGGGCCAGGCCGAGCTCTTCGAGCTTGCGGGCGATACGATCGGTCATGCCTTTGCTCAACACGCCGCAGCGTCGGCGGTCAAGCGGTCGGCGGGCAGGCCAGCGGCGAATCGTGCCGCGATCCAGCCCTGCGCGGTCGGCCAGTCGTCGATCCGCGCGTTCGCGGCCGGCGCCGCCTCGACATGGGGCGCGAGCAACGGCTCCGACACCATCTGCAGCCGGTGGACCCGCGGCGCGTGGCGCATCACCGAATCATGATGCACGCCCAGATCGTCGACGAACACGGTGACGGGATCGCCATGTTCCGCCATCAGCCGCGCGACCGGCTCGCCCTTGCCGCCGGTGTTGCACTCCACGCGGTGGTGGATGCCGAACCGCGCGAGCTGTTCGATCCGCGGTTCGCGGCATTGGTCCTGAAGGTTGGTCAGGATCACGATGTCCGCGGTTTCGGCGAGCGCGGCCAGCGCCTCGGCGGCGTGCGGCACCAGCGTCTGGCGGTGCATCTCGCCCGGAAAGAAGCCGCCGAGCAGATCCCACATCTCCTGCTGCGTGGGCACCATGCCGCCGTCGCGGCGCGTCATGCAATGCGCGAAATCGCCCTTGCCGATCGCGAAGTCGATCGCGTGCGCGTCGGCCAACCAGTCGCGGAAATGCGACACCATGTGGAGCAGCACTTCGTCGCAATCGCAGATCAGCAGGGGGCGGGTCATAGGGTCTCCAGCGTCGCGCGCGCATCGACGAGCGCGGCAGGGGGAACGCCCAGCGACTCGGCGCAGGCGATCAGGTCAGGTTCGTAGGATTCGAGGAACAGCAGCGCGGCGGCCAGCACCGACGGCTCGCCGATCCGGGTGCGCAGGTCGTGGGGCGCAAGGCCCGTGGTGTCGAGCAGCCGCATCGCGCGCTGCGGCTCGGCCAGCGTCCACACCAGCGCACGTAGCGCGAGCGCATCGGCCGCCTCTCCATTTGTGTCCTGCGCGCGCATTGCCTAACGTCGGCCTTCCTCAAGGATCGGACGGACGCGTGGCAAAAAGGGTGCTCGTTGTCGAGGACAACGAACTCAATCTGAAGCTCTTCTGCGATCTGCTGCGTGCGCATGAATATGCCGCGGAGCCGGTGCGCGACGGCCGCGAGGCGGTGGAGCGCGCGCGGGCGTTCCAGCCGGACCTGATCGTGATGGACATCCAGATGCCCCACGTCACCGGCTATGAGCTGATCCTGGAGCTGAAGGCCGACGAGGCGCTGCGCGCGATCCCGGTGATGGCGGTGACGGCCTATGCCGGCCGCGACGACGAGGAGCGGATCCGCGCGGCGGGGGCGGACGCCTATGTGTCCAAGCCGATCAGCCTGGCGCGCTTCATGGACGTGGTCGGCTCGCTCGTGTGACTTCGAAACGACGCGCACGCGAAAACGCCGCGGGCGTCGCCGCCCGCGGTTCGCGCTTCGCGTAGCGCCAGGCGGCCTAGGCCGCCCGCGGCTTACTTGATCTTGGCTTCCTTGAACTCGACATGCTTGCGCACGACCGGGTCGTACTTCTTAAACGACAGCTTTTCGGTCTTGGTGCGCGGGTTCTTCTTCGTCACGTAGAAGAAGCCGGTGTTCTCGGTGCTGACGAGCTTGATCTTGACGGTGGTCGGCTTGGCCATGAGCCCAATTCCTGGAAAACTGAATAGACAGGGGAGCGGCCGGCCTGCGCCCGTCGCTGGATCAGGGGCGGCGCATGGCGGATTAGCCGCACGAAGTCAACCGATCGCCCCTTTACGCGGCGTTCATCGCTCCTGCTGCAAGATGCCGACAGGACAGGGAGCGGGCACATGGACATCGAAGCGGTGAAGGCGGAACTGGCGGCACGGATCGCAGCGATCGACGTGCGCGCGCCCTATGCGCGGCCCTGCGAGCTGGCGCCCGACATCGACGCGATTCGCGTGATCGCGCACCGCAGCGGCATGGCGCCGGCCGTCACCGTCACGCATTTCCTCGATTCGGCGCTGTCGCGCGGCGAGCATGGCGCGCTGGTCCATGGCTGGCTGGCGATGCTGCGCGACGCGGTGACGAGCGAGCGGCAGGACGTGGCCGCGGCGAACACCTTCGCGGCCGCCTGCTCGGTTCGCCTCGCGGCCTGAGCGTATGGACGCGCTGATGGCGGCGATCGTCGCCGCGGCGCTGGCGCAGATCGGCGACCGGACGGCCTGGCTCGCCGCGATCCTGGCCGATCGCTACCGCCGGCCGCTGATCCTGATCGCGGCGGCGGCGATCGCCATCGCGTGCGCCAGCGCGCTGGCCGCGGCGGCGGGTGTCTATCTGGCGCCGAAACTCGCGCCCAATGCGAAGGCGGTGATGCTCGGCCTGGCGCTCGTGCTCCAGGGCGGCGGCGCGCTGTTTCCGGTCAAGCCGCCCGAGCGGCTCGCCGGCTGGCGGCTGGGCGCGGCGCTGACGGGCCTGACCGGGCTGTTCGTGCTGGCCTTCGGCGACGGCGTGCAGTTCATCGTGCTGGCGCTCGCCGCGCGCAGCCCGGTGCCCGCGCTCGCCGCGGTGGGGGCGACGCTCGGCTCGTTGGCGGTCGTCGTGCCCGCGGTGACGATGGGCGAAACGGCGTGGACCGCATTGCCGCTGAAGCCGATCCGCATCGCCATCGGCGCGGCCTTCGTGGTGGTCGGGATCGTGCTCGGGCTGTCGGGCCTCGCGCTGATCTGAGCGGAGCGATTCGGCGACGCGGCCGTTGTGGCGTGCGAACCGTCATATCCGGAGAGCCCGCCATGTCCGAACCCAATCCCGCGCTCGAAACGCCCACCGATCTCAATCGCAACGACACGCGCTCGGTGGCCGAGGCACTCAACGCCGCGCTGGCGGATTGCTTCGCGCTGTATTTCAAGACGAAGAATTTCCACTGGCACGTCTCGGGCCCGCATTTCCGCGACTATCACCTGCTGCTCGACGACCAGGCGGCGCAGATCCTGGGGGTGACCGACGCCATTGCCGAGCGGGTCCGCAAGACGGGCAACACGACGCTGCGCTCGATCGGCGACATCGCCCGGCGCCAGACGCTGGCCGACAACGACATGGAGTTCGTGGGCGCCGCCGACATGCTGGCCGAATTGCGCGAGGACAATCGGAAGCTCGTCGAAAGCTTCCGCACCGTAAAACAGGCCGCCGAGGATGCGCGCGACAACGCGACGAGCGGCATCGTCGACGAATGGACCGACCAGGCCGAGGAGCGCGCCTGGTTCCTGTTCGAGGCCAGCCGCAAGGGCTGATCGGGAACCGGCCGGGCGATCCGCCGGTTCATCCCGCAACAGGAGAATCGCAGTGTTGAAGGCCGCCTTCTTATTTCTCGTCATCGGCGTCGTGCTCGCGGTGCTGGGCTTCGGCGGCATCGGCGGCGCGTTCATCGGCATTGCCAAATTCCTGTTCTTCGTGGCGATCGCGCTGTTCGTGATCTTCCTTGCGCTGGGCATCATGGCGGGCAAGCGGATCGCCGGGCGCTAGATCCACCGCGCTCGGCCTTCCGACGATGCGCGCGTTCGCGGCTCTTCTCGATTCGCTGATCTACACGCGCTCGCGCAATGCCAAGCTGAAGCTGATCGGCGATTATCTGCGCGCCACGCCGGACCCGGATCGGGGTTGGGCGATCGCGGCGCTGACCGGCGATCTCGACTTGCCGGGCGTCAAGTCGGCGGTCATCCGTGCGCTGATCGAGACGCGCGTCGATCCCGTGCTGTTCCGCATGAGCCGCGATTTCGTCGGCGACACCGCCGAGACCGTGGCCTTGCTCTGGCCCGAACCACCGATGCCCGCCGATCCCCGGCCGCTGGGGCTCGCCGACGCGATCGACCGGCTGATGACCGTTCCCCGCGCCGAGGCGCCTGCGGCCCTCGCCGCGATGCTCGACCGGTGCGATGCCGAGGAGCGGTTCGCGCTGCTGAAGATGGCGACGGGCGCGTTGCGCGTCGGCGTGTCCGCGCGGCTCGCCAAGACGGCACTGGCCGAGGCGTTCGGCATCGACGTCGATGCGGTGGAGGAGGTGTGGCACGGTCTTGCGCCGCCCTATCCGACCCTGTTCGCCTGGGGCGAGGGGCGGGGCGAGCAGCCGACGCCCGCCGATGTGCCCGTCTTCCGCCCGTTCATGCTCGCGCATCCGCTGGAGGATCTGCGCGTCGATCTCGCCGATTATGCCGCCGAATGGAAATGGGACGGCATCCGCGTCCAGATCGTCCATGTCGCGGGCGAGACGCGGCTCTACAGCCGCACCGGCGACGACGTGACCGGCAGCTTCCCCGACGTGGCCGCCGCCTTCCGCACCCCCGGCACGGTCGATGGCGAATTGCTGGTGAAGGGCGCGCACCAGGGCGGCACGCTGGAGGAGGGCGGTGGCGCCGCGAGTTTCAACGCGCTCCAGCAGCGTCTGGGGCGCAAGACCGTCTCGGCGAAGATGCTGGCCGACTATCCCGCCTTCGTGCGGCTGTACGACATCCTGTTCGATGGCCCCGAGGATCTGCGCGCGCTGCCCTGGACCGATCGCCGCGGGCGGCTGGAGGCCTTTGCCGAGCGGCTCGATCCCGATCGCTTCGATCTCAGCCAAGTGATCGATGCGGCGGACTTCACCGCGCTGGAGGCGGTGCGCGCCACCGCGCGCGACGCGGCGATCGAGGGCGTGATGCTGAAACGCCGCGATTCGCCCTATGTCGCGGGGCGCCGCACCGGCCTGTGGTACAAATGGAAGCGCGATCCGCTCACCGCCGATTGCGTGATGATGTACGCGCAGCGGGGCAGCGGCCGGCGCTCCTCCTATTATAGCGACTATACCTTCGGCTGCTGGACCGAGGCGGGCGAGCTGCTGCCCGTGGGCAAGGCCTATTCGGGGATCACCGACGAGGAGTTGCGGATGCTCGACGCCTTCGTCCGGCGGAACACGCTCGCGCGCTTCGGCCCGGTGCGCGAGGTCGAGAAGACGATGGTCCTGGAGATCGCGTTCGACGCGCTCCAGGAATCCAAGCGCCACAAATCGGGCATCGCGATGCGTTTCCCGCGCATCGCCCGCATCCGCACCGACAAGCCCGCCGCCGAGGCGGACCGGGTGGAGACGCTGCGACGCATGATCGGCACCTGAGCCGGTGGGCTCAGGGCAGCCGGATCTCGAACAGCGTCGGCCAGTTCTTGCCCGTCACGTACAGATGGTCGCCGCGCGCATCATAGGCGATGCCGTTCAGCACCGCGTCGCGACCGCTCGCCTGCACCTGCGTGCGCAGCGCGCGCAGGTCGATCAATTGCTTCACGCGGCCGGTGGCGGGGTCGATCCGCGCGATCGTCGCGGTCTGCCAGATATTGGCGAGGATCTCGCCCTTCACATATTCCAGCTCGTTCAGGTTCGTCACCGGCGTGCCGTCGGCCAGCTTCACCGAGATCGCGCCGCGTTCGGCGAAGGTCTCGGGATCGCGGACGTGCAGCACGTCGGTGCCGTCGGACTGGACGAGCGCGTCGCCCATCGTCGTCATGCCCCAGCCTTCGCCCGAATAGCGGAACGTGGCGGTGCGCTTGAGCGTGGCGCGATCCCAGCGATAGCCGATCCCACTGCGCCACGTCATGCTGACGAGCGCGCCCTTCCACGCGCCGATCCCCTCGCCGAACAGCGTGGGATCGATCGTCGCGCGCGCCAGCACATGGCCGTCGGACAGCCGCACGCGGCGGATGTCCGACTGGCCCTCCATCCCGGTGCTCTCGTACAGCGTGCCGTCCGCCCAGAGCAGCCCCTCGGTGAAGGCGCCGCTGTCGTGCGGATAGCGTTTCACGACGGATGCGGTGCGAAGCGACGTGCCATGAACCTGCAGCGGCGCCGCGACCGGCGTGGCGGCGGCGGTGCCGAGCAGCAGAAGGGAAAGCGCGGACCGCGCAAGCAAAGGGCCCGGACCGCGCGAACGCGATCCGGGCCCCGTGATGCCGGTGGTCCGCGGCCGAGGCCGCGCCACGATCAGCCTGCGGCCGTCAGGTTCACCGCGGCGTATTTGCCGCGACGATCGACCTCGAGCTCGAACTCGAGCTTGTCGCCCTCGTTCAGCGTCGACATGCCGGCGCGCTCCACGGCCGAGATGTGAACGAACGCATCGGGCTGGCCGTCGTCGCGCTGGATGAAGCCGAAGCCCTTCATGGCGTTGAAGAACTTCACCGTGCCCGTGGCCTTCTCGCCGGTGAGCTGACGCTGCGGCGCACCGCCGCGGTCGCCACCACGATCGCCGCCGAAGCCGCCCGCACCGCCACGCGGCGCGGCGCGGTCGCCGCCGAAGCCGCCTTCGCGGGGCTCGCGGGCCGGACGCTCGGTCGCCGCCATCGGCTCGCCGTCGATCTTGAGATCGGTGGCCGAAATGCGGCCGCCGCGATCGACGAGCGTGAAGCCGAGCGGCTGACCCTCGGCGAGCGCCGACAGACCGGCCTGCTCGACGGCGCTGATGTGGACGAACACGTCCTCGGCGCCATCGTCACGCACGACGAAGCCGAAACCCTTCTGCGCGTTGAAGAACTTGACCACGCCGGTGCCCTCGCCGACGACCTGGGGAGGCATGCCGCGACCACCGCCGCCGCCGCCGCCACTGAAGCCGCCGCCACCGCCGCCGCCGCGGTAACCACCGCCGCCGCCACCGCCGCCACCGCCGAAGCGATCGCCGCCGCCGCCGAAGCTGCTGCCACCACCGCCGTAGCTGCTGCCACCGCCGCCGCCGTAGCTGCTACCGCCGCCGCCGAAGCCGCCGCGATCACCGCCGCCGAAGCTGCTGCCGCCGCCGAATTCGCTGTCTCCGCCGCCGAAGCCATCACGCTTGTCGCGGCCACGTCCGCCACGGTTCCCGCGGCCACCTTTGTCGAAACTCATAACCCTGTTCGTCTTCCCGGTTCGCCCAACCAATCCTCTCAAGAACCTTGGCGTCGGACGACGAACGCAGGCCTTCGCGGCGCGAAACCCTTTGCGCCACGGCCTTCTCCATAGCGCATTTGGCAAGGCCCCGCGAATGAAATCGCCGCCGAAGTCAATCGAACTGCATCGCTTTCGGGCAGGAGCGTTGCCCGAACGGCACACCGGAGCGAAGAATGGGACGCCCGGCGTCGCTTCAGGAGGGCGATCCCGCCGAAGCGGCGCCCCCGAGTCGGCTCGCCCATTGAGCGAAGCGGCGGTTGCGGCTAGGCGGGCGGCATGACCGTCCATTTCCACGAGGAAGACATCCCCGCGGGGCTCTTCGCGCCCGGCGCCGCCATCGCCGTCGACACCGAGACGATGGGGCTGCTGACCCCGCGCGACCGGCTCTGCGTCGTCCAGCTGTCGGACGGCGGGCCGGACGAGCATCTCGTCCGCTTCGCGCCCGACAGCGACTATGCCGCGCCCGAGCTGAAGGCGCTGCTGGAGGATCCCGACCGGCTGAAGCTCTACCATTTCGGCCGCTTCGACATCGCCGCGATCGACTTCTATCTGGGCGTCGTCGCCGCCCCCGTCTATTGCACCAAGATCGCCTCGCGGCTGGTGCGCACCTATACGGATCGGCACGGCCTGAAGGAACTGGTCCGCGAGCTGCTCGGGCAGGACATTTCCAAGCAGCAGCAATCGTCCGACTGGGGCGCGCCCGACCTGAGCGACGCGCAGAAGGATTATGCCGCCTCCGACGTGCGCTTCCTCCACCGGCTGAAGGCGGAACTCGACAAGCGGCTGCTTCGCGAGGGGCGGATGGAGCTGGCGCAGGCATGCTTCGATTTCCTGCCCGCGCGCGCGGCGCTGGATCTGGCAGGCTGGCCCGAGGTCGACATCTTCGCGCATGTCTGAGGCCGCGCGCGCCGAACGCACCGCGCGCGAGCGCTGGGCGGCGCCGGGCAGCGGGCACGACCGGATCGTCGCGCTCATGCGGGTCGGGCTGCCGGTGGGTATCGGCGTGCTCGCCGCGTTCCTGGTGATGGCGCCGCTGACCGCGGGTGGCGACGTGTCGTTCGTGCTCGACAAGAAGAAGGTGGCGGTCGCGCACGAGCGGCTGAAGATCCAGGCGGCGACCTATCGCGGCGAGGATCAGAAGGGCCAGCCCTTCACGCTCACCGCGCAATCCGCGATCCAGCGCAGCTCGGCCGAGCCGATCGTGCATCTCAAGACGCTCGACGCCGCGCTGCAGCTCACCGACGGCCCGGCGCACATCGCCGCGCAGACCGGCCGCTACGACATGGACAGCGAGCAGGTTCGGCTCGACGGTCCGCTCGATTTCACCGCCGCCAACGGCTATGACCTGAAGACGCACGACGCCACGATCGACATGAAGACGCGCCAGATGCAGAGCGGCGGCGCGGTGACGGGGTCGCTGCCGCAAGGCGTGTTCAGCGCCAACAGCCTCCATGCCGATCTGGAGAACCGCGTGGTCAAGCTCGACGGCAATGCGCGCTTGCGGATCGTGCCGAAGCGTACGAGATAGCGGGCATGCGCGCGCTCCCGATCCTCGCCATCCTCCTCGCCGCGCCGCTGATGGCGCAGGGGCGTCACGATTCGAACGCGCCGGTCAATTTCGGCGCCGACCATATCGAATTGCAGGACAAGGCGAATCGCGTCCTGCTGACCGGGAACGTGACGCTGAAACAGGCCGAGATGACGCTCAACGCGCAGCGCATGACGGTCGCCTATACCGGCCAGGTGGTGGACGGATCGCCGCAGGTCTCGCGGTTCGACGCGGCGGGCAACGTCGTCGTCACGCGGCCCGATCAGGTCGCGCGGGGCCAGTACGGCATCTACGATCTCAACCGCCGCGTCATCACGATGCTGGGCGGCGTCACGCTGACGCAGGGCACCAATACCGTGAACGGATCGCGGCTGACGATGAACCTCGACACCGGCCGCGCGGTGATCGACGGATCGTCGGTGCCGGGCGGCGCGGGCGCCGGCGGCGGCACCGTGACGCAGAGCGGCGGCCGGGTGACCGGCACCTTCTCGGTGCCCAAGCGCAACTGAGCCCGCGGGCGGGAGCGGGATCACCCCTGCCCGCATCATGCAGGTTTCCTGCCAAGCGGCCATCCGCTAAGGTGTGCGCAACCCATCACCGGCCAAGGCACCCCATCCATGGATGCAGTCACTCTCCAGTCCGGCGTGCACGAACCCGCCCCCGAACCGTTGGTGGCGACCGGGCTGCAGGTGGTCTCGATCGCCAAATCCTATGACAAGCGCACTGTGCTAACCGACGTGTCGGTGACGGTGGGGCAGGGCGAGGTGGTCGGGCTGCTCGGCCCCAATGGCGCGGGCAAGACGACCTGCTTCTATTCGGTGATGGGGCTGGTGAAGCCCGATTCGGGGCGCATCCTGCTCGACGGCGAGGATATCACCGGGCTGCCCATGTACCGCCGCGCGATCCTGGGCTTGGGGTATCTGCCGCAGGAGACCTCGATCTTCCGCGGCCTGTCGATCGAGCGCAACATCCTGACGGTGCTCGAACTGTCCGAGCCCGACAAGGCCGCGCGCCAGGCCAAGCTCGACCGGCTGCTCGACGAATTCGGCCTGACGCGGCTGCGCACCGCGCCTGCGATGGCACTATCGGGCGGCGAACGCCGCCGCGCCGAGATCGCGCGCGCGCTGGCGGCGGACCCGTCGATCATGCTGCTCGACGAGCCGTTCGCCGGCATCGATCCCATCTCGATCGCCGACATCCGCGATCTGGTAAAGGATCTGAAGCGGCGTTCGATCGGCGTGCTCATCACCGACCACAATGTGCGCGAGACGCTCGATATCGTCGATCGCGCCTATATCATCTATGACGGGCGCGTGCTGTTCTCGGGAAGTCCCGCCGAGCTGGTGGCGGATGCGAACGTCCGGCGGCTCTACCTCGGCGAGACCTTCTCGCTCTAGCACGATGAGCCTCGCCCCCCGCCTCGACCTGCGCCAGTCGCAATCGCTGGTGATGACGCCGCAATTGCAGCAGGCGATCAAGCTGCTGGCGCTGTCCAACCTCGAGATCGAGGGCTTTCTCGCCGAGGAGATCGAGCGCAACCCGCTGCTCGAGGCGGCGAACGAGGGCGAGGCGCCCGAACGCAAGCCCGAACGCGACGAGCCGCCGAGCGCCGACGAGCTGGTGGCGGGCACCGCCGCCGAGCCGCTCGACGTCGATTACGCCACCGAAAGCCATCATCAGGACAGCGTGGCGGATGGCGGCGCCGGGATCGACGGCGGCCTGTCGATGACCGGCAGCAGCGGCGGGACGGGCGGCGGCAGCGAGGACGGCCCCGATCTCGACGCCTTCGCCGCGGCGGCCGCCAATCTGGCCGATCATCTGATGGCGCAGGCGGGATCGGTGCTGGACGGCGCCGATCTGGCGATCGCCGCGCATCTGATCGACCAGATCGACGAGGCGGGCTATCTGGGCGTCCCGCTGCTGGAGGTCGCCGGCCGGCTGGGCGTGCCGCTCGCCCGCGCCGAGGCGGTGCTCGCCACGATCCAGACCTTCGATCCGACCGGCGTCGGCGCGCGCGATCTCGCCGAATGCCTGGCGCTGCAGGCGAAGGAGGCGGACCGCTACGATCCCTGCATGGCCAAGCTGATCGACCATCTGGAGCTGCTCGCGCGCGGCGAGCTCGGCCGGCTGAAGCGGATGTGCCAGGTGGATGACGAGGACATGGCCGACATGATCCGCGAGCTGCGCGGTTACGATCCCAAGCCCGGGCTGCGCTTCGGCGGCGAACCCGCGCAGGCGGTGGTGCCCGACCTGTTCGTCGCGCGTACCAAAGGCGGCTGGGCGATCGAGATCAACTCCGCCACGCTGCCGCGCGTGCTCGTCAACCGCAGCTATTATGCCGAGCTGAGCCACGGGCCGCAGGACAAGGCGTCCAAGGCGTGGCTGTCCGACGCGCTGGCCAGCGCGAACTGGCTGGTGAAGGCGCTCGACCAGCGCCAGCGCACGATCATCAAGGTCGCGACCGAGATCGTGAAGCAGCAACAGGCGTTCTTCGAACAGGGCGTCGCGCATCTCCGCCCGCTGACGCTCGCGCGCGTGGCCGAGGCGATCGGGATGCACGAATCGACCGTCAGCCGGGTGACGAGCAACAAATATCTGTCCTGCGCGCGCGGGCTCTACGAGCTGAAATATTTCTTCACCAGCGCGATCCAGGCGGCGGACGGCGGCGAGGCGGTGTCGGCGGAGGCGGTGAAGAACGCGATTCGCGGCCTGATCGCGAACGAGGGCGCGACGATCCTGTCGGACGACACGTTGGTCGAACTGCTGAACGCCAAGGGCTTCGACATCGCGCGGCGCACCGTCGCCAAATACCGCGAGGCGATCGGCATCGGCAGCTCGGTGCAGCGACGCCGGGCGCGGGCGCTGGAGGGGGCGTGAGGGGACAGGGGAGGCATTTTCGACGAACGTCGATCGGGCGGTGGCATCCATCTAGACCGGGATGACGTTGCCTTGATCCACTCTCTCAATCCGTTCGTGCTGAGCTTGTCGAAGCACCTGCCCCGCGCCCGAGCCTATGCATGCGGTACAGGCCCCCTTCGGCGGAGCTCAGGACAGGCTTCGACGAACTCAGGGCGAACGGATCGAAGTGACGTCATCGAACGCTGAGGGGTGCGGACAGGAGATGCCATGTTATACGCGTTGATGGCCATGGTTGCGCAACTGCCAGTGCCGACGGCCCCCGGCGCTCCGCCGCTGCCACCCCTTCACGGCGGTCGGGCGGAGATGACGTGTCCCGTCGGCGGCGCCAGATTCGAGGCCGTCACCACACCGGTCTATTCGACCATGGGGCGTCGGCCGGACGAGAAGCCCTATTCCGACGTACCATTTCCGCGCCCGATCGCCGAGTGTCCGGACAACGGGCTGGTCATTTTCGCCGATTATTCGCCGGATGAAATCCGCCAGCTCGCGACGTGGATCGCCACGCCGACGTACCAGACCATGCGCAGCACCGAGTCTCCCTTCTACCGGGCCTATTGGCTCGCGGTTAAAGTCGGCCGTCCCATGGCCGATGCGCTGGAGCTGCTGTTGCCCGCGATCTGGCAGGCCAAGCAGCTGGACGGGGATGATCGCCGCCGCCCCAAAACGACGCGGTACCAAAATGTCTTCATCGACGGCGTCGAGAAGATGCCGGCCGAGGTGCCTCCGGACGATCGGCTATGGCTGCAAGAGCAGGCGGCCAACGCCCTTCGGGAAATGGGCAAATGGGCGGCCGCCGATAAGATGCTTGCGCTGGCCGGAACGCTCGTTCCGCAGACCACGCGGCCCGCGCTCGCCATATATTTCAAGCGTCTCAATGTCGTGATCGCGCGCCACGATCCGAGTGACGAACCGCTCGACATGATACCGGACGTTCAAGCGGCATTGATCTGCAAGCGGAAGAAACCCGCCACTCCCTTCGAGGTGGCTTATTGTGCCAAGCCGGAGATCGCGAAGATCTACCAATAGGCGGCCGCTACCCCCGAAGGGAGACGCCCGCCCTCAGTTCGGCGTCTGCCCCGATGGCGGCGCGGCCGACAGGCTCGCGCCGTGCGGTGGCGTCGGGCTCTTCGCCTCGCCCACCGCCTGATCGTACCAGCGCGACAGATCCGCCTTCATCGCGCGCAGCGCCTCGGGGTTGAGATACGCCATATGGCCCGACGGATAATAGCGGAACTGGAGGTTCCGCTGCTGCGCCGGCTCCAGCATCATATGGCCGAGATCGTTCTCGGTACCGAAGAACGGCGTCGCCATGTCGAACCAGCCGTTCAGCGACAGGACGTTGAGATAGGGGTTCTCGCGCATCGCCGCCGCCAGATCGACCGCGGTGTTCGGGTTGTTCTGCTGGCCGCCGCGGCCCGGCGCCTCGTGCTTCCAGTTCCACGTCCAGCCCGGCGCATCGCGCGCGCTGAGGCGATAGGGCATCTCGGTCTTGTAGCCGAGCGTATGGGTCACATAATCGTTGAACGTGGCGATGAACGCGCCCGAGATCGCGGTGTCGGACGCGTCCGTCTCGGGCCGCTCGCCCGCGGCATCGACGTCGACGCCGGTGTAGCGCGAATCGAACCGGCCGATCGTCAGCCGCCGGTCGCGCAGCAGCTCCTTCTGGAAGCGCGCGAGATCGATGCGCAGGTTGGATCGCTTGATGAAGTCGGGCGAGATGCCGATCAGCTGGCTCATCTGCTGCGCCACCGTATCGCGTTCGGCGTCCGGGATGGTCTGCCCCTTGGCGAGCGCGGCGGCATAGGGGCCGGTGGCAAACGCGCGCGCCTGCGCCACGATCGTCGCCACGTCGGCCGGCCGGTTGGGTATGCGGTTGTGATACCAGGCGGTCGCCGCATAGCTCGGCAGATAGTTCAGATACACCTCGTCGAGGCCGGGCTGGCGATAGCCATAGTTCATGATCGACGAGAGCAGCACGACGCCGTTCAGCGCCATACCGCGATCCTGCAGCTGATAGGCGAGCGCGCCCGATCGCGTGGTGCCATAGCTTTCGCCGAACAGGAATTTGGGGCTGTTCCACCGGCCATAGCGCGTGGCGTAGCGCAGGATTCCGCGCGCGAAGGCATCGGCATCCTCGTCGGTGCCGTAGAAGGCCGACGGCTTGGTATCGCCGAGCGGCCGCGAATAGCCGGTGCCGATCGCGTCGAGGAACACCATGTCGGTCTTGTCGAGCAGCGTGTCGGGATTGGGCCCGAAGTCATAGGGCGCGGGCTTGATATATTCGGGGTTGGCGGTGCGCAGCCGGACGGGCGCGAACGATCCCATGTGCAGCCAGAAGCTGGGGCTGCCGGGGCCGCCATTGTAGAAGAAGGTGATCGGCCGCTTCGTGCCGGGCTTGGTGCCGTCGAGCGTATAGGCGGTGTAGAACATGCTCGCATTGGGCTTGCCCTCCGCATCGCGCAGCGTGAGCGTGCCGGCGGTCGCGGTGTAGGGCAGGGTCCGCCCGCCCACGGTCACGCTGTCGCGGTGGGTGAAGGCCTGTTCGGCGACGGGCGGGTTCGCGGTGCCCGCCTCGGCCTCGGCCTTCATCCGCTCGGCGTTGCTCTCGGCCGGCTTCTCGCGCTTGGGCGCATCCTGCGCGGGTGACGTGGAGGAAAGGGCAAGGAGCAGCAGCGCGGCGAGCTTGGGCATGGAGGGCACGGAAATTCCTCGGGAATTGGCGATGCCCGCATCATTGCGACAAGCCGGCGGCCACGCAAGGCCTGTCCTACAGCCGGGGTTCGTGAAAGGGTCGCGACGCTCTTTGACCCGTCAATCGTCTCGATCCGTTCGCGCCGCGCAAGCGGCCGTCCGTCGGAGACGTGCACGCGAAGTGGAAACACGCCACACGCCTCCACTTCCTCCACTTCGCAACAAAATGTCGTCAGTCGTCTTCGTCCTCGAATCCCACCAGCGCGAGCGCGCGCGCCTTGATCTGGCGAGTCATGCACCAGTGGATCAGCGCATCCTCGCGGCCATGCGTCACCCAGACTTCCCGGGGCGCGATCTCGGTGAGCGTCGTGGTCAGTTCGTCCCAGTCGGCATGGTCGGACAGGATCAGCGGCAGCTCGACCAGCTTCTGCCGGGCGCGCTGGCGCACCCGCATCCAGCCGCTGGCCATCGCGGTGATCGGATCGGGCAGCCGCCGCGACCAGCGATCGTTGAGCGCGCCGGGCGGGCACATCACGACATGCCCCGCCATCTCCGCCTTGGCGGCGTCCGCCACGGGGCGCAGCGCGCCCAGCCGCACGCCGTGATCGGCATAGAGATCGCAAAGCCGTTGCAGTGCGCCGTGGAGGAAGATCGGCGCTTCGTGGCCCCGTTCGCGCAGTTCGGCGATCACCCGCTGCGCCTTGCCCAGCGCATAGGCGCCGACCAGCACGCAGCGATCGGGATTGGCGTGGAGCGCGGCGATCAGCTTGTCGATCTCGTCGCCCGTGTCGGGATGGCGGAACACCGGCAGCCCGAACGTCGCCTCGGTGACGAACACGTCGCAGGCGACCGGCTGGAACGGCGTGCAGGTCGGGTCCGCCCGGCGCTTGTAATCGCCCGACACCACGACGCGTTCGCCGCGGTGGTCGAGCACGATCTGCGCGGAGCCCAGCACATGGCCGGCGGGCACGAAGCCCACCTCGACGTCCCCCATCCGCATCGTCTCGCCATAGGCGACCGGGTGCCCCGCCTGCGGCCCGTAGCGCGCCTCCATGATCGCGAGCGTCTCGGGCGTCGCCCAGACCGCCTCGTGCCCGCCGCGCGCGTGATCCGCATGGCCGTGCGTGACCAGCGCGCGTGCCGAGGGGATGGAGGGATCGATCCACGCATCGGCCGGCTTCACATAGATGCCGTGCGGATGGGGTTCGAGCCAGTCGCCGAGTTTCGCCATGAGGGGATTACGCACGAGGACGCGAAAGGCTACCGCCCGACCCGGATGCTGGCGAGGATCGCATCCATCCGCGCCGCCGTGGCGGCCTGGCCGGGCGCGCTCCGCGGCAGCGGCTCCGCGGCGGTGACGGCATAGGTCACGCGGTCGATCGCGTAGCAGGCGCCGTCCACCACCGTGCGCATATCGGTGGCGGTGATCTGCTGGCTCATCCCCGCATCGCCGTTGCGGTACGCGGTCCAGCGATGGCCGCCGAGCATCCGGTTGGGCAGCCGCTTGCCGCTGGGGCCGAGCGCGCCTGTGGTGCCGCAGTGTGCGACGACGCCGGGATGGCGGCTCATGCCCAGCTGCACCAGCTCGGTGACCATGCCTTCTCCGCGCGCGGGCCGCGCATCCTGGGCGAAGCGGACGATCCCGGTGCCGGGCCCGACGGGGGCGCCGTCCCAGGACAGGCGCCAGCCCGCCGTCATCAGCGACTTGCCCGAAAAGTCGGTCGTCGGCCGCAACGTCGCGGGATAGGTCAGGTGGACGAGGCCGCCGGCGCCGACGAACGTGCGGGGTGCCGGCGCGGCGGCGATCGCGAGCAGGGGCAGCAACGGGGCAAAGCGGATCGGCATCACTCTCTCCTCGCTCCATGGCGGAGCGTGCGTATCCATCCCATATGCGATCCCGATGCGTGAACCCGTCATGACCGATCTGCCCCCGATCCTGGAGACGTGGTTCGCGGGCCGCGGCTGGCAGCCGCGCCGCCACCAGCGCGACATGCTGGTGGAAGGCCGCGCGGGCCACCACGCGCTGCTGGTCGCGACGACGGGCGCGGGCAAGACGCTCGCCGGCTTCCTGGCGACCCTGGTCGAATTGATCGAGGCACCCAGCCAGGGGCTCCACACGCTCTACGTCTCGCCGCTGAAGGCGCTGGCGGTGGATATCCAGCGCAACCTGCTGGGGCCGATCGAGGAGATGGGGCTCGACATCCGCGTCGAGACGCGCACCGGCGACACCCCGTCCGATCGCAAGGCGCGCCAGCGCGTCCGGCCGCCGCAGATCCTGCTGACCACGCCCGAATCGCTGTCGCTGCTGCTCAGCTATCCGGACAGCATGACGATGTTCGAGGGGCTGCGCACCATCGTCGTCGACGAGGTCCATGCCTTTGCCACCGGCAAGCGCGGCGACCTGCTCTCGCTGTGCATGGCGCGCCTGCAGCGGATCGCCCCCGCCATGCGGCGCGTGGCGCTGTCGGCCACGGTCGCGGATGCCGATGGCTATCGCGCCTGGCTGGCGCCCGACGGCGATATCGACGCCGTCGCGCTGGTGCGCGGCGAGCCGGGCGCGGATCCCGACATCGCGATCCTGCTGCCCGAAGGGCGCGTGCCCTGGTCGGGCCATTCGGGCCGCTATGCCGCCGAACAGGTGATGGCCGAGATCGAGACCCACCGCACCACGATCGTCTTCTGCAACACGCGTAGCTTGGCCGAGCTGATCTTCCAGGATCTGTGGAAGGTCAACGCGATGAACCTGCCGATCGGCGTCCACCATGGCAGCCTGGCGCTGGAGGCGCGGCGCAAGGTGGAGGGCGCGATGGCGGACGGGCGGCTGCGTGCGCTCGTCGCCACCGCCAGCCTGGATCTGGGCGTCGACTGGGGCGATGTCGATTGCGTGATCCAGATGGGCGCGCCCAAGGGTTCGTCGCGCCTGCTCCAGCGAATCGGCCGCGCCAACCACCGGCTCGACGAGGCGTCGGAGGCGATCCTCGTGCCCGGCAACCGCTTCGAATATCTGGAAGCGCGCGCCGCGCTGGATGCGGTGGAGGCGGGCGAGCTGGATCCCGACCTGTTCCGCCCCGGCGCGCTCGACGTGCTGGCGCAGCATGTGATGGCCTGCGCCTGTGCCGCGCCGTTCCGCGAGGCGGATCTGCTGGGCGAGGTGCGCTCGGCGCTGCCCTATTCGGCGCTGACCGCCGAAACCTTCGCCCGCGTGCTCGGCTTCATCGCGGATGGCGGCTATAGCCTGAAGGCCTATGACCGGTTCAAGCGGCTGACGCAGGAGGCGGACGGGACGTGGCGGATCAGCCATCCGCGCTTCACCACGCAGCACCGCCTCAACGCCGGGATCATCGTCGAGGCCACGATGCTGACGGTGCGCTTCCGCAACGGCCGCGCGCTCGGCAAGGTGGAGGAGGGCTTCGCCGCCACCCTGGCGCCGGGCGACACCTTCTTCTTCGCCGGCCTCAGCCTCGAGGTCGAGAAGATGGATACCGAGGATCTGGTGGTGCGCGCGACCGCGAAGCCCGCGCGCATCCCCACCTATGGCGGATCGCGCATGCCGCTTTCCACCAATCTGGCGGACCGCGTCCGTGGGTTCCTGGCGGATGGTTCGCAATGGGCGCGCTTTCCCGACGACGTTCGCGAATGGCTCGAATTCCAGCGCGCGCGGTCGGTGCTGCCGCAGCCGGGGCAGCTGCTGGTCGAGACCTTCCCGCGCGAGGGGCGCCATTACATGGTGGCGTACAGCTTCGAGGGGTGGAACGCGCACCAGTCGCTCGGCATGCTCGTCACCCGGCGGATGGAGACGCTGGGGCTGAAGCCTTTGGGGTTCGTCTCGAACGACTATGCCTTGGCCACCTATTCGATCGAGAAGGTCACCGATCCGGCGGCGCTCTTTTCCGCCGACATCCTCGAACATGAATTCGTCGACTGGGTGCAGCAATCCGCCCTGCTGAAGCGGGCCTTTCGCGAGGTGGCGGTGATCGGCGGCCTGGTCGAGCGCCAGCACCCCGGCAAGCGCAAGACCGGGCGGCAGGTGACCTTCTCGACCGACCTGATCTACGACGTGCTGCGCCGCTACGAACCGGGGCATCTGCTGCTGGAGGCCGCCTGGGCGGATGCGCGCGCGCGGATGACGGATGTGGGGCGGCTCGCCGGCCTGCTCGACCGCGCCGCCGAGACGATGCTGCATATCGACCTGCCGCGCGTGACCCCGCTCGCCGTCCCGGTGCTGACGCTGATCGGGCGCGAGAAGGTGGCGACGGGCACCGCCGACGACGCGCTGCTGATCGAGGCGGAAGCGCTGGCGGCCGAGGCGATGCGGCTCGATTGAGGCCGGTCCTTGCCAAGGTGCGTCGCCGGGCGCAGTCTTGCGGGCATGAAGGGGGCTCTCGCGTCGCTCGTCGCGCTGCTGGCCGCGCCGGCCGGCGCGCAGCTCAGGGTTGCCGATCCGAGCCCGGCGCCGCTGCCGCTCGCCGACGAATCGCTGCTCGCGTTCGGCACTGCGAAAACGCGGATGACGGTGCCGGTGACGATCGCCGGAAGCGGTCCATGGAATTTTGTCGTCGATACCGGCGCCGAACGCACCGTCATCGCGCGCGAGCTGGCGGGCGTGCTGGGGCTGCCGGCATCGTCCGACGTGCGGGTGACGGCGATGACGGGCACCGTCGCCGTGCCGACCGTGATCCTGCCGGCCCTGTCGACGGGCACGATCGCGCACGCCGCGATCCAGGCACCGACGCTGGCGATGCGCGATCTCGGCGCGCTGGGCCTGCTCGGGATCGACGCCTTGCAGGATCGCAGCGTTTCGATCGACTTCGACCATCAGCGCATGACGCTGCGTATGGCGCACCGGCGCGGCGGCCATGTGGCGGCGGCGGCGGACGAGATCGTCGTCGTCGCCCGGTCGCGCTTCGGCCAGCTGATCGTCACCGACGCCCGTTGCCGCGGCACGCGGATCGCCGTGGTGGTCGATACCGGTTCGCCCGTCACGATCGGCAACCCGGCCCTGCTGCGCGCGCTGGCGCATGGCGCCCGCCCCTTGGGGCCGCTTCAGCTCACCTCGGTGACGGGCGGCATGCTCGTCACGGACGCCTTCGCGCTCGACGCGCTGGAGATCGGCGGCGTGCCGCTTCGCGACGTGCGCGTGGCCGTTGCCGATGCACCGCCATTTCGCCGGTTCGGGATCGATGCGCGGCCCGCGCTGCTGCTGGGGATGGACGTGCTGCGCCTGTTCCGCACCGTGCAGATCGATTTCGCCAATCGCGAGATCCGTTTCCTGCTGCCGCGCGGGCGGATCGCGCCGCTGCCGCCGGGCCTGCGCTGAGCGGCGTTGCCAACCCACCGGTTTGGCGCTCTATTCCCCGAAACAAAGGGGAATCACGATGATCGGACGGATGTTGGCAGCGGTGGCGGCGATCGCGCTACCCGGGGTGGCGATGGCGCAGGCGCGGCCCGATCAGAAGGCGTTCTTCGGGCTCTACAAGGAGCTGGTCGAAACCAACACGACGCTGTCGTCGGGAAGCTGCACCCAGGCTGCGGCGCAGATCGCCGGGCGGCTGAAGGCAGCGGGCTTCAAGGATGGCGACATCACGCCCTTCTCGGTGCCCGATCATCCCAAGGAGGGCGGCCTGGTCGCAGTGCTGAAGGGCAGCGACGCCGGCGTGAAGCCGATGCTGCTGCTCGGCCATCTCGACGTGGTGGAGGCCAAGCGCGAGGATTGGGTGCGCGATCCGTTCAAGCTGGTCGAGGAAGGCGGCTATTATTACGGCCGCGGCACCGTGGACGACAAGGCGCAGGCCGCGATCTGGGCCGACATGCTGATCCGCTTCAAACAGGCGGGCTATGTGCCACGGCGCACGATCAAGCTGGCGCTCACCTGCGGCGAGGAGACCACCTATGCGTTCGACGGCGCGGAATGGCTGGCGAAGAACCGGCCCCAACTGATCGCCGCCGAATTCGCGTTGAACGAGGGCGGTGGCGGGCGCACCGACGACAGCGGCAAGCGCCAGTTGCTGGCGCTCCAGGTGGGCGAGAAGGCGGCGCAGAACTACACGTTCCTCGCCACCAACCCCGGCGGCCACAGCTCGGCGCCGACACCGGCCAATGCGATCTACGAACTGGCGGACGCGCTCGAGGCGGTGCGCGGCCACGAATTTCCGGTGAAGTTCACCGACACGACGCGCGCCTTCTTCACCGCCACCGCGGCGGGATCTCCCAAGCCGCTGGCCGACGCGATCCGCGCGCTGCTCGCCAATCCGAACGACAAGGCGGCCGACGCGATCGTCAGTCAGGACAAGGCGCTGCACTCGACGCTGCGGACCACCTGCGTCGCGACGCTGCTGAGCGCGGGCCATGCCGAAAACGCGTTGCCGCAGCGCGCGACCGCCAACATCAACTGCCGGATTTTCCCAGGCGAGACGGTGGAAGGCACGCTTAGCGAACTGAAGCGACTGGCGGGAACCAAGGTGACCGTCACCGCCAACCAGCCGATCCGTCCCACCGCGATCCCGCCGACGCTCGATCCCAAGATCGTGGAGCCTGCGCGGGCGGTGGCGGCGAAGCATTTCCCCGGCGTGCCGCTGCTGCCGCTGATGTCCACCGGCGCGACCGACGGCATCTTTCTCGAGACGATCGGCATCCCGGTCTATGGCGCGCCGGGCGTGTTCATCGACAAGGACATGGGCGGCATCCACGGCCTGAACGAGCGGATCCGCATCGCCTCGCTCTATGACGGACGCGACTATCTCTACGATTTGGTCAAGGCCTATGCGGGCTGACGCAGCGCGCTCCTCCCGATCGGGAGGAGCGTTTCCTAAACGGTGACCTGCTCGCCGAGTTCCAGCACCTTGCCGGGGGGGATGTGGAGGAATTCGGTCGGGTCGCTGGCGTTACGCTGGAGGAACATGAACAGCCGGTCCTGCCAGGGCGGCATGCCCTTTTCCGCATCGGGTTTGATCGTGCTGCGGCCGATGAAATAGGAGGTCTTCATCGGATCGAGCTCCTTGCGCACCGCTTTTGCGCCGAGGCCCAGGTCGCGCGGCACGTCGGGCGATTCCATGAAGCCGTAGGTGAGCACGATCACCGAGAAATTGTCGTCGATCCGCTCCGCCCGGCCGCGATCCTCGGGCGGCACGATCGGGCGATCGGTGGTGCGCACGCTGACGATCAGGTTGCGCGCGTGAAGCACCTTGTTGTGCTTCAGATTGTGGAGCAGCGCGCCCGGTGCCGCGGTGGGGTTGCCGGTCAGGAACACCGCGGTTCCCTCGACGCGCTCCGGCGGGCGCTTGGCGAGCGCGGCGGCAAGGTCGACGAGCGGGATGCTCTGCCCGCGTTCGAACGCGCCGACGATCCCGCGCCCGCGCACCCAGGTGTAGATCACCAGACCGATCGCGGCGGCCACCACCAGCGGCACCCAGCCGCCCTCCACCACGCGCAGGATGTTGGCGCCGAAGAAGACGAGGTCGAGCAGCAGGAACGGCAGGATCACCGCGATGGCGAGCGGTCGCGACCAGCTCCAGCGATGCCGCACGACGACATAGGCGAGGCAGGTGGTGATGACCATCGTGCCCGTCACCGCGATACCGTACGCCGCCGCCATCGCCGACGAGGTCCGGAACTGAACGACCAGCACCAGCACGCCGATCATCAGCAGCCAGTTGATCGCGGGCAGATAGATCTGCCCCGAGCTCGTCGCCGAGGTGTTGCGGATGCGCAGACGGGGCAGAAGGCCGAGCTGGATCGCCTGCTGCGTCAGCGAATAGGCACCGGTGATGACCGCCTGGCTGGCGATGATCGTGGCGAAGCCCGCCAAGACGATCAGCCCGGCGCGCACCGGCTCGGGCGCCATCAGGAAGAACCAGCTCTGGTTGACGAACGGCACATGCGCCGCATGGGCCTTTTCCAGCGCCGACAGAGCGAAGGCGCCCTGGCCGAGATAGTTGAGCACCAGCGCCGGCGCGACGAGGAAGAACCAGCCGATGCGGATCGGCTTGATCCCGAAATGCCCCATATCGGCGGTGAGCGCCTCGGCGCCCGTCACCGTGAGGAACACCGCGCCCAGCACGAACAGCCCGGTGACGCCGTGCGTCATCAGCAGGCTGATGCCATAGGTGGGGCTGAGCACGCGGAAGATCGAAAGCTCGTCGGCGATGTGCCACAGGCCGAGGCCGCCGATCGTGAGGAACCACAGGATGCAGATCGGGCCGAACAGCTTGGCGATGTCCGCGGTGCCGCGCGCCTGGATCATGAACAGCGCGACGAGGATGACGATCGTCACCGCAAGCACCGTATTCTGGTCGAAGAACGCCGCGGTGGACGGGATCGTCTGCATCCCCTCGACCGCCGATAGCACTGAGAGCGCGGGGGTGATGATCGCATCGCCGTAAAACAGCGCCGCGCCCGCGGCGCCCAGCAGCAGCGCCGTGCGCGACCGCCAGCCGAGCGCCCGCCTGGCCAGCGCGGTGAGCGCCAGCACGCCGCCCTCGCCCTGGTTGTCGGCGCGCATCAGGAACAGCACATATTTGACGGTGACGACGAGGAAGAGCGCCCAGAGCGCGAGGCTCAGCACGCCCAGGATCTCGGACGGATCGATGCCGTCGCCCGCCGCCGGCGTCAGCGCGTCGCGAAACGCATAGAGCGGGCTGGTGCCGATATCGCCGAACACCACGCCGATCGCCCCGATCGTGAGCGCGCGCATGCCCGGATGCCGGTCGTCCGACAGATCGCCGACATGTTCGGCGGGCGCTTGATCGATCGAGACGGCAGACATGGCGGGCAGGACCCCGAGAGCGGACGGCGCGCTGTACGCCGATTGTTACGGCATGCAACGGGAATCGCTGCTCGTCGGCGGGCTTGCCTCGGGCCGGTTACGGCGTCATGGCGGCGCAATGGTTCCCTTTTCGTTCGGCGGACATGATTTCCTCGCGCTGGGGCAGGGCGCGCTGTTCTGGCCCGCGCGTGCCGCGCTGCTGGTGGCGGACCTGCATTTCGAGAAGGCGAGCTGGTTCGCGCGCGGCGGGCAGATGCTGCCGCCCTATGATTCGATCGCCACGCTCGCGGATCTGTCGGCGCTGGCGGCGGCGAGCGGCGCGCGCGAGATCTGGTGCTTGGGCGACAGTTTCCACGACGTCGACGGTTGCACGCGCCTGCCCGAACGCGCGCGGGCGATGCTGCGCACGCTGACGCAGGCCATGCGCTGGACGTGGATCACCGGCAATCACGATCCGGCGATCGTCGATCGCTGCGGCGGAGCGGTGGTGGACGAAGCGGTCGTCGACGGGATCGTGCTGCGCCACGAGGCGGATCCCGCCGAGCCGCGGCCCGAGATGTCGGGGCATTTCCACCCCAAGCTGCGGCTGCGCGTGCGCGGCAAGCCGGTGGCGCGGCGCTGCTATGTGGCCACCGACACCAAGCTGATCCTACCGGCGTTCGGCGCGCTGACCGGCGGGCTCGACGCGGATCATCCCGCGATCGTGCGCGCGGTGGGGCCGAAGGCGCAGGCGCTGATACCGGTCGAGACGCGGATGCTGCGCTTTCCGCTCGCGGCCTGATCGCGGCCGGCGCGACGACCGCCTATTTGGCGAGTGCGGGGTAGGCGGCCTTGAACGCCGCGACCATCGGCTTGTCCCACATCACGATATAGGGATAGGTCGGGTTGCGGTCATAGAAATTCTGGTGATATGCCTCGGCGGGATAGAAGCCGCCGGTCTCGATCCGGGTGACGATCGGCTTGGGATAGGCATGCGCCGCGCCGATCTGCGCGATATAAGCACGGGCCACTCGCGCCTGATCGGGCGTCTGCGGAAAGATCGCCGAGCGATAGCTGGTGCCGCTGTCGGGGCCCTGCCGGTTCAGCTCGGTCGGATCGTGCGCGATCGAGAAATAGACGCGGAGCAGCGTGGCATAGCTCACCTGACGCGGATCATAGGTGATGCGGATCGCCTCGGCATGGCGCGTCGTTTCGCTGGAGACCATGTCGTAGGTCGCGGTGCCCGCGCTCCCACCGGCATAGCCCGCGGTGACCGCGTGCACGCCCTTCACCCGCTCGAACACCGCCTCCATGCCCCAGAAACAGCCGCCGGCCAGCACCGCGGTCTGCAGTCCCGCAGCGGCCGGCACGTCGGCTTTGGCGACTGGGATCGGCACCGCGCTTTCAGCGCGCGCCGCGCCGGTCTGAAGGGCGAGCGCGCCGAAGGCGACGGTGGCAAGGGCTGCGATGGCGATGCGGGTCATGTTCATGATATAATGCGCTTTTCCGCCGAACCAAGCGGTCAGCGCTGGCCGTGGAACGTGGGAATGAAGTGGCCCGCCAGCGCGTGGCGCGCATCGGTCGGCTCCAACGTGACGAGCCCCACCGCGCCGAGCGCGAAGCCGATGGCGAACTGCCACAGGAAACTGGATTTCACGATGCTGCGCATGCCGTGTCCTAACGAGGGTGGCGGACGCGGATGGTCCCGCGCACGCCGAAGCTACGGGCGAGCCATCGGATCGATGCACCGCGCCTGCAATCGCGTTTCTAGAAACGCTGGATTAACGCTCGGTGGACGGCAGCATGACGGATGCGTTCACCGCAGAGCGGCGCACGCATCCTGGATCCGGGTGCATGCCTCGGTCAGCAGCGCGTCCGACGTGGCATAGCTGATCCGCATCGCGGGGCTGAGCCCGAACGCCGTGCCCTGCACCGCCGCCACCTTCGCATCGTCGAGCAGATAGCCGACGAACGCCTCGTCGCTATCGATCGTGCGGCCGTTCGGCGTCGTCTTGCCGATCAGTTCGGGGAAGGAGGGATACACGTAGAACGCGCCTTCCGGCGTCGGGCAGTGCATGCCGGGGATCGCGTTGAGCATGCCGACGACCAGATCGCGCCGCACCTGGAACGCAGCGGCGCGCTCCTTCAGGAACGACTGGTCGCCGTTGAGCGCGGCGACGGCGGCGGCCTGCGCGATCGAGCAGGGGTTGGATGTGGATTGCGACTGGAGCTTGGCCATCGCCTGGATCAGCCAGGGCGCGCCCCCGGCAAAGCCGATCCGCCAGCCGGTCATCGCATAGGCCTTGGAACAACCGTTCACCGTCAGCGTGCGATCGTACAGATCCGGGCAGACATCAGCGATCGTCGCGAAGCGGAAGCCGTCATAGGTGATGTGCTCGTACATGTCGTCGGCGAACACCCAGACATGGGGGTGGCGCGCGAACACCTCGCCCAGTGCCTTCAGCTCGTCGACCGTGTACGCCGCCCCGGTCGGGTTGGAGGGCGAATTGAGGATCACCCATTTCGTCCTGGGGGTGATCGCCGCGTCGAGCGCCTCGGGCGTCAGCTTGTAGGCCGCCTCGGGGCCGCAGGGCACGATCACCGGCACGCCGCCGGCGAACTGCACCACGTCCGGATAGCTGACCCAATAGGGCGCGGGGATCACCACCTCGTCACCGGCATCGATCGTGGCAACCATCGCGTTGAACAGCGTGTGCTTGCCGCCGACGTTCACGCTGATCTGGTTCATGCCGTAGATCAGCTGGTTGTCGCGTGCGAACTTCTCGACGATCGCCGATTTCAGCTCGGGCGTGCCGTCGACATTGGTGTATTTCGTCTTGCCGTCGCGGATCGCCTTGATCGCTGCGTCCTTGATGAAATCGGGCGTATCGAAATCGGGCTCGCCCGCGCCCAGGCCGATCACGTCGACGCCCTTGCGCTTCAGCTCGAAGACGCGCGCGGTGATCGCGAGCGTGGGCGACGGGCTGATGCGATCGAGCGCGGCGGAAGCGTGCATGGGCAGGGCCTTTCCCTTGGAGGCGCGTCGCCTATGCCCGGCGTGGCCCTAGTGCGCAACCGCCAGCACGGCGGGGATCAGCCCGCGCACCGCATTGCCGACGAAGAAGCCGTCCGCCAGATCCGCCGCGCGCACCTGGCCCTCCACCGCGCGCCCGGCCGCGATCAGCTCGGCACGCAGCACGCCGGGCAACAGCCCGTGGGCGAGCGGGGGCGTGACGAGCCTGTCGCCGCGCGGCACGAAGAGCGACGTAAAGCTGCCTTCGCTCAACAAACCGTCCGTTTCGAACACCACCTCGAACGTGCCGGCGGCGATCCGCGCCGCGTCGTAGAAGCCGCGGTCGCTCGTCTTGTGCCGCAGGCGGATATCGGCGGCCGCGACGGGCAGCGGCACGACGGCCACCTCAACCGGCGCATCGGGAGGGACGGGAAGTGGCGCGATCTCCACGGCGATCGCGCCCGATGCGGCGAGCAGGAGGCGGACGCGGGCGGACCGGCGCAGGCGAAAGGTCGCCGCCTGAAGCTCGTTGCGCGCGGCGTGGCGATCGAAGACGAAGCCCAGCGCCTCGGCGCTGGCGCGCATCCGTGCGACATGGCGCTCGAGCAGGGCGATGCCCGCCAGCGGATCGAACGCCATCGTCTCGATCAAATCGAACCCGCGCCCGCCCGCGGTGACGAAGGCCGCCTTGGCCAGCGCCTCGTCCCATTCGGCCCCGGCGTTCGAATCGGCGACTATCCCCCCGCCGACGCCCAGCCGGACCGTGTCGCCGCGCCATTCCAGCGTGCGGATCGCCACGTTGAACCGCGCCGATCCGTCGGCATCGATCCGCCCGATCGATCCGCAATAGGCGCCGCGCGCGCGCTGCTCGACTGTGGCGATCACCTGCATCGCGCGGCGCTTGGGCGCGCCGGTGATCGATCCGCAGGGGAACAGCGCGGCGACCGCATCGCAGGCGTCGCGACCGGGCGCGAGCGTGGCGGTGACGGTCGAGGTCATCTGGTGGATGCTCGGATAGCTCTCGATGCGAAACAATTCGGGCACCGCGACGCTGCCCGGCACCGCGACGCGGGCCAGATCGTTGCGCATCAAATCGACGATCATCAGATTTTCGGCGCACTGCTTGGGATCGGCGGCGAGCGCGGCGGCGCCGTCGTCGCCGGCCACGCGGCGCAGCGTGCCCTTCATCGGGCGGCAGGTGAGCGCATCGCCCTCCAGCGCGAAGAACAGTTCGGGCGACAGCGACAACAGCCGCACCGCACCCGTGTCGACCAGCGCGGCATGCCCGGCCTTCGCCTGCCGCCGCAGCCGCGCATAGAGCGCGAGCGGATCGCCCGCATGCGGCACGGTGGCGGCAAAAGTGAGGTTCGCCTGGTAGATGTCGCCCGCCGCGATCAGCGCGAGTATCTCCACGATCCGCTCGTCATAGGCGGCGCGGTCGATGTCGGGCGCGGGCGCGCCGGCCCAGGCGCCGGCCGGATCGGGCAGCAGCGCGGCCACATCCGCCACCGGTTCGTACGTGTCGAACAGGCCGAACCACAGCAGCGGCCCGTCGCCCCGCGGCAGCGCTACGCCCTCCACGAACGCCGCGCCTGCCTCGTAGGTGAGATAGCCCGCCGCGTGCAGCCCGGCGCTTTGGCCCGTGCGCAGCGCGTCGAGCGCCGGCGCGACCGCCTCGGGTGTGTCCGCCGTGACGATTCGCACCGGCGACCGATAGAGCCGCGCCGGCGCGCCGCCATGCCAGGCATCGTCGAGGAGTACGAAAGGCGCTTCAAGCATTTGGCCGGCATGCCAGCCGCCACCGCCCCGCCGCAAGCGCCGATTGCGGCCACGTCGCCGGGTGCCTAGACGGTGGCGGCATGACCCAGCCCCCCCTTCGCGCGGCGATCGTGCCCGTCACCCCGCTCCAGCAGAATTGCAGCATCGTCTGGTGCACCGCCACGATGAAGGCGGCGGTGGTCGATCCCGGCGGGGATCTGCCCCGGATCCGCGCGGCGATCGCCAAGGCGGGCGTCACCGTCGAGAAGATCCTGCTGACCCATGGCCATATCGATCATGCGGGCGAGGCCAAGCCGCTCGCCGACGAACTGGGTGTGGGGATCGAGGGGCCGCACGAGGCGGATCGCTTCTGGCTCGCGCGGCTGGACGAGGACGGCCGCAATTACGGCATTCGCGGCGTGGTGTTCGAACCCGGTCGCTGGCTGGTGACGGGCGACACGGTGACGATCGGCAACCTGTCGCTCGACGTCCACGAAACCCCCGGCCACACCGCGGGCAGCGTGACGTTCCACCATCCGGCGTCGAAGCTGGCGCTGGTCGGCGACGTGCTGTTCGCGGGGTCGGTCGGCCGCACCGACATGGCGCAGGGCGACCACGCTACGCTGGTGCGCAGCATCGTCGAGACGCTCTGGCCGATGGGCGGGGATACCGCCTTCATCCCCGGCCACGGCCCGATGAGCAGCTTCGCGCAGGAGCGTGCCGGCAATCCCTTCGTCGGCGACGCGGTGCTTTCCGGCTGACGGTCAGCGGCGCGCACCCGCGCTCGCGTCGCGCACCGCCTTGAACTCCGATCCCGCATTCCAGGTCGGCCAGTCGCGCGAATCGGCGAGCGCACGTCCCACCGTGTAGAACAGCCCCACATCCTGCGCCGCGCCGCGCAGGTCCCAATCGGGGCTCCAGGCATCGCAGGTCTGGTGATAGCATTTCATATAGCCGTCGAGCCACGCCTGCCCCGCGGTGCGGCCGCCGGCCACCAGATCGGGCGCGCCGCTGATCGCCATCAGCAGCAGCGTCGGCACGCCCTTGCGCGCCAGCGAGAAATGGTCGGCGCGGTAGAACAGCCCGCGCTCGGGCAGCGCCTCGGGCGTGACGGTGCGGCCCTGCGCCCGCGCGGCCGCGGCCAGCATCGGTTCCAGGCTGTCCTGCCCTTGCCCCACCAGCAGCACGTCGTGCGAGGGGCCGGCGGTCTGGAGGATGTCGAGCGTCAGGTTCGCGACCGTCTTGGCGGCGGGATAGACGGGATGCTCGGCGTAGGTCTGCGATCCGAGCAGGCCGCGCTCCTCGCCGCTCCACAGCGCGAAGACCAGGCTGCGCGCGGGCGGCGGGCCCGCCTTGAACGCGCGCGCGAGTTCGAGCACGCCGGCGGCGCCCAGCGCGTCGTCGTTCGCGCCCGGGCGGATGGTGCGGCCCTGCGCATCGGGCTTGCCGATGCCGTAGGCATCCCAGTGCGCGCCGAACATCACCACCTCGTGGGGATGCTTCGTGCCGGGCAGCTTCGCCAGCACGTTGCGGCTGGCGACGCGGTCCTGCGTCACGGGCAGCGTGGCTGAAAAGCGCTGGCGAAGCGGGACGGGGCGGAAATCCTTGCGCCGCGCCGCCACCCGCAGCTTCGCGAGATCGAGCCCCGATGCGGCCAGCAGCCTGGTCGCCGCATCCTCCTGCAACCAGCCCTGCAGCAGCACGGGCACGTCGCCGGCCCCGCGCACGATATCGTAATTCTCGCCGCCCGGCGCGGTGACCGTGCTCCAGCCATAGCCCGCGCCCGCGGTGTCGTGGACGATCAGCGCCCCGATCGCGCCGCGCCGTGCGGCTTCCTCATATTTGTACGTCCAGCGGCCATAATAGGTCATCCGCCGGCCGCCGAACCGGCCGAACGAATCGTCACCCGTCACCGCGGCGAAATCGGGGTCGTTGACGAGGATCACCGCCACCTTGCCGTGCAGGTCGACGCCCTTGAAATCGTCCCACCCGCGCTCGGGCGCCGAGACGCCATAGCCGACGAATACCATCGGCGCGTCGGCGATGGCGACGCGGTCCACCGGCCGCACCGTGCTGAGATAGACGTCACGGCCCTGTTCCAGCGGCGCGTCGCCTGCGCGCACCTGGCCCATGCCCATCCGGGTGTGGACGAGCGGCACCGCCTGCGTCCAGGCGCCGTCCGGGCCGCCGGGTTCAAGTCCCATCGTCTTGAACTGCGTGACGAGCCAGTCGATCGTCTTCGTCTCGCCCGGCGTTCCCGGCGAGCGACCCTCGAACGGATCCGAAGCGAGCGTGTGCACGTCGGCGGACAGGCGCTCGGGCGCGATCGTCTGCGCGGTGACGGGAGCGGCGGCGACGAGCGCGGCGGCGGCGAGGAGCGCGTGGCGGATCATGCGTGCGCCACCGGTGTGACGACCAGCGTTCCCGGCAATCCGGCTTCGCGCGCGCCATAAGCCATCGCCAGCGCCCAGCCCGCCAGCACCGCGAGGATCACCCAGGTGGCGAGCGCGCCGCCCGCCCGCAGCGGATTGGATTGCAGCCGGTCCATGCCGAAGCCGTGCAGGATGCGGGCGATCACGAACGCCATCCCCAGGATCCACAGGCCCATCGGCGATCCTCCGCCCAGTTCGATCAGCGCCAGCAGGATCAGCACGAACGGCGCATATTCGACCAGATTGGCCTGCGCGCGCATCCGTGCGTGCAGCCGCACATCGCCATTGTCGCCCACCAGCACCTTGTCACGCAGCCGAGTCGGCACGATCCGGAACGCGAGCCACAGGTTGACGACCGCCAGGGCCGCCGCAATGGTCAGGGTGACGGGCAGGATCATGCGGCACGAACTCCTTCAACGGTACGAACGCCCTGCCACCGGTTCCGCGCGCTTGCAACGGCGGCGGGAATCGCTATAGCGCCACGCTTCGCGAAGCCTCCGGCCAACAGGCACTCACGCGGCCGGTGGTTGTCTCCACCGGTTGCCGAAAGCGTCGGGTCGGGGGCTTCCTGTATTCGAATCCCGAAGAACAAGGTGCCGAAATGGCCGTCCCCAAAAGAAAGACTTCGCCCTCCAAGCGCGGCATGCGCCGTGGGCATGATTCGCTGACCGTGGCTTCGTTCCAGGAATGCCCGAACTGCGGCGAGCTGAAGCGCCCACATCACCTGTGCAACTCCTGCGGCCATTATAATGGCCGCGAGATCGTCTCGGTCGAGGCCTGACGCCCTCCACTGAAAAAGGATCGCCGGCCGTGTCCGACAACGCCTGGATCGCCGTCGATGCGATGGGTGGAGACGATGGGCTGGCCGTGATGCTCGCCGGGGTCGCGCGTGCGCGGCGCCGGTTCGATGACATGCGCTTCCTGCTCGTCGGCGACGAGGAGCGGATCGCAGCCGGGCTCAAGGCGCATCCCAACCTCACGCGCAGCAGCGAGATCGTTCACGCGCCCGAAGTGGTCGGCCCGAGCGACAAGCCGAGCCAGGCGATCCGCCGCGCCAAGACGACCTCGATGGGGATCGCGATCGATCTGGTAAAGCAGGGGCGTGCCGCCGCGGCCGTTTCCAGCGGCAATACCGGCGCGCTGATGGCGATGGCCAAATTGTCGTTGCGGATGCTGCCGGGGATCGACCGGCCGGCGCTCGCCGCGCTGCTGCCGACGCTCGGCGCCAACGACGTGGTGATGCTCGATCTGGGCGCCAACACTGAGTGCGACGCCAACAATCTCGTCCAGTTTGCGGTGATGGGCGCGGCCTATGCGCGCGCTACGCTCGATCTCGCCTCGCCCCGCGTCGCGCTGCTCAACATCGGCAGCGAGGATCAGAAGGGCACCGGCGAGATCAAGGACGCCGCGGCGCGCCTGAAGGCGGCGACTCACATCCCGATGACGTTCGACGGCTTCATCGAGGGCGATCGGCTGTCGCGCGGCGAGGTCGACGTGATCGTGTGCGACGGTTTCTCGGGCAATATCGCGCTGAAGACCGCCGAAGGCACCGCACGATTCGTCGGCGACCTGCTCAAGCGTGCGTTCAGCAGCTCGGCGCGGTCCAAGATCGGCTTCCTGATCTCGCGCCCGGCGACCGAATTGCTGCGCGATCATCTCGATCCCAACAATCACAACGGCGCGGTGTTTCTTGGGCTGGGCGGCATCGTCGTGAAGAGCCATGGCGGCGCCAACGAGCGTGGCGTGGCGACTGCGATGGGTAATGCCGCCAAGATGGTGCGCAACGATCTGATTCGGCGTATCGCCGACGATCTGGGTAATTTCGAGGAAGCGGCATGAACCGGCCCGCCGTGCTGCGCAGCGTGATGGTCGGCACCGGATCGGCCTTGCCCGCCCGCCGCGTGTCGAACGCCGAACTGGCCGAGCAGGTCGACACGACCGACGAATGGATCGTCGAGCGTACCGGCATCCGCTTCCGCCATATCGCCGGGCCCGACGAGACCACGGCGACGCTTGCGGCCGACGCCAGCAAGGCCGCGCTCGCCGCCGCCGGGGTGCTGGCGCAGGATATCGACCTGATCGTGCTGGCCACCGCCACGCCCGACCAGACCTTTCCCGCCACCGCCACCAAGGTGCAGGCGATGCTGGGCATCGACGATTGCGTGGCGTTCGACGTGGCGGCGGTCTGTTCGGGCTTTCTCTATGCGGTGCAGGTCGCCGACAGCATGATTCGCGCGAGAACGGCGCGGCGCGCGCTGGTGATCGGCGCCGAGACGTTCAGCCGGATCCTCGATTGGGAGGACCGCACCACCTGCGTCCTATTCGGCGACGGCGCGGGCGCGATCGTGCTGGAGGCGCAGGAAACCGCCGAGGCGGACGGGCGCGGCGTGCTGGCGACCAAGCTCCATGCTGATGGGCGGCACAACGGGCTGCTCTATGTCGATGGCGGCCCCTCGACCACGGGCACGGTCGGCAAGCTCAGGATGAAGGGGCGCGAGGTGTTTCGCCACGCCGTCGTCAATCTGGCCGCGGTGATGGGCGAATCGCTCGCGCTGGCGGGTCTCGAAACCGCCGATGTCGACTGGGTGGTGCCGCATCAAGCCAATGCCCGCATCCTCGATGCCACCGCGAAGAAGCTGGGCCTGGCGCCCGAGCGTGTGGTCGTCACCGTGGACCGGCACGCGAACACTTCGGCCGCATCGGTGCCGCTCGCGCTCGACACCGCGGTACGCGACGGGCGTATCGAAACGGGACAGATCGTCGTGCTTGAGGCCATGGGCGGTGGTTTCACCTGGGGGGCCGCCGTCGTCCGCGTCTGACGCAAGAAAACATACATTACTTTGCGTCAATGTGCGGTTATGTATACGATATGCGTCACCGGGGGAGTGTGGAATGGACGTTGCGGGTACGTTGACCAGAGCGGATCTGGCCGAGTCGCTGTACCGCGAAGTGGGGCTTTCGCGGGCCGATTCGAGCAAGCTGGTCGAACAGATTCTGTACGAGATGTGCTCGGCGCTTTCGCGTGGCGAAAACGTCAAGATTTCGGGCTTCGGCACGTTCGTCCTGCGCGACAAGGGCGAGCGGGTCGGGCGCAATCCCAAGACGGGCGTCGAGGTTCCGATCGCACCTCGGCGCGTGCTCACCTTCCGCGCCAGCCAGATGATGCGTGAGCGCATCGCCGCCGCCGGATAACATGGCCGGAGACGGACCGGACGAGAGCGGGAAGGCCGCAGGCGCGTTCCGGACGATCGGCGAACTCTCCCGCGACATGGGCCTGCCCGCGCATGTGCTGCGCTATTGGGAAACGCGGTTTCCGCAGCTTCGTCCGGTGCAGCGTGCGGGCAACCGCCGCTATTACCGGCCGGCGGACGTGGCGCTGGTGCGCCGGATCGACACGCTGCTGAACGCGCGGGGTTATACGATCCGCGGCGTGCAGCGGCTGCTGGCCGACGAGGACGGGTTTTCGGCGCCGCCGATCGGCGAGGCGCTCGCCGCAATCCGCAACCTGCTCGCGCGGGCGCTCGCCGAGGATGGGGGCTAGGCGGGTCCGTCCTTCGGCGGCGTGCAAAGGCAGGGGGTGCACGCGGAGGCAGCGGAGGCAGCGGAGAATATGTGCTGGCCGCAATTGCGGCCTTCATCGTCGGATCTTGAAATAAGAGCGCGTCGCCGCGCGCGAGACATCTCCGCGCCTCCTCGTGAACCGCCTTGTTCAAGCGATCGGCCGCGGCTCCGCCGGTTCACCGCGCCCGGCAGGCGATCGCGGCGGCGTCGATCGCGGTCGCGGCGCCGCCCAGCGCATAGACGTCCGCAAACGGCCGGCCGCCGACGCCCACCGCCTCCACGCTCATGCTGCGGCCCGAGCGGATGGCGGCGACGAGCGCACGGTCGCTCGGCGCGTCTGTCGCCCAGGCATCGATCCGGTCGGCGGCGAGCACGAACCGCCGTTCGCCGACGCTCAGCGTTACCGCCGACGCCCGGTCCCGCTCGTGGCTGAGCCGCACATGAAGCGATTGGCCGAGTCGCCGACCGGGCCAGGTCGCGATGCTCGCGAACGGCCGCCAGCGCGCCTGGCCGCCGGCGCGGACCGGCGCCGCGATCGCATAGCAGCGCGCCGGCACGGCATCGCGAAACGCGGCCCAGCCCTTATACGCCCCGATCGTCTCGCGCGCCGCCACCGGCATCGCCAACCCCACCGCCGAGGCGAACAGGAGCCGCGCCAGCCAACGCTTCATGCCGGCGCATGCCCGGTGCCGCGATGCGCGATCGTCTCGGTCCCGGCCGCGATCAGCGCGATCGATCCCTGCGGCAGTCCGGGCGAGACGGGCACGCCTACCGCCGGATCGCTCGCTGCGCCCGTCATCACGCCGCGCAGCACGCGCGACGAGATGCCGTGCATGACGATCAGCCGGTCGCCCGGCGCATCGCTGTCGGCGAGCCACCCGCCCAGCCGCCGTGCGATCGCCGGATAATCCTCGCCATCGGGCGCGGGGCGCAGCAGCCCGGTCGCGGGATCGATCACCGGCCCCACCTCTGCCACCACGGCCTCGTAATAGCGGCCGCCCCACGAGCCCATGCCGATCTCCGCCAGCCGGACATCGGTCCGGGCGGCGTGCCAGTCGAGCTCGAGATGTTCGGCGATCACCGCCAGCGTCTGCAGCGCGCGGCCGGTGGGCGAGGCCCAGAGCGTGAGCGCGGGGCGAGCGCCCAGCATGGCACGCAACGCCTGCCCTATCGCATCCGCCTGCGCGAAGCCGGCGCGCGTCAGCGGTGTGTGCGGCGCGTCGCCCTGCAGCCGGCGCGCCGCGTTGAACACGGTTTCGCCGTGGCGGGCGATGAAGTCGCGTCCCTGTCGCATGAAGCGGTCTCCCTTGCGGTGCGCACGAAGGCAACCGATTTTCGGTCGCGCCGCGCGTCAGCGTTAACCGCGCGGTTACCGGACTCGCCCGAGGAGGGCCATCATGCTTGTGCCGCCCCCGCCTTGTTGGTTAGGGTCGGCGCGTGGATCGCCCCGCAAGGCCGGGGCCGGGGGAAGATCATGAAGGCGACGATCGAACGCGCGACGCTGCTCAAGGGGCTGAGCCACGTCCAGTCCGTGGTGGAACGGCGCAACACCATCCCCATCCTGTCCAACGTGCTGATCGAGGCGACGGCGGAGGGCCGGCTGCGGCTGATGGCGACCGATCTTGATCTGCAGATCAACGAATCGGTCGCCGCCGCGGTCGACCAGCCGGGCGCGACGACGGTGAGCGCACACACGCTGTTCGACATCGCGCGCAAGCTGCCCGAGGGCAGCCAGGTGCAGCTCGCCGCCGCGGACGGGCGGATGACGATCGTGGCGGGCCGCGCACGCTTCTCGCTCGGTACGCTGCCGCGCGACGATTTCCCGGTGATCGCCGAAGGCGAATTGCCGACGCAGTTCGAACTGCCGGCCGAGACGCTGAAGCAGATCATCGACAAGACGCGCTTCGCGATCTCGACCGAGGAAACGCGTTATTATCTGAACGGCATCTTCCTCCATGTCGCGGACGGCGAAAGCGCCAACCCGGTGCTGAAGGCGGCCGCAACCGACGGCCATCGCCTCGCCCGCGTGACGATGCCGCGCCCTTCGGGTGCCGAGACGATGCCCGACGTGATCGTGCCGCGCAAATGCGTCGGCGAACTGCGCAAGCTGCTCGACGAGGTGGACGGTTCGGTCGGCGTGTCGCTGTCGCCCACCAAGATCCGCTTCGATCTGGGGCAGGCGGTCCTGACGTCGAAGCTGATCGACGGCACCTTTCCCGATTATTCGCGCGTGATCCCGACCGGGAACGACAAGATCCTGAAGCTCGATCCGTCGAGCTTCATGGAAGGCGTCGACCGCGTCTCGACCATCGCCACCGAAAAGACGCGCGCGGTGAAGATGGCGCTCGATCGCGACAAGATCACGCTGTCGGTGACGAGCCCCGAAAACGGCACCGCCGCCGAAGAGGTGCCGGGCGAATATGTCTCCGCGCCGTTCGAAATCGGCTTTAACAGCCGCTATCTGATGGACATTCTCGGCCAGATCGAGGGCGATTCGGTCGAGGTGCATCTGGCGGACGCCGCCGCGCCCACGCTGATTCGCGAAAACGACAAGTCCTCTGCGCTTTATGTGCTGATGCCGATGCGGGTGTGACGCGCCCGCCGGCTTGACGAAATGCCGTGACTGGCTTATTGACAGTGATGTCAGTAAGGAGTCGACCCATGGCGAAGCTTCCTCCCTTTCCCGGCACCAGCGGCCGTCGCGACTGGCGGACCGCGATCGACGCGATCCGCAAGCTGCTCAACGACGGCGACGACACGACCCAGGTGTTCCGCATCATGCGGGCGCTGAACGTCGGCAACGCGCCCGATCTCTATGCGCGGCTGCTGGCGACCGCCGAGGGCGGCCGGATCGCCTATGACCAGGTCGAGCTGGCCGAGCGTTTCGCCGACCCCGCGATCCGCGCGAGCTTTGCGCCGGGCACCGTCGGCGCGGCCTATCGCGACTGGCTGGCCGAGACCGGCTATTCGGCGGACGGGCTGGTCGCGGTCAGCCGGCTCGATCCGGAGCCCGACATGCGCCACCCCTATGCCTGGGCGGGGCGCCGGGTGCGCGACTGCCACGACATCTGGCATGTGCTGACCGGCTACAAGGCGGACGAGAATATGGGCGAGGCCTGCCTCGTCGCGTTCAGCTTCGCGCAGGTGGGCGGCCTGGGTTGGGCGCTGATCGGCTCGGCCGCTGCGCTGAAGAGCATCGGCGTGACGGGCAACCGCCTGTTCGCGAAGGCGGTGTGGGAAGGCTATCGCCACGGGCGCAAGGCCAAGTGGATCTTCGGCGAGGATTATCTCACGCTGCTCCACGAGCCGCTCGAAGCGGCGCGCGCGCGGCTCGGGATCCTCACGCCGGTGGCCTATCAGACGGCGCAGCGCGAACTGGGGCCGGCGCTGGCATCCTATATGAGCCAGCAAAAGGCCAAGAAGGCCGCGCCGGCGCTTTCGCACGCGGCCTGACGCGGCGCGATAAGCGCGCTAGACGCAGGCGCGATGCTGTCGCGCCTCGTCCTCACCGATTTCCGCAACCATGCCGCGCTGACGCTGTCGCCGGGTGCTGGGTTCGTCGTGCTGACCGGCGCGAACGGCGCGGGCAAGACCAACGTGTTGGAGGCGGTGTCGCTGCTGGCGCCCGGCCGGGGCCTGCGGCGCGCCGGATTGGGCGAGATGGCGCGGCAGGGCGGCGGCGGCGGGTTCGGCGTCGCGGCGGTGCTCGACGCAGCGCAGGGCGCGGTCGATCTGGCGACGGGCGCGATCGCCACCGCGCCCGAGCGCCGCATCGTGCGCGTGCAGGGCGCGGCCAGCGCGGCGACGGCGCTTCCCGAATGGCTGAGCGTGTTGTGGCTCACGCCCGCGATGGACCGGCTGTTCGTCGAGCCCGCCAGCGGACGGCGGCGCTTTCTCGATCGGCTGGTGCTGGCCTTGCGCCCCGGCCATGCCGTGAATGCCGCGCGCTACGATGCCGCGTTGCGCGCGCGCAACCGGTTGCTGGCCGAAGACGTACCGGGCGATCCCGAATGGCTCACCGCGCTGGAAGCGCAAATGGCCGAGCATGGCGCGGCGCTGGCGCAGGGCCGGCGCGAAACGGTGGCGTTGCTCGGCGATCGGCTGGCCGCCGCCGCTGCCGTGGGTTTCCCGCGTGCCGCGATTGCGCTCGACAGCCCCGGCGGCGATGCCTCGCCCGCCGCGCTGCGCCAAGGCCGCGCGCGAGACGCGGCGGCGGGGCGGGCGCTGGCCGGCCCGCATCGCGACGACCTGATCGTCACGCATGCCGACAAGGGGCAGGCCGCGGCGCTCGCCTCCACCGGCGAGCAGAAGGCGCTGCTGCTCGGCATCGTGCTCGCCCATGCCGATCTGGTCGCCGAACGGACGGCGCGCGCGCCCCTGCTGCTGCTCGACGAGGTGGCCGCGCATCTCGATCCCGCCCGCCGCGCCGCGCTCTTTGCTGCGCTCGCGGGACGCGGGCAGGTGTGGATGACCGGCACCGAGGCGGCTCTGTTCGCCGATGTCGGCGCCGGCGCCACGCGGATCGTGCTCGGCGGCTGAACCCTGGCTGTCGGTCCGGCTCATGGCCGGTTCAAGCGGATGCGGGCATGACGGGCCGACACGATCGAGGAGCAACCGTCATGAAGACCATCCCCATCGCCCTGGCCGGGTTCGCACTGGTGGCCGGCGCCATGCCCGCCGCCGCGCAGGATCGCTGGGACTGGCGCCCCGGGGAGCGCGCCTATGACCTGCGTGGCCCGGGCGTGCCCATCCTGTTTCCCGAACTGCGCGACAATCCGCGCGGGCGCGCGTTCGTGATGCGCAATTTCGACTTTAACGGCGATGGCTTCATTGATCCGCGCGAGGCGCGCGCAGCCGACCGGGCCTTTGCCGAGGCGGCCGGCCCGCGGCGCGACCGATTCGACTGGCGCGCGCGCGATCGTGGCCCGGTGGTCGAGACCGACACGCGCTGGGATCGTGGCGCGATGCGCGACTATCATTTCCGCCAGACGCCACGCGGCGCGATGCTGACGCTGCAGGAGGACGTGCTGTTCCAGACCGACAGCGACGTGCTGCGCCCCGGCGCGGTGGAGAAGCTGCGCCCGCTCGCCGCCTATCTGCGCGGCAATCCGGGGGTGCGCGTCGCGATCGATGGCTTCACCGATTCGCGCGGCAGCGTGGCGCACAACCAGGATCTGTCCGAACGCCGCGCCGCAAGCGTGCGCAGCGCCTTCGACGCGATGGGCGTGACACGCGCGCGCTTCTCGGTCGCGGGGCATGGTGAGGCACAGCCGGTCGCCAGCAATGCGACGCCCGCGGGGATGCGCCTCAACCGCCGGGTCGAGGTGACTCTGCTCGGCCAGCGCGCGGACGGGTTCGCGCGCTGAACCGATCAGGCGAAGCGCTTGGCGAGCGCTTCGTTCCCCTGCGCCAGCGCGAGGGTGCGGACCGTGTTGCCGTCACCGTCGATCATCGCGGCGTCGGCGCCATTCTCCAGCAACAGGTCGATGATCGCGCTGCGGTCGAACAGGCCGGCCAGCATCAGCGCCGTCTGGCCGGCGGCGTTGCGCCGGTTCACGTCGGCACCGCGCGCGATCAATAGCGCGGCGATGGCGAGATGGCCCTTGAACGCCACCCCCATCAGCGCGGTGTTGCCGCGGTGATCGGCATCGCCGTCGACCGCGGCGCCACGATCGAGCAGCAGCGCGGTCGTGTCCGCATGGCCGTTATAGCTGGCGAGCACGAGCGGCGTGTGGCCGCGGCCGTCGCGGATCTCGATGGGCACGCCGGCGTGGAGCAGCGCCGGGATCACGTCGTCCCGCCCCATCCGCGCGGCATCGAACATCAGTTCGCGCAGGCGTTCGGGGGAGGGCAGGGGCGGGGGTGCGGGCGCGTCGGTCATCGCCGTGCGGTAGCGTGGCGCGCGCGCCGCCGCCAACGCCATTTCGCTTCCGTTTCGGCCCCTCGATGCCTATATGCTGGGCATGGCAACATCCCCCCAGAATGCGAACGAATACGGCGCCGAATCGATCAAGGTGCTGAAGGGGCTGGACGCGGTCCGCAAGCGCCCCGGCATGTATATCGGCGACACCGACGACGGCTCGGGCCTCCACCACATGGTATTCGAGGTGAGCGACAACGCGATTGACGAGGCGCTGGCGGGGCATTGCGACCGGATCGACATCCAGCTCAATCCCGATGGCTCGGTATCGGTCACCGACAATGGCCGCGGCATCCCGACGGGCATCCACCGCGAGGAGGGCGTCTCCGCGGCCGAGGTCATCATGACCCAGCTCCATGCGGGCGGAAAGTTCGAGAACACCAGCGACGACAACGCGTATAAGGTCTCGGGCGGGCTGCATGGCGTCGGCGTCTCGGTGGTGAACGCGCTGAGCGAGTTTCTCGATCTCACGATCTGGCGCGACGGCGAGGAGCATTACATGCGCTTCGCGTTCGGCGACGCGGTCGCGCCGCTGAAGGTGGTGGGTAAGGCGGCGCCCGGCCAGAAGGGCACGCGCGTCACCTTCCTGCCGAGCCCGGCCACCTTCAAGATTGTGGAGTTCGATTTTGAGAAGCTCGAGCATCGCTACCGCGAGCTGGCTTTCCTCAATTCAGGCGTGCGGCTTTTCCTCACTGATGCGCGGCACGAGGAACCGCGGACGATCGAGCTCTATTACGAGGGCGGGATCGCCGCGTTCGTCAAATATCTCGATCGCGCCAAGACGCCGCTGATGGCCGAGCCGATTGCGATCACCGGCACGCGCGACGACGTGACGATGGACGTCGCGCTGGAATGGAACGACAGCTATTACGAGAACGTCCTCGCCTTCACCAACAACATCCCGCAGCGCGACGGCGGCACGCATCTGGCGGCGTTTCGCGCCGCGCTGACGCGCACGCTCAACAACTATGCCGAGAAATCGGGGATGTTGAAGAAGGAGAAGGTGACGCTCACCGGCGAGGACATGCGCGAGGGGCTGACCGCGATCGTCTCGGTCAAGCTGCCCGACCCCAAGTTCAGCTCGCAGACCAAGGACAAACTGGTCAGCTCCGAGGTGCGCCAGCCGCTGGAATCGCTGATGGCGGACAAGCTCGCCGAATGGCTCGAGGAAAATCCCGCTTACGGCAAGGCGATCGTCGGCAAGATCATCGACGCCGCTGCGGCGCGCGAAGCCGCTAAGAAGGCTCGCGAGCTGACGCGGCGCAAGGGCGCGATGGATATCGCCAGCCTGCCCGGCAAGCTCGCCGACTGTCAGGAGCGCGATCCCGCCAAGTCCGAGCTGTTCCTCGTCGAGGGTGATTCGGCGGGCGGATCGGCGAAACAGGGGCGCAACCGCCATTTCCAGGCGATCCTTCCGCTGCGCGGCAAGATCCTAAATACCGAGCGCGCGCGGTTCGACCGGATGATCTCGTCCAAGGAGATCGGCACCCTCATCCAGGCCATGGGCACGGGGATCGGTCGCGACGATTTCAACGCGGACAAGCTTCGTTATCACAAGATCGTCATCATGACGGACGCCGATGTCGACGGCGCACATATCCGTACGCTGCTGCTGACGTTCTTCTATCGCCAAATGCCCGAGCTGATCGAGCGCGGCCATCTCTACATCGCGCAGCCGCCGCTCTACAAGGCGACGCGGGGGCGCTCCGAAGTGTATCTGAAGGACGATGCCGCGCTTGACGAGTATCTGGTCGATGCGGGCGTGGCGACGATGATGCTCGATTCGCCGACCGGCGCGCGCTCGGGCGCCGACCTGAAGCACTTGGTGGATCATGCCCGGCGGATGCGCACGCTGATGCGCTATGTGCCGCGCCGCTACGATGCCGGGATCATCGAGGTGCTGGCGCTGGCCGGCGCGCTCGATCCGCAGGCCACGCGCACAGCGCGGCAGGCCGCGGTGACCGAGGCGATCCGGCGGCTCGACGCGGGCGACGATGGCGATGGCGGCACAGCGCGCTGGTCCGCCCAGTTGACCGAGGACGGCTCGATCCACTTCCAGCGACTGTGGCGCGGCGTGACCGACCATCACATCATCGAGGCCAGCTTCATGGCCTCGGCCGAGGGGCGCAAGCTCCACGCGCTGGCGGCCGAACAGGCGGAGAGCTTTTCGCAGGCGGCCAAGCTGGTGCCCGCGCGCGGGGCGCCGGCGATCGTCGCGCCCGAGGACGAACCCGCGACCGACGAGAACGGCAACGTCACCACGCTGGCGCGAGGGCAGACGCTGGTCGCGCGACCGACGCAGCTGCTCGACGCGATTCTGGCGGCGGGGCGCAAGGGGCTGTCGATCCAACGCTACAAGGGGCTGGGCGAGATGAACGCCGAGCAACTGTGGGAAACCACGCTCGACCCCGCGGTGCGCACGATGCTCCGTGTGACGGCGCTGGAGACGCAGGCGGCCGACGAGGTGTTCTCGCGGCTGATGGGCGAAGTGGTCGAGCCGCGCCGCGAGTTCATCCAGGACAACGCGTTGAACGTCGCCAATCTGGACGTCTGAGGAGCCTGCCAATGAAGATCATCGCCGCACTCGCTGGCTTCGCGCTCGTCGCGACCGCCGCCCATGCCCAGGCGCCCAAGTCCGCCATCGCCGCCGCGCTCGCCGATCCCGCACGCGCGGATCAGCAGGGTGACGACGCACGCCGCGAGGCTGCCGCGGTGCTCGCCTTTTCGGGGGTGAAGCCGGGCGACGCGGTGATCGATTATCTGCCCGGCAAGGGCTATTGGACGCGGGTATTCGCCGGGATCGTCGGTCCCAAGGGCCATGTCTATGCCGATTGGCCCGCCGCGGCCGCCAAATATGCCGCCAAGCCGCTGCCGGCGATCCAGGCGCTGGGCCTCGCCAACGTCACCGCCGCGGTGCAGCCAACGAACCTGCCGACCGCAGCCAAGCCCGTCGACCTGTTCTGGACCGTGCAGAATTACCACGACATCCCCAATGGCGGTCCTTTCGGCGAGGGCGGCGAGCCCGCGATCCGCTCCTTCAACGCCGCGGTCTTCGCGCTGCTGAAGCATGGCGGCACCTATGTGGTGATCGATCATGCCGACGCGCCGGGCACGGGGCTGACGGGCACGAACACGCGCCACCGGATCGATCCCGCGGTGGTGAAGACGCAGATCGAGGCCGCGGGCTTCCGCTTTGTCGGCGAGTCGCCGGTGCTGCGCAACCCGGCCGACGATCACACCAAGCTCGTCTTCGACCCGGCGATCCGCGGCAAGACCGATCAGTTCGTCTTCAAGTTCCGCAAGCCCTGAACGGGCAGTTCCCAAGGGCGGGAGCGTCCGCTAGCGGATCGCGGCGCGGAGCATCGCGCGGCAGCCGCGATGCTCCGTGTCATAGGCCACGCTGGTGCCGAGGCTTTGCGCCATGGCGCGGATCAGCTTGGTGCCGAGGCCCGTGCCGCGCGGCGCGTCGCTTGGGGTGAGGCCGCAGCCATCGTCTTCCACGACGAGCAGGAACGCGGCGTCGCCCTCCTGCGCCAGCGTGATCCGCACTTCGCCCCGGCCTGCGGGATAGGCGTATTTGCAGGCATTGGTGATGAGTTCGGTGACGATCACGCCCAGCGACACCGCGCGGTCGGTCGGCAGGCGGATCGCTTGGGCGGTACAGGCGAGCGTGCAGCGGCCGGTGTCGCGCGCCAGCGTCTCGTCCAGATCGTGGACGAGCGCGACGAGATAATCGGCCATGTCGACGCTCTCCACGTCGTTGGCGCTGTAGAGCCGGCGGTGCACCTGCGCGATGGCGTCGATCCGGCGCTGGGTGTCGGCCAGCGCCTCGCGCGCGACCGGATCGGACAAGGCCGCCGACTGCAGGCTGACCATGGCCGTCACGAGCTGGAGCGAATTGGCGACGCGGTGGTTCACCTCGCCGAGCAGCGCCTCGAGCCGCGCATTGCTCGCGCGCAGATCCGCCTCGGCAGTGGCCTTGGCATGACGCAGCGCGGCCACGCCGCGCACCTGTGCGAAGGTGGCCGCGAGCAGGTCGAAGAAATCGTCGCCGACGGTCTTCACGACATAGTCGATCGCGCCGGCCTTCAGCGCGGCCACCGCGATCCGGCCCTCGTCCGAGCCGGTGACATAGACGACCGGCACGTCGCCGATCGCCTGCAACGCGGCGAGCGTCTCCAGCCCGTCCATTCCCGGCATGTAATGATCGACCGCGATCAGGTCGAACCGGTGCGCCTGCGCCAGCCGCACGCCCTCGGCGCCGTCCTCGGCCAGCGTCACGTCATAGCCGCGCCGCGTCAGCGCGCGCGACGCCAGCCGGCGCATCCCCGCATCGTCGTCGATATAGAGGACGCGCGGGGCGTCGCTCATCCCTCGACCTCGGGCACTTGGATGACCGACAGGAAGAGCCCGAGCTGGCGGATCGCCTGGGCGAAGCTCTCGTAATTGACCGGCTTGGTGATGTAGACGTTGCAACCCAGATCGTAGCAGCGCTGGATCTCCACCTTGTCGTCGGTGGTGGTGAGCACGACGACGGGGGTGCGGCGCAGCGGGCTGTCGTCGGCCTTGATCCGCGTCAGGATGTCCGTTCCGCTCATGTCGGGCAGGTTGAGATCGAGCAACACCAGCGCCGGGCCGTTCTTGGCCGGGCCCTCCTCGGCGTTGAACAGATAGTCGACCGCCGTGCCGCCATCGGTGAAGTGGCGGATCGGGTTGTTGATCCCGGCGCGGCGGATGTTCTTCTCGATCAGCCGGGCATGGCCTTCGTCGTCCTCCACCATGACGATGCCGACGGGGCGATGGTCGTTCATGCGCTGTCTCCTGAAGCGTGGGCGGGCGGCGTCTGCGGCAGCACCAGCCGGAAGGTGGAACCCTGGCCGAGCGTCGATTCGACCTGCACCGTGCCGCCCAGCCGATAGGCTGCGGCGCGGACATGCGCGAGCCCGATGCCCTCGCCCTGCTGGTCCTGCGGGCCGGAGCGGCGGAACAGGTCGAAGATGCGCTCGTGATCGCCGGCCGCGATGCCGCGACCGTTATCGGCGACGGCGATCGTCACCCGCCCGCCTTGCGCGTGCGCGGAGACGGTGATTCGCGCGGGCCGCCCGGCCGCCTGGTATTTCGAGGCGTTCTCGACGAGGTTGGAGACGATCTGCTCCACCGCAATGCGGTCGCTGGTCAGCGGCGGCATCGGGCGTTGGACGATGACTTCCACGCGGCGATCATCGAGCACGTGGCGGATCGCGCCGACCACATTGTCGGCCATCGCCTCGAGATCCAGCGGCTCGGGCGCGATCGTCCGCCGCCCCTCGCGCGACAATTTGAGGATGGCGTTGATGAGCCGGTCCATCTTCTGCGTCGAGGTGCGGATGAAGCGGATCGCCTCGGGCAGGTCTTCGCGCGCCGCCAGCCGCGCGTCTTCGGTGACGATCGCCGGCGCCTCGGCCTCGGCGCGATCGACCAAGGTCGCGAGTGGCGCGGTGGCGGCCTCCAGCTCGGCGGTGAAGCCCATCACGTTGACGAGCGGCGAGCGCAGATCATGGCTGACGATATAGGCGAAGCGCTGGATCTCGTCGTTCGCCCGGCTGAGATCGGCGGTGCGGGCGCTCACCTGATCCTCGAGCGTATCGTTCAGCGCGCGCAGGCTTTCGCGCGATTGCGCGAGATCGCGCGTGTAACGCACGATCGTCGCGACCGATACGAGGAGCAGCACGGCGATGACCAGCCCGACGATCGCGAGCGTCCAGTAGAAGACGAGCAATGCGGCGCGCTGGTCTGCGGTGCGCTGCGCGAGGATGCGCCGTTCCTCCTGCGCCATCGCGATGAAATAGCCGCGCAACGGACGGAACAGCCCCGGCGAATCCTGCCGCTTGAACAGCGCCGTCGCGCCTTCCAGATCGCCGCGTGCGGCCAGCGCGTTGGTGGCGCGGTGCTGTTCGCCCAGCCGGACGAGCGCGCCGTCGATCCGGCCGATCGCCTCGCGCTGCCCGCGATCGAGGACGAGCGCATTCAGCCGCCGCATCGCGATCGGCGTGCCGACCGTGGCTTCGCGCCAGCTCCGCCAGGCGAGCGGCGAACCCAGCAGGAAGATGCCGCGCCGGGCGTCCTCGCTCTGCTCGATCAACTGCCGCGCCTCGCCGATCGCGACCTCGACCTGATAGCTATGGACGACGCTGCGGTTGCGCGCCTGACTCCGGTCCAGCGCGTGCACCGCGACGGCCGCCGCGACGATCAGCGCGACGAACCCCAGGCCGACGCAGATCGCCAGCAGCCGCTCGACGCGTTGGCCGGTCGTCGGCAGCGGGAGAGCGGGCAGGTCCATCGAGGCGATGGCATAGCCGGGCCATCCGCAAACGCAAACCTCGTGCGATTACAGTAACAAATCCTGGGCGCTCGCCTTGCCCACGCTACCGCCGCCGCGCCGCCGGTCCATCTCGTGATTGGCGGTGAAACGGATGTCGGGATCGCGGTCGGTGAGGAAAGCCATCAGCGTCTCGTGATCGAGTTCGCGCCATTCCTTGCCGCGATCGGGGCCGTAGCGCACGCGCGGGATCAGGCCGGGGGTGCGCGACCATTCGATGAGCTGCGCAAGGCTCGCCTCGTTCAGCATGTCGCGCAGATGGAAGGCGGTGACATAGGCATCGGGAAAGGCGCGGTGCGCGGGCAGCCCGCGCTGCTGGTCCATGCCGTGCGGGCGGCGCCAATAGCGCAGCACTTGATTCGAGAAACTGGGCGAATCGGGCCAGAGCCGCAGCGCGCATTTCCAGGTGCAGATCCATTCGGCGCTGCGCGTCAGCGCGGGCGTGCAGAATTGCTGCTCGAAATCGGCGCGGTGCGCGGCGAGCGCCAGCCGGCGCGGCCAGGGATCGAGCACCTGGCGCGCGCAATCATGCCACCAGGGCGCATCCGCCACGTCCTCGTCGAGGATGTGGTGGATCGCCTGCGTAACCGGGGGGATGGCGCGGCCCGGATTGACGAGGATGCTGCCGCCCTCGCCGTAGATCTCCCAGCGGCCGTCGGCGCCTAGCGCCACGTCCTGCCAGCCGATCTCGCACACGCCGTGCGCGGGCGGCGCGGAGCCGGTGGTCTCGAGATCGATGACGCGGACGATCTGCGGCGGGGGAGGGGGAGCCATGGCCGCCATGTGGGGCGTGGCGCGCGCGAAAGCTACCGTTCGATGCCGTTCGCGCGCAAGTGCCCGTCGATCGCGGCGAGCAGGCGATCGAGCCCGGCTGCGGTCCGCGCCTCGGCGCGCAGCGTCAGCACGTCCTCGGTGTTCGACGCGCGGAGCAGCCACCAGCCGTCGGATGTCGTCACGCGGACGCCGTCGATCGTGACCATCTCGGCGCACTCGGCCTCGAGCGCGGCGCGGATGCTGTCGACCACGCCGCGCTTGCGGGCCGGATCGATCGGCAGGCGAAGTTCGGGCACGTCCACCATCTGTGGCATCGCGTCGTGCAGCGCGGTCAGCGTGGTGTCCTTCTGCTGCACCGCGCGCATCAGCTGGATTGCGGCATAATGCGCGTCGTCGAAGCCGTAGAAATCCTCGCCGAAAAAGATGTGGCCGCTCATCTCGCCGCCGATCGGCGCGCCCGTTTCGCGCATCATCGTCTTCATCAGGCTGTGGCCGGTCTGCGCCATGACCGGACGGCCGCCCAGCACGCGGATCCGGTCGAACAGCGGCTGCCCGGCCTTTACGTCGGCGACGATCGGCGCGCCCGGATGCGCGGCGAGAACGGGTTCGGCGAGGATCGCGAGCAGCTCGTCGCCCCACACCACCCGCCCCGCGCCGTCGACCACCCCGATCCGGTCGCCATCGCCATCGAAGGCCACGCCGAAATGGAGCGACTTTTCGACGACGACGCGTTTCAGATCGGCGAGGTTGGCCTCGATGGTGGGGTCGGGATGATGGTTGGGGAAATGGCCGTCCACATCGGCGAAGAGCAGATGATGCTCACCCGCCAGGCGATCGACCAGCTTCTGGACGACCGGGCCCGAGGCGCCGTTGCCGCAATCCCATGCCATTCGGAACGCGCCGCCCGCATGGCCGGCCAGCAACCGGTCGACATAGGCGTCCATGACGTCCGCCGACGCGACGCTGCCGGTGCCCGTTTCCCAATCGCCCGCCTCCGCCAGCCGCGCGAGACCGCGGATATCGTCGCCGAAAAACGGCGTATGGTTCAGCACCAGCTTGAAGCCGTTGTCGTCGCGGGGATTATGGCTGCCGGTTACCTGTATGCCGCCATCCACCTCTAGCGTCGCCTCGGCGTAATAGAGCATCGGCGTGGGGCCAAGGCCGATGCGCACCACGTCGATCCCGCCCGCCACCAGCCCCTCGACCAGCGCGGCCTCCAGCATCGCCGAGGTGAGCCGCCCGTCGCGGCCGACCGCCACGCGCCGTCCGCCCGCGCGGCGTACGCGGGTGGCGAAGCCGCGCCCCACCGCGAACGCGTCCGCCGGGCCGAGATCGACGCCGGCGCGCCCGCGAATGTCATATTCGCGCAGGATCCGGGGGGCGAAGCGGTGGCTCATCCCCGTGGCCCGCCGCGCAGCAGCAGGTCGCGGGCGGCATTGACGCGGCGGGTGAGATCGGCCGATCCGCCGCGATCGGGATGGACGCCCGCGATCAGCCGCCGGTGCGCCGCGCGGATCGCCTCATCGCCCGCGGCCGCATCCACCCCCAGCACGCCGCGCGCCTCCGCCTCGGCGGAGGGCTGCGGCTTCGCACGCCGGGGGCGCAGCCAGGTCCACGCCGCCCAGATGGCGAGCAGCGCGACGACCCACTTCACGCGGCGACCGGGGCGGGTTCCGGAAGCGCCAGCGCCGCCATCATCTCGCGCAGTTCCTGCCGCGCTGCGACATGCGCCAGCCCCATCGATCCGAACGCCTTGGAATCGATCATGGTCAGCCCGGCGGGGAACAGCTCGCGGTAGATCACGCGCTCGCCCAGCCCCGGGATGATCCGGAAGCCGACGCGCTTGGCGAGCTGGGTCAGCGCATCGGATACGCGGCGCATGTTGCGCGCCTCGACATATTGCAGACGATTGCGCAGCAACACCCAGTCGATCGTGGTGCCGTCGGCCTTGGCGCGCACCTTGCGCGCGTCCCAGATCATCTCCGAATAGAAGCTCGGCCGCGTCACCTTGTACGTCTCGGGATCCACCTGCCCGATCAGGTCGAAATCGACGAAGCTGTCGTTCATCGGCGTGACCAGCGTGTCCGCGAGCATCGCGGCGGTGCGCGCGAACGGATCGTCGCGGCCCGGCGTGTCGATCACCAGGTAATCGGCATTTTCCGAAAGCTGGTCGAACAGGCGCTCGAACCCCGCCTCGGTCTGGTCGGTGTGCGTCGCATGCTCGGGCATCGGCAGTTCGGTGCCGGTACGCTTTACGGTCGCGGCGCGGTTGTCGAGATAGCGGCCGACGGTGCGCTGGCGATGATCGAGATCGAGCACGCCGACGCGCGCGCCCTTCGCCGCGAGCGCGATCGCGACGTGCACCGCGGTGGTGGACTTGCCCGTTCCGCCCTTTTCATTGGCGAAGACGATGACGTGCGTGGCGTTGGGCCCGGTGGGCAATTCGTCGCATCCTGTGTTGATCGCGTGGTTCCCCCTCCATAGAAGCCATGGCCTTGCGTATTAAGGGGTAAAATCGCGTGCAGACCATCCGCGAGCGGGACGCGCTTCGCGCCGCCATCGCCACCTGGCGTTCCGAGGGCGCGCGCATCGCGCTGGTGCCCACGATGGGGGCGCTTCACGCCGGGCATCTGGCGCTCGTCGAGGCGGCCCGCCGGCCGGGAACGAAGGTGGTCGCCTCGATCTTCGTCAACCCCCGGCAGTTCGGCGCGGGCGAGGATCTCAGCCGCTATCCCCGCCGCGAACTGGCGGATATCCGCATGCTGACCGAGGCGGGCTGCGACCTGCTCTGGGCGCCGGGCGTCGATGCGATGTACCCGGCGGGCTTTGCCACCAACGTCGCGGTCACGGGGGTGAGCGAGGGGTTCGACGGCGCGGCGCGGCCGGGGCATTTCGACGGGGTCGCCACCGTGGTCGCCAAGCTGTTCAACCAGGTCGCCCCCGACGCCGCCTATTTCGGCGAGAAGGATTTCCAGCAGCTCGCCGTCATCCGCCGGATGGTGGTGGATCTGGATTTCGCGATCGAGATCGTCGGCGTGCCGATCCAGCGCGACGATGACGGCCTCGCGCTCTCGTCGCGCAACATCTATCTGGACGACGAGCAGCGCGCCAAGGCGGTGGCGCTGCCGCGCGCGCTCGGCGTGGCCGCCCGGGCCATCGGGCGGGGCGGCGATGCCGGCGAGGCGATCGCCGATGCGCACACCACCCTGATCGGCGCGGGCTTCACGGTCGATTATGTGGCGCTGGCCGATGCCGAGACGCTCGCGCCCGATCCGGCGCCCGATCGCCCCCGGCGGCTGCTCGCCGCCGCGCGGATGGGAACGACGCGGCTGATCGACAATATCGCGATCGAGATGATGGCTAGCGAAGAGGGTTAACCGCGTTAACCATTTGGTGATGCCTGTCCGCCATGTTCCGATTCGTGAACAAGGGGGCAAGACCATGGCGACCAGCCTGAAGAACGCGCAGTTTCTAATCGACAGCCGGCTGGCCGATGCGGCCAGGGGGGACCGCGCCGCGGCGTACGAACTCGGCATCGTCTATTCGACGGGCGCGAGCGGGATCGGGATCGATCTGATTGCGGCGCACAAATGGTTCAACCTCGCCGCGCTCGCCGGGCTGGAGGAGGCGCAGCATTGCCGCGCCGAAATCGCCGAGGACATGACCGCGCGCGAGATCGCCGAGGCGCAGCGCCAGGCGCGCACCGTGATGGGCGCGGGGATGCGCCGGGCGGCATAAAGCCTTCCCGGCGCTCGGATCCCTGCCCCCGGTCGCGCCGCGCGCGCCGCATGGGGGATGCGCTTCGACAGACTTAGGCCGAACGAACGGGTCGGCCGCATGAGGTTCAGCCCTCCGCTTTCGTCTTGGCCCCCGCCTTGGGCGCGGCCTTGGCCTTGGGCGCCGCCTTCTTCGCAGGCTCCTTCTTGGCGGCCGTCTTTTTGGGTGCGGCCTTCTTCTTGCCCTTCTTCGCCGGTGCCGCCGCGGCGCGCGCGTCGATCAGCGATGCGGCCTCCTCCAGCGTGAGCTGGTCGGCCTCGATCGACTTGGGCAAGGTCGCGTTCGTCTCGCCATCGGTGACATAGGGGCCATAGCGCCCCTCCATCAGCCTGATCGCCAGCTCGGTGCGGGGATGCGCGCCCAGCTCGCGAAGCGGCGCCTTGGCCGCGCCGCGCGCCGGTCGCCCGCCGCCCGCCGCCGCCTCGGCCAGCTTCACCACCGCGGCGTTCATTCCCGTCTCGAACACGTCCGCGGTCGAGGTAAGGCGCGCATATTTGCCGTCATGCACCAGATAGGGGCCATAGCGCCCGATCGAGGCGGTGATCGGCGCGCCCGTCTCCGGATGGTTGCCGATCGTCCGCGGCAGGCTGAGCAGCTTCAGCGCCATTTCCAGGTCGAGCGTCGGCACGTCCTTGGGGATGGAGGCGCGTTTGGCGTCCTTGCCCTCGCCGAGCTGGATATAGGGGCCGAACCGCCCCGACTTGCGCTCCACCGGCAGGCCGGTCTCGGGATCCTGGCCCAGCGTCTCGGGGCCGGTATCGCTTTCGCCCTCGCCGCCGGGTTGCGCGAAGCGGCGGGTGAACTTGCACGCCGGATAGTTGGAGCAGGCGACGAACGCGCCGAACTTGCCGCCGCGCAGCGCAAGGCGCCCCTCGCCGCAATTGGGGCATAGGCGCGGATCGCCACCATCGGCCTGGGGCGGGAAGAGATAGCTTTCGAGAAACACATCCAGTTCGGCGGTGATCGCCGAGGGCTGCTGCTCCATCACCTCGGACGTGCGCGGCTTGAAGTCGCGCCAGAACGCCTCCAGCACCGCCTGCCACTGCGCGCGGCCACCCGACACGTCGTCGAGCTCGTCCTCCAATCCCGCGGTGAAATCATAGCTGACATATTTCTCGAAGAATCGTTCGAGAAACGCGGTCAGCAGCCGCCCCGTCTCCTCGGCGAAGAAGCGGTTCTTCTCGAGACGGACATAGCCACGGTCCTTCAGCACGTCGATGATCGACGCGTAGGTGGAGGGGCGGCCGATGCCAAGCTCCTCGAGCCGCTTGATGAGGCTGGCATCGGAAAAGCGTGGCGGCGGCTGGGTGAAATGCTGTTCGGCCTCGACGCCCTTCCTGGCGGGCGCATCGCCCTCGCGCAGCCGGGGCAGGCGGTGCGAATCGTCGTCCGCGCCGTCTGCGGGCTGGCCGGCGGCGCCGTCCGCGGCCTTGTCGTCGCTGCCCTCTTCGTAAAGCGCGAGATAGCCGGGGAAGAGCACGACCTGGCCGGTCGCGCGCAGGATGTTGCGGCCGGTGCCGTCGGCGAGTTCGACCGTCGTGCGCTCCATGCGCGCCGACGCCATCTGGCTGGCGAGCGCGCGCTTGAAGATCAGGTCGTACAGCCGGGCATGATCGCCGCCGCCCAATTTGTCGCGGCCGAAATCGGTCGGCCGGATCGCCTCGTGCGCTTCCTGCGCGTTCTTCGCCTTGGTCTGATATTGGCGCGGCTTGTCGGGCACATAGCTCGCATCATAGCGGTTCGCGACGGCGAGGCGCGCGGCCGAGATCGCCGAGGAATCCATCTGCACGCCGTCGGTGCGCATATAGGTGATCGCGCCGTCCTCGTAGAGCCCTTGCGCGATCCGCATCGTGTGGCTGGCCGAGAAGCCGAGCTTGCGCGCCGCCTCCTGCTGCAGCGTGGAGGTGGTGAAGGGCGGCGGTGGGTTGCGCGTGGCGGGCTTGGTCTCGACCGACTGGACCGAGAAGCGGCCGTCCTCGACAGCCTTCTTCGCGGCCAGCGCATCGCCCTGGTTGCCGATCGACAGCCGGTCGAGCTTCGTGCCGTTCCACTGGACGAGCCGCGCCTGGAACGCGGTGCCGTCCTGTTCGAGGATGGCGATCACCGACCAATATTCCTGCGCGCGGAACTGCTCGATCTCGCGCTCGCGCTGGACGACGAGGCGCAGCGCGACCGACTGGACACGGCCCGCCGATTTGGCGCCCGGCAGCTTGCGCCACAGCACCGGCGACAGCGTGAAGCCGACCAGATAATCGAGCGCGCGGCGCGCGCGATACGCATCGATCAGATCGGTATCGAGTTCGCGCGGATGCTTCATCGCCTCCGTCACGGTCGCCTTGGTGATCGCGTTGAAGGTGACCCGCTCGACCTCCTTGGGCAGCGCCTTGCGGCCGCGCAGCACCTCGCGGACGTGCCAGCTGATCGCCTCGCCCTCGCGATCCGGATCGGTGGCGAGGATCAGGCGATCGGCGGTCTTCGCCAGATCGGTGATCGCCTTCAACTGCTTGGATTTGTCGGCATAATTCTCCCAGTCCATCGCGAAGCCCTCATCGGGGTTCACCGAACCGTCCTTCGCCGGCAGATCGCGGACATGGCCGTAGCTGGCCAGCACGCGGTAATCGCTGCCTAGGTATTTTTCGATGGTCTTCGCCTTGGCCGGCGATTCGACGATGACAAGCTGCATGGGTTCTCGGAGCGTCCTTACGTGTGCGTACGAGGGTGGGGCGGGGCCGGGGATGCGTCAAGCGGGGCAAAGTGGAGAGGCGAAGTGGAGGAAGTGGAGGCGTGCGAGCGGTTTTCCACTTCGCGTGAGCGGGCCGCCGGGCAAGCGTGGTTCGTGCGGGGTGGATCGATGGCGGGAGGGGGGCGGCGCAGCATGGCATGACCATCCGCCTGTAGGACAGCCCCGGCGGTGCGGCGATCGCATCCAAAGCGATCGCGATCGGGGCGTCGGGCCGTTATAGCGCCCGCCTTCGCGCCGCGTCGCCATAGCGAGTTTGCCATGTCCGTGTTCAAACCCCTGCTGCCGGGTGCCACCCTGTCCACCCGGCTGTTCGCCGCTCTGGGTGCAACCTTTGGCATCTTGGCGACGATCATGCTGTGCGGCGCATGGCCGTTCCCTGCGGCCGACCTGCCCGTTATCGTTGCGCCGCTCGGCGCCTCGGCGGTGCTGGTGTTCGCGGTGCCGTCCAGCCCGCTCGCTCAGCCCTGGCCGGTGGTGGGCGGTAACCTGCTGTCGACGCTCGTCGGCATCGCGGCCTTTCGTCTCGTTCCGGGCACGACGCTGGCCGCCGGCGTCGCGGTGGGCGGCGCGATCCTCGTCATGTCGCTTTGCCGCTGCCTGCACCCGCCGGGCGGCGCGGCGGCGCTCACCGCCGTGATCGGCGGGACGGCCATCCACGCCGCGGGCTGGCGCTTCGCTTTCGTGCCGGTGGGAATCAATTCGCTCGTGCTGGTCGCGGCCGGGGTGCTGTTCCACTGGCCGCGCACGCACCGCTATCCGCACCGGCCTGCGCTCCTGCCGCCAGCTTTCCCCCCTGTGCGGTTGCACGAAGCGGATATCGACGCGGCGCTGGTGCAGATGCGCGACAGCTTCGACATCGACCGCGACGATCTGAGTGCGTTGCTGGCGCATGCGGAGCGCCACGCCGCCGAACGGACAGGCCGCGCGCGTTAGCCGAGGCTCACCCGCCCGCCGGCATGCCGCTCCACCCGCCCCGCCAGCTCCAGTTCCAGCAGCACCGTCTGCACGATCGCAGGCACGCGGCCCGATTGACGGACGAGTTCGTCCACGCCCACCGGCACCGGCCCCAGCAGCGCGGCGATCGCCCTGCGGTCGGCGTCGCTCGCGTCGCCGGGCGGCGGGCCGGCATAGTCGCTCGCCGGCGACCGCACCGCGCGCGGGTCGATCGGGCGGATCTGTTCGAGCACATCGGCGGCGTTCTGCACCAGCGTGGCGCCGTCGCGGATCAGCAGGTTGCATCCCTGCGCCCGCGGATCGACCGGGCTGCCGGGCACCGCCATCACCTCGCGGCCCATCTCGCCCGCCAGCCGCGCGGTGATGAGCGAACCCGATTTCGGCACCGCCTCCACCACGACGGTGCCGATCGACAGGCCGGCGATGATCCGGTTGCGATAGGGGAAGTGGCGCGCGCGGGGTTCGGTGCCGGGCGGCTGTTCGGCGATCAGCAGGCCCTCGTTCGCGATCCGCGCCTGCAAGTCGGCATTTTCGGGTGGGAAGACCACGTCGATCCCGCTGGCGATCACGCCCACCGTCCCGCCGGTGATCGCGCCGACATGCGCCGCGGTGTCGATCCCGCGCGCCAGCCCCGAGACGACCGAAACCCCCGCACCGGCGAGTCCATGCGCCAGCTCGCGTGCGAAGCGGCAGGCGGCGGCGGACGCGTTGCGCGCGCCCACCACTGCGACGCAGGGGCGTAGCGCCAGCGCGACATCGCCGCGCACGATCGGCGCTGGCGGCGGGTTGTCGATCTGCGCCAGCAGCGGCGGATAATCGGGATCGCCGAGGAACAGATAGCGTGCGCCGAGCCGCTCGGTTTCGGCCATTTCCCGCGCGATCCGGTCGGCCGGTGCGACCGCGGGCGGGCGACCGCCGCCGCGCGCGGCGAGCCGCGGCAGCGCGTCAATCGCCGCCTCCGCGCTGCCGAAGCGCTGCATCAACTGGGCGTAGGTGACGGGTCCGATCCCCGTCGTGCGGATGAGGCGTAGCCGGGCGAGGCCGGCGTCAGCCAAGGCTGCGCTTGCCCCCGACGCGCGGCTCGGTGCCCTCCAGCAGCCGTTCGATATTGGCGCCGTGCTTCCACAGCACGATCAGCGCGCAGGCGAGCAGCAGCAGCACGATCTCGAACTGGCCGCAGAGCGCGGCCACCAGCGGCGTGCTCGCCGCCGCGGCGATGCCCGCCACCGAGGAAATGCGCAACGTGGCCAGCAGCCCGATCCAGATCGCCGCGAAGGCGAGCCCTACCGGCCAGTAGAGCGCCAGCGCGATGCCCATCAGCGTGGCAACGCCCTTGCCGCCGCGAAAGCGCAGCCACACCGGATAGCAATGGCCGATGAACGCGCCCGCCGCGGCCAGCGGGGCATTGCCGGGGAACAGCCAGTCGGCGATCAGCACCGCCGCCGCGCCCTTGGCGACGTCGAGCAGCAGCGTGGCGACCGCGAGCCCCTTGCGCCCGGTGCGCAGCACGTTGGTGGCGCCGATATTGCCCGAGCCGATGCTGCGCAGATCGCCCGCGCCGCCGAGTCGGGTCAAGATCACGCCGAAGGGGATCGAACCCAGCAGATAGCCGAGCGCGAGCGTCAATGTCGGTGCGATCCAGATGACCTGCGTCGGCATTCGTCCCCCTAAGGGGCCTATATAGCGTTCGATACCGCTGGGGTCCAACAACCTGCATCATTCTTGGCGCCGGAAGGGCGCGGAGATAGGACCAGAATATGAGTGATCCGCGCCCCATCCTGTTTTTCGATTCGGGGGTGGGCGGCCTTTCGGTCGTCCGCGCGGCGCGCGCGGCGTTGCCGGACGCGCCGTTCGTCTATGCCGCCGATTCGGCGGGTTTCCCTTACGGCACGCGAACCGAAGACGAGATCGCCGCCCGCGTGCCCGCGCTCCTCGGGCGGCTGGCGGAGCGCTATCGGCCGCGGCTGATCGTGATCGCGTGCAACACCGCTTCCACGATCGCGCTGCCCGCGGTGCGCGCCGCGCTCGATATCGGGGTGGTGGGCACGGTGCCCGCGATCAAGCCCGCCGCGGCGCTGTCGCGGACGCGGACGATCGGCGTTCTCGGCACGCAGGCGACGGTGCGCCAGGCCTATGTCGACGATCTGGCGGCGCGCTTCGCCGCCGATTGCACGGTGATCCGCCACGGCTCGGCCGCGCTGGTCGAGATGGCGGAGGGCGTGCTCCACGGACGGCCATCGCCCCGATCGGCCTATGCCGCGGTGCTCGCCGGGCTGTTCGACCAGCCGGGCGGCGGCGCGATCGACACGATCGTCAACGCCTGCACGCATTTCCCGTTGGTCGAGGCCGAGCTGGCGGCGGAAGCGCCCGAGGGGGTGCGCTTCGTCGACGGTTCGGCCGGGATCGCGCGGCGGATCGTCGCGCTCACCGTGGGGCAGGACTTCCCCGAATCGGCCGGCGCGGGGATCGCGGTCTTCAGCCGGCTGGGCGCGGCGGAACGCGCGCTGGCGCCGGCGCTCGCCGCGCGCGGCTTCGCGCGGCTGGAGGCGCTGTGAGCGGCGCGTCGCCCCTTGCGCCAAATCCGCTGGAAAACCGCCCGATCGCGTCCTAAGTGTCGCGCATGAACAGCGAGTCCATGGACGTGCGCGTGGACTATTCCCGCGTTTTCACGCAGGCGATCGACCGGCTCCACGCCGAGGGCCGCTACCGCGTCTTCATCGACATCCTGCGCAACAAGGGCTCCTTTCCCAACGCGCGCTGCTTTGCCGGGCATAACGGTCCCAAGCCGATCACCGTCTGGTGTTCGAACGACTATCTCGCAATGGGCCAGCATCCCAAGGTGATCGCGGCGATGGAGGAGGCGCTCCACGACGTGGGCGCGGGCTCGGGCGGCACGCGCAACATCGGCGGCAACACGCATTATCACGTCGATCTGGAAGGCGAGCTGGCCGACCTGCACGACAAGGAGGCGGCGCTGCTCTTCACCAGCGGCTATGTCTCCAACGAGGCGACGCTGGCGACGCTGGCGAAGATCCTGCCCGGCTGCGTGATCTTCTCGGACGAACTGAACCACGCCTCGATGATCGCGGGCATCCGCAATTCCGGATGCGAGAAACGCGTGTTTCGTCACAACGACCTCGCGCATCTGGAGGCATTGCTGGCGGCCGAGGATCCCTCGGTGCCCAAGCTGATCGCGTTCGAGAGCGTCTATTCGATGGAGGGCGACGTCGCGCCCATCGCCGCGATCTGCGACCTGGCCGACCGGTACAACGCGCTCACCTATCTCGACGAGGTCCATGCGGTCGGCATGTACGGCGCACGCGGCGGCGGGATCTCAGAGCGCGAGGGCGTGGCGGATCGGCTGACGATCATCGAGGGAACGCTCGGCAAGGCGTTCGGCGTGATGGGCGGCTATATCGCCGCCAGCCGGACGATCATCGACGTGATTCGCAGCTATGCGCCCGGCTTCATCTTCACGACCTCGCTGTCGCCCGTGCTCGTGGCGGGCGTGCTGGCGAGCGTGCGCCACCTGAAGGGCTCGAGCGCGGAGCGCGAAGGGCAGCAGGCGAGCGCGGCGCTGCTGAAGGGAATGTTCGCCGAGGCCGGGCTGCCGGTGATGATCGGCGATACGCACATCGTGCCGCTGATGGTCGGCGATCCGGTCAAGGCCAAGAAGATCAGCGACGTGCTGCTCGCCGAATATGGCGTGTACGTGCAGCCGATCAATTATCCGACCGTGCCGCGCGGCACCGAGCGGCTGCGCTTCACCCCTGGCCCCGCGCATACCCCGGCCATGATGCGCGAGCTGACCGACGCGCTGGTAGAGATCTGGGGCCGACTGGCGTTGCGCAAGGCGGCCTGATGCTAGGGCGGGACGACTCAGCTCGATCCGATTGCCTGATCCGTTCGTGCCGAGCTTGTCGAAGCACGCCGTCCGCAGGCGTGGCTTCGCAGTCGGTACAGGCCCCTTCGGTGGAGCTCAGGACAGGCTTCGACAAGCTCCGGGCGAACGGATCAAGGTAACGTCTCGAACCCCAGCCGGCCGGCGCCGGTCAGGCGATCCCGGCGACGATCGTCAGCACTCCGAGTCCCAGCGAGAGCGGCAACCGCAGCGCCATCCAGCCGGCGGGCGCCAGCCCCGCGCGGACCAGCGCCTGGTCCACCGCGAGCGCGGCGATCAGCGCCACGCCCAGCGCGACCAGCGACGGCCCCGGCCAGGCGAGCCCCACCGCCCAGGGCCAGGCGCTGGCCAGCGCGACCAGCGATGGCGCGACCGCGGCGAACCACAGCCAGCGCGGCGGCGCGTCGGCCTTCGCCGCCAGCCCCCACCACAGCCCGCCCAGAAAGCTGAGGATGAGCGCGGCATAGGCATAGCCGAGCGCCAGCGCGGTGTAGCGGCCGAACGGATCGCCGCTCGCGATCACGGCCACCACGGCGATCTGCGGCAGCAGACCGGCGAGCCCCAGGCCATAGGCGAGACGCGGCAGGCTCATACCGCGCCGAGCACGCCCTTCGCCACCACCGGCCCGGTCGGCAGACCGGTCGGCGATCCGCCCAGCGGTTCGATCGAGATCGCGAGCGTGGCGCCCGCCGCGATCCGCGCGCGGTCGGCGGCCGACAGGTTCACGACCTGCGCGCGCGCGCCGAGCAGCGCGAGCGCATGCGGCACCCCGTCGCGGCCGATCACCCAGAGCTGCGCGACGCGCGCGGGCGGCGTCTCGGGCGCGGACGCCACGCGCAGCGATCCGCCACGCGAATCGAACACCGCCGGCACGGGCGCCGCCTTGGCATCCATCGACGCCACCAGCAGCGGGCCCGGCCGCGCCGCCACCAGGACGGGCGCCGGCACCGGCGCCGGCGCCGGCGGGCGCACCGCGACGAACACCAGCAGCGCGGCGGCGACCGCGCTGCTGCCGATCGCCAGCGCCGGCCAGGGCATGCGCAGCCGCGAAATTGGCGCCGGGCCGCCGATGCCGGCATCGATCCGGTCGATCAGCCCCTCGGGCGCCTCCGCTTCGGGCCAGAGGTCGAACAGTTGCGCGAACCGCATCCGCCAGCCCTCCACCGCGCGCGCATAATCGGGGTCGGCGAGGACGCGGCGAAGTGCCGTGGCGCGTTCCTCGCCGTCGAGCAGGCCGAGCGCCAGTTCGGCCGCGCTGGTGTCGCCCGGGATATCGGCTTCGTCAGTCATCGCCCAGGCACTCCTTCAACTTTCCCAGCCCCCGTCTCACCCAGCTCTTCATCGTTCCCAGCGGCACCGCGCTGCGTTCCGCCAGCTCGACATAGGTGACGCCGTCGAAAAAGGCGGTGCGGATCGCGCTGCGCTGGCGTGGCTCCAGCGCTTCGAGACACGCCATCAGCCGCGTGGCGGCATCGCCCGACAGCATCGTCGCTTCCGCATCGGGGCGCTCGTCGGCGATCGGCGGGGCGTCGTCGATCGGGGTGGCGCGTCGCACGGCTTGCGCGCGGCGCCAGTCGATCGCGCGGTTGCGCGCGATCGTGGCGAGCCAGGTGATCGGGCTTGACCGGCCCGGCTCCCATGCGCCCGCGCGGCGCCAGATCAGGAGATATACGTCGTGCAACACATCCTCTGCCGCCTGCCGATCACCGCAGATACGCAGGCAGATGCCGAAAAGCTTCGCATGCGTCAGCGCATAGAGGTCGCGGAACGCCGAGCGATCCTCGCTGCCGGTGCGCACCAGCGCGTCGGACAGGCGCGCGCGGGCGGCATCCGCATCGGCGGACCGGCGTGGGGCGGGATCGGGGATCGTGCTCACGCCTGCGAGCCTAGCCGATGCGCGAAGGGTGGCCAAGCCGCGCGCCCGTCGGTAAAGACACCGGTCTTCGACCCCAGATCCAGGACCCGCCGATGCGCATCGCCCTCGCATCCGATCATGCCGCCGTGGCGCTGAAGGCGTCGCTTGCCGAATGGCTGCGCGCGGCGGGCCATGACGTGCTCGATCTCGGCACCGATGGCCCCCAGAGCGTCGATTATCCCGATTATGGTTTCGCGCTCGCCGCCGCGCTGGCCGATGGCCGGGCCGATCGCGGGGTGGCGCTGTGCGGTTCGGGCATCGGCATCGCGATCGCCGCCAACCGCAACCCCGCATGCCGCTGCGCGACGGTGAGCGAGCCCGTCTCGGCCCGGCTGGCGCGCTCGCACAACGACGCCAACGCCATCGCGATCGGCGCGCGGCTGGTGGGCGAGGACATGGCCAAGGCTTGCGTCGAGGCCTTTCTGACCAGTGACTTCTCCGGCGGCCGCCACCAGCCGCGCGTCGACAAGCTTTCCCCAAAGGATCCCGCATGAGCACCCAGCCCCGCGAACTCCACGACGCCCGGACTTATGTCCGCGACGCCGGCTTCTTCACCCGCGGCCTGGCCGATGCCGACTCCGCGATCTTCGCAGGGATCAGCCACGAGCTGGAGCGCGAGCAGACCCAGATCGAGCTGATCGCGTCGGAGAACATCGTCTCCAGGGCGGTGCTCGAGGCGCAAGGCTCGGTGTTCACCAACAAATATGCCGAGGGCTATCCGGGCAAGCGTTACTATCAGGGCTGCGCGCCGTCGGACGAGGTGGAGACGCTCGCGATCGAGCGCGCCAAGCAGATCTTCGGCTGCGGCTTCGTCAATGTGCAGCCGCATTCGGGCGCGCAGGCGAACGGCGCGGTGATGCTCGCTTTGGTGAAGCCGGGCGAGACGATCCTGGGCATGAGCCTCGATGCGGGCGGGCACCTGACTCACGGCGCCAAGGCCGCGATGTCGGGCAAATGGTTCAACGCGGTGCAATATGGTGTCGATGCCGAGACGCATCTGATCGATTACGATCAGGTCGAGGCGCTGGCGGTCGCGCATAGCCCCAAGCTCATCATCGCCGGTGGTTCGGCCTATCCGCGCACGATCGACTTCGCCCGCTTTCGCGCGATCGCGGACAAGGTCGGCGCCTATTTCATGGTCGACATGGCGCATTTCGCCGGGATCGTGGCTGCGGGGCTGCATCCGACGCCGTTCGGCCATGCGCATGTCGTCACCACCACGACGCACAAGACGCTGCGGGGTCCGCGCGGCGGCATGGTGATGACGAACGACGAGGCAATCGCCAAGAAGATTAATTCGGCGGTCTTTCCTGGGCTCCAGGGCGGCCCGTTGATGCATGTGATCGCGGCGAAGGCGGTGGCGTTCGGCGAGGCGCTCCAGCCCGATTTCCAGCGCTACATCGCCGCCGTCGTCGAGAATGCCCAAGTGCTCGCGGCCACGCTGAAGGAACGCGGATCGGACGTGGTGTCGGGCGGCACCGACACGCATCTGGCGCTGATCGACCTCACCCCGCTCGGCATCACCGGGCGCGATGCGGACGAGGCGCTGGAGCGTGCAGGGATCACCTGCAACAAGAACGGCATCCCCAACGATCCGCTGCCGCCGGTGAAGACGAGCGGCATCCGCGTCGGCAGCCCCGCCGGCACGACGCGCGGCTTCGGCCCCGTCGAGTTCCGCGAGATCGGCCATATGGTCGCCGACGTGCTCGACGGGCTCGCCAAAAAGGGCGAACATGGGGACCCGGAGGTCGAGGCGGACGTTAGGACCCGCGTGCGTGCGCTGTGTGCGCGCTTTCCCATCTACGAAGGATAAGACCATGGCGATCCAGGACGTGCCGAACGAGATCAAGAACGACCCCAAGCTCGGCCGCAGCATGGCCAAATGGGGCGCGATCGGCGCCGTGGTCGCGATCCCGCTGCCCTTCGTCGGCCCGATCATCGGTGCCGCAGCGGGCGCCGGTTACGCCTATTACAAGAACAAGAAGGGCTGAATGCGCTGCCCCTTTTGCGGCCATGACGACAGCCAGGTGAAGGACAGCCGCCCCACCGAAGACGGGGCGGCGATCCGGCGGCGGCGGCAGTGCGAGGGGTGCGCGGCGCGCTTCACCACGTTCGAGCGGATTCAGCTCCGCGATCTGGTGGTGCTGAAGAGCGAGGAGCGGCGCGAGCCGTTCGATCGCGACAAACTCCTCCGCTCGGTATCGATCGCGGCGCGCAAGCGCCCGATCGATGCGCTCCGCCTGGAAAAGCTGGTGAGCGGCATTCAACGCCAGCTCGAGACGCTCGGCGAAAGCGACGTGACGTCGAAGCGGATCGGCGAGATGGTGATGGACGGGCTGAAGAATCTCGATTCGGTCGCTTATATCCGCTTCGCCAGCGTCTATCGCGACTTCAGCGAAGCCCGCGATTTCGAGGCCTTTGCCGGCAGCGTCGAAGAGGTGGGACGCGGGTGATCGCGCCGGCTCCCGCCATCATACTCGTCCGCCCGCAGCTTGCCGAGAATATCGGCAAGGCGGCGCGTGCGATGCTCAATTTCGGCCTGACCGAGCTGCGCCTCGTCGCCCCGCGCGACGGCTGGCCCAATGCCGCCGCGCTGCCCGCCTCCAGCGGTGCGGACCGGGTGATCGAACAGGCGCGGCTGTTCGACAGCGTGGCGGACGCGGTGGCGGATTGCGCGCATGTCTATGCGACCACGGTGCGCAAGCGCGGCGTCACCAAGCCCGTCGTCACGCCCGAGGCGGCGGCCGCCGCCATCCATGCGGCGCCGGGGCGCGCCGCCATCCTGTTCGGCCCCGAGCGTTCGGGGCTGGAAACCGACGATGTGGCGCTGGCGCGCACGATCGTGACGGTGCCGATCAACCCCGAATTCGGCTCGCTCAATCTCGCCCAGGCGGTGATCCTGGTCGCCTATGAATGGTCGAAGCACGTCGCGCTGGCGAGCCCGCCCGAGACCGATCTGCCGCTGCCCGCGCCGCAGGGCGAGCTGGAAGGGATGATCGGGCAGCTCGATTCGATGCTGGCGGAGGCCGGCTTTTATTTCCCGCCGGACCGCAAGCCCGTCACGCAGCGGATGCTGCGCACGCTGCTGACGAAGCCGGGCTGGTCGTCGTCGGAAGTGCGGACGGTGCGCGGCGTGCTGTCGGCTCTCGCAAAGCCCCGCGCGCGCGATTAACGCGTCCGGTCGAAGGCGGCGAGCTCATAGGCGATCGACGCTTCGACCAGCGCGTCCCACAGATCGGCGATCGTGGCGTCGGGCACGCCCGCCTGCGCCGCGGCGGCGCGGGCATTGGCGATCACCTGCGCCTTGCGGCCCTCGTCGCGCACCGCCTCGCGGCCCGGCTTGATGCGCGCGGCGGCGTCCATATAGGCGAAGCGGCGGGCGAGCAGCGCCACCAGCTCGCGGTCGATCGCATCGACGCCGGCGCGCACCTCCGCCATCGTGGTGCAGCGGGCTCCGGGAAGGATATCGGTCATGCCGCCTGATAGCGGTGGCGTGCGGCCTGTCCAATGGCTTGACCTTTTGCGCGTCAGCGATCATAGGCCGCGCCTTCGCAATTGGCTCCGCACCCCGGTGAAGCGGCGGCCCTGCCGGCCTTCGGGCTCCAGCAGGCGATGACCGGGAATGGCCCGCGGCCGGAAACGGCGGCGGGCTCGTCGTTAGCATCTGCCAGGGAATATCACATGTCGAAGCGCCATAGCGCCAAGTACAAGCTCGATCGCCGCATGGGCGAGAACATCTGGGGCCGTCCCAAGTCGCCCGTCAACAAGCGCGAATACGGCCCCGGCCAGCATGGCCAGCGCCGCAAGGGCAAGGTCAGCGATTTCGGCATCCAGCTTCGCGCCAAGCAGAAGCTGAAGGGCTATTATGGCGACGTGACCGAGAAGCAGTTCAAGCAGTGCTACCAGGAGGCGGCGCGCATGAAGGGCGATACGTCGCAGAACCTGATCGGCCTGCTCGAGCAGCGCCTCGACATGATCGTCTATCGCGCCAAGTTCGCGCCGACGATCTTCGCCGCGCGCCAGCTCGTCAGCCACGGCCACATCCGCGTCAACGGCGTGAAGTGCAACATCGCTTCGCGCCGCGTCTTCGCCGGCCAGGAGATCTCGCTGGGGTCGAAGGCGCAGGAAATGGCGCTGGTGATGGAAGCACAGGGCCTCGCCGAGCGTGAGATTCCCGATTACGTCGCGCCCGACGGCACCGCCAAGGTGACGCTGACGCGCATCCCGACGCTGGACGAGGTGCCCTATCCGGTGAAGATGGAACCGAACCTGGTCGTCGAGTTCTACTCGCGCTGATCTCCGCCGGGCACCACCCCCCGGAATAGCCAAAGGGCGGTCCTCACGGGCCGCCCTTTTTGGCGTCGCCAAGCGCGGGCGGTCGGGCTGCTGACGATCTCCTCGCGACGTGCATTCTTGCGTGCCGCGCGTCAGACTGCCAGAGAAGCGGCGCTAGCGGGAGACCAGATCGTGCGCCGTTTCGAACCCAAAATCCTGTTTCCGTTGATGGCCATAGCCACGCCTGCGCTGGCCCAGACCGCGCCGGCGATCTCGGTCGACACGCTGCGCTCGGTGACCAAGGAGCTGTCGTCGGACGCGTATGAGGGGCGTGCGCCGACGACGCCCGCGGAGGAGAAGACCGTCGCCTATATCGTCGCGCGCATGAAGGCGGCCGGGTTGCAGCCCGGCAACCGCGGCGCATGGACGCAGGACGTGCCGATGGTGCAGATCACCGCGCACGACGTGGCGCCGTTCGTCTTCACCGGCGGCAAGACGCCGGTCAGCCTGGCCTATCGCACGCAGATGGTGGCCGGCACCTACCGCGTGGTGCCGCGGATCGCCGTGAAGGACAGCCCGGTCGTCTTCGTCGGCTATGGCATCACCGCGCCCGAAAAGGGGTGGGACGATTATGCCGGGGTGGACGTGCGCGGCAAGACCGTCGTCATCCTCATCAACGATCCCGACTGGCAGACGATGACGCGCGACGGGCCCTTCGAGGGCCGCGCGATGACCTGGTACGGTCGCTGGCCGTATAAATACGAGAACGCCGCCAAGCATGGCGCGGCAGCCGCCATCATCGTCCACGATACCGAGCCCGCCGCCTATCCCTTCGCGGTGGTGCAATCCTCCTGGACCGGGCCACAGCTCGAACTGGACGAGAAGGGCGACCATATGGACCAGTCGCAGGTGATCGGGTGGATCCAGAAGCCCGATGCCGAGGCGCTGTTCGCGAGCGCGGGCAAGGATTTCGCGGCGCTGAGCGAAGCGGCGAAGCGCAAGGGGTTCAAGGCGGTGCCGCTGGGCGTGAACTTCGCGACCAGCTTCACCAACAGCGTCCGCCGTCAGGCGTCCAAGAACGTGATCGGCGTGCTGCCGGGCACCACGAACCCGAACGATTACGTGATGTACAGCGCGCATTGGGACCATCTGGGCCATTGCACGCCGGTGAACGGCGACGGCATCTGCAACGGCGCGCTCGACAATGCGAGCGGCGTAGCGGGGCTGGTGGCGCTGGCCGAGGCGCAGGCCAAGGCGGGGCCGGCCAAGCGGTCGATCGCGTTCCTCGCGGTAACCGCGGAGGAATCGGGGCTGCTCGGCTCGCGCTATTATGCCGAGCATCCGGTCTATCCGCTGGCGCATACCGTCGGCGGGGTGAACATGGACGTGCTGAACGTGAACGGCCGCGCGCGCGATTTCGTCATCACCGGGGCGGGCAAGTCGGAGATCGAGGATCTGGTGAAGCCGATCGTCGCCGCCGAGGGCCGCACGATCAGCCCGGAGCCCGATCCCGAGCGTGGCGGCTATTACCGATCGGATCATTTCAGCTTCGCCAAGCTGGGCGTGCCGATGCTCGACGGCGGATCGGGCGAGGATCTGGTGGTCGGCGGCAAGGCCGCGGGCCATGCCGCGAACGAGGATTATGTCGCGCATCGCTATCACAAGCCGCAGGACGAATATGACGCGCGCTGGGATTGGTCGGGCGCGGTCGCCGATCTCGACATCTATTATACGCTCGGCCGCAAGCTCGCGGACGACACCGGTCTCTGGCCCAATTGGTATAAGAGCGCGGAATTCCGCGGCGTGCGCGATGCGTCGCGGGCGGGGGCGCGGTGATGGCCCCCGCGGCCGAATGGGCGCGCCACGAGGCGGTGTGGATCGGCTTTCCGAGCCATCCCGAATTGTGGGCGGAGGATCTGGAACCGGCGCGCGCGGAGGTGGTGGCGTTCGCGCGCGCGGTGCATGCCGAGGGGCGCGGCGAGACGGTGCTGCTCGTCGCCGCGGATGACGAGGCCGCGGCCGCGGCGCGCGCGATGGCGCCGTTCGCCGACGTGGTGACCGAGCGGTTCGGCGATATCTGGCTGCGCGACACCGGGCCGATCGTCGTGGCGGGCGGCGCACGCACGTTCCGCTTCAACGGCTGGGGCGGGAAATACGACCTGCCGGGCGACGACAGCATCGGCGGCCGCCTGGCCGAATGGCGCGGCCTGCCCGCGATCGCGTGCGACTGGGTGCTCGAGGGCGGCGCGATCGATGGCGACGGCACGGGGCTGCTCGTCACCACCGAACAATGCCTGCTCAACCCCAATCGCAATCCCAATCTGACGCGCGAGGGCGTCGAGGCGCGGCTGCGGGACGATCTGGGCTATGACCGCGTCGTGTGGCTGGGCGAGGGGCTCCACAACGACCATACCGACGGCCATGTCGACAATCTCGCCCGGTTCGTCGCGCCGGGCCGCGTGGCGATCCCGGTGGGCGCGGAGAATGATCCCAACTGGCAGGTGTATCAGCAGGCCGCCGATCGCGCCCATGCCGCCGGGCTGGAGGTGGTGCCCGTGCCATCGCCGGGCCGGGTGATGCGCGACGACGAATTGGTGCCGGCGAGCTATATGAACTTCTATATCGGCAACGCCGCCGTCGTGGTGCCACTGTACGGCGCGCCCGGCGATCAGGCCGCGGTCGCGGCGTTCCAGGCGATCTTTCCCGATCGCGACGTGGTGGGATTGCGGGCGGATCACATCCTGACCGGCGGGGGCAGCTTCCACTGCATCAGCCAGCAGATTCCCGGATGACGCCGGGCAGGCGCCGCCCTATTTGGCGCGCATGACCCAGATCACCGTCGCCGCGCTGCAACTCGGCTTCACGCCCGATATCGACACCAACATCGCCAATGTCTCGCGGCTCGTCCACGAGGCGGCGGCGCGCGGTGCGCAGGTGATCCTGCCGCCCGAATTGTTCGAGGGCGAATATTTCTGCCGAGTCGAGGACGAGGGGCTGTTCGCCAACGCCGCGCCCGTCGCCGAGCACAAGGCGGTGCTGGCGATGCAGGCGCTGGCCGAGGCGCTGAAGGTGACGATCCCGACGAGCTTCTTCGAGGCGGACGGCCCGCATCATTACAACAGCCTGGCGATGATCGGCCCCGATGGCGAGATCCAGGGCGTCTATCGCAAGAGCCACATTCCCGACGGGCCGGGCTATGAGGAGAAATTCTACTTCCGCCCCGGCAACACCGGCTTCAAGGTCTGGCCGCATCCCGCGGGCAAGCTGGGCGTCGGCGTCTGCTGGGACCAATGGTATCCCGAAACCGCGCGCGCGATGATGCTGATGGGCGCCGAGATGCTGTTCTACCCGACGGCGATCGGCAGCGAACCGCACGACACCAGCCTCGACACCGCGCGGCTGTGGCGCCGTGCGATGGTGGGCCATGCGGTCTCCAACGTCGTGCCGATCGTCGCGGCGAACCGGATCGGAACGGAGCATGGCCAGCATTTCTACGGCACCAGCTTCATCTGCGACGAGCGCGGCGACATCCTGGCCGAACTCGGCCGCGACGACGAGGGCGTCATCACCGCGACGATCGACCTGGATATCGTGAAGCGGCACCGGGCCGCGTTCGGCTTCTTTCGCGATCGCCGGCCCGATCTCTATGGGCGGCTCGTGCAGGACGTGTAGTTTCGGCAACATCGCTGCGCGAATCGTTCGCGTAACGAAATTGGCTGTTGTCGGTTGCCGGCCGCCGTGGCAGCGTTTTCTCCGCGAACGCAAAGTCCGGCCCGCAACGAGGCCAGACATCGTTCGGCGCAGGTGGGACCTCATAGCCAAGAGGAGGTTCCATGAAATCGTTCGTTATCGCAGCCCTGCTGCTCGGCGTCGCAGCGGCAAGCCCGGCGCTCGCACAGGATTCGTCCGTTCCCCCGGCCTCGCCGGAAACCGCCGCCCCGCCCGCGGCTCCCGCCTCGGATTTCGCCATCACCGGGGCGGTCGACGTGGCCACCCAATATCGCTTCCGCGGCATCTCGCAATCCGACAACCGGCCCGTGATCCAGGGCACCTTCACGATCACGCACAAATCCGGCTTCTACGTCTCCACCTGGGGGTCGAGCGCCAGCGGCAACGACGCGGTCAACATCGGCGGGACCGAGATCGACGTCTATGGCGGCTACAGCCATTCGCTCGGCAAGTCGGGCGTCGTGCTCGACGGCGGCGTCTATGGCTATCTCTATCCCGGCAGCAGGAAGGCCGTCGGGGTGAGCGAAAGCTATTTCGAAATCTATGGCGACGTGAGCAAGGCGTTCGGCCCGATCTCGACCAAGGCGGGGATCAACTGGGCGCCCAACCAGGCCTATTTCAAGGATTTCGCGACCCCCAGCCGCTATGACATCTATGTCTTCGGCGAACTCGGCTTTGCGATTCCGAAAACCCCGATCTCGCTGCACAGCCATCTGGGGCATACCGGGGGGGGGCTCGATTATGCCACGCAGGACTATCTCGATTTCGCCGCGGGCGTTTCGTACAAATGGCGCATGCTGACGTTCGACGTTTCGGCGGTGGGGACGAATCTCAGCCGGTCGGACACGCGGCCCTATGATCTCGCGCTCGGCACGGACGATTTCCACCGTGCGGCCAAGACGGTGGTGGTCGGCACCGTCACCGCGAGCTTCTGATCGCGTCGGCGGGGCGGCGATCCGCCCCGCTCAGTCCTGCTCGGCTGGGGCCTGCTCGGCTGGGGCCTGCTCGGCTGGGGCCTGCTCGGCTGGGGCCTGCTCCGCTCGGCCCTGATCGCGCAATTCGAGCGCGCGCGCGAAGACGGCTTCGAACATCGGCGCGGTCAGCCGCCCGGTGTTCGTGTTGTAGCGCGAGCAGTGATAGCTATCGATCAACACGCGCCCGTCGGGCATCCGGTGCTCCGCCAGATGGCCGAACTTGCATTTGGGCAATCGCCCGCCGAGCACCTTGACGGCGGATTGGTGGGCGATCTGCCCCAGCGCCACGAACACGCGCGCCTGCGGCAGCACCGCCGCCTGCCCCTCCAGGAAGGGGCGGCAGGTGCGGATCTCCTCGGGCGTCGGCTTGTTCTGCGGCGGCAGGCATTTCACCGCGTTGATGATGATCGCCCCGTCGAGTGCCAGATCGTCTTCGGGCGTGGCGGCATAGGTGCCGGTGGCCAGGCCGAACTTGCCGAGCGTGTCGAACAGCAGCTGGCCTGCATAATCGCCGGTGAACGGCCGGCCGGTGCGGTTCGCGCCATGTTTGCCCGGCGCCAGGCCGACGATGCCGAGCCATGCGCCGGGATCGCCGAATGCGTTGACCGGGGCGTTCCACCAATCGGGATATTCGACGCGCAGTTCGTCGCGGAACGCGACGAGGCGCGGGCAGCGCGGGCAATCGCGCGGCGGTTCGGTCTGCGGGATCGGGGAGGGTGCGAATTCCATCGCGGCGCGGTACGACGCCTGTGTGAGCACGACAACCTATGCGATCGGCCTCGGCGGCAATCGCCGGACGCGATATGGCGACCCCGCCGCGACGCTGGCGGCCGCGCTGGACGCGATCGGCGGCATCATGGCGGTGTCGCGGATCCGGAGCACCGCACCGCTCGGCCCCTCGATCCGCCGCTTCGCCAACGCCGCGGTGCTGATCGCAACGGACGAATCGCCCCCCGAACTGCTGGCGCGGCTGAAGCGGATCGAACGCCGGTTCGGGCGCCGTCCGGGGCGGCGCTGGGGGGCGCGGGCGCTCGATCTCGACATCCTGCTGTGGTCGGGCGGGATCTGGGCTGACCCGGGGCTGCGCGTACCGCATGCCGCGCTGCCGATGCGGGCGTTCGTGCTCGCCCCGCTCGCCGAAATCGCGCCGGAGTGGCGCGATCCGACGAGCGGTCTGACGATGCGCCATCTCTCTGCGCGGTTGACCGCCCGCCACCGCAGACCTAGGGCGCGGTGCATCGATGGCGGGGGTCCGTAGCTCAGTCGGTAGAGCAAGCGACTTTTAATCGAGAGGTCCCGGGTTCGAGCCCCGGCGGACCCACCATCGATGATCTGCAGGAGGACCTGCACGGCGTCATACTTGAGATCGAACCGATCCTCCTCGATGATCGGCGCATGGAAGTGGACGAGCTTGTTCCGGGTGCGCTGCAGGAAGTCGACATTAAGCCAGAATGCCTCGTCCCCAGGTATTTGGCGGCCTTGGGCTTCATCTGCTCGAAGTTGATGGTTCGGATCTTGGCCTCCTCCCCGAGCGCCTTCGCTTCGGCATCCGTCGTCGGCAGGTCCTTGGGCTTCGTCACGCCGACGAACCCCTCATGCTTGAGGACCAGGGCCGTCGCCGAAAGCTCGACGGCTATCTGCATGAGGACGGTGACGAGCGTCGTACGGTCGATACCGAAGGTCGCGTTAGAGCCGTCGCCATGAGCTGCGATCTCCTCCGCCGCCCTCTTGAGGAATAGTCCGACATTGTGAAGCATGGCCGCGCTGACCTGGTCGGTCAGAGGTGCGCTTGTGTTGCTTCTATCGATCATCTGCTCCCGTCCACGCCAACTCATGCACTTGCATGCCGCGTCCGGCACAAGTTGGCACCATCGATACTTTAAGCGACCCTGCCCGAGGGTCTTCTTCTTCACCATCGCGCTATCCGCCACCGTCATCTTCTGGCTATGATCAACGAGTCCTGGGCCAGGACACCGGGGTCGATTGGCACTACATCGCGCCGGGCAAGGCTCTCCTGAGCAAAGTCGAGAGGCCGCAACAGAATGGCTTTGTGGAATCGTTTAATGGTCGCTTGCGCGACGAGTGCCTGAACGAGCACCTGTTCCCATCGCTGGCTGTGGCGAGACGGATCATCGAGGCATGGCGGACGGACTACACACCGTGCGTCCGCACAGCAGCCTTGGCGGGTTGGCACCCGCTGAGTTTACGAGCCGCCCTCGCCACGGGCATAAAGACGACGAAGCTAAGTTATCAGCGGCCTGAAAGGGGAACAGGTCAGAGGAACTCCCACGCCGCCCGCCTGTCAGCCTTGTCGACCAACTGCGTCACCGCGAACTTGCTGGTGCGGTCAATGCCAACGAACAGGTATGGCTTGAGGGCGAATTCGCCTACGACAATGGCGACGACACCATCTTTATCGCTAAACCCTGGCCTTTTCAGCAGCCTGTTAAAAGCCATGCCAATGCCGGCAGACATGGAAAGCCTGGTACACGACCGACTTGCCAAACAGGCCCAATCGGTCAACTATAGCGGAGGTGACTATACTCCTACCATTGCGCCCATGCCAAACCAAGTGTCGTCGATGGCTAGCTTGATGAGCACGGTCATGGCCGCCGCTGCCGCGTCGGGATCGCCTCGGGCGATCGCCTCGTAGACCCGGCGGTGATCGGGCAGCGGGTCGCGCGGCAGAGCGCGATCGCGCTGTTTGAACCGGGTGGTCCATTCCACGCCCGCGGCGATGCTCGAGCTCAATGCGATCAGCGCGTCGTTCTGCGATGCGCACAGGATCGCCTCGTGAAATGCCCGGTCCGCTTCCAGGCCGCCATCGGTGGCGAGCGTCAGTCGATCCATCGCCTCGAGCGCATTGCGCATGATCGTCAGATCGTCCTCGCTCCGCCGCTCCGCCGCCAGCCGGGCCGCAAAGGGCTCCACCGCCGAACGTAATTCAAAGAGGCTGCGCAACAGCCGGATGTCCGGAACGCCGGCGAACGCCCAGGCGAGAACGTCGGGGTCGAGGATGTTCCAGCGCTGGCGGGGCAGCACGCGCGTTCCCGTTCGGGGTCGGCTTTCGACCAGTCCCTTGGCGATCAGCCCCTGGATCGCCTCGCGATAGGCGCCGCGCGACACGCCGAGCGCCTCGGCATAGGCCACTTCCCCCGCAAGAATGTCGCCGGGCTTATGTTCGCCCGTCAGGATCGCGCGGCCGAGCATATGGATCACCGCGCCGCGCAGTCGTCTGCCGGACCCGCGTTCTTTCCCTGCTTCCTCGGCTATCGTGCCATTCTTCATGCCGATTTTCTCTCCCGCGCTTGGGGTCCGACGCGCTCACGTTTCGCCTGCGACAACGGTAGTATCGGGATCACCGATCGATCGGACCATTGCGCAGGCGAGCAGCTTTGCCGCCCGTCGGCTCGGCCGCCAACATCTTTTCGTCCGACGTCCCGCCGGAATGCCGGGCCATGTCGCCTTTGGAACCTTTCAACCGTTTTACTCCGAGGATTATATTAATCGCAAGCCTAGGCAAAACTCCCAAATTTCAAGGATATATGGAGTGACTCCGTGAGCCGACCGAAGCCGGCAGCAAGAATGACATCGATAAATTCACCATTACCCCTACAAATGCTTGACATCGCCCGGCCGGTGCCGGAGATTGGGCTCATCGAAAGCGGGCAATGATCCGCACGATCAGGAGAGGGAAAAATGGTGAAAACGTCTCGGCTACTTCGTTCGTCCTCGGTTGCAGGTCTCGCGCTCGCGCTGGCCGGTCCCGCCTTCGCTCAGGACAAGACCGCGACCGGCAACGTGATCCCGTCGGGCGATACGTCGACGCTCCGGACCGATGCGGGCGACGGGTCGTCCCAGAAGACGCAGGCGAGCGACGCCGCCACGCCTTCTGCCGGCGACGCCACGACGGGCGGCGACATCGTGGTCACGGGCCTCCGCCAGAGCCTCGCCAGCGCGCAGAACCTGAAGCGCAACGCGGTGGCGATCGTCGATGCGCTGGTCGCCGAGGACATCGGCAAATTCCCCGACAACAACGCCGCAGAGGCGCTCGCCCGCGTCACCGGCGTTCAGGTCGAACGTTTCCGCGACGAAGCCAACAGCGTCGTCATCCGCGGCCTGCCCAACGTGCAGACCACGCTGCAGGGCCGCGAGATCTTCACCGCCGACGGACGCACCGTGTCGTTCCAGGATTTCCCCGCGCAGTCGCTCGCCAAGCTGGAGGTGTTCAAGAACACCACCGCCGAGAATCTGGAGGGCGGGATCGCCGGCCTCATCAACATCGGCCTGCGCCGCCCGTTCGATTTCAAGGGGTTCGAGCTCGCCGGCTCCGTGCGCGGCACCTACAATGACGAGTCGCACAAATATGATCCCAATGGCAGCCTTCTGATCTCCGATCGCTGGCAGACCGGCATCGGCGAGATCGGCGCGCTGTTGAACGTCTCCTATACCCGCGCGAACTATCTCAACGCGGTCCGCTATCAGGGCTTCCAGGATTATCTGCTGCCCACCCAGACGGTGACCCCGGCGTCGGTCGGACGCAATTTCACCTACCCGCAGGACATCGGCCTCTATTATGCGCGCGGCTATCGCCAGCGGCCGTCGGTCAACGGTTCGCTTCAGTGGCGCCCCACCGACAATCTTGAAATCTATGCCGACGGCCTGTGGCAGGCGTACCGCGGGCGCAGCGGCGACGATTTCTTCGGCATTGCCGTTCAGACGCGCGCGCCCTCGCTCAACAATGTGGTGCTCATTCCCAGCGGCCTGACGCCGGCGAGTTACCAGGCCAATGTCGGGCTGGCGAACGGCCCGTCCAAATGGGTGACGCAGGACCGGTCCGACACCACCCAGGGGGCGATCGGCGCCAAGTGGCACACCGGCATCGCCGAGATCACCACCGATCTGGCCTACACCAAATCGGTCGTGTCGAGCCAGTACAACATGTTCGACACGGTCGTCACGTCGCCGCTTTCGCTCGACGTGCACCTGAACGTGCAGGGCAGCGTCGATTTCACGCCGAGCGGCGTCGATTTCACCCAGCCCTCCGCCTATAATTTCCGCGGGCTCTACGATCAGCGCAGCCGCTCCGCGGGCTCGCAGTGGCAGTCGCTGACCACGTTGAAGCTGGACACGGGCATCACCTTCCTGCCCAAGCTCGATTTCGGTTTCCGCTACGCCAGCCGCGACGCCTCCTCGCAGTCGGGCGATCGCTACGCGTCCTTCCCACAGCTGAACATCCCGATCACCTCGGTGCCCGGGGCAAGTTCGGGCGGGATCATCGCGCCCGGATTCGAGGGTAACGACGTCCAGCAGTTCCACAGCTACTGGCAGTTCTCGACCGACGGGATCGTCAACAATCTGGCCGCGATCCGCCAGTTCGTCCGCCAGGGTCTGGTCGCGTCGGGCGCATCGGCCGCCGCGCAGGCGGTATGGGCGCCGGCGGTGCCCGACTATAATCCGGTCAACTCCTTCGCCGCCACCGAGCGTACGATCGCAAGCTATGCGCAAGGCCATCTGACGTTCGACATCGGCATCCCGATCGAAGGCGTGATCGGTGCGCGGCTGGTCGTCACCAACAACACGCTGCGCGGCACGACATCGTCGACGACGGTGGCGGGCGCGACCACCTTCTCGCCCATCAACACCAAGCAGAGCTATGTCGACATCCTGCCCAACGTCAATTTGCAGGCCAACCTGACCAGCAAGCTGCTCGTCCGTCTCGCCTTCACCAAATCGCTGACGCGCCCCGGCTTCAACCAGATCAATCCCGCGCTGGTGATCCAGCAGGGTACGATCGGCGGCGACATCTCCTATACCGGCAATGGCGGCAACCCGAACCTGCAGCCGATCCGATCGACCAACTACGACGCATCGGTGGAATATTATTTCGGCCGCAGCAGTTCGGTGTCGGTCGCCGGCTTCTACCGCAAGATCAACGGCTTCATCGACGTGTTCGGCACCCGCGAGACCGATCCGACGGTCGGTTCGATCCTCGTCTACCGCCCGCAGAACGCCGGCAGCGGCCAGATCAAGGGCATCGAGGCGGCGTTCTCGACCTTCTTCGACTTCCTGCCCGGCTTCCTCAGCGGCTTCGGCATTCAGGCGAACGGCACCTATATCGACGGCAAGGAAACGCTGCCGTCCGTACCGGGCCTCTCGACCACCGCGGGCGAGATCCCGAACGTGTCGAAGTTCAGCTACAACCTGATCGGCCTGTACGAAAAGGGGCCGGTGTCGGTTCGCCTCGCCTATAACGACCGCTCGCGCTACATCTCGTCCTACACCGCGCCGGGCGTATTCGCGACGGTGTACAACAAGGCGATCAGCCGGCTCGATCTGTCGGCCAGCTACGACATTCTGTCGAACATCACGCTGACGGCGGACGCGACCAATCTTCTGGGCAAGCCTTGGGGAAGCTATGTCGGCGCCCCCATCTATCCGCGGGACGTCCGGTACGAAGGGCGCATCTATTCGGTGGGCGCGCGCTTTCGCTTTTAATATAGAAGACAAAAAGCAGGAAAGGCAGAGGATGACGGATCGGATGACCATGGGGCGCCGCGACGTGCTGGCCGGGATGGGCGGACTGATCGGCGGCGCCGCGCTGGCCGGCCAGGCGGCGGCGGCGGTGACGGCGGCGCCGGCTGCGGGGCGCTCGCTGATGACCGAATGCGGTTATGGCGACGTGACGCTGCTCGACGGTCCGGTGCGCAAGCAGTTCGACCAGACGCTCGCCGCGCTGATCGCGATGGATGACGATGCGCTGTTGCGGCCGTTCCGGGTCGCGGCGGGGCTGCCGGTCGGGCCGAACAAGCTGGGCGGCTGGTATGACGCGGCGGAGGGTTTCGACCCTCCGCGCGACATGCACGGCTTCATCCCCGGCCACAGCTTCGGCCAATATATCTCCGCCCTGTCGCGTGGGTACGCCGTGTCGGGCGACGCGGCGGCCAAGGCCAAGGTCGACCGGCTGATCGCCGGCTTCGCGCCGACGATCACGCCCGATTTCTACAAGGACTATCCGCTTCCCGCCTACACCTACGACAAGACGCTGATGGGTCTGCTCGACGCCTATGCCTTCACCGGCAACCAGCAGGCGTTGAAGCTGATCGGTCCTGCGACCGACGCCGTCCTGCCCTATCTGCCGGGACGGGCGCAGGACCGGCAGCTCGTCAAGGTGCCGCCCGGGCGGAACGCCGCGTTCGGCTGGGACGAGACCTATACGCTGCCGGAGAATTTCTACATCGCGGCCGAGCGCGGCGCGGGCGACCGCTTCCACGGGCTGGCGCGCGCCTATCTGCTCGACGACACCTATTTCAACCCGCTCGCCGACGGGCGCAACGTGCTGCCGGGACGCCATGCCTACAGCCATGTCAACGCGCTCGCCTCGGCGATGCGCGCCTATATGGTCGACGGCGATCCGCGGCACCTCGCGGCGGCGCGCAACGGCCTGCAATTCGTGCTGAACCAGAGCTGGGCGACGGGCGGCTGGGGGCCGAACGAGAGCTTCGTCGAACCCGGCTCGGGCGGCCTTGGCAACAGCCTGACCACCACCCATAGCAGCTTCGAGGCGCCGTGCGGCACGTACGGCCATTTCAAGGTCGCACGCTATCTGATGCGGGCGACCGGCGACAGCCGCTACGGCGACGCCATGGAAAAGCTGATGTACAACGCCAGCCTCGGCGCGCTCCCGCTCCGCCCCGATGGCTCGGCCTATTATTATGCCGATTACAGCGAGATCGGGGCCAAATCCTATTTCGAATATAATTGCCCCTGCTGTTCGGGGTCGATCGGCCAGCTGGCGGCGGACTACGGCCCCAGCGCCTATCTGCGCGACGACAAGGGCGTGTTCGTCAACCTCTACATCCCGTCGCGCGTCGTCTGGCGCCGCGATGGCGCGCCCGCGCTGACGCTGACGCAGCAGGGCGGCTATCCGCTCGGTTCCGACATCGCGATGGCGGTCGAGGCGCCGCGCCCGGTGAAGATGGCGCTGCGGCTGCGCATTCCCGCCTGGGCGGGACCGCAGACGCGGCTGCTGGTCAACGGCCGTGCGGTGGGCGGCGTCGCGCCGGGCCGGTTCGCGGTGGTGGCACGCGAGTGGCGCAACGGCGACAAGGTCGCGTTGTCAATTGACCGCCCGCTGAGGCTGGAACCCGTCGACGCGCAGCATCCCGCCCGTGTTGCAGCCATGCAGGGCCCGCTGGCACTCTTCGCAATGGGTGATCGCTTCGTCCCCCTCACCTCCGCCCAGTTGCTATCGCTTAAACAGACCGCACCTGGAGCCGCAGAATGGACGCTGGCCGCGGATGTCGGCCGCCTGAGGTTCTATCCCTCGTCTGCGATCGGGACGGAGCCGACGCGGCTCTATCAGTTTTTGATCTGACATTGCTGATGCGAGGCTGACGAAACCGATGTAGGAATCGGCGGTTTTGTCATAGCGGGTGGCGACGCGCCGACACGTGCACGCTCTGCGAAGCGCCGCTGAAATGGATGTGGACATGGGGCGTCGACGTCTCCGAAACCTGCCAGCGCATCGTGCCGCCGTCAGAGGAGGCTGCGCTGGCGGCGGAGCTACGGGCGCCCTACCGCACGTTCGGCCGACTGGTCTCGCCGGTCGCCGGGATGCGCGCCGAAGCCCGGGCCGGGCTTCCGGAGCATCTCCGGGCGACTCCGTATGAGGTGCTGCTTCGTCTAAGCTCATTGAGATCGGCATGATCCCGGATCGCCCATGGTTGCCTTTCCAGCCGAAGTCGGCATCGAAACCCGCCCTTCCATCCGGAACGGAAACTCGAGCCTCTGCGTCTTGAAGGACCGCTAGCGACCGGGATCTACACCAAAACTCGCGCAAAACCGTAAGTTGCAATTCTATCTTGGGCCAGTGCGATCGTGCGTCACTTGCCCGTGCGGATGCGGTTCATCACCGCTTCGTGGAGCCAGGTGTTCATCTCGGCCGAACCGTCCTTTTCGCCCGTATAACCGAGTTCGGTGGCGAGCTGTTCGCGGTTGGCGAGGCTCGAATCGAGGCCGAGCAGCTTCATCAGATCGACGATCGACGTCTGCCAATTGAGGTCCGGATCGCCCTTGGCATGCGCGATCTTGGCGAGGGCGGCGTCAGCGTCCACCGTCTCGGGTGCGGCGGCCGGCGCCGGAGCTGGCGCAGCTTCCTGGGCGGGGGCGGCTTGGGCGGGGGCTGCCGGGGCGGGCTCGGGAGCGGCGACCGCGGGGTGACCGAAGATGGCGTCCTTGATCGAACCGAAGATGCTCATGCCATTGTCCTTGTTGTGGTGCGGCGCCAACGTACCGCGCGGCGTTTCGGGTTCGTGGCGTTGAAGGGAGATGCGATGACGCGAGGCGAGCGGGCGACAGGGGTGGACGGGCTGCGCGGCCGCGCTGTGTTGTCCATGGGCGGCGGCGTCGCCATCGGGGCGGCCGCGGTCGCGGCGCTGCTGATCGTCGGGCGCTGGCTCGTCACGGGTGTGGCGATGGGCGTCGATACCGCCATTCTGGCCGGCATTCGCCGCGCGGATGCGGGCGGCCGATGGCTGGGCGTGGTGACGGACGTTACCGCGCTTGGCAGCGGGCCGGTGCTGACGCTGCTCGTCGCGATCGTGGCGGGGTGGCTGCTCGCCCGGCGACACTGGCGCGATGCGATCCTGCTGGCGGGGGCGAGCGCCAGCGCAGGGCAGGCGGTGAACATCGTGAAGGCGATCGTCGCACGGGCGCGTCCCGAGGTCGTGCCGCACTGGATCCTCGTCGGCAATTACAGCTATCCCAGCGCGCATTCGGCCGACAGCGCGGCGGTGGCGTCGCTCGTCGCGCTGCTGGCGATGCGGGCGCAGCCGCCGGGGGCGGGGCGGACCTATGTCGCCGTGGCGGCGGTGCTGCTCGTCGGGCTGATCGGGTTCAGCCGCGTCTATCTCGCGGTCCACTGGCCGACCGACGTGCTCGCCGGCTGGAGCTTCGGCACCGTCTGGGCGCTCGGCTGGTGGCGGGCGCTAGGCGCGCGCGAGTAACGTCTGCGCGGCCTTCAGGTGCGGCGCATCGACCATCCGCCCGTCGAGCTGAAGCGCGCCCGCGCCGGGGTTGGCGGCGAACAGGTCGACGATCCGCCGGGCCGCGGCGATGGCTGCCGCGTCGGGCGTGAAGGCGGCGTTGATGACCGGCAGTTGCGCCGGGTGGATCGCCATCATGCCGGTGAACCCGTCGCGCGCGCCGCGCGCGGCATAAGCGGCGAGCCCGTCGCGGTCGCGGAAATCGGGATAGACCGTCTCGATCGCCGGCACGCCGGCGGCATGCGCGCCGAACAGCGTGAGCGCGCGCGCAAGCCGGTAAGGTTCGGTATAGCTCCCGTCCGGCTCGCGCGACGTGGCCGCGCCGATCGCCGCGGGCAGGTCTTCGGCGCCCCAGGTCAGCCCGGCCAGCCGCGGCGTGACGCCGCCATAGCTGCCGAGCGCGAAGATCGCGGCCGGGGTTTCGGTCGCGATCGGCAGGATACGGATCGCGCCCTCCAGCTTCGCGTCGAGCGCGGCGAGGCTCGCTGCCCCCTCCGCCTTGGGCAGCACGATGCCGTCGGGGTGGCCGGGCAGCACCGCGGCGAGATCGTCGTCCGCCAGCCCCGAATCGAGCGGGTTGATGCGGACGAACAGCGGCACCGTCCGTGGCTGGGCGAGGAACGCGGCGACATGGCCCCGCGCCGCCACCTTGGCCGCGGGCGCGACCGCGTCCTCCAGATCGAGGATCAGCGCGCCCACATCGAACGCGGCGGCCTTCGCCATCCGTTCGGGCCGGTCGCCGGGGACGAAGAGCAGCGAGCGCAGCCTCATGGCTGCCGATCAGCGAGCGCGCGCTCCCAGGCGAGCGCATCGCGGACGATGCCGTCGAGATCGGCGCGCGCGGGCTGCCAGTCGAGCGTCGCCAGGATCGCGGCATTGTCCGCGATCAGCATCGGCGGATCGCCCGCGCGGCGCCCCTCGAAGCGGCGGTCGATCCGCATGTTCGTCACGCGGTCCACCGCGTCGAGCACCTCGAGCACCGAAAAGCCGCGGCCATAGCCGGCGTTGAGCACATGGCTGCGCGTCGGCTCCGCCGCCAACCGGTCTAGCGCGGCGACATGCGCCGCCGCCAGATCGCTCACATGAATGTAATCGCGCACCCCGGTGCCGTCGGGCGTGGCGAAATCGGTGCCGTAGACGCCGACATGGCCACGCTTGCCGGTGGCGGCCTCGACCGCGATCTTGATGAGGTGGGTCGCGCCGACGGTCGACTGGCCGCTGCGCCCCGCCGGATCGGCGCCCGCCACGTTGAAATAGCGCAGCGCCGCATAGTTGATCGGGTGTGCCGCCGCCACGTCGCGCAGCATCGCCTCGGTCATCAGCTTCGACATGCCATAGGGGTTGATCGGCACGGTCGGGTCGCCCTCAGCCACGGGCACGCGTTCGGGCGTGCCATAGGTCGCGGCGGTGGAGGAAAAGATGAAGTGCGGCACGCGCTCCACCACCGCGCTCTCGATCAGCGCGCGGCTGGCGGCGGTGTTGTTGCGATAATATTTGAGCGGATCGGCCACGCTTTCGGGCACCACCACGGAGCCGGCGAAATGCATGATCGCCTCGACGCCGTGGTCGCGGATCGCGGCGCGCACCCGGTCGTCATCGGCGACGTTCGCCTCCACCAACGCGGCGCGCGGATCGACCGCCCAGGCGAAGCCCGTCACGAGATTGTCGACCACCACCACCGCATGCCCGGCATCGAGCAGCGCCAGCACCGCATGGCTGCCGATATAGCCCGCACCGCCCGTTACCATCACCCGCATGCATCGCTCCTCTTTGTGCTCGGTTAGCGGCTTCCTATCTTGGGCGAAAGGAGACGGACATGACGGATGTTGTAATGCTGGCGGGCGGGTGTTTCTGGTGCACCGAGGCGGTGTTCAAGGATGTGATCGGCGTGGAGTCGGTCGAAAGCGGCTATATCGGGGGGCATGTCGCCGACCCGACCTATCGCGCGGTGTGCGGCGGCGATACCGGCCATGCCGAGGCGATCCGGATCGGCTTCGATCCCGAGCGGCTGGCGCTGGGCGACCTGCTCGACATCTTCTTTGCGACGCACGATCCGACGCAGCTCAACCGGCAGGGCAACGATGTCGGTACGCAATATCGTTCGGCGATGTTCCCCAAGGACGCGGAACAGGCCGCCAAGATGGAAGCCGCGAAGGCGCGCGCGCAGGTTGACTCGGCCAAGCCTATCGTCACCACGATCGAGACGCCCACGGATGCGATCGGCGCCACCTGGTATCCGGCCGAAGGCTATCACCAGGATTATTGGGAGACGTCGGGGCGCTCCAATCCCTATTGCATGGCGGTGATCCCGCCCAAGCTGCAGAAGCTGCGCAAGAGCTTTGCAGAACGCTCGCGGGCGGTGACCGCCTAACGGTGCGCGGCGCGGCGCAGGCGATCCGCGATCGCCGCGCCGATACCCTCGGGCGGGATCGGCGCCACCGCGATCCGCGTGCCCGGTGCGGCATCGGCGCGGTGGAGCGCGGCGAAGAGATTGGCCGCGGCGGTGACGGGGTCGTCGCCGAGGCTCTCGTCGCCGGGGAGCGGGCCATAGCCGATGAACCACTCGCCGGGTTGGGCGGTGGTGGCATCCAGACGGAGCGGCTTGCGCGGCGCATAATGGCTGTCGAGCTGGCCGGGCGCGTTGACGACCCTGTTCCCCGGCGAAGGTCGGGGCCCGGTTGGGGGGGCGCCCTGATATGCGCTGTGCGCGGTCGCGGGAGCCGTCCCCGCTGGGCCCCGGCCTTCGCCGGGGAACAGGATCTGGAGATCGGCCGCCGTCACTGGCCCCGGACGCAGGATTTCGCGCCCCGCCACGATCGTCGACTCCAGCCCCGCCGCACAGGCGCCGTCGTCGATCACAAGCGGCACCGCGTCGCCGAGGCTCGCGACGACATGTGCGGCGGTCGTCGGGCTGATGCCGCCGCTGGCGTTGGCCGATGGTGCGGCGAGCGGCCGACCGCTCGTGGCGATCAGGTCGCGCATCGCCCGTCCCGAGGGCACGCGCACCGCGATCGTGGCGAGCCCCGCCGTGACCAGCGCGGCGATCCCGGCATCGGCGCGCAGCGGCAGCACCAGCGTGAGCGGTCCCGGCCAGAAGGCGTCGGCGAGTGCGGCGGCATCGGCATCGAAGACCGCGATCCGATCGGCGGCGGCGCGGTCGAGCACATGGACGATTAGCGGGTTGAAGCGCGGCCGGCCTTTGGCCGCATAGATCCGCGCGACCGCCTTCGAATCGGTCGCGTCCGCGACCAGGCCATAGACGGTTTCGGTCGGCACCCCGACGATTCCCCCGGCGCGGATCGCGGCGGCGGCGGCCGCGATGGCGGCCGTGCCGTAAGGGAGAATTCGGGGGTTTGGAGGCGCCATGATGCGCCGCTATAGCCCCGCCATAAGCGAGAGATAAGAGGACGCGACGATGGCTTTCACCCCCCCGACGCAGGAACAGCGTTTCGTACTCGATCAGGTGGTGCGGATCGGCGAACTGGCCGAGACGCCGCGCTTTGCGGCGGCGAGCGACGACGTGGTCGATGCGGTGCTCGACGGCGTCGGCCAGTTCGCGGCGGGCGAATGGGCGCCGCTCAACCGGATCGGCGACACCGTGGGGGCGAAATGGACGCCGGACGGCGTGGTGATGCCCGACGGGTTCGGCGCGGCGTACCGCGATTATGTCGAGGGCGGCTGGGGCACGATCGGCGTGGCCGAAGAGTTCGGCGGGCAGGGGTTGCCGTTCGCGATCCAGACCGCGGTGCTCGACACGCTCGGCTCCGCGAACATGGGTTTCGCGCTCTGCCCCACGCTGACGGTGGGCGCGATCGAGGCGCTGGCGCATCACGGCAGCCCCGAGCAGCAGGCGCTCTATCTGCCGCATCTGGCCACCGGCGAATGGACCGGCACGATGAACCTAACCGAGCCGCAGGCGGGCAGCGATGTCGGCGCGCTCCGCGCCACGGCCAAGCCGCTCGGTGACGGCAAATGGGCGATCAAGGGCACCAAGATCTATATCTCGTTCGGCGATCACGACATGGCGGCGAACATCGTCCACCTCGTCCTCGCGCGCACCCCGGACGCGCCGCCGGGCACGCGCGGCATCTCGCTGTTCCTCGTGCCCAAATACCGGCTGGCCGAGGATGGTACGCCGGGCGACTTCAACGACGTGCGCGTCGTGTCGATCGAGCACAAGATGGGGCTGCACGCCTCGCCCACCTGCGTCTTGAGCTTCGGCGATCACGACGATTGCATCGGCGAGCTGATCGGGGCGGAACATGCCGGGATGCGCGCGATGTTCACGATGATGAACAACGCCCGGCTGAACGTCGGCCTGCAGGGCGTGCAGGTGGCCGAGGGCGCGACCCAGGCCGCGGTCGCCTATGCGCTGGATCGGGTGCAGTCGGCGCGCGCGGGATCGCCCGACAAGGCGTCGGTCGCGATCGTCCAGCATCCCGACGTACGGCGCATGCTGATGCGGATGAAGGCGCAGACCCAGGCCGCGCGCGCCTTGGTCTATTATGCCGCGGGCCAGGTGGATCGCGCGGGGCTGGGCGATGCCGAAGCACGCGGTCGGCTCGAGCTGGTGACGCCGCTCGCCAAGGCGCATGGCACCGATATCGGCAACGAAGTGGCCAGCATCGGCATCCAGGTCCATGGCGGCATGGGCTATGTCGAGGAGACGGGCGCGGCGCAGTATTTCCGCGATGCGCGGATCACCCCCATTTACGAGGGCACCAACGGCATCCAGGCGGCCGATCTGGTCGGGCGCAAGCTTGGGCTGGACAATGGCGGCGTGTTCGCGCGGCTGATCGCCGACATTCGCGCGGAGGCGCGCGACGCGCGGCTGCGCGCGCTGGTCGATGCGTGCGAGGATGTCGGCCGGCGGCTCGCGACGGCGGATGCGGACGACCGGCTGGCGGCGAGCTATCCCTTCCTCACGATGCTGTCGGTCGCGACCTGCGGCTGGCTGATGGAGCGACAGGGCCGCGCCGTCGTCGAGAATGGGGCAGGGGACGATGCGTTCGCGCGGATGAAGGCGGCGGCGGTGCGTTTCTATCTCGAACAGATCGTGCCCGAGGCGATGGGGTTGCTCGCCGCCGCCACTGCGAGCGCGGAGACGCTCTACGCCGTGGAGCCGGAGATGTTCGCGGCATGAGCTTCGACGTCGGCGCGTATTTCGCGCGGATCGGCATGCCGGCGCGGCCGACGCCCGATGCGGCCGGGCTCCAGCGGCTGCAGCAGGCGCACCGGCTGGCGATCCCGTTCGAAAATCTGGACGTGCGGCTCGGGCGGGTCATCGCGATCGACAGCGCGAGCGTGTTCGCCAAGCTGGTGACCGCGCGGCGCGGCGGTTACTGCTTCGAGCAGAACCGGCTGTTCCTCGATGCGCTCGACGCGCTGGGCTTCGTCGCGCGGCCGCTGCTCGCCCGCGTCTGGCTGGGGGCGACCGGCGTGCCGCCGCTGACGCACACGCTGGCGCTGGTCACGATCGACGGACAGAACTGGATTGCGGATGCGGGCTTCGGCGGCAGCTATGCACCGGTGATGCCGCTGGCGGACGGCGCCGAGACGTTGGCGCCCGATGGCGCGCGCTTCGTGCTCACCAGCAGCGAGGACGGCTGGATGCTCGCGCGCGAGGGCGATCCGCTCACCACCGACGGCCGCGACACGGGCGCGGGGCTGCGCGCGCAATATAGCTTCACGCTGGCGAACGTCGAACCGGCGGACCTGATGCTCAGCAACCACTGGACATCGACCGCGCCCGACAGCCGCTTTCGCAACCATGCGATCGTCAGCATCGTGCTGCCGCGCGGCTTCGCCACGCTGACCGACCGGCTGTATCGCCGCCGATCGGGCGAGGAGGCGACGAGCGGCGAGGTCGCCGATCCGCGCATCTATCGCATGCGGCTCAGCCTGATGTTCGGCATCGATCTGGACGTGGACGAAGTGGCCACGCTCGGGCTGTTCTAGGCGCGTTCGAGCAGATCGCCCGCGTCGAGGCCCAGTAGCGCGATATGGTCGCGGATGCGGGGCCAGTGGACGCCCACGAACGTCTCGCGTTCGGCGATGCGCAGCCGTTCGGCCGCCCCGGGCAGCACGAACATGCCGACACCGCGGCGCACCTCGACATAGCCGTCGTCCTGGAAGCTCTGATACGCCTTGGCGACGGTCAGCGGGTTGGCGCCATGTTCGGCGGCGAAGGCGCGGACCGAGGGAAGCTGGTCGCCCGCGCCGTAATCGCCGCGCAGGATGCCGGCGGCGATCGTGCCGCGCAGGCGGATATAGACGGGGCTGTCGTCGCTGTTGAGCGCTGTCATGCTGCGTTAATACAGCAAAGGGGCGGCGGCGTCGAGTCTCACGAGCCCCGGCCCTCCGCCCAGACGCTGGCGATCGCCGCCATGTCGGGCCGGGGGCGTTCGTCGAGCGGGCGCGAGGGGGTGCCGAGGAAGACGAAACCGGCGATCCGCTCGGGCGCCTGGCCAAACGCGTCGCGCACCGTCTCGCTGAACGCCGGCCAGCCGGTGAGCCAGCCGCCGGCGAAGCCCAGCGCATGCGCGGCGTGGAGCAGGTTCATGCAGGCCGCCCCGGCGGACAATTCCTGCTCCCAGACCGGGATCTTGCTGGGTTTGGGCGACGACAACACCACGACGAGCGCGGGCGCCTGGTGCGCGAACTGGGCGAGCCCCTCCAGCTCGGCGGCCTGCGCACCCGGCCGCTCGGCGCGAAAGGCCTCGGCCAGCACGCCCGCCAGCGCCGCGCGCGCTTCCAGTGGCACGACCACGAAGCGCCAGGGCGCGAGCTTGCCATGATCCGGGGTGCGCGCGGCGATCGTCAGGATCGTCGCGAGCTGATCGGGGACGGGCCCGGGGGCCACGAGGTCGCGCGGCTTGCCCGATCGGCGGGTGGCGAGCAGCGAAAGCGGGGTGGAGGCGTCGTTCAGCATCGTCGCGACAGATAGGCGTGGCCCCCGCATATTTACAGGGCGCGCTTTGCCGCTACGCTGGCGCCGATATCCGCGTATGCCGGCAGTCGGCGACGATATCTGGAGTGCAGAGCCGCCGATGGCCATCGCCGCCTACCCCACGCCGCCGCTTCCCGAGGGGCGCACCATTCTCGGCCACCCCGTCGGCCTGTTCGTGCTGTTCTTCGCCGAGATGTGGGAGCGGTTTTCCTATTACGGCATGCGCGGGCTGCTGATCTTCTATCTCACCAAGCATTGGCTGTTCGACAAGGAACATGCCTCGCTGATCTACGGTGCCTATACCGCGCTGGTGTACATCACGCCGGTGATCGGCGGTTACATGGCGGATCGCTATCTCGGGCAGCGCAAGGCGGTGCTGTACGGCGCGGTGCTGCTGGTGCTCGGCCACGGGCTGATGGCCGTGGAGGGCAGCGGCGGCCAAAGCGATCCGACCATCAACCTGTTCTGGCTCGCGCTCAGCTTCATCATCGTCGGCGCGGGCTTCCTGAAGGCCAATATCTCGGTGATCGTGGGGCAGCTCTATCCGCGCACCGATCCGCGCCGCGATCCGGCCTATACGATCTTCTATATCGGCATCAACACGGGCGCGTTCCTGGGCGCGATCGTCGCCGGCTGGCTGGGCGAACGCTATGGCTGGTCTTGGGGATTCGGCGCGGCGGGCGTCGGCATGCTGCTGGGCCTGGTGGTGTTCGTGCTCGGCCGGCCCGCGCTGCTCGGCCGGGGCGAGCCCACCGATCCAGCGCGGCTGCGCACGCGGACTGTGGGGCTGCCGTTCGAGGCGTGGCTCTATGCCAGCGGCCTGATCGCGGTGGTGGCGATCTGGTGGCTGATCCAGCATCAGGATCTGGTCGGCACGCTGCTGGGCATCGCGGGCGCGGCGCTGGTCGGTTATGTGATCTACACCGCCGTGCTGCGCCTGCCGCGCGAGGACCGCGACCGGATCTTCGCGCTGCTGTTCCTGATCTTCGCCTCGATCCTGTTCTGGGCGCTGTTCGAACAGGCGGGCAATTCGCTGAACCTCTATACCGACGAGCATGTCGATCGCCACATGGCGGGCTTCGACGTGCCGGCCTCGGTCTTCCAGTCGGTCAACTCGCTCTACATCATGATCTTCGGGCCGGTCATCGCATGGCTGTGGACGTTTCTCGCCAAACGCGGGCGCGAGCCGTCCGCGCCCGCCAAGTTCGGGATCGCCATGCTCCAGCTCGGCTTCAGCTTTCTGGTGCTGGTGTGGGGTGCGAAGGCGGCGGGGATCGGGCAGCTGACCCCGGTGCTCTTCATCTTCCTCATCTATCTGTTCCAGACGACGGGCGAATTGTGCCTGTCGCCCGTCGGCCTGTCGGCGATGAACCGGCTGAGCCCGGCCAACATGGCCAGCCTGGTAATGGGCACCTGGTATTTCGCCACCGCGGCGGGCAATTTCGCCGCCGGGCTGATCTCGCAGGCGACCGGCGGGGGTGAGGGCGTGGCGGGGGCAGGCCAGGAACGCGTGCTCGACGTCTACACGACGGTCGGCTGGTTCGGGATCGGTGCGGGCGTCGTGCTGATCGCGATCGCGCCGTGGTTCCGCCGGCTGATGCATCTCGACACGCTCGTCGACGATCCCGCGCATGCAATGGCGGGGCAGAACGAACTGGCCGAACCGTCCGCCGCCGGTTTCCGTACCGACGGCGAGACGGTCCCGCCCCGCAGGCGGTGATTCAGCGGCGGACCATCGCCATCATCGCCTCGCCATAGCGCGGCCCCGCCGTGCCGCCGCGCGGGGCGGCGGCGTCGAGCGCGGCGAGATCGTCGGCGGTGAGCGCGAGATCGGGCGCGGCCATGCTGTCCTCCAGCGTGGCGCGCCGCTTGGAGCCGGGGATCGGCACCACATCGGGCCCTTGCGCCAGCAGCCAGGCGAGCGCCACCTGCGCCGCGCTGACGCCGTGCGCGTCGGCGATCCGCTTCACCACGGCGACCATTTCCATGTTGCGGTCGAAATTCTCGGGCGCGTAGCGCGGATCGTTGCGGCGGAAATCGTCCGGGCCCAGGGTCTCCGGCCGCTGCGCCTGCCCGGTCAGGAAGCCGCGGCCGAGCGGGCTATAGGGCACGAGCCCGATGCCGAGCGCCCGGGCGAGCGGCAGGATCTCGGTCTCCAGATCGCGCTCCCACAGCGAATATTCGTTCTGGAGCGCGGCGATCGGGTGGACCGCGGCGGCGCGGCGCATCGATTCGATGCCGGGCTCCGACAGGCCCAGATGGCGCACCTTGCCCGCCTTCACCAGATCGGCCATCGCGCCCACCGTCTCCTCGATCGGCACGTCGGGATCGACGCGGTGCTGGTAGAACAGGTCGATCGTGTCGATGCCGAGCCGCTTCAGCGATCCCTCGCACGCTGCGCGCACGTTTTCGGGCGTGCTGTTCAGCCCCTGGCCGCGCTTGCCGTCTTCGATCCGGAAGCCGAATTTGGTGGCGATCACCAATCCGTCGCGCTTGCCCTTGATGGCGCGGCCGAGCAGCGCCTCGTTGGTGTGCGGGCCATAGATCTCGGCGGTGTCGAAAAGCGTGACGCCCAGGTCGATCGCGCGGTGGATGGTGGCGATGCTCTCGCCCTCGTCCGCCGCGCCGTACATGCCGTCGCCCACCATCGGCATGCAGCCAAGGCCGAGCGCGGAGACGACGAGGCCGTCGCCCAAGGTGCGCTGTTTCATCAGGAGGTCTCCGTGGTCAGCCCCGGTCGTCGGTCGGCCGGGCGCTAAGAGCGGAAACGGCCAAGGTGGCGGCAAGGTCCATCATCACGTTGCCGAGCGTGCGGACGATGTCGGGGATGGTCTCCACCGCGACGAGCAGGCCGAGCGGCGCAACCGGCGCGCCCAGCGCCGAGGCGATCGGTGCGATCGCGCTGACATAGCTGATCGTGCCGGGCAGGCTGACCGAGCCGAGCGAGGTAAGCGTCGCCACCACGATCCCGACCGCGAGCACGGCGGGCGTGAGTGTCACGCCGAACCAGGTGGCGACGTAGATCGCCACAGCCAGGTTCATCGCCGGCCCGGTCGCGCGGAAGATCGCCACCGCCAGCGGCAGCGTGACGCCCGAGGTGGCGACCGGCACGCCCAGCGCGCTCGCGCCCTCGATCATCGCCGGCAGCGTCGCGATCGAGGATTGCGTGCTGATCGCGACCGCCTGGCTTGGCAACACCGCGCGGGTATAGGCGCCAAGCCCGGTGCGGCCGCCGATCACCGCCAGCGGATAGGCGGCGAGCGACACCACCGCGCCGACGCCCGCGACGATCGCGATGTAATGGACGAGCGCACCGAACGCGCCGGTGCCCGCGCGCGCGCCGACGACGAGCGCCAGCGCGAACACGCCGACCGGCGCGATCCACAGGATCCATTCGATCACGACGAGCATCGCATCGCGCACCGCGGTGAAGAAGGCGGTGAGCAGCGCGCGGCCCTCGGGCGCGATCCGAGTCATCGCAAAGGCGAAGACGAGCGCGAAGATGATGAGCGACAGGAACGCGTTTTCCGCTGCTGCCTTCACGATGTTGGCGGGGATGATGCCGGCGAGGAACTGGCCGAGCGGCGGCGCCTTGGCGACGGTCTCGTGCCCCACCAGCGCGGCGCGCAGGCTGGCGGCGGAGGCGGCGGGGATCGGCACGATGCGCAGGAAGAGCGGCGTCAGCACCGCCGCCGCGGTGGCCGAGGCGACCAGCAGCGCGACGTAGAGCGCGATCGCGCGCGCGGCGAGCCGCCCCGCCTGCGCCGCCTCGGCGGTGGCCGCGACGCCGGTGATGAGCAGCGCCACCACCAGCGGCACGATCGTCATCTGCAGCGCGTTCAGCCATGCGGTGCCGATCGGCTGGGCGACGCTGGCGGCCGGATCGACCAGGGCGGGCGCGAAGGCGGCGAGCGCGATTCCGCCGATCAGGCCGGCGACGAGCGAGAGAAGGATCCGGGTCGCCTGCGACATGGGGACTTTCGAACGGGTTGGGCAGACATGCGGCGTGCGGCAGGGGGTGGCCCCGCCGCCCGCCGATGCATTAGAGCGGTTGGCGTACGGCTCTAGCGGAACGGACGGCGGCAGGCATGGCAAGAAAATATTTCGGCACCGATGGGATTCGCGGCCTCACCAATGCGGGTGCGATGACCGCGGCGATGGCGATGAAGGTGGGGATGGCGGCCGGCACCTATTTCCTGCGCGGCGATCACCGCCACCGCGTGCTGATCGGCAAGGACACGCGGCTGTCGGGCTATATGCTCGAATCGGCATTGGTGGCGGGCTTCACCAGCGTGGGCATGGACGTGGTGATGGTCGGGCCGATGCCGACGCCCGGCGTGGCCATGCTCACCCAGTCGATGCGCGCCGATATCGGCGTGATGATCTCGGCCAGCCACAATCCGTTCGCCGACAACGGCATCAAATTGTTCGGCCCCGACGGCTACAAGCTCAGCGACGATGCGGAGGCGGCGATCGAGGCGCTGATCGACGGCGACATTCCGCTCGCGGCCGCCGACCATATCGGCCGCGCGCGCCGGATCGACGATGCGCAGGGCCGCTACATCAACTCGGCCAAGGCCACCTTTCCCCGCGACCTGCGGCTCGACGGGATGCGCGTGGTGATCGATTGCGCGAACGGCGCGGCGTACAAGGTCGCGCCCTCCGCTCTGTGGGAGCTGGGCGCGGACGTGATCGCGATCGGGGTGACGCCCGACGGCACCAACATCAACGACGGCGTCGGCTCCACCGCGCCGCAGACGCTGTCGGAGACGGTGGTCGCGAGCGGCGCCGATATCGGCATCGCGCTCGACGGCGATGCCGACCGGCTGATCGTGGTCGACGAAAAGGGCAAGGTGGTCGACGGCGACCAGCTGATGGCGACGATCGCGGCCGGCTGGGCGCGGCAGGGCAAGCTGGCGGGCGGCGGCGTGGTGGCGACCGTGATGTCCAATCTGGGGCTCGAACGGCATCTGGCGGCGCAGGGCCTGGGGCTGATCCGCACCAGCGTGGGCGACCGGCACGTGCTGGAGGCGATGCGCGCGCGCGGGTACAATGTGGGCGGCGAACAGTCGGGCCATATCATCCTCGCCGATTACGCCACCACCGGCGACGGGCTGGTCGCCGCGCTTCAGGTGCTGGCCGAGGTGCGCCGCGCGGGCGCCCCGGCGAGCGCGGTGCTGCACCGGTTCGAGCCGCTGCCGCAATTGCTGAAGAACGTGCGCTTCGCCGGCGGCAAGCCGCTGGAGGCCGACAGCGTGAAGGCGGTGATCGCGGAGGCCGAGGCGGAGCTCGCGGGGCGTGGTCGGCTGGTGATCCGGCCTTCGGGCACCGAGCCGGTGATCCGGGTGATGGCGGAGGGCGACGATTCGCAGCAGGTCGAGCGCGTGGTCGACCGGATCTGCGACGCGGTGAAGGCGGCGGCGGCCTGATGCTCGCCATGCACCCCGATTGCGCGCGCTGCGGCGCGGATCTGCCGGCGGATGCGGGGGGTGCGTTCGTCTGTTCGCTCGAATGCACCTTCTGCGCGGAATGCGCCGATGCGCTGGACGAGCGTTGCCCCAATTGCGGCGGCGAGCTGCTCGACCGGCCGACGCGCACCGGCAAGGCGCTGAAGGACCATCCGGCCTCGACCCGGCGGCAATATCCGGGATGACGATCGCGCGCGTGCTGGCGATCGCCGGATCGGACAGCGGCGGCGGGGCGGGGATCCAGGCCGATATCAGGACGATCACGATGCTCGGCGGCCATGCGATGACCGCGGTGACGGCGATCACCGCGCAGAACACGCAGGGCGTGCAGGCGGCGATGCCGGTGCCGGCCAAGATGGTGATCGCGCAGATCCGCTCGGTGGCGGATGATATCGGCGTGGATGCGGTGAAGATCGGCATGATCGGCTCGGCGGCCACCGCGCATGCGGTGGCGGACTGGCTCGGCACCATGGCCGGGGTGCCGGTGGTCTTCGATCCGGTGATGATCGCGACGAGCGGCGCGACGCTGGCCGACGCCGCGACGATCGCCGCCTTCGGACGGCTGATGCGGCGGGCGACGGTGACGACGCCCAATCTGCCCGAACTGGCGGCGCTGGGCGGCGAGGATGCGGTCCGGGCGCAGGGCGGCGCGGTGCTCGTGAAGGGGGGGCATGGCGCGGGCGACCGGGTCGAGGACCGGCTGATCGCCGCCGACGGCACGCAAAGCCGCTGGACCCATGCGCGGATCGCGACGCGCCACACCCATGGCACCGGCTGCACGCTGGCGAGCGGGATCGCGACCGGGTTGGCGCAGGGCATGCCGCTGGCCGCCGCCGTGGAGCGCGCGATCGGTTTCGTCCGCGCCGCGCTGGCGCACGCGCCCGGCCTCGGCGCGGGGCACGGGCCGATGGGGCACGCGATGGGGCGGGTGCCGTATGATGACTGATCCGGCTCGACCGCTGCGGCGGCGTGCGAAACATGCCGAAAGAGGGTGGTTGACGCGAAGACGCGAAGGTGTCCTGCCCGGCCGCGCCTGCGGCGCTTTCTTCATCGATGGGTGATGGCGCGGGTGCGCTGCCGCGCACGATCCCTCTTGGCGTCTTCGCGTCTTTGCGCGAAACCTCCTCTTCCAGGCCAAGCCTCTCCCGATGACTCAAAAACCCACCCGCCCAAGCCTCAAACACGAAAAGCTCTGCCTCGCCCCCGTCGTGGGGGTGGACGAAGCGGGCCGCGGGCCGCTGGCGGGGCCGGTGGTGGCCGCCGCCGTGATCCTGCCGGCCAGGGGCGTGCCGCGCGGGATCGACGATTCCAAGACGCTCTCCGCCGCCACCCGCGCGCGGCTGCACGGGCGGCTGATGGCCTGTGCGGTGGTCGGCATCGGCATCGTCGAGGCGGACGAGATCGACACGCTCAACATCCACTGGGCGACGATGAAGGCGATGACGCTCGCGGTCGAGGCGCTGGCCCGCGAGGGCGGCCAGGCGCCGGGCCATGTGCTGGTCGACGGCAACCGGCTGCCGCGATGGGGCTATGCCGCAACGCCGATCGTGAAGGGCGATTCGCATTCGCTGTCGATCGCCGCGGCCTCGATCGTCGCCAAGCACACCCGCGACACGATCATGCTGGCGCATGCCGAGGCGCATCCGCATTATGGCTGGGCGTCGAACAAGGGCTATGGTTGTGCTGCGCATCTGCGCGCGCTGGCCGAACATGGGCCGACCCCGCTGCACCGCCGCAGCTTCGCGCCGGTCGCCGCGGCGTACCGGATGCGCGAATCCGGGCCCCCGAGTCTTTTCGGCCACACCACCAGCGCTTGAGTCCGCAGGGATCGCCAGACTCCATATCTGGCCGCGATCGGGTCATCGGCACGGTAGCGCGCCGCTCGCCGCCGGTGCCGCGCCGGCAATCAAGGCTTGACGGATTCCGCCCCGTCCGCAGGAATGGCCGGCGAATTAGGGGCAAGACATGGCAGTGACCGAAACCATCGCGCGACCGCGCACCGCGCGATCCGAGACCGCCGCGCCCGCCGCGCTGCCGCTCGACCAGATTTTGCGCGGCGACTGCATCGCGCAGATGAAAGCGCTGCCGGCGAAATCGGTCGACATGATCTTTGCCGATCCGCCCTATAATCTGCAGCTCGGCGGCGAGCTGTTCCGGCCCGATGGCAGCCATGTCGATGCCGTCACCGACGATTGGGACAAGTTCGACACGTTCGCGCTGTACGACCGCTTCACCCGCGCCTGGCTGAAGGAGGCGCGCCGCATCCTGAAGGACGACGGCGCGCTGTGGGTGATCGGCAGCTATCACAACATCTTCCGCGTCGGCGCCGCGGTGCAGGATCTGGGCTATTGGATCCTGAACGACATCGTGTGGCGCAAGGCCAATCCGATGCCCAATTTCCGCGGCACGCGCTTCACCAACGCGCACGAGACGCTGATCTGGGCGTCGAAGGGCGAGAAGGCGAAATACACCTTCAACTATCGCAGCATGAAGACGCTGAACGACGAATTGCAGATGCGCAGCGACTGGGAGTTCCCGATCTGCGGCGGCGGCGAGCGGCTGAAGAAGAACGGCACCAAGGTGCACCCGACGCAGAAGCCCGAGGCGTTGATCTACCGCGTGCTGCTCGCCTGCACCAAGCCCGGCGACGTGGTGCTCGATCCGTTCTTCGGCACCGGCACGACGGGCGCGGTGGCCAAGCGGCTGGGGCGGCGCTGGATCGGGATCGAGCGCGAGGCGGATTATATCGCCGCCGCCGAGGAGCGGATCGCGGCGGCGCTGCCGCTCGACGAATCCGCGCTCGCCACGATGATGAGCCCGCGCCAGGCGCCCAAGGTGGCGTTCGGCACCCTGGTCGAGAACGGGTATCTGGCGCCGGGCGCGGTGCTGGTCGACGTGAAGCGGCGCTGGCGCGTGACGGTGCGCGCGGACGGATCGCTGCTGAGCGATTGCGGCGCCAGCGGATCGATCCACAAGCTGGGCGCCACGCTCCAGAACGCTCCGGCCTGCAACGGTTGGAGCTTCTGGCATCACGAGGCGGACGGCGCGCTTCGCCCCATCGACACGCTGCGCCAGACCTATCTGCTCGCGACCCAGCCTTGAGCGGCGAGACGCCTCCGTTCCCCGGCGAAGGCCGGGGCCCAGTATTGGGGGGACGCAGGTGATCGGCGTTGCGCATAGTCACGAAGCCCTTTCCAACTGCACCCCGGCCTTTGCCGGGGAACGGCAGCCTTAGATGACCCCGTTCCACCTCCGCCCCGTCCAGTTCGTGGATTCGCCCATCGGTCGCGACGGCACGGTCGCGCGGCTGGCTGGCGGGATGAGCTGGTTCGCGGCCTATGACGTGCACGCCGACGGCGGGCGCACCACCGTTCCGATCGCCGAATTCGAACGCACGCTCGCGCTCGGCCATGAGCGGGCGGCGGCACTCCACGCCGCGATCACCGCGCCGCGTGCGCCGCTGACGCTCGGCGCGCGGACGCTGCGGCTCGATCAGCCGCTGGTGGCGGGCATCCTGAACGTCACGCCGGACAGTTTCTCGGACGGTGCGAAACATGGCGGCGATCCGGCCGCCGCTGCCGCGGCGGGAGTCGACATGGCGGTCGCGGGCGCGGCGCTGATCGACGTGGGCGGCGAATCGACCCGGCCTGGCGCGGCGATGGTGTGGGAGGGCGACGAGACCCAGCGTGTCGTGCCCGTGATCGAACGGCTGGCGGCGAGCGGCACGCCGGTTTCGATCGACACCCGCAAGGCGGGGGTGATGGAGGCGGCGCTGGCGGCGGGCGCGGCGATCGTCAACGACGTGTCGGCGCTGTTGTGGGACGATCGCGCGCTGGAGGTGGTGGCCAAGGCGGGCTGCCCGGTCGTGCTGATGCATTCGCCCGATCCCGAAAAGGGCGGCCATGGCCGGGTGGCCTATGGCGACGTGGTGGGCGCGGTGTTCGACTGGCTGGCGGCGCGGATCGCCGCGGTCGAGGCGGCGGGCATTCCCCGATCGCGCATCCTGGTCGATCCGGGCATCGGCTTCGGCAAGTCGCTCCAGGACAATCTCGCGCTGCTGAATGGCCTTGCGGTGTTCCACGGGCTCGGCTGCGCGCTGATGCTGGGGGCGAGCCGCAAGCGGCTGGTCGGCGCGCTCGACAACGAGGCGCCCGTCGAACGCCGGCTGGGCGGCAGCCTGGCGCTGGCGCTGAAGGGGGCGGAGGCGGGCGTCCAGTTGCTGCGCGTCCACGACGTCGCCGAGACGGTGCAGGCGCTGCGCGTCTGGCGCGGCCTGCGCGACCGTGCGCTGGTGGGGTGAGGGGCTGGAGCGGGCTGACGTTGGCTTGATGGGATCGCGAAAAAATCCGTTCGTGCTGAGCTTGTCGAAGCACGCTTTCCGCGCTCGCGCTTTCGCATTCTGGACAGGCCCTTCGACAAGCTCAGGGCGAACGGATTCAAGTCACGTCATCAAATTCTAGTTCGCGCTGCCCAGTGCCGTGCCGATCGCCGCCAGCGGCGCGGCCAGCACGGCGCGCACCTCGATCGCCGCGAAGATCGCGACAGCCACCCCGCCGAGCGAGATCGCGCCGAACTGCAACACCGTCGCGCGCTGGCGGTTGCGCTCCACCCGACGGCCAATGCGTCCTTGCGCGGACAGGCGGTCGTGCGCGCGCCGGTCGGGTGCGGGGGCGTTGCCGGCCGGCGCGGCCGGCGCGCCCGGTCGGCCCACGCGCGGCTCGTTCACCACGGCGGCCACGCTCACCTTGTCCTGCGTGCGGATGCCGATGAAGCCCTGCCTGCTCCAGACGACGCGGCCCACGATCACCAGCGTGCCGCGGCGGATATCGACATAGCTGCCGTTCTCCGGCGCATCGTCCAGCCCGATCAGCAGGCCGCGCGACGAGATATTGTGGATGCACGCATCGGACCAGCCGCGGCCGCTCTTCAGGCGGCACGGCACCAGCACCTTCGTCCTTGGCTCTCGCGGCTTCACGCCGATCGTCAACCCTGCCGGCACGTTCGTCCCCCTGGCATGAACGGAGAGGGTAAAGCCTCATCCTCAACATCCGGTTAGTGCGCCCGGGCGACGGCGATCGGGGCGATCGGCGCCGCCCATCGCCGCGATGCGCGTGCGTTCGGCCGCATCGGCCCTTGCCCGTCCATCCCGGCCATGCTTCGAGGCGGCATGATCGTCGAAGCCACCCCCCGTTTCCGCCAGATCGTCAGCGAGCTGTGGCGGCCCTTGTCGATCCTGTTCGTGTGGGACGTGATCGTCACCGTCACCTATTATGTGCTGCCGTTCCACGCGCCGTCGCTGCCGCTGCCGCTGTTCGGCACCGCGCTCGCGCTGTTCCTCGGCTTTCGCGACAATTCGGCCTATCAGCGCTGGTGGGAGGGGCGGGTGCTGTGGGGCGCGATGATCAACGCCTCGCGCAGCCTGGCGCGGATCACGCGCAACCAGTTGCCCGAGCCTGACGGGCACGACCTGAAACGCAGCCTCGTGCTCCGCCATATCGCCTATGTGAACGCGCTGCGCTGCCAGCTGCGCCGCCAGCCGGTCGAGCCCGAGGTGCTGCGGTTCCTCTCGCCCGACGAGGCGGCGCCCGCGCTCGCCCGCGCCAATATCGCCAACGGCATCCTCGACGGCACCGGACGGCGGATCGACGAGGCGCGCCGCCGGGGCTGGATCGACACCATCCAGCAGGAGGCGTTCGAGCGCATCCTGGTCGACATCGCCAATGCGCAGGGGGGGATGGAGCGGATCAAGAACACGCCGCTGCCCAACCAATACCGGTTCTTCCCCGATCTGTTCACCCGGCTGTTCTGCATGCTGCTGCCGATCGGGCTGGTCGAGACGCTGGGGTTCGCCACTCCGGTCGGGTCGACGGTCGCGGGGCTGATGTTCCTGGCGGTGCTGAAGATCGGCGACGATCTGGTCGATCCGTTCGCCGATACGGTGCACGACGTGCCGCTCGCCGCGATGTGCCGCACGATCGAGATCGATCTGCTCCAGGCGATCGGCGACACCGCGCCCGCGCCGCTGACGCCGGTGAAGGGCGTGTTGTGGTGAGCGGTTCGCCGGCCGCTCACGCCGCCGCGTTGTCGATCCCCAGCTCGCCGAGCTTGCGGTAGAGCGTCGAGCGGCCGATCCCCAGGCGCCGCGCCACTTCGGTCATGCGGCCGCGGTAATGGCCGATCGCGAGCCGGATCACGTCCGCCTCGATCTCCTCCAGCGCGCGCAGATTGCCGTCGGCGCGAAACAGCGTGACGCCGCCGCTGGCCGCGATCGGCAGCGGGCCGTCGCGGCGGTTGCCGAGTGCGGCGATCTGCGGGAAGTCGGCGCGGGTGAGCGCGGTCGCCTCGCACAGCACCGCGGCGCGGAACAGCGCGTTCTGCAACTGGCGGACATTCCCCGGCCAGTCGTAATCGCCGAGCAAGGCGAGCGCATCGTCGGTGATGCCGAGCGGCCGCAATCCCGGCTGCTGCGCGATCCGGGCGAGCAGATGCCGGGCCAGCGCCGGGATATCGGCGGTGCGTTCGCGCAACGGCGGGATCGTCACCTGCACGACGTTCAGCCGGTAATAGAGATCCTCGCGGAAACGGCCCGCCTCTACCTCGTCGACCAGCGTCTTGTTGGTGGCGGCGATGACTCGCACGTCGACGATCCGCGGATGGCGCGCGCCGATCGGCTGCGCCTCACCCGATTGCAGCACGCGCAGCAGCTTCACCTGCGCCTCGAGCGGCATCTCGCCCACTTCGTCGAGGAACAGCGTGCCGCCGTCCGCTTCCTGGAACCGGCCGATCTTGCGCTCGAACGCGCCGGTGAAGGCGCCCTTTTCGTGGCCGAACAATTCACTTTCGATCAGGTTCAGCGGGATGGCGCCGCAATTCACCGTCAGCATCGGGCGTTTGGATCGGGGCGAAGCGGCGTGGATCGCCTCGGCCACCACCTCCTTGCCGACGCCGCTTTCGCCCTCGACCAGCACCGCGATGCGCGCGCGCGCGGCCTTGGCGGCGATGGCGAGCGCGGCGCGGAAGTCGGGCGACGAGCCGACGATCTCGTCGAAGCCGAGCAGCGCCGGGATCTTCTCGGTCAATGGGCGCAATTCGCCCGCGGCGGTGCCGGCGACCGCAGCGTCGAGTGCTGCCAGCAGCCGTTCGGGGGCGAGCGGCTTTACCAGGAAATCGGTGGCGCCGGCGCGCATCGCGCCCACCGCGTGCATCACCGATCCGTTGGCGGTGAGCATCAGGATGGGCAGCGCAGGGCGGCGCTTGCGCAATTCGGCGATCAGCGCGGTCGCGTCCGCATCGGGGGCGCTGGTGTCGAGCAGGACGGCGTCGAGCTGCATCCCGTCCTGCGTGCCGAGCGTGGCGATCGCCATCTCGCCATCGCCCGCGAAGATCGACCGCCACCCGGCACGCGCCGCCAGCGCCGAGACGAGCCGGCGTTGCGCGGGCTCGTCGTCGATCAGCATCAGCAGCCGCTGCCCGTTTCGCGTCATCCATCCATCCCCGGCTTCGTCCGCCCGCCCTTAGCGCCATGCGGGTAAAGGCGGGCTTAAGCGTGCGCCGGCCGGCGCGGGGTTGGGGGCTTGAGGGGAAGAGCATGGGTGGCTAGGGTATGGCGGAGAGACACCGGATCGGGGACGACGCATGGCGAGTGACGGCGATCTGAAGGCGCACGAGGCCACCTATGTCAGCGTGACCGCGATGCTGAAATGGGGCACGGTCGCGGTGGCGGCGATCGCCATCGCCGTCATCCTCATCATCGCGCGCTGAGATGCGGATCGCCGTCCTCACCGAACGGGCGGACGGCGAGACGCGGGTGGCCGCCACGCCCGAAACGGTGAAGAAGTTCATCGCGCTGGGCGCGAGCGTGGCGGTGGAAGCGGGCGCCGGCACCCGCGCCGCGATCGCCGACGACGCCTATGCGCAGGCGGGTGCCGCGATCGGCGACCGTGCCGCGACGCTGGCGGGCGCGGATATCGTGCTGGGCGTGCAGGGGCCCGCGCCCGAGACGCTGGCGGGCGCGGGCCCCGGCGCGCTGATCGTGGCGGCGCTCGATCCCTTCGGCCAGCGGGCGCGGGTCGATGCCTATGCCGCGGCGGGATATGAGGCGCTGGCGATGGAGTTCATGCCGCGGATCACCCGCGCGCAGTCGATGGACATCCTTAGTTCGCAGTCGAACCTGGCGGGGTACAAGGCGGTGCTCGATGCCGCCGCCGAATATGGCCGCGCCTTTCCGATGATGATGACGGCGGCGGGCACGGTGTCCGCCGCGCGCGTGTTCGTGATGGGGGTGGGCGTCGCCGGGTTGCAGGCGATCGCCACCGCACGGCGGCTGGGCGCGCAGGTCTCGGCCACCGACGTGCGCTCGGCGACGCGCGAGCAGATCCAGAGCCTCGGCGCCAAGCCCGTCTTCGTCGAGGACGTGCGCGGGATCGAGGGCGAGGGATCGGGCGGCTATGCCGGCGAGATGAGCCCCGAATATCAGGCCGCGCAGGCCGCGCTCGTCTCCGGGCACATCGCCAAACAGGATATCGTCATCACCACCGCGCTGATCCCCGGCCGTGCAGCGCCGCGGCTGATCTCGGCGGCGCAGGTGGCGAGCATGCGCGCGGGCAGCGTGATCGTCGATCTCGCGGTCGAGCAGGGCGGCAATGTCGAAGGTTCGGTCGCGGGCGAGGTGGTGCGCGTGGGCGGCGTGACGATCGTCGGCCACCGCAACGTGGCGGGCCGCCTCGCTGCCGACGCGTCGGCCCTGTACGCGCGCAACCTGTTCAATTTCCTCGGCGCCTTCTGGGACAAGGATGCGGGGCGGCCGGTGCTGCTCGACGCGGACGAGATCGTGGCCGGCGTGCGCTTGACGAAGGACGGCCGGGTGGTGAACCCCCGGCTGACCGCGTGATCGCGGCTCCTTTGCGAGAGGATGGGGCGCGCGTGAGCGTGCACCGGCGTAGCGGTCCGTCATGGTGCTTCGCGGCGCTGGCCACGGCGCTGGTGGGAAAAGAGGAATAGCCATGGATTTCATCGCGATCCTGTCGATCTTCGTGCTCGCCTGCTTCGTCGGCTATTTCGTGGTGTGGGCGGTGACGCCCGCGCTGCACACGCCGCTGATGGCGGTGACGAACGCGATCTCCAGCGTCATCATCGTCGGCGCGCTGGTAGCGGCGGCGGCGGCGGGGATCGGCACCGGCGCGGGGGTGTCGAAATGGCTTGGGCTGTTCGCGGTGGTGCTGGCGAGCGTCAACATCTTCGGCGGCTTCGCGGTCACCGCGCGAATGCTGGCGATGTACAAGAAAAAGGTGCGCTGAGATGGAGGCCGTGGCCGTGAACCCCTGGGCCGCGCTCGCCTATCTGGTCGCGGGCGTGTGCTTCATCCTCGCGCTGCGCGGGCTGTCGAGCCCGGCGTCGAGCCAGCGCGGCAACCGCTTCGGCATCGCCGGCATGACGATCGCGGTGGTGACGACGCTGGTGACGCATGTGCCGCGCGTCGTCACGCTGCTAGTGCCCGATACGGGGCCGGCGGTGGGGATGGGCACCGTCGCGTGGCCGACGATGCTCGAAATCCTCGCCGCGATCGGCATCGGTGCGGCGATCGGCCTCGTCACCGCGCGGCGGATCGCCATGACCGCGATGCCGCAGCTCGTCGCCGCGTTCCACAGCCTCGTCGGGCTCGCCGCGGTGCTGGTCGCGGCGGCGGCGTTCCTCAACCCGCAGGCGTTCGGGATCGCCGATCTGGTGATCCCGCTGATCGGCCAGCCCTTCGCGGTGATCCACCCGGTCAGCCGGATCGAGATGGGGCTGGGCGTCGCGATCGGCGCGATCACCTTCTCCGGGAGCGTCATCGCGTTCCTGAAACTGAACGGCAATATGGGCGGCAAGCCGCTGATGCTGCCGGGGCGCCACGCCATCAACCTGGCGCTGATCGCCGCCATCCTCGGCCTGATCGCCTATTTCGTCACCGATCAGTCGGCCTGGATCTTCTGGACGATCACGCTGCTCAGCTTCGCGATCGGCTTCCTGCTGATCGTGCCGATCGGCGGCGCGGACATGCCTGTGGTGGTCAGCATGCTGAACAGCTATTCGGGCTGGGCGGCGGCGGCGATGGGCTTCACGCTCCATAACACGGCGATGATCGTCACCGGCGCGCTGGTCGGATCGTCGGGCGCGATCCTCAGCTACATCATGTGCCGCGCGATGAACCGCAGCTTCGTGAGCGTGATCGCGGGCGGCTTCGGCGCGGGTGCGGAGACGGGCGCTGCCGCCGCCGCGACCGACCGGCCGTGGAAGCGCGGATCGGCGGAGGATGCCGCGTTCCTGATGGCGCAGGCCGAACAGGTGGTGATCGTCCCCGGCTATGGCATGGCGGTGGCGCAGGCGCAGCACGCGCTGCGCGAGATGGGCGACCGGCTGAAGGCGCACGGCGTCCGCGTAAAATACGCCATCCACCCGGTCGCGGGGCGGATGCCCGGCCATATGAACGTGCTGCTTGCCGAGGCGAACGTGCCCTATGACGACGTGTTCGAGCTGGAGGACATCAACGGCGAATTCGCGCAGACCGACATCGCCTTCGTCATCGGCGCGAACGACGTGACCAACCCGGCCGCCAAGACCGACAAGAGCTCGCCGATCTACGGCATGCCCGTGCTCGACGTCGAGAAGGCCAAGACCGTGCTGTTCATCAAGCGCTCGATGGGCGGCGTCGGCTATGCCGGGGTGGATAACGAGCTGTTCTACCGCGACAACACGATGATGCTGCTGGCCGATGCCAAGAAGATGGTCGAGGAGATCGTGAAGGCGCTGGATTAAGCGGGATGACGTTCGGTTGATCCAGTCCCTCTACCGTTCGTGCTGAGCTTGTCGAAGCACGCTTTCCGCGCTCGCGCCTTCGCATCCTGAACAGGCCCTTCGACAAGATCAGGACGAACGGATCAAAGTAAACTCATCAGATCAAGGCGCGCCAACCGGCCCGTGGCTGTGGTTCCGGCGCGATAGATCCGAAACGATATGCGATACTTGCCCCCGATCGGACGCCATCGCCTATCCTCGTGTCGAACGGGCAAGCGGGGGCGCGGGTGCAGGACGACGAGGAGGCGCGCGGGGCGGCGTTCACCGCCTTCGTGATCGCGGATGATGGGCAGGCCGAGGCGGCCGTGCAGGCGCTGGACCTCGCCCGCGGGCGCGTGCTGCGGCGCATCGGCTGGCAGGCGGCCGCCAGCGAACTCTCCCAGATCGCGGTACGCCCGATCCTGATGGTCGAGGCCTCGGGCGTCGACGAGGCGACGCTGGCCGCCACGCTGCCGCGGATCGACGGCTATGCCAGCGCGCTGGAACTCGCGGTCATCGTGGCGCTCGATACCGCGCAGATCGATCTGGTCGCGGCGCATCTGCTTGGCCCCCATATCCACCTGCTGTGCGAGGCGACGCTCGCGGATCGGACGGGCGCGCTGGTGATCGCCGCCGCGCAGATGCGCGCGCCCGCCATGGCGGACCGTGTCGGCGAGGGCGAGGCGGCGCGGCTGAAGCGGCTCAACAGCGAAGTGGCGCGGATCGCCGAGGTGCTGGCCCGGCTCGCCAGCCCCGACGCTCCCGATCCGGGCGAGGGCGTCGCCGATCGGCGGCAGAGCTTCGGTCTGGAAGCCTATGCGGGCCCGCGCGAAACGAGCGGGCGCGACATCCGCCGGATGATCCGCCATCGCCGGCTGCGCGATCACGTGTTTCCCGGCGGCCTGTTCGAAGATCCCGCCTGGGACATGCTGCTGGACCTGTTCGCCGCCGAGCTGGAGCGCGCCAAGGTGTCGGTCTCCAGCCTGTGTATCGCCGCGGCGGTCGCGCCGACGACCGCGCTGCGCTGGATCGCGCGGCTGACCGAGGCGGGGCTGTTCGAGCGCCGACCCGATCCCGCCGATCGCCGCCGCGCCTTCATGGCGCTGACGCCGCGGGCGAGCGACGGCATGCGGCGCTATTTCGCCGGCGTGGTGCGGGCGGAGGCGGGCTGACCCGGGAGCGCCCGGCCGCCGATCATGGGGCTTGCCCCGAACGCCGGGCTTTGGCATCGCGGCGTTTCCCGAGAAGGGGGCGCTTAGCTCAGCTGGTAGAGCGGCTCGTTTACACCGAGTAGGTCGGCGGTTCGAACCCGTCAGCGCCCACCATCCTGATGTCCGGCCGCAAATGAGCTGCATCGATCGCCACTGGTCGAAGGCGCGAGCCGGCGACGGGCCCGATCAGGAGCAGCGCCGGATCGCGGTCGCCGATCGTGCGGACGAGGAACGCCAGCGCGTCCAGCCGCCCGCGGATCAAGCGTTCGGTGGGCAACGAAACGTTGACCGCGACGATCACCGGCGTTGCGGGCGACAGCCCGGCATGGATCAGGTTGCGCGCTACCTCGGCGGCGGCCGCCCGACCCATATAGACGGCAAGCGTCGCATCCGCGCGCGCCAGCATCGGCCAGTCGAGATCGAGCGGCTCTTCCCCGCGCGCATGGGCGGTGACGAGGGTCAAGGTCCGCGCCTGGCCGCGCAGGGTCAGCGACAGCGTGCCGGATGCGGCGGCGGCGCTGGCCGCGGTAATGCCGGGGCAAATCTGGATCGGCACGCCGTGCGCGGCAAGGGCATCGATCTCCTCGGTCGAACGACCGAACACCGATGGGTCGCCGCCTTTCAGCCGCACCACGCGCTTGCCCGCCAACGCCGCGGCGACGAGCAACGCGTCGATCGTCGCCTGATCCCTGGAATGGCGACCCGACCGCTTGCCCACGCCGATGCGCTCGGTGCCGGCGGGGATCAGGTCGAGCACGCCGGGGCCGACCAGCGCGTCGTAGAAGACGATGTCCGCGGCGGCGATCAGGCGTTCGGCCTTGCGAGTCAGCAGATCGGGGTCGCCGGGGCCCGCGCCGACGAGCCAGACCGAACCGGGGGCGATGAGGTCATGCGGCATGGGGCGTTCCTTGTGACAACAGCCTGGCGAGCGCGGGGCGGCACGATCCGCAATTGGTGCCGGCGCCAAGCGCCGCGCCGATGGCGGGCACGTCGGCGAGATGCTGTTCGGCGATCGCGGCGAGGATGGTGTTGAGGCCGACATCGAAGCACGCGCAGACGATGGCGCCGCGATCGGCCTGCGCGCCCGGTGCGCGCCCGGCCAGGATCGTGGGGGCGGCGCGGGCTTGCGCCAATTGCGCGGCCAGCCAGTCGCGCGGCGGCAGCGATCCGTCGCGCGTGACGAACAGCGCGGCGGACAGGCGGCCGTCGCTCAGGATTGCGATCCGGCGGGTGCCGCGCGCCGCGTCGATCGCCTCGATCCGCTCGCCCGCGGGCAGCAGCGCGTCGAGCCTTGCCGGGTCGCCATCGCCGGCCAGGTCCCAGGCGGCGCCCCCCGACACCGCGATGCGTGTCGCCCAGCGGCAAGCGGGGCGCTCGGACGCATCGCCCCGCACGATCAGGAAGCCGCGCCATGCGGTGACGACGGGCGCGATGTTCGCCGGCGTCGCCTTGAAGCCGGGCTGGCCCGACACGGGATCGGCCAGCGGCCGTGGCAGCAGGCCGGTCCGGCCGCCGCTGGCATTGGCATCGGTCCAGTGGATCGGCACGAACAATTCGCCCGCACGCTGCGTCGCGACGACGCTGGCGCGGTAGAGGCTTTCGCCCTGCGGCGTCGCGACCCGTGCCAGACCGCCATCGACGATCGCCAGCCGCGCGGCGTCGTCTGGATGGATCTCGACCAGCGGTTCCTCGCGGTGGCGCGCGAGCCGGGGCGACAGCCCGGTGCGCGTCATGCTGTGCCATTGATCGCGATAGCGCCCGGTGTTGAGCGTCATCGGCCAGGCGACGAGCGGCGCTGCGATCGCTTTCTGCACGACCGACACCAGGCGCGCACGACCGTCGGGCGTCGGGAAGCGCCCATCGGCGAAGGGCGTGCCGCCCCAGCGGAACGGCGTCATCGCATCATAGGCCGCGTTGCCGATCGCCGCCTGGCCCGGCAGCGCGAACAGCCGGCGGCCTTCGTTGCGATAGGTCGACAGGCGGCCATGCTCGCGCCAGATGTCGGCCGCGCGTTCATAGGAAAAGGCGGCCTTCCACCCCATGCGCCGCGCGACCTGCGCGACGATCCACCAATCGGGCTTAGCCTCCCCCGGCAAGGGCAGGAACGGCCGCTGGCGGCTGATCGTCCGATCGGAATTGGTGACGGTGCCGTCCTTCTCGCCCCAGGCGGCCGCGGGCAGGCGGACATGCGCAAAGGCCGACGTGTCGGTGTCGGCGATGACGTCCGACACGACCACGAACGGGCAGCCGGCCAGCGCGTCCCGCACGCGCCCGGCATCGGGCATCGATACCGCCGGGTTCGTCGCCATCACCCAGATCGCCTTGATCCGACCGGTGCCGAGTTCGCGGAACAGATCGACCGCCTTCAGCCCGGGCCGTGTCGCCATGGCGGGTGCGGACCAGAAGGCGCGGACGCGTTCGACATTGTCGGGCGCGAAATCCATGTGCGCGGCGAGCGTCGAGGCGAGGCCGCCGACCTCGCGGCCGCCCATCGCGTTGGGCTGGCCGGTGATCGAGAAGGGGGCCGCCCCCGGCTTGCCGATCCGGCCGGTCGCCAGATGCAGGTTGGTGATCGCGTTGACCTGGTCGGTGCCGGACAGGGACTGGTTCACGCCTTGGCTGAACAGCGTGACGGTGCGCGGGGTGGCGGCGAAAAGCTCGAAGAAGCGCTTCAGATCGGTGGCCGGCACGTCGCAGGTCTGCGCGACCGACCAGAGGTCGTGCCCATGCGCCAGCCCGGCCCAGAAATCCTCCGGCACGCCGACATGGCGGGCGAGATACGCGTCGTCGATCGCGCCATGGTCGCGGCACCAGGCCAGCAGGCCGTTCATCAGCGCGATATCGGTGCCGGCGCGGATCGGCAGGTGGATGTCGGCCTCCTCGGCGGTTTCGGTGCGCCGCGGGTCGATCACCACCAGCCTGGTGCCCCGCGCGGCGCGCGCGGCGACGATCCGTTGATAGACGACCGGGTGGCACCAGGCGGTGTTCGATCCCACCAGGACGATCAGGTCAGCCGCGTCGAGATCGTCATAGGATGCCGGCACGACATCCTCGCCGAACGCGCGGGTATGCCCGGCGACCGCGCTCGCCATGCAGAGCCGCGAGTTCGTGTCGATGTTGCCGGACCCGATAAACCCCTTCATCAGCTTGTTGGCGACGTAATAATCCTCGGTCAGCATCTGGCCGGAAACATAGAAGGCCACGCTGTTCGGCCCGTGCTGCGCGATCGTCTCGCGAAAGCGGCGGGCGACGAGATCGAGCGCCTTGTCCCATGATGCGCGCCGCTTGCCGATCATCGGCGCGAGCAGCCGGCCCTCGAGGCCGATCGTCTCGCCGAGATGCGTGCCCTTCGAACAGAGCCGCCCCGCATTGGCGGGGTGATCGGGATCGCCCTGGATGTCGACCGAGCGCTCGCCGGTCGTGGTCGCGACGATACCGCAGCCGACGCCGCAATAGGCGCAGGTGGTGCGGACCGGCGCCATGCTACGCCGCCGCCATCGTGGCAGCGCGGCAGAGCAGCACGCGCCCGCCGCTTACTTTCACCGGGATGACCGGCGTGCAGCCGCTATCGTCGCCGAGTGCTTCGCCGGTCGCCAGCGCGATGCGCCAATTGTGCAGCGGGCAGGCGACCGCGCCGCCATGGACGATGCCCTGGCTGAGCCGCCCGCCCTTGTGCGGGCAGCGATCGGCGAGCGCGAAGACCGTTCCGTCGCCGGTGCGAAAGACCGCGATGTCGTCGCCCCCCATCACCTGGACGGTGCGGCTGCCGCGAACCGGGATCTCGTCGACCCAGCCGATATCGAGCCATTCGCCGATCATGCCATTTCTCGCGCATCGACGGGGGTGAAGCGCGCCATGGGGGCATGCTGCTGGCGATCAGCGCCCGCCGCGCGCGCCGCCCAGGGATCGTCCTGCATGAAGGTCTGGGAATACCGGAACCGTGCGGCGAGCGCATCGCGCCCGGCGGGATCGTCGGCGATGCGTTCGCGGATATAGGCGATGCCGATCCGCTCGATCCACGGCGCGGTCCGCTCGAGATAACGCGCTTCCTCGCGGTAGAGCTGGATGAAGGCGGCGCAGTGATGCATCGCCTCCGCCTCGGTCGCGACCTTGCACAGGAAGTCGGTGGCGCGCACCTTGATCCCGCCATTGCCGCCCACCGACAGTTCGTATCCGCTGTCGACGCAGACGATGCCGAAATCCTTGATCGTCGCCTCCGCGCAATTGCGCGGGCATCCCGACACCGCGATCTTGAACTTGTGCGGCATCCACGACCCCCAGGTCATCTGCTCGACCTTGACGCCGAGCCCGGTCGAATCCTGCGTCCCGAAGCGGCACCAGTCGCTGCCGACGCAGGTCTTCACGGTCCGCAGCGACTTGCCATACGCATGGCCACTGACCATCCCGGCGGCGTTCAGATCGGCCCACACCGCGGGCAGATCCTCCTTCTTGATCCCGAAGATGTCGAGCCGCTGGCCGCCCGTCACCTTGACCATCGGCGCGTCGTATTTCTCGACGACATCGGCGATCGCGCGCAGCTCGCGCGGGTTGGTCAGGCCGCCCCACATCCGTGGAACCACCGAATAGGTGCCGTCCTTCTGGATGTTGGCGTGCATGCGTTCGTTGACGAAACGGCTCTGCTGATCGTCCTTGTAGGCGCCGGGCAGCGCGCAGAGCAGGTAATAGTTCAGCGCAGGGCGACAGCCCGAGCAACCATCGGGCGTCGACCAGTGCAGCCTCTGCATCACCTCGGGGATCGATCGCATATCCTGCGCGACGATTGCGCGGCGGACGTCGTCGTGGCCGAAGCTGGTGCATTTGCACAGCGTCTTGACGGTGCGCTCGCCTCCGTAATCCGCCCCGAGCGTGATCGACAGCAATTGCTCGACCACAGGGGTGCACGATCCGCAACTGGCCGAGGCCTTGCAGTTCGAGCGGACCGCATCGAGGCTGGTGGCACCGTCGACGATCGCCTGGTAGACCCGGGCCTTGCTGACGCCGTTGCAGCCGCACACTTCCGCATCCTCGGAAAGCGCCGCAACGGCCGCCTTAGGGTCCGCCTGCCCCCCTCCCGAGGCGAAGGCCTGGCCGAAGATCAGCATGTCGCGCATGGCCGCGATATCCTCGCCGCGTTTCAGCAGATCGAAATACCAGCCGCCATCGGCGGTGTCGCCGTACAGCACCGCGCCCACGACGCGGTTGTCCTTGACCACCACGCGCTTGTAGATGCCGCGCGTCGCGTCGCGCAGCACGATGTCCTCGGCATCGGGCCCGCCGGAAAAGTCGCCGGCGGAAAACACGTCCAGCCCGGCCACCTTCAGCTTGGTCGACGTCACCGAACCGCGATAGCCGCTAGGCCTGCCGACCAGCCCGTCGGCGAGCGCACGGCACATGTCCCAGAGCGGCGCGACCAGGCCATAGACGTTGCCGTCATGCTCGACGCATTCGCCGACCGCAAGGATCGACGGATCGCTGGTGACCATATGATCGTCGACCTTGATCCCGCGGCCGATGTCGAGCCCCGCCGCCTGCGCGAGCGCGACCGACGGGCGGATGCCGACCGCCATCACCACCAGGCTGGCCGGGATGATCGTGCCGTCCTTCAGTGCGACGCCCTCGACGCGGGTGTCGCCGACGATCGCGGCGGTGTGCGCCTCGGTCAGGATCGTCTGCCCGCGCGCTTCGAGGGCCTGTTTGAGCAGCCAGCCGGCCGCTTCGTCGAGCTGACGCTCCATCAGCGTCGGCATCAGGTGGATCACCGTCACCTTCATGCCGCGCAGCGTCAGCCCGTGCGCCGCCTCCAGCCCCAGCAGGCCGCCGCCGATCACCACCGCCGCGCCGCCGCCGCCGGATTTGCCGGCCTCGGCCGCGGCGAGCATGTGATCGACATCGGCCATGTCGCGAAAGCTGATGACGCCGGGCAGATCCCGGCCGGGCACGGGAATGATGAACGGATCGGAGCCGGTGGCGATCAGCAGCCGGTCGTAAGCCACCGTCAGGCCCGATCGCGCGGTCACCGTCTTCGCGGCACGGTCGATCGACCGCACGGGGTCGCTCGTCACCAACTGGATGGCGTTGTCCAGATACCAGGCGTGATCGTTGATGACGATGTCGGCAAAGCTCTTTTCCCCGGCCAGCACGGGCGAGAGCATGATCCGGTTATAGTTCACATGCGGCTCGGCCCCGAAGATCGTGACGCGGTAGCGCGCGGGATCGCGGGCGATCAGTTCCTCGACCGCGCGGCAGCCGGCCATGCCGTTGCCGATGACGACCAGATGCTCGCGGGGATCGCCGCCTTGGGTGTTGACGTGATGTTCCATCGGATCGTCCAGTCCAGTCGAGATCAGAGGTTTCGGGTGTCGGTCGCGAACCGGTCGGCCCGGCGATCGGCGGCGCGGACCCGGGTCAGATCCGCACGCCGGCGGCCGCCGCACCCCAGGTCGCGCGCCATGTGGCCTTCACCAGCGTCAGCCCCGCCAGCGCGATCACGGCCAGCGCCGCGAAGATCAGGAAGCCGGGCGCGAAGCTGCCCGTCGCCTGCTTGGCGATTCCCAGCGACGAGGCGAGATAGAAGCCGCCGATTCCGCCGGCGAATCCGACCAGCCCGGTCATCACGCCGATCTCCGCCGCAAAGCGTTGCGGCAGGAGCTGGAACACCGATCCGTTGCCCGCACCCAGCGCCAGCATCGCCAGGATGAAGAAGCCCAGCGCGGTCGATACCGTGGCGGCGACGCTCACCGCCGCCAGGGCGAGGGCGGCGACGATGAACACGCCGGTCAGCGTCTTCACGCCACCGATCGCATCCGCCACGGCGCCGCCCATCGGTCGCACCAGCGATCCGGCGAAGACACAGGCCGCGGTGCAATAGCCGGCCTGGATTGCCGTCAGCCCGAACCGGTCGGTGAAATAGATCGGCAGCGATGCGGCCAGCCCGACGAACCCGCCGAACGTCACCGCGTAAAAGCCCATCAGCCACCAGGCGTCGGCGCTTTTCAGCGGCGCCAGATAGTGCGCGAAGCTCTTGGGCGCCGGTGCGTTCGGCGCGTCCTTCGCCATCAGCATATATGCGGCAAAGACGATCGACAGCGGGAGGCAGGCGAGCCCCAGCACCGCGTTCCATCCGAGCAGCTTGGCGAGCGCGGGCGCGAACAGGGCGGCCAGCACGGTGCCCGAATTGCCCATCCCGGCAAGCCCCATCGCCTTGCCCTGATGCTCGGGCGGATACCAGCGGCTGGCCAGCGGCAGCGCGATCGCGAAGCTGGCGCCCGCAAAGCCAAGGATCACGCCCAGCACCAGCGTGCCGGCAAAGCTGTTCACACCCAGCAGATAGGTCGACATCAGCCCGGCCATGACGATGATCTGACTGATCGCGCCCGCACGCTTCGGCCCGATCCGATCGACCAGCAGGCCGTTGACGACCCGCAGGATCGCACCGGCCAGCGTCGGCACCGCGACCATCAGGCCTTTTTCGGCCGGGGTCAGCGCGAGCGTCCTGGCGATCTCCGGCGCCAGTGGGCCGAGCAGCACCCACACCATGAAGGCGAGGTCGAAATAGAGAAACGCCGCGATCAGCGTCGGGCTGTGACCGCTCGCCCAGAATCCCCCGGGGGCCTTGCGCGGTATATCGTTGGTCCAGACCGTCGTCGCCATGCTCGTGCCCCCATCTGCGATGGACAAAGAAAAAGCCGCCTCGACGACGATCTTTCAGGATCGCATCGGGCGGCTTCGTTGCCTTGGACGGCCACCGGGCCGTTCCACGCTCATGGCCCCTTCGTTGGAGCCGAATCGCGTCTATGTCGTGTCAGGCATCCTTGCCCGACCGTGTAAGAATGAGCGGATCGCCAAGATCTGGCAAGCATCTTTTCGCGCTCGCAGCACGAAGATGCTCGTAGTGTCATGCGGTCAGGGCAATTGCGCCAGATATCCGGCGATGTCGTTGGGATCGAAGGCGCGGTGATCGAAGAACTGGTCGCGCCCCAGGATCAGCCGGCCCTGAGTCGATCCGGCGCCGAGCGCGCCGCTTCCGATCGCGCCCTCGATCTTTGAACTCGCACCGGGCAACGGCGCACCCGATCCGGCGAGCGCCGCGCGGTAGATGTCGGGGCGGAACACGCCTTGCGCGATCACCGCCTCGTCGGCCGAGAAGGACGCGCCATCCCAGCGGATCATCTGCGAATACAGCCAGGCCGCCTGGCTGCGCCACGGGAAGTTCGCGGCCTCGCGGTACTGGAACATGAAATCGGGAACGTGCAAGGGCGCGCCATTCGGGACCAGCCGAACGCGGTCGGTGATCGCGCGTTCGATCGGATCGACCGGCGCATCGAGATATTCCGGGCGGGCCAGGATCGCCGCGCTCGCCCGCGTGGTCGCGGGATCGACGAAATGCGCCGCGGCGGCATGGAGCGCGCGGACGAGACGATGCGCGGTGTCGGGCGAGGCCGCCAGCGTCTCGCTGCGCATCGCCAGCACCTTCTCGACGCCGCGGCGCCAGATCTGCGCGGTCACCAGAGCGATACGACCGACGCCGCGATCCACCGCGATGCTGTTCCATGGTTCGCCGACGCAGATCCCGTCCACCTCGCCCGCCGCCAGCGCGTCGGCCGCAAAGGTGGGGCTGGTCGTCAGGATCTCGACATCGGTGTCCGGCCGGATGCCGACGGCCGCGAGCCAGTAGCGCAGCATCAGATTGTGGCTCGAATGGCGGTGCACCACGCCGAAGCGAAGCCGTCGCCCGGCCGCGGCGCGCGCCAGGGCGACGACGCGCAGCCGAGCCCCCAGCGCGTGCGGATCGCCTAGCGCATCGTCGGCGAGCACCTGGGCGGCCAGCGGCAGCGACAGCGTGATGGCGTTGCCGTTCAGCCCCAGCACGAACGGCACCGCCATCGGCACCGCGGGCCGCCCATGGCCGAGCGCGGCCGCGATCGCCAGTGGTGCTACCAGATGCGCCGCATCGGTATGACCATAGAGCAGACGGTCGCGGACCGTGGCCCATGTCACGTCGCGCACCAGCGCGATCTCCAGCCCCTCCGCTTCGGCGAAGCCCTGTTCGCGCGCCAGGATCGGCAGGGCGGCATCGACGAGGGGCAGAAATCCGATGCGGATCGTGTCCAGCGCCATCACATCTCTCCCATCAGCGCGTCGCTGGTCACGATCGCATCGGCGATCTCCGCGATCCGGCGATTGCTCCGCATCGCCTGCGCACGCAGCAGGCCGTAGGCCGCGGGTTCGTCGATCGCGCGGCGCTTCATCAGGATGGCCTTGGCCCGATCGATCGTCGCGCGGTCGGCCAGCGCGCTGCGCGCTTCGTTCAGCTCCGCCTGAAGCCGCGCAAAGGCCTGGAACCGGCGGATGGCGAGTTCGAGGACCGGCTTGATCCGGGGCCGCGACAGGCCATCGACGATATAGGCCGATACACCGGCATCCACGGCGGCGGCCGTGGCCTCGGAATCGCTCTGGTCGACGAACATCGCGATCGGCCGCGCCAGCGCGCGCGATACCGCGAAGAATTCCTCCAGCACGTCGCGGCTGGGATTTTCGAGGTTGATGAGCACCACCTCGGGTGCCGCGGCTTCGAGTTGCGCCACGAGCCGCCCCGCGCTGTCGATGACGATGATATCGTCCAGCCCGGCGTCGCGCAGGCCTTCGGATATGATCGCCGCACGCGTCGTGCTGGTATCGATGATCGCGATTCGCATGTCCGTCGCATAGCCCGACTGCGCATGCAGCGCCTACGGACGAACGACACCCTCGCTACGCCCAAGCCGCATTGGCGGTCGCACGACATGCCGCTATCGCCGGTCCTGTTTTCCTCCTGCTTGGATTTGCCATGAGCACAGTCGTTGTCCAGGCGCTGACGAAGCGCTTCGGCACCATGGCGGCCCTCGAGCCGACCGATCTTTCGATCGAAAGCGGCGAGTTCGTCGTCATCGTCGGGCCGTCCGGATGCGGCAAATCGACGCTGCTGCGGGCGATCGCGGGGCTGGACGCGCCGTCGGACGGCCGCGTGCTCATCGGCGGCCGTGACGTGACCGCGCTGGCACCGGCGGAACGCGACGTCGCCATGGTGTTCCAATCCTATGCGCTGTACCCGCATCTGACGGTCGCCGAGAACATCGCCTTCCCCTTGCGTATGGCCAAGCGCGACCGGCGCGACATCGCCGCCAAGGTGGCGGAGATCGCCGCGCTGCTGGAGCTGGACACGGTGCTGGATCGGCGTCCGCGGGCGCTGTCGGGCGGGCAGCGCCAGCGCGTGTCGATCGGCCGTGCGATGGCGCGCGATCCCGCGGTTCTGCTGCTCGACGAGCCGCTGTCGAACCTCGACACGAGCCTCCGCGTCCGGATGCGGCATGAACTCGCGCGGCTGCACCAGCGGCTCGGAACGACGATGATCTATGTGACGCACGACCAGATCGAGGCGATGACGCTCGCCAACCGCATCGTCGTGATGGCGCAGGGCCGCGTCGAACAGGTCGGCGCGCCACTCGACCTCTACCGCGCGCCGGCCACGGTCCGCGTGGCGGAGACGATCGGATCGCCCGCGATGAACCTCCTGCCCGTCCGCATCGCGCGGGCCGGGGCCGCTGGTGCGGCCGTGATGCTCCCGGACGGCGCGACGTGCGGCGTGGCCGCCCACGTGCCGGCCGAGGCCGTCGGAGGCGCCGCGACGCTCGGGCTGCGGCCCGAACATCTGCGTCCCGATCCGCAAGGGCCGTTCGGCGGCGAGGTCGAGCTGTTCGAGCGGCTCGGGCCGCTGTCGTTCGTCCATCTCGGCGCGGGCGGCGGCCGGATCGTGGCGCAACTGCCCGCCGACTGGCACGTCGCGCTCGGCGAGACGATCCGCTTTGCGATCGACGCCACGAAGGCCCAGCTCTTCGCGGCTGACGGCGCGGCCTATCCGCGCATTACCCCTTGATCCCGCCGCCCAGCACGCCGGTGAAATAATAGCGTTGCAGCGCGCCGGAGAGGAGGAGGACGGGCGCGGTGGTCAGCACGGCACCCGCCATCATCAGTTCGGTATCGCGCGCATGTTCGCGGCTGATGGCGGCCAGCGCCACCGGCAGCGTGTAGCGATTCTGATCGGTGATGACGATCAGGGGCCAGAGGAAATCGCTCCAGCTCGTGAGGAAGGTGAACAGCGCGAGCGTCACGATCGTCGGCCGCAGCAGCGGCAGCACGATGCCGGTGAAGATGCGCCATTCGCCCGCGCCGTCCATCCGCGCCGCATCCAGCATCTCGTCGGGGATCGCCACGGTGGCCTGCCGCACGAACAGCACGCCGTACACCCCGGCGAGACCCGGCGCGAGCACTCCGGCATAGCTGTTCACCAGCCCCACCCATTTCAGCATCAGGAACAGCGGCAGCATCGCCACCTGTGCCGGCACGACGACCAGGGCGAGCAGCCCCTGGAGGAGCTGCGCCTGCCCCGCGAAGCGGAGCTTGGCGAAGGCATAGCCCGCCGGCAGGGTGAGGCCGAGACCGAGCAAGGTCGCCAGCGTCGCCAGCGCGGCGCTGTTCACGATCGCAGGCACGATCTTGTAGCTGGTCGATCCGCCGCTGGCGTCGGGGTGCGGAAACAGCAGCTCGCGGTAGTTGGCGAGCGTCGGATGCGCGGGCCAGAAGGGCGGGGGGAAGCTGGCCGACGCGCCCTTGGGCATCAGCGAGACGTTGACCATCCAGCACAGCGGCGCGGCCACCACGAGCGCGAACGCGGCCACGATCAGCGTCCGCACGGCGCCCTTTGCGTTCATAGCCATTCGCGCCGTCTTCCCAAAGCCGTCTGCACCGCGGTGAGCGCCAGCGTGACGACGAACAATAGCACGGCGACCGCGGAGGCCATGCCGAGATTCCACCAGGTGAAGCCCTGGTCGAACATGAAGAACAGGATGGTTTCGGTGCTCTGCGCGGGGCCGCCCTGCGTCATCACATAAGGCTCGGCGAAGATCTGGAGGAAATTGGCGATGCTCAGCACCGACGCCAGCAGCAGCGCCGGGCCGATCGCGGGCAGCGTGACATGACGGAACCGCGCCAGCGCGCCCGCGCCGTCGAGCGAAGCGGCCTCGTGCAGATCCTGCGGAACCACCGCGAGCGCGGCGGCGAAGACGAGCATGTTATAGCCGAACACCTTCCACACGACGAAGATCAGCGTCGCCGGGATGCTGGTGCGCGGATCGCCGAGCCAGTCGACGGGCGCGATCCCGACGAGCGACAGCGCATAGTTCAGCAGCCCCGCCTGCGTGTCGAGCACGTAACGCCACACGAGCGCGGTCGCGACGAGCGTCGTGACATAGGGCGCGAACAGCAGCAGTCGCCAGAGCGGTTTCCACCGCAGCGTCGCCGAACCGAGCAGGAGTGCCGCGACGAGCGACGTGCCGATCGAGGCGGGAACGCCGATCGCGGCGAACAGCGCGGTGTTGCCCACCGCGCGCCAGAACAGCGGCGTGCGCAGCAGTTCGGCGTAATTGCCCATGCCCACGAAGCGCAGGTCGTGAAGATCGGCGAGCGCATAGATGTCGAAATCGGTGACGCTGAGCAGGAGCGCGCCGAGCGTCGGCACGACCAGGAAGAGCAAGGTCGCGACCAGGACCGGAAGCGCAAAGGCCAGCCCGGCGCGCGCCTGGCCGGTCACGCGACCCTCCCACGCTCGAGCAGCCAGCGCCGTTTCTGCAGGATCCGGTCGACCCGCCGGTCCATCTCGACCGTCGCGGCGTCTACGCCATATTCGCCGCGGACCATATGTTCGGCCACGCGCTGCACCTCGGTGACGATCCGCTGCCATTCGGGGATGGCCGGCGGGGCGACGCCGAGCGCGATCTGCCGGGCGAAGCTTTTCGCGACCGGGTCGCGCGCGAGCGCGGGTGCATCCCAGGCGGTCGGCCGCGTCGGCAGGTCGCCGGTGATGCCGTAAAGCCGCTCCTGCAACGCCGTGCCGCACAGATAATCGACCAGATGCCAGGCGCGCACCGGATCGCGCGCGTCGCGGTTGACCGCCAGGCAGGCGCCCCGCGCCATGGTTTCGCCCGCGCCGGTCCGTCCCGGCGTCGCCGCCACGCCCCAGAGTTCGGGCGGCAGCATCGCCGCGCGGCGGCGCAAGTCGCCGATCGTCACCGCATCGGAGGGCAGGATCGCGAACCGCCCACGGCGAAAGGCGATATAGGTGTCGCCGGCCTCCGCCCCGGCGATGGCCGGCGACAGTCGCTCGTCATAGATGGATTTGTAGAAGCCCAGCGCGGCGCGAAACCCCGCCGACGCGAAATTGCCGCGCGTATTATGGTCGCGCAGCAGCGGTTCGGGCTGCTGCACGGCGAAGGCGAACAGCGGCTCGGGCCAGTCGAGCAGATGCAGCGTCGCGTAGCGATCCGGGTGACGGCGGCGGATCGCAAGCGCCATCCGGCGCCAATCCTCCCACGTGAGCGGCGGACTGGCATAGCCGACCTGGGCGAGCAGATCGCGACGATAGAATTGCACCCAGCTATCCGCCGTCCACGGCACCGCCATGGCCCGTCCGGCGACGCGCACGGAGGCGAGCGCACCCGGATGCTGGTCCGCGAGCATCGGCGATGCGGGCGACGGCGGTGCCAGCGCGCCGAGCAAGGCCATTTCGGGCAGCCATGTGCTGTCCAGCATCATCACGTCGGGCAGCGACCGCCCCGCGAAACCGGTGAGGAGTTTCTCGTGTGCGCCCGTCCAGGGCAGGGCCTGAACGTCGACGCGGATGCCGGTCGCGCGTTCGAACGGTGGCAGCAGGAGCGGGGCGTTCTCGCCCGTCGTGCCCATCGCCCACCATGCGAGCGGCTCCTCGCCCCGCGCCCGACCGCAGGCGGCGAGTGCCGTGGCCGCGCCGAGGCCCAGCACGCGTCGCCGCGATACCATCGTCATGCCGTTCGTCGCCGCGATGGCGTCACCCCAATCCAAGACGAAACCTTACGGGCCACGCGGATCGGCCCCAAGCGCGATCGGGAACCGCCCGGCAATGCAGGTTACCAACACCTTGATAATCTGTGGCTTGTTCGCATCATGCGGGTGGCAAACACGCCGGATCCCTGACCGGTCGATTGACGAAGCGGCCCCATTCATTGCCGAGCGCAATAAAGTTTCAGGGGGGAAATCACATGCCATCGTCCATCCATCGCGTCCGCCTCCTGGCCGGCGCCGCGCTCCTGCTCGTGCCGGCCTGGTCGCAGGCGCAGACGGTGCCCGCCGCGACGCCCGCCGCATCGGCAGCGGAGCCGGCGGCATCGGACATCGTCGTCACCGGCTCGCGGATCAGCCGGCCCGATTTCGCCCAGCCCAATCCCATCATCTCGTTCAACGCCGCCGCGATCGAGCAATCGGGCAACACGAACGTCACCAACTTTCTGGAACGCGTCCCCGCGCTGTCCGGATCGCGCGATTTCACGCAGACCTCGGGGGGCAACGCGGTCTATGCCAACCCGTTCGGCGCGGCGGGCCTCAACGAGCTGAACCTGCGCAATCTCGGCACCAACCGGACGCTGGTGCTGGTGAACGGACGGCGCCACGTCGCGGGCGAACCCAACAGCGCCGCCGTCGACATCAACTCCATCCCCACCGATCTGATCGAGCGGGTCGACGTGCTGACCGGTGGCGCCTCGGCGGTCTATGGCGCCGACGGCGTTTCGGGGGTGGTGAACTTCATCCTCAAACGCGATTTCGACGGCGTGTCGGCGCGCAGCCAGATGGGCATCTCGGAGCGCGGCGATGCGGGCAATCGGTTCGCGGCGATCACGCTCGGCAAGAATTTCGCGGACGGTCGCGGCAATCTGACCTTGGCGTACGAATTCAACGCCGACGACCGGCTTGAAAACGACGACCGCGCCTATCTCCGAAGCGACCGGCGCCAGTATCTCATCCCCAACGATGCCGCCGCGGCCAATCCCGCGCTGCCGCACAACGTGCTGGTCGGCAATCTGCGCTATCCCAACGAGTCGCCGATCGGCGCGGTCGACGTGAACGGCGACGGCTATCCCGATTTCAACGGGCTCGGCCAACCCTATCGCCACGGAACCCCGGCCGCGTATTATTCGACCGGCGGCGACGACACGCCGGTGGCGGGCTTCTATTCGGGCGATCTGGCCCCGCGGATCATCCGCAACGACGCCAATCTGCTCGGCCATTTCGACGTATCGGACGCGCTGAAGCTGTCGGTCGAGGGCAAATACGCGCAGACTCGGGCGACCACCTTCGATTATTATATCGGCACCTACGGCACCGCGATCTCGCTCGACAATCCGTTCGTGCCCGCCGCGATCCGCTCGGCGGCGCTCGCGGCCGGGCAGAGTTCCGTCTCGGTCACGCGCGACAATATCGATTACGGCCGCCACGGCGAGAGCGATCTGCGGCAGACCTATCGCGGCGTGATCGACGCATCGGGCCGGATCAGCCCGCATGCGACCTACGACGTCTATTATGAATATGGCCGCACCGACGTGGCGATCACCAAGCTGAACGACCAGCTTGCCGACCGCTACGCCGCCGCGCTCGACGTCGTGACCAACCCCGCGACCGGCCAGCCGGTGTGCCGCTCCAACCTCGCCGGCGCGAACCCGGCCTGCGTGCCCGTCAGCCTGTTCGGCCCCGGCCCGATCAGCCAGGCCGCGCTCGGCTATTTCCAGGTGAACGACACCAGCTTCGCGCGCATCACCCAATCGGTCGCCAACGCGTCGATCAGCGGCGATTTCGGCGCGTTCTTCCGGTTACCCGGCGGACCGGTGCAATTCTCGTTCGGTGGCGAGTATCGGCGCGAGACGAGCGCGTTCGATCCGAGCGACAACCTCGTCAACAACCGCTTCGTGGCCTATACCGAACCGACGCTGGTCACGGCGTCGGGTGGCCGCTTCGACGTGAAGGAGGCGTTCGGCGAGCTGAACGCCCCCATTCTGCAAGGCCAGCGTTTCGCCGAGACCCTGGCGGTGGGCGCCGCATACCGGTTTTCGCATTATTCGACGATCGGCGACACGCAGACCTGGCAGTTCAACGGCGTCTATGCGCCGGTGCGCGACGTCAGCTTCCGCGGTTCGTACGGCAAGGCCGTGCGCGCGCCGAACATCAGTGAACTCTTCCAACCGATCAGCGGGGACTCCAATTTCTTCATCGATCCGTGCTCGTCGCAGGAAATCGGCAACGGCACGTCCTACCGCGCCGCCAATTGCCGCACCGTGCTCGCGGCGGTCGGCGCGACGGTGTCGTCGGCGCTCCAAACCCCCAGCAACATCGCCGGCATCCGCTCGGGCAATGCCGGCCTGCGTGCGGAAGAAGCGACGACCTGGACCGCGGGCGTCGTGCTGCGGCCCCGCTTTCTGCGCGGGTTCACGGCTTCGTTCGACTGGTACGACATCGACCTGAAGGACGCGATCAACACGCCGTCGCCGTCGCAGCTCGCGACGCTGTGCGTCGATCAGCCGACCACGGACACGGCGTTCTGCCGCGCCATTTCGCGTGCGCAGGGAAGCGGGATCATCAACGGCTATACGGTCACGCCGGAGAATGTCGCGCAGTTCCGCACCGCCGGGCTGGACGTCAACATCGACTATCTCCTCCACACCGCGCGCGCCGGTACGTTCGATCTGCGGCTGGTGGGCGGCTATCTCCATCGGCTCGAATTCGTCGGCACGCCGGGCGCGGCGGCCACCGACAATGTCGACCAACCGGGCGCCCCGAAGTTCAATTTCAACCTGTCGCCGAGCTGGACGCTGGGCGGGTTGACGCTCACCTACAATCTGCGCTGGGCGGATGGCACGCGCACCGTCGACAAGCTGACGACCGACAATGATCCCGATTACGCACCGGCCGCCCAGCTCCGCTACAGCGAGCTGTGGCAGCACGACGTCCAGCTCGGCTATCAGGTGCGCAGCGGCGTCTCCTTCTATCTGGGCATCCTCAACCTGACCGATCAGCAGCCCGATCCCGGCAATGCCATCAATCAGCCCATCTCCGCGATCGGCCGTTATCTGTACGCGGGGGTCAAGCTTCGAACCTGAGCGCGTGATGCGGATAGGCGGCCGCGCCGGTCAGCGGATCGTCCATTCCCAGAGGGCAGGGTCGCTCCGATCGAACACGAGGCGCAGATAGCGCGTGGTGACGGCGTGAGGCAGTTCGATGGGCGAGCCCTGATGATCCGCCATCGGCACCGCCCGGCGCCATGTTCGGCCATCGTCCGAGACGTCGATGGCGAGGCGGTAGGTTCGGGTCGGATATTCGGGGCGCAGCGCGCTCATGGTGGTGGGGCGGCGTCGGCCCAGATCGGCGATCAGTTCGGATCGCGCCACCGGGGCCGGGCGCCAGAGCGTCGCGTAATTGTCGTCGGCGGCGCGTTCGGGGCCGTGCAGCGGATCGACCCCCGGCGATCCGGTCGCGCGCCACGGCAGCCCCGGCTCGCGGCGAGCGGCGAACCCCTCCACCGGGGTGCCCTGCGTCGGCGTGACAATGCCCAGCGTGCCGTCGGGGCGGATCGGCAGCCGATCGACCGCCACCTGCCGCAGCACGAGTTCGCCGCCGGGCACGAACGGCAATGCCTGCCGATGATAGAGGATGTGGCTCGCACCGCCGGAGCGGAAGACCGCGTGATGCCCGGGGCTGATGACGTCGGCAGCGACGTCGGTCTGGAGGATCGGGCTGTCCGCCGCCTCGTGAAAGGGCCCGAGCGGCGTATCGCCGATGGCGTAGCGGACCTTGTAGGTGTCCTTCGTGGTATTGCCGTCGCTATAGGACAGGAGATAATGCGCGCCGCTGCGCATCATGAAGGGTGCTTCGAAATAATGTTCGGGCGTCACGTCGCGGGGTGTGCCATCGAACGTCACCATGTCCGGCTTCAGCTTGACCGCGAAACAATGGCCATTCACCCAGTTCAGGCCCGAACCCCAATAGAGATAGGCGCTGCCATCGCCGTCCACGAACGCCTCGGCGTCGATCATGTGGTAGCGCGGCGCGAAGGATTTGGCGATCAGCGGCGTGCCGCCATGCGCATCGCGCCACGGGCCGGCGGGCGATGGCGCCGTGCCGACCCATACTTCGCTGCCGACCGAGACATACATATACCATGCGCCGTTCGCCGCCTTGACGACCGATGGCGCCCAGACTTTGGAATCGCCCGAGGTCGGGCTGGTCGCCGCCTGTTTGGTGGGCCATGCCGGCACCGAGAAGCGCCAGTCGCGGCCATCGGCCGACGTCCATAGCCCCAGGCGATCGTCGCCCCAGGGATCGATGGTGGCGAAGATGTACCAGCGACCGCCATCCCGCACGATGGTGGGATCGGCGAAATAGCCCGGCAGCAAGGGGTTCGCATCATGCGGGGTGGTCCAGTCGACCCCGTCGGCCGCGGGTGCGGCCGCCGGCGCGACCAGCTCGGTGACGGCCGAGAACAGGGCGCATGCGATGGCGACGATCGTCCGGGAGCGGGCCTTGCCGGGGATGGGCTGGATCACGGTAAACATCCTTCATCTCGTTCGGCCCCAGGCGCGGGTAGCGCCTTGGGGCCGGGCCGCCATGCGTGAACAGGGCGGATCGTTTCACATGACGCGGTTGAAGTAGAACACGAACGCGGTGCCGCCGCCCGGCGCCGGCGATTCCTCGTCCGGGCCGGTGGAGTAGCCGAGCCCCGCCATGGCGCTCAGCAGCGGCGGGGCCCGCAATGCGGTTCGCGTCGCGGCGGGATCCATTCCTATGGCGACCCCCGATATCTCGCACAGCGTGATCGTGCACGTCACCCCCGTGCCCGATGCCGCCATGCCGGGCGCATGGCTGCGCAACGTCGCCAGCACGGTCTGCTCGATTCCCGAGCCCCGGGGATCGGCCGCCTGGTCGACGGTGAGGCGCCCCATCAATTGCCCGTCGTCATCGGCATGGGCCAGCGCGGCGACCGCAACCGGCCGCGGCGCCCGGCGGGGCGGCAACGTGGCGCGCGGAGCCGAGCGTCTGGTCACGACCACCGGGGCGGAGGACGGCGGCGCCAGCGCGGCGACCCCGCCGTCGATCACCCGGATCCCCTCTGCCGACGGCGCGGCGCGATGGGCGCCGCTCGCCAGCCAGAGCGAGGCGGCGCCCATGGTCGCGGCGGCCGCCACGATCATCGGCATCCTTCGATAGGGCTGCGCGGCGGTCACGACACGAACGACCATTGTTCGTTGGCATCGCTGCTGCAGGCATAGGTGATGAGGTTGCCGCCGGGATCGCGCGAATCGCCCGAGACGTTGAGGCAGCGGCCGCTGTTCCGGTTGATGATCTGCTTGCCCGAGATGGTCCATTGCGAACGGTTGCCGATCCCGCACGTGGTCTGGACGACGTTGCTGTTGCCATCCCCTTCGGCGATGCACAGCCCGCTCTGCTGGAGGACGAACTGAGTGTAGCCGCCGATGCTGCGCCGCTCCACCTGCTCGTTGGGATCGGTGGTGCAGCCCCACTGGATGAGCCCCGATTCATAGTTGCGCGACTGATTGGCGACGTTGGCGCACAGCCCGCTGGATGCGACCTTCATCGTGACGAGCGTCGTGCCGGAATAGCCGTTCGCGATCGTGCCGGCGGCGGTGTCGATGGTGATCTGCGAGGAGGTGGGCATCGCGATCGACGTGTTGCTGGGGAAGGTGATCGGCAGCCAGACATAGGTGGAATCGTTCGGATTCTGGTTCGTTGCCGGCCCCCAGCGATCGCCGAGATACAGATAGCCCGTGCCGCTCGTTCCCACGATCGGCTGAACATAGGTGGATTGCGAATTATAGGTGGTGGGGTCCCCGAAAGTGGTCGGAGACGTCCATGGTCCGGCCATGCTCGTGGCCGTCTGATAGGCGGCTTGATTGGGGTTCCACCCCGTCGCCGCGGAAGTCAGCAGGAAATAGACGCCGTTGCGCTTGAACACCGCGGGCGCCTCGCGGTGATTGCCGCCCAAGGTGGTGACGAGCGAATCGATGCCGGTGTAGGACGCGTTGAGCTTGTAGATGTTGAGATCGTAATTGTTGTTGGCCGCCGAGATCAGATAGGCATTCCCGTCCGTATCGGCGAACAGCGTCATGTCGCGCGATTCATAGTTCAGCGGACGAAACTCGCTTTGATAGACATAGTTTCCGTCGACCGTGTCGGATGTGGCGACGACCACCTCGGCATCGTTGTAGTTCTGACCGTTTTCCTTATGCGCCCATAGCACGTATTTCCGCGTACCGGCGTTGTAGATCACCTTCGGGCGTTCTAAATTGGAGGTGTTCAGGCTGGGTGCCGAATTGGCGGTGAGAATGTCGTTGTCGTACGTCCATGTCTTCAGATCGGTCGATTTGTACATCGAGACGGCCTTGAACAGATATCCGTTCCGGTTCTCTCCCAGCATATAGTAATAGCTGCCGACCTTGATGATCCCCGCGCCGTGGGCCTGAAGCGGCTGCCCGTTATTGTCGACGAATTGCGATCCGTTGTTGACCGCCGCAGGCGGCGACGCGGCCGGTAGCGCGCCGATGGGCAGCAACGCGGCGGTCGTGCATGCGACGACGTTCTTCCAGGAAACCATGATTCCATCCTCTCCTGTCCGGTCCGCTAGTGGGCCGATACAAGAGTTAGATTACGCCAATTCTAAAGTCCGACAATATATTTTTTGACAAACGCCGGGGAGCGAAGCCCGCCGGCCCGGACGACCCGGACCGGCTTTGTTCGTCAAGGAGGTTGCGATCGCACCGTTGGGAGAGCCAGGATAGGTTCCGGCGCGAAACGGCAGCCCGCACGTTCGAAGAGGCGATGATGATCGAAAAGAACCGTCGGCAACCCGCCCATCTCAAGATCGCCAAGAATCTGGGCATCGCGATCGTCACCGGCGCGCATCCGCCCTACACGACCTTGCCGGGCGAACTCGATTACGCGCACCAGCTCGGCGTATCGCGCAACGTCGTGCGCGAGGCGTTGCGGACGCTGTCGGCCAAGGGATTGCTCGAAAGCCGTCCCAAGGCCGGCACCAAGATCCGCGGCCGGCACGACTGGAACCTGCTCGATCCCGAACTGCTCGGCTGGATGTTCGAGGGCGAACCGCCACTCGAATTCGTCCAGGGGCTGTTCGAACTGCGGATGATCATCGAGCCCGCCGCCGCCGAACTCGCCGCGGTGCGGCGCACCGCCCGGCAATTGTCGGGCATGGGCCATGAGCTGGAAAAAATGGGCGAGGTGGGGCTCGGCAACGACATCGGGCGCGCCGCCGACCAGCGTTTCCACGCGATCATCCTCGAGGCGACGTGCAACGAGCTGCTCGTCAGCCTGTCCGCCAGCATCTCGGCCGCGGTCCGCTGGACGACCTTCTTCAAATATCGCGTGTCCAAGAGCCCGCGCGATCCCATGCCGCAGCATCGCGCGCTGTTCGAGGCGATCGCGGATGCCGACCCGTCCGCCGCTCACAGCGCCACCGCGACCTTGGTCCGCGAGGCGCAGGTGGATACCGAGGCGGCGCTGGGTTCGCTGGCGGCGATGCCCCGCCGCTGAGCCGAGTCAGCGCCTGGGGACGGCGGCCCGACAGTGGCGGGCGATGAACTCCTCGTGGCGCGGCATATGCCCCAGCGCGCTCCGGGTGACGGTGGCGATCCGCGCCAGCCGCGCCGCGGCCATGTCGCGCGGCATCGCATCGGCGAGCGGATCATGGCCCTCGGCTTGCAACCCCTGACCGTGCATCACCGCCAGCCAGCTCGTCTTGCTGAACAGATCGTCCGCCTCGCGGAACACCCGGCCCGTCGCACGATAGATGGCCATCCGTTCCGCCAGCGTCTCCGGCACCGCCATCGTGCGCAGATGATCCCAATAGGGCGTGTCGTCGCGTTCGGTCAGGTGGAAATGGAGGATGATGAAATCGCGAATGCTTTCATATTCCGCGATCATCAGCCGGTTGTAGCGCCGGATATCCGCCGCCGCGAAACGTCGCGTCGGCATCATTTCCAGAAGCCGTGCGATCCCCGCCTGCACCAGATGGATGCTGGTGGATTCGAGCGGCTCCATGAAGCCGCTCGCCAGCCCCAGCGCCACGCAGTTCCTGGACCAGAAGGCGCTGCGCCGCCCCGTCCTGAAGCGCAGGAAGCGCGGCTCGGCGAGCGCCTCGCCGTCCAGCCCGGCCAGCAGCGTCGCGGCGGCTTCGTCGTCGGAAAGATGCGCGCTGGCGTACACATGGCCGTTGCCGGTGCGATGCTGGAGCGGGATGCGCCATTGCCAGCCGGCGGGCTTCGCGGTCGATCGTGTATAGGGCGTCGGCGGCCCCTGATTGGCCGACGGCACGGCGACGGCCCGGTCGTTCGGCAGCCAATGGCCCCAATCCTCGAACCCTTCGCCCAGCGCCTCGGCGATCAGCAGACCGCGGAATCCCGAGCAGTCGACGAAGAGATCGGCCTCGATCCGTGATCCGTCCGCCAGCGCTACCGCCGCGATGAACCCGTCCTCGGGCCGCAGCACGACATCGGTGACCCGGCCCTCGCGGCGGACCACGCCCATGGCTTCGGCATGGCCACGCAGGAAGCGCGCATAGAGGCCCGCGTCGAAATGATAGGCGTAGCCGATATGCGACAGCGGCGTGTTGCCGCCCGGCACGGGCCGCGTGAAGCGGTCGGCATGGGCGGCCGCCGCACAGATCGAATAGGCCTCCAGCGGCTCGCCCCCGCCATCCTGGCGAAGCCGGTGCCACAGCCCCTCGAACGGGACCGCGCCGAAATCCATGCCATAGGTGCCGAAGGGATGGAAATACCGTGTCCCCGGCCGCCGCCAGTCGACGAATTCGATGCCGAGCTTGAAGGTTCCCTGCGTCGCCCGGACGAAGTCGTTCTCGTCGATGCCGAGCAGCGCGTTGAAGCCGAGGATCGGGGGGATCGTCGCCTCGCCCACGCCGATGGTGCCGATCTCCTCGGATTCCACCAGCGTGATCGTGATCGCATCCTTGCCCAGCACGCGGGCGAGCGCGGCGGCGGTCATCCACCCCGCCGTTCCCCCGCCGATGATGGCAATGCTGCGAAGCGCCTGCGGATCGGTCATCGGCGGCGGACCTGAAGAAACAGATTGCCCGTCAGCCGCCCGCGGCGCGGATCGGCAGGGAAGGCGGGCAGCGTGTCGATCATGCCCGAATGCAGCAGCGCGGCGCGGTAGAGGATGAAGCGATCGAATGCGGCATCGATCCGCCCGATCGGATCGAACAGCGCATTGTCGGCCGTGACGTAGCCGTGGCCCGCCGCGCTTTGCACGTCCGCCTCATAGGCGCTGCGATAGGCGGGAAGCCGATCTTGGTCGATGGTTTCGAAACCGGTGTCGCGGTGGCGGAAAAAGCCGGTGCCCGCGGTCACGTGCGGGCTGAGATAATGAACCGCGGCAAACAGCCAGCGATCCGCCGCATCGACATGCGGCCAGCGCTGATCCGGCGACAGTCGTTCGGGCGGCGTCGTCACCAGCGAGAAATTGCCGCGTGCGCGTACCGGTGCCACGGGACCGGTATCGAAATGGCGGGCGATGAGCGGGAGCGCGAACGCCACCATGGCGTTGACATAGGCGATCGGTGCCGTGCCGAGCAGGCCGGGATAGCCGCCGCCCGTGGTTTCGGCGGCGCTGAAGGCCGAACGCGTGGCGGCGAAATCCACCAGCCCCGCCGCATGGCCGGACGCTTGGTCGGCCATGACGACGGGTTCGCGCTCACGGCCCAGATGATGAACCGCGATCCGCGCGTCCGGCGAAAACGCGAATGCCGTTTTCGGCGATGCGTCGATGGTCATGCTCCGCCTCGCCCGCCCGCCTGCCTGATCGCCGGCGTGGCGGGGGGCCACGCCGGCAGGTTGGGGATCAATAGGTCGCGCGGATCGAGAAGCCAAACCGCCGATCGTTGAGCTGATATTGGAGCGGCGCGAGCGGCGTTCCGATATAGGTTTCGTTCATGCGGTTGTTGAGGTTCACCGCATCGACCGACACCGCGATATGCTTGTTCAGGTTCGCGCTGATCGAGGCGTCCAGCGAGGCATAGGGGTTGGCGAACTGCAACTGCCCCGGCGCACCGCTGCCCGACGTCGCGTCGAGATAACGGCCACGCCAGCTCCAGGCGAGACGCGCGGTGAGCGGCCCGCGCTCGTACAGACCGACGAGATTGTAGCTGTTCTTCGACAGCTTCTCGAGCGGGCTCTGCTGCGGCGCAGCCGACCCCGGCGTGAAGAAGGGATTGGCGACGCTGCTGTCGACGAGCGTGTAGTTCGCCTGAACGCCGAAGCCCTTCAGGAAGCCCGGCAGGAAATCGAAGAATTGCTGATAGGCGACCTCCAGCCCCTTGATCGTGCCATTGCCCGAATTGACGTTGGTGCTGACGTCGTAGACCGTGCCGTTATAGGTCTGGTTGATGATGCCGCTGGCCAGGAAGCCATTGACCTTCTTGTAGAACAGGCCGCCCGTCAGCGATCCGGCGGGCGCGAAATACCATTCGAGCGTCAGATCGAGATTGTCCGATTTGATTGGCCGCAGGAACGGGTTGCCCGAACTGGCGCTCGGATGGCCGGTGATCGGATTGATCTGGTTGGCGGCGCTGAGCGTCAGGTTGGTCGAGAGCTGATCGAAATTGGGGCGTGCCACGCCCTTCGAATAGGCGAAGCGTGCCTGCAGCTTGGATGTGAGGTGCGCGCGAAGATCAAAGCTCGGCAACGCGTTGAAATAGGTCTGCTGCAGGTCGATCGCGGCGGTCGTGCCGTTGTTCTGGAACACCGTTCCCATCGAGGTGGTGCGCGTCTGTACCAGCCGGACGCCGGCCGTGCCGTCGATCTCCAGCCCGAAGACCGATCCCTTGTAGTCGGCGATCGCGTAGCCCGTGATCGTACGCTCGGTCTGATGGTTCAGATCGCCCGGCTTGAACTGCGTCTGCGGGGTCGCGCCGAACAGCGCCTCGGTCTTGGTGAGCGAATCGAACAGTCCGTTGCCGGCGACGAAATTGGGATAGACGATCCCGCCCGTCGCGGTCTGGCCGTCGAAGAAGTGCGGGCTCGGGCCGTTCAGCGCGAGCTGCGGATATTGGCTCAACCGCGTGAAGGGCGTTCCGGCGGGCGCACCGCACGTCGCGTCGGGGCCGGTCGCATACAGGCAGAAGGCGTTCCACGATCCGCGCAGATCGATCGTGCTGTGGGCGAAACGCGCACCCAGGCGGAATTTGTCGAGGAAGCTGCCCTCATTGTCATATTCGATGTCGGACGCGAGCGCGAGCTGGTCCGCATCGTTGCGCTGGAGCGAATCGGCCATGTAGGTGAAGCCGTAACTCGCCGGATTGTTGAGTATCGCGGGGTTGCGGACGTCCCAGCGCGGGCGGCTGCCGGTCAGATCGAAATCGACGATCGTCTGGTTGGGCGCGGTCCGGCCGGTTTCGCCGGCCTTGTCATAGAGCGAGATCACGAACCCGTTGCGATCCGCATCGTAGCTCGATTTGAGATACTGGCCGTCGAGGTTGACCTTGATGTGGTCGGTCGCCTGCCATTTGGCATTGAGCGTGTAATTGCCCGACGTGTTCGTCAGATCCTGATCGAAGCGCGCCGATTCGAAGATCTGGCTCTGCAGCGACCCCTTGGTGGCATAGTGCATCACCTGCCCGGTGGCCGGATCGGTGTAGCTGCCCGGGGCGAAGGTGAAGCTTCCCCCGGCCAGCGGCGTGGCGAGATTGACGCTCGAATCGGTGGGGCTGGGGTTGTTGCCGTTGTTCGCGTAGAAATATTTGCCGCTGCGGAAGAAGGTGTAGCGCGTGTAGAGCGCCTGCGCCGTCAGCAGCAGCCGATCGGTTGCCTGCCACTGCAGCGCACCGGCCACGCCCAGACGGCGGCGATCGCCCTCGTCGTTGTAAAGCTGCACGCCATAGGGAATCTGCGGGTTGCTCGGCGCGCCGGCGATCGAGCCGGGGGCGACGGGACCGAACGGGCCGATCAGGATCGCGTCCTGGCGGTAATCGCTCTTGGCGTAGCTGACGTTCAGCAAGACGCCGATCTCGCCCATCCCGGTCTCGAAACGGTTGCTGTAGAGCGCGGAGCCCGAGCCGCCGAACTTGTCGGCCCGATCGTAATAATTGCCCTTGGCGGTCACGCTGACGACCTGCCCGGGCGCATCGAAGGGCAGCCGCGTGCGCAGGTTGATCGCGCCGCCGATGCCGCCTTCGATGATGTTGGCCGGGGGATTTTTGTAGACGTCGATGCCGGCGAGCAGCTCGGGCGGCATGCCCTCCAGATCGAAGGCGCGACCGCCCGATGCCGAATAGACCGCACGGCCGTCGAGGAAATTCTGCGTCTGGGTCAGGCCGCGCACGGTGACGGCGGGCGAGGTTCGGTGATCGAAATCGGTCGCCCCTTCGCCGTAGCGGCGCTGGATCTGGACGCCGGTGATCCGCTGAAGCGCCTCGATCGTATTCGCGTCGGGCAGCTTGCCGATGTCCTGCGCATTCACCGAATCGACGATCTGGTCCGAATTGCGCTTGATCGCCTGCGCCGAGCGAAGGCTCTCGCGAACGCCGGTCACCACGATGTCGTCCGATTGCGGCGCGGTCGCGGCCTGGTCGGCGTTGAGCGATCCGGTGCCGTTACCGCTGCCCTGTTGCACGTTCAGCGAGCCGGTGGTGGCGCCGTTGCCCTGCTGGACGGGAATGGACCCGGTGACCCCGCCATTGGCCTGCTGCGCATAAGCCGCAGAACCGGCCGACGCGGCGATCGCGGTGAGCGACGCTCCAAGAGCCAAACGAAAACGCTTCATGCTGGAAACCTCCCCTGTTCCAAATCGACCAGTGAGGTTGAATCCTCATCTGTGATTTCAGTTGTCGGACTTTATCAGCGGTGTATTTGTCGCGCAAGCGCTCTTTCGTCGGATCGGGCGAAATGGTGAAAGATCGGGTCGACGATGCCGTCGTATACCGCCCCGTTTCCGGGCAAGCCTCTGTAGAGGCCCGCAAAACCGGGTGTGTCGCCGGGCAGGGCGATTGTTGTGCCCGTGGCGAATCTGCTTGCTGTCGCTGGATAGGCTCGGCCGCGATTGCAAACGCGTCCGTCGTCGAGCTGGCGGCCTTGAGGTGCGCCGACGCATTGCTGGCGCTCTATCGGTGCGATCGGCCAATCCCTTGGAAACCGTGAGGAATCGGCACCGCTCTCGCAATCGGCGCAGACGTGTTGACGCTCGGAGCCCAATGTTTATTGTCCTACATCATAAAAGGGGGAAGCTGACGATGGCGGCTCGTGACGCTGAGGGAATCATGGCGCTGGACGTGAGGCATCATGCTGGCAAGGCTGGGCGCAGCCCGGTCGGGCGCGTGGTGGGCCGGTCGCTCGTCGCCCTGCTGCTGGCCGGGGCCGGCGTGCCCGTCATGGCGCAGGATAGCGGTTTCGTTGCGACGGGTTCGGGGAAGCCGGCGCTCCGCGTGGATGGCGCGCCGTTTCTCGTGCTCGGCATCCAGCTCAACAATTCCAGCGGTTTCGCCGGCGAATTCCACAAGCTGGCGCCCGCGATCGCGCGGTCGCACGCCAATGTGGTCATGGCGCCAGTCGGGTGGGAATCGGTCGAGCCCGAGGAGGGCCGGTTCGACTGGTCGGTCGTCGACGGTCTCGTCGCCGAGGCCCGGGCGCAGAAGGTCCGGCTGGCGCTGCTCTGGTTCGGGACGTGGAAGAACGCCAATATGAGCTACACGCCCGCATGGGTGAAGCGCGACACCACGCGCTTTCCGCGGGTGATCGGCGCGGACGGCGCGCCGATCGAGGTGTTGAGCCCTATCGCCGGCGCCAGCCGCGACGCCAATGCGCGCGCGTTCGGGGCCTTGATGGCGCACCTCAAGACGATCGATGGACGGCAGCGCACCGTCATCATGGTGCAGGTCGAAAACGAGGCGGGGACGCTCGGTGCGGATCGCGATCACTCGCCGGCCGCCAACGCGCTGTTCGCCGCACCGGTGCCCGCCGACATGGCTGGCGCGAAGCCCGGGGATTGGGCCGCGAACTATGGCGAACGCGCGCCCGAGGCGTTCATGGCCTATCACACCGCGCGCTACATCGGCGCGGTCGCGGCGGCGGGAAAGCGCGCCTATGATCTGCCGCTCTACGCCAATGTCTGGCCGCGCCAGCAGCCGGGATTGCTGCGGCCGGGAGACAGCTCGCCCTCGGGGGGCGCCGTGTCCTGGCTGCTGCCGCAATGGCGCGCGCTTGCGCCTGCGATCGATGTGGTGGGGGTGGACAATTACGACACCAATGTCGCGCCCTATACCGAGATCGCCGAAGCCTATGACGTGCCGGGCAACCCGCTTTTCGTTCCCGAAACCGGCGGCAGCATGGCGCACGCCCGCCACGCCTTCTGGACGCTGGCCCGGCCGTACGGCGTCGGCATCTCCAAATTCGGGATCGGCGAGGAATTCGGCCGCCGCGACGGCAAGGATGCCGAGGAGCCGATCGCGGTCGACTATCGGCTGTTGCGCGAGGCCGGGCCGTTCCTGATCCCGCTGCGCGATGCGGGGCAGGTGCGCAGCGCGATCGAGGAGGACGGCATGGCCAATGTACCGATGGCGTTTGCCGATCTCGATCTCGTCGCCCGGTTTGGTGAGGTGCGCGACGGCTATGGCGGCCCGCGCGGGCAGGGCAATGCCGATCTGTCGGGCCGGGTGATCGCGGCGCAGGTCGCGCCGGACCGTTTTCTCCTGGTGGGCGCCGCCGCCAACCTGAAGTTCGCGACCAAGCTCGGCCATCCGGGAACGGTGCAGCTCGTCGGCGTGGAACAGGGCCGTTTCGAAAGCGGGCGCTGGGTGCGCGAGCGGCTGCTCAACGGCGACGAAACCGCGTTCGGGCTGATCCTGCCTGCTTCCGGAGCATCGCTGATGGTGACGGTGCAGGCGCCGCGATGACCCCGAACCGGCGTTCGTTCCTCGCGGGCTCCGTCGCGGCGGCGGCAGCGCCGGCGATCGCGCGACCGGCGGCGCCGCCCCCGCTCGCGCCCACGCCGCCAATGGGATGGAACAGCTGGAACAGCTTCGCGGTGACGATCACCGAGGATCAAGCGCGCGAAACGGCGCGGATCATGGCGCGCGAGCTGCTTCCCGCAGGGTACGACATCTTCACGGTCGACCATCAATGGTATGATCCGCGGGCCAAGGGCTATACGTACAACGCCGATATCGTGCCGGTGATGGACGGCTTTGGCCGCTTTCAGCCCGATCCGGTGCGTTTCCCCAGCAGCGAAAACGGCACGGGATTCGCGGCGCTCGCCGGCCATGTCCATGCGCTCGGGCTGCGCTTCGGCATCCACCGCATGCGCGGGATCCCGCGCGCGGCGGTGGCCGCCAACCTGCCGGTGGCCGGCACGCGCTATCGGGCGCGCGACATTGCGGACACCGGCAGCACCTGTTCGTGGAACGTCGACATGTTCGGCGTGGACATGCGCCGGCCGGGTGCACAGGCCTATTATGACGGGGTGTTCGCCGAATATGCGCGCTGGGGCGTCGATTTCGTCAAGGTCGACGATCTCAGCCGGCCCTATGACTCGCATGCGGCGGAGATCGAGGCGATCGCGCTGGCGATCCGGCGATCGGGCCGGCCGATGTTGCTCAGCATGTCGCCGGGCGAGACGCCGGTCGATCGCGCCGTCCACGCACGCGCCCATGCGCAGATGTGGCGTATTTCCGACGATTTCTGGGATGATTGGGCGTTGCTGGAGGCGCAGTTCACCCGGCTGGAAAACTGGAACCCCTATATGGGCGATGGCGGCTGGCCGGATGCGGACATGCTGCCGCTCGGAAGGCTGGCGCTGGGCGAGCGCGACACGCGCTTCACGCCGGACGAGCAGCGCACCGTGATGACGCTGTGGTCGATCGCGCGGTCGCCGCTCATCATGGGCGGCGATCTGCGGCGGCTGGATGCGTCGACCAAGGCGCTCCTGACCAACCCGGAGGTGATCGCGGTCAATCAGGCGTCCGCTGCCAACCGCCCGCTTTTCGTCGAAGACGGCACGCGGATCTGGTCGGCGCGCGCGCCGGGCGGTGACACGTATCTGGCTTTGTTCAACACTGGCAAGGCGGCGCGCACGGTCGGGATCGAGCTCGCGATGCTCGGGATCGATCGGCCGGTGGCGGTGCGCGATCTGTGGCAGCGTCGGCCGGACGGCGGCGCGACCCGCCGCATCGAGCGGCGCATCGAACCGCACGGTGCCGGGCTCTTCCGGCTGAAGGCGGCCTGATGCGGATCGCGGTGGCCGCCCTCGCGCTCATCGCCATGCCGGCCATGCCGGCCATGTCCGCGATAGCCGCGCCCGCGGTGGCGCAGGCGCCGGCGACGGAGGTGGCGCTTCGTCCCGCGATAGACCGGCCGTCCACGACGTTCGAAGGCTGGGGCACCGCGCTCGCCTGGTTCGCGAACGTCACCGGCGGATGGCCCGATGCCGATCGCGAGCGGCTGGCCGACCGGCTCTACGGGCGGGACGGACTCGGCTGGACGATCGCGCGCTACAATATCGGCGGCGGCAATGCCGAGGGGACCCCGCCTTATCTGCGCCCCGGCGCTGCGGTCGCCGGTTTCTGGCGCCAGCCCGTCGGCATCACGGGCCGCGATTGGTGGCGTGCCGATGACGAACGCCTGTGGGACTGGTCGCGCGATGCCGGCCAGCGTTGGTGGCTGGACGCGATCAAGGCCCGCGTCGATCACCCGATTTTCGAGGCATTCTCGAATTCGCCGCCCTGGTTCATGACGGTGTCGGGCCGCGTCTCGGGCGCGACCAAGGCTACGGACGAGAATCTGCGGGCCGGGTTCGAACGCCCGTTCGCCGCCTATCTGGCGCGCGTGGTGGAAGAATTGCAGCGGCGCCATGGCATCGTGTTCCGGACGCTGTCTCCCGTCAACGAGCCCGACACCGATTATTGGTACGCCGCGAACCGGCAGGAGGGCGCGCATTGGGGGCCGGCCCGCCAGGCCGCGATGATCGATGCCGCCGACGCCGCGCTGCGGGCCCGCAAACTGGCGACCGTGGTGGCAGCGCCGGACGAGACCAGCTCGAGCCGGTTCCTCACCGATTGGGCGGCCTATTCTCCCGCCATACGGGCGCGGATCGGCCAGCTCAACGTGCACAGCTATGGCACGGTGAACCAGACGGGCGTGCGCGATGCGGCGCGGGCGGCGGGCATCCGGCTGTGGATGAGCGAGAACGACACGCCGCTCGGCAACGATCCGGAGGATTTCGCCGGCATGGCATCGGCGCTGGCCTTTGCCGAGCATGTCGTGCTCGATCTCAAGCGACTGGAGCCGGCGGCCTGGGTGTTCTGGCAAGCGGTGGAGGATCTCAGCGCGCGGGGTGGCAGCGCGGGATCGAACTGGGGGCTCATCAAGGCGGATCTGCGCGCCGATGCCGGCGCAGCCCACCCCTTCCATCTCACGCGCAAATATTGGGCGATGGCGCAGTTCAGCCGCTATATCCGCCCTGGCTATCGCCTGATCGCGGTGGACGATCTCGATACGGCCGGGGCGCTGTCGCCTGATGGCCGGACGCTTGCGCTGGTCCATGTGAACGGCGGCGATCGCCCGCGGCGCCTGAGCGTGCCGGCGGGCTGGCGCAGCCGGATGATCGTCACCGACGCGCGCCGCACGGCGGCCTGCACCGCCGGCACGATCGCACCGGCACGATCGATCGTGACGCTGCTGCTGACGCGCGACGGGGCGGGGGAGGGCGCATGCACCGCCTCCTGATCGCGCTCGCGCTGATGGCGGGCGCGCGTGATCCCGCGCTGGCCGAGACGCGCCCAGCGCCGCCGGTCGCGCCGATATTGCGCTGGCCCGATATGCCGCTGCACGATCCCTGGATCGTCGCCGATCGAGCGGGGCGAACCTATCATCTCTTCACCCGGAACGAACCGGCGATGACGGGCGACGCCCGGCTGGGGATCATGGCCTATACCAGCCGCGATCTGAAGCGCTGGACGCGGCCGCGCGTTGTGTTCGCGCTGCCGCCGGGCACCTGGGCGAACGACGGAGCCTGGGCGCCGGAGGTCCATCGCTGGCGGGGGCGCTGGTATCTGTTCGCGACCTTCCACAACGACGCGGCGCCGCTTCCCGCCACCGGCCCGCGGCATCCCGTTCGGCGCAGCACGATCCTGGCAGTCGCCGATACGCTGGACGGCCCGTTTCGGCTCGCTCATGGCGGCGAACCGATCGTTTCGGCGGCACGGATGACGCTCGACGGCACGCTCTATGTCGATCCCGTGGGCAAGCTGTGGCTCGTCTATGCGCATGAATGGGTGCAGACGGGCGATGGCGCGATCGAGGCGATGCCGCTGACCGATGCGCTGACCGCGGCCGGCACGCCGCACACGCTGTTCCACGCCTCCGATGCGCCTTGGGCCGATGGCAAGCCGCAGCCCGAAGGCGACACGATCTACGTCACCGACGGGCCGGAACTCTACCGCACGCGCACCGGCACGTTGCTGATGCTGTGGTCGAGCTACGACAAGGCCGGCTATGTTCAGGGGCTCGCGCGGTCGCGGAGCGGGACGATCGACGGACCCTGGGAGCAACTGCCCCCGCTCGTGCGCGCCGATAGCGGGCATGGCATGCTGTTCCGCTGCTTCGACGGTCGCCTGATGATGGTGCTGCACCGCCCGTTTCGCAACGCGCGCGGCCGGATCTATGCGATGCGCGACCTGGGAGATCGGATCGCGATCGTGCGCGACCTGACCGGCTCCCCACCCGCACCGGCAGCGCGCTGATCGCGTTAGCCTCCGTCGCTATGGATTTCGACATTCTCTCGCCGCGACGCGTGCGGGTTTGTCGCGTTCGCAACGTCTTTCATCAGGAGCCTGCGGCGATGGGCCCGAGGGAGGGGCATGCAATGGTGGAATTCTATGCATCGGCGATGATGGTGGGCGGCACCGTGGGAACTGGGTTGCTGGCGGGTTGGGTATGCCGGCCGATCCGGCGTGGTGCCGAGGCGCGGTTGACGGCCGCCGCGCTCGAATAACGGCCGGCGGAGGACATCGCGGTGCGGGTTTGCCGCATCGGCGACGTCCTATCCACGAGACTTGCAAGGATGGCTGGGGAACCATGATGAACGCGCTATATCCGCTGAGCGTGTTGGGCTGGGCTTTCGAAGGCGCGATGTTGCTTGCGCTCGCGGCCTCGCGCTTCGCGCCGCGGGGGCGGGCATGAAGTATCTGGTCAGCGCGGCGGCTTCGATGCTGTTGACCACCGTGGCGCTCAGCTCGGCGCACGGGCGTCACCGGCCCCCCTTCGATGCCGCGCATCATGGCCACCCCATGGGCACATGGCGCGGCCATCACCACGCGCGGTAACGCGCCGCTTTCCATCCCGAACGGGTTCGAACGTCAGGTAAGCGAGGATTTTCGCTCCGGTCCTTCGTCGCTCCGGTCGGGCTGATCCTTGTCGAGCGTGTCGCTCGGCCGCCGTGCGTCGCCCTCGTTCTGATGCTCGGTCGAAAGATTGGGCTGCTTCGTCTCGGTCGTGGGTTTGATGGGGTCGCTCATCATCGGCTCCTCGTGGACATTTCAACCTTGCGTGGAAAGCGGTGGCGGTGAGGGCCGCTGCCCGGCCGCGGGCTTGGCCACCTTGCCGGTGAACAGCACGACGAGCGCGATCGCGAGCATGACCCCGATCGCCATCGCGATCAGCAGATTGCGTCGGGCGGTGGCTCCGGGTTCGTCCTTCATCGGCATCGCGCTCCTTCCGGATCATAACTCGCGACCGCACGGAACGGCTCATGCCGCCGATGTTCGCCGGTCGATTGCAGCCCTAGCGTGTCGGAGAAGTCCGAGCGCGGCTGATTCGAAGCCCGATAAAGAGGATAGTCGGCCAGAACATCGTGTTGGCGACATCGCCCAGCGTGTCCGCCCAGCGCCAGGATCCGTAATGCAGCCGGTCCATGATCTCGTTGGCGGCTTCGAACGCCGCCACGACGGCGAGCGGCAACGGCGTGGCCAGCGAGCGGCGGGTAACCACGCGCGTGACGATCAGAATGGCCATGCCGGCATGCACATGGAGCAGCGAATCCGCCATTCCCGTGCCGTCACCGATGGCGACAATCAGGCGGGCATAGAAGCTGGGCAGATCCATGCGCGGCTAGTCGCGCGTGTCGGCCCGGTCTGCAACCCCAAGGCAAGGCGAGACGCCGTCATTCCTCCGCGGGCGCGACCGGGGGATGCAGGCGAAGCCGGTTTACGCGGCGTTCGTCGGCATCGGTCACCTCGAGCTTCCAGCCGCTGGGATGATCGATGCAGTCGCCCACCGCGGGCACGCGGCCGGCGAGGATCGCGGCCATCCCGCCCAGCGTGTCAATGTCGCCATCCGCCTCGCCCAGCCGCGCGTCGATCGTGTCGGCCACATCCTCCAGCTCGGCGCGGGCATCGGCATCCCAGGCGCCGCCGTCGATCGGCACGAGCAGCGCCTCGGGCGCATCGTCATGCTCGTCCTCGATATCGCCGACGATCTCCTCGATCAGATCCTCGATCGTCACGAGCCCTTCGGTGCCGAAATATTCGTCGAGCACGATGGCCAGATGGACACGCTTTTGGCGCATATCGGCCAGCAGATCGAGCGCGCCGCGGCTCATCGGCACATAGAGCGGCTCGCGGATCAAATCGGCGATCCGCGCCGGGTGTTCGGCGCCGGTCGCCAGGATCGCGAACACGTCCTTGATATGGACCATGCCGACGATCGTATCGAGCTTCTCGCGATAGACCGGCAGGCGGCTGTGGCCGGCCTCGGCGAACACCGACACCAGATCGGAAAACGCGATGCCTTCCTCGACCGCCACGATATCGGCGCGCGGCACGCCCACGTCTCCCGCGTCGCGCTCGCCGAAATGGAGCAGGTTGCGCACCATCTGGCGCTCGAGCGGGGTGAGATCGCCCTTCGCGTCGGGCGCCGGATCGTCCTCGTGGCGGTCGATCGCCTCCTCGAGCTGGTCGCGCAGCGTCTCGTCGTCGCCGCCGCCGAAGATCAACGTCTTCAGCCCGCGCCAGATGCCTTCGCCGCTACTGTCGCCGTTCCCGGCTTGGGGGCCATCGGCCATGTCGCTTCGTCAATCCTCGCGCACCAGATAGGGATCGGCGATGCCGAGCGATGCGAGCGCGTCCCGTTCGATCGCCTCCATCGCGTCCGCCTCGTCGTCCGCCAGATGGTCATAGCCTAGCAGATGGAGGACGCCGTGCACCACCAAATGCGTGGCATGCGTCTCGACCGACACGCCCTTGTCCGCCGCTTCGGCCGTGCAGACGCCGTGCGCCAGGACGATGTCGCCCAGCAGCACCTCGCCGTCGTCCGACCCTTGCGTGACAGTCTCGAGCAGATCGGACTGCACCATCGGAAAGGACAGGACGTTGGTCGGCTTGTCCTTGTGGCGATAGCGGGCGTTCAGCGTGCGCACTTCGTCGTCGGACGTCAGCCGGATCGAGATCTCGATCGTCGCGGGATCGGTGAGCAGGCCGCCATGCGGCGTCCGTTCGATCGCGGCCCGCGCGGCGCGGGTGGCGAGCGCCTCCCATTCCCCCTCGGGCCAGGGTTCGTCGGCGCTGAGTTCGATCTGGATCACGCCGGCCCGTCCGTTCCTTCATAGGCCTCGACCACGCGGCCCACGATCGGGTGGCGCACCACGTCCTGCGTGCCGAAGCGGCAGATCGAGATGCTCTCGATCCCTTCCAATCGCCGCACCGCGTCGCCCAGCCCCGATGCGCCGACGCCGCCGGGGATGTCGACCTGCTTGGGATCGCCGCAGATCACCATCCGGCTGTTCTGGCCGAAGCGCGTCAGGAACATCTTCATTTGCGCCTGCGTGGTGTTCTGCGCCTCGTCGAGGATCACGAACGCATCCGCGAGCGTCCGCCCGCGCATGAAGGCGATCGGCGCCACCTCGATCTCGCCGCTGGCGATCCGCCGCTCCACCTGTTCGGCGGGCAGGCAGTCGTAGAGCGCGTCGTAGAGCGGGCGGAGATAGGGATCGACCTTCTCCTTCATGTCGCCCGGCAGGAAGCCCAGCCGCTCGCCGGCCTCGACGGCGGGGCGCGACAGGATCAGCCGCTGGACGCTGCCGTTGATGAGCTGCGCCACCGCCTGCGCCACCGCGACATAGGTCTTGCCCGTGCCCGCCGGCCCGAGCGCGAAGATCATGTCGTTGGTGGTCAACTCGCGCATGTAATGCGCCTGTGCCGGCGTGCGGGGGACGATCGTCTTCTTGCGCGTCCGGATCATGATCGGTGGCGCGCCGGCGCCGCCCGGATCGGCCTTGATGATGCCCGCCAGCGTCGGCTCGGCGGCCATCGCGATCGCGGCGTCGACCAGGCCGGTATCCACCTCCTCGCCGCGGGTGATGCGATTGTAGAGATCCTGCAGCACTGCGCGCGCGGTGGCGACGTGATCGGCCGATCCTTCCAGCCCCACCCGGTTGCCGCGGGCGGTGATGTACACACCCAGGCGATTTTCCAGCGCCACCAGATTCTGGTCATATTGCCCGAAGAGGCGCGGCAGGAGCTGGGGCTTGTCGAACAGGATTTCCACGCGGCTGCGATCGCCGGACTGGGCGGGGACAGGCTTGCGGCTCATGCAGATCCTTGAGGCAGGAGGGCGAAGTGGAGGAAGTGGAGGAAGTGGAGGCGTGAAACGACAAGATGAGCCGCCGCACGACGGGGTTCAAGGGCAGCGGGCGGGCCGGGCGAGTCGGATGGCATCGCCCGTGAGTGTGGCAGGTGGACCGCCTGTAGGACAGTGCGATTTCTCAGGCGGCGACCGCGATGTTCGCGGCGCCGGTGAGCGAATTGGGCCCGGCCGCGGCGAGCGTCACCGAAACCAGATCGCCGATCGCATGATCGCCGATCAGATGCACCGATTGCAGCCAGGGCGATTTGCCGAGCATCTGCCCGGGCAGCTTGCCGCGGCGTTCGATCAGCAAGGAGCAGGTGCGGCCGACGCTGGCCAGGTTGAACGCGTGCTGGTCGCGGTTGAGCGCCGCCTGGAGGCGCTGGAGCCGGTCGTCCATCACCTCGGGCGGCACCGCGCCGGCCATCGCGGCGGCGGGCGTGCCGGGCCGCGCGCTATATTTGAAGCTGAACGCCTGCGCATAGCCGACCGCGTCCACCAGGCTGAGCGTCTCGGCGAAATCCGCCTCGGTCTCGCCCGGAAAGCCGACGATGAAATCGCCCGACAGCGCGATATCGGGCCGCACCGCGCGGACCCGGTCGAGCAGGCGCAGATAATCGTCGCGGCCATGGCTGCGGTTCATCGCCTTCAGGATCCGCGTGCTGCCCGACTGCACGGGAAGGTGGAGGAACGGCATCAGCGATTCCACATCGCCATGCGCGTCGATCAGGCCCTGCGTCATGTCGTTGGGGTGGCTGGTCGTATAGCGGATGCGCGCGAGGCCAGGGATGCGGTCGAGCGTGCGGATCAGGTCGTGCAGGCCGCGGCTCCCGGCCGGGCCGCCGTCGTCGCTCCAGGCGTTGACGTTCTGCCCCAGCAGCGTGATCTCGCGCGCGCCGGCATCCACCAGCGCCTTCGCCTCGTCGACGATCGCGGCGAACGGCCGGCTGATCTCGGCGCCGCGGGTATAGGGCACCACGCAATAGGTGCAGAATTTGTCGCAGCCTTCCTGCACCGTCAGGAACGCCGACGGCCCCACCCGCCGCCGCGCCGGCAGCGCGCCGAATTTGGACAGCAGCGGCATCTCGGTATCGAGCGCCGCCAGGCCCGCCGCGGCATCGGCCACCAGCGCCGGCAGGTTGTGATAGGATTGCGGCCCCACGACCACGTCCACCTTGGCGCGGCGGACGATCTCCTCGCCCTCGGCCTGCGCGACGCAGCCGGCCACCGCGATCATCGGCGCGCGGCCCGCCTTGCCGGCATCCTTGCGAATCCGGCCGATGTCCGAATAGACCTTCTCGGTCGCGCGCTCGCGGATGTGGCAGGTGTTAAGCACGACGAGATCGGCCGACGCCGCATCGTCGGTCGCGCGCAGGCCCTGCGCCGCCATGAGCTCGGCCATGCGCTCGCCGTCATAGACGTTCATCTGGCAGCCGAACGACTTGACGTGGAAGGTCTGGGGGGCGGGTTTCATCGCGCGCGCCTTAGCAACATCGGGCGCGCGAGGGGAGGGGCCTCAATCCGCGATCGCCGCGCGCTGCCGATCCGCCCAGGCCTCGCCCTCGTCCCCACCCCAGAGCAGCCAGGCGATGTAGCCGGCGGACGGATCCTCGTCATTGCCCCATTGATGCGCGTGCGTGTCCTTGTCGACCGCGTGGCGCGCGAAATAGGCGTGCATTGCTTTCACGTCCGCGTCGGACATCGCATGCCCGTCGACGATCTGCTGCGCGCGCTTCACGCCCACATCAGTGCCGCCGCGGTGGAACCGTTCGCGCAGGGCGAGGCCCTTCTTGGCGTTGGCGGCCATTGTCTGGGTGGGCTTGTGTTCGCTGGCCATGCGGTCGCTCCTGTCCGTTCGGGGTGTACGAACCGGCGGGGGGCGGGGGTGTTCCGGGGGTGGGGGGGCGAGGCCGATGGCCATCGGACCGCGGATGCCGCGCCCGATGGTCACACGCGACCGAACTCCGTTTATCGGCGGTTAACCAAAAGCGGCGATGATCCCCTCACACGGGGCTTGGAGATTTCATGTGAGCGCTATTGGGTCGATCCAGCGGGCGAGTGCCCAGGAGGATGCGTTCGCGGGACCGCTGGACGTCCTCGACGCGCTTTTCCGGTCGTCCGACGCGATGATCGGTCGCGAGCCGCTGGATGCGGCGCTACTGGATCTGGCGTGCACGGCCATCGAGACGTTCGAGATCGACGGTTCATCCTCGTCGACATATCGCGCGCTCGCGCGCTTGACTCCGGAATTTGCGCAGCAGACGTGCGACCTGCTTGTCATGGCATTTTGCCAGAGCGGCAAGGAGGACGTCGCTGCGCTGGACGACGCTGCGTTGCTATGCCTCGTTGCGCTGCTCGCCATCGCAGGCCGGTCGGCGGATGCGTTCGCCGTTTTGGCGGGCGCGGAGGCGGCGCGCCCTGCGGCATCGTTCCGCAAAAGTGCCTTCGTCGCGCGGTGCCGCCTTCTCGGCCATTCCAACGGGATCGCCGGGTTGTGGCTTACTGGCGACGTCAAGGACGTGGGCATCGATGCCGCACGCGCTCTGGTGTCGGATCGGCCGCTCGATATCGCCGCCCATCGCGCGCTTGTCCGGCAATCGGTCGCGACCGATGCTCTCGGCGCAGCGCTGGATGCCATGGCGGTGGCATTGGCGCTTCCACTGGGCGACGACGACAAGGCGGCATTGGCCCCGGACTTGGCGGTGCTCGTGGCGATCATCTTCGCGCATGCCGGGCATGGTGCCTTTGCGGCACGCCATATCAGGATGGCGCTGGCGGCGAACGCCGCAACCGCCGCGCGTGCTCTGGCATGGCTCGGCAAGACGGACGCGCCCTTTGCGCGGGCCACCGGCGATCGGGCGATGACCGAAGCCGCAGCGCTGCTGCAACGCTACGCCAATCCCCGCGATGCCGGGTCCCGCTCGCCCTACCCCATGGTGAACGGTAAGCCCCATGCCGATACCATCTGGCTGGAAATCACCAACTTCTGCAATCAGAAGTGCACCTTCTGCCCGGATATGCATCGGGAGGACGCGCGAAGCTGGCTGCCGCTCGATCGGATCAAGGCGCTGCTCGACGAGATCGCGGCGACGATCAGCGTCGGTTCGATGCAGCTCAATGCCTATGGCGAACCGTTGCTACATCCCAACATCGCCGAAATCCTGGCCTATATTCGCGAAAAGCGATTGGCGTTTCCGACCTTCTTCACGACCCACGGCATGACGCTGGTGCCAAAAAAGCTGGCGCAGCTCTCCAACAATTATCCCAGTGGCATCGCCGTCTCGCTCCATAACGACAGCCAGGAAAGCTATGCGATGACGCGCAGCGCAAAGATCGGCGACTACGACACGCTCGTAGAACGGCTGACGGCGCTCGCGACGCAGATGGTCACCGAACGCGCGCCCGCTCACCTCAGGCTCTATCAGATGGTCTCGAACGGCACCGAGGACATGCGGGTCGATCCGCATGTCCGTTCCGCCTTCGCGCCGAACGTCGCACGATTCACCGAACATCTCCGCAAATGGGAAGCCATCGGTGCCGGGATCGCCGCCGCGGCGCCCGCTTCCGCGCAGGCCGAAGCGATCGTCAACGATGACATGCGGATCGCGCGCAGTTTTCTCGAGGCGAACCATGACGACGGCATTCATTTGCCGATTCTCGAATGGACCGATGTTCATGGCGGGCGCCAGCAAGCATTCTTCTCGCCGCGCCCGCTCGGCACCTACGCAAATCTCCTGCTGGAATATCACCCGGACTGGTCGGTGGGGCGGACCGTGTTGAACACGGAGAAATGCGGTTTCGTCGCCGCGCCGGCGCTCGCGATCTTCGCCACGGGCCGTTTGGGCATCTGCTGCCTCGATCTCAACAGCACGGCCACTTTCACGTCGCTCGACGATCACGCCAGTCTGGCGGATGCCATGACCAGCCCGGCCGCGGCCCACATGTTCGCTCAGGTCTCCAATGGCGTCGCCACGTCGCGCGGGTGCCAGATCTGCCTGTCGTCCGATACGCGACTGTGCAGCAGGTAGATGGTTAGTATCGCGTAAATGGGATATTTCTGGGCAAGCATGATGGTTTAACCTCCCGAAGCTGCGGCCGAATTTCTGTCGCGGCAAGGGCGAATCGCCTGCACGTCCGGCCAGGCGTCACCCCTCACCCAGCCACCGCCTCGATCCGCGCCCGCGCTTCCGCCGCCACCGCCTTGCGGCCGCCTTCGGGCACGAAGGGCTCCGCGAACGTCAGCGTCGCGGTGAAGCGGCCCGGGCGGCGCAGGACGCGCAGCGCGTGGGCCAGGCCGGGTTCGTCGCCCACCCAGGCCAGGTCGCGCGTGGCGTCGCCGTAATCGATGCGGATCGGCTGGACGCGCACGCCCGGCGGCGGCGGATCGACCACGCCGAGCAGCGCCGCCTTGAACGGCAGCAGCGTGACGCCGTCGCCGGTGGTGCCCTCGGGAAAGATCGTCACCGGGCGGCCCTGCGCGATCGCCGTGCGCAACCGTGCGATCTGCGCCGCCACGCCCAGCCGGTCGCCGCGTTCGACGAACAGCGTGGCGTTCAGGCGGCACAACCAGCCGATCAAGGGTACGCGCGCCAGCTCGGCCTTGGCGACGAAGGCGCTGCCCGTCGCGCCCGCCACGAGCAGGATGTCGATCCAGCTCAGATGGTTGGCGAGGAACAGCACGTCGCGGCGCAGCGGCGTGCCGACGATTCGGCTGCGGGCACCGACGATCCGGCCGACGGTGCCGAGAAAGCGCCGCGGCCAGGGCGAGGGCCGGCCGAACAGCCGCCACGCGCCGTGGAGCGCGAGTCCCGCCAACAGGGCGAGCAGCAGCGCCGCGATCCGCAGGCCGAGCCGGGCGTTGGCGCGCACCTCAATCCTTGCGGGCGAGACTCACGCCGTAAAGCTCCATCCGGTGATCGACGAGGCGGAAGCCCAGCTTTTCGGCGATCGCCTTTTGCAATTGTTCGAGTTCGGGATCGACGAACTCTATCACCTTGCCCGATTCCACGTCGATCAGATGATCGTGATGCGCCTCGGGCGCGGGTTCGTAGCGGGCGCGGCCGTCGCCGAAATCATGGCGGTCGAGGATGCCGGCCTCCTCGAACAGGCGGACGGTGCGATAGACCGTCGCGATCGAGATGCCGGGATCGATCGCCGAGGCGCGCTCATACACCTTTTCCACGTCGGGATGGTCCTCGGCCTCCGACAGCACGCGCGCGATCACGCGGCGCTGCTCGGTGATGCGCAGCCCCTTCGCGTTGCAAAGGGCTTCGAGGTCGATCTTGCGCGCCATGTCCGTTCCCGCTGTTGTACCCCCCATGTAGCGACGCCACGCTGTTGCGAAAAGGGCGACCGACTCGCAATAACGATAGTGGGCGGCGCCCGGTGGTATCAGGGCAGCGCGCGGCGATAGGTGTGCGCGTCATAGGCCTTGCCCTCGGGCCCGCGATAATAGGCGCGGCGCTCGCCCACCTTGACGAAGCCGTGCGCGAGATAGAGCTTCAGCGCGTCGTTGCCCGCGCGAACCTCGAGGTGGAGGTCGGTCACGCCGGTCGCCGCGCAATCCGCTTCGATCGCGCGCAGGAGCGCGGTGGCGATGCCGCGGCGGCGCTGCGCGGGATCGACCGCGATCAGCAGCAGCTCGGCCTCGTCCAGCACGCCGCGGACCATCGCGAAGCCCGCGGGCACGTCGTCCACCAGCGCGATGGTCAGGCGGATGCCGGGCAGCGCCAGCACGCCCAACGCCTGGCCGCGCGTCCACGCCTCGCCGAAGCGCGGGTCGAACGCCGCCTTCATCAGCGCGTCGACCATGGCGATATCGCGCGCGTCGCCGCCGCGAAGCTGGATCGTGCGCGTCGCCATCAGCGCGGCGGCTGAGGCTTCGCGTCGGGCGCGCGGCCATAGACCGGGCGCGGGGGCAGGGCGGCAAAGGCGGGGGGCAGATACACCGCATCGCCCGCATCGGGCAGCGCGTCGGTGCCGGCGAAGCGCGGGTCGATCGCGGCGAGCCGGTGCACCCCGCTGCCGATCGCGGGCAGGCCGCCGAGCGCGCGGAGCGCCGCTTCGGGGCGGAGCGACACCGCCGGGGCAAGGGCTTCCAACGGGGCGGAAAAACGCTGCATGAAGACCTCACCATGGCCGCCCTCGATCACGACCGCAAGCGCCTCGGGCTCGCGCGCCTGCGCGCCCGCCGCGATCAGCGCGAGCGACGAGAAGCCGTGCACCGTCGATCCCCAGCCGAGCGCCAGCCCGCGGGCGGCGGCGATGCCGACGCGGATGCCGGTGAAGCTGCCGGGCCCGCAATCGACCAGGATGCGCGGCGCCCGCCCGCCGTCCGGCAGCGCCGCGATCATCGGCACCAGCCGCTCCGCATGGCCGCGGCCCACCGCATCATGATCGCGCGCCACCACGCGGCCGTCCGCGATCAGCGCGACCGAACAGGCCGCGGTCGCGGTCTCGATGACGAGGGTGAGCACCGGCCGCGCGTCAGGCGATGCGATTGAACTTTTCAAACGCCGGTCTCGGCGAGCGCGCATGGACGGTCGCGGGATCGCCGTGGCCGAGCGTCATGATGAAGTTGGTCTTCACCGCCGGCGTGTCGTGGAAAAACGCCGCGTCGACCTTGCCCGCATCGAAGCCCGACATCGGCCCGGTGCCCAGACCCAGCGCGCGCGCCGCCATGATGAGATAGGCGCCCTGCAGCGTGCTGTTGCGAAACGCCGATACCGCGCGCAGCTCGGCATTGCCGTCGAACCAGGCCTTGGCATCCACATGCGGGAAGAGTTCGGGCAGATGCTCGTGAAAGTCGTTGTCCATGCCCACGATCACGGTGACGGGCGCGGCGCGGACCTTGTCCGGGTTGGTGCCGGTGCAGCATTCGGCGAGCTTGGCCTTCGCCGCTTCGCTGGTGCACCAGACGAGGCGGGCGGGAAGCTGGTTGGCCGAGGTCGGCCCCATCTTCATCAGATCCCAGATCGCATGGAGATCGCTCTCCGCCACGGGCTCGTCGGTATAGCCGTTGAAGCTGCGGGCTTCGCGGAACAGCGCATCGAGCGCTTCGTCGGCGATCTTCGGCATCAGACGGCTCGCACTTCGGTGACTTCGGGGACGTAGTAGCGGAGCAGTTGCTCGATGCCGTTCTTCAGCGTCGCGCTCGACGACGGGCAGCCGGCGCAGGCGCCCTGGAGCTGGAGGAACACCTTGCCCTTGTCGAAGCCGCGATAGACGATGTCGCCGCCGTCGTTCGCGACAGCAGGGCGTACGCGCGTCTCGATCAGGTCGCGGATCTGGCCGATGATGTCGGCGTCCGCGGGATCGTCGGTGGCGATCATGGCGTCGTCCGACGGCACCGCGAACCCCGCCTTGGCAGGCTTGAAGAGCGGCATCGCGGCCGAGAAATGATCGAGCAGCAGCCCGAGCACGTCGGGTTTCAGGCTGCTCCACGCCACGCCCGGCGCCGCGGTGACCGAGACGAAGTCGCGGCCGAAGAACACCCCGGTCACATCGCCCAGACCGAAGATCGCCTCGGCGAGCGGGCTCGCCTCCGCCTCTTCGGGGTCGGCGAAGTCGCGCGTGCCGGCTTCCATGACGGTGCGTCCCGGCAGGAACTTCAGCGTCGCCGGGTTCGGGGTGGTTTCGGTCTCGATCAGCATGGGGAGCATGTGGCGCGTGGGGGGCGTGGGCGCAAGCCATTCCCCTCCTGCCTGTGGAGGGGGCGGGGAGGGCTGCCAGGAATTTACCGCGCCGCGGCAGAGCCGCGCCGTCAGCCGATGCCCTCGGCATCGCTGGCCGGGCTTGGCGATTTTTACGCGATTAGCTTTCGCTGATCGCGCACGCCGAGCTCAGACATCGAGCTGCTTCACTGCGGCGTTCCAATGGTCGATATTGTCGCGCGCCTCCTGCACGAAGGCCGAGCGCTTGACGAAACCCATGAAGAAATCCGCGAACCACTTGCCGGGCTGGCGCAAGGGGCGTTCGAACTGGATCAGCAGCACGACGCGGGTGTTCTGCGTGTCGTTCCACACCTCGTGCTGGTAGGTGTCGTCGAACACCAGCGTCTCGCCTTCCGCCCAGCGCACGATTCGGTCGTGCACGCGCATCCGCACGTCGCCGTCGCGCGGCACGATCAGGCCGAGATGGCAGGTGATGAGCCCCTTGGTGACGCCGCGATGTTCGGGAATGTGCGTGCCGGGCGCGAGGATCGAGAAGAACGCGCTGTTGAGGCCGGGGATGCGCTCGACCACGTCGCGCGTCTGCGGGCAACGCGCGAGATTCTCGGGGATCGGATAACCATAGCCCCACAGGAAGAACGACCGCCATTTGTTCACCTCGGCGATCGCGCGATGGTCGGGCGAGATGGTGGCGAGGCTGGGGGCGGCATCGCCGCGCAGCGCGACCGCGACCGCCTCGTCGCGGATCGTCTGCCAGTTGTCGCGCAGGATCGCGGTCCAGGCGAAATCGCGCACGTCGAGCACGGGATCGTTGGGAACGAGGCTGGACGAGGCGATCAGCCGATCGAAGATGCCGCGCAGATGTTTGCCGAACCGGATGATGAGCGGCCGGCCGCGTTCGGCCTCCATCGCGGCGCCCGGCGCGGGCGCGCCCGAGATGACGTTGAGATCGGGCACGCGGGGCCCGCGCGATGCGGTTGCGGCCTCGGCCTCCGCATTGTCGTTGCCCGGATTCCGCCACATTGCGGGGTTCGTCTTGGTTTCGGCCTGCACCGTCATCTCCGTGCCATCTCGGCGGTCCATCGCGCGCCATCACATCGCGGATGCAACACCCGGGCACGCCTGTCGTGACCGGTATGTCGCTGCGCCTAATTGGAATGTGGGTCCAAATCATGGCCGATCCAGCCCCGATGATGGCAGGATGCGCGCGCTGGCGCCGCGGGCGGCGGGGGGCTAGATAGCGCGGATGGCGTACCCCTTGCGCGCGTTTCGCGTCCCCGTCTTCGTCGGCCTCGCAATCGGCCTGGCGATTCCCGTCCTCGGTGCTCCCGCCCCGGATACGGGTGCGTCACCCGCGTTCCAGACGCCGGTCGACCCGAATGCGCCCACGCTGCCGTCGCTCACCGGCGTGGATACCACCGCCTGGCTGTACAAGGGCAGCGACATCACGCCCGATCCGGCGTGGAAATTCGCCACGCTCGCCAACGGCCTGCACGTCGCGGCGCGGCGCAACGCGGTGCCGCCGGGCCAGGTGTCGATCCGGGTGCGGATCGATGCCGGATCGCTGATGGAGACGGATGCGGAGCGCGGCTTCGCGCATTTCATCGAGCATCTGTCGTTCCGCGGATCGCGCTACGTGCCCGACGGCGAGGCCAAGCGTGTGTGGCAGCGGTTCGGCGCCACCTTCGGCTCCGATTCGAACGCGCAGACCACGCCCACCCAGACGACTTACAAGCTCGATTTGCCGTCGGCGACGCCCGCTGCGGTGGACGAGAGCCTGAAGATCCTGTCGGGGATGATGGCCGATCCGACGATCACCGATACCACGCTCAACGCCGAACGGCCCGTCGTGCTGGCCGAACAGCGCGAGCAGCCGGGGCCGCAGGTGCGCTTCGGCGAGGCGGTGCAGCGGGTGTTCTACGCGGGCCAGCCGCTCGCCGATCGCTCGCCGATCGGCCATGTGAAGACGCTGGAGGCGGCCACCGGCGCCACCGTCAAGGCGTTCCACGATCGCTGGTATCGGCCGACGCGCGCCACCGTGATCGTGTCGGGCGACATCGATCCCGCGGCGGTCGCGGCGCTGGTCGTCAAGAATTTCTCCGGCTGGCAGGGTGTGGGCCCGGCCCCCGCCGATCCCGATTTCGGCAAGCCCGATCCGACGAAGCCGACGACCGGCGCGATCGCGGAGGCCGGCCTGCCCCCCGTCGTCGCGATGGCAGTGGTGCGGCCATGGCATTTCAACGCGGACACCGTGATCTTCAACCAGAAGCGGCTGGTGGATACGCTCGCCGCGCGGCTCATCAGCCGCCGGCTGGAGCAGCGCGCGCGCACCGGCGGCAGCTTCCTCCAGGCGGGCGTCTCGATCGACGACGTCTCGCGTTCGGCCAACGTCACCTCGGTCAGCATCGTGCCCGTCGGCAATGATTGGGAACAGGCGCTGAAAGCGGTTCGCGGCGTGATCGCCGATGCCGAGACGACGCCCGCGACCCCCGCCGAGGTGGAGCGCGAATATGCCGATTTCGACACCATCATGCGCACCGCGGTCGAGACGGCGAAGGTGGAGGCGAGCGCCAAACAGGCCGACGACATGGGCGAGGCGCTCGATATCCGCGAGACGACCACCAGCCCCGAAACCAGCTACGCGATCCTGAAGGATGCGAAGGCGAAGGGGATGTTCACCCCCGCCACCTTGCTCGCCTCGACCAAGGCGATCTTCGCGGGCACCGCGACCCGTGCCGTGGTCAACACGCGCACGCCCGACGCCACCGCGGCGGCCCGGCTCGCCACCGCGCTGAAAGAGGACGTGAAGGCCGCGGTCGTGAAGCGCCGGACGCAGGGCGCGGTCGATTTCTCGATGCTGCCCGCGCTCGGCACCCCGGGAACGGTGGTGTCGCGCGAGCCGCTGGGCGGGCTCGAGATGGAGAAGATCGTCTTCTCGAACGGCGTGCGCATGCTGCTCTCCGCCAATGCGGGCGAGACCGGGCGCGTCTATGTCCGCGTGCGTTTCGGCGGCGGCTATAATGCGCTGCCCGCCGATCGGCCGAGCCCGGCGTGGGCGGGCGATCTCGCGCTGGTGCAGGGCGGGATCGGCAAGCTCGACCAGGGCGATCTGGAACAGCTGACGTCGGGACGGCGGATCGGGCTCGATTTCGACGTGAACGACGATGCCTTTTCGCTCAACGCGCTCACCTCGCCCGCCGATCTGGCGGACGAGTTGCGGCTGATGGCGGCCAAGCTCGCGCATCCCGGCTGGGATCCGGCGCCGGTGCAGCGGGCCAAGGCGGTCGCACTGGCGGGCTATGACGGTTACGATTCGTCGCCCGACGGCGTCTTGTCGCGCGATCTCGATCGGCTGCTGCACGACGGCGATCCGCGCTGGGGCGTGCCGCCGCGCGCGCAGATCGCCGCGCTCGATCCGAAGGATTTCCGCAGGCTGTGGGAGCCGTTGCTCGCGACCGGGCCGATCGAGGTGTCGGTGTTCGGCGACGTGAAGGCGGACGATGCGGTGGCGGCGGTGGCCAGGACGTTCGGCGCGCTCAAGCCGCGCGCGGCGAGCACCGCGGTGCCGCCGCCCGTGCGCTTCCCCGCGCACGATATCGCGCCGGTGATACGCACGCATACCGGCGCGGAAAACCAGGCGGTGGCGGTGATCGCCTGGCCGACGGGCGGCGGGATCGACGGCATCAAGGACAGCCGCCGGCTCGACGTGCTGGCGCAGGTGTTCAGCGACCGATTGTTCGAGAAGCTGCGCCAGGCAGATGGCGCGAGCTACAGCCCCAACGTGCAGAGCCAATGGCCGGTGGGGCTGGCGAGCGGTGGCCGGATGATCGCGATCGGCCAGGTGGCGCCCGCCAACGTCGACCTGTTCTTCCGCACCGCGCGCGGCATCGCCGCCGATCTGGCCGCGCACCCGCTCCAGCCCGACGAGCTGAAGCGGATCATGCTGCCGATGAGCCAGTTCCTGCTGCGCGCCTCCACCGGCAACCAGTTCTGGATGCAGCTTATGGCCGGCGCTGCCTATGATCCCCGCCGGATCGACGCGACGCGGTCGCTCGCCAGCGACTTCATCTCGATCACGCCCGCCGAACTGCAGGCGACCGCGGCCAAATATCTGCGGCCCGACAAGGATTGGACGATGGCGGTGGTGCCCAAGGGGAAGTGACGGGGGCCTTCCCCACTTCGTTCCCCGGCCTTCGCCGGGAAGCGGGAGAGGGATCTACGCCCGATACAACGCGTCCATCCGCTCGCCATAAACCTGCCGCAGCACGTGGCGGCGGATCTTCAGCGAGGGCGTCATCTGTTCGTTCTCGATGGTGAAGGCGCCGTCCGCCAGCACGAAGCGGCGGATGCGTTCGGTCACCGAGAGATCCTTGTTGGTGCGCTCGACCGCGGCGGAGAGCGCGGCGCGATAGTCGCTGTTCTCGCTCAGCCGCGCGAAATCGCACGTATCGCCATTCGCCGCGCACCAGCCTTGCGTCCATTCGGGATCGGGCACGATCAGCGCCACCATATAGGGGCGCCGGTCGCCCGCGATCATCGCCTGCCCGATCTCGGGCTGGAGCGTCAGCATCCCCTCCACCTTCTGCGGCGCGACATTGTCGCCCTTGTCGTTGATGATGAGATCCTTCTTGCGATCGGTGATGGCGATCCGGCCCGCCGCATCGATCTCGCCGATATCGCCGGTGTGGAGCCAGCCGTCCTTCAGCACGCGGGCGGTCGCCGCTTCGTCGCGCCAATAGCCGTGCATGACGAGTTCGCCGCGCACCAGGATCTCGCCGTCTTCGGCGATCCGCACCTCGGTATCGGCAAGCGGCGGTCCGACCGAATCCATCCGGATGCCGGCGCGGGGGCGGTTGCACGAGATGACCGGGCCCGCCTCGGTCTGGCCATAGCCCTGGAGGAAGGTGACGCCGATCGCATGGAAGAACAGCCCGACCTCGGGCGTGAGCGGCGCGCCGCCCGACACCATCGCCTTCATCCGGCCGCCGAACTTTTTGGCGATCTTGGGCTTGAACAGCGTGCCGACGATCGCCTGCATCGGCCGGTCGACGAGGCGCAGGCGGCCGTCATAGTCGCGCGTGCCGATCTCGATCGCCCGCTCCAGCAGATAGGCGGACGCGCCGCCCTGTTTGGCGATCGCCTTCGCGATCCGCGTGCGCAGCACCTCGAACAGGCGCGGCACCACGAACATGATGGTCGGGCGCACCTCCTCGATATTGGCGGCCAGCCGGTCGAGGCTTTCGGCGTAATAGATCTGCCCGCCGAGCGAGATCGGCATGTGCTGCCCGCCGGTATGTTCATAGGCGTGCGAGAGGGGGAGGAACGAGAGGAACACCTCCTCGTCGGTCGCGGGAAAATCCTCCGCGATGATCGCCGCGCACCCCGCCGCATTGTGGAGGATCGCGCCGTGATGCTGCATCACGCCGCGCGGCGCGCCGCCGGTGCCGCTGGTGTAGATGATGCAGGCGGTGTCCTCGCGGGTGAAATCGGCCTCGGCGGCGATCCGAGCGGGATCGGCGGGGTGGGCGGCGATCAGCGCGTGCCAGTCGTGCACGCCGATCCCGGTCTGGCCCAGCCGCATCTCCTCCATCCCGATCACCGCCTGCACGGTGCTCGATCGCAGCACGGCGGGCATCAGCGTGCGCGCGAGCTTCTGCGTCGAGACGATCACCGCGCGGGCGCCCGAATTCTCGATGATGTGCGCGTGGTCGCGTTCGGTGTTGGTGGTGTAGGCGGGCACGGTGATCGCACCCGATGCCATGATCGCCAGATCGGACAGGCACCATTCGGGCCGGTTCTCGGCCACCAGCATCACCCGGTCGCCGCGTTCGATCCCAATGGCGCGGAGCGCGGTGGCGAGCGATGCCACCTGCCGTGCGGCCTCGGCCCAGCTCGTCGCGATCCAGGCGCCCTCCCGCTTCGCCCAGAGAAACGGCGCGTCGCCCTTTTCTCGCGCGCGGGTGAAGAACATCGTGACGAGATTGGGGAAGCGCTCCATGCGCGTCTCTCCTGCTTTTTTCGTTATGGTTCTACGGCGTCATTCGGCGGGGCGGTTGGTCGGCGCGCCGACCCGGAGGATCGGGGCGACGCTGCCGTCCTCGGCCATCGCCACGCCTTCGCTGCGCGGATCGGCGGCGCCCACCCAGCGCCCGCCCACGCGTTCGATCGCATTGGCCTTGAGCCCGAGCGGTGCGCTCTGCACGTTTTCGCCCAGTCCGCGCAGCGCGGGCAGCATCGCGTCGAGCTGCGTGCCCTGTTCGGCGACCGCGACCGCGCCAGGTGCATAGAGCAGCCCCAGGCCGATCGCGTCCTGCGCCGACAGATGCCAGTCGAGCACGCCCACCAGCGCCTTGGCCACCTGCGCGATGATCGTGGAGCCACCCGCCGCGCCGATCGCGATCCGCACGCTGCCGTCGGGATTGTAGACGATCGTCGGCGACATCGAGCTGCGCGGCCGCTTGCCGCCCTCCACCCGGTTGGCGACGAGCGCACCGTCCTTTTCGGGAACGATGTCGAAATCGGTGAGCTGGTTGTTGAGGAAATTGCCCGAGACGGTGAGCCCCGATCCGAAATAGCCCTCGATCGTGGTCGTCACCTCGACGACATTGCCCTGCGCGTCGGTGGCGGCGAGATCGCTCGTGCCCGGCACTTCGCTGACGGTCGCCTTGATCCGCGGCGGCGCGCCGGCGGGAACGCCCGCCGAGACGCCGGCCATCGTCGTGTCCGGCGCGATCAGCGCGGAACGCTTTGCCAGATAACCCGGCGCGATCAGCCCCGCCACGGGCACGCGGACATGATCGGGATCGCCGAGATACAGATCGCGATCGGCATAGGCGAGCCGCTCGGATTCGGCGAACAGATGCCAGGCGACGGGTGAATCCTTGCCGAGCGCGGTCATGTCGAAGCGTTCGAGCTGCTTCAGGATCTGCAGCACCGCGACGCCCCCGGACGAGGGCGGCCCCATCCCGCAGATCCGGTAGGTCCGGTAGGTGCCGCACACCGGTGCGCGCGCCTTGGCGTCGTAGCTCGCCAGATCGCCGGCGGTCATCTTCGACGGATTGCGCGCCGCCCCGTCGACGGTGGCGACGATCGCCTGCGCGGTCGGCCCGACATAGAAGCTGCCGGCGCCGCGCGCGGCGATCTGCGTGAAGAGCGCGGCCTGTTCGGGGTTGCGCACCACCGTCCCGACCGGGAGCGGCCGTCCGTCCGCGCCGAACAGATGCGCGCGCGCCCAGGCATCGACATGGCCGCCGAACCGCGCCAGCCCGTTGTTGAGGCGCGGCGTGACCGCGAAGCCATCGGTGGCGAGCCGGATCGCCGGCGCGAACAGCCGCGCCCAGGGAAGCCTGCCGCCCTGTTCGTGCGCCTTCGCCATCAGCCGCAGGATGCCGGGCACGCCGACGCTGCGCCCGCCCGGCACCGCATCGGCGTGGCTGAGTGGCTGGCCGTCGGGGCCGTAGAACCAGTGCGCGTCCGCCGCCATCGGCGCGGCCTCGCGGCCGTCGATCGTGGTGGTGCGGCCGTGCGCCTGCGCCACCCAGAAGCCGCCGCCGCCGATCCCCGAATTCTGCGGCTCGACGACGTTCAGCGCGAGCATCGCCGCGATCGCCGCATCGGTGGCGCTGCCGCCCGCGCGCAGCATCTCCACCCCCGCCGCCGCGGCACGCGGATCGGCGGCGCTCACCATCCCCGCCGCGGGGATGTTCGTGCGCGCGGCGAGGCCGACGGGAAGCGTGGCGAGCAGGGCGGCGAGGAGCAGGCGTTTCATTGCGCCCGATCGTAACGGCCTTTGCCCTAGGGGCAAGCCGCTATGCCGTGCCCACCGCCTCCGCGACGCTGGCGAAACCGTCGCGTTCGAGCAGCTTGTCCAGATCGCGCAGGATCCGGAGCGCCAGCCCCGGCCCTTCATAGACGAGCGCGGTGTAGAGCTGGACCAGCGCCGCGCCGCTGCGGATCCGCGCATAGGCCTCCGCCCCGCTGCCGATGCCGCCTACCGCGACGAGCGGGATCGCCGCGCCCGTGGCCGCCCGGAAATCGCGCAGCCGCTGGTGCGCGAGCGCGGCGAGCGGCGCGCCCGACAGGCCGCCGATCTCCGCCCGGCCCGGCGACACCAGGTCCGGCCGCGTGACCGTGGTGTTGCCGACGATCAACGCGTCGACCCGCGCGTCGATCGCGGTGCGCGCGATATGGTCGATCGCGTCCGGCTCCAGATCGGGCGCGACCTTGAGGAAGAGCGGGGTGGTGCCCCGCGCCGCGCCGCAGGCGGCGAGCAGTTCGGCGAGCGCCGCGCCCTGCAGGTCGCGCAGGCCTGGCGTGTTGGGCGAGCTGATGTTGATCGTGACGTAATCGGCGTGCGGCGCGGCGGCGGCGACGCCGTGGACGTAATCGGCGATCCGGTCCGCGGCATCCTTGTTCGCGCCGACATTGATGCCGAGCACGCCCGCGCGCTTTGCCGGCAGCCGGGCGAGCGCCGCCGCCAGCCCGCCATTGTTGAAGCCGAAGCGGTTCACCACCGCGCGATCCTCGGGCAGGCGGAACAGGCGCGGGCGGGGATTGCCGGGCTGGGGCAGGGGGGTGAGCGTTCCCACCTCGACGCTGCCGAAGCCGAGCCCGAAGAACCCGCCCACCGCATGCGCGTCCTTGTCGACGCCGGCCGCGAGCCCCAGCGGATTGGAAAAGGCGATCCCCGCCACGGTCGTCGCCAGCCGGGTGGACGCGAAGGCCGGCGCGAGCGGCGCCCCGGCGCGGCCCCAGGCGGCAAGCGCCGCGATCGTCAGCCCGTGGGCGCGCTCGGCATCGATCCGGAACAGGAGCGGGTGGTAGAAGGCCATCGGAATTCCCTCTCCCCCTGGGAGAGGGAGGGAGCCGCGGTAGCGGCGGAAGGGCGAGGGTGACAAGCGCAATGCCGATCATCCGTCTCACCCTCACTCTTCCGCGACCGTGTCGCTCCCTCCCTTTCCCAAGGGGAGAGGGAAAACCCTGCGAGTCGTTCGCAGCCAAACCGGGTTGACGCGTGTGCGGCACCGCACCATCTGCAATCCGAGCGATCCGTTCCGATTGGAAACCATGCGCCTGTCCAGTCTTGCCGACTATGCCGTCGTGATGATGTCGGCCGCCGCGCGCCATTGTGGCGGCGTGGCGCGGCTGAACGCGACGCTGCTGGCCGAGGAGACCGGCGTGCCGCTGCCGACCGCGCAGAAGCTCGTCAGCCGCCTGTCTTCGGCCGGGCTACTGGAAAGCGCGCGCGGCACCGGCGGCGGGTTTCGCCTGGCGCGGCCGCCGGCGTCGATCAGCCTGGCCGATATCGTCGAGGCGGTGGAGGGGCCGATCGCGCTTACCGCCTGTGTCGAGGATGGCCGGCAGGATTGCGGGCTGGATCACCATTGTTCGGTCAAGCCGCACTGGAACGCGGTCAACGATGCCGTGCGCGGCGCGCTCGCGGGCGTATCGCTGGCGTCGCTGGCGTCGTCCTTCCCCGGCGACGGCCGGAGTCCGGCCGCGACCTCACTGCAACCTTCCCAACTGGACCCCGGCCTTCGCCGGGGAACGAGAGTGACCGTATAATGGCTACCCGCAACGCCGAGGCTTATGCCGCCGCGAACAAGACCTACGAATGGGGTTTCTCCTCTGACATCGAGCAGGAATTCGCGCCCAAGGGGCTGAGCGAGGACACCGTTCGCTACATCTCCGCCAAGAAGGGCGAGCCGGCCTGGATGCTCGACTGGCGGCTGAAGGCGTTTGCCTTGTGGCAGACGATGGAGGCGCCCGACTGGTCGAAGCTGAAAATGCCGCCGATCGACTATCAGGACGCCTATTATTACGCCGAGCCCAAGGCGAAGCCGAAACTGGGCTCGCTGGACGAGGTCGATCCCGAGATCCTGCGCGTCTATGAAAAGCTCGGCATCCCGATCGCCGAGCAGAAGATGCTCGCGGGCGTCGAGGAGACGAACGAGGACGGCACGCCGAAGCGCCGCGTCGCCGTGGACGCGGTGTTCGACAGCGTGTCGGTCGCCACCACCTTCCGCAAGGAGCTGGAGGCGGCGGGGGTGATCTTCCGCTCCATCTCGGAGGCGATCAAGGAATATCCCGATCTGATCCGCAAGTGGCTCGGCAAGGTGGTGCCGCAGCGCGACAATTATTTCGCGACGCTCAACAGCGCGGTCTTCTCGGACGGCACCTTCGTCTACATTCCCGAAGGCGTGCGCTGCCCGATGGAGCTCAGCACCTATTTCCGCATCAATGCCGAGAATACCGGCCAGTTCGAACGCACGCTGATCGTCGCGGACAAGGGCAGCTACGTCTCCTATCTGGAGGGCTGCACCGCGCCGATGCGCGACGAGAACCAGTTGCACGCCGCCGTCGTCGAACTGGTGGCGCTGGACGATGCCGAGATCAAATATTCGACCGTGCAGAACTGGTATCCTGGCGACGAGAACGGCGTCGGCGGGATCTACAATTTCGTCACCAAGCGTGCGCTGTGCCAGGGCAAGAACAGCAAGGTGAGCTGGACGCAGGTCGAGACGGGCTCCGCGATCACCTGGAAATACCCGTCCTGCGTGCTGGCGGGCGACGGGTCGGTCGGCGAATTCTATTCGGTCGCGGTGACCAACAACCGCCAGCAGGCGGACACCGGCACCAAGATGATCCATCTGGGCAAGAACACCCGTTCGACCATCGTGTCGAAGGGCATTTCGGCGGGGCGCAGCGACAACACGTATCGCGGGCTGGTGCGCGTCGCGCCGACCGCGGAGGGCGTGCGCAACTTCACCCAGTGCGACAGTCTGTTGCTGGGCGACCAGTGCGGCGCGCATACCGTGCCCTATATCGAGGTGCGCAACCCCTCGGCGCAGATCGAGCATGAGGCGACGACGTCGAAGATCAGCGAGGACCAGCTGTTCTATGCCATGTCGCGCGGGCTTGATGCGGAGGCCGCGGTGGCGCTGATCGTCAACGGCTTCGCGCGCGAGGTGCTCCAGCAACTGCCCATGGAATTCGCGGTCGAGGCGCAGAAGCTGCTGGGGATCTCGCTCGAAGGCTCGGTCGGATGATGCCGCAGAACGCCGATCGCTGCCTCACACTTTTTGCCAAGAGTTCATCATGCTGAAAATCGAAAACCTTCACGCCGAGATCGACGGCAAGGAAATCCTCAAGGGTCTCACCCTCACCGTGAACGCGGGCGAGGTCCATGCGATCATGGGGCCGAACGGCGCGGGCAAGTCGACGCTCGGCTACGTGCTCGGCGGGCGGCCCGGCTACGAAGTGACCGCGGGATCGGTGACGTTCGACGGGCAGGATCTGCTCGCAATCGACGCGCATGAGCGCGCGGCGGCGGGCGTCTTCCTCGGTTTCCAATATCCGGTCGAGATCCCCGGCGTGTCGAACGTCCAGTTCCTGCGCGAGGCGTTGAATGCCCAGCGCGCGAGCCGCGACGAGAAGCCGCTGTCGGGCGGCGAATTCCTCAAGCTCGCGCGCGGGCAGGCCGATCTGCTCGGCATGGATCACGACATGCTCAAGCGGCCGGTGAACGTCGGCTTTTCGGGCGGCGAGAAGAAGCGCAACGAGATGGTGCAGATGGGCATCGTCGACCCGAAGTTCGCGATCCTGGACGAGACCGACAGCGGCCTCGACATCGACGCGCTGCGCATCGTCGGCGACGGGATCAACCGGATCATGCGCAAGCCCGACAAGGCGGTGCTGCTCATCACCCATTATCAGCGGCTGCTGGATTATGTCGCGCCCGATTTCGTCCACGTGCTCGAAGCCGGGCGCATCACGCGTACCGGCGGTGCCGAACTCGCGCACCAGCTCGAGCGCGAGGGCTATGCGGCGGTGAACGCGTGAGCCTGCTCGAACTCCCCTCCACCCGCGCCGAGGCGTGGCGCTGGGCCGATCTCGGCGCGCTGTCCGCCGCGGCGGCGCTCGCGCCCGTGGCTTATGGCCAGGCGGACCATTTCCTCGATCTGCCCGGCGCGCGGCTGCTGTTCGTCGACGGCGTGCTGGATGCCGGGCGGAGCGAACTCGGGCCGGTGGTGCTCGCCGATCTGTCCGGCCACGATCATCCGCTCGGCCGGCATGCGCAGGGCCGTGGCTGGTCGCTGCGGCTGGCCAAGGACGCCGCCGCCGATCCGGTGCAGATCGTCCATGTCGCGACGGGCGCGGAGAACCATCTTCCCGCCGAGATCGTGCTGGGCGGCGACGCCACCGCGCAGGTGATCGAGACGTTCGTCGGCGCCGGCTGGTCCAACCGTGCCACCATGATCCGGATCGGCGCCGCGGCCCGGCTCCAGCGCTCGGTGCGGCTGCTTCAGGGCGCGGGCTTCGTCAGCCTGCGCGAGGATGTCGAGCTGGGCGCGGGCGCGAGCCTCGTCGCGGTGTTCCTGGGCGCTGGCGCCGCGGGATCGCGGATCGACGGCGGCGTGCGCGTGGGGCAGGGCGGCTATGCCGAACTGGGCGGCGCGCTGCTGACCAGCGGCACGCAGCGCCAGGAATGCGCGGCGCGCGTCCACCATGCCGAGCCGGACGGCCAGTCGCACCAGCTCTGGCGCGCGGTCGCGGCGGACCGTTCGGTCGCGAGCCTCGCCGCCGCGGTCGAAGTGGCGCGCCACGCGCAGAAGACGGATGGCGAGCAGTCGCTGCGCGGCCTGCTGCTCCAGCGCACCGCGACGGTGAACCTGAAGCCCGAGCTGGAGATCTTCGCCGACGACGTGAAATGCGCGCATGGCGCCACGGTCGGCGAGCTCGACCGGCGCGCGCTGTTCTACATGGAAAGCCGCGGCATTCCGCGTCCGCGCGCGCAGGCGCTGCTGACGCGCGCGTTCGTTGGCGATGCGCTCGACCGGATCGCCGACGAGACGGTGCGCGACGCCTTTGCCGCGGACGCCGATGCGTGGCTGGCGGCGTTGTTGTGATGACGCAGGCCGACCGGCCGCTCGACGCGCTCGCCGATTTTCCGGCGATCCCGGCGGGCTGGGCGTATCTCGACACCGCCGCCACCGCGCAGAAGCCGAAGGCGGTGGTCGACGCGGTCGCGCGCGCCTATGGCGAGACCTATGCCACGGTGCATCGCGGCGTGTACCAGCGTTCCGCCGACATGACGCTGGCCTATGAAGCGGCGCGGGCCAAGGTCGCGCGCTTCATCGGCGCGGGCAGCGCGGACGAGATCGTCTTCGTCCGCGGCGCGACGGAGGCGATCAACCTCGTCGCCCAATCCCATGCCGCGACGCATCTGAAGGCCGGCGACCGCATCCTGCTCTCGATGCTCGAACATCATTCGAACATCGTGCCGTGGCAGATGGTGGCGGAGGCCAAGGGACTCGCGATCGACGTGCTGCCGCTCACCGCCGATCACCGTATCGATCTGGATGCGATGGCGCGGATGCTGACGCCCGCGCACAAGCTGGTGGCGCTGGCGCATGTGTCGAATGTGCTGGGATCGGTGCTGGACGCCCGCCGCGCGGCGGATCTGGCACACGGTGTCGGCGCGAAGCTGCTACTCGACGGGTGCCAGGCGGTGCCGCGGATCGCGGTGGACATGGCCGCGCTCGATTGCGACTTCTACGCCTTTTCGGGGCACAAGCTGTACGGCCCGACCGGGATCGGCGTGTTGTGGGCGCGAGCCGACCTGCTGGAGGCGATGCCGCCGTGGCAGGGGGGCGGTTCGATGATCGACCGGGTAAGTTTCGCGCGCACCACCTATGCGCCGCCGCCGGGCCGGTTCGAGGCGGGGACACCGCACATCGTCGGCGCGCTGGGGCTGGCGGCGGCGATCGACTATGTCGCGGCGCTGGGGCTGGACGCGATCCACGCGCACGAAACCGCGCTGGTGACGCGCACGCGCGCGGCGCTGGCGGGGATCAACTCGGTGCGCGTCTACGGGCCGGCGGATTCCGCCGGAATCGTGAGCTTCACGGTGGAGGGGGTGCATCCGCACGACGTCGCCACCATCTTGGACGAGGGTCGGGTGGCGATCCGGGCCGGGCACCACTGCGCGCAGCCGCTGATGGAGGCGCTGGGCGTCGGCGCCACGGCCCGCGCCAGCTTCGGCGTCTATAACGGCCCCGCCGATGTCGACGCGCTGGTCAAGGGTATCGAGAGAGTGACGAGGATCTTCGGATGAGCGACCGGATCGAGATCGAGGAAGTGGACGCCGTGGCGCCGCCGCCCAGGGCACGCGTCGAGGATGCCCCGCGCGAGCGCGATTATCTCCAGGGCTTTCTCGCGCAGAAGCCGCAGGCCGATCCCGCGGGCGAGCCTGGCGGCGCGCTGTACGAGGCGGTCGTCGAGGCGTTGAAGGAGATCTACGATCCCGAGATCCCGGTGAACATCTACGAGCTGGGCCTGATCTACGGCGTCGACGTCACGCAGGACGGCCATGCCGCGGTGACGATGACGCTGACGACGCCGCATTGCCCGGTCGCCGAGTCGATGCCCGCCGAGGTCGAGCTGCGCGTGAGCGCGGTGCCCGGCATCGCCACCGCCGAGGTGGCGCTGGTGTGGGATCCGCCCTGGGATCCGCAGAAGATGTCGGACGAGGCGAAGCTCGAACTGGGGATGCTGTGATGGCCACCGCCGTGCGCCAGCGCCCCGCCGCGCTGATCCTGACGCCCACCGCGCACGCGCGGATCGCCGCGCTGATGGCGCGGGCGCCCGAAGGGGCGATCGGCGTAAAGCTCTCCACCCCCAAGCGCGGCTGTTCGGGCCTCGCCTATTCGGTCGATTACGTCACCGAGGCCAAGCCGTTCGACGAGCGCATCGACACGCCCGGCGGCACGCTGTTCGTCGACGGCGGTTCGATCCTCTATCTCATCGGATCGACGATGGACTGGGTGGAGGATGATTTCACCGCCGGCTTCGTGTTCCAGAACCCGAACGCCAAGGGCGCGTGCGGCTGCGGCGAGAGCTTCACCGTCTAGGCGGGATGGTGTTCGTTCAATCCCGTCTCTCAGTCCGTTCGTGCTGAGCTTGTCGAAGCACGCGCTCCGCAGGCGTGTCGTCGCCGTCGGTAGAGGCCCTTCGACACGCTCAGGGCGAACGGTTCGAAGTAACGCCATCAGGTTCTAGGGCTGGATCCCGTCCCATTCGGCGCGGTGGTCGGCGGCGTGGTTCTCCATGCCGGGCCGCGTCAGATAGCCGCGGGCGTCTGGGATATGCGCGTAGATCATCCGTTGCGGCTTTTCGTGCCAGGACAGGTTGAACGCCCAGCGCACGGGAAAGAACTCCATCGCCGAATAGGGGAGATGGTCGTGCACCCACCAGGCCAGCCGCTTCCAGTCGCCCGGCTGGTCGAAGCGGTTTGCGAAGCCCGGCACGACGATGCAGGCGGTCGCGCCCATATGGCCGGCGAAATCGCGCAGATCCCAGATGTGATGCGCCGCGTTGCGGGCGTTGGACGCGCAATTATAGCTCTTGGCGGCGCCCAGCGCGTTCACCTCGGCCGAGCGATAGGCGGAGCGGATCGCGATCCGCCCGAACGCGTCCTGCAACGGTTCGAGCAGATCCTCGCACAGCCGCGTTCCTGCCGCGATCGCCAGGTCGGGATCGTCGGGGATGTTCGACAGCCCATGGATCGCGGCGATGTCCGAATAGAGGAAATCGCGCAGGAAAAAGCTCTTGGAGAGGGGAACGCGGCCAAGCTCGTCCAGCTTGGCCACGCTCTGCGGCTTCCTCAAGCCGCCAGCTTCCTCAGCACGTACTGGAGGATGCCGCCGTTGAGGAAATAATCCAGCTCGTTGACCGTATCGATCCGGCAGCGCGTCGCGATCGTCTCGGTGGTGCCGTCGGCGCGGGTCATCTCCACCTCGACCTGCTGGCGGGGGCGAAGGGCGGCCACGTCGCGGATCGTGAACGTCTCCGTTCCGTCGAGCTTCAGCGACTTGCGGTCCACGCCGTCGGCGAACTGGAGCGGGATCACGCCCATGCCGACGAGGTTCGAACGGTGGATTCGCTCGAAGCTTTCGGCGATCACCGCGCGCACGCCCAGCAGGTTGGTGCCCTTGGCCGCCCAGTCGCGCGACGAGCCGGTGCCATATTCCTTGCCCGCGATCACGACGAGCGGCACGCCGTCCGCCTTGTAGCGCATCGCGGCGTCGTAGATCGGCATCGTCTCGCCCTGATAGGACGTCATGCCGCCCTCGACGCCCGGCACCATCTCGTTGCGGATGCGGATGTTGGCGAAGGTGCCGCGCATCATCACTTCATGATTGCCGCGGCGCGCGCCGTAGCCGTTGAAGTCGGCCTTGGTAACCTGATGATCCAGCAGGTAGATGCCGGCCGGCGAGTCGGCGCGGATGCTGCCGGCCGGGCTGATGTGATCGGTGGTGATCGAATCGCCCAGGATCGCCAGCGGCTTGGCGTCGATCACGTCCGTCACCGGCTCCGGGGTCATCGACATGCCCTCGAAATAGGGCGGGTTCGCGACATAGGTGGAGCCGGCGCGCCACTGATAGGTGTCCGAGCCGGTCACGTCGATCTCGCGCCATTTGGCACCGCCGGCATAGACGTCGCCATAGCGGCTGGCGAACATGCCGGCATCGATATTGGCGTTCATCATCGTGGTCACTTCGGCGTTGGTCGGCCAGATGTCGCGCAGATACACGTCGTTGCCGTCGGTGCCCTGGCCGAGTGGCGTCTCGATCATGTCGCTCGTGACGCTGCCCTTGATCGCATAGGCGACGACGAGCGGGGGCGAGGCGAGGAAGTTGGCGCGCACATCGGGGCTGACGCGTCCCTCGAAATTGCGGTTGCCCGACAGCACCGAGGCGGCGACGAGATCGTTCTCGTTGATCGCGGCCGAAATCTCGGTCGCGAGCGGCCCCGAATTGCCGATGCAGGTCGTGCAGCCATAGCCGACCAGGTTGAAGCCGAGCGCGTTCAGGTCGTCGGACAGCCCCGCCTTGTCGAGATAGTCGGTGACGACCTGGCTACCGGGCGCCAGGCTGGTCTTCACCCAGGGTTTGGCGGTGAGGCCGAGCGCGCGGGCCTTGCGCGCGACGAGACCGGCGGCGACCAGCACCGACGGGTTCGACGTGTTGGTGCAGCTCGTGATCGCGGCGATCACGACGTCGCCGTCGCCGATGTCATGGTCGCGGTTGGCGACGGCGGCGCGCTGCGGGCGCTCCTTGTGGTAGATCTTGAACAGATCGCCGTTGAACACCTCGTCCACCTTGCCGAGGCTCACCCGGTCCTGCGGGCGCTTGGGGCCGGCGAGGCTGGCGGTCACCGAACCCATGTCGAGTTCGAGCGTATCGGTGAACAGCGGATCCTCGGCATCGTCGTGGCGCCAGAAGCCGTTCGCCTTGGCATAGGCCTCGGTGAGCGCGATCGTCTCCTCCGAGCGCGCGGTGAGGCGCATGTAATCCATCGTGCGCTCGTCGATCGGGAAGAAGCCGCAGGTCGCGCCATATTCGGGCGCCATGTTGGCGATCGTCGCGCGGTCGGCGAGCGTCATCGAGGCGAGGCCGGGGCCGAAGAACTCGACGAAACGGCCGACCACGCCCTTGGCGCGCAGCATCTGCGTGACCGTCAGCACGAGGTCGGTCGCGGTGATGCCCTCGCCGAGCGCGCCGGTCAGCTTGAAGCCGACGACTTCGGGGATCAGCATCGACACCGGCTGGCCGAGCATCGCGGCTTCCGCCTCGATCCCGCCGACGCCCCAGCCGAGGACGCCGAGGCCGTTGACCATCGTGGTGTGGCTGTCGGTGCCGACGAGCGTGTCGGGATAGGCGATCGTCGCACCGCCCTTCGCATGATCGCCGGTCTCGGTGGAGGACCAGATCGCCTGGCTGACATATTCCAGGTTCACCTGGTGGCAGATGCCGGTGCCGGGCGGCACGACCTGGAAATTGTCGAGCGCCTTCGATCCCCATTTCAGGAACTCGTAGCGTTCGATGTTGCGCTGATATTCGAGATCGACGTTATCTTCGAACGCCTTGGGGCTGCCGAATTCGTCGACCATCACCGAATGGTCGATCACCAGATGCACGGGCACCTGCGGATTGATCTTCTCGGGATTGCCGCCGAGCTTGGTCATGGCATCGCGCATCGCCGCCAGATCGACCACGCAGGGCACGCCGGTGAAATCCTGCATCAGCACGCGCGCGGGGCGATACTGGATCTCGCGATCGGAGCGCTGCTCCTTCTGCCAGTCGACGATTGCCTGGATATCGGCCTCGGTGACGGTCACGCCATCCTCGAAGCGCAGCATGTTCTCCAGCAGCACCTTCATCGAGAAGGGCAGCCGATCGATGTTGCCGTATTTTGCCGCCGCCTTGGCGAGGCTGAAATAATCATAGAATTTTCCGCCCGCTTCGAGCGTGGCGCGGGTGCCGAGCGTGTCCTGGCCGATGGCAGTCATGGGGGTCCTTCCCTTGGAGCCGGGCGCGGCGGGGAGGCGGACGGGGGTCCGCGCGGGCGCGCGAGGCGGATGCGAATGCGTTGCGCGGGGCCTTAGCAAGCGGGGACGCAAGGGGAAAGGGTGCGTGGGGAATGCGGGGCAGTTGCGTGGCGGTGGGGGCGGGGTGGGCGCGCGCGCAGGCGCCGGGTCCGCCCCGGCGGCGCGCCCTACCGCCCGACGGCGCTATAGGCGAAGCCGGCGGCCTCGACCGCTTCGCGGCGATAGACGTTGCGCAGGTCGACGAGCACCCGGGCGGTCATCACCTCGCCGAGGCGGCGAAAGTCGAGCGCGCGGAACGCGTCCCATTCGGTCACGATCACCACCGCGTCGGCACCGGTCGCCGCGTCATAGGCGTCGCGCGCGAAGACGAGATCGGGCATCATGCCCCTGGCCGCCTCCATCCCCTCGGGATCATAGGCGCGCACGGTGACGCCGGCATCGGCCAGCGCGGTCGCGATGGCGAGCGCGGGCGCGTCGCGCATGTCGTCGGTGTTGGGCTTGAAGGTGAGGCCGAGCAGCGCGACCGTCTTGCCGCGCGGGGTCTCGCCCAGCGCCTTCAGCACCTTGCGGCCCATCGCGCGCTTGCGGCTGTCGTTCACCTTCACCACCGCCTCGACGATGTGGACGGGGGTGGCGTAATCCTCGGCGGTCTTCAGCAGCGCGAGCGTGTCCTTGGGGAAGCAGGATCCGCCATAGCCGGGCCCGGCATGGAGGAACTTGCGGCCGATCCGGTTGTCGAGCCCGATGCCGCGGCTGACGTCCTGCACGTCGGCGCCCACCGCCTCGCACAGGTCGGCGATCTCGTTGATGAAGGTGATCTTGGTCGCGAGGAACGCGTTGGCGGCGTATTTGATGAGTTCGGACGTGCGCCGGCCGGTGAAGAGGATGGGCGATTCGTTGATGAAGAGCGGGCGGTACACCGCACGCATCACCTCCATGGCGCGCGCGTCCTCGGTGCCGATCACGATCCGGTCGGGGCGCTTGAAGTCGCCGATCGCGGCGCCCTCGCGCAGGAATTCGGGATTGGAGACGACGGCCACGTCGATCTCGGGGCGGCGCTCCTTCAGGATCGCCTCGACGCGGTCGCCGGTGCCCACGGGCACGGTGGATTTGGTGACGACGACGGTGGGGCCGGTCACCGCGTCGGCGATCTCCTGCGTGGCGGCGAAGACATAGCTCAGATCCGCATGGCCGTCGCCGCGCCGGGACGGCGTGCCGACCGCGATGAACACCGCATCGGCGCCCGCGACCGCCTCCGCCAGATCGGTGGTGAAGGTGAGGCGCCCGGCCGCGACATTCTTGGCGACGAGCTGGTCGAGCCCGGGTTCGTAGATCGGCATGCGCCCGGCGTGGAGCGCGTCGATCTTGCCCTGGTCCTTGTCGACGCAGCACACGTCATGCCCGAAATCCGAAAAGCATGCGCCCGACACGAGGCCCACATAGCCGGCACCGATCATCGTTATCCGCATCGAAAAACCCATCGCCCTGAACAAAGGTGGGCCTGCATAGCCGATGCGCCGCGGGATGCCAGTGGCATCGGATTGAACCCGATGCGGGTGCCGCCGGTTGGATACACAAATGATCCATGGCGAGACGATGATGACCGATACGCGCACCGAAACCGACTCGCTGGGGCCGATCCAGGTGCCCGCCAGCGCCTATTGGGGCGCGCAGACCGAGCGCAGCCTCGAGAATTTCCCGTTCGGCGCGCGCGAGCGGATGCCGATCGAGATCGTCCACGCGCTCGCCCTGGTGAAGCAGGCGGCGGCGCGGGTGAACCGCCGCCACGGTCTGGCCGCCGAGAAAGCGGATGCGATCGAGGCGGCGGCGCGCGCGATCGTCGCGGGTACGCTCGACGACCAGTTCCCGCTGGTGATCTGGCAGACGGGCAGCGGCACGCAATCGAACATGAACGTGAACGAGGTGATCGCCGGCCATGCGAACGAGGCGCTGGCCGGGACGCGCGGCGGCAAGGCGCCGGTGCACCCGAACGACGACGTGAACCGCGGCCAATCCTCGAACGACAGCTTCCCCACCGCGCTGCACATCGCCTGTTCGCTGGCGGTGACACGGCGGCTGCTCCCCGCGCTCGACCGGTTGCACGGGAGCATCGATGCCAAGGCGCAGGCGTGGGACGGGATCGTCAAGATCGGGCGCACGCATCTGCAGGACGCGACGCCGCTGACGTTGGGGCAGGAGTTTTCGGGCTATGCGCACCAGCTCGCGCGCTGCCGCCGCCGGATCGAACCCGCGATCACGCACGGCACCGACCGGCTGGCGCAGGGGGGCACCGCGGTCGGCACCGGGCTCAACGCGCCCGCGGGCTTCGCGGCGGATTTCTGCGCGGCGCTCGGCGAAATCACCGGCCATCCCTTCGCGCCCGCCGAGAATATGTTCGAAGCGCTCGCCTCCAACGATCCCCTGGTGCATCTGGCCGGCACGCTGGAGACGCTAGCGGTGGCGCTGATGAAGATCGCCAATGACATCCGCCTGCTCGCCAGCGGGCCACGCTGTGGGCTGGGCGAGATCGAGCTGCCGGCCAACGAGCCCGGCAGCTCGATCATGCCCGGCAAGGTGAACCCGACGCAGTGCGAGATGATGACGATGGTGGCCGCGCAGGTGATCGGCAACGCGCAGGCGGTGACGATCGGCGGGATGCAGGGCCATCTGGAGCTGAACGTCTTCAAGCCGCTGATCGGCGCGAACGTGCTGCGCGCGATCGACCTGCTGGCGACCGCGATGGAGAGCTTCGCCGAGCGCTGCGTCGACGGGATCGAACCCGCGCGTGCCCGGATCGCCGAACTGCTCGACCGGTCGCTGATGCTGGTGACCGCGCTCGCGCCCGAGATCGGCTATGATGCCGCGGCGAGGATCGCCAAGCACGCGCATGCCGAGGGGCTGACGCTGAAGGAGGCCGGGCTGGCGCTGGGGCTGATCGATGCCGCGACGTTCGACCGGGTGGTGGTGCCGGAAGCGATGCTCGGGCGTTGAGCGGCGCGGTATCGAACGAGGAGACTGGTATGAGTGCAACGACCATAGGCGCCCTGATCGGCGGCGCCATCGATTCGATGAGCGGCGACGACAGCGCGGCGGACGGCGCGATCAAGGGTGCGATCGTCGCCAACGTGCTGAAATTCGTGCTGCCGCTCGCCGTCACCTATGCGGTGGGCTGGGCGGTGCTGCGTGGCGCGACCGAACTGAAGGCGCGCGCGTTCGGGGATGGCGGCGCTGGCTGAGCGGACGGCGGGGGCGGCGTTCGGACAACAGGATTTCGCGCGAAGACGCTAAGAGGTGGTGCAACGCGCAGCGTCATGCTTTACGGGGAATGGCGGAAAACGGGTCTGCCCAACGCGACCTCTTCGCGTCTTCGCGCGAACCCCGTCGAAGCCCCATTTCGCCACCCCCGCCTTGACGCTCCCCGCCATGCGCAGGCAAAGGCGGCCATGCCCCATACTATTCCGCCCGACCACCACGGTTTCAAGCGCCGCGGCGTCCTGTTCGTGCTGTCGTCGCCGTCCGGCGCGGGCAAGTCGACGATTGCGCGCAAGCTGCTGGCCGACGAGCCCGAACTGGCCATGTCGGTCTCCGCCACCACGCGGCCGATGCGGCCGGGCGAGGTGGACGGGCGCGACTATCATTTCGTCGACCTCGAACGCTTCCGCCAGATGGTGGCCGATCACGAGTTCCTCGAATGGGCGCATGTCTTCGGCCAGCGTTACGGCACGCCGCACGCGCAGGTCGAGGCGATGCTCGCGGCGGGCAAGGACGTGCTGTTCGACATCGACTGGCAGGGCGCGCAGCAGCTCTTCCAGATCGCGGGCGGCGACGTGGTGCGCGTGTTCATCCTGCCGCCGTCGATGGAGGAGCTGCACGACCGGCTGCGCCGGCGCGCGACCGATGCCGAATCGGTGATCGACGCCCGCATGGCGCGCGCCGCGGCCGAGGTGAGCCACTGGGACGGCTATGATTATGTGCTCGTCAACGACGATGTCGAACGCTGCTTCCGCGACGTGAAGGCGATCCTGGCGGCGGAGCGCCTGAAGCGGTCGCGCCAGACCGGGCTGATCGGCTTCATCCGCCGGCTGACGCGCTGAGGCGTAACGACCCACGCGCGAAACCCTCTTTCAGCTGGGTCGCGCAGCGTGGACGGGAGCAGGTGCGCCCTAAGACGCTGAGACGCGAAGGAAGAGCGGGGTTCGCGCGGAGGCGCGGAGGCGCGGAGGCGCGGAGAGGGGGCCGGTGCGGCAGCGTTCTTCTCCGTCGCGTTGGTGATGAAGGCCGCATGCACGGCCGCGCCGGCTTTTGCTGTGCCTCCGCGTGAACCCCTTGCGGGATAAGCTGGCCCTAGCCCAGCAGCCCGAGGAACCGCACCGCCGCATCGAACTCGACCCGGCGCAGCGCGCGGGCGTGCGCCGCCTCGGCGTCCTCGCCCCAGAGTTCGGCCTGCCATGCCTCGTCCACACCGGCCGCGGCCCACACCGTGTCGGGCGTCGCCGCCCCCTCGACCAGCGCGAGCGCGGCGACGAGCGAGCCCATCAGCGTCACCACCGGCGACAGTCCGGCCAGCGTGAAGGGCGCGAGCGCCGCGACCGCCTCGTTCAGCCGCGCGACCGTCGCGGGCGGCTGCGCCACGGGCATGATCCCGGCCGCGATCGCGAAATGCACGTCGTAGCGCGTCCGCGCCCAGCCGAGCAGCGGATCCCACGCCGCCGCCTGCCGCGCCACCAGCGGTTCGGGGCCCTCGGCACGGTAACACAGAAGATCGCTCTCGCCGTAGCGCGCCAGCCCGGCGGCGAAGGCGGCGGGATCGGGCGCGATCCGGTCGATCGCCGCATTGGCGAGGCCGGTAAGCGTCATCGCGCGCGGATCGATCGTCTCGCCCACCGCGCGCCATTCCGCCGCCACGGCTTCCGCCAGCGCGGGCCTCGGCAGCACCAGCGCGGCGCGACCCGGCGTGCGCACCGGGCGGCCGTCGAGCGCGACGCCGCCATCGGCCTCGGTCGTGACCGTGTTCCAGAACCGCTTCACGATGTTGGCGGCGTCCGCCAGCGCGTGGCGAGCGCGCGCGGCACCGTTGCGATCATCAGCAGCGCCGACAGCACGATCGCGGTGCCGAGGATCTTGGGGCCGATCGCATGGGCGCGGCCGATCAGCACCAGCCCGAAGATCGCGCCCGCCGCGCCAGCGATGCGCACCCCCACCAGCGCCAGCCAGCGCCCGCGTGCCGGATCCGCGTTCATGCCGTCATCAGCCGCGGCAGCGCGGCGACCGTTTCCGCCACCACGTCCGCGCCCGCCGCGACCAGCTCGTGCGGGGCATGATAGCCCCACGCCACGCCCACGCTGCGGACGCCCGCCGCGCGGCCCATCGCCATGTCGAAGCTCGTATCGCCGATCATCACCGTCTCCCCGGGCGCCGCGCCCGCCTCCGCCATCGCCGCCATCAGCATCGCCGGATCGGGTTTGGAGGGATGGCGATCCGCGGTCTGGAGCGTGACGAACGCGTCGTCCAGCCCATGCGCGGCGAGGATGTGCGCCAGCCCCCGATCCGATTTTCCCGTCGCCACGCCCAGCACCCAGCCCTCTGCGCCAAGGCTGTCGATCACCGCGGCGATCCCCTCGAACAGCGGCTCCTCCGCCAGCGCGCCGTCGATGCGAAGCTGGTGGAACGCCGCCTTGTAACCCGCCGCGAGCCGGCGATGCGTGGCATCGTCGCCGGTGGGCTGCAACACCTGCATCGCCTCGACCAGGCTCAACCCCACGATCCGCCGCGTCGCCGCGCGCGCCGGCGGCACCAGCCCGGAGGCACGGAAAGCCAGCTCCATCGCGGTGACGATATTGGCCTGGCTGTCGACGAGCGTGCCGTCGCAATCGAACACCGCGAGGCGGGTCATGGAAAGGTATTTCGCATTGCGTGGCGATCCTAGGCCGAATGGCGGCCGTCTGGCGAGGCCGTTCCGCCGCCCGGCGCAAGAAACAGCCCCCTTCGTCACGGTGTCACGCAGGATCATTTATGCTTGCATAGCAAGGTGACATGTATAGCATTGGGTGATGAACGTGACCTCGTGGGAATCGCAGTTGAGGAAGGGTGCCGCCGAACTGGTGGTGCTGGCCCTGCTCGGTCGCGGGCGCGCTTATGGCCTCGAAATCCTGCACGCCGCGAATGCGCAGGGGGAGTTGATGACCGAGGGCGGCCTCTATCCCCTGCTCAACCGGCTCGAAAGGGCGGGACGGATTGCGGCCGAATGGGCGCTGCCCGAGGCGGGTGGCAATCCCCGCAAATATTACACGCTGACCACGGACGGGCATGCCACGCTGCATGCGATGACCGGCCGGTGGACCGCGTTCCGAACGACGATGACCCTCTTGGTGGAGCAGCACGATGAACGACACGCATGAACGGCGCATCAAGGATTATGTGCGGCGCCTGTCATGGTCGCTCCAGCGGCTCGAACCCGCGGACCGGCGTGCGATCGGCGCCGAGATCCGCAGTCATCTGCACGACTGCGCCGCCGACGGCGACGTGGCGCTCGACGCAGCTCTGGCGGGGCTGGGATCGCCCTATCATCTGGCGCGCCGCTATCTCGAGGAGAATGCGCTGGTCGGTGCCCTGGGACGCGTCGCGCCGGCGCGGCTGTTGCTGGCGATTGTCGATCGGGCGGGCCGCAGCGTGCTGGCGTTCGCCGCCGCTTCGGTGGGGCTGATCGCGTATCTGCTGGCCGCGGCGATCGGCATCGTCGTGTTCGCCAAGCCGATCGTGCCGGATCGGGTCGGCCTCTGGCACGGTGCCGACGGATGGCAGGCGGGGCTGATCGCCGCGCCACCCGGTGCCGGGTCCGACATGCTGGGCTTCTGGATCATGCCGACGGGCGTGGTGCTGGCGCTGGGCCTCTATCTCGTCGCCACGCGCGTGCTCAGGCTCGCCGGCCACCGGCTGCTGCGGCACGGCGGCGCCTGAGCATCAGCGCCGCGGCCCGCCGGGTCTGCTCCCGCCGGGTTTGCCGGCGCCGGGCTTCGCACCGCCGGATCGGGCGCCCCCGGGCTTCGCGCGCGCGCCTCCGGTTCCGGGGCCCGCCTTGCGCGGCGCGTCCTTCTTGAGCGCGCCCTTGGCGCCCGGGCGCGATCCGGCGCGGGGGGCGTCTTCGGCGCCGCGGCCCCGGCGTTCGCCGCGGCGTTCCTTGCGGACGCCCTTGGCATGCGCCTTGGCGCGCTGTTTCTCCTCCGCCTTGGTCGGCGGCGCCTTCTCCTCGATCGCCAGCGCGTCGCCCAGCTTCTCGTCGAAGCCGAGCTGCTTCAGGCTCTCGGCGAAATGCGTCGGCAGTTCGGCGGTGACGTCGATCTGGCCGCCATCGGGATGGTCGACGCGGATGCGGCGCGAATGGAGGTGCATCTTGCGGCTGATCCCGCCCGTCAGGAACGAGGCCGCGCCGCCATATTTGCCGTCGCCCACGATCGGATGGCCGATCGCCGCCATGTGCACGCGAAGCTGGTGGGTGCGCCCGGTAAAGGGTTGCAGCTCGACCCAGGCGGCGCGGTTGCCGGCGCGCTCGATCACGCGGTAGCGGGTGCGCGCGGTCGCGCCCTCCTTTTCGTCGACGTGCATCTTCTCGCCGCCGGTGCCGGGCTGCTTGGCGATCGGCAGCTCGATGATGCCGTCCTCGATCGAGGGCACGTCGACGATCAGCGCCCAATAGGTCTTGCGCGCGGTGCGCCCCGAAAACGCCTTGGCGAAGAACGCCGCGGACCGCGACGTGCGCGCGACGAGCAGCGCGCCGCTGGTGTCCTTGTCGAGCCGGTGGACGAGCTTGGGCCGGCCCTCGTTGTCGAACTGCAGGCCGTCGAGCAGACCGTCGACATGCTCGGTCGTCTTGGTGCCGCCCTGCGTGGCGAGGCCGGGCGGCTTGTTGAGCACGAAGGCCTGGAAATCCTGGTGGATCACCATTTCGCGCGCGCGCTCGTTCTCCTCGTCGGACAGGATCACGCGCTGGCGTTCGGGCTTGGGCCCTTCCTTCGCCGGCTCGTCGGGGGGGACGCGGATCGTCTGGCCAGTGGCGAGCCGGTCGCCCGGCGTGGCACGCGCGCCGTCGACGCGGAGCTGCCCGGTGCGCGCCCATTTGGCGACCGTGGTGAAGCTGGTGTCGGGCAGATGCCGCTTGAACCAGCGATCGAGCCGGATGCCGTCATCCTCCAGCCCGACGTTGAACTGCCGGACCTCGGTCGCGCGGTCGGCCGGGGCGCTCATGCGATCCCCCGCGCGAGCGACAGGCCGGCGAACAGCGCGACTAGCGCGCCGATCACCGACAGCAGCGCATAGCCGAGCGCCAGCGCCAGCGCGCCGCGCTCGATCATGGTGGCGAGATCGAGCGAAAAGGCGGAAAAGGTGGTGAAGCCGCCGAGCATCCCGACGCCGATCAGCAGCCGCCACGGCTCGCCCTGTTCGCCAAGCCTGGCGAGCGTGCCGGCGAGCAGCCCCATCAGCAGCCCGCCGATCAGGTTCACGGCGAGCGTGCCATAGGGGAGCGCGGGGCCCAGCGCGGCGAGCGCGGCCTTGCCCGTCAGATAGCGCGCGCCGGTGCCCACCGCGCCGCCGAGCATCACATAAAGCAGAGAAATCATGCGAGAGCCCTAGCGCGTGGGGGCTGCGAAGTCACCTTTGCGGTGAGGACGCGCCGATCCGCTTCAGCCGCACCACACGGCACTGTTCCCCGGCGAAGGCCGGAGCCCGGTTGGGAAGGCCGCGGTGACGAAGCGCAACGCGTATCACGTCGGTTCTCCCACCTGGACCCCGGCCTTCGCCGGGGAACCAAGAGGGGAGGAGCCGCGGCCGCGCCGCCTCACACGCCGCCGTTCGACACCAGATCGACGTCGCTGCCGCCGTCGCCGCGCGGGGTGACGTAGAGGATATAGGCGGCGTTGCCGTGCGTGCCGCCCAGCACCTGGCGCGTGCCGTCCGCCTTGTGTTCGGCGGCGTAGCCCGCCGCGGTGCTGCGCGTGTAGAACCAGTCGATGACGCGCGCCGGTGCCGCCCCGCTCGCGAAGCTGACGACGCGCAGCGCACAGCCGTCGCGATCCGCGCCCGCGGCTTCGCTGACGCGCGCATCGGGATAGAGCGGCAGGCCGGCGGGCAGGCGCGTGGCCCAGAGCGCGCTATAGCCGATGCCCGGCGCGCAATCCGCCACCGACCGGTTCGGCTGGCGCGCGGCGAGTGCGCCCAGCGTCAGCGCGCCCGCCTTCGCCTTGCATTCGGGGCAGGTGGCCGACGCGGCGGGCGCGGGCTTCAGCGTTGCGGGATCGGTCGTGTCCTTGCGCGCGACGGGCATCGCCACGGCGCCCGGATCGGGGCGGCTGGGCGGCCGGATCGCGTCCGCGTTGCTTTGCTGCGCGAGTGCCGGATCCACCATGATCTGGTCGTGCAGCGCCGCGGTCAGCGCGGGATCCTGCGCGTTGCCGCCCGCGTTCGTCGCGGCCAGCTCGCGATCGAGGCTTTCGAGGCTCTGCGCATCGTCCGCCTTCGGCCCGCAGGCCCCGAGCGCCAGCGCGAGGAACAGGGCGGCGAGCGCGGGCAGCGGGCGTGGGGGCACGAACATCGCCTTTTCCTGCCATGCCGCGCGTTAAGGAAGCGTGAGCCGGGGCTTGCCGCCCCGGCGGCGCGGGGCCATCTTCGCTGACATGCTCAACATCGTCTCGATCCTCGTCGGTCTCGTCACGCTCGCGTTCGGGCTCGTCGCGTTCACGCCGTTCCTGGGCGCGCTCAACTGGATCGTGATCCCGATCGGCATCGTCGGTGCGGCGATCGGCGCGCTGTCGTCGCGGAACGGCGGCCGCAACCTGAACCTGGTGCTGATCGCGATCTTCGCGTTGCGCCTGAGTATCGGCGGCGGCCTGCTCTGAAGGCCGCCGCCGATCATAGTCAGCCGAGCGTCTGCTCGAGCGTGATGTCGGCGTTCAGCACCTTGGAGACCGGGCAGTTCGCCTTGGCATCCTCGGCGATCCGGCGGAACTCGTCGGCGTCGATGCCGTCGATCCGGCCCTTCAGCGTCAGCGCGGAGCGCGTGATCGTGAAACCGTCGCCATCCTTGTCGAGCGTCACCTTGGCGGTGGTCTCGATCGTGCCCGCGTCATGGCCGGCCTTCGCCAGCGCGAAGCTCAGCGCCATGGTGAAGCAGCTCGCATGCGCGGCGGCGATCAGTTCTTCGGGATTGGTGCCGGGCGTCTCCTCGAAGCGCGTGGCGAAGCCGTAGGGGCTGTCCGACAGCACGCCCGACTGGGTCGAGACATGGCCGCGGCCATCCTTGCCGAAGCCGTCATAGCGCGCGGAACCATTGCGGGTGGGCATGGGAAAGAACCTTTCATGGGAGGGGTCGGAGGGTGAACCGCCGGGCGACGCAGGGGTTGCATGCGCATGCCGCCGGGCGTCCGCGGAGATGCATGCGATTTCGGATCGACCGGGTTGCGCTGGCGGGTGCCCCGGCTACACTCCTGCGACCAGGGTGGATCAGGGGACTATCGGCATGACGAAGACACGCGCGCTCGGCGGGGCGGCGCTGCTGGCGCTGGCAAGCGCCGGCCAGGCGCAGACGGCACCGGCGGCGAAGCCCGCCTCGGTCTCGAGCCTCGTGCAGGCGGTCACCATCCCGTATCAGCAGTTCGTGCTGAAGAACGGCCTGCGCGTGATCGTCAGCACCGATCGCAAGGCGCCCGTCGTCGCGGTCAGCGTGTGGTACAATGTCGGCTCCAAGTTCGAGCCCAAGGGCAAGACGGGCTTCGCGCATCTGTTCGAGCATCTGATGTTCAACGGCAGCGAGAACGCGCCGGGCGATTTCTTCGCGCCGCTGAAGACGGTGGGCGCCACCGATTTCAACGGCACCACCTATTACGACCGCACCAATTATTTCGAGACGGTGCCCACCGCGGCGCTGCCGCGCGCGCTGTTCCTCGAATCCGATCGCATGGGCTATCTGACGGGCGCGATCACGCAAGCGGTGCTCGACGAGCAGCGCGGCGTCGTCCAGAACGAGAAGCGCCAGGGCGACAACCAGCCTTATGGCCTGACCCAGTATAAGGTGACCGAGGGGCTGTTCCCCGCGACGCATCCCTACGGCCACACCACGATCGGCTCGATGGCGGATCTGGACGCGGCGAGCCTCCAGACCGTGAAGGACTGGTTCCACGATCATTACGGTCCGAACAATGCGGTGCTGGTGCTGGCGGGCGATATCGACGTCGCCACCGCACGGCCGCTGGTGGAAAAATATTTCGGCGGCATCGCGCGCGGGCCGCAAAGCGTGGTGCCGCCCGCGCCGATCCCGACGCTGCCCGCACCCGTCGCCGAGACGATCAAGGACCGCGTCGCCGCGGTGATGGTGTCGCGCAACTGGGTGGTGCCGGGCCTGAACGACAAGGACGGCGCCGCGCTCGACGTGGCGGCGGGCGTGCTCGGCGGCCTCGCCAGCAGCCGGCTCGACAATGCGCTGGTCAAGCAGGAGAAGCTCGCCGTCCGCGTTTCCGCCGACAATGAGAGCTTCAGCCAGCTCGGCCTGTTCCAGATCCGCGCGATCGTGCGGCCGGGCATCGACCCCGCGCTCGTCTCGCGGCGGGTGGACGAGATCGTCGCCGAGTTCCTGAAGAACGGGCCGAGCGCCGACGAGGTGAGCCGCTATGCGACCACCGCCGTGGCGGACAAGGTGCGTGGGCTGGAATCGGTCGGCGGGTTCGACGGCAAGGCGGTGACTCTGGCCGAGGGCGCGCTCTATTCGAACGATCCCGGCTTCTACAAGAAACAGCTCGAGGAACTCGCGCGGCAGACGCCTGCGAGCGTGAAGGCCGCTGCCGATCGCTGGCTCGGCCGCCCGACCTATGCGCTGACCGTGGTGCCCGGCCCGCGCGACGCCTATGCCGAAGCCAAGGTGCCGCCCAAGGTGGACGTGGTCGCCGCACCCGAGGCCGCGCCCAAGGGCACGCGCGGCGCGCTGCCCGCGGTGGGCGAGGTGGCCGGCCTGTCCTTCCCGACGGTGGAGCGGGCGCGGCTGTCGAACGGGATCGAGCTGGTCTATGCGAACCGCACCGCGGTGCCGATCACGCGGCTGGCGCTCGGCTTCGATGCAGGCGTCGCCGCCGATGTGGCCGACAAGCTCGGCACGCAGCAACTGACGCTCAACATGATGGACGAGGGCACCGCGACGCGCGACTCGATCGCGATCGCCGAGGCCAAGGAGCGGCTGGGCGCGCAGATCGGCGAGGCCCAGTCGTCGGATCGCACCACGCTGTCGCTCGACGTACCGAGCGCCAATCTGGGCGCGGGGCTCGATCTCTTCGCCGACATCGTCCAGCATCCCGCCTTCGCCGAAGCCGAGGTGGCGCGCGTGCGCAACCAGCAACTGGCGCAGATCGGGCAGGAGCTGACCAACCCGAACGGCCTCGTCCAGCGCGTGTTGCCGAAGCTCGTCAATCCCGGTTCGCCTTATGCCAAGGCGTCGGGCAGCGGCGATCCGGCGGCGGTGAAGGCGCTGACGCGCGCCGATCTGGTGGCGTTCCAGCAGGCATGGCTGCGGCCCGAAAAGGCGAAGATCTTCGTCGTCAGCGATCGGCCGCTCAGCGAGGTGAAGGCGGCGCTGGAGGCGCGCTTCGGCAGCTGGCGCGGCACGGGGCCGGCTGGCACCAAGGCGTTTCCGGCGAGCAGCCCCACCACGCGATCGCGCATCGTGCTGATCGACCGGCCCGACAGCCCGCAATCGGTGATCGCGGCGGGGCAGGCGACGGGGCTGAAGGGCACCGAGGACCTGCTGCCGCTCATCACCGCCAACGACGCGCTGGGCGGCAGCTTTCTCGGCCGGATCAACATGGACATCCGCGAGACCAAACATTGGTCCTACGGCGTGAACGGCCGGTTCCAGCAGCTGGAATATGCCGCACCCTATATCGTCAGCGCACCGGTGCAGGCGGACAAGACCGGCGCCTCGCTCGACGCGCTGCGCCAGGACGTGCGCGAGTTCGTGACGACCAAGCCGATGACGCAGGAGGAGTTCGACCGCGCGATCACCGGCGGCATCCGCGCGCTGCCGGGCAATTTCGAAACGTCGCCCGCGGTGCTGGGCGCGATGCAGGCCAACGACCTGTTCCGCCGGCCCGACGATTATTATGCCACGATCACGCAGCGTTACCGGGCGATGACGTTGCCCGCGCTGAATGCGGCGATCGATCGGGTGGTGGATCCGGCCAAATTCGTCTGGGTGGTGGTCGGCGATGCGAAGACGGTGAAGCCGCAGCTTGACACGCTGGGCCTGCCGGTCGAGGTCATGCCGGCAGCATCCGTCGCGGGTGCGACGGCGATGCCTGCGGCGAGCGCGAGGACCGCGCCCGGCGCGGGTGTGAAGTAACGGAGAAGACGACATGGCGGATATCGACGGCAGCTGGGATTGCGTGGTGAAATCCCCGCTGGGCGACCAGAAGCTGACCCTGACCGTGACCGGCGAGGGCTCGACCTTCAGCGGCACCGGATCGGGCGCGATGGGATCGAGCGACGTCTCCGGCGCGCTCGACGGCAACACGATGACGTGGAAGATGTCGGTCTCGGTGCCGATGCCGATGACGCTCGACTGCACCGCGACGGTCGACGGCGATACGCTGACGGGGTCGGTCGGCGCCGGCGCATTCGGCAGCTTTCCGCTGAGCGGCACGCGCACCGCTTGATCGGTTTCGCGCGCTGGTGAACGAAGGGCCCGTTCTCCCGCAGGGGAGGGCGGGCCTTTCGCGTTTTCGGGATGGGCCCGCCGGGGCGGGGCCAAGGGGATCATGGCCATGTTCGACAGATTGCTCGCCGCGACGGCGCCCGCCGCGCTGATGTTCGCCGCGCTCGCCGCGCCCGCCGTCGCGCAGAAGGATCCCGGCGCACCGGGCGACGAACATCCCGCCAAGCTGAAGCTGGCCGATGACGGCTATGGCTATACCCGCCGCGTCGTCGACATCCCGATGCGCGACGGCGTGAAGTTGCACACCGTGATCGCGCTGCCTGCGCACGCGCATGACGCGGGCATGCTGATGACGCGGACGCCTTATGATGCGGAGACGATCGCGACGCGCGATCCCGACGTCTATGCCAGCTGGAGCGGCAACCCCGACACGGCCGACGACCCGATCACCGCGGGCGGCTATATCCGCGTGTTCCAGGACGTGCGCGGCATGCACAAGAGCCAGGGCATCTACATGATGAACCCGGCGCCCGCGGGAACGCCGTTCAACCCGACCAAGACCGACGATTCCACCGACGCCTATGACACGATCGCATGGCTGGTGAAGAACGTGCCCGAATCCAACGGCCGGGTGGGCGTGATCGGGATCAGCTATGATGGGTTCCTGCCGCTGATGGCGCTGGTCAACCCGCATCCCGCGCTGAAGGTGGCGGTGCCGATGAACCCGATGGTCGATGGCTGGCGCGGCGACGACTGGTTCCACAACGGCGCGTTCCGCCAGCAGATGATGCCCTATATGCTGAGCCAGGACGGCACGCGCGACGCCGACACGCCCTGGATCGCGGGCCAGGCGGACGATTACGACTATTATCTGAAGGGCGGTTCGGCCGGCGCGATCGGCAAGGCGCAGGGGCTCGACCAACTGGGCTTCTGGAACAAGATCACGCAGCATCCTGCCTATGACCGGTTCTGGCAGGAGGCGGCGATGGACAAGGTGCTGGCGAAGCGCCCGCTGACCGTGCCGACGATGCTCGTCGCCGGGCTGTGGGATCAGGAGGACATGTACGGTGCGCCTGCGGTGTACAAGGCGCTGATCGCGCGCGGTACGCCGACGTCGATGCTCTATCTGTCGGTCGGCCCCTGGTGGCACGGCCAGCAGGCGCGCGCGGATGCGAGCCAGTTGGGCGCGGTGAAATGGGATCAGAACACCGCGAAATGGTGGCGCGCGCACGTCCTCGCGCCGTTCCTCGCGCATTATCTCAAGACCGACGCGCCGGCGATGGACGTGGCGCCCGTCACCGCCTTCCAGACGGGCACGAACCAGTGGCAGACGCTGCCGGCCTTCCCGGCGGCGGGGGCGGCGGGCGTGCCGCTGTATCTGAAGCCCGGCGGTGCGCTCGGCTTCGATGCCGCCGCCGGGCCGGCCGAGACGCGCGATTACATCTCCGATCCCGCCGCGCCCGTGGGCTATCGCGCACGACCGGTGAAGGCGCTTTATGCGACGGGTTCGACCTGGCACCAGTGGCTGACCGACGACCAGCGCAGCGTTTCGGGCCGCCCCGACATGGCCGCATTCGAGACGCCCGTGCTCACCGCGCCCGTCACCATCTCGGGCGCGCCGCAGGTGCACCTGACCGCCTCGACCAGCGGGACGGACAGCGACTGGGTGGTCAAGCTGATCGACGTCTATCCCGACGGCAAGACCGGCGGGCGCGAGATGGCGGGCTATCAGCTCGCCGTCGCGATGGACATATTCCGCGGGCGATACCGCGACGATCCGGCGGTGGCCAGGCCGCTGGCATCGGGCGTGCCGCTGAAATACGACTTCGCGCTTCCCAACACGAACCATGTGTTTCTGCCGGGCCATCGGATCATGGTGCAGGTGCAATCGAGCTGGTTCCCGCTCTACGATCGCAACCCGCAGACGTTCGTGCCCAATATCTTCTTCGCCAAGCCGTCGGATTACGTGGCGGCGACTCAGAAGATCACCGTCGGCGGACCCGACGAAAGCTATATCAGCCTGCCGGAGGTGAAGTGATGAATCGTCGTTCGTTCCTGATGGCGTCCACCGCGAGCGTCGCGGCATCGGCGCTCCCGTCCTTCGCGCGCGCCGCGGCGCCGGCCACGCCGCTGAACGCGCTGTTCGATTCGCTGGTGCAGGAGCAACTCCGCCGCAGCCCCGAATTTGCGACCAATCTGGGGCTCGACACCGGCGCCAACGCCGATCTGCGCGCGAAGCTGTCCGATCAGTCGCCCGCAGCACTCGCCGCGGACAAGGCGGCGACTCAGGCCGATCTGAAGCGGCTGGGCGCGGTCGACATGGCCGCGCTGACGCCTGCCGAGCGGATCGACCTCGAATGCGTGCTCTATGCCAAGCGTTCGGCCGCCGCGGTGCAGGCGTTCGATTTCGGCGGATCCTCCTATGGCCCCAGCCCCTATGTCGTCTCGCAACTGTCGGGCGCGTACCAGTCGGTGCCCGATTTCCTCGACACCAAGCACAAGGTGGAGACCAAGGGCGATGCGGACGCCTATCTCCAGCGCCTCACGGCCTTCGCGACGCAGATCGACCAGCAGACCGACCGGATGCGCCACGATGCGGGCCTGGGCGTGGTGCCGCCCGACTTCATCCTCGATCTCGCGCTGACTCAGCTCGAAAAGACCGCGGTGCCGGCCGACCAGGCGCTCGTCGTCACCAGCCTGGCGCGCCGCGCGGCGGCCAAGGGGCTGGGCGACGGCTATGCGCGCGACGCGTCGTCGATCTACACCGCGCGCGTGCTGCCCGCGCTCCAGCGCCAGATCGCCGTGGCGCGCGAGCAGCGCGCACACGCCACTCACGATGCCGGCGTGTGGAAGCTGCCCCAGGGTGCGGCCTTCTATCCGGTCGCGCTGCAGGCGACGACGACGACGCGCTTCTCGCCCGACGAGGTGCACAAGTTCGGGCTCGATCAGGCGGCGATGATCGGCGCGCGGCTCGATGCCGAGCTGAAGAAACAGGGGTTCAGCAAGGGCAGCGTCGGCGCGCGGATGGCCGCGCTCTACAAGGATCCGAGCCAGCTCTATCCCAACACCGATGCGGGCAAGATGCAGGCGATCGCCTATTGCAACGCGCGCCTCGACGCGATCCGCCAGCGCCTGCCGAGCGTCTTCACGCGCGTGCCCCCCTACAGCTTCGAGGTGCGCCGCGTGCCCGCCGCCACCGAAGCGGGCGCGGCGGCGGCGTTCAGCCAGAGCCCGGCGATCGACGGATCGCGCCCCGGCCTCGTCTATTTCAACCTGAAGGATTCCGGAGACTGGCCCAAATTCTGCCTGGCGACGACGGTCTATCACGAGGGGCTGCCGGGGCATCAGGAGGAGGGCGGCCTTGCGCTGTCCAACACGCGGCTGCCGCTGATCCGCAAGGTCTCGGGCTTTTCGGGCTATGCGGAGGGCTGGGCGCTTTATGCCGAGCAGCTCGCCGACGAGATCGGCATGTATGACGACGATCCGCTCGGGCGGCTCGGCTATCTCAAATTCATGCTGTTCCGCGCGAACCGCTGCGTCGTCGATACCGGCATCCACCATCTGCGCTGGAGCCGCGAACAGGGCATCCAGCGCTTCATCGAGCAGGAGGGCGAAACGCCGGGCTTCGCCGCGCGCGAGGTGGAGCGATATTGCGTGAACCCGGGCCAGGCGGCGAGCTACAAGCTCGGCCATTCGGTGTTCGTCGGCATCCGCGAAAAGGCGAAGGTGAAGATGGGCGCGCGTTTCGACCTCAAGGCCTATCACGACACCGTGCTGGGCAGCGGCCGCGTGCCGCTCGACGTGCTCCAGCGGATCGGCGACGACTGGGTGGCGCGCGCCTAGCGCGTCACCGTCGTCACATGGCCCATCTTGCGGCCGGGGCGGGTGGCGCCCTTGCCATAGAGGTGGAGGTGCGCGCCCGGCTCGGTCAGCGCGCCGTCCCAGGGATCGTCGCCGATCAGGTTGCGCATCGTCACCTGCCGCCCGGTCAGCGCGGTCGTACCGAGCGGCAGGCCGCAGATCGCGCGAATATGGTTTTCGAACTGCGAGGTCTCGGCGCCCTCGATCGTCCAATGGCCCGAATTGTGGACGCGCGGCGCCATCTCGTTGAACACGGGGCCGTCGGGCCCCACGAAGAATTCGCAGGCAAGGACGCCGACATAGCCGAGCTCGTCCGCGATCCGGCCGGCGAGCGCGGTGGCCTCGTCCACCTGCGCCAGCACGGCGGCGGCCGCGGGCAGCGTGGAGGTGCGCAGGATCGCATCGACATGGACATTGTCGGGCGCGTCGTAGCGGACCGTGCCGCCGTCCGATCCGCGGGCGATCAGGATCGAGAATTCATGGGCGAAGGCGATGAAACCTTCGAGGACCGACGGACCGCCGATCGCGTCCCATGCGGCATCGGCGTCGGCGGGTTCGCGGATCACCGTCTGCCCCTTGCCGTCATAGCCGAAGCGCACGGTCTTCAGGATCGCGGGCGTGCCGATCCGCTCCAGCGCGGCGGCGAGGTCCGCGCGCGAGGCGATCGCGGCCCAGGGCGCGGGGCGGCCGCCGAGCCCCTCGACGAAGCGCTTCTCCGCCACGCGCTCCTGTGCCACGCGCAGCGCCGCAGGCGCGGGGTGGACGGGGATGCGCTCCGCCAGCCACTCGACGGGGCCGAGCGCGACATTCTCGAATTCATACGTGACGACGTCGCAGGCCGCGGCGAAAGCGGCCAGCGCGTCGCGGTCGTCGTACTCCGCGCGGGTGAGGCTGGAGGCGGTCTGCGCGGCGACGCTCTCGCGGTCGGGCGCGAGGATGTGCGTGCGATAGCCGAGCTGCGCGGCGGCGACGGCGAGCATCCGTCCGAGCTGGCCGCCGCCCAGGATGCCGATCGTGGCACCGGGCGCGATCATAGCGGATCGGTCGCCACGCCGTCGGTCTGCGCCGCGCGCCAAGCCGCCAGCCGCTCGGCGAGCCCGGCGTCGGACAGCGCGAGGATCGCGGCGGCGAGCAGCCCGGCATTCTTGGCCCCCGCCTTGCCGATCGCCAGCGTGCCGACCGGAATGCCGCCGGGCATCTGGACGATCGAGAGCAGGCTATCCATGCCCTTCAGCGCCTTGGATTCCACCGGCACGCCGAGCACGGGCAGCGCGGTCATCGCCGCCGCCATGCCGGGCAAATGCGCCGCGCCGCCTGCGCCCGCGATCACCACCTTCAGCCCGCGCGCCGCCGCCGTGGTGGCATATTCGACCAGCCGCTGCGGCGTGCGGTGTGCGGAGACGACCTTGGTCTCGTGCGCGACGTCCAGCTCCTGCAGGATATGGGCGGCGTGGCGCATCGTCTCCCAATCGGAGGTGCTGCCCATGATGATGCCGACGTCCGCCATGCCTGTCCCCGCGCGAGAGCGCCGTGCCTAGCGAGCGGGCCCGGGCAGGGCAAGCGCATGGGGCGGTGGAACCGCGCCACGGGAGGATCGTTTCGCCCCTGTTATCAAACAGGTCATCAAACAGGGAGGATCAGCATGGCGGACGTGAACAAGGACGAGAAGATCGTAAAGAGCAACTTCAACGTGGGTGGCGTCATCGCCGCGATCGCGTTGCTGCTTCTCGTGCTCGGCCTGCTCAAATATCTGCACATCTCGCCGCTCTGAACGCCGAGGCAGCTCCCTTTCCGGGACGGTGATGTTGGCGATCCAGCCGAGGATCGCCAACGCCCCCGGGCCTAGCGCTCGCTCAGATAATAGCGGTCGGTGGCGTTGAGGGCGGCGTCCAGCTCGTAGACGATCGGCTGGCCGGTCGGGATCTCCAGCCCGGTGATCGCATCGTCGGGAATGTTCGACAGGTGCTTGACCAGCGCACGCAGCGAATTGCCGTGCGCGGAGATCAGCACACGCTGGCCGTCCTTCAGCGCGGGCGCGATCCGGGCATCCCAATAGGGTAGCACGCGCGCGATCGTGTCCTTCAGGCTTTCGGTGGCGGGGATCGCGATGCCGGCATAACGGCGGTCCTGCGACAGATCATAGGCGCTGCCCGGCTCGAGCGGCGGCGGCGGCACGTCGAAGCTGCGGCGCCAGACATGGACCTGCTCGTCGCCGTGGCGTGCCGCGGTCTCCGCCTTGTCGAGCCCGGTCAGCCCGCCATAATGGCGCTCGTTCAGCCGCCAGTCCTTTTCCACCGGAAGCCACAGCCGGCCCATCGCCTCGAGCGCGAGATCGAGCGTCTTGATCGCGCGCGTCTGGAGCGAGGTGAAGGTCTGGTCGAAATCCAGGCCCTTGGCGGCCATCATGGCGCCCGCCGCGCGCGCTTCGGCCGCGCCCTTTTCGGTCACGTCCACGTCCCACCAGCCGGTGAAGCGGTTTTCGAGGTTCCAGGCGGACTGGCCGTGGCGGATCAGGACGAGGGTGGGCATGGCGATCCTTCGAGCGAAATGGTCATGAAGCGGTTGTGCGGGCTTGGCGGATAGCCGCCGAACACGGGCCCGTCCACGAAGCCCGCGGCCTCGTAGAGCCGGCTGGCGGCGGCGAAGGCGGACGAGGTGCCCGTCTCCAGATACAATCGGCGATAGCCCCGCGCGCGTGCGGTTTCCATGACGTGCGCGAGCATCGCGCGGCCGACGCCGCGGCGCAGCTGCCCGGGCGCGGTGCGCATCGATTTCACTTCGCCGGCGCCCTCGCCCAGATCCTTCAGCGCACACAGGCCGGCGAGCGCGCCGTCGTGCCACGCGGTCCAGAAGGTGACGCAAGCCGCGCTGAGGCCGTCCGCATCGAGCGAATGGCGGAATTCGGGTGGCGAATCGGCCTGCGCATCCTTGCGGTGGAAGGCGAGCAGCGCGGCGACATGCGGTGCGCGCGGATCGTCTTCGCGAAGCTCGATCACCGCGCCGCCTTCAGAGTTCGTCGATCATCTGGGCGAGCGTTTCGAGCATCGATCGCCCGAGCCGCTGCGAGCGCTCGCCCGACCAGCCATAGGTCGCGTCGGGATTGGGATCGTGATCCTTGAACGGCATCTCGAGCGTCATGCTGACCGCGCCGAACCGCTCGGCGAGCTGGTTGGTCGACATCGTCAGGTTCGCCTGGCCGGGCGCGGATCGTGGATAGCCCTTTTCCGTCTGGAAATCGGGCGTGTGCGCGGCGAGGCGGCGGCCATATTCGTAGAATTTGGCGCCGTGCGCGTCGGTCCAGCGGGGAATGCCCTCGAACCCGGCGAGGAAATTGGCGGGGATCGCCTCGTCGCCATGCACGTCCATCGCGACGTCGACGCCGGTTTCGTCCATCGCCGCGAGCACGCAGAGCACTTCGGGGCTGCGCTCCGCGGAGGGCGCCGCCCATTCGCGGTTGAGGTTCACGCCCGCGGCGTTGGTGCGCAGATGGCCGCGGCGCGTGCCGTCGGGGTTCATGTTGGGGACGACATGGACGGTGGCCTTGGCCAGCAGCGGCGCGGCCTCCGGGCGGATCAGCCAGTCGAGCGCGCCCTCCATCCACCATTCGGTCATCGATTCGCCGGGGTGCTGGCGGCCATAGATCCACACCGGCCGCGGCCCCGTGCCGATCGTCAAGCAGTCGATCGCCTGCCCGTCGAGGCTCTGCCCGAGTTCGCGGTGGGTGACGCCGGGTGCCTGCGCGATCCGCGCGACGAGGGACGCGTGCCGCTCCATGGGATAGGGCTCGAAATAGGCGAACCAGGCCAGATCACCCGCAGCCGTCCAGTCGAAGCTCAGCACGCCGTCGTCATAGCGCGTCTCGATCATCGGCCAGTGGACCCGGTCGGCGCTCGCGCGCACCTTGTAGCCGGGCCAGCCGAACGGATAGGCGGACTGGCCTGCGTTCAGGATGCGGAAGCGGAGCGTCCGCCCACGAGCCCCCGCCACGCGGAAATAGAACCATTGGAAGAAGTCCGAATCGCGATCGGGCACGATCTCGAGATTGACCCGATCGCCGTCGATGGCGACGACCCGGATGTTCCCGCCGTCGAAGGCGGCATTGATGCGAAGGCTCATCGGACGGTGATAGTCCGCCCGGACTCACCGGGAAACCCCGTGAACAGCGCCGCGGCCAGTTTCGCCGCCTGCGCCGGGGTCGCCGATTGCGGCGAGCGCAGATCGGCGGCGGTGTGCGCATGGCCTTCCCACACCGGCGTCCGGTCGGCGCGCTGGATCGCGACCGACAATTGGGTCAGCAGCACCTCGCGCCCGCGGCCACCGCCGCCGACCGGGAAGGACACGCCGCCGCCCAGCCCGACGCCGCCACCGCGGTTGCCGCCGAAGCTCGCGCCGCCCAGCCCGACGCTGAACGGCGAACGGCGCGGCGGCCCCTCCTGCGTCTGCGTGTCGAACGTCACGATCGCGGTGAACTGCGCCGGCGTGCCGGGCGCGGGATCGGCATAGCCCGCCTGCAGCAATTGCGCGCGCACCGCATCGGCATAGGTCTGGAACTCGATCGTCGCGGGGCCCGCATCGGCGGGCGGGGCGACCGCGATCGTGCCGCGCGCGACATCGGCGCCCAGATGGTAGCGCAGCACCTCCGTCGGCGGCAGGTTGCCGGCGGTCGTGCACCCCGCCAGCAGGGTCGCGGTAAGGGCCAGGGCAGCGATCGGACCGTGCTTCATGGGATACGCCTTTTCGACTGGAACGGTGGCTTGGGAGCCGTGACGGGGAACGCGCGGACCCGGCATCCGGGTTCCCGCATCTTGACTTGGTGGGCACCCGCATCTAGGCGACGCGCTTTCCGTAGAACAACCCTATTCAAAGAAGCGAATCGATCATGAAGATCCGCAATTCCCTCAAGTCTCTCAAGGACCGGCATCGCGACAATCGCGTGATCCGCCGTCGCGGCCGCACCTATGTCATCAACAAGACGAACCGCCGCTTCAAGGCCCGCCAGGGCTGAGCATGCCGGCGCGTGCCGTCGTTTTCGACGTCGGCCACGTTCTCTACGACTGGAGCCCGCGGTTCCTGTACGAGCGTCTCATCCCCGGGGGTGAGACGCTCGACGCGTTCCTGCGCGACGTCGTCACGGTCGAATGGCATTTCCAGCATGATGCCGGACGTCCCTTCGCGGAGACGTCGGCCGAACTCACGGCGGCGCATCCGCAGCATGCCGCGCTGATCGCTGCCTGGGGCCCCCGCTTCCTGGAGAGCATCGGCCCGGCGCTTCCGGGCATGACCGCATTGGTCGAGGAACTCGACGCGCGCGGCGTGCCGCTGTTCGCGATCACCAATTTCTCGGGCGAATTCTTCCCGCCGTTCCGCGCGCAGGAAGCGCACCTGTTCGACCGGTTTCGCGACATCGTCGTCTCGGGCGACGAAAAGTGCGCCAAGCCCGATCCGGCGATCTTCCGCCTGGCGCTGGACCGGTTCGGCCTGGACGCCAACGGCACGGTGTTCATCGACGACCGGCGCGACAATGTCGACGCCGCCTGCGCGCTCGGCATGACCGGGCTGCATTTCGTGGATGCGCCCACCTTGCGCGGCCAGTTGCGCGATCTGGGGCTGGTTGGCGCCTGACGGCGTTTGGTGTACAACCGTGTACACCAAAGGAGCGCGACCCATGGAAATGTCCGTCCGCGAAGCCCGCGCGCACTTCGCCACCGCGCTGGCCGCCGCCGAGCGCGGCGAGCAGGTGACGATCACCAAGAACGGCAAGCCGATCGCCCAACTGGGGCCGCCGCCTGCGAAGAAGGGGGGACTGGACTGGGATCGGCTTGCGCGGGTCCGCGCCGAGATGGGGCTGGACAAGATCGTGTTGGAGCGGCCGCTCGACGACGAATGGCTGGCCGAGTTCAACGATCCGGCGTGGATGAAGGCGTTGCTTGGGCCGGATTATTATGACGACGAGCCCGCCGACGGCGCCCCATGATCCTGCTGCTCGATACGCACTTCCTGCTATGGCTGATGCTGTATCCCGACAAGATCTCGCGGGGCGAACAGGCGGCAATCGAGTCCGCCGAACGCCTGCACGTATCGGTGGTGTCGTTATGGGAGACCCGGATCAAGTGGAATGCGCGCGATCGTCACGGCCGTCGCAAGGGCGAGATCTCGCCCGAACAGACGCTGACGTTCGTGGTCAGAAGCGACATGCGCCTCGAGCCTCTGCACCCCGACGATTGCGTCGCACCGCTGGTGCCGCCGCTCGCGCACAAGGATCCGTTCGACGAGATGCTGCTCACCCATGCGCAGCAGCTGGGCGCCCGCCTGCTCACCCGCGATGCGCGGCTGGCGGACCACCCGGTCGCGTGGATCGCCTGAAGCGGGTTGAGGGTTCGATACCGTCTCCCGCTCCGTTCGTGCTGAGCGTGTCGAAGCCCGCTCTCCGCGGTCGAGCCTTCATGCGGGACAGGCTCGGGGCGAACGGCGTAAAGGGTAACGTTACCCCGCTCTAACGCCGTTCCAGCTCGTCGCCGATGATGCGGACGACGTGGAGCACGTTGGTCGAACCCGGCGTGCGGAAGGGCACGCCCGCCATCACGATCACCCGGTCGCCGGCCTTCGCCATGCCCTGGCGCAACGCCATGCGTTTCGATTTGGACACCATGTCCTCGAACGATTCAACGTCGCGCGTATGGACCGCGTGCGTGCCCCATAGCAGGCCCAGGCGCCGCGCCGTCTCCTGTTGCGGGGTGAGAACCAGGATCGGCACCGAGGGACGCTCGCGCGCCACGCGCCGCGCCGTCGAGCCGGAACTGGTGAAGCAGATGATCGCCGTCGCCCCCACCGTCGCCGCGATGTTCTTGGCGGCCTCCGCCAGCGCGTCCGCGGTCGTCGGATCGGGCTTGGTGACCGTGAAGTGCATGCGGTCGCCATGTTCGGGATCGCCCTCCACCGAGATGCCGATCGCATCCATCATCGCCACCGATTCGATCGGCCAGTCGCCGGCCGCGCTTTCGGCGGACAGCATGATCGCATCGGCGCCGTCATAGATCGCGGTCGCCACGTCGGACACTTCGGCGCGGGTGGGCGAGGGGCTCTTGATCATCGATTCGAGCATCTGCGTGGCGACCACCACGGGGCGGCCCATCCGACGCGACACCTCGACGATGCGCTTCTGCAGCGGCGGCACCGATTGCGGCGGCAGCTCGACGCCCAGATCGCCGCGCGCGACCATCACGCCGTCGCACGCCTCGACGATCTCCTCGAGCCGCTCGATCGCGGCGGGCTTCTCGATCTTGGCGAGCAGCGCGGCCTTGCCCCCGATCAGCTTCCGCGCCTCCCACAGATCCTCGGGCCGCTGCACGAACGACAGCGCGATCCAGTCGACGCCCTGATCGACCGCGAAGGCGAGGTCGCTGCGGTCCTTTTCGGTCAGCGCCGCCATCGGCACCACCACGTCGGGCACGTTCAGGCCCTTGTTGTTCGACAACGGGCCGCCGACCTCGACATGCGTGACGATCCGGTCGGCCGAATGCTCGGTCACGCGCAGCACCAGCTTGCCGTCGTCGAGCAGCAGCCTTGCGCCGGGCTCGATCGCAGCGAAGATCTCCTTGTGCGGCAACTCGACGCGGTTGGCGTCGCCGGGTTCGGGCGAGCGATCGAGCACGAAGATGCTGCCCGTCACCAGATCGATCCGGCCCTCGGCGAAGCGGCCGACGCGCAGCTTGGGGCCCTGAAGATCCGCGAGGATCGTGGAGGGCCGGCCGAACCGTTCCTCCAGCCCGCGGATCGCCTGGATCACCGCGATCTTCGACGCCTGGTCGCCATGGCTCATGTTGATGCGGAACGCATCCGCGCCCGCCTCGAACAGCCGGGCGATCATCTCGGGCGTGTTGCTGGCCGGGCCGAGCGTTGCGAGCACGCGAACCTTGCGGGAGCGGGGTCGAATGGCGGTCATGCCGTTTATCCTTCGGGCTTGTGCGCGCCTGCCTCTAACCCGTAACGCCGCGCGATCAACCACCGAGGCCCGAGATAATAACGATGCCCGACGAACTCGACACGCTGGACGACGCGACCGCGGCGGCCGCCTTTCGCCGGCTGGTGCGCCATCTGCGCCACCGCGACGACGCGCAGAACGTCGATCTGATGGGGCTGGCGGGCTTTTGCCGCAACTGCCTGTCGGACTGGGTGGGCGAGGCCGGCGGGCTCGACCGCGAAGCCGCGCGGCAGGTGGTCTACGGCATGCCCTATGCCCGCTGGAAGGCGGAGCATCAGGGCGAGGCCAGCGCCGAACAGCTCGAACGGATGGCGGCGAGCGTGGCCAGGAACGCCCGCTTGAGCGATCAGGGTTAACCGCCTACACGGCGGGCCGCATCCCGCACGCCCGATTCCGGACGCGGCCCCGGCGGCGCGCCGGTGGCGGGGATGCTCCATGGTTTCAATGAAGGCCGGTCGCGGACCGGCGGGTGGGGAAGACGAGTGATGGCGGACGAACGGCAACACGGCATGGGCGGCGGCCAGGTGGCGGCGGACGAACTGCGCCTCCTGATCGAGCGCGCCGAGCGGCTCGAGGAAGAGAAGAAGGGCATCGCCGACGATATCAAGGACGTGATGGCCGAAGCCAAGGGCCGCGGCTACGATCCCAAGGCGATCCGCAAGATCCTGTCGATCCGCAAGAAAAAGAAGGAAGAATATCAGGAGGAAGAGGCGATCCTGGAAGTGTATCTCCAGGCGCTGGGCATGATCTGAACGGACGGCCTCGGGCGGATCGTGCGGGCGTGGCGCCGGCATGATCCGCCAAGGGACGGCGCATTGGCAAACGACGGAGCCTTCGCCGATGGAGTTGAAGACCGGCACCGCGCTGCGGATCGGGAAGGGGGCGCTCGGATCCTATTTCCTGATCGTCGCGCATGAGCGGCCGGTGCGTGCGCGCCGCATCGGCTAGCGCGCGGCGGCGGTGACCAGCAGCATCAGCGCGATGCCGGCCAGACTGGCGGCCGTGACGCGCAGTCGGGGATCGCGGGCATGGCTGCGCGGCAGCAGCTCGCACGCGCCGATATAGAGGAACACGCCCGCGAACACCGCGAGCAGCGGTGCCAGCAGCACGCCGGGTACGCGGATCGTCAGCCCGGCGACGACGCCCAGCGTGGGCGCCGCGCCGTTGGCGATGAGCCATTTCCACGCCGTGCCGCGTGCCGACGACGCCAGCACCAGGCTCACCGTGTTGATCCCGTCCGCCACGTCGTGCGTCAGCACCGCCAGCGCCACGATCCAGCCGATCGCGGGCGAGATCTGGAAGGCCAGGCCGATCCCCATGCCGTCGAGGAGGCTGTGCAGCGTGAGGCTCGCCGGCCCCAGATGCGCGCGCCAGGGCCGGGCCGCATGGCCGATCCCGTCGAGCACGCGGTCGAGCAGCAGATAGGCGCCGAGCCCCAAGGCGACATAGGCCAGGATCGTACGCGGCGCATAGATGCCCTCGGCCAGCGCGATCGCCTCCGGGATCAGGTCGAACAGCGCGACGCCCAGCACGATTCCCGCCGCCAGCCCGAGCACGATGGTGATCCGCGCCTCCAGCCGAAGCGCGAGCAGGCCGCCGACGAGCGTCGCGGCGCTGGCGGCCACGCCGAAGGCGAGCGGCACCAGGATCATGCGTGCGGGGCCGGTGGCGCGGGGTGGGTCGTCGGCATGACGTACCCTAGACGCGATGATACATGATATCGCAATGGGAAAAGACCGGCGGGCCGTTGCGCCGGGCAACGGGCAGGAGCACGACCAATGCGGGCGGGACGGGTGATCGGAGCGGGCCTGCTGGCCGTTCTCGGCATCGCGGCGGGGCTGGGGGTGTCGGCAAAGGATGTGCATGCGGGGTATCTGGCGCCCGGCGCGTTCGACATCCTTGCGGTGCTGCCGCCCGCGCCGATGGACGGCGATGCGCGCGACATCGCCGACCGCGCCATCTTCCGCGCGACTCGCGCTTTGGAGCGCAGCCCGCGCTGGACGCTGGCGACCAGCGACGTCAAATCCGCGCCGGCGGACATGATGCGCGATTTCGGTTGCGCGCTGGGCGTCACGCTGGCGCCGGACGATGCGCCGCGGATGCTCGCGCTGCTGCGCATGGCGGCGGCGGATACGGGCGGCGCCACGGGGATCGCGAAGGACCATTATCGGCGGCCCCGGCCCTTCGCGGCCGATCCGGGCGCGACCTGCGAGCCGATCGCCGACACCGCGGGCAGCTATGATTACCCCTCGGGCCATACGACGCTCGGCTGGACGTGGGCGACCTTGCTTGCCGGCCTCGCGCCCGATCGCGCCACCGCGATCCTCGCGCGGGGCCGTGCTTATGGGGAGAGCCGGGTGGTGTGCGGCGTCCACAATGCCAGTGCGGTGGAGGCGGGCCGGGTATCCGCAGCCGCGACGCTGGCGGCGATCGCGGGCGATCCGCGCTTCCAGGCGGATCGCGCCGCGGCGGCGGCCGAACTCACCGCGTTGCGCGCGGATCCCAAGACGGCAAGGCCCGACGCCAAGACCTGTGCGGCGGAGGCGGCACTGGTCGCGCAGCGCGTTTACTGAGAGCCGCCGGAACGGAAGGCGAGGCCGTAGCCTCGCCCCTTCAAACCGCTTGTTAATAGTCGGCCTGTGTCAATCGCAACTGGCAGGCGGAACGACGATCACCATCAACGGATCTAGAGTCTGACGACGTTACTCTGGCCCGTTCGCCCTGAGCTTGTCTAGCACGAACGGATCCGGCGATCCGGTCGAGCCAATGTATCCCGGTCTTGCCGTTCATAAACCGCAGGCGCCGCGCCCTTCCAAAATGGCCGGCCCCGATCGCCCAACAGATCCGCTCAAAGCGCTGCGATATAGGCGGCGGCGTCGCGGGCCACGTCGGCGGCGGGCTTGCCGGGGCGGTAGAGATTGGAGCCGAGGCCGAAGCCGTCCGCGCCCGCCGCTCGCCACGCCGCCATCGTCTCGGGCGTGATGCCGCCCACCGCCAGCACGCGAAGCGCCTTGGGCAGCACCGCGCGCTGCGCCTTCAGCAGCGCCGGCGGGGTGGCGTCAGCGGGGAACAGCTTCAGCGCGGTAGCGCCGGCTCGCAGCGCGGCGAAGGCTTCGCTCGCGGTGTAATAGCCCGGCAGCGAGATCAGGCCGCCGGCCACCGAGGCGGCGATCACCGCCGGATCGGTATTGGGCGAGACGATGATCGTGCCCCCGGCGGCGGCCACCTGCGTCACCTGATCGGTGGTCAGCACGGTGCCTGCGCCCACCAGCGCCCGGTCGCCCAGCCGCTCGGCAAGCAAGGCGATGCTCGCGAACGGATCGGGCGAGTTCAGCGGCACCTCGATCAGCGTGATGCCCGCGGCGACCAGCGCATCGCCGATAGCGGGCGCTTCGGCCGGCGTGATGCCGCGCAGGATGGCCACGAGGGGACAGGCGGCGAACGCCAGGTCGAAACGTCGGTCGAGTGCGGTCACGGTAAGAGCTCCCGGATGGCATGGATGCCGGCGCGAAACGCGGCGTGGCTGTCGAGCGCGGCGACACGCCCGCCGGCGGCGACGATCGCGGCGGCGTAGAGATCGGCGAGCGCACCGCTCGCCAGCAGATGGACGTCGCGGCCCGACAGGTCGGCCTGTGCGCCGACATCCGCGCCGATCAGGATGCCGCTCGCCAGCGATGCGGCCTCCGCGGCCGGTCGCATGCCGAGCAGAACGGCGGCGCGCACCTCGAACAAGGCCACCGTCAGGTCGCGCGCGCGCATCCCGCGCGCCAGCCCGTCGTGGAAGGCGGGGCCGTCCGCCACCGGGCCGTCCAGCATGCCCGCCAGAATGCCGTGCGCCTTGACGAGCGCGAACAGCTCGCCCGTCATCGCGGTGGCGAAATCGGCCAGCGCGCCATCCGCCATCGCGATCCATTTGCAATGCGTGCCCGGCTGGCAGAACAGCGCGTCAGCGGGCGCAAGGCCGGCGGCGGTCGCGCCGAGCGCCTGCACCTCCTCGCCGCGCATCACATCGGCACGGCCGTTGGTGCGCAGCGCGACACCGGGCAGGATCGTGACGCCGGGCGCCACGTCCACCGAACCGCGGGCGAGCGCCGCGAGATCCGCGGGCGCATCGACATAGGGGATATCGCGCCAGCCGCGCGTCGATCCGATCATGCCGGCGGCGAGGATCGGGTGATCGCCGAGCCGCGACCGCAAGCCTGCGACTTCGGCATCATAGGCGGCGGGATCGATCGCCAGCACGCCGCGGCCATCGCTTTCGCTGGCCAGCACGGCACCATCGCCGGCCATCAGCCACGCGCGGCGGTTGGTCGTTCCCCAATCCACGGCGATATATGCGCCTTTGGCCGTCACCGAGCAGCTCTCCCCAATAAGTACGACAATAAAGCTTCACCTAAAGCGGTCAAGCGGTTCGCGCGCGACCCGTCGATCCTGACTAGCCTGGAAGCAATCTACCAATCGGCAGGTACTTCGAGAGGATATGGCGATGGCCGATCGGATGATAGCACGGCATCATGAAAGACCAGCGCGAACCCGGCCCCGATCCCGTCATCCGTTCCGGTCCATCGGAGCGGGATTATCTGCTCAAGCGGGCGGTGGACCACCAACGCTTGGCCGAAAAGGCCGACGAAGCCGGATCGCGGACCATCCATTTGCGGCTGCAGCAACTCTATGAAGAGCAGGCGGTTCTGCTGGCGATGGTATTTGCGGACTAGCGCGTCGGCGAAAAATACTAGGAACACCGGATCTCTCCGGCGGTTGATGCGCCCGAACCGGCCGCACCACCGCGGCCCTCCATCGGCACCGCGCACGGCGACGTGGGCGATCGTGCCGATGCCGAGCAAGGCGGAGACGATCATGAACAAGGACGAATTCCAGGGCGGCGCGCGCTATGTCGGCGGCAAGATCGAGAAGACCGTGGGCGATGCCGTGGACAGCCGCGACTGGCAGGTAGACGGCGTGATCGACCAGGTCGCGGGCGGTGCGCAGCATGGCTATGGCCGCGCCAAGGCGATCATCGGCGACGCGATCGACAGCGCCCCCGAACTCGCCGGCGAGGCGCGCGACCGGCTGAAGGCCGCGGGCGAACAGGCGGCCGACCGCGCGCAGCGCGGCGGCAAGGTAGCGGCCGAGGCGGTGCGCGAGACGCCGGTCGTCTGGGCGCTCGCCGCGGCGCTGGGCGGCTATGCGCTGGCCTGGTTCGTCCACGGCCGTCGCGACTGAACCGGCCCATGGCGACCGCATCGTTCAAGACCCTGCGCGAAACCGCCGATCTGCGCCATCTGCGCCAGATCATCGTCGGCCTCGACGAGGGCGTGATCCTGATCGATCCCGACCAGAGCCTGCTCTGGGCGAACGATGCGGCCTTGGCCATGCACGGCGTCGCGACGCTTCCCGAACTGGGCGCCACGGTCGATGAATATCGCGATCGTTTCCAGTTGCGCTATCGCAACAACCATCGGCTCGAAGGCGACGATTATCCCATCGAGCGCGTCGTGGCGGGCGACTCCTTTTCCGAGGTGGTGGTCGAGGTGACGGTCGCCGGGGAAACCGATCCGCGCTGGGTGCACCAGGTGCGCAGCCTCGTGCTGAACGACGCGGACGATGGCGATCCGGCGTGCCTGGTGCTCATCATCCAGGACGTCTCCGCGCGCTACGAGGCGGAGGACCGGTTCGAACAGTCGTTCAACGCGAACCCCGCGCCGGCCGTCATCTGCCGCCTGAGCGACCTGCGCTTCGTGAAGGTCAATCAGGGGTTCCTCGACCTGACCGGGCATCGCCGCGATCAGGTGCTGTGCCGCACGGTGTACGACATCGACGTGCTGCGCGCCGCCGAACGCCGCGATCTGGCGAAGGAGCGGCTGGGGGAGGGGCGCACGATCCCGCAGATGGAGGCCGAGCTGGAGCTGCCCGAGGGCGGCACCAAATTGGTGATCGTCGCCGGGCAGCCGATCGATCTGGATGATCAGCCCTGCATGTTGTTCACCTTCGCCGACCTGGAACCGCGGCGCAAGGCCGAGGGCGCGCTTCGCCACAGCGAGGAGCGGTTCAACCGCACCTTCCAGCTCGCGCCGGTGCCCATGGCGATCGGGGCGCGCGACGGGCACCTGCTCTGCGAGGTCAATGCCAGCTTCACCCAGATGACCGGCTATACCGGCACCGAGATCATCGGCCGTCCGCTGGGCGAAGTGGAGCTGTGGGACAGCGGCGCGGTGCGGCGCGAGATCGAGGCGGCGATCGACGGCGGCCACGACCTGCGCGGCCATGAAGCGCGGATCCACGCGAAGGATGGCGCGAGCATCGATTGCATCGTCTCGACCGGTGCGATCCGTTTCGGCGACGACGAATGCGTCTTGTGGGCGTTTCAGGACATCACCCGGCGCAAGGCGACCGAGCGCGAACTCGTCGAGGCGATCGAGGCGGTGATGAAGGACACGAGCTGGTTCAGCCGGTCGATCATGGACAAGCTCGCCCGGCTGCGCGCGCCGCAGGCCGATCCCGACGGGCCGGGGCTGGACGATCTGACGGCGCGCGAACGCGACGTGCTGGCGCTGATCTGCCGCGGCTATGACGACAAGCGGATCGCCCGCACGCTGGAGGTCGCCGGCAACACCGTGCGCAACCATGTGGCGCGGATCTACGCCAAGATCGGCGTCAATCGCCGGATCGCCGCGGTCGCCTGGGCGCGGGCGCGCGGTTTCGACGGCGAGGGCGTGACGCCGCACAGCACCGATCAGGAGACGGCCGCATGACCGCACGATCCAACGGCGACGCGACGCCCGCCCCCGAGATGCCCGCCCCCGAAGCCGAGGTCGCAGTCGTGCGCGCGGCCAAGGGTTCGGTGCACGAGGCGATCGGCAAGCTGATCGGCGACGATGCCGCGCGCGATCATGGCGAGGCGGAAAAGCGCGCCGGCGCCGCGGCGGGGGCTGCGGCGACCGATCCACGGCGGCGCTGATCGCCGCCGACATTCGATTTCAACAGGAGCGACTATGAATACCCATGTGAACAACGGCGTTTCGCCGATCGACGCGGCATATCCGGGCAAGACGGCCACCCGCCTGTCCTGGGCGGCGGTGCTGGGCGGCGTCGTCATCGCCATCGCCGTCCAACTCGTGCTCGGCATTCTCGGCGCGGGTATCGGCCTGACGATGGTCGATCCGGTCGCCGGCACGACGCCGGGAGCGACCGGGTTCGGCATCGGCGCGGGCGTCTACTGGCTCATCACGACGATCGTGGCGCTCGGCGCAGGCGGCTATGCCGCGGCGCGGGTGGCGGGCGTTCACGAGCGGTTCGACGCGCTCGTCCACGGCATGGTCGTCTGGGGCGTCACGCTGATCCTGACGCTTTATCTCCTCACCTCGGCGGTGGGCGGTATCATCGGCGGGGCGTTCCGCACCGTCGGCGCCGTGGCCGGTGCGGCGGGCACGGCGGTCGGCGCCGCGGCACCCAAGGCGGCATCGATCGCCGGCGTCGATGCCGGCGACGTGCGCAGCGAGGCCGCGGCCTATCTGTCGGACGTGCCGAGCGACCCTGCGCAGATGACGCCCGAACAGGCGCAGAAGGAAATCGCCAAGCAATTGCCGGCGCTCGCGCGCGGCGGCACCGACGGGCAGCAGGCCGAAAGCCGGATCGTCGACATCGTCGCCGCCCAGCGCAAGATCAGCCGCCCCGAGGCGCAGGCGCAAGTGAATCGCGCCAAGCAGCAGTTCGTGCAGACGAAGAACGAAACCATCGCCAAGGCCAAGTCGGCGACCGATGCCGCCGCAGGCGCCGCGGCCAGCACCTCGTTCGTGCTCGTGCTCGCGCTGCTCGTGGGCGCCGCCGCCGCCGGGGTTGGCGCCACCGCCGCCACGCGCCGCCGCCTGCGCTGAGGCCAGGCCGCGATCGAGGCGTGCCGCAAGGCGCCCTCGCGACGGAAAAAAGAGCGGCATGGTTTCGGCCATGCCGCTTTTTTCATGCCTGCCCGCCACCCGCCGCCCGCAACGTCGCGCTCGCGCGTTCGCGATCGGCTGCTATAGCGCGCGCATGGAGCGTCTGGACGGCGGCTCGGCGATTCCGGCCGAATGGCGGGGCGGGATCGTCGCGCTCGGCAATTTCGATGGATTTCACCGGGGCCATCAGGCGGTGGTCGGCCGTGCGGTGACGCGCGCGCGCGCCGCCGGGGCGCCGGCGATCGTGGCCACGTTCGATCCGCATCCGGTGCGCCATTTCCGGCCCGATACCCCGCCCTTCCGGCTGACCAGCCTCGACCAGCGCGCGCGGCTGTTCGCGGAGGCCGGGGTCGACGCCATGATCGTCTTCCATTTCGACGCCGCGCTCGCCGCCTTGTCGGCGGAGGACTTCGTGACCGATCGGCTGGCGGGTGCGATCGGCGCGAAGGGCATCGTGACCGGCGAGGATTACACGTTCGGCCATGCGAAGCGCGGCACGACCGCGATGCTCGCCGATATGGGCGCGGCGCACGGCTTTGCCGCCGAGGCGGTGGCGCCGGTGACGCTCGACGGCGCGCCGGTGTCGTCCACGCGGATCCGCGCGATGCTGCGCGGCGGCGACATGCGCGGCGCGGCGCGGTTGCTCACCCGGCCCTACCGGATCGAGGGCATGGTGCAGCATGGCGACAAGGTGGGCCGGACGATCGGCTATCCCACCGCCAATCTCGATCTCGGCCGCTATCTTCGCCCGGCCTACGGCATCTATGCGGTGCGCGGGCGGCTGGCCGATGGCCGCGTGCTGGCGGGTGCGGCGAACCTGGGAATCCGGCCGAGTTTCGATCCGCCGAAGGAGCTGCTCGAACCCTATTTCTTCGACTTTTCCGGCGATCTGTACGGGCAGATGCTTGAGGTCGAGCTGGTCGAATATCTACGGCCCGAGGCGAAGTTCGACGGGCTGGACGCGCTGACCGCGCAGATGGAGGCCGATTGCGCGCGGGCGCGGGCGATCCTGGCAGGGTGACGGCAGGGCAATCACACGCTAAGCCGCGCGACCGATGACCGATGCTTCCGAACCCCCGCGCGACGCCCAACGCGATTGGCGCGATACCGTCTTCCTGCCGAAGACCGATTTTCCGATGAAGGCGGGCCTCGCCGCCAAGGAGCCCGCGATCCTGGCGCGCTGGGATTCTATCGGCCTCTACGAGCGGCTGCGCGCCGAGCGGCAGGGGCGCGAACGGTTCATCCTCCACGACGGGCCGCCCTACGCCAATGGCGACATCCATATGGGCCACGCCATGAACAAGGTGCTAAAGGACATCATCGTCCGTTCGCAGACCTTGATGGGCAAGGACGCGCCCTATGTGCCCGGCTGGGATTGCCACGGCCTGCCGATCGAATGGAAGGTCGAGGAAGCGTATCGCGCAAAGAAGCTGAACAAGGACGACGTGCCCGTCGCGCAGTTCCGCGCCGAATGCCGCGCCTATGCCGAGAAATGGGTCGCGGTGCAGCGCGCCGAATTCGAGCGGCTGGGCGTGATGGGCGACTGGGCCGATCCCTATCTGACGATGAAGTACGAGGCGGAAGCCGCGATCGTCGGCGAATTGCTCAAGTTCGCCGAGAGCGGCCAATTGTATCGCGGCGCCAAGCCGGTGATGTGGTCGCCGGTGGAGAAGACGGCGCTCGCCGAGGCCGAGGTCGAATATGAGGATGTCGTCTCGACGCAGATCGACGTGGCGTTCGAGATCGTGGAGGCCCCGAACGCGCCTGAACTGGTCGGCGCGCACGCGGTGATCTGGACGACGACGCCGTGGACGATTCCGGTAAACCAGGCGCTGAGCTATGGGCCGGAGATTGAATACGCCGCTGTCCGGGTCTCGGACGGACGCGTGCTGTTGTTCGCAACGGAATTGTCGAATGCGAGCCTGGATCGCGCAGGGTTGCAGGGCGAGGGCAATGGCCCCGTCGTTTGGGCCGGCACGGGCAAGGACCTCGAAGGCGCCACCGCGCGCCATCCGATGCACGCGCGCGGCGGCTTCTTCGCCAAGCCACGCCCATTGCTTCCCGGTGATTTCGTCACCACCGACGCGGGCACCGGGCTCGTCCACATGGCACCCGATCATGGCGAGGACGATTTCGAGCTCTGCAAGCGATACGGCATCGATCCCGTTTTCGCGGTCGATGGCGCCGGCATGTACCGCCCGGACTGGGCATGGCTCGGCGGGCAGGGCTCAGTCATCAACAAGAAATTCGTCGGTGCTGACGGCCCGATCTGCGCGGACCTGCGCGGTGTCGGCGCGCTGCTCGCGGCGAGCGACGATTTCGCGCACAGCTATCCGCATAGCTGGCGCTCTAAGGCGAAGGTGATCTTCCGCGCCACGCCGCAATGGTTCATTCCGATGGACCGGAGCGCGATCAGCGAACAGCCGGGGGCTGTTCGCAGCGCGGAGGTCGGCGCGCGAAGCGCGGCGTCGGACACGGGCGACAACGGCGCCACGCTGCGCGAGACCGCGCTCGACGCGATCGCGCGCACCTGGTGGATCCCGGCGCGCGCGGAGAACCGGATCACGGCGATGGTCGCGGGGCGGCCCGACTGGGTCATCAGCCGCCAGCGCGCCTGGGGCGTGCCGATCGCGCTGTTCGTCGATCGCCGGACCGGCCAGTATCTGAACGACCCCGCGGTGAACGCGCGCATCGTCGCGGCGTTTCGCGAAGAGGGCGCGGACGCGTGGTATGCGGACGGCCATCAGGCGCTGCTCGGCTCCGATTACGACCTCGCCGATTACGAGGTGGTGGGCGACATTCTCGACGTGTGGTTCGATTCGGGCTGCACGCACGTCTTCACGGTCGAGGCGCGCTACGGCGAGGGCGCGCGCGCGAACCTGTATGTCGAAGGGTCGGACCAGCATCGCGGCTGGTTCCAGTCCTCGCTGCTGGAAAGCTGCGGCACGCGCGGCCGGGCGCCCTATGACGCCGTGCTGACGCACGGCTTCGCGCTCGACGGGCAAGGACGCAAGATGTCGAAAAGCCTCGGCAACGTCGTCGATCCGCTCAAGATCATCGGCGAGAGCGGCGCGGACATCCTGCGCATGTGGGTCGCCTCCACCGATTATTTCGACGATGTGAAGATCGGCAAGGAGGTGCTCGCCACCGCCAGCGACGCCTATCGCAAGCTGCGCAACAGCTTCCGCTACCTGCTCGGCGCGCTCGACGGCTTCATCGAGGCCGAGCGCGTGCCGGTGGCCGAGATGCCCGAGCTGGAGCGTTACGTGCTCCACCGCCTCGGCATGATCGACACCGAGCTGCGCGCCGCGGCGACGGGTTACGAGTTCAACCGTTATCTGCGCCTGCTGACCGATTTCGCGAACGAAGACCTGTCGGCCTTCTTCTTCGATATCCGCAAGGATTCGCTGTATTGCGACGCGCCCGGCGATGCCAAGCGGCGGGCGTATCGCACCGTGCTCGACACGCTGTTCCACGCGCTGGTGCGCTATGCCGCGCCGGTGCTGTGCTTCACGGCCGAAGAGGTATGGCAGGCGCGTTTCCCGAGCGAGGACGGGTCCGTGCATCTGCTCGAATGGCCGGTGCTGCCCGACCGGCACGCGGACGACGCGCTGGCGGCGAAATGGACCGGCGTCCGCGCGCTGCGCGTGCAGGTGACCGAGGCGATCGAGCCGCTGCGTCGCGAAAAGGCCGTGCGCTCCAGCCTGGAGGCGGACGTGACCGTTCCCGATCTGCCGCTGCCCGCCGATGCGCTGGCGGAGGCGTTCATCGTCGCCCGCGTGACGGCGGCCGATACCGTGGCGGTCACGCGCACCGATTATCACAAATGTGGGCGCTGCTGGCGGCATCTGCCCGAGGTGGGCGAGGACGGTACGCTTTGCGCGCGCTGTGCGGAGGTGGTCGATGCGTAGCATTCCCGCCGCGGGGCTCGCCGCCGCCGCCACGCTCTTCGTGCTCGATCAGCTGACGAAATGGGCGGTCACGGGGCCGCTGCACATCGCCGAGCTGGGCGACGTCCGCACCATCCTGCCGATCTTCGCCTTGCGCTTCGTGCCCAATTTCGGCGTGTCGCTGGGACTGCTGCCAGCCGACAGCCACATGACTCGCTGGGCGCTGGTTGCGCTGACCGGCGCGATCGCGATCGGCGTTGCGGTGTGGATGACGCGCGAACGCAAGCTCGGCGATCAGACCGCGCTGGGCCTCGTGCTCGGCGGCGCGCTCGGCAACATCCTCGATCGCGTGCGGCTCGGCCATGTGGTGGATTTCGCCGACCTGCACTTCGGCGAATGGCGGCCGTTTTTGGTCTTCAATCTCGCCGACGCCGCGATTACCATCGGCGTGCTCATCCTGCTTGTCCGCGCGTTCCTGGTGCGCGACAAGGCGCCTGCCAAGACCGGGCCTGTACCTGTGGAGAATCCGAATGCGTAAGACCGTGCCCCTCGCCGCAGGATTGGCTTGCGTCGCTCTCCTTTCGGGCTGCGCCCATCACAGCTATGATCGCGCGCGGCCGGACGAATTTGCCGTCGCGCGCGCCGCGCCCCTCGTGATCCCGCCCGATTTCGCGCTCACCCCGCCGACGCCGGGCGTCGCCCGCCCGCAGGACAACAGCGCGCAGGCGCAGACGCTCGACGCGCTGTTCGGCGGCGCCGCGCCGCGCAGTGCCTCCGAATCCGTCACGGTGGATGCGGCGGGCGGCGAGGAGGCCGATCCCGGCATCCGCTCCAGCGCCGGCGATCCCAAGACCAACGTGGTCGACAAGGGCGCGACCACGCGCGACATCGTGGCGGCGCCGCAGGGCGACGGCCAGGACGCCCGCGCCTCCACCTCGGGCAGCGCCGCCGCGCCGGCCCCTGCCGCGACGCCCGCACCGGCGAAGTCGCCCAAGTGACCGTACCGGGCGGCTCCTTCGGGGGCCGCCCTGGAGTTTGACGGCGTTACCTTGATCTGCTCGCTCTGAGCGTGCCGAAGGGCCCGTGCCGCAGGCGAACGGAGTGGGAGAGGGTCTAGGGCGAGCGTCCCGCTCTAGAAGCTCACCCCGACATAGCCGAACACGGTCGAGCCGCGGCCGAGCCGGCGGGCGAAGCGATTGGCTTCGGTGATATCGGTATCGACATAGGTGACGCCCACCTTGATCGGGCCGCCGACCGCCTCGGCATTGGCCGACCAGTCCCAGTAATTGTCGTCGGCGAGGCTCGGATTGTCGAGCCCGAGCGAGCCGGCGGTGTGGCCGACATGGCCCTTCAGCGTGACGGGCGTGCGCGGCACCGCGATCGATGCCTCGCCATAGACATAGATATCGTCGTCCTTGCCCGCGGTAAAATCGAGCCCCTTCTGCCCGCCCCAGGCGTAATTGGCGCCCACCTTCGCCGCGATCGGCCCGATCGTGTAGCCAAGCGAGGCATAGGGCTCGAAATAATCGGTGTTCTGGCCCTTCAGCCCGCCGGGATAATAATAATAGAGCAGCCCGCCGTCGAACGTCGCGCCGTGGAAGCTGTGCGTATAGCCGCCATAGAGATCGATCTCGGTCTGGCCATAGCCGGCGAGCGCGGGCGTGGTGCCGGTGCCGTCGATGTTGGACACGAAGGTGCCGACATAGAGGCCGGAGGAATGATTGAGGTTGAGCGTACCCTGGACGGCCGGGCCGCCATCGGTCTGCGTCAGGCCGCGAAACCGATAATCGGACACGAGCGTCACGCTGCCGGTGAGCTTCAGCGGCGGCGGCGGCGCGGTGTCCTGCGCGGACGCCTGCGCCGCCAGCGCGAAGCCGACGCAGCCGAGAAGGAGGGTGGAACGGCGCATCGTCTTCCTTTCGAATAGCGGGAAAGGCCGACGCCATGCCGGGCCGACGCCCCCGCGCCGGCCGGTCGTGCGATCATACCCCCCGGTGCGGCGAAGGCTGGCAGCATCGCGCGCGCGCGACAAGCGCCGTCTGGCCGCAAGCGGGTTTCACGGCGCGGGTGTTGCGCCCCCGCCACAAGCCCCGGCCGCCTCGCTCAGCCGCGCGCGGCGCGGAACCGGTGCAGCCCCGCATCGAGATCGGCGATCAGGTCGTCGGCATCCTCGAGCCCGATCTGCAGCCGGACAAGCGGCCCTTCATGGTCGCGCCGGGTGACGCTGCGGTGCCGCTGCGGGTCCACCGGGATCGCGAGGCTCTCGAAGCCGCCCCAACTGTAGCCGATCCCGAACAGCGCGAGCCCGTCGATCAGCGCGGCGCGTGCCGCCTCGTCGCCGCCGTCGAGCACGACCGCGAACAGCCCGGTCGAACCGCGAAAATCGCGCACGAACATCTCGTGGCCGGGGCAATCGGGCAGGGCGGGGTGGAGCACCCGCGCGACGCCCGGCTGCGCCTTCAGCCAATGCGCGATCGTCAGCGCGCTCGCCTGGTGCTGCGCCAGCCGTACCGCCATGGTGCGCAGGCCGCGGCTGCCGAGCCAGCAATCGTCGGGGCTCGCCACCTGGCCCAGTTGGAAGCTGGTGTCGCGCAGCCCGGCGAACCGGCCGGGGCCGGCGGTCACCGATCCCAGCATCACGTCGGAATGGCCGACGACATATTTGGTGCAGGCGAGCACCGCATAGTCGATCCCGCGCGCGATCGCGGGAAACATCAGCGGCGTCGCCCAGGTGTTGTCGAGGATGGTGACGACGCCGCGCGCCTGCGCCGCCGCAACGATCGCGGGAATGTCCTGTACCTCGAAGCTGAGCGATCCGGGGCTTTCCAGCAGGATGGCACGGGTATTTTCGCCGATCAGGTCAGTGATCCCCGCGCCCACCAACGGATCGTAGAAGCGCGTCGTGATGCCGAACCGCTTCAGCAGACCGGTCGCGAGCCCGCGCGTCGGATCATAGGCGCTGTCGACGCACAGCAGCTCGTCGCCGGGCGACAGCACCGCCATCAGCGCCGCCGCGATCGCCGCCACGCCCGAGGGATAGAGGAACGTACCCTCCGCGCCCGGCTCCAGCGATGTGAGCGCGTCGGCGAGCGTCCACTGCGTCGGCGTGCCCCGCCGCCCGTAGAACAGCCGGTGGTGCGTGTCGCGCGTGGCGCTGTCGCGCAGATGCGCCACCGAATCGTACAGGATGGTCGATGCGCGCCACAGCGGCGTGTTGACCACGCCTTGCGTCCATTCCTTGCGGCGGCCGCCGCCTACCACGCGCGTGCCGTCGCCCATCGCCCGATCGGTGTCGTCGTTCATGCTGCCCCCATGGCCTTGGATGTGGAAGGATCGGCCCCCCATTCGGACCAGCTGCCGTCATAGATCGGCATAGCACGGCCGAGCAGATGCGCGCCGAAGGCGAGCACCGCGGCGGTGATGCCGGAGCCGCAGGTGGCGACCATCGGCCGGTCGGGATCGACCCCGGCGGCGGTGAAGGTGCGGCGCAGCGCCTCGCCCCTTTTCCAGGTGCCGTCAGCGTCGAACAGCGCGCCCTGCGGCAGATTGCGCGAGCCGGGGATATGGCCGGCTTGCGTCGCGGGCCGCGGATCGGGCTCCTCGCCGGTGAAGCGCGCCGCCGATCGGGCATCGACGACCTGCTCCGCCTGGCTGGCGACGTTCGCCGCCATCTGGTCGAGCGTGCGGACGTTCGCGCGGTCGGCCCGGGCGGCGAAGTCCCCGGGGGGCAGGTTTTCCCGGCCGCTCGCCGTCGCGCGGCCCTCCGCCTGCCATTTGGCAAAGCCGCCGTCGAGGATCGCGACGTCGCGTGCGCCGAAGCTGCGCAGCATCCACCAGGCGCGCGCCGCCGTATGGTGCGGGGAATGGTCGTAGAGGACGATTCGGCTGTCGTCGCCGACGCCGAGGCGCCGCATCCTGTCGGCGAATTGCGCAGCGTCCGGCAGCATCATCGGCAGGTCGCTGTGGGTATCGCGCAGCGTGCCGAGATCCATGAACACCGCACCAGGGATGTGCGCCGCTTCGTATTCGGCGGCGGCGTCGCGCGGCGTCTCGCCGGGGAAGTTCGCGAAGTAGGTGGCATCGACGATCCTCAGATCGCGCGCACCGATATGTTCGGCCAGCCACTCCGTCGTCACCAGCGCGTCCATATGGATCTCCCTGTCATCGCCGACGCGCCGTAGAGCTTTCCGCCCGGCTTGCGAAGACGGGGCCGTGCTTCAATCGAGCGTGTCGAGGAACCCCGCCGCCTGCGCGCGTAGCGCCTGCTGGTTGGCCGGATCGGTGCGCCGCCAGTTGCGATAGGGCATGGCGAGCCGCATGTTGTCGCCCAGCGTGTCTTCGTGGCGCGCCAGGAAATCCCAGTAGAGCGCGTTGAACGGGCAGGCGTCGGGGCCGATGCGCTGCTTCACGTCGTAGCGGCAGCGCCCGCAATAATCGGACATCCGGTCGATATAGGCGCCAGACGCGATATAGGGCTTGGACGCGATCAGCCCGCCGTCGCCGAACTGGCTCATGCCGAGCGTGTTGGGCAGCTCGACCCATTCATAGGCGTCGAGATACACTTCCAGATACCAGGCGTGGACCTGCGCCGGGTCCGCGCCGATCAGCAGCGCGAAATTGCCCGTGACCATCAGCCGCTGGATATGGTGTGCGTGCGCGGTGGCGAGCGTCTGGCCCAGCGCCTCGGCCATGCAGTGCATGTCGGTCTCGCCCGTCCAGTAGAAGCCGGGCAGCGCGCGGTGGTGATCGAGGAAGTTGCGCGTGACGTAATCGGGCCCCTCGCGCCAATAGATGCCGCGCATATATTCGCGCCAGCCGATGATCTGGCGGATATAGCCCTCAACCGAATTGAGCGGTGCGCGCCCGGCGCGGTACGCCGCCTCCGCGCGGCGGCAGAGATCGAGCGGATCGAGCAGCCCGGAATTGATATAGGGGCTGAGGATCGAGTGCCACAGATAGCGCTCGCCGCTGAGCATCGCGTCCTCGTACGGCCCGAAATCGGCGAGCGCGTGCGCGAAGAACAGATCGGCCTGGCGCTCCGCATCGGCGGCGGTGACCGCAAAGGTGAAGCCGTCGAGCGAGCCCGGATGATCCGCGAACCGTGCCGCGACGAGCGCGATCACCGCGCGGGTGATCGCATCGGGCGCAAAGGCGTGCGGGCGCGGCATCAGCAGGTCGCCCTTGGCGGGCTTGCGGTTCTGCGTGTCGTAATTCCATTCGCCGCCCGCCGGCTTGTCGCCGTTCATCAGCAGCCCGGTCTTGCGCCGCATCTCGCGGTAGAAGAACTCCATCCGCAGCGCCTTGCGCCCCTCGGCCCAGGCCTCGAACTCGGCATGGGTGGCGAGGAAGCGGGTGTCCGGCAGAATCTTCACGGGGATGCCGAACAGCGTCTCCCAACTGTCGAGCATCGCGGTCACGCGCCATTCGCCCGCTTCGGTGACGGCGATCCGCGCCGGATCGTGCCGCTGGATCGCGCGCGCGATCTCGCCGGTGAAGCTGCCGCTGTTCTCGGGATCGTCGAGCGCGACGTAATCGACCCGCCAGCCCGCCTCGCGCAGCGCCTGCGCATGGTGGCGCATCGCCGACAGGATATAGACCAGCTTGGTCTTGTGATGGCGGACATAGGCCGTCTCGTCGGACACCTCCATCATCAGCACGACGGTGGTCGCCGGATCCGCCCCGGCAAGCGAGGACAGCCCGAGCGACAATTGGTCGCCGAGCACCGGTACGAGCGTCGTTCCCTCTGGCGTCATGTCATCCTATATGCGCGATCATGACACCCATGCACCTGGGCCAGACGAGCGCGCTTCCCGCGTCTCCCGAAGCCGCGACGCTCGATTACGTTCCCAATCCGCGGGCCGGCCGCACCTATCTGGTGCGTTTTGCCGTGCCGGAATTCACCTCGCTCTGCCCGGTGACGGGCCAGCCCGACTTCGCGCATCTGGTGATCGACTATGTGCCAGGCGCAACGATCGTCGAATCGAAGTCGCTGAAGCTCTTCCTCGGCGCATTCCGCAACCATGCCGCGTTTCACGAGGATTGCACCGTCGGCATCGGCGAGCGACTGGCGGCCGAGATGGCGCCGGTGTGGCTACGCATCGGCGGCTATTGGTATCCGCGCGGCGGCATCCCCATCGACGTGTTCTGGCAGACCGCCGCGCCGCCCGCCGATCTCTGGCTGCCCGATCAGGGGGTGGCTGCCTATCGCGGGCGCGGCTAGGCGTCCGCCGCGCTGCAACAATTTTGACGCAGTGCGGCAAACGTGCAACCTTCGTCTTCCTGTCGCGTTGATGAACGGACGGGATCGATGCGGCCAATGGCCATCGATGCCGGGCTGACGAGGGATATTCGATGACCGTACCGACCGATGGACCCAGCCCGATCAACCATATCGCGCTCATCGGGAATTTTTTGCCGCGCAAATGTGGTCTGGCGACCTTCACCACCGACGTGTTCACCGCGATGCGTGGCCGCTTTCCGGATCTGACCGTCGACGTCTATGCGATGGACGATTTCCCCGGTCGCTACGCCTATCCGCCCGAAGTGACGGGCACAATTCCACAGAACGACCTTTCCGCCTATGTCGCCACCGCCCGCGCCATCGAGGCGAGCGGCGCACAGGCAATCTGGGTGCAGCACGAATATGGCATCTATGGCGGCCCCGCCGGCGAATTCCTGCTCGGGCTGCTCGATCGCACCACGCTGCCGGTGATCGTCACGCTCCACACCATCCTCGAAAAGCCCAATGTCGACGAGCGTCGGGTGATGGAGGGGCTGCTGCGCCGCGCCGCCAAGATCGTCGTGATGGCCGATCGCGGCGCCGACATCCTGCAGCGCGTCTATGGCGCCAATCCGCGCCAGCTCGCAATGATCCCGCACGGCGTGCCCGATCGCGAGATGGTCGATCCCGACACGCTGAAGGGCGAGTTCGGCTGGGATGGGCGCAAGGTGGTGCTCACCTTCGGTCTGCTCGCGCCCAACAAGGGGATCGAGACGATCATCGAGGCGCTGCCCGCGGTGATCGCACATCATCCCGACCTACTCTATGTCGTGCTGGGCGCCACGCATCCCAATCTCGTCGCGCATGAGGGCGAAGCCTATCGCGACCGGCTGAAGGATCTCGCGGCCTCGCTCGGCGTCAGCGACAATGTTCGCTTCGTCAATTCCTTCGTCGAGCATGACGAGCTGCTGCGCTATCTCCAGGCGGCCGACATCTATGCGACGCCCTATACCAATCCGGCGCAGATCACCTCGGGTACGCTGTCCTATGCGGTGGGCGTCGGCAAGGCGGTGGTCTCCACCCCCTATGCGCATGCCACCGAGATCCTGGCGGACGGGCACGGCGTCCTCGTCGACTTCCGCGACGTTGCGGCGTTCGCGCGCGAGATCGACCGGCTGCTGACCAACGACCGCGACCTCAACCGCCTGTCGCAGCGCGCCTATGCGCGTGGCCGCACGATGATCTGGCCGCGCCTCGCCGAGGCCGCGATCGCGCAGATCCGCGCCAGCGTCGCCGCGCGCCCGACGCGGCTCGCCAAGCCGGCGATCACGCCCAAGCCGCTCGCCCCGGATCTCGCCGCCGTAATCCGGATGAGCGATTCGACCGGCATGCTCCAGCATTCGATCTTCTCGATCCCCGATCGCCGCCACGGTTATTGCATCGACGACAATGCCCGCGCGCTGATGCTGATGAGCGCGATCCCCGACATCGACGCCACCACGCGCGACAAGTGGATGACGATCTACGGCTCGTTTCTGCAATATGCCTGGAACCCCGAGGCACGCCGGTTCCGCAACTTCATGAATTTCGACCGGACCTGGTGCGAGGAATTCGGATCGGAAGACTCGAACGGCCGCACCTTGTGGGCGCTGGGCGTCACCGCGCGCGACGCGCACGAGCGCAAGCATCGCGACTGGGCGACCGCGATGTTCGACCTGACCGCCAGCATGGCGTTCGAGCTGGGCAGCCCGCGCGCGCAGGCGTTCGCGATGCTGGGCGCGGCGGCGATGCTGGAGGCGCGGCCGGGCCATGTGCTCGCGCTCCAGATCCTGCAGCGTTTCCCCGACGGCCTGCTCGAATTGCTGGCCGAGACGCGCCGCCCCGAATGGCAATGGTTCGAGATCGTGCTGGCCTATGACAATGCCCGTCTGCCGCAGGCGCTGATCCGCGCTGGCCAGGCGCTGGAGCGCGACGATCTCGTCCGCTGCGGCCTGTCGACGCTCGAATGGATCGTCGGCCAGCAGACCTCGCCCGAGGGCCGTTTCCGCGCGGTCGGCACCGAAAGCTTCGGCCGCCCCTATGGCGCGCCGCTTCAGTTCGACCAGCAGCCGCTGGAGGCGCAGGCCACCGTCGATGCGTGCACCGCGGCATTCGAGGCGACGGGCGAGCGGCGCTGGTACGACGAGGCGATGCGCGCCTATGGCTGGTTCCTGGGCGCGAACGATCTCGATATGCCGCTGGCCTCGACCGACGATGGCGGCTGTTTCGACGGGCTGATGCCGACCGGGCTCAACCGCAATCAGGGTGCGGAGTCGATTCTGGCGCTGCAACTCGCCAGTTGCGCGATTTCGGGGCTTTCAAAGCTGGCCGAAAGCGTGTCAGGAGCCTCGCGCGACGTCGCCTAGCCTCGCTGGCGGCGTCGCGTTGGTCACGGATACGAGCGAGGCTGCGTTCGCGATGGATTTGTTCACCCACAGCCTGCGGCTGCATGCCGATCCCTCGCGGGTCGTCGTGCGGCCTTTCCACATCCCCCGCAGCGTGAACGGCGTCACGCCGGGCCGGACGGAGCGGATGGTCGGCGAAGTGCTGCGCATGTCGCCGATCGAGGCGGCCAACCAGCTCGAGATCGTGCTGAAGGATTTCGAGGCGCGCCACTGGCAGACGCGCCGCGTGTTCATGACGCGCTACGACCAGATCGAGGAGCAGCTCGGGCTGAACGGCGCCGAGATCGGCGACGAGAAGCGCCAGTTGATCGGTGCCTATTTCTGCCACGAATACAGCTATGCCGCCGCCGCGCTGATGAACCCGAGCGCGGTGCCGCATTTCGACCAGACCGGCATGCCGCCCGGATCGCAGCGCATCCTGATGTCGATGCGCGCGGTGGGTGAGGGGCATATCTCGTCGGTTGCGTTCCGCGAGGGCATCATCACCGATCGCAACGAGCTTAAGCTCGCGCCCGAGCCGCCGTTCGCGACCGCCACCGATATGGTGCGCGTGAGCGAGGACGAGATGCCCGAGGGGCCGGTGACGGTGTATCGCCACCGCGACAGCACGCTGTCGGGCACGGTCATCTTCCCGATCACCCAGGCGCAGTCCAAGGGGCTGGAGGATCTGCGGATCGTCCATTTCCAGCATGACGACGGCAGTTGGGAATGGATCGGCACCTACACCGCCTATAACGGATCGGTGATCCAGTCCGAGCTGATGCGCACCCGCGATTTCCGCGCGTTCGATCTGGTGCCGATGACGGGCCCGGCGGCGCGCAACAAGGGCATGGCGCTGTTCCCCCGCAAGGTGGGCGGCCAGTATATGATGATCGGCCGGCAGGACGGCGAGAATCTGTTCCTGCTGAAATCGGACACGCTGGAGCATTGGGACGAGGGCGAGATGATCCTGCGCCCGACATTGCCCTGGGAGCTGGTGCAGATCGGCAATTGCGGGCCGCCGATCGAGCTGGACGAGGGCTGGCTGCTGCTGACTCACGGCGTTGGCGCGATGCGCAAATATTCGATCGGCGCGGTGCTGCTCGACAAGGACGATCCGTCCAAGGTGATCGGCCGCATGCAGGAGCCGCTGCTCGCCGCCAAGGATCAGGACCGCGAGGGCTATGTGCCCAATGTCGTCTATAGCTGCGGCGCGATCCGCCACGGCGACCGCATCTTCCTGCCTTACGGCATCGCGGACAGCTCGATCGGGTTCGCTTTCGTCCGCATCGCGGCGCTGATCGCGGCGATGTGATGCGCGGCCAGGCGCGGTTCGCCCGTTAATCAAACAGGAATGGGTCTGTTTTAAGACATGGACGGGATGGCATTGGATGCCACCCGGTCCGGAGGTCGCGTGCACTCTAATCCCTTTCTTGCCGAGCCCGATGCGTTCGCGGCCGCCATGGACCGGCGGACGCCCGCTGATCCCGCGCTTTCCTCGGAGCCGGTGTTCGACGACACGGCGCGTATCGCGGAGAGCCTGTTCCATGTGGCGAACAGCAGCGTCAGCCTCATCGATACCGGGCGGCAATCATTCAGGGCGCGGCGGGGTGCGGACATTGGCATGCCCGGCGGGATCGATGCCTTTTGCGCGCACGCGATCGCCGGCGACGGTGTCTTGATGGTCCTCGATGCGACCAAGGACGCGCGGTTCGCCGACGATCCCCTGGTGATCGGGCCGCCGCATATCCGATTCTACGCCGGCGCTCCGCTCGTCACGCCCGACGGAAAGACCATCGGCACGCTGAGTATCTTCGATCCGGCCCCGCGCACCGCGTTCGACGGGGACGAGCGCCGGCAGCTTGCCATGCTGGCCCGGATCGTCATGGACCGGCTGGAGATGCGCCGGCTGCTGATCGAGCAGAAGGAGCGCGCCGTGCTGGTCCGGCAGGTGGGGGCGGCGCTGGACACGGCCGCCCAGACGCTCGATCGCAAGGCGCAGACGCTCGCCCATCTGGCGCAATCCGGCATCCGGCAATCCGAGGCGGCGGTCGAGAATGTGCGCGCGCTGGTCGATCTTGGCGGCGAGATGCAGGACAGCATGGTCGTCATCGTGGACGATATCGAACGTTCGACGGATAGCGCGAAGGGAACGTGCGACGCCGTTCACGGGCTGGGCACGCACATCGACGGCGTCGCATCGGTCGCCGGCATGATCAGCGCGATCGCCGCGCAAAGCCGTCTGCTGGCGCTCAATGCCTCGATCGAGGCCGCGCGCGCCGGGGATGCGGGCCGGGGCTTCGCCGTCGTCGCCCATGAGGTGAAGCAGATGGCTACCCGCACCGCGGAGGCGACGCATCAGATCGGCGTCGAACTCGGCGCGATCCGCGAGACAGTGGCCGATGTCATCCGCCGGTGCGGCGATCTATCGACGACCATGGAGCAGATGCGCGTCCATTCCGGTGCCCTGGCGGACGCCGCCGCGCGCAAGGCCTCCGTCCGCGGCGAGGTGGGCGCCGAGGTGAGCGTTCTGGTCGAAGTGTCCAGGAACGTCGGCCTGCACGCGCACGACGTGACGGCGGCGTCGATCCTGCTGCTGGAGGAAGCGGAGATCCTGCGCAGCCGGTTGGAAGAGACGCCGGCCCCCGTGGCCGCCGAACGACCGAACTGATCTCACCCGGCCGGGTGACGGGCCGGCGTCCCGTTACCGCGTGCCCGCCAGCGTCCGCGTCCGCGCATACAGGCCGGCGATCGCGGCGGCGAACAACAGCGGCGCGGCGATCAGCGCGGGGCCGGCAAAGCCGTCGCCCACCACCGCCAGCGCGTCCGATTGGCCGCTCGCGCCGACGATGCCGGCGAACAGGACGCCGAACAGGCTCTCGCCCACGATCAGCCCCGTCGCCGCCAGCACGCCCATGCGCGCGGCGAAATCGGGGTTGGGCGTGCGCGCGGCCCAGCCGTCATAGGCCCGGCCGATCACCGCGCCGACCGGGATCAGCAGCGTGAGCGACATCGGCAGATAGATGCCCATGCCGAGCGCCAGCGGCGGCAGGCGAAGCTTGCCCGCGCGGCCCAGCGCCTCGTCCAGCGCGATCGCCACCACGCCGATCCCCGCGCCCGCACCGATCAGGCTCCAGTCGAGATCGCCGCCGAGCACGCCCTTGGCCAGCGCCGAGATCAGCGCCGCCTGCGGCGCAGCGAGCGCCGCGGGCCCGGCGCCCGGCATCCCCTGAAACCCGAACGCGGTCTTCAGCAGGCCGAGCACATAGGGGATCATCAGCGATCCGAAGATCACCCCCAGCACCAGCGCCACCTGCTGCTTCCACGGGGTGGCGCCCACCAGCTGGCCGGTCTTCAGATCCTGGAGATTGTCGTTCGAGATCGTCGCGATGGAGAAGATGATCGCGGTGGTGAACAGCGCATAGGCGATCAGCGCGTTCGTCCGCGCCACATCGGTGCTGTGCCCGTAGACCGCCACCAGCAGCAGCGAGGCGCCCAGCACCGCGAGGATGCCGACGCCCGACACCGGCGAATTGGACGCACCGATCAGCCCGGCCATATAGCCGCACACCGAGGCGATCACGATGCCGATGACGAGGATGTAGAGGATCGTCCCCGCGATCACCGCGCCCGCATCCGCCGCGATCGGGCCGCCGGCGGCGAATTGCCACAACAGGAAGGCGATCGGCGGCAGCATGGCCAGGATCGCCAGCGCGACGATCCCGATCGGCAGGTCGCGCTCGGTCAGCTCTAGTGTCTCGCCGGCGCCGCGTGCGCGCGACGCCGCCATCGCCGAGCGGATGCCGCCGAGGATCGGGCCGAGGATCTTCAGCAGCGTCCACAGCGCGGCGACGCCGATCGTGCCCGCGCCGATGAAGCGCACCTTGGTGTGGAACACCGCGCCGACGATATCGTCCACCCCGCCGGGCATGGCGTGCGTCAGATAGGGCATCAGCCCCACCCAGGCGATCAGCATGCCCGCGAACATCGCCGCGCCGACGCTGATGCCCACGAGATGGCCGACGCCGATCAGCGCCATCGAGAAGCTGGTCGAGACGCCGCTCGCGCCCGCGCCCACGCGGAAGTTCTTGGCGGCCTCGCTCGCCACCAGCTTCATCGCCGCCAGCAGCGCGAAGCCCGCCGAGACGAGCGAGCCGAGCAGGATGACGCGCAGCCCCTTCGCGTTTTCCGCGTCGCCATCGGCCGAGCCCGCGCCCACCTTCAGCACTTCGGCGGCGGCGACGCCCTCGGGATAGGGCAGGTCCGATCCCGTCACGAGCGCACGGCGCAACGGCACCGAGAACATCACGCCCAGGATGCCGCCCGTCGCGCACACGCCCACCGTCGTCCAATAGGGAAAGCCCGTCCACCAGCCGACGAGGATCAGCCCCGGCAGCACGAAGATGATCGCCGCCAGCGTGCCCGCGGCCGACGCGATCGTCTGGACGATGTTGTTCTCCAGGATCGAGGCGTCGTCGAACAGCTTCAGCACCGCCATCGAGATCACCGCGGCCGGGATCGAGGTCGCGAAGGTCAGCCCCACCTTCAGCCCCAGATAGACGTTGGCGGCGGTGAACAGCAGCGTGATGATCGCGCCGAGCGCGATGCCGCGCAGCGTCAGTTCGGCGGCGGGGCGGGGAATGGAGGCCATGCGGTGCTCGCACAAGGGAAGGGACGGGCATAGTGGCACGGCCGGGCGCCAGGGGACAGCGCCGTTCGCGCGGGTGCGTCGATCCGCTCTAGCCAGCGCGTCCCGCGCTCCCTAGCAACACGGTCGAAGCGCGGGGAGCGAGACGATGGCGGATGTGTTGCGGGTTGGCCTGGCGGGGCTGGGGACGGTCGGGGGCGGCGTGATCCGCGTGCTCGCGGCCAACCGCGACCTGATCGCGCGCCGCGCCGGGCGTTCGATCGAGATCGTGGCCGTCTCGGCGCGCGACCGGAACCGCGATCGCGGGCTCGACCTGTCGGGCTTCGCGTGGATCGACGACACGACCGCGCTGGCCAGCCATCCCGACGTCGACGTGGTGGTCGAGCTGATCGGCGGATCGGACGGCCCCGCGCTCACGCTCGCGCGCGAGACGCTGGCGGCGGGCAAGGGGCTCGTCACCGCCAACAAGGCAATGATCGCGCATCACGGGCTGGAACTCGCCCGCGCCGCCGAGACGGCGCGCGCGCCGCTGGCGTTCGAGGCGGCGGTGGCGGGCGGTATCCCGGTCATCAAGGGGCTACGCGACGGCGCCGCGGCCAATGTGATCGAGCGCGTCTACGGCATCCTCAACGGCACCTGCAATTTCATCCTCTCGGCGATGGAGGCGAGCGGCCGCGACTTCGGCGACGTGCTCGCCGAGGCGCAGGCGCTGGGCTATGCCGAAGCCGATCCCGCGTTCGACATCGACGGCATCGACGCCGCGCACAAATTGTCGATCCTGGCGAGCGTCGCGTTCGGCACCCAGCCGGCCTTTGCCGGCGTGGCGGTGCAGGGCATCCGCGAGGTGATCGCCGCCGACATCGCCGAAGCGGCGGCGCTCGGCTACCGCGTGCGGCTGGTGGGCGTGGCCGAGGTGGGGGCAGGCGGCCTGTTCCAGCGCATCCATCCGCATCTGGTGCCGATGGGCCATCCGCTGGCGCATGTGACGGGCGCGCTGAACGCCGTCGTCGCGCACGGCAACTTCGTGGGGCCGCTGTTCTTCCAGGGCGCGGGCGCGGGCGAGGGCCCCACCGCGAGCGCGGTGGTCGCCGACCTGATCGACATCGCGCGCGGCGAATTCGGCCCGGCCTATGCAATGCCTGCCGATGCGCTGGATCAGGCGCCGCCGCAGGACAGCGCCGATCGCCGCTGCCGCGCCTATCTGCGCTTCACCGTCATGGACCGGGTGGGCGTGCTCGCCGAGATCGCCACCGCGATGCGCGACGCGGGCGTGTCGATCGAAAGCCTGATCCAGCGCGGCACCACCGCGAGCGGCGCCGCGATGGTGGCGATCGTGACGCACGAGGGCCCGGAACGCGCGGTCGCCGCCGCGCTCGAACGGCTGCGCGGATCGCAGAGCGTGGTGGGCCAGCCGATGTGGATGCATATCCTCAGCTAGCGGCTGACGACCTTGGCCTGCACCGTTCGCCCTGAGCTTGTCGAAGGGGCTGTGGCGCCGGCGAAGGCTCGACGGCGGAGAGCGTGCTTCGGCCGGCTCAGCCGAATTTGTGCACGAAGAACTTGTTGCCATCCGGATCGCGGAAATAGGCGCCATACAGCTTCATCGAGTCGGGCCCGCGCTGGCCCGGCGCGCCCTCGTCGGTCGCGCCCAGCGCCAGCGCCTTGGCATGGACGCTGTCGACCTGTTCGCGGCTTTCGGCGACGAGCGCCACCATCGTGCCGTTGCCCGCGGTCGCGGGGGCGCCGTCATAGGGCTTCGTGATCGCCAGCATCGGCTTGTCCCGGCCCGCGCCGTACATGGTGAACCCGCGCGCATCGGGGATTTCCAGCACCCGCTGCCCGCCGAGCGCGCCGATCAGCCCGTCGTAGAAGGTGCGGGCGCGTTCGATATCGTTGGTGCCGAGCGTCGCGTAACCGATCATCACATCTCTCCTGACGGCGCGTTCGTTGCGCACGGCGATGCTCCAACCCATATTCTGCGTCTATGGCAATCCAGATTCGCACCAGCCTCGCCGAGCCGGAAACGGGCGAGACGTTCGTTCCCCACCGCCCCTCCGCACGCCCCCAGAAGGTGGAGGGCGGCAAGCGCTTCGTGCTCGCCAGCGAATATACCCCGAGCGGCGACCAGCCCGGCGCGATCCGCGAACTGGTGGCGCAAGTGAATGCAGGCGAGCGCGACCAGGTGCTGCTGGGCGTGACGGGCTCGGGCAAGACCTTCACGATGGCCAAGGTGATCGAGGAATGCCAGCGGCCCGCGCTGATCCTCGCGCCCAACAAGATCCTGGCGGCCCAACTCTATGGCGAGATGAAGTCGTTCTTCCCCGACAATGCGGTGGAATATTTCGTCAGCTATTACGACTATTACCAGCCCGAAGCCTATGTCGCGCGCAGCGACACCTATATCGAGAAGGAAAGTTCGACCAACGAGTCGATCGACCGGATGCGCCATTCGGCGACGCGCGCGCTGCTGGAGCGCGACGACGTCATCATCGTCGCGTCGGTCTCGTGCCTGTACGGCATCGGCTCGGTCGAGACCTATTCGGCGATGATCTTCGATTTGAAGAAGGGCGCGACGGTCGACCAGCGCGAGATCGTGCGCAAGCTGGTGGCGCTGCAGTACAAGCGCAACGACGCCGCCTTCCAGCGCGGCAATTTTCGCGTGAAGGGCGACACGCTCGAGATCTTCCCCTCGCATTACGAGGACAGCGCCTGGCGGATCAGCTTCTTCGGCGACGATATCGAGGAGATCACCGAATTCGATCCGCTCACCGGCCGCAAGGTCGCCTCGCTCAATTCGGTGCGCGTCTATGCCAATTCGCATTATGTCACGCCCGGCCCGACGCTGAAACAGGCGGGCGAGGCGATCAAGCACGAGCTGGCCGAGCGGCTGAAGGAGCTGGTGACCGAGGGTAAGCTGCTCGAGGCGCAGCGGCTGGAGCAGCGCACCAATTTCGATCTGGAGATGATCGCGGCGACGGGCAGTTGCGCCGGCATCGAGAATTACAGCCGCTTCCTCACCGGCCGGATGCCGGGCGAGCCGCCGCCCACCTTGTTCGAATATCTGCCCGACAACGCGATGCTGTTCGTCGACGAGAGCCATGTGACGATCGGCCAGATCAACGGCATGTCGCGCGGCGATCACCGGCGCAAGCTGACGCTGGCCGAATATGGCTTCCGCCTGCCGTCCGCGATCGATAATCGGCCGCTGCGCTTCAACGAATGGGACGCCATGCGCCCGCAGACCACCTATGTCTCGGCGACGCCGGGCGGGTGGGAGATGGAGCAGACCGGCGGCGTGTTCGCCGAACAGGTGATCCGCCCCACCGGGCTGATCGATCCGCCCGTCGAGATCAAGCCCGTCGAGGAACAGGTGCAGGACCTGATCGTCGAATGCCAGAAGACGACGGCGGCGGGATACCGAACGCTGGTGACGACGCTCACCAAGCGGATGGCGGAGGATCTGACCGAATATATGCACGAGGCGGGGATCAAGGTCCGCTACATGCATTCGGACGTCGAGACGCTGGAGCGCATCGAGCTGATCCGCGACCTCCGCCTGGGCGTCTATGACGTGCTGATCGGCATCAACCTGCTGCGCGAGGGACTGGACATTCCCGAATGCGGCCTGGTCGCGATCCTCGATGCGGACAAGGAGGGCTTTCTGCGCAGCGAGACCTCGCTGATCCAGACGATCGGCCGCGCCGCGCGCAACGTCGACGGGCGCGTGATCCTCTATGCCGACCGCATCACCGGATCGATGGAGCGCGCGATGAACGAGACCGCGCGCCGCCGTGAGAAGCAGATCGCGTACAACACCGAACATGGCATCACGCCCACGACGATCCGCCGCAGCATCGGTGACATCATCGCGCACGTCGCCTCGAAGGATCAGGTGACCGTCGAGATCGACGAGGACCGTCCGCACATGGTCGGCCACAATCTGCGCGCCTATATCGAGGATCTCGAAAAGCAGATGCGCAAGGCCGCCAGCGATCTGGAATTCGAGACCGCGGGCCGCCTGCGCGACGAAATCCGCCAGCTGGAGAACGAGGAGCTGGGCCTGCCGGTCGACCAGCAGAAGGCGCCGCTGATGGGCCGTTCGAACGAAGGCAAGCCCGGCACGCGCAAGACGCGCTACGGAAAGAGCCAGAAGATGCGCATGGGCGGCTCCCGCTCGCGCTAGGGTTTCACCGTCCCTTCGCCTGCGCGAGGGTGACGGGAAATCGGCCCTGTACCCGGCGAGGGCTTGGGTACAGGGCGCATCAAAATATTTTCGTTCCCGCCCCGTTCCCTTGCGTTTCGGGGAAGCCGCGGACGACCGCGCGTCGCGGGATTCCGCGTCCGCCAGCCGCCCCGGCGACAGGACGAACGCCGCGTTTACCCGCTTGCGTCCCGCGCCGCTTTGCCACAACTTGTGGGGGTTGAGTTCGGGGGCGGACCCAATCGCTGGTAGGAGCGGCACCGCAACCTTATATCGGTTGGGCGGTTCGACCTTCCGCCGGCGATCGCGATGGACATGTTTTGTTCTCGCCCGGGCCGCCTTCGGTGATAGGATCGGGCAAGCTCCTGATTCGAAAGGCTGAGGAGCCGACGATGGATTTCAGGGACGACCGGGATAGCGACATGAGCACCGATACGATCGACACGATGGCCCAGACGGCCGAAGCCCCGACGGCGGCCACGCCGATGACGAGCAAGACGGTGAAGGCGCAGTCCTATCCGGTCGAGGTCGATCACAGCCGCGACGCGCTGCTCACCGATTTCGGCAAGGAGACGCTCACCGATCGCTATCTGCTGCCGGGCGAGGGCTATCAGGATCTCTTCGTCCGCGTCGCCTCGGCCTATGCCGACGATGCCGGCCATGCGCAGCGCATCTACGACGCGATCTCGCAATTGTGGTTCATGCCCGCCACGCCCGTGCTGTCGAACGGCGGCACCGGACGCGGCCTGCCGATCTCGTGCTTCCTCAATTCGGTGCCCGACAGCCTGAACGGCATCGTCGACACCTGGAACGAGAATGTCTGGCTGGCGTCGCGCGGCGGCGGGATCGGCACCTATTGGGGCAATGTCCGCGGGATCGGCGAGCCTGTGGGGCTGAACGGCAAGACCAGCGGCATCATCCCCTTCGTCCGGGTGATGGATTCGCTTACCCTCGCGATCTCGCAAGGGTCGCTGCGGCGCGGCTCGGCGGCCTGCTATCTCGACATCTCGCATCCCGAGATCGAAGAGTTCCTCGAGATCCGCAAACCGTCGGGCGATTTCAACCGCAAGGCGCTGAACCTGCACCACGGCGTGCTGCTGACCGACGATTTCATGGAAGCGGTACGCGACGGGTCCGAATGGAACCTGCTCAGCCCCAAGGATCGCACGGTACGCGCCACGGTCGATGCGCGCTCGCTCTTCCAGAAGCTGGTCGAGACGCGGCTCCAGACGGGCGAGCCTTACATCATCTTCGCCGATCACGTGAACAAGGCGATGCCCAAGCATCACCGCGACCTGGGGCTGAAGGTCTCCACCTCGAACCTGTGCAGCGAGATCACGCTGCCCACGGGCAAGGACCATCTGGGCGAGGATCGCACCGCGGTGTGCTGCCTCTCGTCGCTGAACCTCGAGACCTGGGACCAGTGGAAGGACCAGAAGGGCTTCATCGAGGATGTGATGCGCTTCCTCGACAATGTGCTCCAGGATTTCATCGACCGCGCCGAGCCCGGCATGGAGCGCGCCGCCTATTCCGCCGCGCGCGAGCGTTCGGTGGGCCTGGGGGTCATGGGCTTCCACAGCTTCCTCCAGGCCCGCGGCCTCGCTTTCGAGGGCGCGATGGCGAAGTCGTGGAACCTGCGCATGTTCAAGCACATCAAGGGCCAGGTCGACGAAGCGTCGATGCAGCTCGCGATCGAACGCGGTCCGTGCCCCGACGCCGCCGACATGGGCGTGATGGAGCGCTTCTCCTGCAAGATGGCGATCGCACCGACGGCGTCGATCAGCATCATCTGTGGCGGCACGTCTGCCTGCATCGAGCCGATCCCGGCGAACATCTACACCCACAAGACGCTGTCGGGATCGTGGTCGGTCAAGAACCCGTATCTCGAAAAGCTGCTGATCGAGAAATCGAAGAATTCGGACGCGGTGTGGAACACGATCCTGGAGCAGGGCGGCAGCGTCCAGCATCTCGATTTCCTATCCGCCGAGGAAAAGGATTGTTTCAAGACCAGCTTCGAGATCGATCAGCGCTGGCTCTTGGAACTCGCCGGCGACCGCACGCCCTATATCGATCAGGCGCAGTCGCTGAACCTGTTCATCCCGGCGGATGTCGAGAAATGGGATCTGCTGATGCTCCACTTCCGCGCCTGGGAGCTGGGGATCAAGTCGCTCTACTATCTGCGCTCGAAGAGCATCCAGCGCGCGGGCTTCGCCGGCGGCGTGGAGAACGACAACACGATCGAGCAGCCCAAATATCAGTTCGAAACGACCGATTACGATGAATGCCTGGCCTGCCAGTAACGCATGGGCGGCTTCGGATTGCGTGAGCAATGCGAAGGCTCGTCATGGCGGACGGCGGGGCCGCGCTACGGTGCCGTCTGAAGGCCGGGCGATGCGCGGCCGCCCGATACGAAAAGCCCCGGCTCGCAAGTCGCGAACCGGGGCCGAAAGTCTCGCGGGCGCGTGCCCGATCGGCTTACTCGGTCTCTTCGAGGCTCGTCACATTGTCGGCGGTCGCGCTCAGGCGGACCTTGCCGTCTTCGATTCCGGCCACCAGGCCGACCGAAATGTAATGATGCTTGGCGCCCTGGCCGTCCTGAGTTTGGGGGCTGTCGTTCTTGGTCAGCTTGATCCGGTCGCCGTCCATGTGGTCGACCGTGCCGACGTGCACGCCGTCCGCATCGACGACTTCCATATGCTCCTGGATCTGGGTGGTATCGACCATGATAAGGCTCCTGCGTTGAAGGTTGCGGGTGCGAAACGCATGGATGCGGATATGGTCGCATGACGTGGCAGGTCGGCATCATGTTCACCGTCGCGGGGCTGTTCACGCTGATCGGCATCGCGATGCTGGTGTCGCTCGCCTGGCCGACGGCACCTGCGCGCGTCTATGTGTTCCGGATGGTCGGCATCATGCTGGTCGCCGCCGGTTTCGTGCTCGGCCTGTCGGCCGACGCGATGTGGTCATGGGGGCCGGGGCGGTGAACGCGCGAATCGCACATCAACTCATGGTTGGCATTGCTTGGGTGGTGGTCGGCTATGGCCTTGCATCAAAGCCCGCACGGTATCGCGACCCACCTTGGCATCTATCCCTTTCCATCCCAGCAATTCGCGTCGTCGGCGCCGCTGCTGGCCTTATTGGCGTAGCGTTCGTCATCTTCGCTCTCGTTAAAGTATTTTAGGAGTAATCCCATGTCGCTCACCGAAGCCCGCAAGCAGTACAAGCCGTTCGAATACCCTTGGGCGTTCGATTTCTGGAAGCGCCAGCAGCAGCTCCACTGGCTGCCCGAGGAAGTGCCGCTCGGCGAGGATTGCCGCGACTGGGCGCAGAAGCTCAGCGAGCACGAGCGCAACCTGCTGACGCAGATCTTCCGCTTCTTCACGCAGGCCGATGTCGAGGTGCAGGATTGCTATCACGAGAAATATGGCCGCGTGTTCAAGCCGACCGAGATCAAGATGATGCTGACCTCGTTCAGCAACATGGAGACGGTGCACATCGCCGCCTACAGCCATCTGCTCGACACGATCGGCATGCCCGAGAGCGAATATGGCGCCTTCCTCGAATATGCCGAGATGAAGGAAAAGCATGACTACATGCAGAACTTCGGCGTCGATACCGACGAGGACATCGCCCGCACGCTCGCCATGTTCGGCGGCTTCACCGAGGGCGTGCAGCTCTTCGCCAGCTTCGCGATGCTGATGAACTTCCCGCGCTTCAACAAGATGAAGGGCATGGGCCAGATCGTCACCTGGTCGATCCGCGACGAGAGCCTGCACTGCGAGGGCATCATCAAGATGTTCCACACCTTCTGCCACGAGCGCCAGTGCCTCACCAAGGCGGTGAAGGACGACATCGCCGACGTGTGCCAGACGACGATCCGGCTGGAGGACAATTTCATCGATCTCGCCTTCGAAATGGGGCCCGTCACCGGCATGACGCCCAAGGAGATCAAGAAATATATCCGCTTCATCGCCGATTGGCGGCTGAATCAATTGGGCCTGAAGCCGATCTACATGATCGACGAACATCCCCTGCCTTGGCTCGCCCCGATGCTGAACGGCGTGGAGCACGCCAATTTCTTCGAACAGCGCGCCACCGAATATTCGAAGGCGGCGACCCGCGGCAACTGGAACGAGGTGTGGGACGGCTTCGACAAGCGCCGTAAGGCCAAGGCCGGCGTGGGCGCGCTGCCGACGCAGGATCTGGACGACAGCGGCGACATGTTCGCCGCGGCCGGGGTGGCGGCGGAGTAAGCGCGCCATGTACCGCTCTGGCAGGTGTCCGGGGCGGTACGCCGGTGGGCGAACGGTTGCGAGGGCCGCCGGTGCGACGGGCTGCCACGGATCTTGACGCAAGCGATCGGCAAGGGCCGCACGTATCCGTGCCCCATCTTCGCCGCACACCAAAAAGGGCGGGGGATGCCGCTATCCCCCGCCCCTTTGGCACTTTCGATCGCGAAGGATCAGAAGTGCGTGATGACGCCCAGCATCGGGCGCAGGCTGCGGAAGCTGCCATAGGTGTTCACCTCGGCGCGGATGCGGAAGCCCGCATTGCCGGTGATCCCCTTCAGGCCGATATCCTTCGGGCCGACTTCGGTGCCGATGCCGTAGGTCATCGCGCCATAGTCGCGGTTTAGGCTGGCGCCCGTGTTATACTGCGAGAAATGGTCGAAATTGACCCACTGATAGCCGACCTTGCCGTAGAACAGGCCGCTGTCGCCAGCGCGCACGCCGACGCGACCCGCGCCGCCATATTCCCAATCGATGTTGCCATCGATGCCCTTGACCACGTTACCTTCGACGCCGACGAAGATCGGCCCGAGCGGCACGTTGATGCCGGCGACGCCCTGAACCAGCGCACCCTCGAGGCGGTAGTTGTTGCGGACCGAACCGTTGGAGTTCAGCGCGCGCGGCAGGCCGTAACCTCCCTGGTTGTCGAACGATTCCCAGCCGCCCATCACGCCGAAATACGGCTCGATGCCGAACGCCTTCGAACCGTCGGGTGCGCGCGGGCCGCTGTCGGCCGGAGCGGCGGTGTCGACGGGAGCGGGCGCGGTCGCATCCTGCGCGAACGCGGGGGCAGCGGTGATCGCGGCAAACGCAGCCGCGGCGGCGAGGGTGAGCTTACGCATCGTTGTTCATACCTTCTATTATTAATGATCTTGGCAACCGAGGGCCACCCGAGGGTCACCGAAGTTGCCTAGGCCCCACAAAACCAGCCTTGAAGGCGATCGTTGCATTGCAGCGCAGAAATGCGCGGAACAATCAAAACTGTCGCATTTCCGCAACGGTTTCTTGCCAAAGCATGAATGCACTGCGGCAAGAATACGGCCGATGCGCGCCCTTGGCGAGGCGGTGCGTTCAGATCAGACTGTTCGCCATCGCTACCGGTCATCATCGGCAGGACGCAATCGATAGCCGCCGACCCGCAAACATCTGACCGCCGGACGAAACGACCCAATGGATCAGGGCTTCATTGCGACCTCGTCGGCATCGTCGAGTGTATCGTCGTCATCCTCGTCCGCGCCGGTGGCGTCGGCATCGAACGCGTCCTGCGCGTCGTCCTCGTCGGCGTCATCCTCGTCCATGGTGACGCTGGCGTCGCTCTCGCCGACCTCTTCGGAGTCCATCCGCGTCTCGTCGATCGACTCGTCTTCGTCGTCATCGTCGCCGATATCGGGCTGGAGGTCGGTCAGGATCACGCCGTCGCTGGGCCCGTCGCGCGTGGCCTCCATGATCTCGGCGCGCTGGCTTTCGTCATAGCCTTCCTCGTCATAGCCGTCGTCGCCCGATCCCATGCCGGGAACCTGATGTCCGCCCATGATCCGTCTCCTGATTGTGCCTCCAGCCCGAACGGTGGGGGCGGGGCACGGTTCCGTCGCGCGGGTCCGATCGGATTGGAAAGCGGCGCGCAGGCGCGTAAGACGGGCCATAACCCCTTGCCGGACAAAGACGATGCTCGACACTCCCGCCGCCCAGGTTCCGACGCTCAGCCTCGCCGAACAGGCGAGCGATCCCGATGGTTTTGCCGCCGCGCTCGGCGGATCGTTCGAACGCTTCGGCTTCGCGATCGTCGCGGATCACGGCGTGCCCGACGATCTGATCGCGCGCGCCTGGGTCGACACGCAGGCGCTGTTCGCCCGCGACGATGCGGAGAAGCGCGGCTATCACACGCCCGGCGGCGGCGGCGCGCGCGGCTATACGCCGTTCAAGACCGAGATCGCCAAGGGCGCGAGCGCGGTCGACCTGAAGGAATTCTGGCATGTCGGCCGCGAACTGCCCGAGGGGCATCGTTATGCCGCGCAGATGGCGGCCAATATCTGGCCGACACAGCCCGAGCGGTTTCGCGACACCTTCCTCGCGCTGTTCGCCGCGTTCGATGCCGCGGGCGACCGGCTGTTATCGGCGATCGCGCGCCACCTGAAGCTCGCCCCCGACTGGTTCGCGCCGGCGGTGAAGGACGGCAACAGCGTGCTGCGGCTGCTCCATTATCCGCCCATCCCCGCCGATGCGGAGGGCGTGCGCGCCGGTGCGCATGAGGACATCAACCTCATCACGCTGCTGCTGGGCGCGGAAGAGGCCGGTCTCGAACTGCGCGACCGCGACACCGGCGCGTGGCTCCCGGTCCGCCCGCCCGAGGGCGCGATGGTGGTGAACGTGGGCGACATGCTCCAGCGCCTCACCAATCATGTGCTGCCCTCGACCACGCACCGCGTCGTCAACCCGCCGCCCGAGCGACGCGGTCATTCGCGCTATTCGATGCCGTTCTTCCTCCACCCCGCGCCCGATTTTCTGATCAAGACGCTGCCCGGCTGCATTACGCCGCAAAACCCGAACCGCCATCCCGTGCCGATCACCGCGCACGACTATCTGCACGAGCGGCTGGTCGAGATCGGGCTGGTCAAGGCCTGAGGGGTCGCCGCTCGGTCCAGCTCCCGATCCGTTCGTGCTGAGCCTGTCGAAACGCTTTTCTCCGCGATCGCGCTTTCGCGCGCGGAACAGGCCCTTCGACAAGCTCGGGGCGAACGGGTTTGGTGCATAGGCGGCGCTTCATCACCTGAAGTCGGGCGCGACCTTGGTGCAAAGCCGGTCTCCGCGCCTCCGCGTAAACCATTCGGTACGCAAGGACGCCGGTCAGCGTCCCCGGAACAGATTTCCGAGCACGCCGCGCGCTACCGTCTCGAGAAGGCCGCCCGCTGCCGATCCGCCGCGGCTCTTCGTGCCGAACACCTGTTTGCCGATCTCATTGGCCACCTGCCGCCCGATCGACGAACTCGCGGCACGCGCCGCCGATGTCGCCATCTTCGCCCAAGGGCTGTTCGCCGAAGCCTGCGCCGCGGCGCGCGCCGCCTGCGCGTCGGCCTTCGACTGCGCCGCGGCGGTCTTTTCCGCATCGGTGGTCGCCTTGGCCGCGGCGACCGAAGCGCTCGCCTCCTGCGCCCGCGCGGCGAGCAGTTCCCCCGCAGACTCGCGGTTCACCGCGACGTCGTATTTCGCGCCGATCGCGTCCGTCTCGATCATCACCTTGCGCTCGTCGGCGGTGATCGGCCCCACCCGGCTAACGGGTGGCTTGACGAGCGTCCGCTCGACGGGGGTGGGCGATCCGTCGGCCTGGAGCAGCGAGACCAGTGCCTCGCCCACCTTCAGCTCGGTGATGGCGCTGGCCACGTCCACGCCCGGGTTGGCGCGGAACGTCTCCGCGGCGGCGCGCACCGCCGCCTGATCGCGCGGCGTGAACGCGCGCAGCGCATGCTGCACGCGATTGCCGAGCTGGCCTGCCACCGTATCAGGCACGTCGATCGGATTCTGGGTGATGAAATAGATGCCCACGCCCTTGGAGCGGATCAGCCGGACCACCTGTTCGATCTTCTCCAGCAGTGCCTTGGGCGCGGCATCGAACAGCAGATGCGCCTCGTCGAAGAAGAAGCACAGCACCGGCTTGTCGGGATCGCCGACCTCGGGGAGATGCTCGAACAATTCGCTCATCAGCCACAGCAGAAAGGTGGAATAGAGCTTGGGGCTGGCCATCAGCCGGTCGGCGGCGAGGATGTTGACGACGCCGCGCCCTTTGTCGTCGGTCTTGATGAAATCCGCCATGTCGAGCGCGGGTTCGCCGAAGAAATGCTCCGCGCCCTGCGAACGCAACTGGAGCAAAGCGCGCTGGATCGCGCCGATCGACTGTTTCGACACGTTGCCATAGCTGGTCGTCAGTTCGTCCGCCCGGCCCGCGCAATCGGCGAGCATCGCCTGGAGATCGTCGAGATCGAGCAGCAGCAGCCCGTCCTTGTCGGCGACATGGAAGGCGATCTGCAGCACGCCCTCCTGCACGTCGTTCAGATCCATCAGCCGGGCGAGCAGCAGCGGCCCCATCTCGGTGATGGTGGTGCGGACGGGATGGCCCTGCTCGCCGAACAGATCCCAGAACTGCACGGGATTGTCGGCATAGGTCCAGTCGGTGTCGCCGATCGCCGCGGCGCGTTCGGCAAAGGCGGCGTGCGTCTTCGCCGCCGGCGATCCGGCCATCGCCAGGCCCGACAGATCGCCTTTCACGTCGGCGACGAAGCACGGCACCCCGGCCTGGGAAAATCCCTCGACGATGCCCTGCAACGTCACCGTCTTGCCGGTGCCCGTCGCGCCCGCGATCAGCCCGTGGCGGTTGGCGCGCCGGAGATCGAGCGTCTGCCGCGTGCCGTCCGCCGCCATGCCGATGAAGATGTCGTCCATGTGCCGCTCCTGAACTGGGGTTATCGTACCATGCACCGTTCGCCCAGAGCTTGTCGAAGGGCGGGTTCCGCATACGAACGCTTACGTGCGGAGCGCGCGCTTCGACAAGCTCAGCACGAACGGAGATAGAGAGGGGATCGCGTTGACGTTATCCTGCTCTGAAGCCCTCTCCGCCATATCCGCCGGCATCGCGTAAAGTCGAGCCGTCTCCACCGGCCACCCGAAACGAAAAAGGCCGCCGCTCACCGGGAGCGACGGCCTTTTTCCGATCGAGAGAGCGGCTTATTTCTTGATCTTCACCGGGATGAACTGGCCGATCTTGCCGCGCTGCACGAACAGCAGCACCTGATCGCGCCCGGCTGCGCGCGCCGCCGCGACGCCGGCAGTGAGCGCTGCCACGGTGCGCGTCGGCGTGCCGTTGATCGAGACGATCACGTCGCCCCGCTTCAACTGCTTCTGCGCCGCATCGCTCGACGGATCGACCGAGGCGATCACGATGCCGGTCACGCCGGCATCGACCCCGATCGAGCGCGCGATGCCCGGCGTCAGCGGCACGACGTTCAGGCCCAGCGTGCCCGTCGCCGGCGCGGCCTGGGTCGAGCCCGAATCGTCGTCGGGCAGGCCGTCGTCATCCTCGCCGCCCAGCGTCTTCTGCAACACCTCCTCGCTCGGCCGCGTGCCCGCCGTCGCGGTCAGCGTCAGCGGCTTGTTGTCGCGGATCACGTCGAGCCGCGCAGTGCCGCCCGGCGGCACGTCGGCGACGAGGCGGCTGAGCGAATTCTGCGGGGTGACCTCCTTGCCGTTGACGCGGACCACCACGTCGCCCGCCTTCAGCCCGGCGCGCTGCGCCGCCTGATTGGGCTCGATCCGGCTGATGAGCTCGCCACGATCCTTGGGCAGGCCCAGTGCCGCGGCGATATCGTCCGTCACCGGCTGGATGCCGATGCCCAGATAGCCGCGCTTCACGCTGTTGCCGCGGCGAAGCGTTTCGATGATCGGCGCCGCGTCCTCGGCGGGGATCGCGAAGCCGATGCCGACATTGCCGCCCGACTGCGAGATGATCTGCGAGTTGATGCCGATCACTTCGCCGTTCAGGTTGAACATCGGGCCGCCCGAATTGCCCTGGTTGATCGCCGCATCGGTCTGGATGAAACGATCATAGGCGCCGAGCCCGACGCGGTGCAGCGCCGAGACGATGCCCGCGGTGACCGTCGAGCCGAGGCCGAAGGGGTTGCCGATCGCGAGCACCCAGTCGCCGACGCGCGACCGCGTGGAATCGCCGAAGCGGACGAACGGCAGGCCGGTCGCGTTCACCTTAAGCAGCGCCAGATCGGACGTCGGATCCTTGCCGACCACCTTGGCGGTATATTCCTTGCCGTCCACCAGGGTGACCGAGATCGACTCGACCGTCGCGCCCTTGGCGCCTTCGATCACATGGTTGTTGGTGACGACATAGCCGTCCGCCGAGATCAGGAAGCCCGAACCCAGCGACGCGCCCTCGCGCTTCACCGGCGGCCCCGATTGCGCGCCGCCGCCGCCGAACAGTTCGCCGAACGGCGTGCCGGCAAAGGGGTTCGCCTGCTGCTGCTGGACGATCGACTGTTTGGTCGAGATGTTGACGACCGCGGGCTGGAGCTTGGCCACCAGATCGGCGAAGCTCATCGGCGCGCCGGGCCGCGGGGCGGCCTGCGCGATCAGCGCGGGATCGTTCTGGGCGGTCTGGCCCGGCTGCAGCGCGAGCGACGCGGTCGCTCCCCCGAGGAGAAGTGCGGTGGTCAGGGCATAGGCATAACGCACGGGAGATTGGTCCTCTCGGTTCACGTTCGAAATCGGTTCGCCATGGCGGCGATCGGCTGAACGATGCTTGAATATGAACGAACGATTCAGGCGCTCAGCGCCCGCGACCCTCGAATTGTTTGAGATAGGCGTTGTTGGGCGAAAGGATCAGCGCGCTCGATCCCTCGGGCGTGGTGCCGTCCGCGCCGAACGTGTGCCGGTAGGACTGCATCGCGCGATAGAAATCGTAGAAGTCCGCGTCCTTGTTGAACGCATCGGCATAGATCTTGGCCGAATCCGCATCCGCCTGCGCGCGCACGATCTGCGCCGCCTTCTGCCCTTGCGCGCGGATCGTGATCGCCTCCTGCTGGCGCGCGGTGGCCATCCGGTTGAGCGCGCTGTCGAGCGGCGAGCCGACCGGCAGGTTCGCCTGCTTGATCCGCACGTCGACGATCTCGACGCCATATTGCGTCGCCACGCGCTGAAGCGCGGCCTGGATGTTGTTCATCAACTGCCCCCGCTCGGGGCTGAGCAGTTCGACGAACTGGCGCTTGCCGAGCTCGTTGCGCAGCGCCGAGCCGAGGATCGGGCGAAGCTGGTCGGCAACGCGATCCTCGCTGCCCGCGCTCACCACCATCTTGAGCGGATTGACCACGCGGTAGCGCGCATAGGCATCGACTTCGAGGCGGAGCTGGTCGGTCGAGAGCACCAGCGTATTCTCCAGGTCGATATCCTGCACGCGCTTGTCGACCCACACGATCCGGTCGATGAACGGGATGCGCGCGATCAGCCCGGCGCCGGTGCGGCCGAAGGGCTGGTTCGGCGCCCAGGCGTTCACGGTGCGCACGGGCTGTTCGAAGCGCAGGATCACCGCCTGTTGCGTTTCCGGCACGATCGCGAAGGTGGCCGCCGCCACGATCACGAGCAGCAGCGCCAGGATACCGGCCACCACCGGGTTGCGGAGCGACAGGCCGTTCACTGGGCGCCTCCCGCGGCAGGGGCGGGCGGCGGCGCGGCGCTCACCGTCGGATCGGGCAATTTGCGCGCGCCGGCCAGCGGCAGATATGGCGTGACGCCGGGCGTTTCGATGATCGTCTTGTCGGTCTTGGCGAGCACGGCTTCCATCGTATCGTAATACATGCGGCGGCGCGTCACCTCGGGGGCGAGCTTGTACTGCGCATAGACCTTGTCGAACGCCGCCGCCTCGCCCTGCGCGCGCGCGACCACCTGCTGCGCATAGGATTGCGACTGGTTGAGATTGGCCACCGCCTCCTGCTGCGCGGCGGTCACCTTGTTGAATTCCTCGACGATCCGCGATGGCGCGGCGGCCTGTTTGATCGCCACGCCCTGGATGCGGACGCCCGAATGATAATCGTTGAGGATCGCCTGGGTCAGATCCTGCACCCGCTGCTCGATCACGGTGCGGCCGGCGCCCAGCGCCTGTTTCAGCGTGGTCTGCGCGACGACGGCGCGCATCGCGCTTTCGGCTGCGGCGCGCACGGTCGACTGCGGATCGGCGAGCTGGAAGACGTAATCCTGTGGCGACGCGATGTTCCAGCGCACCGAATAGGCGAGATCGATGATGTTCTGGTCGCCGGTCAGCGTCAGGTTCTCGCCCTCGCCGGTCGGGAAATTCTCGGTGCGGATGCGCTGCACGTCCACCTTCGTCACATGCGCGATCGGCGCGGGCAGCGTCCAGCGGATGCCCGGATCGATGGTTTCCGAATAGGCGCCGAAATAGGTGACGACGCCGCGCTGCTGCGGGCTGATCGGATGGACCGACGTGTAGAGGATCCACACCCCCAGGATGATCGCGGTGCCGATCGCCCACAAGGCGCGCGCATTGGGCGCGGACGGCAGGCCGCCGCCGAAGCCGCCGCCCATTCCGCCGCCGCCGCCACCCGTCGCGCGCGCCTTTTTCAGGAAGTCGTCGAGCGCGCTCGGCCGGCCGATGGGTTTGCGGCCGCCGGGCGGCAGCGACCAGGGGTTGCGCGGGCCACCCTCGCCCGGACCGTCGCCCGAGCCACCACCCCAGGGGCCCTTGGGCGGTTCGGCGTTGAGGATCGAGGGACGCCGGGGCCAGCGCGAGAGGAATGTCATCCTGTCTTTATAGGAGGGCGCCAGCGGAAAAACAGTGCCAAGGGACCCATGCGGGCCTATCTCGCGCGCATGATCGATCTGGAATCACTGAAGGCCGCGGTCGCCGCCGTCACCGGCCCCCGCGCGACCGTGCGGATGGAGGGCACGCGCGTGGGCATCGTGCTCGACGCGACCGGCCTTGCCGCCGCCGAACGCGAGGCGATGGAGGCTGCCGCCAAACAGGCCGCGAACCGGCCCGGCGTCTCCGAAGTGCGGATCGTCGTCACCGCGGAACGCATGACGCGCGCGCTGATCGCGGTCGCGAGCGGCAAGGGCGGGGTCGGCAAATCGACGCTGGCCGCCAATCTGGCTATCGCCCTGTCGCGCGGCGGGCGACGCGTCGGGCTGGTCGATGCCGATATCTACGGCCCCTCGCAGCCCAAACTCATGCACTGCGAGGAGGCCCGCCCCACCGCGCACGGCAAGGTGCTCGATCCGGTGCCGACGCGCTACGGCGTGCCGCTGCTGTCGATGGGGCAGCTCGTCGATCCCGGCAAGGCGATCGCATGGCGCGGGCCGATGGCGGCGGGCGCGCTCGGCCAGCTGGTCGAGGCGGATTGGGGCGCGGTCGACACGCTGGTGCTCGATCTGCCCCCCGGCACCGGCGACGTGCAGTTGACGATGGTGCAGAAATACCGGCCGGCCGGCGCGGTGATCGTCTCCACGCCGCAGGATCTCGCGCTGATCGATGCGACGCGCGCGATCGATTTCTTCGACAAGGCGGGCGTGCCGATCATCGGCCTGGTCGAGAACATGGCCGGCTATGTCTGCCCGCATTGCGGCGAGAGCTCCGATCCGTTCGGCAGCGGCGGTGCCGAGGCGGCGGCGGCGCGGCTCGGCATCCCCTTCCTCGGCCGGGTGCCGCTCACCATCGCGATCCGCACCGCATCCGACGCGGGCGAGCCGCCCGCCGCCGATCCGTCCGACACGGTGTTCGCACCGATCGGCGCGCGGGTCGCCGCGTGGCTGGCATCTGCATGAAACCGGCGCGATGAAACCGGCAGGCGCGATCGGCGTTGTCTTGTCACCGGTCGTACCCGGCGCGTAGAGCCGTGGTACGAGCGGACCAGTTTTCCTCGGACGGAGACGTCATGCCGCTCACCACCGATGCCGACATAAAGGCGCTGCTGGACGAGGCCCGCACGATCGCGATGATCGGCGCGTCCGACCGGCCGGACCGGCCCTCCTATGGCGTGATGGCGACGCTCCAGCGGCACGGATATCGGGTGATCCCGGTGAACCCGCAGATCACTGGCGAGCATGTGCACGGCGAGTTCGTGTTCCGCGATCTGTCGCAGCTCGGCGACCCGATCGATATCGTCGACATCTTCCGCAATTCCGCCGCGGCGGGCGAAGCGGTGGACGCGGCGATCGCAGCGGGCGCGAAGGCGGTTTGGATGCAGCTCGGCGTGATCGACGAAGCCGCCGCCGCGCGGGCCGAGGCGGCGGGGCTGAAGGTGGTGATGGACCGCTGCCCCGCGATCGAGATCCCGCGCCTGGGCGTCGCGCCGATCGCGGCGTGACGGCATCGGGGCTTGCGCGATCCCCGGTGCTGCGTCAGGATCGGCGCATAGAGGGATGCGCGCATGCTGATGATGCCGATGCTGTTGCTCGCGGGGGATCCCGACGCCCCGCCCACGATCCTGCCCGCTACGCTGATCGCCAATGCGCTGGCGCGCACCACCGCCGAGCATCGGTGCACGCCCGATCCCGATTCCACCGACGTGACGGTATGCGGCCTGCGCGGCGCGGACCGTTTCCGCGTGCCGTTCGCGCAGCATGCCGTCGCGCGCACCGATGACGTGACCGCCACTCGCGCCGCGCTGCTCCACGAACGCACGCCGATGGAGGAGATGGGGCCGTTCCTCGTCGGCGGCGGGATGGCGGGCGTGCACGCCGGCACCAGCTTCGGCCCCGGCGCGGAGAGCGGGAAGGCGAGCGTCGGCGGTTTGCGGCCGCTCGCCCCATGATCGGCGCCGCGCTGCTGATCCTCGCGCAGACGGCACCCGCCGCGGCGGCGCCCGAGCGTTTCTCGATCCTCGTCGATCCGTGCGCGAGCGCCAATGACGACAAGGGCAAGGACATCGTGGTGTGCGGCCGGACCGACGCGATCACCCCGCGGCTGCCGCTCCGCGATTTCCGCGGGCCGCCCGATCATGCGGTGCCCTCCAACCCCGATCTGAAGGCCTCCGTCGCGCTCGACGGGCCGAGCGCGCGCGGCGAATGCGGCGCTTATGGCGAGGCCTGTCCGGTGGCGATGGGCGGTTACGTGCTGCCCGCGATCATTGGCGGCGCGGTCGACGGCGTGAAGCGCGCCTTCGCCAAGCATCCCGACAAGACCGGGCGCGTGCCGATCGACCTTGGCGACCCGCCGCCCATCCCCGCCAACGCGCTCCAGCCCTGACGCGCGTCCGGCCGATCCCGACGCGGGATCACGCTGCTTAGATCCGATCTCTGCATCCGTTCGTGCTGAGCGTGCTGCGATGGGCTCAGCACGAACGGGTCTCGTGATCCGGTCACGCCAATGCCCTCCCGCTCTATTGCATCGCCTTCACCCTCGGCGTGTCGAGGCAGCGGAGCAGCGCGTCGCGCGACATGGCGGGGACGGGCGCGGGCTTCGCATAGGGGGCGATCTCGATCGGGCGGCCGATCGGCTCGGCGACAAAGCCGGTCTGCCCGGTGCACGCCATCGCCGCCGCCAGCAGCTTGGGCGGCGTGTCATACGCCTCGTAGGACAGGCGGAACGTGCCCCAATGGATCGCCATCGCGTGCGCGGCGCCCAGATCATGGTACACCGTCACCGCATCGACCGGGCCGATATGGCTGCCGATCGCCATCTGGCCGGGCACGAAGCGGAACGCGCCGATCGGGATCATCGCGAAGCGGATCGGGCCGTACGCCGCCGCCTCGGCGGGCCAGCGGCCGTCGCCCATGCCGGTGTCGCCCGCGAAGAAGACGTTGCCGCCCTGCGGCATCGTGACGACGAAGCCCGACCAGAGCGCCCGGTTGCGATCGGTGTTCCACCGCGTGCCCCAGTGATGCGCGCGCGTGACGATCACGTCGATGCCCGGCCGGATCGGCACCCGCTGGCCCCAATCGACCGCGGTCGCCTCCGCGCCGGTTTTGGCGATCACGCTGTCGTTGCCGAGGCTGGTGACGATATGCGGCCGGTCGCGCCGCCACAGCCGGCCGATCGTCGCCAGATCCATATGGTCGTAATGATCGTGGCTGAGCAGCACCACGTCGATCCGGGGCAGCGCGTCGAACGCGATGCCGGGCGCCGTCACCCGCTTCGGCCCGAAACCCAGCGGCCCGGCGCGATCGCTCCACACCGGATCGGTGAGGATGTTCAGCCCCTGCGTCTGCACCAGCACCGTCGCGTGGCCCACCCAGGTGACGACCATCCGCTCGCCCTCGATCCGCGCGGCGGGCACCGCACTGGGCGTCGCCACGCTTTCCGGCCATTTCGGCCGCCCGTCGGTGCCGGTGAAGAATCGCCAGAAAAAGCCGATCCGGCTGCCGCCACTCGGCACGCCGATCGTATCGGCGTCGCCGTCCGGATTGCGGAAGCGCGCGCCGTCGAAATGGTCGGTGGCGGGGCCGCGATAATAGATCCGGTCGAGGAAGCGCGGTACGATCGTGATGGCCAGTGCGAGCACCACGATCAGCAACAGGATGAGCGTACCGACGATCTTGAGGATGGATGCCACCAATTTATTCTGCCTGCCGGAACACCTGGATCAATCCCAACGCGGCGCGCGCGGCGATGGTTCAGCCCTGCGCGCGATAATGCCGCGCGAGCCGCCATTGCCACAGCATCAGCAGCGGCACCACGATCGTCTCCATGCCGAGCCCGAGCACATGCCCGCGCGACGGCACGCCGACCGCGAGCAGCGACACCGCGCGCGACAGCCCACCGACCACGATCAGCCCGCCGAGCAGGCGGAAGCGCGGGCCCTTCGTCTCGATCGCCGGGATGCAGCTGGCAAAGCCCAGGCCGGTCGCGAAGAAGATGCCCGAGATGTAGCGGAAATGGCTGTCCAGATCGCGCGGCACCGCCGCCAGGTGGCCGAACGGCGCGGGCCCGTGGACGATGCCCTGGCCGCCGACGACCAGCGGCAGGAGGCAGGCGACCGCGACGATGCCCTGCAGCAGGCGCTTCTCCATGGTCATCGCCGGTCTCTTTCAAGCAGTTCCTGCCGCACATGGATCGCGCGCAGCGACACCCGCACCTCGACCATGAATCCGGTGAGCGCGGCGATCAGCAGCAGCATCGCCATAATGAAGGTGAGCGCGACGAACGTCCCGAAATGCAGCTTCGCCAGTTCGGCCACGAACAGCAGCACGACGACGATGCACGTCATCACCGCGCTCGCCACCGCGAGCGACAGGCTGGCGTTGATGATCGAGATCCGCCGGTCGAGCAGCCGCAATTCGCGGACATAGCGCTGGCGATCGGCGCCGGCCGCGCTCGGGTGGAGCTGTTCCAGCGCGCGGGCGCGGTCGATCACGCGCGACAGCCGCCCGGCCAGCACGTTCAGCAACGCGCCGATGCCGGCCAGCATGAACACCGGCGAGAGCGAGAGCGAGATCGTCTGCGCGATCGTGGAGACGGCGGGAAGCGTGGGCATGATGGCCCGGTTTGCCGCGCCCGCCCGGCACGGGCAAGCGGAACCGGTTGGTAAGGTCGGGCGGTTAATGCGGGATCGTGAACGCGCCGCTGTCCCTCGCTGCCTTCGTGCGCCTGCCGCCGGTGCTCCGCGCCGAATTCGTCGACGGGCTCGCCGCCGGGATCGATGCGGTGGCCGAGGCGGCGGCGCCGACGCACCGGTTCCTGCGCTACCAATGGTTCGCCGGTGCGATCGCCGCCTATGGCGGGCATCCGCGCACCCTGAGCGTTGCTGAGGACGGCGTGCCGGTGCTCGCGCTGCCGTTGGTGGGACTGGGCCCCGGGGTACTGCGGCTGTCGGCGGTGCCGGGCAGCTATTGGCCGTTTCGCAGCTTTCCGGTCGCCGACGGCGTGACGCCGCCTGCGTTCGAGGCCGCGCTGGCGGTGCTCGCGGGCGCGGTGAACGGGCTGCGCATCGGGCCGGTCTATGACGGCGATCCCGCGGCGGACGGGCTGATCGCGGCGGCGCGCGCGCGGGGCTGGGTGGCGCTCGACCGGTTCGTCGCGGAGAGCTGGCTGCTGGAGATGGGCGAGGATTTTCCGCGCGGATCGACGCTGCGCAAGAACCGCTTCCACGAAAAGCATCTGGCCGCGCACGGCGCGCTCGACTGGCGCTTCCTGGCGGGCGCGGACTGGCCGGCGGCGTTCGCGGACCTGGCCTCGATCGAGCGCAGGAGCTGGATCGCGGCGCGCACCGACGGCCGCGACGCCAAGTTCACCGACGATGGCCATGGCGCGTTCTGGGCCGCGGCGGCGGGCGATCCGGTGCTGGCCGCGATGTTCCGCGCCGCGCTGCTCACGGTCGACGGCGCCCCTGCAGCGTTCAGCTTCGACCTCGATGCCGGCGCGCTGCGCTATGCCATCGCGAACAGCTATGACCCGGCGTTCGCCAAACATTCGCCGGGCAAGCTGCTCTATTATCGCAACCTCGTCGCGGCGAAGGCAGAGGGGACGAAGCGGATCGACTGGGGCGCGGGCGACAGCGGCTACAAACAGGTGATCGGCGCCGAGCGCGGCCCGGCGATCCGCGACTGGCTGCTGCTCCGCCCCGGACTGCCCGCGTTGCTGGGTCCGCTGATCGGGCGCTGGTGGCGGCGCAGCGGGCAGGGCGGTTAGAGCAGGACATTGGCTTGATCGGATCAAAGTAACGGCGTTCAATCCCCCGTCGCGAACAGATCCTTGTACTGCCGCGGCTGCGAGCGGAGATATTGATCGGGCGCCGTCACGTGCGCGCCGAGATGCGCCGCGGCGTGCCAGGGCCAGCGCGGATCGTAGAGGATGGTGCGCGCCAGTGCGACCAGATCGGCGTCGCCCGTGCCGATAATCGCCTCGGCCTGTTCGAAATCGGTGATGAGCCCGACCGCGACGACCGGGATGCCCACCGCCTGTTTCACCGCGCGCGCCGCGGGCACCTGATAATTGGGGCCGACCGGGATGGCCTGGGCGGGATCGAGCCCGCCGCTGGAGACATGGATCGCCGCACATCCCCGCGCCTCCAGCGCTTGCGCGAAGGCGACCGTCTGTTCGACGTCCCAGCCCCCCGCCACCCAGTCGGTGGCCGAGACGCGCATCGTCACCGGCCGCTCGGCCGGGAAGGCCGCGCGCACCGCATCGAACACCTCGAGCGGGAAGCGCATCCGGTTTTCCAGGCTGCCGCCATAGGTGTCGTCGCGCCGGTTGGAGAGCGGCGAGAGGAACTGGTGTAACAGATAGCCATGCGCGCCGTGCAACTGCACCGCATCGATCCCCAGCCGCGCCGCACGCCGCGCCGCCTCAGCAAAGGCCTCGCGGACCGTTGCCATGCGTTCGGGCGTCATCGCATCGGGCGCATGATCGCCGGGTGCGAAGGCAGTGGCCGAGGGCGCTTCGGCCTGCCAGCCGTCGTCGGAACCGGGCGCGATCTGCGCGCCGCCGCGCCACGGCACTTCGCACGACGCCTTGCGCCCGGCATGCGAAAGCTGGATCGCGATCGGGATCGGCGACCAGCGGCGGATGCTCTCCAGCACCCGCGCCATCGCCGCCTCGGTCTCCTCGTCCCACAGCCCCACATCGCCATAGGTGATCCGCCCTTCGGGCACGACCGCACTCGCCTCGATCGTGAGCACGCCCGCGCCCGACAGCGCGAGCTGGCCGAGATGGATCAGGTGCCAGTCGGTCATCCGGCCATGATCGGCGGAATATTGGCACATCGGCGCGATGACGATCCGGTTAGCGAGGTGAAGGCCACCCAGATCGAGCGGCTGGAACAGGGCGGGACCGGACATGATGAAACCTTTGCGTTGGGCGTGCCTCTAAAGCCGCCACGGGTGCGAAAGGTTGCCGGCGGGCGGCAGGGGCCACCCGTCGCAACGGCCTTGCCACCGCAGCGAAGCGGGCGCACGACGCCATCTTCAGCCAAGGAGAGAAACGATGCCCGTCAAGGTGGTTGCGCTCGTGTCAGTCAAGCCGGACGCGGATGACGCGTTCGTCGCTGCGGCGAAGATCTGCGTCGCAGCGTCGCGGGCGGAGGCCGGCGTTCTCCATTACGAGCTGTGGCGCGAGACCGATGGTGAGCGGCGGTTCGTCTTCAACGAACTCTACACCGACGATGCCGCGGTCCAGCAGCATATGGCATCCGACCATTTCAAGGCGTTCGGCCTGGCGGCACGCGACCTGGCGGCGGCGCGCCCCACCATCATCGTCACCCACCCGGTGGACGTCGCGGACGGCTAGGGCGTCCGTTTTCCCTTGGGCGGCAGGCCGCTGGTCTTCGCGACCGCCGCGAAATGCTCGGCCAAGTCGATATGCAGCGCCGCCAAGGACTCGATCGGGGAAGCGACGGCGGCGGCCACGTGCCGGGCCGCCTCTGCCCTCGGGTCGTCGATAAAGGGGGATCGGGGCATCGGGCTTCCTTCGGGTGCGGGTGACGGCCGGCGCGCGTGTCAGCCCGAACCCGGATGCTCCGCGTCGGTGGCTTCCATGCCTTCCACCCCGGTCATGCCGGTCGCTTCCGCCGCCGCTATGCCGGAGGTGTCGATCACCTCGATGTGCCGGCCATCTGCCGTGATCTCGCGCGGATATTCGGCGGCGGTATCCTGGTCCGGCCCCGTCGGGCCGGGCTTGGGTCCGGTCTCGCCCGTCGCGGCCCAATCGCCACCGTCGCGCACCATGTCGTTCGGCGAATCCTCCGTTTCGGGGCCCGCATCGTCGCCGCCGTGATAGCCGAGGCCGGGGCGATCCCCGTCGCCATCCTCCTGCACGCCGCGATAATTGCCGCCGCCGCTTTCGCCGCCGGCACCGCGCCCGCCCGGATCGCTGAAGCCATCGGGCATGTTCTCGCTGTCATTGCCGCCACTGACGGGCGTCGGCACCTTGCTGCTCATGTCGATCTCCTTCGCGCGTACCAACGAGCGAACCGCCGCTTAAGGCCAATCGACCGCCGCCGTCATCGGCAACCCAGGTGTTCGCCCCCGCGCAAGCCCGTGGAGCGAACCGGCAAGCGGACCGTTCCCCTGCGACCCGCGCGGATCATGGGATCCCCGCGCGCTATCAAGCGAGTAGCCTGTGCCGAACTATCTGGTTGCGCAAAGCGAGTTGCCCGAGGAGCGCGATGCGCGCCGCCGCAACGCCGGCAAGAGCGCCGGCGAAACCTACAAGGCGACGCTCGCCCAGCTCGCGCCGGAAGCGACGATCGCCATCGCGTCGCCCGCAGACGAGGATGCGCCGCGCTTCGCGGCCGAGGATCTGACCGGTTACGACGCCGTGTTCCTCACCGGATCGCCGATGCACGTCTATACCCGGAACAGCGCGGTCGATCGCCAGCTCGCCTTCATGCGCGCGGTGTTCGCATCGGGCGTGCCGTCGTTCGGGTCGTGCGCCGGCCTGCAGGTCGCGGTGGCGGCGGCGGGCGGCACGGTGCGCAAGATGCCCGAGCGGATGGAGGCCGGCATTGCGCGGCGGATCGTCGCGACCGAAGAGGGTCGATCGCACCCGCTGCTGGCCGGCCGGCCCGACGCCTGGGATGCGCCGGCGATCCATGGCGACGAAGTCGAGCACCTGCCACCCGGCGCGACGCTGCTGGCGGGCAACGGCGTGACCGCGGTGCAGGCGGCTGAGATCCGGTTCGAACGCGGGATCTTCTGGGGCGTCCAATATCACCCCGAACTGGCGCTCGGCGAGATCGCCGTCGCGTTGCGGGCGCAGGCGGCGGATCTGGTCGCGGCGGGGCTGGCCGACGCGCAGGCCGATGTGAACGCCCGTGCGGACGATCTGCTGGCGCTGCACCGCGATCCCGGCAGCCGGGCCCTGCGCTGGAAGCTGGGCGTCGACGCCGAGTTCGCCGAGGAACGGTGGCGGCGACGGGAGATCGTGAATTTCCTCCGTCATGCGCCGATGCTGCGGCAGCGCGCCGCGCGCTGATCGGGGGCGGGAGAGGGCCCGCGATGGCGCTTCACTTCATCGGCTTTCGCGGCGACGAATATGTCCGCGCCGTCCGCGTCTTCGGTCCGCCCGATTTCATCCACCGCGGCTGGGATCGCTGGGCCAGAATGGAGGTGATGCCCGGCGACGTGGCGATCTTCGCGCGCGGCACGTTCGAGGACGAGCCCTCGGTCTTCTCCGTGTGAGGCGCGTGAAACCCGCGACCTATTGCCGGATATACCGGAAATACCAGATTTCATGCATCAATGAAGCATAAGTACATGTTGTTTTTTGAACTTATTGCCATGGCATGCTAGCTATATTTCTACGCTGTAATCACGGGGTAGGCACGGTCGCCAATCTCGCTGCGTCGCCGCTGCCGATCCCCATCTGGCGTGCTAGGCATCGCTATCGCCGCTTATCGCCGCAAGCGCACGGGCGCGCGCGTGAACGCGCCGAGCTCGGCGATCGCGAGCCGGGCGGCCGTCACCGCGACCGCGTCGAAGCGCAGCCGCAGGAAGCGTGCGGCGCGGGGTTCGGCGAAGGCGATGCGTTGCGTGGCGAGCGCATAGGCGATGTTGGGAAACTCGCCCGTCGCCGCCACCGACCAGTGTTGCCCGTCGCCGCTCGTCTCGGCCACATAGCCGCGGGGCGGGGCCGCGCCCGTCATGACCGCGCGGCTCGGCGTCAGCCTGAACCCGGCGAGCGCCACCGTCGCGCCCAGATCGATCGTCACGCTCGCCGGCGCGCCTGGCGTGGGTGCGGGCACCACCCAGGCCGTGGCCGTGTCGCCGTCGATGAGCCGGTGCGCCTCGCCGCCCGACGCCGCCGCGATCGACCAGCCGGCGCTTGCCAGCACGCCCGGATCGCTGATCCGCGCCACCGGGACAGGCGCGGGCGCCGCCTGGCGGAACAGGGCGATTTCGCTGATCGCGGGGCAGACGGGTGCCGCGAGGATGCGCAGCCGCAGCCGGCGCGGCGCGATCGGGCGCGGCAGGCGGATCACGCGCTGCGCGCCGATGCCGTCATGCTCCGCGAGCGTCTGCCAGCGGCCGTCGATCTCGGCATCGACCGCGAACCGCGTGATGCGCGCGCCGAGCGGCAGATATTCGCGCAGGCGGATGAGATCGAAGGTGCGCCCCGGCGGCAGATCGAGCACGAGGCTGGGATCGGTCACGCCGTCGGGCGTCGACCAATAGGTCTCCCGGTCTCCATCGAGCACCCTGGCGGCGGCGAACGCGCTGCTGCGCTCGGCGCTCGCCTGCGCCACCGCGCCCGCGGCCAAATCGGTCGCGAAGGTCGTCCGCATCGCCGTGCCGAACGACGTGAGCGCGGCGCAATCGGGATCGGCGATCCGTCCGCGCCGATCGGGCGGGATGTTGAGATTGAGGTTCGTGCCGCGGCCGACCGAGTCGTCGTAGAGGCGGATCAGCCGGTCGGGGCTCTTCACCCGCGCATCCTCGTCGGGGTGGTAGAACCAGCCCGGCCGGATCGACACGTCGGTTTCCGCGGGCCACCAGAGCGGCGCGCCGCGCACCCCCGAATTGCCCTCGGCCTGGACATAGGGGTGGTCGGGCATGGTCGGCCAGCAGGGATCGCCCGCCACGCCATCCTCGTTGCCGACCCAGCGTATGTCCGAGCCCAGCGGATCGAAGGTACAGGCCATCGGCTGGTGGCGGTGGACGAGCGCGACGATCGACGGCCAGTCATAATAGCGCGGCGCGTCGATCTTGCGCGTCTCGCGCGCGCCGCCATAATAGCCGTCGCCACCATTCGCGCCGTCGAACCAGAATTCGAACAACGTGCCGTAGCGCGTGCACAGTTCGACCACCTGCTTGCGATAATATTCGACATAGGCAGGGCGGCCGTAATCGGCATGGTTGCGGTCCCAGGGCGAGAGATACAGGCCGAAGGCGAGGCCCGCCCGGCGCACCGCGCGCTCCATCTCGCCGACGATATCGCCGTGACCGTTCCTGTAGGGCGAATGGCGGATGCAATGGTCGGTCAGCATCGTCGGCCACAGGCAGAAGCCATCATGATGCTTGGCGGTCAGGATGATGCCGGTAAGGCCCGCCGATTTCGCCACCGCCACGATCTGGTCGGGATCGAAGTCGCTCGGATCGAACAGCGCGGGGCTTTCGTCCCCATAGCCCCATTCCTTATCGGTGAAGGTGTTGATCGAGAAATGCACGAAGGCGTAGCGTTCGCGCCGATGCCACGCCCATTGCCGTGCCGACGGGGTGGCGCCCCAGGGGGCAGGCGGCGCGACCGCGGGCCGGCCGGTGACGGGCGCGGCGGTGAGCGCGAGGCCCGAGGCGACGAGGCTGCGGCGGGTCAGGTCGGTCACGGTGTCGTTCCTTCGGGAATGAGCCAGGTCTCGGCGATCTGGTGGCCGCGCCCGCTGCCGCCGAGGCCGGGCGGAAGGCTCCACGCCAGATCGAGCGTACCGCCCGCGGTCAGCGCGTGCGGGATCGCGACCTCGACGGTTTCAGGGTTGGCGCGGCGGGCGCGGAACGGGTGAAGCGCGACGCTGCCATTGGCGACGAGCCGCATCGGCAGCGCATAATCCTCCCCCGCCCAGGCCGCGACCAGCCGATAGCCGCGGGCGGGATCGAGCCCGGTATAATGCAGCCGCAGCGGCGCGTCGTAGAGCGTCTCGGCATAGCTGATCTCCGACAGCCGCCAGCCGTCCGCCGGCGTGCGGTCGGCGATGCCGTCGATCGCGGTGGCGAACCCCTGCGGATCGGCGGCGAGCCCGGTGCCGCGAACCAGGTGTGGTTCGTGATCGGGATCGCCCAGATCGTCGTAGAGTGCGCCTTCGCGTGCGCGCGCGTGATCGGCCAGGTCTGCGAGCGCCGCCGGGTCGCCTCGCGCAGCGGCAATGCGCGGGGCGAGCCATGCGCGATCGTCGAGCGGCACATCGGCACGGTCGAGATTGGCGCCGCGCTCGGTCCCCGACGCGCCGTAGAGCGGCACGCTGAGCTGGAGCCGCGCTTGCGCATAGAGCCGGGCCGCCAGCGCGAAGAGCCGCGTGCGCAGCACTTGCGCTGCGTCGCCATCGGTGGTCGCGTACGCCGCGATCGCCGCATCCGCATCGCCCCGCGCGAGCGCCGCCGTCGCGGCGGCATCGCGCGCGCGCGCCGCGATCAGCCGCACCCGTACGAGCGCGTCATAGGTGGCGCGGTAGCCCAGACTGTCCGCCTGCCAGCCGGTGCCGCGCAGCGCGTCCGCCAGCGCGCGCGTCCGGTCGATCGCCGCATTCTGGGCCGGATCGCCGACCCAATCGCGCTCAAGCGCCATTGCGAGCGCGCCGGCCCGCGCGTCGCCCATGACGACGCGGCCATAATCGGCCATCAGCGCCGCGGGATCGGCACCCGGCGTCCAGCCCAGCCGCATCCACAGATATTGGTTGGCATCGTCGTTCACCCCTTCCGAATAGGTGACGAACCCGCGCGACAGGGGAGCGAGGCGGCGGAAGATCGCGGCGAAGGCGATCGGGCGCGGATCGATCGGCTCGCGCCCTTCGCTGAGCGCGAAGGCGGGATGCCAGCGATCGACCGGGAATTGCGCGTGCATCGTGTGCGCGATGTCCGGGTAGAGCTGCAGCGGATAGCGCGCGGGGATGCGGCGGCGCTGGAGCGGCAGCGGATCGCGCGATTGCGGCCCGACGAACACCCCCGTCAGCCAGCGCGGCCGTTTCGCCAGCGCGGCATAGACGCCGTCATAGCCCGCCGCGTCGAATCCCTGCGTGGAAAGCCACAGCCGCATTGCGGGGTTTGCCCTGCGCGCTACCGCTGACGCATTACGGGCGACGCGGAACAGCAGGGGCGGCGCGCTGTGCCCCGGATCGCCGCCCGGAATGTAGAGCGCGTCCACCCGCGGCAGCGCGGCGAGCAGCGTGCGCAGCCGCGCCGTCTCGGCAGCGATCGCACCGCGCGCCGCATAATCGCCGAGCAGGGGATAATAGAGCGCGAAATCGATTCCCAGCCGGTGCGCGATCCGGCCGATCCCGGCGAGCGTCGGCACGGGCGGCGCGGGGAAGAGCGGGCTGCGCACGGCGTCGTCGGACACCGGCGCGATGACCTGCACGCCGCTGGCGCCCCACAGGGCGAGATCCTCGATGCGGCGGCGGAACATCGCCAGCGTCCACGCATCATAGCTGTTGTTCTTCGCACGGTAGCCGATCTGCGTCAGCCGCGCCGGATAGGCCGGTGCCGCGTCCACCCGCGCGCCCATCGCCAGCGTGCCGAGCCCACGCCACGCGCGCAGCGCCCAGCCGGCGCCGTAGACCAGCCCGCGCGTGCCCTGCGCCGCGATCACCGTGACGGACCCCAGCCGCCGGACGGCATAGCCCTCGGCGGATCGCGATACGGGCGCGGCATCGCGCCAGCGCGCGCGCAACGCTCGCGGCAGGGCCGCCGCGACCTTCGCCGTGCGAGCGACGAGCAGCATCCGCCGGCAACGTCCGCGCGGGATCGGCCGCCCGCGCCGCTCGTCCAGCCGCGCCGCCAGCAGATCGGCCGCGACGTGGCCGCCCGGCCCCGCGACCACGCAGTCGAACCGCGCCGTGCCCGCCAGCAGGAGCGCGGCGGCGATCATCCCGGCCGATGGCCGAACGACGGCGGCCGATCCGCGTGCGCGCGCCCGAAGCCGGGATTCGGCGCCGTGCCCATCACGAAGCGCAGCGTGCCGCCGCGCACCAGATCGGCATGCGCGATCCAGCTCCGCGTCCAGGGGGCGCCGTTCCACGTCACCGCCTGAACATAGGGCGTCGCGGCGGTGTTGCCCGGCGCATCGATCACCAGCCGCCGCCCGTCGCCCACCTGCACCTCGGCACGTTCGAACGCCGGGCTGCCGAAGACATAGACCGCCTCGACCGGATCGACCGGGTAGAAGCCGAGCGCGGAGAAGACGAACCACGCGCTCATCTGGCCGCAATCGTCGTTGCCGATGATGCCGTCGGGCGCGTTGGCGTACATCTCGGTGCAAAGCCGCCGCACCATCGCCTGCGCCTTCCACGCCGCGCCCACATAGGCATAGAGATAGGCGGCGTGCTGGTCGGGCTCGTTGCCGTGCGAATACTGGCCGACGAGCCCCGATATGTCGGGCGGTGCGTTGGCCGGCAGCGTCGAGGGCGCCGCGAAGAGCGCGTCGAGCTTCGCCTCGAACGCGGCGTCGCCGCCCATATGCGCGATCAGGCCGTAGATGTCGTGCTGGTTCAGGAAGGTCGCCTGCCAGCCATTCGCCTCGGTATAGTCGCGCCACCAGGGCTTGGGCATGTGGCCGAGCTGGACGGGATCATAGGGCGTCCACCAGCGGCCATCGGCGAAGCGCGGGCGGGCAAAGCCGATCCGTCCGTCGATGACGTTGCGCCAATTGCCCGATCGCCGGACCAGCCGCGCGGCGTCCGCGCCCGCACCCGCCGCGCGGGCCAGATGCGACGCGGCCCAATCGTCATAGGCATATTCCTGCGTGCGGCTCACGCTTTCGAACACCCGGTCGGCGGGGACATAGCCGCCCGCGTCGTAAAGCGCGCGGCCGAGGCTGTTGTCGCGATCGGGGGCGGCGAAATCGAAGCTGCGGCGACGGATTGCGGGCCAGGCGGCGGCGTAGTCGGCGGGGATGCCCTTGGCCTGCGCCTCGGCGAGCGGCACGACGCCGTGCCAGCCGATCATCGTCGCGGTTTCCTTGCCCTGCAACGGCCAGACGAGCGGCCCGAGCGGCGACTGCGTCGTCTGGCGGATCAGGTCGTCGATCAGGCTCTTGGCGCGTTCGGGCGCGATCAGCGTCAACAACGGAAGGAGCGCGCGGTAGGTGTCCCACAGCGACCAGGTGCTGTAGGCGGCACCCCCCGCGGGCACGCGCCCGACGCTGCCGTCGAGCGCCGGGTAGCGGCCGTCGCGATCCGACACCAAGGTCGGCGCGAGCGTCGCGTGGTAGAGGGCAGAAGCCAGGATCACGCGCTGGTCGTCGCTGCCGCCGGTGACGCGGATGCGGCCGAGCACCGCCTCCCAGCGGCGTCCGGCGGCGCGGCGCACCCGGTCGAAATCCCAATAGCCGGTATCGGCCGCCAGGTTCGCGCGCGCGCCGCTCACATCAACCGCGGAGAGGCCGCAACGGATCAGCAGCGGCGCGGCGCCCGCATCGTCATAATGCAGCACCGCCTTCAGCCGGCGGCCCTCGACGCGCCTTGTGCCCGCGGGCCGTTCGGCATCGTCGTCGCCATAGAAGGTCACACGGTCGGGCGCGCGCGAGCATTGCAGCGCGAAGAAGATGCGGCGGCCCTTGGCCCAGCGGAACACGCGCCGGCCGCCGGTCAGCGTGCCGTCCGCATCGATCGCGAGATGCGCCTCGTCGATCAGTGGCTGCGTGTCCGAGGCATCGAGCACCAGGTGCGACAGGTCGATCAGGACGTGACCGGGCCCCGCCGGAAAGGTGTGACGGTGCCAGCCGGTGCGATCGGTGACGGTCAGTTCGGACCGCACGCCGCTCTGCAGCGCCACGCGGTAATAGCCGGGCTCGGCGAACTCGGCGGTGAAACGCTGGCGATAGCCCGCGCCCGGATCGGTGAGCGTGCCCGGCACGAGCTTCACCGGCCCCCGCGTCGGCACGACCAGGATGTCGAGCATGTCGCCGATGCCCGTACCCGACAGATGCGTGTGGCTGAACCCCATGATCGAGCCGTCGTCGCGGTGGTAGCCCGAGCACGCGTCCCAGCGCTCGACATCGGTATCGGGCGACAATTGCACCATGCCCCAGGGCAGCGTGGCGCCGGGATAGGTGTGGCCGTGCCCGCCCGTGCCGACGAAGAGATTGGGCGCCGCCGGTGCCGGATCGCGCGTCGCCGCGCGCGCGGCGCCGGGCAGCGCGAGCGCCAGCGCGGAGGATTGCAGCAGGCGGCGGCGGCCGATCCTCATGCGAACGACTCCAGCAGATGCGGCCGGGTTTCGGCCAGGCGCACGATCAGCTCGCCGAACAGCCCGTTGGCCCAGGCGAACCAGGGGCGCGTGAATTTGGCCGGATCGTCCATGTCGAACGCCTCGTGGACGAAGCCGGTATCGGCATCGGTGTCGCGCAACAGGCGCAGGCACGCGCGGACCGTGGCGTCGTCGCTAGCGGAGAGCGCGCGGACGATCAGCGACATCGGCCAGATATAGCGGCGCCCGACATGCGGGCCGCCGATTCCCTCGGCCGCGCGGCCGCGGAAGAACCAGGGATTGTCGCCGCTCCACGCCGCCGCCGCGGTCGCGCGCCAGAGCGGATCGCGATCGTCCACGCAGCCGAGATAGGCGAGCCCCGACAGCGACGGCACGTTCGCATCGTCCATGAACGACGCGTTGCCATAGCCGTCGACCTCATAGGCCCAGACCGTCCGCCCGTCGGGCAGCCGCATCGTGCCATGCGCCTGCAACGCCGCCGCGACTTCGTCGGCGAGCGCGGTGGCGGCGGCGGCGAGCGCCGGTTCGGGCCGGGCGTCGCGCGCCAGCACCGCCAGTTCGCGCAGTGCCGTCACCGCGAACAGGTTGGCGGGGATCAGGAACGGATAATCGCACGCATCGTCGGAAGGCCGGAAACCCGAATGGATCAGCCCGATCCGGCGCGTCGGGCGGCCATAGCCGCCGAGCAGCGTCTCGGTCGGCTCGGGCGCGCTGCGGCGGAACCGGTAGGGGCCGTCGCTACCTTTGCGCTGTTGCTCGCGAAAGGTGCGCAGGATAGCCTGCGCCGCCGCGGCCCAAGTGGCGTCGAACGGGCGCGGATCGCGCGTCGCCTGCCAATAGCCATAGGCGAGGCGGATCGCGTAGCAGAGCGAATCCACCTCCCATTTGCGCTCCGCGACGCCTAGCTTCATCTCGGTATTGTCGTGGAGCGCCCAGGAGAGCGTGGTCCGCGCCGCCGGATCCTGCATGAAGGCGTTGGCATAGGGATCGATCAGGATCGACCGGGCGTGGCGCGCGATCAGCCCGCGCACCAGCATCGCCAGCCGAGGATCCTTGCGCAGCAGCGGCAGATAGGGCGCCATCTGCGCCGCGGAGTCGCGCAGCCATAGGCAGGGGATGTCGCCGGTGATGACGAAGCTGTCGGTCTCGCCCGCCGCGAGCACGGTGGTGTCGAGCGTGTTGGGCCAAGCGTTGGCGAACATCCAGGCGAGCTTCGCATCGCCGATCCGCTGCGACACATGCCCGATCGCCCGCTCCACCGCGGGGCTGACGAAGCGGCGATCGCCGACGGCCGGCCGCCGCGAGACGAAGCGGGGTGCCGTGGCCAGCGCGGGTGCCGCGGCGAGCGCCAGGCCGCCGGCGAGTATGGTGCGCCGCCCGAGCATCGCGAAATCGCTCATCGCGGCAGCACCACCGCGGCGCCGGTCAGCGTGACTTCGCTCCATTGCCCGGCCCCGTCGCCCGGCTGGCCGCCACCGATCCAGATCCGGTAGCGGCCCGGCAGCACGCGCCGCGTGCCGTCGCGGTCGACGCTCGCCAGCATTCGCGGATCGAGCGTGAGCGTGACGTCGCGGGCCTCGTCCGGCGCCAGCGTGATGCGCGCGAACGCGGCGAGCTGGCGCTGCAACACCGGATCGGTCAGCGCCGGCCGCGCGTCGCCCGCGGGGGGAACGACATAGGCCTGCACCACCTCGTCGCCTGCGCGCGCGCCGCGATCGGCGACGCGCACGCGGACGGTGACGGGTGCTCCCGCAATCCCGCCGCGCGCCGCCGCGCGATCATAGGCGAAGCGCGTATAGCTGAGCCCGTGGCCGAAGCCCCAGAATGGGGTACCGGTGAAATAGCGGTAGGTCCGCTCCTTCATGCCGTAATCGACGAAGGCGGGCAGGTCGCTCGTTGCGCGGTAAAGCGTGACGGGCAGGCGGCCCGACGGGTTGCTCGCGCCCGCCAGCGTGTCGGCGAGCGCGGTGCCGCCCGCCTCGCCGGGATACCAGAGCGCGAGGATCGCGTCGGCGTCTGCGGGATCGACCGCCACCGCGCTGCCGCTCGCGAGCACCAGGACGACGGGCTTGCCCGTGGCGCGCAACGCCGCCGCCAGCCGCCGCTGCGGCGCGGGCAAGGCGATGTCGGTGCGGTCGCCGCCGACGAAGCCTGGCACCTGCACGGGCAGCGCCTCGCCCTCCAGATCGGGGGACAGGCCGGCGACCAGCACCACCACGTCCGCCGCCTTCGCTGCCGCCACCGCCTCGGCCAGCAGCGGCTCGGCGGGTGGCAGCCAAAGGAGGCGGATGCTCTCGTCTTCGCTCCGATGATCGAGATCGAGGATCAGCGGCTGCGGCGTGCCGTCGCTCTCCACATCCATCTCGACCCGACCCTTGGGAAGCGGGCCGTCGTGCAGCAGCCGCCCGCCCAGCCGCAGCGTCGCGCGGTCATGGACGGTGCAATCCTTCCAGCATTGCGCCTGATCGATCACCAGCCGGTAGCGGCCCGGCCCCGGCGGCGTGAACTGCGCGGTCCAGCGCGCGCGCCAGCCGGTCGTGGGAACGCCCGGCGCCGGCGCGGCGCGGGCGAGATTGCGGTCGATCCGCGGCTCGTTTCGCGTCAGCAAAGTGCGGTCGCCGATGCTATAGGTGGCGGTGAGGTCGCGCAGCGCGGTTCGCGGCATCACCACGGGCGCGCCCTCGGCCAGCACCGAACCCTGCGCATAGCGCACCTGCGCGAAGCGCGCCGTCAATCCGTCGAGCGGCGTGACCGGTGCTGTGGCGGTGCCGTGATAATTGCCCTCGAGCACGCCCAGATCGTCGGCATCCGCGCCGATCACCGCCAGCCGCGTGGCGGGTTTCAGCGGCAGCAGCCGGTGCGCGTTCTGGAGGAGGACGATCGCCTTGCGCGCCGCCTCCAGCGCGACCGCGTGGTGGGCGGGCGTGGCTACGTCCGACGGCGCGATCCGCGACCAGGGCGAGGCTGCGCCGAACGCGATGCCCAGATCGCGGCGCGCGGTCAGCAATTTCGTCAGCGCCGCATCCACCGCCGCCTCGCCGACCAGGCCGCGCGCCACCGCCTCGGGCAACGCGGCATAGCTGCTGCCGCAATTGAGATCCGTGCCGCCCGTCAGCGCCGCCGCCGCGGCGCCGGCCGCATCGGGGCGATAATGGTGAAACAGCGCGATATTGGCGACCGCGTCGCAATCGGACACGGTGAAGCCGGCAAAGCCCCAGTCCCGCCGCAGCCGATCGATCAGCAGCGACGGCAGCGCGCAGACCGGCGTGCCGTGAACCGCATTGTACGCGCACATCAGCGAGCGCGCCTTGCCCTCGGTCACCGCCATGCGGAACGCGGGGAAAAAGGTCGCCTCGAGATCGTGCGGCGAGGGATCGGCGTCGAACCCGTCGCGCCCCGCCTCGGGGCCGCTGTGCACCGCGAAATGCTTGGGGGTCGCGATCACCTTGGGGTGGCGCGGGTCGGGCCCTTGCAAGCCGCCGATGAACGCCACCGCCAGCCGCCCCGTCAGATAGGGATCCTCGCCATAGGTTTCCTGCCCGCGCCCCCAGCGCGGATCGCGGAAGATGTTCACATTGGGCGACCAGATCGTCAGCCCTTCGTAGAGCCGCCGGTCGGCGCCCGCCGGCCTCGCGTTGAACTTCGCGCGCGCCTCGGTCGCAACCACGTCGCCGACGCGCGCCAGAAGGTCCGGGTCCCAAGTCGCCGCCAGCCCGATCGCCTGCGGGAAGACGGTCGCCGGGCCGTTGCGCGCCAGCCCGTGCAACCCCTCGTTCCACCAGTCATAGGCGGGCAGGCCCGCGCTGGCGTCGGCGGGCGCGCTCGACTGGAGCTGGGCGGCCTTCTGATCGATCGTCATGCCAGCGATGGTCGCGGCGATCGGGTCGGCGGCCTGGGCGAGCAACAGCCAGATCATCGCGCGAGACTCCGCAAGGTGAGCGCGGCGGCGAGCGCTGCGGGCGGCGCGTCCGAACGGACCGTCAGCGTCACGCGTTCGCCGGGCAGCAGGTCGAACCCGTTATCGGAGGGATGCGCCGAAACCGTACCGAAATCGAGCATCACCGCGCGGGCGAGCCGCCGGGTCGACACCGTCACCCGGTCGCCGTCCCAGCTCGCGGTGAGGCCGGGATCGGGATAGGCCATGTCCTTGGGCGGCATGCGCTCGACGATGGCGCGGCTGATCGGGCGGCCGCCCACCAGCAGCTCGGCGACCGCATAGCTGGCGTCGGGCGCGGCGGCGCCGAACAAGGCGGCATCGTCGAGGCGCGCCACCTCGGTCGCGGCGAGCGGCGCCAGCGCCACCGGCGCCTCGCGCGTGGCGAGCACCGCGCCGGCCATGGCGCGCGCGGTGATCCGCCACGTCGCAGCGATCGGCGCGGTCGCGTCCGAGACCAGCACCACGCGCGTCGCGCCGCCGACATGTTCGGCGACGATCGCCTCGGGCGCGAAGAAGCGGCGCGCGGCATAATGGAGCAGCTTCCACCGGCCATACCAGTCGATGCCCGACCAGGAGATGCCCGGCCACACGTCGTTCAACTGCCAGTAGAGCGAGCCCATCGTCACCGGCCGGCAGGCGCGGTGGTGCAGCGCCGCCATCGCGATCGCCTGCGCCTGATCGACCTGGGTCAGATAGACGAAATCGGCGAAATCGCGCGCCGGGCGCAGCCGCTGATCCAGATAGAATTGCAGCCGCGCATTGCCCTCGCCGTCGAGGAAGCGCTGATGCGCCTTCATCACCGGGCTGTCGGGCGTCAGCGCGCCGTCGCCGGCGAAGGCGCGGATCGTCGCCATCACCGGCATCGCCTGGAAGCCATATTCGGACATGAAGCGCGGGCAGGAATCGAGATAGCGCTCGACCGGCTTCGAACCCGACCAGACGTCCCAGAAATGCCGGTCGCCATTCGCGTCGGTGTCGATCGGCGCCTCATAATCCGTCGACGGCGAGTTGTTCCAATAGGGCGTGCCCGGCGCATTGCGCAGCACGGCATCGCGCAGCACCCGATCGAACAGCACGGCCATGCCGGTGCCGATCCGCTCCTGCGCGTCCGCACCGATCGCCGCCTTATACGCCTTGCGGTCGCTCCAGTTCGCCCAGCCAGCGAGGATCTCGTTGCCGCCCGACCACAGCACGATCGCGGGATGCGCCTGCAACCGCGCGACCTGCTCCTCCGCCTCGACGGCGACATTGGCGCGGAAGGCGGGATCGGGCGGCGTCACCGAACCGCCGAACATGAAATCCTGCCACAGCATCAGCCCCATCGCGTCCGCGGCGTCGTAAAAGGCGTCGTCCAGATAATAGCCGCCGCCCCACACCCGGATCATGTTCATGTTGGCGTCGCGCGCGTCGGCGAGCAGCGCCTGCATCCGCTCGGGCGTGACGCGCGTGGGAAATTCGTCGAACGGGATCAGATTGGCGCCCTTCGCGAAGATCGGCCGGCCGTTGATCCGGAACCCCAGCCCGCCGCCGTCGCGCATCAGTTCGACCGTGCGCAGCCCCGTCCGGCGCTCGGCGCGATCATCGTCACCCGCCGCGACCGCAACGCGGTAGAGCGGCTGCGCGCCCGATCCGGCGGGCCACCAACGCTGCGGGTGCGCGATGGCGAGCGGGATGGCGACATGGTTCAGCCCGGGCGCGAGCGTCACCATCCGCTGCGCCTTCACGGTGCGCCCCGAAGGACCAGTGACGGTCGCCGCGATCCGGCGCCGCTCCATGCCGTCGGCGGCGATGTCGATCCGCGCAGAGATCCGCGCCTCGGCGTCGTTCAGCGCCTCCTGCTCGATGCGCAGCGTGTCGATCCGCGTCGCATCCCAGGCCTCCAGCCGCACCGGCCGCCACGCGCCGATCGCCACGATCCGCGGGCCCCAGTCCCAGCCATATTGGTATTTGGGTTTGCGGATATAGGGCGAGGTCTGCCGCCCCTTGGGCTCGTCGCCGAACATGCTGTCATATTCGCCGGGCAGCGGGTGGGGCTCGGCGAGCACCATCGGTTGCAGCCGCTTTATCGGCGATGCGATCGCGATCGTGACGAGGTTCGCGCCGACATGCAGCGCCGGTTTCGCGTCCAGCCGCCAGCGGCGATGCGCGTTGTCCGCCACCAGCATCGCGCGGCCGTTGACGCTGACGGTGGCGAAGGTGTCGAGCCCGTCGAATACCAGATCGAGGTGGCGCCGCGCGAAGAGCGCCGGCGTCACCATGATCGTGGTGCGCCATTGCCAACCCGCCAGCCCCACCCACTGGATCGCGCCCTCGTTGCGGCCGACATAGGGGTCCGGCACGCGGCCCGCGGCGATCAGGTCCTGCTGGACGCTGCCCGGCACGGCGGCGGCGAACCACTGGGCTTCGCGCGGATGCGTCGCCACCGCCGGATCGGCAGGATCGAGCCGCACCTGCCAGCCCTGGTCGAGCGCGACCACCGTCTTGGGCGCGGCGACGGCCGGCGCCGCGACCGCCAGGAACGCGGCGAACAGCCACCTCATCGGCGACCCTCGACCAGTTGCACGCGTTCGACGGTGTAGAACGGGTCCGATAGCGGCGAGGTGAACTGGAAGCAGATGTCCGCGTCCTTCGCCATCCGCGGCAGCGTGCCGGCAAAGGCGAAGCGCTGCGGTGCGGTCGTGGGATCGGGCAGCGCGAACAGCCCCGCGGCGACGGGCCGCGCGGTCTTGTCGCCCGCCGCCCGCGCCTTCGCGGCCGCTGCGCACCCCACCTGGACCAGCAGCTCGCCATGCGCGGTGACCGCATAATGCGCGCGCAGCGCCGATGCGTCATGCGCGAGGCCGTAGTTGCGCGGCAGCCGCGCGATCTCGACGCGGTAGCCGGTCGCGATGTCGAGCGGCGCGTCGGGATAGCGCGTGCAGGTGTCGAACAGGTTGATCGCATAGGCAGGGGCGCTCGCGGTCGCATCCGCCGCCAGCGGCACGCGCATGCCGATCGCCCCGGCCGGACAGGCGGTCAGCTCGGCGCTGCTCCGTGACAGCAGTGCGGCACGCCCGGCATCGAAGCGGCGCGGGGTCGCGGTCGCGGCGCCGGCCGCGTCGAAGGCTGCGGCGCGCAGCACGGCGCCCGGCCGCAGCGGGATCGTGCTGGCATAGGCCGCCGATGTCGCACTCGGCATGCTGCCGTCGACGGTGTAGCGGATCGTCCCATAACCCGATTGCGTGGCGAGCGTCACCGGCACCACATTCTTGCGCAGCGCATCGCCGGGCGTGCCGACCAGCGTGAAGCCGACCGCGAACGCGCTGTCGGCGACCGTCATGCCCGCACGGGTCCAGCGTTCGCCCTGCCGGTGGACGCGCGGCAGGAAGCCGGCCCAGTCGCGCGCGGCCTTGGGCGACCAGGTGATCTCCGCGAGCGCGGCGGCGCGCGGAAACAGCTTGTGCTGCACCTCGGCCGGGGTAACGAGCAATTCGCTCCACGCATTGCCCTGCGCGCCGAGCACATGCGCCGCGCCCGCGCCCGCGATCCCGGGGGGCATCGGATCATAGGCATAGACGGCGGCGAGCGTGTAGATGCCGAACCGGCCCGGCGGCTCGTCCGTCCGGTCGCTTTGCAGATGATCGAGATAGAGCGGCCCATCGGGCGACAGGACGACGTCATGGCCCTGATTGGCGGCGTCCACCGCGCCCTTCTCGCCGCGCCACGACATCACCGAGGCGGAGGGCGGCAGCCCGCCCTCCAGGATCTCGTCCCAGCCGATCAGCCGCCGGCCCTTGGCCTCCAGATACCGGCCGAACTGTTCGATCATCCAGCTTTGCAGGCCGTCCTCGTCCTTCAGGCCCAGCGCCTTGATCTGTGCCTGGACGGTGGGGCTGCGCTCCCACTGGTCCTTCACCGCCTCGTCGCCGCCCAGATGGATATAGGTGCCGGGGAAGATCGCCATCAGCTCGTCGAGCACGTCCTTCACGAACGCGATGCCCTTGGGGCCGGGATCGAACAGATAGGGATTGACGCCCCAGTCATGTCCCACGGCCGGCCGGTCGCCGGCCACGCCCAGTTCGGGATAGGCCGCGACGAGCGCCTGCGCATGGCCCGGCAGATCGACCTCGGGCACGATCGTGATGCCGTGCGCCCGGGCATAGGCGACGAGCCCGCGCAATTCGCCCTGCGTGTAGAAGCCGCCCACCGGCGCACCCGGTGCGCCGCCGGTGGAGGGCGGCGTCCGCCAGCCGCCGATCGTCGTCAGCCGGGGATATTTGCGAATCTCCACGCGCCAGCCCTGATCGTCGGTCAGGTGGATGTGCAGCGTGTTGAGCTTTACCGCCGCCATCTGGTCGACGATGTCGCGAAGCACGCCGATCGGCTGGAAATGCCGCGCGACGTCGATCATCAGGCCGCGCCAGGCGAAGCGCGGCGCATCCGCGATCGTCACCGCGCCGATCGTCACCGGCCGTCTGATCGCAGCATCGGGGCTGGCGAGCTGCGCCAGCGTCATCGCGCCCCAGATCAGCCCCGCATCGCCCGACGCGGCGACCGTGATGCCGGCGGGGGTGACCGTCAGCCGATACGCTTCGGCGCCGCCGATGCCGGCGTCCCGCACGAACCGGATCGGTGCGCCACCGGTGGCGGGAACGAGCGCGAGGCCGCGTTGCGCCTGCATCTGTTCGACGAACAGCCGCGCCGCATTCGCGGCACCGGTGTCGCCCGCCGCCGCCGCGACGCGCTGCCCCGCCGCGATCGTGAAGCCGCCGGCCGCGGGCGTGATCGCGGCGGGCAGGGGGACGAGCGGCAGCGGATCGGCGGCGATCGCAGCGGAGGGCAGGGCAAGGGCCGCCAGCGCAAGCCGGAATCTAACGGGCAAGGCATTACTCCTCATGGGATCAGGACGCTGTGTAGGCGGTGTCGCTGACCGGCGGAAACCGGTTTCGCCGACAAAAGGGCGCCGCCCGCGGCACGAGCCGGGGCGGCGCAGGAGGATGCCGGACGCGATCGCGGGCGGCATCCGCAGGAGAGGGGAAGCGCGGAATCCGGCCATGCCATCGTCCCGCGCCATGCGTCACATCCGGAACGTGGCGGTGAGCGCGAACAGCCGGCCGTTCTTGTACAGCGCATCCGGCGCCGACGGCGTGCTGCTATATTGGTAATAGGTCTCGTCGAGCAGGTTCGACGCGCTCGCGGTGAGCCGGATCGCCTTCGTCAGATAATAGCTCGCCGAGAAATCCAGCTCCCGGTAGGAATCGGTGTAGTTGGACGCTTGCAGGCGGCCGAAGCCGTAGAAATATTTCGACCGGTAATTGTAGCTGACGCGCGCCTGGAACGGCCCCTTCTCGAAATAGGGGATGATGTTGTAGGTGTTGCGCGACAGATAGGGCAGGCCCTGGCCCGACACGCCGGTATCGGCGCTGGCGAAGGTGTAGTTGGACTGGATGCCGAAGCCCCAGATCAACGAGGTCTGCGCGGTGACCGAGAAGCCCGTCACCGTCGCCTTGCCGCCATTCACTGGCCGCGAGACATTGTAGGTCAGCGTCCGCCCGGTGAGCTGGTTGGTGATCGACTGATCGTAGGTCTGGTTGCCGATATAGTTCGAGATGTCGCGGTAGAAGAATTCGCCCGACAGATAGCTGGCTGGCGCGAAATACCATTCGGCCGACACGCCGAAATTGGTGGCGGCATAGGGCTTCAGATCGGGATTGCCGCCGCTGCCGGTCGCGGTCGTGTCGTCGAGCGACAGTGATCCGGCCAGATCGCTGAACCGCGGCCGCGCGATCACCTTGGCCGCCGCGGCGCGCACCACGACCTGCGACCCGATGTCATAGGCGATGTTGAAGGCCGGCAGGAACCGGTCGTCGTTGCGCGGCGCCACGACGAACTGCGTGGCGTTGTTCGAGGTGAGATAATAATAGGACGTGTCGCGCGTGCTGACGAAGCGGCCGCCCAGATTGCCGTGCAGATGGCCGGTCGCGAAATCGAGCTGGGCATAGCCGGTGATGATCCGCTCATCCACCTTGAAGTACGAACCGGTGTCGAGCGACCGCGTGACGTTCAGCGTGCCCGGCGCGTTCAGCGCGGCGATCGCATTGGCCTGCGTCAGCGTGGCATAGGGTGTGCCGTTGCCGGTGGTCGTCAGGCCGTCGAAGACGCTGCTGTCCAGCGTGTACGACCCAAGATCGGCCAGTGTGAACAGATTGTTCGTGAAGGTGGCGCCACCATAGGTGGTCTGCTGGTTGTTGTGCTGGCTGCCGCGCACGCCGAGCCACAGCTTGCGCAAAAAGCCGTCGCCGAGATCGCGCGCGATGTCGAGCTGGCCGAAGCCTTCCTTGTCGACCGTGTTCTCGGCGCTGGTGATGCCGCCGATCTGCGCGCCGTAGAAGCCCGCGCCGTTCGTCTTGGCGAGGACCGCGGGCTCGGTCTGCAGGCTCGATTCGGCGGGCGAGGTGCTGATCCACTGGCTGCCGTCGCTCGCGGGATTGTCCCAGTTGAGATAGGTGTTGCGCCCGTTCGCCCCCACGGTGAAGCCCTGCCGCGTGCGGAAGTTCAGCAGATATTCCGGATCCTTGCCGCCGGTGGCGCGGGTGTAGCCGACATTGCCGGTCACCTTCCAATTGCCCGGGTTCCAGTCGTACAACAGGGTGTAGCTGTCGTTCTTGATCCGGGTGCGGCGGAAATTGGTGTCGAGCTCGCCCATCCAGGTGCTGCTGGTGCTCGGCTGTGCGGCGAACGTGGCCGACGTGATGAGGCCGTTGCTGATCGTCGCCGCCTGGAGCTGCGATCCGCGCGTGTTGTAGCTATATTCGGAATTGCTGAAATTGTCGTAATTGCCGCGGATGACGATCACGTTGCCGGTCAGCGTCAGATTGTCGGCCGGCTTGAACTGGACGGTGCCGGTAAAGCCCAGCCGCTGGCGCTCCTGCTGGAAATATTCGTGCGCCAGATAGGCGGGCAGCCGCGCGGTCTGCAGATCCTGGATCGATCCGCCGGTGATCTTGGCCGATGGGTTCTGCAGCACGAGATTGCCGCCGGCGTCGGTGGTCGTGAACTGGCTGCCGGTCAGATAACCGTACACCGCGACGCCGGCGCGAGCGAGATTTTCCTTGTTGTAGTTGACCGAGCCAAGCACCGCGAACGTGTCGTCGGCATTGTGCCAGCTATAGAGCGCGGAGCCGCGAAAATTGGTGCTGTCCGACCGGTCGTTATAGTCGGCGCCCGCGGTCGCGGTGATCGTGCCGGGCTTCAGATCGAGCGGCTTGCGGGTGACGACGTCGACGGTGCCGCCGATCGCGCCTTCCTGAAGCCGCGCCTCGGGCGTCTTGTAGACGATCGCCTGGCTGATGATCTCGGGCGAGAGCAGCGAATAGTTGAAGGTGCGGCTCGAACGGTCGCCGGGATTGCCGCCCCAGTCGGCCGAGGCGATCGAATGGCCGTCGATCAGGATGCGATTGAGCGCGGGCTCGACGCCGGCGATCGAGACCTGCTCGCCTTCGCCGAACTGATGGTCGACGGTGACGCCCGGCAGATGCGACAGCGATTCGGCGACGTTCGTGTCGGGAAACTTGCCGACATCCTCGGCGCTGATGACGTCGACGATGGCGTTGGTGCTGCGCTTCGTCGCGATCGCATCGCTCAGGCTCTTGCGGATCCCGGTGACGACGATGTCGCCCTTGCCGTCCGTGTTCGCTTCCGGCGTAGGATCATCGACGGCCGCGGTCGCGGCGCCGCTGCCGGCCTGCTGGGCGAGAGCCGGTGCCGCCACGCAGCACAGGGCTGCGGGGGCCGCCACGCGGCACAATGCGGTGGTCAGAGCCAAGTGCAATCGCAACGTCATAACAATCCCCCCTCGTCGCCGCCGCCCCATGCGTCGGCACTGGTCGTCGCTTCCCTGCAATCATCGGCCGGTGGGCCGCTCGCATCTCTCCCGGCATCGATGCCGCCTTCGGGATGCTTGGAACTTGGTATATGACCAATTGCAGGCCAATCAATCTTTTTTTGCAGATTTGTGTCGGCTGGGGAAATGTGGTGTGAATTGAGCAGAAGGGGGCATCCATGGCGCATGACGAAGGGGCAGGGAGCGATCCGCACGCCGATCGGTCGCGGGCGAAGCGCGCTTCCGGCTTTCTCGAGATCTGCGTGGATTCGCTCGTCAGCGCACACCGTGCGATCGCCGGCGGCGCCGATCAGATCGAGCTCTGCTCGGCGCTCGTGCTCGGCGGGCTGACTCCGTCGCAGGGTCTGGCGGAGGCGGTGCTGGCGGTCGCGCGGCCGGCGGGCGTCGCGGTCCGCGCGATGGTGCGGCCCCGCGCGGGCGATTTCGCTTATGACGCCGACGAGATGGCGATCGCGGCTGGCGAGGCGCGTGCACTGCTCGCGGCGGGCGTGGACGGGCTCGTCTTCGGCGTGGCACGGCATGGCGCAATCGACTGGCCAGCGATGAACCGCTGGCGCGACAGGGCCGGGGCTCCGCACATCACGCTCCACCGGGCGATCGACACCGTTGCCGATCCGGTCGGAACCGTGGCGCAGGCGGTGGCATCAGGCATCGACCAGATCCTCAGCTCGGGTGGGCAGCCGCGCGCCACTGACGGTATCGCCACCCTGTCGGCCATGGCGGAGCGGGCGGAGGGGCGTTGCCGCATCGTCGCGGGCGCCGGCGTCGATCCCGGCAATGCGCGGCTGTTCGTCGCGGCGGGCCTTCGCGCGCTGCACGCGACCGCCCGATCGAACGGCGGGCGGACGACCGCCACCGTGCCCGATCCATTGGGGTTCGGGCTGGCCTTCGCCCCGGCGGACGAGACGATCGTAAGAGCATTGCGCGAGGAAGTTGATAATGCCAATATATGACAAATGCGGCCAATCGCGGTCGTGGCTGCAGGATCTTCGGGGGGAGTTTGCCGCGTCGTGACGTTTGCATCGCGCATCGGGCCGATGGTGCCAAGCGATCCCGCGCCGCTCTACGTCCAGTTCGCGCGGCTGTTGCGGGAGGCGATCGCGGGCGGTGTGCTCGAGGAAGACGCCGCGCTGCCCGCGGAGCGCGACCTGGCGATCGAATTCGGCATTTCGCGCATCACGATCCGCAAGGCGATGGCCGAGCTGGTCGAGGAGGGGCTGCTCGTGCGCCGGCGGGGCGCGGGCACGACGGTGTCGCGCCGGATCGAGAAGAGCTTCGCGCGGATCTCGTCCTTTTCCGAGGACATGATCGCGCGGGGCCGGTCGCCGAGCAGCAGCTGGATCTCGCGCGCGGCGGGGCTGGTGATGCCGGAGGAGGCGATGCAGCTCGGCCTCTCGCCCGGCGCGCCGGTCCTGCGCTTTCACCGCGTCCGCCATGCCGACGAGATCCCGATGGCGCTGGAATTCTCGACGATCCCCGGCTGGTGCCTGCCCGGCATCGAAGACGTCACCGATTCGCTCTACACCGCGCTCGACGCGACGGGTCACCGGCCGACGCGCGCGCTGCAGCGGCTGCGCGCGGTGCCGGTGCTCGGCAACCATGCGCGGCTGCTCGGCATCGATCCGGGCAGCCCCGGTCTGCTGATCGAACGCTGCGGCTTCCTGCGCGACGGCCGCGCGGTCGAGTTCACCCAATCCTTCTACCGGGGCGACGCCTATGATTTCGTCGCCGAACTGACGGACCTGTGATGCCATGACAGTCGCGACCGACCCGATCAGCCTGATGCGCCGCGAAAGCCTGGAGGCGCCCGAGGCGGCGCGGCGTGCGCTGCTCGCCAATCGCGAGACGATCGCGACGCTCGCCGCGCGGCTGCGGCAGCGGCCGGTGCGGCTGGTCGGCACCTGCGCGCGCGGTTCGTCGGACCATGCGGCGACCTATGGCAAATATCTGATCGAGACGATGCTGGGCGTGCCGGTCGTCTCGGTCGCGCCGTCGGTGGCTTCGCTGTTCGCGGCGCCGGTGGAGACGGAGGGGGCGCTGTGCATCGCGATCTCGCAATCGGGCCGCAGCCCCGATCTGCTGGCGACCACGGCGGCTTGGCAGGCGGCGGGGATCGAGGTCGCCGCGCTGGTCAACGACGAAGGTTCGCCGCTCGCCACGCAGGCCGATTGGCTGCTGCCGCTCAGCGCCGGCCCGGAACGCTCGGTGGCGGCGACCAAATCCTGCCTCGCCGCGATGACGCTGATGGTGGCGTTGGTGGCGGCCTGGTCGCAGGACGGCGCGCTGGCGGAGGCGGTGGCGGCGCTGCCCGACCTGCTCGCGCGCGCCGTCGCGCAGGACTGGTCGGCGGGCGTGGCACCGCTGGCGGCGGCGCGGCAGATGTTCGTCATCGGCCGCGGCTATGGCTTCGCCGCGGCGCAGGAGGCGGCGCTGAAGCTGAAGGAGACCTGCGCGATCCAGGCCGAGCCGTTCAGCGCCGCCGAAGTGCGCCACGGGCCGATGGCGATCGTGGGGCCCGGTTTCCCCGTGCTCGCCTTCGCGACGGGCGATGCCGCGGGCGAGGGCGTCACGGCCGTCGCGGACGAATTCGCGGCGCGTGGTGCGATCGTGCTGCGTGCCGGGGCGGACGACGGCGCGCTGCTGCCGGTCGAGGCCGCGCATGCCGCGATCCAGCCGATCCTGATGCTGGCCAGCTTCTATGGCGCCGCCGAACGCCTCGCCCGGATGCGCGGGCTCGATCCCGACCGGCCGCCGCATCTCGCCAAGGTGACCCAGACCCGATGACCATCCTTCGTTTCGGCAATGGCCATGTCGTGGTGGCGGATGCAGTGTGGCCGGGGGCGGCGATCACCATCGCGGACGGGCGGATCGTCGCGATCGAACCGTGCGGGGCGGGAGCGGCCGGCGCGATCGACCTGGAGGGCGGCTGGCTGATGCCGGGCTTCGTCGACACGCAGGTGAACGGCGGCGGTGGCGTGCTGTTCAACGACGAGACGAGCGTCGCGGGCATTGCCGCGATTGGCGCGGCGCATGCGGCGTTCGGGACGACCGCCTTCCTGCCCACGCTCATCAGCGACTATCCCGATCGGATCGAGCGCGCGCTGGATGCGGTGGACGCGGCGATCGCGGCCGGCGTGCCGGGCGTCGTCGGTGTTCATATCGAGGGGCCGTTCCTGGCGCTCGCGCGCAAGGGCATCCATGACGCGACCCGGTTCCGCCTGCTCGACGATGCGATGATCGCGCTGCTGTCGCGCCCGCGCCTGGGGGTGGTGATGGTGACGATCGCGCCCGAGCTGGCGCGGCTGCCCGATATTGCCGCGCTGGCGGCGGCGGGCGTGCGGGTCAGCGCGGGCCATACCGAGGTGGATCATGCGGGCGCGCTTTCGGCCTTCGATGCCGGGCTCAGTGGCATCACGCATCTGTTCAACGCGATGCCCGCCATGCAGCAGCGCGCGCCAGGGCTGATCGGCGCTGCGCTCGACGATCCGCGGCCCTGGTGCGGGTTGATCGTGGACGGCGTTCACGTCTCGCCCACCGTGCTCCGCATCGCCCTGCGCGCGCGCGGCGTAGAACGGATGATGCTGGTGACGGACGCGATGTCGTCGGTCGGCGCGCGCGAGAAGGATTTCGTGCTGCAGGGCCGCCCCATCCGGGTCGCCGATGGCGTCTGCGCCTTTGCCGACGGCACGCTGGCCGGATCCGATCTCGACATGGCACGGGCGGTGGCGAACACCGTGTCGATGCTGGGGATCGCGCCGGCGACGGCGTCGCGGATGGCGGCGGCCAACCCCGCGGCGTTTCTCGGGCTGGGCCATGAGCGCGGCGACCTGGCGGCGGGTTTGCGCGCCGATTGGGTGTGGCTCGATGCCGGCTTCGCCGCGCGGGCGACGTGGATCGGCGGGGAACGGCGCGAATGACGCTCGACCGGCGCGCGCTGCTGCAGGGCTCCGCCGCGATCGGCGCAGCGCTCGCGGTCGGCCCGCTGCCGGCGGCCGGACACACCGACGCCGGGCCGCCGATGCCGCCGCCGCTCGACCAACTGCCCGAACGGCTGCCGGTCACCGATCCATCGCGCGTGCTGCTCGATCATGGCTGGCGCTTCCATGCGGGCGACATCGTCCCGCCGCCGCCCGCGACGCACGACGCGACCTACAACAGCGTGAAGGCGGGCGCCGCGCAGGGCGCGGCCGCGATCGGCTATGACGATCGTGGCTGGGAGGCGGTGACGCTGCCGCACGATTGGGCGTCGTTCCAGCCCGTCGTCGAGACCGCCAATGTCAGCCAGGGCTATCGCCCGCGCGGCATCGGCTGGTATCGCCGCACGCTCCGGCTCGACCCCGCCGATCGTGGCCGCAAGCTGGAGATCCAGTTCGGCGCGATCGCCACCCACGCCACGATCTGGGTGAACGGCAGCGTCGTGGCGCACAATTGGTCGGGCTATAACGGCATCTATGTCGACCTGACGCCGTTCGCGCGGTTCGGCGACGAGCCGAACGTGATCGCGGTGCGCGTCGATGCGAACGCGATGGAGGGCTGGTGGTACGAAGGCGCCGGCCTCTACCGCCATGCCTGGCTCGCGCGGCGGCCGGCGGTGTCGATCGCGACCGACGGCGTGCATGCCGATCCGCGGCGCGGCGACGACGGGCAGTGGCGCGTGCCCGTGACGGTCACGCTGGAGAACATCGCCGATGCCGTCGCCATGCCGAGCGTGGCGGCGACGTTGGTGGCATCCGACGGGCGCGTGGTCGCCACGGGCAGCGCGACGGCGAGCGTCGCGTCGCTCGATCGCGCCGAGGCGCGGCTGACGCTGGCGGCCGGCACGCCCGGCCTGTGGTCGGTCGACCGGCCGACGCTCTACACGCTGATCGTTCGGGTGGGCGACGGCGCGACGCTGGACGAGCGCCGGCTGGCGATCGGCTTTCGCACGATCCGGTTCGATGCCGATCGGGGCCTGTTCGTGAACGACATGCCGGTGAAGCTGAAGGGCGTGTGCCTCCACCAGGATCATGCCGGGGTGGGCGTCGCGGTGCCCGATGCGCTGCTCGCCTGGCGGCTCCAGCGGCTGAAGGACATGGGCTGCAACGCAATCCGCTGCTCGCACAATGCGCCGGCCGCCGAACTGCTCGACCTTGCCGACCGCATGGGGTTCCTCGTGATGGACGAGAACCGCCATTTCGATCCCGCGCCCGATTATCTGGCGCAGCTCGAATGGATGGTCCGGCGCGACCGCAACCATCCGAGCGTCATCCTCTGGTCGGTCTTCAACGAGGAGCCGATGCAGGGCACGCCCGCCGGCGTGGCGATGGTGCGCCGGATGGCCGCGGCGGTCCGCCGGCTGGACGACGGCCGGCCGGTGACCGCGGCACAGAACGGCATGTTCTACGCCCCCGCCAACGTCTCGCAGGTCGTGGGCGTCACCGGCTTCAACTATTACCAGAACGAATATGACAAGTTCCACGCGCTGCGCCCCGCGCAGCCGGTCACCAGCTCGGAAGACACCAGCGCGTTCATGACGCGCGGTGCGTTCGCCAACGATCCCGCCGCGCACGTCATCTCGTCCTACGACACCGAGGCGGCGAGCTGGGGCGCCACGCACCGCGCGAGCTGGCAGGCGATCGCCGCGCGGCCGTTCGTCGCGGGCGGCTTCGTCTGGACGGGGTTCGATTATCACGGCGAGCCCACACCCTATGCCTGGCCGACCGTCTCCAGTTTCTTCGGGATCCTCGATCTGTGCGGCTTTCCCAAGACCGCCTATGACATCCGCCGCGCGCAGTGGATCGACGACACGCCCGTCGTGGCGATCGCGCCGCACTGGACCTGGCCGGGCCGCGAGGGGCAGCCGATCGCTTTGCTCGTGACGGGCAACGCGGATCGCGTGGTCGTGCGCCTGAACGGCCGCACCGTCGCCGATGCGCCGCTCGACCGGGTGATGGGGGCACCGTGCACCGTGCGCTATGCGCCCGGCCGGATCGAGGCGATCGCCTATCGCGGTGGCCGGGCGGTGGCGCGCGCCGTGCACGAGACGGCGGGCGCGCCGGTCGCGCTGCGGCTGACGCCCGCGCGCCGCGTGATGGCCGGCGATGGCGAGGACGTGCAGCCGGTGACGGTCGACGCGGTCGATGCACATGGCCGCCATGTGCCGCGCGCCAATCTGCCGGCTCGCTTTGCGATCACGGGCGGCGCGATCATCGGCGTCGGCAATGGCGATCCGAACTGCCACGAGCCCGAAAAGGGCGACGCGCGGTCCTTGTTCAACGGGCTCGCGCAAGTGATCGTCGCGGCGGATGCCGGGCGCGGCGTGCTGACGCTGGCCGCCACCGTGCCCGGCCTGCGCCCCGCCACGCTGACGGTCGAGCGCCGCGCCCGCCCGCCCCGCCCCCAGGAGCCGGTAACGGCGGCCTCAGGAATCATCGCCGCATGACCACCATCACGCTGTTCGCCCCGCTCGCCGGCTGGGCGATGCCGATCGCCGAGGTGCCCGATCCGGTCTTCGCCGAGGGCATGCTGGGCGAGGGCATGGCGATCGATCCCACCGGCGACACGCTGCACGCCCCGTGCGACGGCACCATCCTGACGGTGCATGCCGCGCGCCATGCGGTGACGATGGCGATGGCGGACGGCACCGAATTGCTGATGCATATCGGCATCGACAGCGTCGCGCTGTGCGGCGCGGGGTTCACCGCGCTCGTCCGCCCCGGCGACGCGGTCAGGGCGGGCGATCCGCTGATCCGTTTCGATCTCGATCGGCTGGTGACGGGCGCGAGCGCGGCGGTGACGCCGCTGCTCCTGACCGGCGCGGGCGTCGCGATCGGCTGGCGCCATCCGGGCGGGATCGTCGCCGTCGGGGAAGCGCTGTTCCGGTTCGAGCGGCAGGCCGCGGCGCCCGGAACCGCCGTGGCCAGCGGGGCCGAGAGGGTGCGGACGATGCGCATCGGCCTGCCGCACGGCTTGCACGCCCGTCCGGCGGCGCGGATCGTCGCGGCGCTGCGGCCGCTCGCAGCGGAGGTGACGCTGGCGAGCGCCGGCCGGCAGGCATCGGCGGCCAGTTCGATCGCGCTGCTGGGGCTGGGGCTCGCGCACGACACCCCGGTGACGATCACCGCACGCGGCGACGATGCCGAGGTCGCGATCGACGCGGTCGCCGCGCTGCTCACCCGCGAGGTCGGACCGGCCGTGCCGCCACCCGCCCGCGCGCGGGCTGCCGCACCATCCGCCG
>NZ_JAKNQJ010000029.1 GCF_022662335.1 Sphingomonas sp. CROZ-RG-20F-R02-07 | reverse complement strand
GCCAGCCCTCGCGAAGACGCACATATTGCGAGATGAAGTAGCGGTTGACCGCGTCTTCATAGGTGCGCGGCTGCGGCCCTTTCAGCGCGGTGACAACCTGCGTCTCGCCCGAGGTCTTATCGACCCGAATGACGTAGGGCTCGACGGTCTTGAGCGGTGCGAGCATGGCCACAGCCGCGACCGAGGCTACGGAAAGTGCGCAGGCTCCTGCCGCAACACCCCATGCGAGCTTCTTGGACTGGATCGCCGCACGCATACGGTCGTATTCCCACGTCCTCGACGTCTCGAAGTATTTCTCTTTATCTTCGGACTTCACCGCGCCCATGGCGTCGATCCCTTCAGCAGGAGGAGTAGGTCAGCGCGACGCCCCGCTGGGACGTCCGGGGCGCTGAACGTGGGACATTCATCGCGCCAGGTCCGATCGGGGCAGCAGGCGCTGCGCCGGGCGCAGGAGCCGGCGATGGTGAGGGAGTGGGAGGGGGTGCGTCATCACGCATCAGCACCGGGTCCGGAGCTGGCGAAGGCGCCGGTGCAGGCGCGGCGCCGCTTGGTGGCGCGACCATCGACTGCCCTGCTCCCTGTTGAGACGCCGGGAGCGGCACGGGAAGGCTCGGCAGGATGGTGCCGTAGAGGTTCGCAGGCCGACGGTGTTTCCCGTCACACACGGAGACAGGTTTGATGTGGGTCCCGGTGCAGCCGCTCAGCGCAACCACCCCAAACGCCACAATGGTCAGCTTTTTCATACGGTCTCCGTTCGTATCTTTGCCGCGTGGGCGGTGTTCGTGATCCATGGTCCAAGAGCGGGCAGCGATGCGGGCTAGGTCGAGCGAGAGGCCGAACCGCCCGTGCCGCCTCCAGCGGCCGGACGGTTCGCTTGCGTGGCGCGCCGGAACATGAGTCGGTTGGTCAACATGTTCGCGCCGGTCATCAGGAAGCCATGGCCACCAGATGACGCGCCACCTGCGATGCCAGCCGCGATCGCCGGAGACTGAAAAAAGAAGATTGTACCGACGATGTAGATCGCCGCGCAGGCGACCGTGGCAACGAGCATCACGGACGCCTTCAGAACGATATAGCCGTTCTGGGTCATCAGAAACGACGAGCCATCATCGGGAACCGATCCCATGATACCGTCCATCGCGGCCTCCTGAAGCCCCGTGATGAACTTCGTCATGATCGCCATGACGACCATCAGCAGGATAAAGTTGACGGTCTGCTTCAGCCACCCGTCGAACAGCCAGCGGGAGGAGTTGAACAGCAGACACGCAAGCGCGAGTGGGGCGAGCGCGACGCAGATCGCGACTGACAGCTTGGCAAAGATGACGATGCAGAAACCTATCGACGCTGATAGGAACGCGAATATGTAAAGGATGCCAATACACAGGTAGGTAATCAGCGTAGCGCTAAGCTGGATCACCGGCGTGCGGAAGTCAGTGAAACCCTTCTGTTCTTGTGACTGAACCTGTAGGTTCGCATTGACCAGCTTTCCTGCCAGCTTGCCCGTATCGGAGACATAGGTGTCGAAGGTCGTCCCCGGGTTGGTGACGGGCGTGCCGGATCCAGCCGCGATAATTTCGCTCGGCAGGTTGGTGACCACGTTCACCACGAACGCTGAATAGCCGATCGAGCTTGCGGCAGCGAGCGCGAAGCCAACCTTGCCGGCTTGGAAGACTAACTCGCGCAGCGGCGCTTGAATCGCGCCTCGCAGCACGGCGAAGCCGAGCAGAAGAAAGTAGATGATCGCTGCCAGCGCCAAGGGCGCCGCGACAAAACTTACGAGCCCCGACCCGAAGCTCGCGACCGAGGTCGCGATGGCGCTCTCCACATACGTATACATGGTCGTGAAGAGTGTCATGATGTTGGGTGCAGCAGCAGGCATTACGGCAGGTTCCGATCTTCAGCGATCAAGGCGTAAGAAGGGTTGCTACTTCCGAATCGTGTTCGCTTTGAAGATGTCGGCTTCTTCGTTACCGGCTTTGATCTGCGCTACCGAGATAGTCGCATCTCCAGTGGTTGCGCACAGCCTTGCCTTCTCGTCGGCGGGAAGGTGACTATACTCTCCCGTTTCACACTTCACCCGCCACTCCGCGAGAAGCGGTGGGCTTGCGATGAGTTCCTTCGCGGTCGGCACCACGACATTCTGCTGGCACCCACAGACAAGCAGCAAAGCCGAGAGGGAAGTTATCTTGCGCATGATTACTTCCTGATTGTGTTAGCGCTGAAGAATGCCGCTTCTTCGCGACCAGCCGCGACTTGTGCCGCACTGATCTGCATGTTTGCCTGACCGGACTGCGCCATCTGGATCGCTTGCATCTTCAGCGTGTCGTTCTGAAGCTGAGCCTGCTCGACCGCGATGCGGGCTTGCAGGTCCATCACGTCCTTGGGATCCTTGGCGGTATCGAGCTGCGACCGAAGCTGGTCGAGACCCTGCATCCGGGTCTGGGAGAGACTGAGCGTATTCTCGCCCAACGCTGCCATCGCCGCGGACGAGCCGGTCGCGTCCTTAAGCGCCTGGTTGTACGCCACATCCGCGTCGGAACCCGTGGACAGCGCGTAACGAGACTGGATGCTCGATGCGAGCGTACCTAGCGAGCCGATCTTCGACAGGTCGCCGCTCAGCAGCGTCGACGCATCGATCGTCGTGTTCGGCAAAATGTTGCGCACCTGCGGGCTTAACAACTGCGGCGCGATACTGTTGACGTTCGTCAGCTTCTGAAGAGAGCTGAGCTGGCTCGATGCCGTCTGGATCTGCTGCTCGCCCTGCTGGATCATCTTCATCGTGTTTTGGACCTGGGCGAGCGCTTGCACGTAGGTCGAGGTGTCGAACACAGGGATCCCCTGTGCAGCGGCCGGCGACGCGAACGCAGCGAGCGCGACCGGCGCGGCTGCAAACATGATGAGGCGCTTCAGCGACATGTCAGCTTCTCCTTTGGTTGGCGTAGAAGTGCGGCAGCCACGCCGCAGGATCGGTGCCCGCCAGGGCAATGGCCTCCTCCATGGCGACGAGGGTTTCCTCGCGACCAGAAAGCACTTTCAACTCGTTGGGCATCCCACACAGATCGAGCTTCGCTACGATCGAGGTGTGCCCTTGCTTGACCAGAAAGGTGCGGCTCTCCGGCGTCAGATCCTCACGGATCAGCCGGTACTCGGCCTCTGTCAGGCCGAGCCCTTCGCAGTAATCTGACCGCTTCGCGTCCGAGTTGGGCAGGAGGATTTTGGTCGCCGTCTGCTCGATGATCGAGTGAGCGATCGGCGAGCGCAGCGCGTCGGCCGGCGACTGCGTGCCGAACACCATGAAGGCGTTGCGCTTCCGGAAGGTCTTGAGGCCGTCCTGCGCAAAAGCGCGAAACGCATCGTCCTCCAACGCCTTCCAGAACTCGTCAACATCGACCACGACACGCTGGCCGTTCAGCAGCTCGTCGACCCTGTGAAAGAGGTAGAGCATCGTCGGCGTGCGGATCTCCGGGTTCTCGAGGAAGTCCGTCATGTCGAAGCCGACGAACTGCGCCGCCATCGACACCTTGTCCTCCGGTCCGTCGAACGCCCAGCCGAGCGGCCCACCCAGGCACCAGCGCTCGAGCCGCGCGCCGATACCCTCGGCATCGGCGTAGCCCAGCATCTCGCGCAGCGCGCTGAAGGAACGCGACGGCGCGGGAAGGCGCATCACAGCGTCGATCCCCTCGTCGATCAGCCGCTCTTCCGCGACGCTCAGCGGCCGGTTCTCCCGGCGCACCAGCACCCGGATGAACTGCCTGAGGAACGCGATGTTGTGCGGGCTGGCGGTCAACCCCTTCAGCGGTGCGAAGCCGGTCGGCTCGCCGTTACGCAGCGCCAGATACGTGCCGCCACAGGCGCGGACGAAAATCTCGGCACCGCGATCCTTGTCGAAGAACACCTGCTTGGCGCCGGTCTTTTCGAGCTGCGCCTGCAGGAAGTTTTGCAGGACCGTCTTGCCGCCGCCCGTCGGGCCGATGATGAGCGTGTGGCCTATGTCGGCCCGGTGAAAATTGAACCAGAAGGACGAGCCGGCGCGCGTCTTGAGCAGCGTCACCGCGTCGCCCCAGTGGTTGCCGGACTTGCGACCGGCCGGGAAGGTGTAGAACGGGCTCAGCGCCGCAAAATTGCGGCTGTTGATGACTGCGGGGCGCGCCCGCATCTTGAAGTTGCCGGGGAGCTGCGCCCAGAAGGCCGCTTCCAACGCCACGTCCTCGCGCGCCATCACCATCCCTGTGTCGGCCGCGGCGGATCGCGCGATCGACAGGCGCTCCAGCAACCGCTTGGGATCCTCGTCGATCACCGAGATCGACAGATGATGCTCGCCCATGGCGAAGCGGTTCGCCATCAGATCGTCGACACCGTCGAGCAGCTCCTCGGCCTGGCTGACGCCGGCGTCGTCCGACGACACCATCTGCTTATACTTTTTCGTGAACCGCTCGCTCGCGACCGACTTCACCAGCGGCGCGAAGCTCTGGGTCAGCACGAAGGGGAAATCGAGCGTCAGCAGGCTGTTGAACTGCCCGCTCCGCGTGCTGGCGACATATTCGCGCACCCCGAACATGCCTAGATAATGCGACTTGTGCGGCAAGCGGATCTCGGCCGCTTCGCGCCCGAACACAACCCGCGACGAATAGAGCGCCTGACCAAGCCGCCCATTGAGCAGCGGGATACGGATGCGATCGCCGGTCAGGATGAAGTGCAGCACTTCCATCGGCTGCGAGAACAGGATGCCGTTGTGCTCGTAGAGCGCCAGTGGCTCCGGCGCGACGTCGGCGAGCAGCGATTCAAAATCCCGGCACTTGTCCGCCATGAGCGTGAGCGCGCGATCGTCGATCTCCGTGCTGGCCTGCTTCTTCGAGAAAAACCGCCCGAGTTGATCGCCCGCCATGCTCGACGGACGCACGAGGATCGTGACGTAGAACTCGTTGTGGTAGAGAACCTTCTCCTTCAGGGTCTCCGCGTACTTATCCTGCAGCGCCTTCGCGAAAGCAGAATGAAAGTCGCCTCCCAGCACCGGGTCGGTCGCTGTCCGCACGAGATGCGTCCACATCGCGACGCGATCGTCACCGATAGAGCGCCAGGCGATGTTGAGCTTGCTATGCCATGTATTGAGATCGGAGATGTCGCTGGTCTCGAACGGCCGCCCATCAACGCGGTACATGCGCATGAGCGAGCCGTCTTCGAGAGCAACCAAGGTGTCGTCGACGTGGCGCGTATAGGGGATGAACTTGATGTCATCCGCCTCGCGAAGCGCTATTTTCTTCTGCTTCAGCTTGGAATCAGTCATTGCCGAAATGCTTCCGCTTCACGCCTTTGGCGAGGCGGACGGGAGAGTAGCTCCCGCCTCCCCAGAACTTGCGGTTCTTGGATAGAAAGCCTGTCTGAAACCACAGGCCCCACAGTCGGAACGCATTGAAGTCGTAGTGACAGATCATGCGCGCCGGAAAGTAGAGCGCCCCGAACAAGGCCAGGGGGTAGAAGGGATTATGGAAGATCCCCCAGAACACCATGCAGACCATGATGATCGGCAGAATTGCCTCAAGCGGCAATCCCATGAACACCGATGGCCTCGTCAGAGCGAGGAACACCTTATCCTCGGCGAGCTTGTCTTCCATGTTACGCCGATCCGCCCATCCAACCGACGATCGTCGCTGCCGAGAAGATGATGCCGATGCCGATCAGGACGGTGACGGCCTTGCCCCAGTCCATACGGCCGGTCAGCTTGGCGTAGCCGACCGCCATCACGGCGATGACACCCACGACCGAGGCGACCGTGGTCATCCAAGTCTTGATCGTACCGAGGCCGGTTTCGATTGCGGTGCCACCGTCAGCGAGGGCCGGCTGCGCGATCGAGATGAGGGCAAGCGCGCCGGCAAAACCGACGACCTGCCGGGCTCGGGCGTCGGACATCATCCGGCCCATTTGGCGTGTGAACTTCATACGGGTCTCCATGGCTTGAGGTTACCTCTCCAGATCGTGGGTGATTTGAATCGGTTCGATTTGCCGAACGGGCGTTGGCTCACGGACCGACACATCCAAGCCGCGCATCAGCGCGCCCGAGATCAATTCGCGGCTCTCCAGACTCGCGGACATCATCCGGTCCGCGTCGCCTGAGAAAGCCACACCAATGTGCTGTTCCATCGCCGCCTGTGTTTCGACCGCATTGGCAAGGCGTGGATCGGCCGCGATCCGCTCGGCGCTGCCGCGCAGGAACAGCTCGGCCAATTCCTCATTCTCGGTTCGCGTTGCAGTAGCTTCGTGCTGCCGCTCCTCACGGACGATTTGTGGTTCGGGTTCCGGTTTACGTTTCGGCGCTACCGTGGATGCCGCGGCCCGTTCGTCCTCGCGCTCGGACTGCACGAACGATGCGACCGTCTCTTTCGCGACGTCGTGACGATTGAGCCCGGAGCGGACGAGGTAGATCGCATCAGCAACCTCGCCATCCCACTCGCCCTCGCGCGCCATTCGGCGCAGATCGTCGGTCTCGTAGCCCGCCTTGGAAAACGAGCGGACCAGAGTGGGGCTTTCCAGCGCCTGCTCAAGCGCGCCGTCCAACGCCTCCTTGTTCACCTCCAGGCGCTCGTACCGAAACTCGCGTTCCATCGGCTCGAGGTCCGGCGTCATACCCTCCGAGAGCGCCTTACGATCCTGGGTGTACACGCTCAGTCTCAGCAGGAGCCGCTTGTCGTCGTCCGAGAGCTCTGCGCCGTTCTGCGCCGGCGAAGCCGCGCCAACGGGGTCCCGAGCTGCATCGGCCGTCCGCGCGGGGATCGTCGCATCGATCGCCGCTGTCGCCACAACCGGCGCGGCCGGTTCGATCGCCCGGGCAGGCTTTGCCGCCGCCTCGCGTTCACGCTGGACCGCCTGTGCGTGCCCGCGCCGGTCCTGCTCCATCCGAGCCTGCTCAGTGAAGTCGGGCTCGTAGCCTCGAACCGTCAGTCCCTCGCGTGACCCCGCAGCCCATACGGTCTGCCGAAACTCGGTAGAGCCATCGACGTCGATCCCCTCCCAGCCATTATGTTTCGCCAATTTGACCAGCGCAGCGACGGTCTCGGGATCCTCGTTACGCGCAATGATCCGGTCGCCGTTTCCGGAAACCTCGATCGACGGGTTCTCGCGATCACCGGGCAGGATCATGCCAATGCGGCGCTCGCTCGCGTCGCTCGCCGGGATGATGCGAACCTCATACCGCTCAGCCAGGTCGGGTGGGATGGTGAAGCCAGCCTCACCGGCGTCCAGCTCCACGTCCCGCGTGGGCCGCGCAACGCTGTTATCGACGCTCATTTGAAAACCTCGACAGCATCCGAGGCAATTTGCCCGACCACCCAGCTATCGCCGCCACTCACGGGTTTGGGCGCGGTCGTGGCGGCGACCGCCACAGCGGGCGCGCCAGGAATAGTCGGAGGCGCCTGGATCGTACCCATGCCGCTCGCGGCCAACCAGACGCGACCGACGTATCCGTTGCGGAATCCCCGCGTCAGCGTGCCGGTGTTGTAGAGCGAGTATGTCGCGGAGATCGCGTCGAGACCGGTATAATGCCGGCTGGCGAGGCCATAGCCTTCCTGCAGCAACGACGAGGCAAGGCGGAGGTTTGTACAGGGATCGAACGCCTGTTCGACCGTCACGCCGAGCCGCACGAAGTTGGCCGAGTTGATCTGGGCCAACCCAACGTCGACCGTATAGCCCTGCGCCATATAGCGGCGCACCAGCGCGGCGCCTTCGGCAATCGAACCGGCACGCACGCGCGGGCCATGATTGACGTTGATCGACAGATCGTCGCCGCCACTCTCGGTCACGACCAGCGGCACGACGGCCTCGGTCGCGACCTCGGACGCGCATTGCTGCGCCAGCACCGCGATGGCGGCGACAGCGTGGATCATTGCTGCGTCACCGTCTGGTAGCGCGTATCGAGGGAATAGCGCGACGTGGTGCCGTCGGTCTGCGTCACGGTCATGGTGTAGCCATGCTTCGCCGACTTCGTTTTGATGCCGACCCCGCTGCAGGAGGGAAACCCGCCGCCCATGGCGAGCGCGTTCCAGAGCTTCGTGATCGGAGGCACGCACTCCGCGTACTTGGTCGGCGACCCCGGGGTGGCGAGACAAAGCACCACTTGGCACCCCCAATCCGATGCAAAGGCCGGTTGAGGGGCCGCGATCGTGATGATGCCGGCAGCACAAAGCGCGATCGCGCCGGTTCCGCCCCCGAGCCTGTTCAGAAACCGTCCGATCATGAACCACCTCCCTGAGAAGCGCGCCATTCAGCGCTCGCGAACACGTCCCATTGTGGCGGGGCTTTCGCTGCGGTCTGAAGGACCGAGGCAGGCGCGGCGTGCGCTACGGTCCCGATCGGCGCCGAAGCCGGCACATCCGCGCTGGCGACGTTGACGATCCAGTCTTCGTCTTCCTCGATCGGCCGTGTTCGATCGATGACCTGTCCCGGCCGCGCAAACGCGACATGCCAGTGGTTGGAATGGCCGCGATCGCCAGGCCCCAGCAGCTCGATCAGGCGGATGCCGCTTTGCCCCATCAGCGCGCGGATCTGATCGCGGGTGATCGAATTGACCCCGCCCGCAGGCACGAAGTCAACGGCCTGGCCGAACTTGTGCCAGCTATACCGCGCGCCGTAACTCGCGTTCATCGGCCGGATCGTGTCGGTGATCCGCGCGCCAAAGGCGCGCCGGACCATGGCAGCGACATTCGAGACCGTCGGAACGCCGCTTGCCGGCGCATCCATCGGCCTGTCGTCGATATGGGCGAGCGCGCAAGGGTCGAACACCGATGCAGGCGTGACGCCGTAGGTCGCAAAGTCGCGTCCGCTGATCGCAAGCGGCCCCGCCTCGAAGTCCGCACCCAAGGTGACGAGATCGCGAACCGTCGCCTCGGCGTCGGCTTCGGCGACCGGCTGGCGGCTGAGCGTCGCGCCGGCATGTACCGTGATTGCATATGCCGCAGGCGCTGGCCCCACACCGCCTCCGAGCCCTGCTGCGCAGAGCTGGATCGCCTTCGCCGTGAGAGCCACTGGCAGCATGACCGCCTTCCGTCAGCCTAGTACAATTTTGATCCTATTCCATAATTGACGACGCTGGCAACCGGCAATTGTCAGGGCGGCGACGGCGTAGCTGGCGATGACGACTGAAGAATCGCCTCCACCCCGCCTTCTCACCCGGTTGCCGATTCGCATGACCTGACATAGAAAATCCCCTTTTTAGGGGGTGGCGACGTCAGGCGTTGCCGTGGTCTCAGGGCAAGGCGCTTTGCGTAAAGGGCAAAAGATTGAGAAAAAGCGTCGCTTTCCTCGCGCAGACACCGGGTTCGGCGACGATTGAGAGCCAACAGTCGTGCCTCCACCCTGACGACATCGAGGTGCTCGCCGGCCGGAAGACGTTTAGCCAGCTCAGCGAGCTGCTGGAGCGCAAGGGCATCGGCCTCGAAGCGGGCGATCGCGTCAAAGTCCATGATCTTTCCTGCCTGGCGATAGCGACCCCCATGCTCGTGCGGGCGATAACCAAGCTGCTTCGCAGTGGCGTCAGCTTCGAGATCTGTACGCCCCGGATTCATATCGAACCCGGTGCCGACGATAAGCTCCATGCGATGCTCGATGCGCTCGACAGCCACTACCGGCACCTTCACGGCATCAAGACGCATCCCGCCGAGATGTCGCCCCCGGGACGCAAGCGGCTGCTTGGGCCGGACAAATTACCAGAGATACGTGAGAGGCTCAGCGCGCCCGGTGCAACCGCAACCGACGTTGCTCAGGAGCTAGGCGTCGCCCGCTCCACGCTCTTCAATTACCTCGAGCGATACGACCTCGACCGCCGAGCTGGTCGGGACAAGAAGGGCGTGAACCGGCATCCCGAAAACAGCGGCGATAAGGGTCATGTCGCGGAAAGTGAGCGGGACGAGCCTGCCAGCTAAGATGCGATCTACCCGGCTTGATGGCAGCGCGCTTCGCTCCGCAAGGTCCTCCTCGGATAGTCCTCTTTCACCGAGCAATGCTCGAACACGGTCGCCGAACCGCGATCGCAAGGCAGAGCTATCTGGCACCAGGATGCTTTCCGCGCCCCGTGCAGCGCTAGATCCGGTTTGAGGGCGGCTCGACATCCTAGTCACGCCGCTAACGAAGAACGGACGAGCGACATGTCGAGGGGACCAGGTTCGTCCCAACTTCCCTCCGGCCTGATCGCCACCATCGGATCGATCCCGAACCGGATTTCGAGCGGGTCGGCGGTCAGGTCCGCGACGATCTCGACATATTCCACGTCCGAAAACCAGAACGGCGCGCGATCGGGAATGACATCGAAGCCCAGCCGCTGCCAAAACCCGATCAGATCCGATCGTGAATGCCCATAGATCCGGCGAAAGCCCTTGCGTGCGCAGTGAGCTAGCGCCGCTTCGACCAGAGGACGCGACAGGCTCCGGCTGCGATATTCACGGCGAATGGCAAGGCGCTCGAGCTTCGCGAAATCGCCGAAATAGCGAATACGGATGCACGCAGCCGGATCGTCGCCGACATGGGCCAAAAGCTGCGTCGCACAGAAATCGTTGCCGTCGAACTCCTCCTCATAAGGGCACGCCTGTTCAGCCTGGAAGGTGGCGGAGCGAACCGAAAAGACCTTGGTCATGTCCTCGATCGACCGCGCTACGCTGACCTGAACATGCCCCCGACGTGCTCGTTCAATGTTCCGGGCGATATCGATCGGCACGGCATTGTCAGGGCACGCCGCGACAAGGTGGGCCGGGGCGCCGGGGAACATCTCCTGGGCCGGACGGAAACCGACAGCGCGTTGGATGCTCGCCGAGGCGTCCGTCGCTCCGTAAG
>NZ_JAKNQJ010000028.1 GCF_022662335.1 Sphingomonas sp. CROZ-RG-20F-R02-07 | reverse complement strand
CTAAGAGGTGCTCGGCACCCGGATTCCAGCTGGTGACCTTGCCGTCGAGGTCGATCGAGATGATCGCAAAGTCGGTGGCGCCGTCGAGCACCAAGCGGGCGATCCGATCGCTGTGCGGTCGGGGATGCTGGGGAGGGGTATCACGCATATGAACCAGCCTATGACGAAATCAGGGAACAGCCAGGAGCCAACGAGCGAGAACGATCGATTCTCCAATCGGTTACAAGCTCATTGGTCCTCCTTGTTCCCTCCGAACGATTTCGGCATGAAACCGCCATGCTGACGAAGCCTCGATACCGCTCCCTCATCCCGCTGATCATCGGCTTCTCGCTGCTGGCGATCACCGTGTTGGGCACGCTGTGGCTGGTCGGTCGACAGGAAGTCGCGGTGGGATGGGTCCAACACACCGAGGAAGTGCAAAAGCGGCTAGCGACGATCCAGTCGCGGCTTCAGGAAGCTGAGAGTGGTCAGCGAGGATTCCTGCTGACTGGGCAGACGGCCTATCTGGAGCCTTATGATACGAGTCTCGCCGGGCTGGGCGTCGAGTTCTCAGGACTAGCGCATGCCGTGGCGGACAACCCCAGCCAAGGCGAACGCCTGGTTCGCCTTCGCGCAATGACGAACCGCCGTCAGGACCTGATGCGTGTCACGATCGAGGCCTATCGCAACGGCAACCCGGCTCACGCGCTCGCGCTCGTGCGAACCGGGCAAGGCAAACAGCTGATGGATGGCATCCGAGCTGGGATCGCGGCGATGAGTGCCGAGGAGCAACGGCTGCTAATTGAGCGTGAGGCTGCAGCGCATCGTCAGGCGTCGCTCGTCAAGGTGGGATTGCTCGCCAGCGGGTTGGCGATCCTACTGTTGGCGTTGATCGCAATCCGCGACGCCGGAGGGCGCTTGCGCGACGCCATCACGAGTCGCGACGCCCTGGAAGCGGCAAACGCCCGCCTCACCCAGGAAATGGGGGAGCGCAAGGCGGCCGAGCAGCAAGTGCGTCAGATGCAGAAGATGGAGAGCATTGGCCAGCTCACCGGCGGTATCGCGCACGACTTCAACAACATGCTAGCCATCGTCATCGGCTCGCTCGATCTCGCCCGCCTCCGTTTCACCTCAGATCCCGACAAGGCGAAGTCCTGCATGGACAACGCGAGCGAAGGGGCGCGACGCGCGGCGCAGCTGACCGCTCGGCTGCTTGCTTTCTCGCGCCAGCAACCGCTGGAGCCCCGTGCCGTCGATGCCAACAAACTGGTCGGAGGGATGTCGGAACTGTTGCGGCGGACGATCGGCGAGCACATCGCAATCGAAACGGTGCTGGCAGGCGGCCTTTGGCCGGCCTTTATCGATACCGGACAGCTGGAAAACGCCGTTCTCAACCTATGCGTCAACGCCCGTGACGCGATGCCCGATGGCGGCAAACTGACGATCGAGACCAACAACACTCATCTCGACGAGCGCTATGCCGCGGCGCATGACGAGGTCGAGCCAGGTCAATATGTCGTGCTCTGTATTACCGATACCGGAACCGGGATGCCGCCGCATGTGATCGAGCGCGCGTTCGATCCGTTCTACACTACCAAAGGGGTGGGTAAGGGCACCGGGCTTGGCCTCAGCCAGGTGTTCGGGTTCGTTAAGCAGTCGGGCGGCCACGTCAAAATCTACTCCGAGCCCGATCAGGGCACGACGGTCAAGCTGTACGTACCACGCTATCTCGGCTCGGCCACGACCGCAGCGCAGGACGAAGCTGCCGCTAGCCCGCTACCGCGTGCCCAGAAAGACGAGATCGTCCTCGTGGTCGAGGACGACGAGCGGGTGCGCCACATGTCGGTCGATGCGCTGCGCACGCTCGGCTACACGGTCGTTCAGGCGTCCGACGGCACCCAGGCATTGGCCGTTTTGGCGATTCAGCCGCGCGTCGACCTGTTGTTCACCGATATCGTGATGCCCGCCATGAATGGTCGCGAGCTTGCCGATCGTGCGCGCAAACAGCAACCAAGTCTGCGGGTGCTATTCACGACCGGCTATACCCGCAACGCCGTCGTCCACAACGGCGTGCTCGACCCGGGCGTCGCGTTCATTTCAAAGCCATTTGGGATCGACCAGCTTGCCGTGAAAGTGCGGCAGGTTCTTGACGGGCAGGGGATTAATCGCAGCTAGGGCTACATCGATCCCGAGCGCGCTGGCGGTCGGCTGCAGGAGAGCTTGCGCGAGCAGCGATCGTCAGAAAATTGATGTGACCTGTGCCGGCGCGGGCATCGCTCGACGATTGCCGGTTCAGCCGATTTGGCGACCTGAAAGCCAGCCGCCGGCGGCTGGCCTCTTCTTTCCGGTAGCTGGACGCCGCTTATCTGGTCCTACTTCTATTGGACGAAGATCATCGCCGCCGCCGCCGAGGCCATCACGGCGGTCGCAGTCCAGCCGAAGAACCGGAGGCTCCGGGATGCGGTGAACTTGCCCATGGCACTGTGCCGCGAAACAACCACCATCATTGCCACCATGATGGGCACCGCCACCACGCCGTTGACCACCGCACTCCAGAACAGCGCCTTGATGGGATCGAGCGGCGACCAATCGATCGCGATCCCGAGAAGCGTGGCGAGCGCGATGACCGAGTAGAACCCAACCGCCTCCCACGGCCGCTCGTCCAGTCCGCATTTCCAGCCCCGCGTTTCGCCGATGGCATAGGCAGCGGATTCCGCCAACACGGGGACTGCGAGCAATCCCGTGCCGATAATTCCGAGGCTGAACAGCACGAATGCGAACTTTCCGGCGAGCGGCTCCAGCGCCTTGGCGGCGTCTGCCGCCGTGTCGATCGACACCTTGCCTGCAGCGTGCAGCGTTGCCGCGGTCCCAATCATAATCGCAAGCGCAACGAGGTTCGATACCGCCATGCCGAAGAAGGTGTCGAGCCGCATACGGCTGAAAGCCGCCCGCGCCTGCGACGGCGCCTTGGTCAGCGGCCTAGCTTTAGGATCCAGCGCTACTTGCTCCATCTCCTGCGCGCTCTGCCAAAAGAACAGATATGGGCTGATCGTCGTCCCAAACACGGCGACGATCGTCACCACCGCTGTCTCTCCGGCGATTTCTGGCACTACCATGCCTCTCAGCGCGGCAGCCCAGTCGACCCGGACGATGAAAACCAGCGCCACATAAGCCAGGAGAGTCAACGTCAGCCACTTCAGCATTCCGGCATAGCGCCGGTATGGCAGGAACATTTGTAGTAAGAGCGAGGCAATCGCGAAGGCGACGGTAAAAAGGTGTGCGCTGCCGCCTGTTGCGAGTTCGGCCGCGCTGCCCATGGCGGCCAAGTCAGCGCCGATGTTGATCGTATTGGCGACGAACAGGAGCACGACCAGCCCCGTCACCAATGGGCGCCACAGCAGGTCACCCATATTCTTGGCCAGCCCGCACCCCGTAACCCTGCCAATATGCGCGCTGGCCAGCTGCACCGCGGTCATTAGTGGATAGGTCAGGATCATGGTCCACAGTAGGCCGAACCCGAATTGCGCACCCGCCTGGCTGTAAGTGGCGATCCCACTCGGGTCGTCGTCGGCGGCGCCTGTAACGAGGCCGGGGCCGAGCTGCTCGAACAGCGCGACCGAGCGCAACCGCATTCCAATCCTCATACGCGCTCCTATATGGCTCCCGTTCGCACGATGGACGATGCCATTCCAGCGTTTCGCATGAGCTCAGGAGTGCTGCTGCCCGCCCGATGAAAAAACAGGGTCCGCCTGGCGTGGCGATCGTCAGTCGATGACGCGCCAATCGAATAAGGCTCAGCGCTGCCGATTTTGCCGGAGCGATCATGCCGCTTCACGGATCTTGTCCTCGGGCTCGGCCGAGACGTCCAGCCCCGTCGCGCGGAGCAGATAGCTGGCGGCCGCCTCGGCCTTGGCGGCAGCGGTCATGATCACGCGGCTGTCCTTGCGGAGCACCTTCAACCACGAGCCGATATAGGCGGCGTGGTCGTCGAGATGCGAAGTGGGAAGTCCTAGATCCGCACCAAGCAGCGCGGAGGTCATCTCGGCGCACAGTTCCTCGAAAGCGTAGGCGTCGTCGCCGAAACGCTTGCCGAACTCGCGATCGAGCCGATCGGGGTGGCCGCTCCAGTGGCCCGCCTCGTGGGCGAGCGTCGATGCGAAGAAGGCGCGCGAAGAGAACAGCTCGACAGGGGGCATGGTGATGCTGTCGGCGATGCGGTCGTAAAACGCACGATCGCCGCGCATGTGAACGGTCGCGGGCAGCGCATTGATGAAGCGCTGCGCGCGGTCGGGGAGGGCATCAGCCGGGGGCACGATGTTGACCGGGCTCGGGTAGTAGTCAGGAGACAGCCCATCGATCTGGTCGCAGTTGAACACGGCGTAGGAGCGCAGCACGCGGCGCATCTCGTCGGTCGTGTCGCCGGTGACGACGGATTCGACGGTCTTGCTGTAGGATTTGTAGAAGATCGCGATCTGCGAGCGCTCGCCCTCGCGGACCTGGCCGCCAAGGGTCTGCGCCTGTTTGTAGGTCATCCAGGTGCGCGAGTTGTAGCCCGCGCCCTCGGCGCACAGCCACAGCCAGAAGCAGTTGATGCCTTTGTAGGGGTCGCCGGTCGCGCGCAGCGGGCGACCGCCCAGGCCGGGGCGCCACGGCTTGACCCAAGGGCGTACGCCCGATTCCAGCTTGTCGATGATCGTGTTGGTGATGATGTCGGCAGGCGACAGCTTGTCGGTGGTCTGTGCCACGATCGTTCTCCTGATTGGGTTGAGGCGAACCCGCGTCAGCTTCCTCCCCCTCTGGAAAGGCGGTGTCGGGTTACAAAAAGAGGGGCGACACTCCGCGAAGAGTGCCGCCCCCAGTCGCCTCGAAATGTGCAAGCCGGCGTCAGGCCGCTTGGCTGAAATCCTCCTCGTCATCGTGATCGATCGGTGCATCGTCACCCCCGTCGAGGTCGCCTTCTTCGTCCTCGTCGGGATCGATGCCGGTCTCGTCGTCGGTGAAGCTGGAGCGCAGCGCGGTGCGCGCCGCCTTTTCGATGCCGTCGAAGCGCATGGCTTCCGGCAACCAGGCCGTCGCCTTCTCGCGGATCTCAGCCTCGACGATACCCTGGCCGTTGCACAGCGAGGCACAGGTGCCGGCAAGGTCGCCCTTCTTGGCGTCCTTGTAGCGGCCGCGCAGGATCGGGCCTCCAATCTCCTCGAGCGCGTCGAGCATGACGGTCTTCTTAACCCGGCCGAAGAAGTTCTCGGCGGTCGGGCGCCACCAATTCTCGGCCTGAATGTCCAGGAGGCGACCGAGATGGTCGTGGAAGCCGTTTCTGCGATAGCCGTCGGCGACGTTGAGCGTCGGTTCGAGCGTGCGCGCGATCGAGAACGCGACCCACGCGCCTCGTGCTTCGTCATCGAGCGCCCGGAAGGCGTCGAAGCGGGCGGTCATGGTCGGTAGACCCGCCCAGCTCGTGTCGAGCTTCTGGCGCTGATCGTCGATCGTTTGCGAAGCCATCGATCCCTCGTCGCGGAAGGCGAAGATCGGGAAGGCTGCGGCGCTCGACTTCAGGGTCGAGTGGTTGGGGATGTGAGCCTGCTCGAAGACCACGTTCTGCGCCATCAGGAAGATGGTGAGGTCGAGTGCCATCGCCGGGTCGCTGGCGATGTGAGCGACGAGGATCTGGCGGCGCTGCGTCGCCAGTTCATCGATCAACGTAGCGCTGAGCTTCGGACCCTGCTCGCCGTCGCCGTCGCCGGCGTCGCCGTTTGCAGCGCCCGTCTCCTTGGGCGGAGCGTTCGGATCCACGACCGGCTTTTCGCTGAAGAGGCGGGTGTGGACGCGGGGTTCACCGTCACCGCCGATATAGACGAACGTGCCGATCTGCGCTTTCAGCGCCGGATCGATCTCGTGACGAGCGTCTTCGATGGTCTCCAGCTCGCGCTCGATCGCCTCGATACGCGCGTTCGCTGCCTCGGCCTCGGTACTGCCGTCGGGCAGTTCCTGCTCGAGCTGGTCGATCAGCGTGTCGTTCTCGGCCGACAGGACTTCGACACGCGCGGTCTCGTCCTCGGTGAGGGCGCGGGCAGGGGCGTGAAACTCGTGCAGCTGGCGCTCGAGGTCGTAGGGGACGTGCGTCGCCGCGATCGGCGTGACGAACGCCAGGCCCTGGTCTCGCGCCAGTTCGGCCGCTGCGGCTTCGAGCTTCGAGGCGGCGAGCGTCTCGATCAGGTCAACGTCGATCCAGTTCTCATCGCCTTGCGTGGCGAACAGGTCGCCCTCGATGCGGCCGCCTGCGGCGACATAGGCTTCGCGACCGACGAAACGGGCCTTGGCGTCGTTCGCCTTGACCGTGCCGTTGAGGATGGCGCGCCGGATGTTGTCCGGGTTGTCGCCATAGTAGGACGTGCTCATCTGAGCGAACACGCGGGCCTGGCGGTCGACGTCGGTGGTGACGGCGTAAGCCTGCGCAACACCGAGCGTGATCTCGCCGGCTGCGAGCGCCTCGAACACGGCAGGAGCCAGCTCGGCAAGGCGCGCGCGCTGCTCGACGAACCGGGTGGTCACGCCCTGACGCTTGGCGACGTCCTCGGCGGTCATGCCCTTCTGGATCAGGAAGTTGAACGCGCTGCACTCGTCGGCCGGATTCATCGGCACGCGCTGGAAGTTCTCGGCGAGACTTGCCTCGATCGCGTTGTCGTCGTCGCTGAGCACAAGGACGGGAACGGTGTGGTCAGCGGGGAGGGTGCCCTGCTCGATCAGGAGCTGGAGCGCGCGCAAGCGGCGACCGCCCGCCTTGACGGTGAACGTACCCGCCTTCTTGAGCGGGGTGACGATCAAGTTCTGCAACAGCCCCTGGGCGGCGATATTGGCGGCGAGGGTGTCGATCCCGGCGTCGCGGTTGGATTTGCGCACATTGTCCTTCGACAGCGACAGGTTCTTGACCTTCACGGACTGGATCATCGGTCGTACTCCATCTGGAATAAGCGCGCCGTTGTCCGACGGTCGCGCGAGCCTGGTCCTCCAAGCTCACAAAGCCGAAGGCTCCCTCCCCTCCCTTTGCGGGGCGGAAAGAGAGCCCGGTGTCGGTCAGGCGGTGATGCGGTCGATCACGGTCGCGGCCGTCGCGACGGGGACGAACATCCGCGTCTTATGTTGGATGATCTCGGTGAAGCATCCGGCCGCCTTCAGCTCGGCAAGCCGCGTGTGCGGCCAATCGAGCAGTTCGAGGCGCTGCTGGCCCGCGACCAGGCTGCGCTTCAGCCGGTACGCGCCCACGGCCGCGATCTCGCCGCTTGTGATGACGTGCTTGGCGGTCTCTGCTCCCGACACGGTGATAGTCGCGGCGATGCCGAAGGCGTCCGCGAGCTTGGAGACTAACGGGGCAGGGACGATGCGGCCGAGGAAGGACTCGCCGTCGTCGGTGTTGAGACGCCAGACCTGGACGTGATCGTCGGGCAGGCGGTCCCAGACGGGGAGGAGCAGGCCGGTGACGAGGTAGAGGGTGTTGGTGCGAGTCTTGCCCGACATCTCCTCGACCTCGGCCTGCCACAGCGCGGCAAACTCGTCTTCGCTCGCCTCCTCCCACATCGTCTCGACGAGAAGATCCTGCCGCATCCGCTCGCTGCGGGTGGGGCGAACCAGCTCGTAGCGGCGCACGATCTCGCCATCATCGTCGGTCAGCGAATAGGTGCTGCACCGGATCGCCGCCTTGCCCGACTTCCGGTTCACCATCGGCCGTGCATCGTCGCCGAGGATCCTGAGCGCGCGATCGAGCGCGAGCGGCTTGTAGCGTTCCTCGGTTTCGAGCCGGAGGATCTCGGTCTCGGCGCCGCTGGTCTGGTCGCGCCGGATGACGGTGCGGTCGAGGATCGTGATCCGCTCGGCGTTGATGCTCTCGACGCCAAGATCGAGCGTGCCGGCTTCCTTGGCCGCCTCGATGCGCGCCTCGATCAGGCCGAGATACTCGTCGAAGATCGCGTTCTGGAGCGCAATGCGCAGCGCCAGGATGCGATTGAGCCAGCGCTGGATGGGCGGCAGGTCTTCCTTGAGACCGCCTCCTTCTCCCTCCAGCTCGAGGCCGGTGAGCTTCTGAAATTGGTCGAGCGTGGTCGAGCGCAGTTTGCCATCGGCGAGCAGCCGGAACCACTGTTCCAGGGATTCCTTGGCATAGTCGCTTTCAAGGTTGTCGCGCGGATCGAATAAGCCCTGTCCGCCCGTCTGCCGCTGGCCGCGCGTCAGCGCGCCAAGGCTGTCGAGCCGGCGCGCGATCGTCGAGATGAAGCGACGTTCGCCGCGGCAGTCGGTCGACACAGGCCGGAACAGCGGGGCGGTCGCCTGATGCGTGCGGTGCGTGCGGCCGAGCCCTTGGATGGCAGCGTCAGCGCGCCAACCGGGCTCGAGGAGATAGTGGTTGCGACGCGTCTGGTTCTCGCAACGGAGGCTCGCATGGTAGCTGCGGCCGGTGCCGCCAGCATCCGAGAAGATCAGGATCTTCTTGGCACCCCGCATGAAGGCGTCCGTCTCGGCGAGGTTGGTGCGGGGGCTGCGGCTTTCGACGCGCTGGCGGCCGTGGGCGTCCATGATGACGCGCCGGCTGCGTCCCGTCACCTCGGCGACCGCATCGGTGCCGAAACGCCCAATGATGTGATCGAGCGCGGACCCGACGATTGGCAGAGCGCAGAGCTGCTCGAGGAGGTTGTGGCGCATCTCAAGCGCCTCCTGGCTGAACACAGGTCGGCCGTCCTCGTCCGACATCGGTTCGGAGCGGGTCTTACCGGTATCGTCGACGAAAGTCTTCATCTGGCGGACCGGGAACGCGGCGGTCAGATACGACATGACGAACTCGCGCGGGGAAAGCTCGATGTCGAGATTGGCGCTTTCCTCAACCGTCAGCGCCGCAAGCGCCCGGTTGAGCATCGCCTCGCTGGTGGAGACGAGCTGGATCACGACGCTCTCGCCGCGAGCGAGATCGGCTCGGATCGCGGGAACGAGCGAGGGCAGCTTCATGCCGATCAGGAGTTGGCAGAAGAAGCGCTGCTTGGTGGACTCGAAGATCGACAGCGCGGCCGCCTTGGCGCCGCTGTTGTAGGTGTCGTTCGAGAAGCTATCCGTTACGCGGGTCGCGTCCAGCGCCGCGCGAAGGTTACTGTGGATGATCGCCCACGCATCGGCATAGGCGTCATAGACCTCGATCTGGTCGATGGTCAGCTTGTGTTCGAGGATGTCATATTCGACGCCGGCGAAGCTCAACGCACGCGAGACGTAGAGCCCCTGCATTTTCAGGTCGCGCGCGATCAGCTCCAGCGCGGCGATCCCGCCCCGGCGCAAGGAGTCGACGAAGGTTCGGCGATCGGCGAAGGCCGTGCCCGGACCCCAGAGGCCAAGCCGCGTGGCATAGGCCAGATTGTTGACGTCGGACGCGCCGGTCGCGGACACGTAGAGGACACGGGCACGGGGCAGGAGGTTCTGCAGCCGGACGCCGGCAATGCCCTGGTCGGAGCCGTCCTTGGTGCCGAAGCGGCCTTCGCCGCCTGCGACACCGGCCATCTCATGCGCCTCGTCGAACACGACCATGCCGTCATAATCGTCACCAACCCATTCGAGGATCTGCTGGAGCCGGGTACCCTTTTCGCCGCGATTGGAGCGCAGCGTCGCATAGGTGAGGAAGAGGATGCCTTCGCCGGCGCCGATGGCGGTGCCGAGTTTCCACTGGTTGAGATGCTGGATGTCGAGCGCGAGACCGCCCACGGCGGTCCAGTCGCGGCGTGCGTCCTCGAGCAGCGTCTCGGTCTTCGAGATCCAGATGTGCTTACGGCGACCGCGCAGCCATTGATCCAGGATGATCGCGGCGACCTGGCGGCCCTTGCCGGCGCCGGTGCCGTCACCCAGGAAGAAGCCAGTCCGGTAGTGACGGCCGTGCTCGGATGGTGCGACGGAGAGTCCCTCCTCTACGGGCGTGAACAGGCCGGGGATGTCGCGCTCGAAGGCGTCGCCGGCATAGATCAGCGTCTCGAGTTGCGCGTCCGAGAGCGTCTTCGCGTCGACGACGGCTTGCGGAAGCGTGGGGACATAGATCGGCTGCGGCGCCGTGATCGAGCCCATGGCAATCGATTCCACCAAAGCTGTCGGATGCGCGGACGCGCAGGGGATGGCGATGCGGCTTGGCCGATAGGGCAGGTACACGCCGACGGCTTCGCCGGTTGGCAGCGGTTCGGCGAACACGGTGTAGTCGATCGGCGTCGCTGCCTGCGGTAGCGCGGCCTTTGCCGTGGGAGCGCTCAGGCGCGGTTTGCTCGCGAGGCTGCCAAGCAGCGAGCTGCGCCCGCTGGGGCGGGTGAGCAGGGAGGACGCGGGCGTGACGGGCACGATCGCCGGCACGGGCGTACGAGCGGTGATGGCCGCGAGGGCCTCGGCGAGGGTGGCGCAGCGGATCAGCTCGGCAGACGTGCCGGTCCCCTTCTCCAGTACCATTATCTTCACGGTCTGGCTGGTGCCGTGCTTGGCATAAGCGTTCGCCGGCAATTCGAGGTGCAGCGTCAGTATGGAGCCCTCGGTCGCTTTGACCCAGGCGCGGCTGGACGTGTCGACGCGATTGGGCAGGATGGCAGCGCAGCGGCCTCCGGCACCAAGACGCATCAAGGCGGCGCGGAGATGCCGGAACGCGGCCAGCGGGTCGGCATGGCGGCCGATGCTGCGCGAGAAGGGCGGGTTGATAAGGACGGCCGTGGGCCGGATGGTTGGTTCGAGAAGATCGTGGATCAGCTCGCCGTCGTGGCGTGTGACCGCGACGCCCGGGAAGGCGGCGCTAAGCATCTCGGCGCGGGCCGGATCGATCTCGTTGAGGACCAGGCGGGCACCAACGCGCTGCGCGAACGCTGCGAGGAGGCCGGTGCCGGCAGAGGGCTCGAGGACCAGATCCGTGGCCGCGATCCTGCCAGCGAGCGCAGCGAGGTAGGCAATCGGGGCAGGGGTGGAGAATTGCTGAAGTTCGATCTGCTCTTCACTGCGGACCGTGTGGGTCGGCAGACTAGCGACCAGCTCCGTGAGCGCAGCAACGCAAGCGCCGGGATCAGCGGGAAGATCCGCTTTGGCGAGGTACATGACCTCGGCGAGTTCGAGCATGTCGTAAGCGTCGCGCAGCGACCAGCGCCCATCGGCGGAAGATCCGCCATGAGCCTGCTCCATCACCCACAGCAGCGTCTCGCGCTGAAGCGATCCATTCCTGGCAATGGTGTCAGCAACCGCCTTGGCGGCGATGATCGAGGGTTCGGTGAAATCGAGTTCGAGAGCTGCGGCTGAAGTGCGCATCGAGGGCCTCCGGTTTATCGCCCGGTGGTCATCACCGGATCAACAAGCCGAAGGCTCCCTCTCCTCTGTGAAGCTTATTTATGCGTCGAGGTTATCTCAAACGAAGAAAGGGCTTCGTCCGGTAGTTCCTCGCCCGGTTGCAGCGGAAGCGCGCCGGTCGCCGCGTCGATCGCCGCCTGCAGGTGACAGGCGGTGATGGGGCTGTATCCTCCATCCTTGTCGAGCAAGGCGAGCGCCATCCTCATGAGAGCGACGGGTGGGGGACTGGGCGTCATACTTCAGATCCTTGCGGAAGATGCCACCTGTTGCGGTTAGCGAAGCTGTAGTGCGACTAAGTACGTAAAGTTCCCTAGATGGGGCAAGTCGAATTAGACTCGGATTGGATCGGGTTGACCGTTTCCAATTAACTGCTGAGGGTTAAGTAATTATACTGGCGAGCGAAGCTCAGCCGCGTTGTCACGTGCCGCCTTCAGCAGCGGCGCATCATAGCCCGCCAGATGCTCCAGATAGGTTGCGGGAAGCGGCTTCATGGTCGTGGGTCCATGGTACTGGTGTCGCCGTATTCGGCCTCGATCGACGCAGCGAGCGCTGCGAGGTGAGTGGGATCCTCAATGGCGCTCATCTCCGGATCGTCCGCTAGGGCGTCGAAGAAATCGCCCAGTTGCGGCGCGCGCCGCATAGCGGCGCAT
>NZ_JAKNQJ010000027.1 GCF_022662335.1 Sphingomonas sp. CROZ-RG-20F-R02-07 | reverse complement strand
TCGACAAGCAGCAGCTTCAAGGTCGGTCTCCCTCCGCATCGTCCTAGAAGGGTCGACATTGCGACGCGATGGATGGAACTATACAGATCGCCAACGTTGCATCGCGGCATCGAACGAAGGCGGCAAAATGTCGGGCGTGGCGCCAGGGTAGCGATCACCAGCCTCGTTCGGCGACGGCTCCGGCATGTACCGGCCGCCGTCCGGATGGCCGAGTAGCGCACAGGATCGGCGTCGGCGCTTTCCAGGCCTGGACCGGCGTCCGGTTCGGCTCACTTGCAATTGCGAGGAAGTCATCGTGCTGGAGCGCTTTTCCGAGTGCTGTCGACGCTTATCGAGAGCGTGACGATATACCCTGATGGGCAGAGCGGCCCCGAGGCCGAGGTGGTCGCTAAGGTATCGAATTTGGTGGGCTGAGCCACAAACGACAACGCCGCCCGTGAGGGCGGCGTCTGTAGTTCCATAGCGTTGGTTGCGGGGACGCGGTTTGACCGTTGCAGAACCCGCATCGCATTGCCTTCGCGGTTGCGGGTTAGCCGTTGACTTGCCTAGGCCGGACATCTTGAGTGTCGAGGTCGCTGCCGTCCCCTCATCCGTCTCAGAAACCCGACTCGGCAAGCCGCGCCGCCGCTGCCTTTCTGACAGCGTCGCTGAAGCGGTCTGGATGACGAAGTGCCACAGCCTCGAAGGTGTGATCGACCATGCTTCTGTCGATCAGCATACGAAATCCGTCCGACGCAGGGCCGACGACCAAGTCGGCGACGGTCCGCTCCTCACCATGGCGGGCGATCTTTTGGCGGGTACGTCCGAGGAGCGTCGTTCTGCCCCGCTCGTCCTTGAGCGCACCCTCAAGCGCATAGATGCTGCGCCAGACATCGTGTTCCAATGTTCCGGGCTCTGCCGAGGGCAGCACCGAGTACAACTTCAGCGTCGCGGCCCGCTCGACCTGCGCGTCACCAAGCCGGCGCGCATTAATCGCCATCCGCTTGAGCTTGTCTGGATCTTCGCAGGACGAGACGAACACCAACCCCTTTGTCGTCGCATCGTTCAAGGCGCAAATCCCATCGTCATGTCGGGCCGCTTGATCCAACAGCTTGGAGTGATACGTCCGCTCGCAGGACGCGACAAGCAGTCTCGGAACGAGATGCCGAGCGGCGGGAGTCGGCATATCCGGTTGCCAGTATTATCAAGGTGCCGGCTGATCGTGCCGACGCTCGCATTGGTGGCGCGGTCGCTGTTGCTGATCTTGATGTGAGAGGGTGAGTTGGGATCCGTCGTCGATAGAGATTTCTACGACGATCCCTTCGATTACGCTGCCAATCCCCTCAATCGATTGAACCGGTCGTTCGTCTGGGCTGCCTTGCGCGCCGGCTCCAACCTCTCGTAGCTGGAAATCTGAAGAAGCGGGACGATTACAGATCATGGCCAGACCAGAGATGCTCGAACCGAAGGAGGTCTTCCGGCGAGTGTTCCTAGAGCTCGGCTTTCCGATCCTGTCAGTCGACCTGACGGATCTGCAGAAGTTCGTCGCCCACCCGGACGCGAAGGAGGGGGGCACGTACGATCTTCTGCTGGTTTCTCCGCGAGGCGATCGGCGGGATGCCCTGATCGGAGCATGGCGCGGCCTGATCCGATCGATCGAGATTCCCCCTGCCGCCGTCGATTTGTTCGCCCGCTCAACGGTCTTCAAGACGGCCCCGGTTCTTGCCGAGAACCTTCGAAGACTGCTTGCAGCAGGTCAACAGAATTGGATGGTAGCCGAAGGCGCCGAGCACCTGCGCTGGTCAGAAACCACGCCCTGGCCTGTGGCCTACAGCATGTTCCTCGGGCACCTCGCGAGGCTCATTCTAGGCTACTCGACGATGCTGGATCAACGTGTCCGCGCGGGGAAAGAGAAGGGCATCGGAGCCACGCTCGACCAGGCATCACGCCTTCAGCCAACCAGGCATCATTATGCAGCTGCCTCACTCGGCGCGTGGGTCGGCGGCGCGACTGCCATTCAGTATTTCAGCTTCTACGCGACTGATCCCCAGTGTCGCAAGCCGGAGAAGAACGAGGAGTATGCCCGTCGGATGCGGTACGGGGCCACGGATGCCGCCGCTCTAACGCGAAGCGGCCTTATCGCTGTTCCGGCTTCGCTGGCTGCGCCGCTTCTAAACGCCCAGGGTGACTCCACCGTCTTTGGCGCGCTTCCGATTGACGAGTGGTCGGGCGTAAACCTTCCCTACCTCACTAAGGCGATCAAGGATCTGAAGAAGCCGCGGCATCACGGGCTGCTTGTCGACAAGTACTATCGCGCGCCCTTCTACGCCCGCCCTCTCGTGAAGAGGGGCCTGCTGGGGCGCAAGGACGTGCTGCGTGACCACTATGCTGATTTCTACAAGGCGCACGCCACCACTGAACTGATAAGGTGCAAGCACTACTGCGCTCCTATCATCAATGTGCAAGACCGAGATCAGCTGGCGAGCCTGATCGCCGAGATCCCGCTCCGGGCCGAAGCGATGCACTTTCGGGGGCAATCTCGCCTTCACGAACTGAAGCGTGACCCGAAGGTGCGTGCGCTCCTGTTCGGTGATTCGACTTCGCGAGAGCCTTCCCTGATCACCTCGGCCGCGCGCACGAACTTCGACTACGATGCCCTTCACTTCGCTTTGCGGTACTACATCCAGGACAGGATCCTTGGAGCTACCCCGGACCCGATGGAGTCGTTGCGGAAACATACCGCTTGGCGAGAACAGTCGATGCTGATCACCTCGCCGATCGACTACGCGGTCATGGCGCTTGCTCAGCACTATGGTCTCCCCAGCCATGGCCTCGACGTCACCGACGACGTCGACGTCGCGCTCTGGTTCGCCACCAACCGCTTCCAGACGATCGACGGGATCTCCTCCTACACGACGATGCGAAGCTGCGATTGGGACGATCACTCCGCTGAATGGCCGGTCATCTTCGCCTCCCAGCAGGTCACCCATTCGTTGAACATGTCGACGCAGACATGCGAGGAACTCGACAAGTTCGGGCTACCCGCGATGCGTCCGCGCCGGCAGAAGGCATCGTTCTTCCTCGGAGGGCATTCCGATCACCAGAATCGGCTCGCCGAGACGGTCGTCTGCGCATTCAGGCTGGCGCCAGGAGACTGGAGCACGGCCTGCACGTTCGACGGTCTGTTCCCGTCACCCGCCGAGGACCCGGCGTATGCGGCCATGCTGGAGTTCGCGGCGTCGGCTGACTTCCGGCAGTACGGAGCGGGCAAGGTCGCTCGCTACCATCGCTGAGGCATGGGAGCTGTCGTCACGATCCGAACCGCCGTTCGTCGAGACAGCCCGGACGCTTGTGATCCGACGGTCCGGTCCATCCTCATAGCTAAAACCGTTCGTGTCGTCCGCTGTGTGACCCTAGATCGGACCATGGAGCGGGGACTTGAAGGCGGCATGACACGAACGACGATGTGCAACCTCGGCGTTTTCATCGTGGCCAGCAGCCGCTACCACCGCCTCGTCGGCTCCAGAGCCGCTGGCAGCGTCGCGTTGGCTGCTCCCATGGCCCCGAATGCCAGAACGGCTGATTGGAGCATCCGTGGCATCGGCATTGATCCTTCAGTTGAGGCTCGAGGATATGCCCTCCGCTGATCAAGGCGACTGCTGATCGATCAACGGCATGTTCGAAGGCACGGGTGACGTCCGTGATCACGCGACTTATGCGGGCCCAAAGCTCGCGGGTCTGCGGCAGGCGCCGTGCGACCTCGCCGTCTTCGTCGACGAGCGCCGTCACGACCTTTAAGACTGATCAGCCGACAATCTGGACTACTCGGAACGCGACGCGTCGACTGAACCTCTTGCGGTCACCCCCGAAGACGTGTGTACCGGTTCACGAAGTTGGTCTCCCACGTCCTCCCATAGTCTGCGGAGAATGCCTGCTCGGACCGCGCGGAGTCCGGGCCGGTCGGGAAGATTGAGAAGCGGACCCACACCATCCTGCCGTTGTAGGCCTCCTGGTCGTAGAAGGTCCCGTGACCTTTCTCAAACGAGCCCACCATCGGGACGCTGCGCACCCCGACGCCACTGGTCGCGAAGTTCAGGCTCCACTGCTTTGCGACGGGGTCGTACAGGCGCAGGGAGATCAGTTGGAGCGGACCGTTCGGTCCTTCGGACTCGAGCACCGCAAGGTTCGCCTTGCCTCCCCACACCGGCTGGACGTCGGTCACACCCTGCATCTGCGTCCAGGTCGTGGAGCCGGTGAGCGGCTTCTGCAGACGCGAGGTGCTCGTCCGCCAGCGCGCCATGTCGAAGTCGAAGGCATGCGGCCCGTCGTCCGCGGTCGGCGGCGTCGCGGCCGCCGGCTTCGGCGCCTCCGAGGAGATCCGCGTGAGATCGCCCCGGAACGCCACCGACCAGGTCCTGCCGCCATCCTGGGAGTAGGCCTCCTCGTAGCGGTGCGCGTCCGGACCGGCGATCGACCAGGTTCCGCGCACTAGGATGGCGCGCCCCTTGAAGGTGTCCGCCCCATAGAGCTCTCCGCGGCTGCCAGAGAACGAGCCGACCATGGACGGCTGGAGGGCGCCGTCTGCGCTGTTCGCGAAGGTTTGGCTCCACTGCCTCGCCTCCGGATTGTAGAGGAAGAGGGTCATGCCCTCCCAGTGCCCCCTTGGTCCGTCGGCCTCGATCTCCTCGAGCGCCCCCTTTCCCCCCCAGATCCTCCGCACGGTCACTGTGCCGTCCATTACGAAGTTCGCGGCGGGCGCCCCGAAGGGATCGGGCGTCCGGGTGATGTGCGTGTGCCAGACGCCGAAGTTGAAGTCGAAGTCGTGGGCTCCGTCGCGCGGGGCGGAAGCCGCGTTCGCGGGGGCACTCGGCACGGTCTGCGCCAGAACGGCCGTGCCAACGCCGGTCGCCGCGACGGCCGCCACTAGCGCCAGCGCCTTCCTCATCTTCCGACCCATGCTTCCTATCGCCTCATCTCTTCGCGTCCGGGCCGCTAACCCGGGAACGCTTGAGGCAAGAAGGGGCAATCGGCCCGAAGGCGACTGGGCCAATTCGGCCAAGTCCGTCCCGCAGTTGTCAGAGCGTGTCCCGGAGTATTCCGACCAGCCGGTCGATGTCGGCCTCGTCGGCGGCGCCGATGCCGAGCACGATCCCGTCGACCGTCGGGGTCGCAAGCCCGTAGCGCCGAAGCGTGTGGATCTGGATCCCCGCTCGTCGGCAGGCATCTTCGGAACGGACGAGGCCCTCGGCATCACCGACGGTCGCGGCGACGTGCATGCCGTAGGCGCTGGGCAGCACGGTCAGGCGATCGCGCAGGCTCTCGAGCCCTTGCGAGAGATGCCGGCGCCGGCCCCCGTACAGCGCCCGCAGCCGGCCCACGTGGCGCGCGAGGTGCCCGTCGGTGATGAACGCGGCCACCCCGGCCTGCATGGGCGTGGGGCTGTGCCAGTCAGACGCGTTGCGGGCCGCGACTATCGCCGGACGCAGCGCCTCGGGCGCCATGAGGAAGCCGAGGCGCAGCGAGGGCAGCATGCACTTTGAGAAGGTCCCGACATAGGCCACGACGTCTGCCGTCTCCGCCGACCTCAGCGCGGCGATGGGCAGGCCCTCGTGGCGAAACTCCCCGTCGTAGTCGTCCTCGACGATGAGCGCGCCGCGTCTGCGCGCGTAATCAACCAGCGCGGCCCGACGTTCGGCCGACATGGCAACGCCGAGCGGGAACTGGTGCGACGGGCACACGCAGATCACGCCGGCCTCGGGGGGGACGAGGTCAACCCTCATCCCCTCCCCGTCGACTGGCACCGCCACGAGGCGCGCGCCCGCCGCCTGGAACGGGATCCGCATGGGCGGATATCCCGGGTCCTCCACTGCCACCACCGTGCGGCCCGGCTCGACCAGAACCCGGGCGAGGAGGTCGAAGGCCTGCTGGGCTCCGGCCGTCACGACGACGTCGGACGGGTCCGCGGCGATCGACCGGGTCACGGCGATGTGCCTCGCGATACCCAACCGGAGGCGATGGCTTCCCTGATTGCCCTGCGGCCCCTTGAAGCTCGGCGGACGCGTCTCGAGACGCCGCATCTCCCTCGCGACCACGCGGCGGAGAATGTCGAGCGGGAAGAGCCGGGAGTCGACCAGCGCCGGGCGAAAGTCGGTCGCGGACGCCGCACCTTCGAGCCTCGGGTTCGACCAGAAGTCCATGGCCGACGCCGTCGCCGGATCCGTCCAGATCGGGTTGACGGCGAACGTCACCGAAGCGGCCGACCTTGTCTTCGGCGCGCTCCTCCGTGCGGCCACGAACGTGCCGGAGCCGTGCCTCGCCTCCGCCAGACCCTCATGGATCAACCGCTCGTAGACGCCGGCGACGGTATTGCGCGAAAGCCTGAACATCGCCTGCGCCCGGCGCGTCGGCGGCAGCTGCGCACCCGGCGCGAGCCTGCCGTCGAGGATCGCGGCCTTGAGCTCCTCGATCAGCCTACAGGCCGTCATCCTCCCCTCGACGTGCGAGAGCGACAGTTCGAAGATCGGCTCCATGGCCGCGTACTCTATCGCATCGGGCGATCGGACAAGCGGGAACGCCCGTCGCGATCGGGACGCCTCCCGGAAGTTGCGACCCGATCCTTGCAATCTGCGCGACGACGTCGACTCCCCGGCGTCGTCCTCGAACCCCGGGCAGCTCGGCATCCTGCCTGGCTTCGGCTGAGGCGGAGCGGGCGGACCAACGCCTTCGGCGGGGGCTTCGACCACCTCGGACTACCTCCTCGGCTTCCGGAACTTGAGGAGGAACTGGTCTGTCCGGCCCCTGATCGTGTCGTCGAAGACCTCCTTGGTCCGCGGATCGTCCGGGTTCGCCAGCAGGTCGCTGCTCCCGACGAGCTCGAACCCCGCTGCCTCGACCTCCTTCACCACGCGGTCCCGACGGATGCGATGCAGGGTCTCGGTGACGTCGTCTGGCGCGTCGGCGAGGGCGGAGTGGTCGAGCACAACGTAGAGGCCACCGGGCTTCAGCGCTTCGAAGACTCGGCGGTTGAACTGCCCGACATCGGTGGGTCCGAGGAACTTGTCGTGGAGGTCGTGGTAGTTCTGCGCGATCCAGAACAGGTCCAGTTTCTCCGGGAAGCCGAGGCTGTCGCAGACCGGCACCGTCGAGACCGTGACGTTCGCGCGGCCCGCAGCCCAGTCCTTGAGCCCCGCATAGCCCTTCGCGACGTTGGCGAACTTCACGATCTCGTTCAGCTCGACGGCGTAGACGTGTCCGCGCGGGCCCGCCACGTCGGAGAGGAGCCGCGTGAAGTATCCGCTGTTGGCGATGTAGTCCGCGACTTTCATGCCGGGCCGCGCACCCATGAAGGCCAGCGTCTCGGCGGGCCTACGGTTGGCGTCGCGAGCGACGTCCTCGGCCGGGCGCGAGGGATCGGCCACGGCACGCGCCACCGCGCCCGGCGTGGACGGCGCCGCGACCGCGATCGACGGCACCGCGAGGGCGGCGATCAGCAGTGTTCTCATGTTCATCCGAGTGTCCTTTCGAAGATGATGGGCGGACGTGACCTCGAAGAGCGGGTCGTCAGGTCCGATCAGAGGTAGACGTTGAGCGCGAGCGCCGGCGTCCAGGAGGCGGGACGCGACGCGGAACCGGGCACATAGCGGGCGGCGAGAAGCACCCCGAGGTTCGCCGTCCAGCTGTACTCGACGCCCGGAGCGAGGGCGACGACGGCCGACCCCGGCTCGTTGCGGCGAGACGGCGGCAGCGCGGGATCCTTGGACGTCAGCGCGAGACCGCCCTCCCGCAGGCTGAACGCGTCGAACGCCAGCGCCCAGCCGCGGGAGAGGCTGTACTCCACGGACGTGCCGAGACTGATCGTCGTCGCCTGCCTCACCCGAGTGCTCGATCCCTCCGGCGTGCCGTAGACGCTGACGCCGCTCACCGACGTCGAGGCGGGCAGTGTCGCGGAGGCGTTCAGCCGGACGCGGATCGGCCGGCCGGAGCGCGTGCGGAACAGGCTCTGGGCGTAGAGGCTGACCGTGGTCGCGGCGAGCCCCGTGCCCTCACCGTTCCCAGGAAGGGCACCCAGCCGGTCGAAGCGTCCGATCGGGAGGCTGTGCGCGAGGGAGACCGCCAGGGCCGGCTTCCAGGACGAGGGACCGGAGGCGCGCAGCCGGAGCTGGGCGCGGAGACTCAGGTCGCCGACGCCCACCCCCGAGCTGATGCGCCGACCGCTCTCCGTGGCGTATCCAAACGAGGGGACCGCGCCGACCGTAAGGTAGTCGGTCAAGCCGTAGAGCATGTAGGTGAACGAGCCGTAGGTGGCGGTGTCGCCGGCGAGCCGGTCATACGCGTAGGGTTCGATCAGCGCATGCCCCTTCGGCAGCGTGGCGGCCGAGTTGGAGAGCATCGAGCCCGTCCACCACGCCTCCGGAAGCGTGCCGTTCGACGGCGTCGACGGCGACGCGGCCGGTGCATCCACCCGCTCCTGAGCGCGCGCGTGACAAGGCGCCACGAACCAGCCGAGCGCCACGATCGACGCGGCGAACGCCATGCGTGCGCCCGGGGCGGAGCTGCGCGAAGGCACCGGATCAACCCTCCCTGGAACCGAGAGCCGCCGCGCGTCGGGCGGAGATCCGGTACCGGACGTATGCGTCGGCGGAGGCGTAGCGGTCGTAGAGGCTCCTGGCGGGGTTGGTGGCCAGGGTGTGCCAGTAGAACCGCGACCAGCCCTGGCGCGCCGTCTCGCCGAGGAGACGATCCATGAGCAGCGTCGCGATGCCGCGCCGCCTGGAGCCCTCTTCGACGAAGAGATCCTCAAGGTAGCATGAGGCCGTGGAGGTCCAGGTCCCGTCGTGGAGGACGCAGTTGGCGAAGCCCGCCACGAAGCCATTTGTCTCCGCGACCAGACAGAACATGGTGGAGGCCGGGTCGAGCAGACGGCGCCACGTTGTGCGCGTCACCACCTCCGGCACCTCCGCGCCATAGGACGTGTTGTAGCCCGCCCAGAGCGACCTCCAGCGTTCCTCGTCCGCCGCCCCGAGGGGGCGGATCGCCACAACGCTTGGCCTCGGGGTCGGCGTGCAGCTGTCCAGATCGGTCGGCATGCGGCGTCAGTGGCCGTGCCGATCGTCGAGTAGGAGGGCCTCTCCCGGACAAGTTACCTGGGCCACAGCCCGGCAGTCTTCAGCTGCTCCTCACGACACGCCGCGCCGAGAACGAGCCGGGTTGGCACGCGCCGGTGGCGGGGCCTTGTAGGCATGAAGCCCGGAGAGGGAAAAGACATGAGGAACAGCGACATCCACACGGACGACAAGGACATCCTGGTGCGCCTTGAGCTGAAGGCGCGCGAGCTGGACTCCTGGGCCAGCGAGACACCGTCCCGCATCGTGCGGGCGGTAGCCCAGGGACAGGCGCAGATCCTTCGCGAAGTGACAGCCGAACTTCGGGCATGCGCGTAGCGCGAACGACGGCGATCTCCTCCGGACGGAGGGTTCATCCCGCCGACACGTCCCCGAATTGCGCCTACGTCGCGGTCAGTCACTCGCACGGAGCACCAGTCCCTCAACCAAGGACTGCGACGAGTTCTCGGACCACGACGGTAGCCAAGCTGATATCCGCAGCCCAGCAGGAAGCCGCTCAGCCGCGTTCGTCTCAGGTTCTACGGCCGCGCGGGCGCGCTCGAAGTCACCTTCGCCAACCCGTGAGGCAAGTCGATCTGGAGGACCGTGCCCGCGAAGGCGGGCGACCCGATGTTCCCGCGCGGCGCGGGCGAAGGGTAGGTGATGCCGGACACACCCAGGGTGGTGCCGCCGACGCGGACGGGCGCCGCCAGGTCGACCGCCATGATCGGGATCTCCTGGCTCACTGTCCGCGCCATCCCGATCGCCCGGGCCGGCCCCCGCGTCTGCAGCGCCGGGACGACTTCCGCGGGCAGCGAGAGCGCCGACCTCCCGTTACCGGTGTCGAGATCGAGATCTAGGTCGTGCCCGCCCACGGTCACGGGAAGGCGCACCAGGCCGGAGGGGTCACGAGCCAGGCGCACCGTCCGGGCGTCGCCGGCAGCGGCGAGACTGCCACGGGTCGCCGCGAACCGCCCACCGGCGTAGTCGAACGACAGCAGCAGATCGCGGAGCAGTCCGATGCCGACCACGCCATCCACGGCGCCTCCCGATGGACGCGACGGCGGCAGAGCGGACGCGGTGACGGCGTGGAAGTCGATGCCGCCGAGGCGGACGTCGTCGACGGCATACACCTCCACGTCCATGGTGTTCCGACCGGAGGGGTCGCCGACGCGCATGGTGCCCGAGCGCGTCAAGCCCATCCGCGCGGCCGCATCCTTCGAGAGCGCCATCTCGCCGGCGAACCCCGTGTCTATGACGAGGCGGAACGGCCCTCGTCCATGGATCGTCGCCTCGACGACCGGCCGACCGTCGACTATCCGCATCGGAACGTCCGCGTTGCTGCCCGAGGACCAGAAGCGCGCCTTCCCACCGGCGACCGGGCCCGCAGTGGCCGCGGCGGAAACCATCATAAAAGAAAGCAGCGCCGCAATGCGGACGGACTTGCGAAAACGCATCAGCTAACACCACCAATACAGATATGCATCGTATCGTGCCCCGAATTCCTTGGAGTCCAATCTGCCAGCCGCAAGCGATCAGTGTTCTCCGAAGTGATCGAGAACCGCTCGCCATGCGCGCTTGGCGTGTTCCGGGTGATAGCTGACACCCGGCACGGTCGCTTCGACATGCGTGGGGCCTTCGCAGGGGGTCCCATCCGGGTTCGTTGGGCGAGCCCAGAAGGCGTGCTCGGCACCGCCATAGATGTTCACGCGCCAATCGGCCCCGGCTTCCTGTAGAGCGCGGCCGAACGCAATCAGTTGGTCGGGGGTGACCAGCGGGTCGTCGGAGCCGGTGCAGAGCAGGAACGTGCTGTCCACATCGCGCCAATCATCGGCTGCGGGATCCGGCAGGGCGGGGTGAACGACCGCAACGGCTTTGAAGGGCGTGCCTGTTTTCGCAAGCTCAAGGACGATACGGCTGCCAGCACCATAGCCGAGAGCCAGGAGCCGATCGGCGTCGATGCCGGGCGTAGCCAGCAGAACGTCTAGTGCGACGCGACCGATAACCCGCATCCGTTCCGCGTCGCCCAGCAGGGGCATGGTCCGAGCCAACATAACGTCGGGCCGACCGAAGAAGGTTTCTCCGCCGTGGAAGTCCATCGCGAGCGCGACATAGCCGTGCCGGGAGAGATCATCGGCACGGCTCCGCTGGTAATCGTCAAGACCAACGCCGTCATGTCCGATGAGAACCGCAGGCCAAGGCCCCTCGCCTTGCGGCCGAGCTAGATGGGCCACCATGTTCAGGCCGTCCGCGTCGTATGTGACTTGGGAAGTTGTAATTTCTTGCATACCCCACCGCTTTTTGCTCGCGGAAGCGGCACACCGAAAACGCCCGGCACCGACCACCGCGTTGTGCTCTGTTCAGAGAATGGCCGTTCTGTGGACCACTTCGCTTAACCTCATCCGCATTGCCGACCTGATCACTTCGCCAGCAGGCGGCAGTCCGCCGGGGCTGCCTTGGCCGCCTGTGAATAGGTGACCCGCCATTTGCCACCATCCAGCCGCCAGACATCGACGAAGCGAAGACACGCCGAGAAGGCATTCCCACCCGACGTGCCGCTGAGCAGGGCCACCCCGCCCTTGATCGCCCCGTCGTACCAAGCCCTGGAGATCGGCCGGAGCACCTCGAAAGGCTCCATGTGGAAGTCGGGGGCCGTCAGGTCCTTGACGTAATCCTCCTTCGTCTCGACGACGCCTCCGCTGTTCACGAGCAGATAGTCGTCTGACAAGAGGCGACGAAGCGCCGCCCCGTCTCCCTTCTGCTGCGCCAAGTCATATTCGGCGACCGCCCGATCGAGGGCGCTAGCGGTCGATGCTGGCGAGAAGGAGGCGGCAGCGGCGGCGAGGATTACGAGCACGTTCAACAACTCTCCTTAATCAACGAATTCACTTCTCGCTACGCCCTATACTGGCCAATGGTCGATCTATAGCCGCGCTTATCCGGCGATTTCAGTTCCGAAGTCTCGAGGCACCGGATACTCACCGCGCCGAACGCGGGGCTCGTGCTCGTTCTTGCGTAAAGGGCATCCGCCGACACTAACGGCGATTCCCGCGCAACAGGAGGGTCTCTTCGTAACAATCCGCCTGGGCCACGTGCATCAGTTCCGCTCCGCATTTGGGAAAGTCGGACCGGGGAGGTCGGATTCACAACGGGCGGAAACGAGCGTCCGGCTAGCCTCGTTCGGCTGAGAGCGGGCCGTAATCCCTTGCAGTCATCGTGCAAGCGCCGCGGCGAAGGCGCTCTGGAAGCTAGCAGGAGCATCAATCCACGCGCTGTGCTCGGCGTCCCGTAGGACGGTCAGGTGCAGCCTGGGGTCGCGGGCGACCATGCCTCGCCAGTAGCGCTCGCCGGGATCAAGGTAGTCGTGATCGCCGTTGATCAGGCTGACTGCGAAGCGCCCGCTCAGCAGCAGCGGCTCAAAGTCGTGGATCCGCGGCTGCGTCGCGCTGATCGCGTCGGCGCTCGCCTGGTTGTAGAACGCTCGTCCGCCAGGCATCCCCCGCCAGCGTTCGACGTGGAAGAGGTTCACGGCTGCGAACTGTATGCGCCAGAGGTGGGTCGCCCTGCGCGGACCGTCGGGCTCGGTCGAACGCACCCGTTCCATCTCGCGCTGCACGGCTGTCCGGGCGATGAGTTCGTGGGCGGTGGCGGTCGTCTGCGCCATGTACGCATCGTCGCCGCCTTCCGGTGATTTACCCACGACCGTCCCTGTGAGGATCAGCGAGCGGACATGGTCTGGATGGGCCTGAGCGTAGGCGAGCGCCAGATAGGTGCCCTGCGAGTGCGCGAAGATCGTGAGTCGTTCCTCGCCGAGCGTCTCGCGGAGCAGTTCGAGGTCTTCGATCTGCTGCCGGACGCTGAGCGAAGACGTGTCGGGGACTGGCGACAGCAGCGACCCTCGCTGGTCGTAAAGCACGAAGCGGTGGGCGGGGCCGACCTGGGGCAGCACCACATCGTCTAGGTAGGAGTGCTCCGCGCCCCAGCCGCCGTGCAGCACGATGACCGGCGGCGCACTCCTGGGTCCGAGCTCCTCGACGAAAAGCTGCGCGACGTGGTCGGCCGTCGGGAGATACCAGGTGTCCCGCTCGACGGGCGGCCTATCGTGCGCGCCAGCAGGTAGGGCAGCGAGCGCCACGAGCACCAACCCCACGTACCTCGGCCATGTCATAAGCGCGCGGAGGTGGGGCCAGGTGGGACCTGCACCGTTCCGACGCTTCGACATGCGATCCGCTTTCCCCAACGCTGCACCCATCCGATCGGTTCGGCTCCGCCAAGCTGTTGACCCGGCGGTCCTTAGCGCGTTCACGCCACCTCGTTCAGGCCGTTCGTCGCACGCCGGCTGACGTTGGTAGATTGTGGGGTTCCCTCGGTCTACCTGAAGAATCGCGACCTGCCGGACGGAGCGGTCGTAAAGTTGGACCCTCGCGGATAGCACCCAGCCGAAGCATCGTTCCTAGATCGCTGGCGGTGCCGCGTTCAGCAGCATGTAGGACCTTTCCGAACTGGT
>NZ_JAKNQJ010000026.1 GCF_022662335.1 Sphingomonas sp. CROZ-RG-20F-R02-07 | reverse complement strand
GATCCTGTGGCACGACGGCCTCGGCATGTCGCTTTACGCCAAGCGGCTGGAGCGTGGCCGCTTCGTGTGCCGGCTGCCAAGGACGGCGCGGTCGCGATCTCGGCGTGTAGGGGTCACTACACGGAAGTGAGTTTAACGTACGCTACGTGCGAACGGATCGCGAACGGCCTAGTCTCATGATTAGCGGTCCGGCCCCCCTCGGGGGGCAGGTGGTAATGCTGCCGCCATCGTTCCGAGACCTGCTTGCCGAAAACGATGGTGAATCGGGAAAGTCAGCGTGCCGGGAACAACGATATCGTACCTTGCCTCAGAACCGGAACAGCGCGCCGAGATAATAGGCGCGGCCGTTTTCCAGCTCCTCGCTCAACAAGCCGAAGCCGGGGCCCGTCACGCGCGTCGGACGATTGTCGGACAGGTTCTTGCCTTGAGCCACCACGGTGATGGCACGCGACAGTCGAACGCGAACCTGCGCATCAAAGACATCGCTGGCCTTGTAACGAATATCCTGGGTCGGATCGGTTGTCGAAACAGTTATTAAGAGCGGCGACAGGTGGTTCCACGCGCCCTGCACCGTGACCGGCCCGATTGTGTAAAAGGCGCGGACGTTCCCGACAACGTTCGCGCTTTCGACAAGGCTCGACAATTTACGAAGGGTGCCATTCGTCATCATCACCGACGGCGGCGTCGGGTTCAGCAGCGTGACGTTTGCGGCAATGCCCAGTCCGTCCAATGGCCGCGGCAGGAACGAGAAGCGGGTGACGACCGCGTTCAGTTCGACGCCTCGGATCACCGTGGCGCTGGCGTTGATCGGTTGGGTAGTCGTGACCTGCGTCGTGACCCCGTTATACGGCTGGAGCACGGTATTGCTGACCGTGAGAATTTCGTTTCTGACGTTCTTGATGAAGCCCGCTGCCGAGAACAGCACGTCCCGGTTGGCGTAATATTCGAGGCTCACGTCGTAATTGTCGCTGCGCCGTGGCTGCAACTGCGCATTGCCGGTTGTGATCGTGACGAAATTGGTCCCGGAATTGATCGAGATCGTTTGCCGCCCTGCCAGATCGCTGTAGTTGGGCCGAGCGAGTGTGCGACTGAATGCCGCGCGGGCGCGCAACTTGCTCGTCACGTTCCAATCGAGTTCCGCCGAGGGCAGCCAATCATGGTAATGCTGGCCCTGCTGCCCGTAACTCAGCGTCGTCGTCTTGCCGATCGTGGTGAGGTTGTACGATCCGGTCGACAGATCGGTGTCCTCGTACCGGACACCGGCGGTCAGCCGCAGATTGTCGAGAGCGTAGCGGCCCATGACATAGGCGGCCTTGATGTTTTCTGTGAGGGTATAATCGGATTGGAGGCTGGTCTGCGCGTTCGTCGTATTTGCGACGAACTTGGCGGGGTTCGCATTGAAGAACGCCGTCACCGCGCCGGGATCGAAGAACATCACGCTCTGCCCGTCGCTGTTATACGGCGTGTAGGTTTGCGGCGCGCTGAAGGTCGAGAGCGGCGCAGCGCCGGCGACCGGTGTATAATCGCTGACCGTACGATCGTACCGGCGATCGACGAAGCGAGCGTATAGACCTGTTGCGACCCCGAACCCGCGATCTGCGCCATCCATGTTGATCCGCAGGTTCGTCCGCCCGGTCAGTGCCTTTTCCTTCTGGTCGTCGGGCGTGACCTGATAGTCGTAAAAATTGTATTTGGTGGGATTGAAAACATAGTCCGGATTGGCAAAGTTGAACTGAGGAAACTGCCCGGGCGTGATGGTATAAGCATAAGCCAGGTTGGTGCCGGCCGGGATTCGGAAAACCGCGGTCGTGGCATCCTGGTGATAGGTGGCGATCGCATAGTTGACACCAAGATCGGCCTTTATGTGACCCCCGGGGGTCAGCTCGCCGTGGAAATCGCTATATTTGATGCCGCGCTTCTGAAAGAAATGCGAATCATCGTCCTGCGCATAGGTCCCGCTGGTGACCGTACCCCCGGTCGGGGTGAAACCCGTGATATAGGTGTATTTGTTGGTCGCGGCGGTTACCGCTGTGTTGGGCGTCACACTGTTCGCCTGCCGATCCTCGTCATTGGTGTGGTAGAAATCGGCAAAGGTCAGCGCGCCTTTGAACATGACGTGGTCGTCGAACTCGAACTTGGCGAGGCCGCCGTAGCGCTGACGCAGATTGTCGTAGTGCAGCCAGCGACGGACCGAAGGCACCACGTCGGCGTTGCTGACATCCGTCGTCGCAGAGGTTAACTTCTGGCCGGTAGTCGGATCGACGTAGAGCGGCGTCGTGCTCGCTGAATCGAGCGACGCGCTGACGCGGCGGAAATAGCTGCCTGAGAATACCACTCCAAACTTGTGGTCTGGACCGAACGTCGTCGCGCCGACCAGTTCGGCCTGCCCCGATGGGGTATTGCCGCCTCGCGTGCGCTGGAAATCCCAGCGGCCGATGTCCGCACGACCGCCCAGATACGGCTTGCCGCCATTGTCGAACGCGCTGCGGGTCTGGAGATTGGCGATACCGCCGATCGCGTTGGCGTTCATCGCCGCGGTCATCGACTTGTAGACGTCCACGCGTGCGGCAAGCGACGAAGGGATAACGTCGAGCGAGACGTTGCGGCGCGAGATCTCGTTTGCGGGCAGCGGCACGCCGTCAATTTCAACGAGGTTGTAGTCGGCATTAAGGCCGCGGATCGACAGGAATTGCGCCTCGCCGCGCCCGTTGTTCTGGATCGTCGAGATGCCGGGGACGCGGGTCAGCGCCTCGCCCAGACCGAAGTCGGGCAGCGTTCCGACCTCGTCCGAGCTGATGCTATCGGATATAACGGAGATTTCGCGTTTGGCGGCAATGTCCTTCTTCGCCTGCAACCGCGCGCCAGTGACGACGATGTCGCCTTCTTTCTCCGCCCCCGCGACCGGGGACGCGTCGGGACCCGCTGTCTGGTCGGGCGCGGCGACGCTCTGCGCGAAGGCGCTGCACGGCACCGACGCAGACATAAGTAGCAGTAAACGAAAACTCGATCGGAACGACATGGCGAATCCCCCTGTGGATGACATGATGGCGTCATTTAATCACTGTAGGTGACATAAACATGACGGTTCATCGCGGTGATGGGCCGACATCTCGGCGCGAAGGGAGAAGCCTATGTTTTTGATGGGGTTGGCGGCTATGGCCGCTGCGGCGACGACACCGGATCGGCTTTACGCCTGCGGCGACGATCAGGTTCGCGAGCTGCGAATCGCAGGCGATGCAGCGACGGAGTCGTGGCGCTGGACGGCGAGTGACGCGACCGATCTGCCCGCCGATTACCGCTCGACGCTGCTGGCGCATATCGACGACTGTAAGCCCGTGAACGACGGTCGCGATCTTCTCGTCACCGCCTCGACGGGCGCGACGGTGCTGATCGAACGGTCGACCGGCAAGGTCCTGTTCCGCGCGAAGACGCCGATGGCGCATTCCGCCGCGCTGCTGCCCGGTGGACTGGTCGCGGTCGCGCTGTCGATCACCCCGGCGGGAAACCGGCTCGAACTCTATGACAGCCGACAGAACGAGACACCGTTGCAGACCCTGCCGCTGCCGTCCGGGCACGGCGCGGTCTGGGATGCCCGGCGCGCGCGGCTGTTCACGCTTTCGCACGATCTGGTCCAGGCATTTCGGCTCGACCGCAGCGCGCAAGGTCCCCGGCTCGTCGAGACGGCGCGTTGGACGCTGCCGGGTCGGCATGACGGGCACGACCTGTCGCCTGCGTCCGATGGCGGCTATGACGTCACCACCGATGACGGTGCCTGGTCCTTCACGCCCAATGATGGCAGCTTCCGCGCCATCGTCCCGCTCAACCCCAAGCTGCGCGTCAAAGCGGTGAGTGCGCTGGGCGACCGCATCGCCTGGGTGCAGGCGGAGGAGAGCTGGTGGGCGCATGGCTTCACCGTCATGACCGCGCAAGGCACAGATCCGCGCCGCATCTCGGTCGAGGGTCTTCACCTCTACAAGGTCCGCTGGATCCGATGACGCTAGCGCCGCGCACCATCCATGCCGCCTATTATGCCGCGCATATCGGCAAGAGCCTGTTGTGGACGGCGAGCGACCTGGTCACGATCTATGCGCTGGTCACCCTGTTTGGGGTCGATCCGGCGCTGGCGGGTTGGCTGTTCCTCGGCGGGCTCGCGGTGAACGCGTTCGCGGACCTGTTCGTCGGCGACTGGCTGGACCGTCATCCGCGGCAGACGCGGGCGGTCGCCGGGATCGGCCTTGCCGGCACCGCGATGGTCTTTCCGCTGACGATCCTCACGGCGCCGTCGGGCAGCGCAGCCCTGATCGCGGCGACACTCGCCTTCCGTCTCTGTTATGCCGCCTATGACGTGCCGCACAACGCGATGTTGACGCGGCTTGCGGCGACGGCGGCGGGTGCGGCGACGCGCCTTTCACGCGGCCGCACGGTCGGCACCGGCATCGCCGCGGGCGCGGTCGGATTGGCCTTGTCGCGATGGCGCGACGCGTTGTCGCTGCCGGTAATGCTTTGGCTGCTCGCTGGGGCGGCGCTAATCCTCGGGTCCGCGCTGCTGCCGCTGTTGCCCCGAGCCGCGGCATTGCGGGCCGCGGCAACGTCGCCGATCGGTCCGGGACTGCCGACCGGGTTCCTGGTCGGCAGCCTGATCGGCATCGTGGCCCTCAGTGCGCTGACCAAGGCGATGCTGCAACTGCCGCCGGCAATCGCCAATCCCGGTGCCGGGACGACCGTCCTGCTGCTGACCGGCGGCCGAATGCTCGCCGCGCTGGTTCCGTTTGGCGTTCGCGACGCGCGCCGCGGCCTGACGCTGCTAGCGTCGCTATACCTGATCGCAATCCCGATCATGGCGCAGCTGCTCCGCTTGGAAGGATGGCCGATGATCCTCGCCATCGGGCTGCTGCTCGGCAGCACCAACCTGGTCGACTGGACACTGTTGCCCCTGCTTGCGCGCGGCGCGCGCAGCTACGGATTCTATACCATGGCGGCCAAGCTCGCGCTGGGAGGGGCGGGCCTCGCGATGACCGCCGCGCTCGGCAACCACACGACCTTCGCGCCCGGCGCTTTTGCGGCGTTCGTCGCCGGCGTGCTGGCCGCGTGCGCGCTCGCTGCCTGGTGCGTATGGCCGCGAGGGGCGTTCCGGGCGGACCGGCGGAAGGATGTCCAAGCATGACTCACGGCTTTGCTGGGCAATTTCCGCCCGCGTTCCTGCGCGAGGACGGACGCCGCACCGGGACCGACAATGAGCGCGTGGTGATGGCGCTGCTCCACCGTACCGGAAGCGCCTCGCGTGCCGACCTCGCCCGCGCTACCGGCCTGACCGCGCAGTCGATTACCCGCCTCGTCGATCCGCTGATCGAACGCGGCCTTCTAGTCGAGGGCGCGCCCCAAATCGCCGGCCGCGGTAAGCCGAGCGCCAAGCTCCGCCTCGTCGCCGATGCCGCTTTCGCGGTCGGTCTGTCTGTGATGACAGACGCGGTGTCGCTGGTGCTGATGGACCTGACTGGCGCGATCCGCGCGCGCACCGACGCACCTCTGCTCAGCGTCGACTTCGCGCGGGCGAGCGAACAGATAGCATCGTTGATCGCTCGCGCTGTGAGCGAGGCGGGCCTCGACCCTGCGCGGCGGATCGGTATTGGCGTCGGGGTTACCGGGTACTTCATTGGCGATGGCGCGCGGCTGAACCCACCCGCGCAGCTCGATCCCTGGGCGCTCATCCCGCTCGACATAATGCTTGCCGAGCAGCTGGGTGGGCCGGTGTGGGTCGACAACGACGGCAATGTCTCGGCAGTCGGCGAAGCGATGCTGGGCGCTGGGCGAACGACGGGCGACTTCGCCTATCTGTACTTCGCGGCGGGATTCGGCGGCGGGGTGATCGCGAGCGGTGCGCCCATGCGCGGAAGCCACGGCAACGCCGGCGAATTCGCGTCGACCCTACCCGACGGCTGGCCGCAACCCAATCTCGAGAACTTGCGCCTGTACCTCGCCTCGCACGGGCAGCCGTACGACAATCTCCACGCCATGCTCGCCAGGTTTGATCCCGCCGACCCGCTGATCGACGGCTGGCTGGACGAATGCGCTCCGTCCTTCAACCTGATTGTTTCGGTCATCTCGGCAGCGCTCGATCCGGACCTGATCGTTTTGGGTGGCCGCCTACCGCCCGTACTGGCCGATCGGATCATTGCGCGCATCCGGTTCACCAACCCCGAACGACGCGGCCACCATCGCCCGGCGCCCAGGATTACCCCATCGGTAATCGGTCCCGACGCCGCTGCGATCGGTGCCGCCATGCTGCCGCTTCGCGCCGCCTTCTTCGGCTGATAGTATGAGCATTCTCAATCGCGAGAGGTGATAAAGAGTGACGTGCTCCCCGTTTTCAGGCCGCTGATAACTTAGCTTCGTTATCCATATGCCCTTGGCGGGGGCGGTCCGTAAACTCGGCGGGTGCCAACCCGCCAAGACTGCTGTGCGGACGCACGATGTTGTAGTCCGTCCGCCATGCCTCGATGATCCGTCTCGCCGCAGCCAGCGATGGGAACAGGTGCTCGTTCAGGCACTCGTCGCGCAAGCGACCATTAAAGCTTTCGACGAAGCATCGCAACCGCTTCCAACGGCTACCAGCGCCGCAAAACCGACAAGGCAGAGGAAGTAGAGCGGTGTCAGAACCTGCGATAGGGGGGCAGGGGGAAGCGAGTCGTCAATCGGCCCGCAGAACCACTTCACATGTGCTTGTGCAGCGCCCGGCAGGGTCGTACAGCCTATGAAACCAGGCCACCAAACCAGTGCAAGCGGTGGCGGCTCAGCTTGTTCAACGAAGAGGTTTTTTCATCACCTCCTTTATACGTTCTGGGACGAACTAAGGACGCGTTTGAAGCACCGAACTGTCCAGCGGTGCTTGGTCCGGCGATGTCCAACTTGCGCCGGAGCGGTGCCGCCTAGGCTGCGGACGAAATGCCTAAGGTCTCTCGGATTGCCTGGAGACAAATGACGGATGACGGTGCAGGGCATCCTGGCGCGGACATCCTGCTTCGCGCCGATCCAGGGATGCGACACGATGACAATGAAGAGTTTCGCGCTGCTCGGCAGCGCAATTGTCGCCTTGGGCGGGTGCAGCAGCCCAAGCTCGAACGAGGCAAATGCGACAGCTGCGTCGGGTCCGGCGACGACCGCGACCCGCGTCCGTGGCGTCGTGCAATCCATTAGTGGAAATGCGCTTGCGGTGCAGACCTATGACGGTCGTGCTGTGTCCGTGCCGCTCGACACCAAGACCGGCTTCGCGTGGGTGGTTGGTTCCAGTCTGGCCACGCTGAAGGACGGCGATTTCATCGGCACGGCAACGACAGGGGCCGCAGACACGATGCGCGCAGTCGAACTGGTCATTTTCCCTGAATCGATGCGCGGGACAGGCGAGGGCCATTACGACTGGGACGTTCCCGGCGTCGTCGCCGCGGCTGGCGGCAACGCGAGCGGATCAAGCGCCATGACCAACGGCACGGTTGATCAGCAAAGCGCGATGACCAACGGCACCGTCGAGCAACAGAGTGCCATGACCAACGGCACGGTGACAGACGGTGCGGGCAAGCCGGGCGAGACGACGCTGACCGTCTCCTACAAGGGCGGAAAGACCAAGGTTCTCGTGCCGGCCGGCACGCCGGTGGTCCGCTTCGAGCCGACGCAGCGGTCGGTGCTGGCGAAAGGTCAGAAGGTCTTCGTCGTCACCGACGCGAGCGCGCCGGGAGCCAAGTTCGTTGCGATCGGCAAGGACGGGATCACGCCGCCCATGTAACCGCACGCCCGGTGACGCGTCACGGCGTCGGCGGGATGGCTATTGTGTGAGGCAGCTTGGCGGTGCGTAGTTCGTCCGCCAGGTCCTGCCACCGGATGCCACTCCTCCCGCCGACGTCGAAGGTGCCTGGTTGACCCTCGGCTATCGGCAGTGCGGCGTCACCGAACATCGCGCTCAGGGCCGCTGCCATGTCGAGGATGCGTTGGCGTCGTTCCTCGATGATGGCATCGGCCGAGGATGCGGCATCTGGAAGCGTGACTGTCAGCCAAGGTTTCACGACGAAGGTACGATGGATGCCGTCGTTTCGATGCACGCCGTTTGTCAGCGGCATGAGGGACCCGCGATTTGACGCCAGCCTGATCGCACAGCGCTTGGTAACCGACATAGCGCGCCAAGAGAGAATATCCTGGCGACTGATGCCGATGGCCGAGCGCATGGTCGACATGACACGATGAGGACGGAGAAGATCATGCCGAACGCCGTCCTTGCTCGCCTGACGATCGCCGCGAGCCTGTTCGCCACCGGCTGCTCGCCGCTCGGCGTGTTCGACACTCTGGTGCCGAAGGATGGTGGCACCGCGAAGGTCGCATCGGCGATCCCTTACGGCAGCGCGTCGCGGCAGACTCTCGACGTCTATGCACCCCGTCGCCGCGTGATCGGGCGGCGGCCGGTCGTCGTGTTCTTCTATGGCGGCAGCTGGAACAGCGGCACGCGATCCGGCTATGCCTTTGTCGGCAAAGCATTGGCTGCGCAGGGCTTTATAGTCGTCATCCCGGACTATCGCCTCGTTCCTGAAGTTCGCTACCCCGGCTTCGTCGAGGACGGCGCGGCAGCGGTACGGTGGACCGAGACCCACGTCGCCGACCTCGGCGGCGATCCGGCTCGGATTGTGCTGATGGGGCATTCGGCGGGCGCCTATATCGCCGCGATGCTGGCGGTGGACGACCGTTGGCTGAAGGAGGACAGGAAAGCGATCAGAGGTTTCGTCGGCCTGGCCGGGCCATACGACTTCGTGCCGTTTGACGTCGATGCTAGTCGTGCGGCTTTTGGCGAGTGGCCTCGACCGGGTGAGACGCAGCCGATCACCTGGGCGGGCGCCGGCGACCCGCCGACCCTGCTGCTCGTCGGTGTCGACGATACGACGGTCCGCCCGCGCAACAGCGAGGGGTTAGGCGCGAAATTGCGCGATGGCGGCGTTTCGGCCGATCTGCGATCCTATCCGAAGACGGGCCATGTCGGCCTGCTCCTCGCGCTCGCGCGTCCGTTTCGGGGCAAGGCGCCAGTGCTTCGGGACGTCGCGACCTTCGTGTGGAAAGTGACCGACGCCGAACCTGTTGGATCACCAGCGCAGTAGATGCGGGCCGACGATGATCCCGATCGCGGCGGCCAGCCCGATACCAAGCGTGTACCAGGTCAGGACGAACAGCGCCGATACTTCCGGGCAGTGGAGGCAATAGAGTGTTGCCGCCCAGGCCCCCGCCGCAAACCCCGCGGCACCGCCCGCGGCGTTCAGGCGCGTCGGCGCCATGCGCCGGAACGACCAGAGCAGCCCAATGAAGATCGGCACCGACAGCATCAGCACGAGCCAGGGACACTTGGTCCATGTCCGGCCCAGCCATATGCCCAACCAATCGCTCGGGGGTGCGAGCGCCACCTCGGCAGCACTGACGATCGCGAGAAGCGCGAAGGGAAGCGCGACCGGCCAGAAGCTGCGAAGATCGACGGGCTCGGGACGCGATAGCCGCCGCACCATAAGCGCGGCGCCGATGCCGAGCGAGATCGTGTAGCTCCACTTCATCCAGAACGGGAAGCCGCGCATGGCGGACCCCAGATCTCCGCGAAAACCGAGCGCCGCGGCGATCAGCACCACGCTGACCAACGCCCCTCCGATCCCTCCGATCAGCAGCCTGCGACCGACCGCATGGCGGGGCACAGGCCTCACGTCGTCGACCATCGTAGCGATCAGCGCATCGGTGTTCATCGACGCGGTCCCTGGATCAACGCGGACAATGCCTTGAGGCCGCGATGGATCGACACCTTCACATCCGACTCTCCCAGCCCCTCGGCCGATGCCGTTTCCGCAGCGGTTTGGCCGCGCAGACGGGTCGCGCGGATCAGCCGCGACTGCTTCTCGGGCAGGCGTCCGAGCATCTGCTCCAGGTCGAGCCTGGCGCCGGCCTCATCTTCGAAACTCTCGGTCGTCAGCATGTCTTCGACCTCCTCGATCGGGCAGATCTGGCGCGTGCGCCGGAAATGATCGATCAGCTTGTAGCGCGCGATCGCGTACAGCCACGCGGTGAACGCCCGGTCGCGGTCGTAGCTCATGCGGCGGGTGTGAACGGCGATCAGCGTTTCCTGCACGATATCCTCGATGGCGTCGGCGTCGCCTACGCGACGACGATAGAAGGTGCGCAGCAACGGTACGAGCGCATGCAACAGCGCGGCATGGGATTGGCTATCGCCATCCAGACCGTTCACCATCCATATTCTGAGCTGGTCTTCGCTGGCCCGCATTCATGCTCCTGACGGTTCATTCGCGCGAGCAGCGGCTTTGGTTACACCGCAGCTGTCGAGCGTCGGTGGCCCTGCCGTGATCCTAACCGAATATCACGGGGATCACGAACGTTCGCGCTGCGGGGACACACGGGCGACGAGAAAGTTTTTCGGCAATTGTAACCAGACCCGCATCCGCAGCGAACTCCCTGATGACAGCCGGGCCACAGGGTCCGTCCGACCCGAAAGGCCCGATGCCGATGACCGAGCTTTCCCCCCGCGTGATAGCGCTGGCCGCAACCGCTGCGCTCGCCACCTTGGGCCTGGCCTATGGCTCGGCGCAGGCGGGAATCGGTGCGGCCGCCAAGCCGGCGATCGGTGGTGCGTCTGCCGCACATCCGGTCGTCCTCGAGCTGTTTCAGAGCCAGGGTTGTTCGTCGTGCCCACCCGCAAATGCCATTCTCAATGGGCTGGCGGACCGTCCCGACCTCCTCGCGTTGTCCTTCGCGGTCACTTATTGGGATCAGCTTGGCTGGAAGGATCGATTCGGCTCGGCGCGCTTCACGGTGCGCCAACAGGATTATGCGAAGGCGGGTCGCGGTCAGGTCGCCACTCCCGAACTGATCGTCAATGGCACCCATGCCATCGTCGGCAGCAACGCGCGCGAGGTCGCCGAGACGATCGCCAGGGCTGGTCCCCCGCGTGGCGGGCCGGAGATTGCGGTGACGGCGACCGGCGTTCGGCTTGCAGCGCTTGCCGGTCCTGTGCGGCCGTCGATCGTCTGGCTGGTTCGCTACGATCCCGGCACTCGCAACGTACCGATCCGTGCCGGTGAGAATGCCGGCCGAACACTGCCCCATCGCGACATCGTGCGCGATTTGGTCAGGATCGGTGATTGGACAGGCAGCGCCGCGTCCTATTCCCTCCCGGCAGCGCGCGAACCCGGTCTCGCCACTGCGATCCTCGTCCAGCGCGGCACCGGCGGTCCGATCACGGCCGCCCGCCGCCTCTGATGCTTTCCCGCCGACGGCGTCGCGGCCCGTTTCCTTCACGACGCCAATTTCAGTTAGGATAATCCCCATGCGCTACGTTTCAGCGATCGCCGTTGCCGCTCTGTCGCTCTCCACGACCGCACCCGCCTTCGCGCAGGACGCGATGATGAAGGACGGTGTGAAGACCGGCTCGATGATGAAGATGTCGGCGGCCGATACCAGAAAGATGAACGCCTGCAACGCGATGTCGCACGACAAGACGATGAAGAACGCCGGCTGCAAGACCATGATGAAGGCGCATCCGGACATGGTGAAGCACGATGGCATGATGAAGCACGATGGCATGATGAAGCACGACAGCATGATGAAGGGTCAGTGATCTCCGGCGGACCCGGCACGCCGATGGGCATGCCGGGTCCGCTGCCTGCTCGGCCATAGAAAGGACGATCATGCCCGATACCCCCGGCCTGCCGCTGCGCGGCGGAGACCTCGTCTACCGTCAACGTCGTCCCGTCCGCCTGTGGCATTGGATCAATGCCGTAAGCGTGATCGTGATGCTGATGAGCGGCTTGATGATCTTCAACGCCCATCCGCAGCTCTACTGGGGCCAATATGGGGCCAACCATGAGCGACCGTGGCTGGAGATCGGCGCGCGTGAAGGCAGCGGCTTCCTGCGCATAGGCGCGGCGAATATCCCCACCACCGGCGTCCTTGGCATATCGGGTGGCGAGGAATTGGCCTTTCCCGCGCTCGTGACGATCCCGTCGAGCTACGATCTGGCCGCTGCGCGGCAATGGCATTTCGCGTTCGCCTGGCTGCTCGTCATACCCGGTATCTTGTTCTGGCTCTGGGGGCTGGCGAGCCGCCACGTTCAGCGCGACCTCGCTCCCACCGCCGCCGAATTGCGGCCGCGTCACCTGTGGCGCGACATCAAGGATCATGCCCGCCTGCGCTTCCACACCGGAGAGGCCGCGCGCCGTTACAACATCCTGCAGAAGCTGAGCTACCTCGGGGTGCTGTTCGGCCTGTTGCCGGCGATGGTGCTCACCGGGTTGACGATGTCGCCCGGCCTCGATGCGGCATGGCCGTGGCTGCTCGATCTGTTCGGCGGCCGGCAGTCGGCCCGATCGATCCACTTCATCTGCGCTGGCCTGCTCGTCGCATTCATCATCGTCCACCTGTTGATGGTCGTGCTCGCCGGACCGCTCAACGAGCTACGTTCGATCGTCACCGGCTGGTATCGCCTGCCGCGGGAGACGGAGCGATGACCATCCTCTCGCGTCGCCGTCTGATCGGATCGATCGGTGCAGGTGCCGGCGGCCTGCTGCTCTCCGGCTGCGACCGCATCGTCGCCGCGCCGACCGTCAAGCATGTGCTGGGTATCGGTGAAAAGCTGTCGTTCGACGCGCAGCGGCTCGTCACCGACCGGGCGGGGCTCGCGCGCGAGTTCGCCGCTTCCGACATGTCGCCGGTCTTTCGCACCAACGGCAACACCATGCCGGAGAGCGAGGCGTACCAAGCTCATGCTACAGCGGGGTTCACCGATTGGCGGCTCGCCGTGGATGGGCTGGTCCGCAGGCCATCCACGACCTCATTGGCGCAGATCCACACGATGCCCGCGCGCACCCAGATCACGCGCCACGATTGCGTCGAAGGCTGGAGCGCCATCGGCAAGTGGACCGGCGTGCCCTTGAAGCTGCTGCTCGATGCCGCGGGAGTATTACCCGGCGCGCGCTATGTCGTGTTCCACTGCGCCGACGATTTCGGCGGCGATCCGTATTACGAGAGTATCGACCTGATCGACGCCTATCATCCGCAGACGATCCTCGCCTGGGGCATGAATGATCAGCTGCTCAGCATCGGCCATGGCGCGCCGCTTCGGCTGCGGGTCGAGCGCCAGCTCGGCTACAAGCAGGCGAAGTATGTCATGCGCGTCGAACTGGTGGACAGCCTTGCTCGGGTTGGTGCTGGCGGCGGCGGGTACTGGGAGGATTCATCCGGATATCAGTGGTATGCAGGAATCTAGTGTCAGCATTGCTCACGCCCTCTGATGCCCGGTGGAACGCGGCAGCGAGACAGCGGGAAGATGACCAAAGGCGTAGCGGCTCCGTGCGATAGCGGTCACCTTGGTGAATGGCGTAGACCGACGCCGAAGTGGTCTCCATAAAGTGCGTGCTTAGGGTGGAGCTGCTGATGACTTTCTCGTTCTATGACGCCGTTGTTCCGTCCAATCTCCAGGTCCTCGCTGCGATTGATACGTTGCTCAATAAGGCGGAAGCGTTCTGCGCCGAACACAATAGAGCGGAATCTGACCTGATCGAATCGCGGCTGGCGCCAGATATGCTGCCGTTCGGCTATCAGGTGAAATCTTGCGCTGTACATTCCGTTGGCGCGATCGAGGGGGTGCGAGCCGGTTCATTTTCCCCGGACCGATCGGCATGGCCAACCGACTTTGCCGAGCTGCATGGGCTTCTTCAAGATGCGATTTCTACCCTGAAAGCAGTCGATCGCACTGAGTTCGACGAATTGGTGGCAACTGACACGCAGTTCGCGATCGGCGACACCGGAATACCCTTTACCGGCGCGAACTTCCTCCTCTCCTTTTCGCAGCCAAACTTCTACTTTCACGCCAGCACAGCCTACGCGATCCTTCGGGCGCAGGGCGTCAAGCTTGGTAAACGCGATTTCTTGGGCATGCTGCGTATCGCGGGGTAGCGCGTTGCTTATCGAGACTTTTCGGCAGATTCCCGCGAGCACAAACATATAAACGAATGTCTGATGTCGGGGAGTGATTAGGGCAGTCTGAATGTCCGGGATTGGGTCTGCACCCGCCCTCATGATCAAGCTGCGACTTTCAGCATGTTTCGTCCTTCATGCTTGGCGGCGTACAGGGCCTGATCAGCGGCTTCGTACAGCTCCGATGGTGTCGCGCCGGACGCAATTTCGACCAGTCCCACGCTGACCGTCACCCGGATGACCCCTCGCGCTCCGGCGTCGACGCACAAGGCCTCGACCCGCTGTCGCAAACGCTCGCAAGCGGTATGTGCATCGGAAAGGACGGCGTCGGGCAGGATGGCTGCGAACTCTTCTCCGCCAACGCGGGCGAGGAGGTCGGAACCACGTAGCGCACGCTGTGCTTCGCTTGCCACGGCCTTGAGCACCTGATCGCCGTTTGCGTGGCCATAACGATCGTTGACCTGCTTGAAGTGATCGATGTCGAAGATCGCCAGGCAGCTACTTCTTGCATTCGCCGATCCTGCAGCATCGTCGAGCGCAGCGAAGAAGGCGCGACGATTCGCGATGCCCGTCAGCGGGTCCGAACCGGCAGCGCGTTCGAGTGCCTCGACCTCGTTACGCCGATCCGTCGAGTCGCGGACGACCAGCACCAAGCCGGCAGGGTAACCGTCGCTGTCTTGGTAGGCGCGTATCTGCGTCTCGCGCCAGCCGATCTCGCCTGTGGGTAAGTTAACCCGATAGTCAACGCGAACTGTCCGATCGGGATCGGCGAGTGCCGCCTCTCGCGCGGCCTTCATCACGGCGTGATCTTCGGCAACGATGATCGTCTCGTGTGGCAGGGTGACGATGTCTGCGGGAGCGATGCCCGACAATCCTTCGAGTGAGGGCGACGCGTAGCGGATCACCCCCGTCACGTCGGTGTGCAGAATAGCGTCGCCCAGATGATCGGTGAGGAGCCGCAAGCCTGCGTCGCTTTCCTGCAACCGAAGGAACAATGCGTCCCGCCGCCGCAGTTCAGCTGCGACTGGCAGCACGATCATCACTGCCACGACGAGGTAGAATTGGAAGAATTGCGCCTTGAGGCCGGGGGTGCCGGCCATGAGCGCCACCGGTCCGTAGCCGGCGAGCGTGAAACCTCCGCCCACACTTGCCAGAACGATCAGCGCGATGGCGGCGCCGAGGCGGCCCGTCACGAAGGCCACGGCGACCAGTGGCAACAAGGGCAGGAACAGGAGAGGCAGGGTGTGCTGCCAAAATGTTCCGACGCACACAGCGACGACGCAAGCCAGCAGTCCAACAGCCCGAGGCACATTACGGACGACAAGCGTGCGGAACTCGGAAAGACTCGCGGGCTGACGGACGAGGAGCAGCAACGGCGCAAACGTCAAGAAACCGAGCGAATGCGCCGCGAACCAGGGCACTGCGGCCGTCGCGAGTGGCTGCCCGTTATCGGTGCAGATGATCATGGCTGTGGGGAGGGCACACAGGCCAGGCACGATAATCCCGACCACGACTGCGAACCGACTGAAGCCTTTAACGGTATCCAGCGGGGCGCGCTCGGCTCCGGTTAGTCGCAGCAGTGTGGCCGCCAGCTCGGCTTCTGTCATGAGCGCTGCCGCCATGGGCACGGCCGCCCACGGCCCTATGCCGAACAGGCTCGTTGCGAAGCATGAGCCAGCGGCGCAGCACAGCAGGGGCGCTTTCCATTGCCGGACCGGCCGGCTTAGCAACGAAACAAGGAGCGGAGTCGATGCGAGCCAGATGAAAGCTGCGCCTCCGTCGAACCGTGTCAGCGTCAAGCTGGCGATCGAGAGGAGCGCATAGCTGACGCTCAGCAGGCTGAGGTGAACAGGGACAGACCAGCGGGGCAAATGCGGCATTGCTCTGGCTTAGAGCAAGACGCTTGACGCTTGCTTAAACGCTACACGAGCACCGTCACCGTGCGGTTGCTGTGTCGAAGTGAACGATGACCCGTTCTGGACAGAGGTCAGGTATTTCCCACCGCCCACGTGGGGTTGGTGATCGACGCGGCTGACGATCGCGCGCCGCCACCATCGATAGAGCGCCGATGGGCCAACCGGGTGCTGGGGCGGCCTACCCGGCAACTGCGTCGCTCATGCCATTCACCAATGCTTAATCCGCCGATCGATTATCGTCACTCGAGCGCTCGATGCCCCGTGCGCGTGGCGGATTGGCACCCGCGGGCCAACCTTCCCTCTGCCGCGTCCGATCGCCGTCGGTCTCTTCGGTCTGGTCGTGGAAGAGGATCTGCTGGGTCGGAAACGGCAAGTCGATGCCGTTGTCTGCTGCCGCCTGCCAAATCGCGAGAATGACACGGGCACGCAGGTGAACGATGTTGGTCCGCTTCGATTCCGACCACCAGCGAGCGCGCAGCGTCACGGAGCTGGCATCCAGCCCCCAGGGCAGCACTTCCGGCGCGGGGTCTGCCTGGACGCCTTCGATCTTGGCGATCGCTTCGGCGAAGACCGCCATTGCGCGATTGGGCTTGTCGCCATAGCCGATCCCGATGTCGAACTGGTCACGGCGGACCGGAAACGCCGTGTTGACTGTGACCGGGGAGGTATAGACGTCGGAATTGGGGATGATGACCCGGCGCCCGTCATAGGTCTTGATGAGGGTCGCGCGGCTCTGGATTTGCTCGACGGTGCCCTCGAAATCCTTGATGACGATTTGGTCGCCGCGTCGATAGGGGCGGTTGATGAGGAGCAAAATGCCGGCCAGCAGATTTTGGAGAATGTCCTTGAACGCGAAGCCGATCGCGACCGAGCCGATACCGAGGCTGGAGATGATCGTCGCGGGCTTTACGCTCGGGAACACGATGACGCAGGCGATCAGGACGGCTGCCGCCACGACCACGCCGAACGTCAGCGATGCGAGGACGCCGCCGAGATCGACCAGCCCCTTGTGATGGAAAGCCCGACGTACGCCGTTGGCGATCAGCTTTCCAGCAAACCACGCGACAATGACGAAGACGATCCCGCCTACGATGTTCGGCACCTGAAGGAAGAAATCGTTCGAGGCGACGTGGAGCTTTGCGGTGATAAGGTCGAGCGGATTTTTTGCCGGAGGGGGCGTGACGGACTGCATCGGGAAAGAACGGAGTGGTGAAATCCTAGTTCCGTAAGCGATACAGCTGCGCTCACGAAAAAGGGCCATGAGATCGCCAGGCAGGTTGCAGCGTCCACGACGACGTTCATAGGCAGTCCAATCTTCACGAGATCGGAAAAGCGTTAGTCGGTCGCTACATAGACCATGGTAAGAGTC
>NZ_JAKNQJ010000025.1 GCF_022662335.1 Sphingomonas sp. CROZ-RG-20F-R02-07 | reverse complement strand
ATGCGAACCGGCCTCCATACCATGGAGACTGGGCTTAAAGGGCAGAGCCTAGCTCGCGATGATCTGCCCTCCGCCAGCGCGGGGGAGCGTCGTTCCTTATGAGTTTGGCGGTCGACGAGGTGGCGTTCGACTGAAGAGGTTGTGAGCGTTGGCGTGCACGGATGCAAACTTCTGTAGCGTCTTCATGCGCCTGAACCGCACCATCGCCCGCGCTCCCGTCGTCGAAAGGGCAGGTGGCTATTCTTCGCGCGGTTGTTGGCCCAGCGACCCACCTCCTGCTTATCAGTGTTGCCAGGCATCTTCATCGCCGCACTATAGGAGCGAAGCCCATCAGTGGTGATCGCCTCGGGACTGCCGTGACGCTCTGGCGCCTTCTTTATGAAGGTGAGCGCTGCCTCCTTGTCCTCGTCTTTGTGACGTAGCTCTCCAGGATCTCGCCCTCGTGATCGACTGCCCGTCAGAGGTAGACCATCTCGTCCAGATGCCAGCGCCAATGACGAAAGCCGCGCATCGCGCTCACCCGCTGGCGGCAATGTCTCCGGCGAATAGCGGCCCGAACCTGTTCCACCACATGCGCACCGTCTTGCGGCAGACATCGAACCCGCGCTCGAACAGCAGGTCTTCGACGTTCCTGAGCGATAGTGGAAAGCGCACGTACATCATGACGACAAGGCGGATCACCTCGGGCGAGGAGTTGAACCGGCGGAACGGGCAGGGCGGCAAAGCTCTGGGTCCACGCGGCATCAAAAGCGGATATCACCGCCCAGACGGGTATGCCACGTTCGTCTGACAGAGCCCGGCCGGCTCCTCGCGCCGGCGGCCCATCATTCGCGCAGTGCATTCTCGTTCAGGCGTGCGATCGGGGTGAAGATATAGGCCATGACCGATCGCGGATCGCCCAGCAGGTTGACGTCGGCGGTCATTCCCGGGCCGATCTGGAGCAGGTGTCCGCTACGATCGCGGAACCGGTCGGCATCGCCCCGGATGCGAACCGTATAGTGGCTTTCGCCCGTCTTCTCGTCGATGGTGGCGTCGGGTGAGATGGTGACGACCTTGCCCTCCATGCCGCCATAGATCGCCGATTCATACGCGCTGATGTTGATCTTCGCGCGCTGGCCGATGCGCACCGATGCGATGTCCTTGGGGCTGACCGCAGCTTCGACCGTCAGCGTATCGACGCTCGGTACGACCTCGGCGATCGGGGCGCCGGGTGCGATGCTCGCTCCGACGGTCGAGACCATCACGCGATTGACGTGCCCCTCGACCGGCGACGTGACGATCGCCCGGCGGACCTTGTCGGCCAGCATCGGTACGCTGCGGCGGCGCGCTGCCATTTCCGCTTGTGCGGCGGTCAAGTCGGTGCCCGCCTGTGCCCGCCATCCTTCGCGCACCTGGCCGAGGCCGGCGCGCGCCTCGGCGACGGCGGATTGCGCGCGGGCGACCGTCGCTGCCGCCTGCATTACCTCGCTCCCCGCCACCGAGGCACTCGACTCGAGCTGGACCAACGTCAGCTGCGGCTCGATGCCGCGCTCGACGAGCGGCCGGATCAACGCCAATTGCCGGTTCGCGGAATCGCGGGAGGCGACCTTCGACTGGTACGCCGCCTGTGCCTCGGCAACCGCGCGTTGCGCCTGCGATTGGCGCGCAGCGGCCGCAGACGACAGGCTCGCCAGATCGCTCATCCGTGCCGCGTGCAAGGCCTGCTCGACGCCGATCTGCTCGGCGACGGCGGCGTTGGCGGGTGTCGGATAGACCGGCGTGCGGCCCGCGATCTCGGCCTCGAGCCGCGCGATCTTGGCGGTCAGCGCGGCGACGGTAATCTCGCTGCTGCCCAGTTCGGCGCCCGTCGCCGTCTGATCCAGCCGGACCAGCGGCTGCCCGGCCTTCACCGCATCGCCTGCATGGACGAGGATCGCGGAGACGATCCCGCCTTCCAGATTGGACACGATCTGCAACCGGCTGCTCGGTACGATCCGGCCTGCCGCGTGGATGGTGCGATCGAGCTTCACGACGCTGGCCCAAACGATGAACAGGCCGATGAAGCCGAGGATGATCCACAGCAGCAGATTGGACGCCATCCGCGGCTTGATCCGGTCGGCAAGGTCTTCGAGATGCGTGTCGGTCATGGCTTCGCTTCGGATCAGGCCGCGGCGCGCGGGCGCTGGAGCTGTTGCAGGACGACGTCGCGCGGACCGTCGTTGACGACCTTGCCGCCATCGATGACGACGATCCGCTCGACCAGCCGGACGAGCGCTGGACGATGCGTGATGAGCACGAAGGTTCGGCCCTTGAGCTCGGTCTCGAGCCGGTCGATCAGCTGCGCCTCGGTCTGCGAGTCCATCGCGCTGGTCGGTTCGTCGAACACCAGGATCGGGGGCTGCCCGGCCAGCGCCCGGGCAATGGCGATCGACTGGCGCTGACCGCCCGACAGGCCTTCCCCGCGATCCGCGAGCAGCAGATCATACCCGTTGGCGATCTGCCCCATGAAACCGTGCGTGCCCGACAGGGCGGTCGCGCGCAGCATCTCCGCGTCGTCGACGGCCGCACGGTCCAGGACGATGTTCTCGCGGACCGATCCGCTGAGCAGCACGCTATCCTGCAGCGCGGTGCCGATCTGGCTGCGCAACGCGATCGGATCGAACTGCCGGATATCGGTTCCGTCGATCATGACGAGCCCGGCTTGCGGGGGATAGAGCCCCAGGATCATCCGGGCGATGGTCGACTTGCCCGATCCCACGCGGCCGAGCAGCGCCACGCGCTGCCCGGCCGGGATGGCGAGGTTGAGCCCGTCGAGCGTCTTCTCCGCCGCGCCGGGATAGCGGAACTCGACACCCCGAAGCTCGATCCGGCCCTCGATCTTTCCCGGCTTCAACGCGTCCGCGCGTGGTCCCTCGGGCGGCTGCTCCATCATCGCGTCGATCTGCCGATAGGCGGTGCGTGTGGCGGACAACCGGGTGAGCAGTTGCGCGATCTGTGCGAGCGGTTGCACCGCACGGCCCGACAGGATCGAACAGGCCACCAGCGCACCCGTCGTCAGACGGTGATCGGCGATCAGGAAAACCCCGGCGACGACGGTGCCCGCATAGGATAGGGTATTGGCCGACCCCGCCACCGTCGTTGCGATCGTCGAGACCAGCCGCTGCCGCATCGCGCTGTCCGAATGCGCCTGGTTCGCGCGCTTCCACCGACGACCGAGCAGCACGCTGGCACCCGATGTCTTGACCATCTCCAACGCGCCGATCGTCTCGACCAACACGCTTTGTTTGTTGAGACCTTCGCTCATCGAGCGCGCCGCCAGCCGATCGAGCGCAGGTCGTGTCATCCAGCCGGCGCCGACGACGATCGGGATCGCCGTGATCGGCACGAACACCAGCCAGCCACCGATCAGGGCGATGAAGATCAGCGTCACGACGATGAACGGTACGTCGACCAGCGCGGTCATCGTGGCGGATGCAAAAAAATCCCGCAGCGTTTCCAGTTCGCGCATCATGCCGGTCAGTGCGCCGGTCGATCCCTTTTTCAAATCGAGGCGGATACCGATCAGCCGCCGAAACACCCGGCCACCGATGTCGTGATCGATGTCCGCACCCGCCAGATCGACGAAATAGGCGCGCAGGATTTTGAGCATGAAATCGAACACGACGACGATCAGCAGGCCGATCGACAGTGCGATCAGCGAATCGAACGCGTTGTTCGGGACGACCCGGTCGTACACCGTCATCGTGAAGAGCGAGGTGACCAGACCGAAGATGTTGATGGTCGCCGCGGCGATGCAAACCTTGATATAGACCGGCCGGTTGCGCCGCATCGGCTCCATCAACCACGCGGCGAAGCGGGGCCGAGGCTCATCGATCGTCATGGCAGGTTCCTGGAAAATGGCGCGATCCGCGTCGGGTGCGGATCGAGCGAACGGGGATCGATCGCGAGCGTCGACAGCAATCGTCCGGTGCGCGCCAGCAGGACGTAGCGCGCGGTATCGAGTTCGATCACCGCCTGGATGTAGCGGGCCGCGACGCCGAAATAGTTGCTCTCGGCACCCAGCAGATCGAACAGGGTGCCGCGCGAAACGCGAAACCGTTCCGCCAGCACATCGCGCGATCGACGGCTGGCGATGTAATTGGCCTCCAACGCGGTACGTGCCTCCTCCAGCGCCTGTACGTCGCTATACGCGATCTGGGCATCGCGTGTCGCGTCTTCGTGCGTCCGCCGGAACCGGGCCTCGGCACCGTCCACGCGCGCGCGCGCCTGTTCGATCCGCTGCGCGGCGCCCCCGCCGATCCGCATGCTGATGGTGACCGTGCCGCGCATGTCGTAGTCGCGCGCGTTTTCGATCACGCCATAGCGCCCGGCGTCGATCGCGCCGCTGAGTTGTGGCAGACGGTCGGCCCGGAGCGCCTTGACGTCGCGCGCCGCGGCGGCCGCACTCAACTGCGTGGCCCGGACCGCAGGCAGGCCGGCGGTGTCGTGGTCGATTCCGGTCGAACCGATCCCGCCGAGATCGGGCACGGGTGCCCGTCCCAGCGAGGGCGGCGCGGCTTCGCCGACGATCGCGGCATATTGCGCCGAGGCGTTGGCGAGCGAACGGCGAAAATCGGCAAGTTGCGCATCCGACGATGCGATGTAGCTGTCCACCTGCGCCACGTCGCCAGATGCCGCGGCGCCTTGTTGCACGCGCTGTTCGATCCGGCTGCGAAGGTCGCGCTGGCTGATCGTGAACGCCTCGCCAAGCCGGACCAGCGCACGATAGCCATAGACATTGTACCACGCGCCGACCGCGCGCAGTGCGAGCTGGCTGCCGGTATCCTCCACACCCGCGATCGTCGCGTCCAGTCGCGCCTGGCTTGCTGCGATCCGCTGGCCGGTCGCGCCGAAATCGATGACCGGCACCTGCACGTGAACGGTGCCGTCGGTCCGGTGATCGGGACGCGAACGTTCGAGGATATTGTTGGGATCGTTCGAAAAGGCGCGGCTGATGATCTTGAAGGTCGACAGCGACAGATCGGCGACGGGGGCTCGCCGCGCGATCGCCTCATTGTGTGCGCCGACCGCTTCCTCCCGTTGCGCGATGGCTTCGTCGAGGCTGGGTGCACGGCGCACGGCCGCGGCGATCACGGCGTCGAACAGGGCCGCCGATGTCTGCACGCGCGCCAGGTGGAGGACGGGATCGGTCGCCGGATCGATCCGCATCGGATCGTTGGTGGGCGCGGGCAGGCCGCCGGGCACCTGCGCCCAGAGGCCACCCTGTTGCGCCATCACCGGTGCCGCCGCCGGCAGCATCGCCTCGCCCCGAACCACGGGAGACTGGATCAACGGCCCGGCGATGCTGGGGGCGGGCAACGGTGCCACCACCGGCGACCGCGGAACCGACGCGGGCGGCAATTCGGGCGAGGGCGGTGCCAGCCGCGGCGTCGCGCCTTGCTGCGGGTTCGCGAGCAGCCCGCCACGCGGGGCGACGATTGGCCCCGGCGGCGGGGTCTGCGCAAAGACCGGACCGGCCATGCCGAACAGCAAGGCGCAACCCAATCCCTCCAACCTGTGGCGCTTTAACTCACCGTGATGACGCATGAACCCAGAACTGATCCAAAATAACGCCTGATCCGCCAACCGGCGGATCAGGATAAGCAGACGCGGTGCCCACGACCGATGCCGATCGTGGGCATGATGGTACGACATCATGCGGTGATGAGGAAATCGTCCGCGTTGAGGCTGGCGAGCGTTACGCCCTGCAGGATCAGCGAGTCGCCGTTGTGCAGATCGATATGCACGCCGTCCGATGCATCGAAGGCACTGGAGCGGACATCAGCGAAGCTGGTGAAGCCTTGGCCATGGAGTTCGATCACGTCGCTGACGCCGGCACCGCCGTGGAAATCGGTGATGACGTCGTTGCCGCTGCCCTTGGTGAACACGAAGTGATCGTTGCCCGAGCCGCCGGTTAGCGTGTCGTTGCCCGACAGGCCCAAGAGGATGTCGTCACCCGCGCCGCCGTTCAGCGTGTCGTTGCCGTTGGTTCCGATCAACATGTCGTTCGCACCGGAGTTGCCGTTGAGGCTGGTGTAGAACGTCTTGGTCTCGGTGGCGCCCACGGCGAGGCTGCCGAAGCTGAACTCCAGCGTGATCGCCTGATCGACGAGTGCCCCGTTCTGATCCACCGGCGTGGCGTAGGCTGACGGTGCATAGACGTCGTAGTTGGCAAAGCCGTAATTCGAAACGTGAGCGGCGTTGTCGAACGCGACCAGATTGACCGATACGCCCGACACCGGCCCCTTCGCCTGCGCCACCGCCAGCGCGTTGCCGCTCGTGGGGTTGGACAGCACGTCGTTGTAGGTCGCGTACTGGCCGTGCTTGTCGGCGTCCTGATCGGGATCGAAGCTGCGCAGGAACCGCACGTCGTTGAGCGCGGTCGTCCCGGTATTCGTCACCGTGATGGTGGTCGAATAATAGGTCGCGTTCGCATCGAGCTGAACGACCTGTTTCACCGCCATCGTGCCGCCACCATAGCTCGCCATGCCGGTCGTCGTCGCCGACAGCGTCGTGCCGACGGTCGTATCGACGGTGGTCGTCGCGATGTCGCCGCGCCCGCTGCGCTGGTCCTGGATGAACGAATGTCCGTTGAAGCCGAACCCGATCGTATCGACCGGCGATCCCGGTAGCGTGAAGTCACCCGATGTGGCCGCCGCGCCCGTCGTCCAGCCGTCCGTATCGACGACGTACGAGATGTTCGTATGGGGCGAACTCGGGTGATAGTTGGACGGTGCGGCGCTCGCGGTGCCGAGCGAACCGGCGCTCGACACGCCGATTTCCATGTAGTTGCCCTGCAGGAACACGTCCTTGCCCACCGTGTCGTGGTCGAACACGCCGACGACCACGGCGACCGTCGCGGTCGAGGTGGCGCCGCTCGGATCGGCGACGGTGTAGGTGAAGCTGTCGTTCCCGGCATAGCCGGCCGCGGAGGTGTAGCTCAGCGTTCCGTCGCTGTTCACGACGACGGTGCCGTGGGCTCCGTTCGTCGCACCGGTGACGGTGATCGTGTCACCTTCCGGATCGGTGTCGTTGGCGAGAACGTTGATGCTCGTCGCCACGCCGGGCAGCGCGAACGTGGAGTCGTCGGCGGCCTTGGGCGCGTCGTTCGCGCCGATGACGGTGATCGTTTCGGTCGCGGTCGCCGTGCCGCCGTGCCCATCGGACACGGTATAGGTGAAGTGGTCGGTCGCGGTCTGCCCGTCCTTCAGATATTGGAACGCGCTGCCCGGCGTGTAGGTGACCCCGCCGCCCGAAAGCACGGCTGTTCCGAGCGTCAAGCCGGTGCCGATCGCGGAGACCGCAAGCGTGTCGCTATGGTCGACATCGCTGGCGCCCACCAGCAGCGCGGCACTGGAGAGTACGACGGATCCGTCCTCGCCAACCGTCGTGGTGCCGCCGGTCGCGACCGGCGCGTCGTTCGTTCCCGTGACGGTGATGGTCAGGTTGGTCGTGGCCGTCGCGCCATATTCGTCGAGCACGCGGTACTGGGCGACGACCGTTTCCGTCTCGCCCTGCGCCAGCGGCTGGTACGCCGCGTTCGACGGATCGAAGCTGTAGCTGCCATCGGCGTTGAGCGTCAGCCCGGCGACCGGGTTGACCAGCGCATAGCTGAGCGTCGCGCCGTGATCGACGTCATAGTCGTTGGTCGCGACCGATCCGGTGACGACCGCACCATCCTCGACCGCGCTGGCGGTATCGGGGGCGGCGACGGGGGTGTCGTTGGTGCCGCCGATCACGAGCGAGACCGTTGCGGTCGACGTGGCGCCGTGGCTGTCGGTAATCGTGTAGGTGAAGCTGTCGGTCGCGTTCTCGTTTTGCGCGAGCGCCTGAAGCGCCGCCGAACCGCGCGGATCATAGGTGAACTGGCCATCGACCAGCGTCACATGGCCGCCGAGCGCCGTCGTCGCGTCGAATGTGGTGATGGCGATCGTGTCGCCATGGTCGACATCATGGTCGTTCGACAGGATCTGCGCGGCCGAGAAGCTGACCGGTGCATCCTCCGTCGTGGCGACATCGGACGGACGGCCGCCAAATTCCTCGACATAGGAGAGGCCGTTGCCGCCGTTCAGGTCGTTCCAGTTGCCGTTGCCGTACATCTGCAGCGAGTCTTCGTAGCCCGACTGATTGGGCTCGCCCGGCTGCCACTGGGTGTAGGTGAAACTGCCGGCTTCGGGACCATCGGCCCAGGCGAAATCGGTCGTGCCCGGCAACAGGTGGCCGCCGATCCAGGCACTGCCGCCACCGGCATTGTTGAGCAGGCCTGTGACGAAATTGTCTTCCGCGGCGCTCGTGATGGTGGCGAGATACGCGCCATCCGTATGGGCGGCTGCGTTCGCATCGCTCCACGACGATCCGGCGGTGACGACCCGGTAATAATGGCCGTTGTCGGCGTCCTGAACCCAACCTGCGCCGGGCGGAACGGCGGTGATGCTATCATTCGCGGCGACCGGCGCGTCGTTGATGCCGGTGACGGTGACGGTCAGCGTCGAATGATCGGTTGCGCCATGATCGTCGGTGACGGTGTAGTTGGCGACGACGGTCTGCACCTCGCCCGCGGCAAGCGGCTGATAGGCGGTATTGGACGGATCGAAGCTGTAGCTGCCATCCTCATTGATCGTCAGCCCGGCGACCGGGGCATCGAGCGTATAGTGCAGCAGCGTGGAGGCGGTATCGACGTCATGGTCGTTGGTCGCGACCGAACCTGTCACGATCGGCGCATCCTCCGTCGTCGTTGCGGTGTCCGGCGCGGCGACCGGCGCATCGTTTACCGAAATGACGGTGATGCCGTAATCGGCATGCGCGGCGAGCGCGCCGCCGAGGCCGCTGTTGCCATTGTCGTTGATATCGACCGACAAGGTGTCTTGGCCGTTATAGTTCGCGTCGGGCGCATATCCGATCGTGCCGACTGCGGCGTTGATCGCGGCGAGCGTGCCGGTCACGACCAGCGTATGGCCATCGCTGGTCACGGTCAGACCATCGGTTGCTGCCAGCGACAGCGTGCCGTGCAGGACGCCGAGGGTAACGGTTTCCACCGCGCCGTTCGCATCGACATCGGCGAACGACAGCCCGGTGATGGCGAGGCTGTGATCTTCCAGCGTGCTGAGGCCCGGCGGAGTGCCGCCGCCGCCGGCATAGGCGACGCCCTGCTCCAGCAGCTGGTCGAAGGCACCCGATGTGTTCGACGTGGCGTCGCCGAAGCCCAGCCCGTAATTGCCGCCCAGATTGACGAGATGAACGCCGCTCGCGGTCGTCTCGATGCTCGCGGCGTAACCCGTTCCATATTCGTAGGAATAGAGGCTGGTGAATGTGTTGAGCGCGGTGGCCCCGGCATCCAGGATGACGCCGGCATACAGACCGCCGGCGGCATCGGCACTGGGTACGCCAGCGGTGACGGCGCTAGACGTGTCATAGGTCAGCGCGCCGTTCGTGTAGCTGTAGGGCTCGCCATATGGGCCCGAACCGCCTTGTGCGAGCGGCGTGACCGAATCCAGCGCATTGGCAGCGGCCGAACCATTGCCGAGAATATAAGTCATCTTATACTCTGTGAGGCCAAAGGTGACGACGCCACCGGCGCCACTGGCTGCATAGTCGGCAAGTGCCGTGAAATAGGTCTGGCCGGGATTTTCGTAGTAGGCGGTGGCGTCGATAACGACGTTATACTTAGCCAGGTCGGCCGAAGAACCAATGCTGCTCGCCTGAACTTCATGAACATCGAAGGTGTAGGCGCTGCTGTCTGCCAGCTGCGAGATGATCTGTGCAGCTTCGCCCGCAGAGGTATCGATCACCGCGACGTGGATCACACCGGTCGGTGCCGTGGTGGCCGTGGCCGGCGGCAGCGCGTTCATCGGCTGGCCGATCGTCGGCGCATCGTTCACGGCCGTCACGCCGACCGTCAGCGTCGACTGGGCGGTCGCGCCGAATTCGTCGGTGACGGTGTAGTGCGCGACGACCGGCGTCGTGCCCGCGGGAAGCCCCTGATAGGCGGCGTTCGAGGCATCGAAGCTGTAGCTGCCATCGGTGCCGAGCGTCAGCCCCGCGACCGGCGCATCCAGGGTATAGTGCAGCACCGCGCCATGATCGACGTCATGGTCGTTGGTCGCGACCGAGCCGGTGACGACCTTGTCCTCCAGCACGGCATTGGTGTCGGCGACCGCGACCGGCGTGTCGTTGGTGCCGGTAACGGTGACGGTCAGCGTCGATACGGCGGAAACGCCATGCTCGTCGGTGACGGTGTAGTTGGCGGTGACGACCTGCGTCTCGCCCTGAGCCAGTGCCTGGTACGCGGCATTCGATGGATCGAATGCGTAATGGCCTTGCGCATCGATCGTCAGGCCGGCAACCGGCGCATTGAGTACGTAGCTCAGCACCGCGCCATGATCGACATCGACGTCGTTGGTCGCCACGCTGCCGGTGACGACCGCGCCGTCTTCCGTGGCGGCCGCCACGTCGGCGATCGCAACCGGTGCATCGTTGGTGCCGGTGACCGTCACGGTCAGCGTCGAGACCGCGGTCGCGCCATGGTCGTCGGTGACGGTGTAGTTGGCGGTGACGATCTGCGTCTCGCCCTGCGCCAGCGCCTGGTATGCGGCGTTGGAGGCATCGAAGCTATAGCTGCCGTCGGTGTTGAGCGTCAGCCCGGCGACCGGGGCGTTCAGCGCGTAGCTGAGCACCGCGCCGTGATCGATATCGTGGTCGTTGGTCGCGACGCTGCCTGTGACGAGGGGGCCGTCCTCGGTCGCCGTCGCCACGTCAGCCACCGCGACGGGAGCATCGTTGGTGCCGGTAACGGTGATCGTCAGCGTCGACGTGGCCGTCGCGCCGTGCTCGTCGGCGACGGTATAGGTCGCGGTGACGGCCTGGACTTCGCCCTGCGCGAGCGCCTGATAGGCGGCGTTCGCGGGGTCGAAGCTATAGCTGCCGTTCGGGTTGAGCGTCAGCCCGGCGACCGGGGCGTTCAGCGCATAGCTGAGCGTCGCGCCATGATCGACATCGTAATCATTGGTTGCGACGCTGCCGGTGATCGCGGGCGCATCCTCGCTCGTGGCGGCGACATCGGCCATCGCGACCGGCGCGTCATTGGTGCCGGTGACGGTGATGACGAGCGCCGAATATGCCGTCGCGCCTTGTTCGTCCGTGACTGCATAATTGGCGACCACGGTCAGCGTCTCGCCCTGGGCGAGCGACTGATAGGCCGCGTTCGAAGGATCGAAGGCGTAATGGCCATCGGTGGCGAGCGTCAGCCCGGCGACGGGCGTCGGCAAGGCATAGGTCAGGACGGCGCCATGATCGACGTCATGGTCGTTGGTCGCGACGCTGCCTGCGACGATGGCGCCGTCTTCGGTCGCCGTCGTCACGTCCACCATGGCGACGGGGGCGTCGTTGGTGCCCGCGACGGTGATCGTCAGCGTCGACTGCGCGGTCGCGCCGTGATCGTCCGTCACCGTGTAATGCGCGACGACCACCTGCGTCTCGCCCTTGGCTAACGGCTGGTAGGCGACGTTCGAGGGATCGAAACTGTAGCTGCCATCGGCCTTGAGCGTCAGCCCCGCCACCGGCGCATCGAGCGAGAAGGTGCGGGTCGCGCCGTGATCGACATCGCTGTCGTTTACACCGACATTGCCGGTGATCGCGGGCTGATCCTCGACAGTCGAGGCGACGTCGGCAACGGCGATGGGGGCGTCGTTGGTGCCGGTCACCGTGATCGTCAGCGTCGACGTGGCCGTGGCACCATGATCGTCGGTGACGGTGTAGCTGGCGACGACGGTCTGGACCTCGCCCTGGGCGAGCGCCTGGTACGCGGCGTTCGATGGGTCGAACGCATAGCTGCCATCCGCCTTCAGCGTCAGGCCTGCAACCGGCGCATTCAGTGCATAGCTGAGCATCGCACCGTGATCGATATCGCTATCGTTCGTTGCAACCGATCCGACGACGCTCGCGCCGTCCTCGGTGGCAGGTGCCGCCACGTCGGCGACGGCGACGGGCGCATCGTTGGTGCCGGTGACCGTGATGGTCAGTGTCGACGTGGCCGTGGCACCATGATCGTCGGTGACGGTGTAGCTGGCGACGACGGTCTGGACCTCGCCCTGCGCGAGCGCCTGGTACGCCGCGTTCGAGGGATCGAAACTGTAGCTGCCATCGGCCTTGAGCGTCAGCCCGGCGACCGGCGCGTTGAGCGCGAAGGTCCGCGTGGCGCCGTGGTCGACGTCGTAATCGTTCGCACCGACATTGCCGGTGACGACGGCGCCGTCCTCGGTTGCGGTCGCGACATCTGCGACCGCAATCGGCGCGTCGTTCGTGCCGGTAACGGTGATCGTCAGTGTCGAGACGGCCGTCGCGCCGTGATCGTCGGTGACGGTGTAGCTGGCGGTGACGGTCTGCACCTCGCCCTGCGCGAGCGCCTGGTACGCCGCGTTCGAGGCATCGAAGCTGTAGCTGCCATCGGCCTTCAGCGTCAGCCCTGCGACCGGAGCGTTGAGCGCGAAGGTGCGCGTGGCGCCGTGATCGACATCGTAGTCGTTCGCGCCGACGTTGCCGGTGACGACGGCGCCGTCCTCGGTCGCCGTCGCGACATCCGCAACCGCAACCGGCGCGTCGTTCGTGCCGGTAACGGTGATCGTCAGTGTCGAGACGGCCGTCGCGCCGTGATCGTCGGTGACGGTGTAGTTGGCGGTGACGGTCTGCACCTCGCCCTGCGCGAGAGCCTGGTACGCCGCGTTCGAGGCATCGAAGCTGTAGCTGCCATCGGCCTTCAGCGTCAGCCCGGCGACCGGGGCGTTGAGCGCGAAGGTCCGCGTGGCGCCGTGATCGACGTCGTAATCGTTCGCGCCGACATTGCCGGTGACGACGCTGTCTTCGTTGACCGCGGCGGTATCGGCGATAGCGACCGGCGCATCGTTGGTGCCCGTGATCTTGATCGTCAGCGTGGACGTGGCCGTCGCGCCGTGATCGTCGGTGACGGTGTACGTCGCGACGACGGTCTGGACCTCGCCCAGCGCCAGAGCCTGATAGGCCGCGTTGCCGGGGTTGAAGCTGTAGCTGCCGTCCTTGTTGAGCGTCAGCCCCGCGACCGGTGCGTTCAGCGCATAGCTCAGCACCGCGCCATGATCGACATCGCTGTCGTTGGCCGCGACCGAGCCGGTGACGGCGGCGCCGTCTTCCGTCGCTGGCGCGCTGACGTCGGCGACCGCGACCGGCGCATCGTTGGTGCCGGTGATCGTGACCGTGACGACCTGCGACGTCGTGCCACCGTGATTGTCGGCGACGGTGACGGTATATTGCTGGGTCAGCGTCTCGCCCTGAGCGAGATTCTGGATCGTCGCATTGTCGACGGCGAATGCCCAGTGGACGTTGCCCGCGCCGGTGCCGGTCGCGGCCTTGTCGATCGTGCTGGTGAAGGTGCCGAGATAGCCGCTTGCCGCCGGAGCGAACGACACGGTGTGCGTGTCGATCACGTCGACATCGCCGAAGCCGATGTTGCCGGCCACCGCCGTCGCCCCGTCCTCGGTCACCGCACCCGTCGCGGTGGCGGTCGTGATCGTCGGCGCGTCTTCGGTGCCGGTCAGCGTGACGGTCACGTCCTGCGTCGTAGTCGCGCCGAACTTGTCGGTCAGCGTCAGCGTGTAGGTCTGCGTCGCGGTCTGGCCGGCCGCGAGCTTCTGGACGGTCGCGTTGTCAGCGGCGAATGACCAGTTGATCGTGCCCTGGTTGTTCTGGTCGGTGGTGTTTTCCGACACGCTGGCGGTCAGCGTGCCGAAGCCGCCGGCGGGGGCGAAGCCGGTGGGCGCGTTGCCCGACACGACGACCTTCGCTGCGCCGACCGACACCGTATGCGTATCGGTCAGATCGGCATCCATGAAGGTGATCGCGCCCTTGCCCGTCAGCGTCGCGGCCGCATCCTCGGTCACCGCCGCGGTGGTCGTTCCCGACACGATCGACGGGCCGTCATTGTTGCCGGTGATGGTGATGGTGACGGTCGCGGTCGACGTGTCGCCATCGGCATCGGTCACGGTGTAGGTGAAGGTGTCATATGCCTTCTCGCCCTGCGCCAGGTACTGATAATAGGTGGCGTTGGGGGTGTAGACGACGTTGGCGACGGGGTTCGCCGGATCGGTGTAGCTTTGCGACAGCGTGACGGTGCCGTGCGCGGCGGTGCCGACGGTGACGTTGCGGACCAGATCGGGCACCGAGTCGTTGGCCAGCACGTTGAACGCCAGCCTGGCATGATCCTCGTCGGTGGTGATCGCATCGGCGCGCGCGGTCACCGCTTCGTCGCGCGGATCGAGCGTCAGGCCGTCCACGACGACGACGAACTTCTCGACGCGGCTGACGATCAGATCGAACGCGGCGAACGAGAAGGTGCCGTTGAAATCGCTGTTGCCGAACAGCTTGTTGGGCAGATTGTAGAGCTGGTTCGGCTCGGCTGCCAGGAACGCGACGTAGCGCGCCACATCGGCCTGAACGTCCGAGCGCAGCCATTCGTCGCGGGTGAACACCAGCTTCAGCGTATCGGTGCCGGTGCCGCCGTCGATGGTGCTGACGGGATGGCAGAACGCGGCGGATCCCGCGCCATGATCGGCATAGCGGTAGATCAGCGTATCGTTGCCGTCGTCGCCGAACAGCGCATCGGTGCCGGTGCCGCCGTCGAGCGTATCGTCGCCGGAGCCGCCATGGAGGATATCGTTGCCGGCGCCGCCCAGCAGCGTGTCGTTGCCGGTGCCGCCATCGAGATAATCGTCGCCGTCGCCCCCGTCGACATAATCGTCGCCGGCCCCCGCATAGATGAAATCGTTACCCGCCGCGCCATAGATATGGTCGTTGCCGGACCCGCCGTTGAGCAGGTTCGCCTTGGCCGTACCGTAGATCGTCTGGTCGTTGCTGGTGCCGATAGCCATCGTCGTCTCTCCGTCCAAGAATGCAGGCGGAAAGGCGCGAGACACGAAAGTCGGCCGACGCGCGCACGCCGATCGGCGCGCGCACAACTCTACGGCGAAGGCGCACCTTCGTCGCATCGCCAGCCATTAAAGAGAAGGACATCCGGTGGCTTGGCCACGTGTCCACCCCACCCCGTTTCGCCCGACAAAGAGCGATTCCCCAAACCCCTCAGCCTCCCGACCGGCAATCGGCCGGGTAGTCCTGACGGGACTGATAAACCCTTATGGCCGGAATGGGATTGTCCAAAAATCCAAATTCGTTGACCGAGCGTCAACCATTGTCGCTTTGATGGTTAACCGCGTTCGCTGATAACGCCGTCTTGCGGACAGCGCTCGCCGTGCGTCCGAACATGCGGCGGAATGCGCGGGAAAAATGTGCTTCGCTGGAAAAGCCATAGGCAAAGGCGATTTCCGAAATCCGACGCTGATCGTCGTCGTTCGTCAACGCCGAAAGCGAGGCCTCGAGTCGTCGGCGCCAGATGAAGCGCGCGACGCCGCCGAACGGCTCGAACGCCGCATATAGATCCGATCGCGATACTTTGAGCTGCGCGACCAGCCGGTTGGGCGTGAGATCGTCCGATCCCAGCCGAGCGTCGATCATCTTCGTCGCTTGGTCGATCAGCGTCGCGTGACGGTTGGGCGCCGGGATGGTGCCCGCGGCCGGTTCGCGGTCGAGCGTAAACAGAACGAGATCGATGAAGATCTTCGTCAGCGTCAGCGCCGCCTTCTCGGACGGACGCGCGGCCTGGCCCAGAAGCACGCGGATAGTGGCAGCGATCAGATCGCTTTTGGGTGGCCGTATGACGTCGCCGTGCAGCACGTCGAGGTCCGCGACATGGGAGGCGAGCATCGATCGCGGAATCGCAACATCGATGACATGTCGTGGTTCGCGATCGATCACGCTGAAGGGTTGCGCGAAATCCAGGATCAGGATGGTGCCGGGATCGCTCGCTACATGCCTCCCCGCGGCATTGCCGGTCGATGCGCCGCCCAGTGCAAGCTGAATGCCGATATGGTCGTCGCCGTCGTGAGCGATCAGCGCCGGGGTTCGGTCCGAACGGCGCGGCGACGCCTCGCGTTCGACCATGCGCAATGCACCGATCTCGGTCACGGCGACACGGGCGAAGATGGGTTCTGCCAAGAGCGTCGTGTTCAGTGCGCGGTCGACAGGATCGCGATGTTCGTCGCGCATGCGGCTGGGCGACACGCCCCGCGTTCCCGCATCGGCCCACGTTCCCGCATCAGCGACGCTGCCCGACATCATGCCCGTCGCCATCAATCCCCCAATGCTCGCTACCCGGCTCGCGTCAAAAGCATGTGGCGCAGAGCGATGCAGGCCGACCAGCGGCGTGCGAAGGACGCGGCTGTTACCATCGGCGGATTGTTAATGCCGCGTTCAGCCTGCTGCCAAGCGCAATCATGGTGCGACCCTCTGTTTTCTAAGGATTTGACGTGCGGGCGCTGCCGCGATCGTCGCCGACCTTCCTAAACCGAACGGTCGCAGGCGCGAATCGGCGAGGAAGCCGACGCCGCGTGATCGGCGTCGGGGCGCCCATTTGCATCCGGGCGGCGTTGCGTTTAGCCATCCGCCATCCGGATAACGCGGCTCTGCGCAGGAACCTGTCATCCGGGCGTGCGACGGGATGGCAATGGAGGAATGCGAACATCCTAGTCGATCACGCTGCAGGTGGCACCAACAGTCCCGGCGCGACTCCCGGTGCGTTCGTCGTGTCCGCAGGCAAGCGGATGCGCTACGACGTTCCCGCAAGCGCGTTGGCCGCGTGCGTCACTGGCTATGCCATCTATATCGATGAGGGCCGTGCGCCGCTCGCGAACTGGTTTCTCCCAGCGCAACCCATGATCGTCCTTTTGCTGGACGCGGGACCGGTCACCGTTCACCTCCGCAAACAGACCATCGCCGATCTGGATCGTGCAACGCTGTGGGGCCCGACCAGCCAGGCCTTTCGCATCGAAACGCGCGGCGGGATTTCGGTTGGGATCGGCCTGAGCGCCGAAGGCTGGATACGGCTGACCGGCCGTTCGGCGAAAGATGCGCTCGATCAGGTGACGCCGCTGGTGCAAACCATGCAGCCCGGTGCCGTGCAGGCGTTGCTCGGAACGCTGGACGCGCTCGACGACGATGCGGCGATCGCGCCCGCGCTGGATCGCCTTTTCTCCGATGGCTTCGGCCCCGCTCCCCGGGGCGCGGACTCGGCGCGTCGGCTTGCGAAATTGATCCTCACCGAAGATGTCATCAACGTCGCGCGGGTCGCTGAACGTCTGGGGCTCGACATCTGGACGCTGGGGCGACTCTCCACCCGCTATTTCGGCATGCCCGTAAAGTCTCTGCTGTTGAGGGCGCGGTTCATACGGTCCTTCACGCGGTGGCTGGCGGACGGCGAGCCCGTTTCCTACCACGGCATCGACGAGAGTTACCACGGCGCTTCGCATTTTCTGCGCGATGCCGCGCGCTATCTCGGCTCCACGCCGCGGCGTTTCGCCAAGCAGGAAACGACGTTCTTGCGCGCCAGCATCCGTGCGCGCCATGCCGTTCTGGGCGCCGCGGCCCATGTCTTGCACCGTTTTTAAACGGCTGCACCGGATTTCCTTTCGATAGCAAACCGATCCGATCTTCGTCGGACAATATCGCCGTCCGGCAATGTATCGCCGGACCGATCCACGAGCGACGATGGCGCAAATTCCGCCGCCCATCGCCGGTACGCGGCAGCCTTCACGTCGTCAGCGCGGTCTCCGTGTCGCGTTCCGCCTGCTCGATCAGGGCGATGGTCGCCGCGCGGACGGCGGGGGCGTCGCCGGCGGCGATCGCCTCGAACGGGGCGCGGTGTTCGGACATCGGGTCGCGAGGCATGCGCTGGCGGCGAAACTTGAAATAGGTCGTCCAGCGGACCGCCGCGGTGATGCTGCCGGACAGATCCACCACCAACTCGCTGCCCGTCGCCTCCAGGGTGATCGCATCGAATTGCTGGTCGGCGGCCTGCCCCTCCTCCGTCGCGAGCTTATGTTCGTCCATCACCTCGAGCGCATGCCTCATGCGCGACAATTGGCGCGACGTCCGGCTTGCGGCGGCCAGTTCGGCGGCTTAGGCAAAGAAGGTGTCGCCTCACACACTCCCGTCCTGCCACGGATTTCGGGAACCGTATCAATCCAGAACGGCGTTTTCGGACGGTCTCCTTCCTAATTTGCAACTTTGAATAAACCGATCAGAAAGCATTCAGCTTCGCGGTAGCAAGCTCTACTTGCTTGACTCACTTGGGAGAACCACATTGAAGCGCGTCGCGCTCGTCGCCCTCGCTGTCTCCGCCACGCTCGCTTGCAGTCCAGCGCGGGCGCAGTCGCCGGCAGACTTCTCCGCCATCGATGCCAAGCTCAAAGCGTGCTCCGACAGCAATCCCAACAATCAGGGAGTTTCAAATTGCACCGTGGCAGCGATAGCAGCCGCCAACCGGCGGCTAAATGACGTATATACCGGAGCGCTGAACACCTTGAACCATCCGGGGCCGCATTCCGCGCCGTATAATCCCGAGATCCCAAAGCGGTTGATTGTCGCAGAGCGCGCGTGGATCGCGTTTAGGGATGCGGAGTGCAGCTACAAAGAAACCGTCGCGCTCGGTGGGACCGGCGAAGGCTACGCCTCCGTAGCCTGCCTCTACGAACAAACGAAAGCGCGGGTGAAGGCGTTGATGGCGCCTGACGAGCCACATATCGCGCGGTAGCCAGCCGCCGACCGCCTTGAGTTGGTGGTCAGCGGAAGGGCGGCTTTCATGGAGCCATGCGGCATGAGCCGTCTTTCCTGAAAACGAACGGCCAGCGACACGGTGCGGGCTTTCCCGTTGGGATCGAAAAACGGGAAAGACTTGAGTCGTTCCGGGTATCAAAACCGGTCGCGGTCGTAGAAGCCGAAAAGTGTAAATAGGCTTTGAACCGGGAACCTCGATCGGCGTCGAAGAGGGACCCCCTAACAGCGTTGAGCCGACGTCGATGATGGAGTGCCGTTCGCGGTGCTCGCGGCGTAGGGAGGGCGTAGCCCGACCCGAGGCGCGAGCACCGCGAACGGCTCTTTCTGGGTACCGTTCCGGGATCAGCTGCGGTTCTTGAAGCGCCAGCTGTCGTTGCCGGTTTCGACGATGTCGCAGTGGTGAGTGATGCGATCGAGCAGCGCGGTCGTCATTTTGGGATCGCCGAACACGCTGGGCCATTCGCCGAACGTCAGGTTGGTGGTGATGATCACCGAGGTGTGCTCGTAGAGCTTGCTGATCAGGTGGAACAGCAGCTGGCCGCCCGAGCGGGCGAACGGCAGATAGCCAAGCTCGTCGAGCACCACGAGCTCGTGGCGACGCAGCTGAGCCGCGAGCGCGCCGGCCTTGCCGATCCGCGTCTCCTCCTCGAGCTGCGTCACCAGGTCGACGGTGTTGAAGTAGCGACCGCGGGCACCGGCGCGGATGACGCTGGCGGCGATCGCGCTGGCGAGGTGGGTCTTGCCGGTGCCCGTGCCTCCGACCAGCACGACGTTGCGGCGGCCTGGCAGGAACGAGCCTGCGTGAAGCGAACGCACCAGCCCTTCGTTGATCGAGGTGTTCTCGAACACGAACGCGTCGAGGTCCTTCACAACCGGCAGCCTGGCAGCCGTCATGCGGTAGCGGATCGAGGCGGCGTGGCGATGCGCGCCCTCGGCGCGCAACAGTTGGGCACCCCCAATAACCCTGGCGCGATCCGGCCGGAGATGATTCAATGCGCCTGACGGCAGGAGGCGGCAGATGCGTCAGGCGGGATTGTTCGGGTTATCGGATCAGCTGAGGCGATTGTCGGATTGCGGGGACCCGCTGGAGACGATGAGCCGGGTAGTAGACTTCGAGATATTTCGCCCGGCGCTGGAGAAGGCGCTGGCGTACGGCGACGGA
>NZ_JAKNQJ010000024.1 GCF_022662335.1 Sphingomonas sp. CROZ-RG-20F-R02-07 | reverse complement strand
TGCGAACCCTGGTCGCTGTTGAAGATCGCCGGCTTGCCATGCCGCGCGAGCGCTTCCTCCAGCGCCTCGATGCAGAACCCGGCATCGAGCGAGATCGACACCTGCCACGCCAGCACCCGCCGGGTGAACCAGTCGACGATGGCGACGAGGTAGACGAAGCCGCGCGCCATGGGCACGTAGGTAATGTCGGTAGCCCAGACCTGGTTGGGCCGGGTCACCGCCAGCTTGCGCAGCAGGTAGGGATAGACCTTGTGCCCCAGCGCCGGCTTCGACGTATTCGGCCGGCGGTAGATCGCCTCCAATCCCATCCGCTTCATCAGCGTTGCGACATGCAGCCGACCCACCGCCGTGCCTTCCTGCCGGAGCAGATCGCGCAGCATCCGGCTGCCGGCGAACGGGTACAGCAGGTGCAGCTCGTCGATCCGACGCATGATCGCCAGGTCGGTGCCCGACACGGCTCGCGGCAGATAGTAGATGCTGCCGCGGCTGATCCCGAGTTGCTGCGCCTGACGGGCGAGCGGCAGCGCATGGCTACGGTCGATCATCGCTTTGCGCTCGGCAACAGACCGGCCTTCCCGAGCGCACCGGCCAAAAAATCGTTCGCCAGCGTCAGCTCGCCGATCTTGGCGTGCAGCACCGTCACGTCGACCGCCGGTTCTGCGGGGGTGGGCTCCGCCCCGAACACGTCCGCCGCGCCCTCCAGCAGCCGCGCCCGCCACTGGTTGATGAGGTTCGGGTGCACGTCATATTGCTGCGCCAGCTCGGCCAGCGTCTTCTCGCCCTTCACGGCGGCCAGTGCCACCTTTGCCTTGAACGCCGGGCTGTGGTTTCGGCGTGGTCGCTTGCTCATCTTGCCTCCTGCTCGCGGCCAGCATGGCCGCTGTCAGATCGGCAATCCACTTATCCCCAATGTGCAGATTTCCCGAGCCACCTCTCAATGCCGCTCCGGTTTGGCGCACAGCATTAAGCACCCCAGCCGCGGTGCCCGCCCGAGCTGCGATATGGCCCGAAAACGCGGTAGCCATCATGGCAGGCACCGCGAAGGCAATCCCACATCCGGCCATTGCGAACAAAGGGGCGGTCGTCATCAGGGCAGAGCCGCGCCCGACCGCAAGCAGGCTTACGCAACCGGCAACGGCGACTGCAAGGCCCGACAGCATTATGGTGCGAGCGCCGAACCGGGCGGTCATGCGTCCAGAGGCGATGTTGGCCACGCCGATCAGCGCGGTCATTGGCAGGAAGGCGACGCCGGTCGCAAGTGGCGACAGGTGCTGGGCGGACTGGAAGAAGATGCTGAAGACGAAGATCAGGCCGTAAAAAGCGAAGGCTAGCAGGGCGCCGACGACTGCTGCCGACGCGAACATCCTGTCGCGGAGCAGCGTGATCGGCACCAGCGGCTCGACATCGCGCGAGTCGATGGCGAGAAACGCGATCAGCAGGAGAATGCCCGACAGCAAGCCTCCAAGTATCCAGAGGTTTTGCCATCCAAGGCGACCCACCTCCGTCAGCGCACCCACGAGACAGGACAGGGATGCAACGATCAGAGCCTGGCTGAGGACGTGAAACCTTCGGTTGCCGGTAATCTGGTCACTCGGCGCGAAACGCCGGGTCAGCCAAGTTCCGTAGATACCAAGCGGCAGATTGATCAGGAATATGCCGCGCCAGCCGACGTGTTCGATGAGCATGCCACCCAGCAGGGGACCGGCGGCAATGGCAAGGCTGCTAGCGCCCGAGAAAAGACCGATTGCCTTTGCCCGGTCGCCTCCAGCCGGGAAGCTCCGTTGGAGGAGGGCCAAGGCGCATGGCATGAGCAGAGCCGCACCGACGCCCTGGCTGGCGCGGGCAGCTAGCAGGATCGCGAATGACGGCGCAGCGCCGCAAGCCAGAGATGATAGGGTGAACAGGCCGAAACCGATAATAAACAACCTGCGAACGCCAACGCGGTCTGCCAGCGTGCCGGCACTCAGCAGCAGCGCCGCATAGGGAAGCGTATATATATTCATAACCCACTGCAGCGCGCTTAGCTGGACGTCGAAGGATTGCTGCAAAGCCTTCAGCGCGACGTTGACGACCGATATGTCGAGGGTGACGAGGACGCCACCCATCGTTGCCGCAGCGAGAACCGCATTGCGCCGCGCCAAAGGCACACCTGTGACTGCACTTGCGCCTTCCTGCTCAGCCATCAAGCATCATACTTTTTCCGCGAGTGAAGAGCATCGTTCGCCTGCGCGATAACCTGCTCACAGGTTCGTGCCTCCTGCGATCTACATCCTCTGGGCATTGACCAGCTAATGTCATTTAAGAGCAAGCTTGCGATCAGCGGACCGATATCATCTAGCAGGCTTGCGCAGCCGAGCGCGGTCCCGCTGGCGACAACCTTATTGAACTCGGGATTATCGCGCACCAAATCTTTTCAAAATCTGTCTTGATTGCGGCGGGTGCAACCGTGTTAGCGGACATGCCGCGCGGGCCGAGCTCCTTAAGCTATTTTAAAACACCTTCACACAGCCCTTTATTATCTCGTAGATGCAGCGACATCGAAAATAGGGTCGTGTCAGGAAAATACGCCCTTCAGATGAATGTCACCAGCAACTCATCGCGCGATATCTCCCAGACCGGCAAGTTTCAGTGTGTCCCGGCGCAATCGATCCTGTATAACAGCAATGCCTTCCGACCCGTCTTCTGAGGAATCGACCGTTATCCGGAACGGCCGCGTGCCGCGAGGGGCTTCGACGATACGCTTGATTGCGCGCCCGATCTCGGTCGGGTCGGCGTTCTCCGGCTCGAACGCCTCGACGGCGGCCAGCACCTTGGCTTCAAGGTCGCGGGTCGGACCTTCAGTGTGGACGGCAGCGACCGCCGCGTCGGCCGGCTGCATCGCGTGCTCGAAATGATTGGTGCCGCTCGTAAAGGCTCCGGGTACCAAAATCGAGGTTTCTATCCCGAACCTTGCGAGTTCGAGAGCGTAGCTGATTGCCAGCTGCTCCATCGCCGCCTTGGCTGCGAAGTAGGGTCCGAGCAGCGGTGGCCAGTTTGCCCGTACGGTGGTGCTCGATATCCACAGCAACAGGCCCTGCTTACGCTCGCGCATGTGCGGCAGCACCGCGCGGTTAACGCGCTGCGTCCCCAGCACGTTGCTGTCGTACAGGCGGCCAGCTGCTCGACGCTGAACGCTTCCGTCGGCCCCAGATTCATGTGGCCAGCGTTGTGGATCACGACATCGAGCGAGTTATCGGCCAGAACCTGGCCAACGGCTGCGTCGACCGAGACCTGGTCGGCGATGTCCATCTCCAGCGGCCAAAGCGCCAAGCCTTCGTCGGCGGCAATGCGGCGGTACTCTTCCGCCACGGGGCGGTTGCGCCCCTCGCTCTCCCGCAGGGTGGCGTAGACCCGGTGACCGCCGCGGGCCAGTTCAAGTGCCGCCATGCAACCGAAGCCGCTTGACGTACCGGTGATCAGGATGGTCTCAGCCATGGGTCGCCTCGCTGTCGTTGGGCCGCATCATGCGGGCGTTCATTTCTGCCTTGGCGCGGTCAGGGACGATGTGCAGAATCGCGCGCTGAAGCGTGTTGAGCCAGCCCGGCGAGACCTGCGCCGCACCGGTCTTCATCGCCTCCCAACCCGCGCGCGCGGGCGCGTCGGGCGGGTCCTTGCCCCCGGAACCGGCCGGCGTATCGGTCGTATCCGCCCGCTCCCAGAAATCAGACTCCGTCAAGCCCGGCATCAGACAGGTCACGCTCACGCCCGTGTCTTGCAGCTCGTTACGCAGCGCGTAGCTGAAATTGTCGAGAAACGCCTTGGAGGCGTTATAGGCTGCCTGATAGGCACCGGGGATCAGCCCGGCGATCGAGCCGGTAATGAGGATGCGACCGCCGCGCTGGTCACGCATCCGCCGTCCGACGCGCTGGAGCAGGTCCAGCGTGCCCACCACGTTAGTCTCGATGAGGTTGCGCACCGCTACAAAATCCTGATCGAGGAACCCCTGTCCCAGCCCATGGCCCGCATTGGCGCAGAGCACGTCGATACGGCGCCCCCCGATCCGCTCGTCCAGCGCGGCGACGCCCTCCGCCGTGGACAGGTCGACATTGATCGTGTCGACCAACGCGCCGGCGAGATCCGCCAGCGCGTGATCGAACGGCCGGTCCGCGGCTAGCAACAGCGTGAAACCGTCGGCGGCGGCGAGCTTGGCCAGTTCCAGCCCGATGCCGGACGATGCGCCGGTGATGACGGCAAACGGCACCTGCGATGCCGTGCTCAAAGATACGCTCCGCCAGAAACCTCGATGCGCTGCGCGTTGACCCAGCGGTTGGCGTCGCCAAGCAGCGCTGCGATCATCGGGCCGACGTCGTCAGGCACTCCCGCGCGGCCGAGCGCGGTGGCATCGGCGACACCCTTGTTCATTTGCGGGTTGTCGCGCACCATTCCGCCGGCAAAGTCGGTCTCGATCGCGCCGGGCGCGACCGTGTTGGCGGTGATTCCGCGCCCGCCCAGCTCCTTGGCAAGATAGCGGGTGAAGACCTCGATGCCGCCCTTCATCATCGCGTAGGCGGCGAAGCCCGGCGTCGCGAAGCGCGCGAGGCCGCTCGACAAGTTCACGATCCGACCGCCATCGGCAATTAGCGGCAGGAGCGCCTGCGTCAAGAAGAACGCGCCCTTAAGCTGGACCGCGACGATGTCGTCAAAATCAGCCTCGGTCACCTCGCCGATCTTGCCGAAGTGGCTGGTGCCGGCGTTGTTGACGAGAAAGTCGAACGTGTCACGCCCCCAGTGCTCGCCTAACGCCGCCTTCACCTGTTCGACAAAGGCCGGGAAGCGCTCAGCCTGGCCGACGTCGAGCTGCAGTGCGACCGCTTTCGAACCGGCCGTCTCGACCTCGCGCACGGCCGCGTCGGCTTCGTCGCGATTGGAATGATAGGTAACGATCGAGTCCACGCCGGTCCTTGCCAGCGCTGTTACGGCATTGCGGCCGAGGCCGCGGCTGCCGCCGGTAACGATTGCGATGCGTGATGTTTCGGGCATGATACTCTCTTTGTTGTTCAACTAAGATTACGCGGAACCGGCGCAAATCGGTTGCCACCGCCTCCGACAAAGTTGCCCTTTTCTCCAATGTTGTGCTCGACTATATCGGACGTATGACCGAACCCTTCGCAACGATGGTGCAATTGCTGAACCGGTTTGCGGCTGATGGAGACGACGGCATCTCGATGCCGCTGCCTGGGTTCGCAGTTATGCGACATCGCGAGCCGGGGCGCGTGCGGCAGGAAGTGTACATGCCGGTGCTCTGCCTCGTGCTGCAGGGTGCCAAACAGGTCGCGGTCGGGGAGGAAGCTCATTTAGTAGGTGCAGGACAGGCGCTGCTGGTTAGCATGGAGGTGCCGGTGACCGCTAGCATGGACGCCAGCGAGGCCCAGCCTTACCTGGCCGTGGCGGTCGACCTGGACGTGGCGCTGCTCGACGAAGTGGCCAGGCAGGGGGGCGAAGCCGAAGCGCTGCCGTCGGGCGGAGCCATCGCGCTGCTCGACCGGCCGTGCGATCGATTGCTAGATTGTCTTGGTCGGATTGTAGCGCTGTCGGGGCGGCCGCAGGAGGCGGCGGTGCTCCTGCCGGGCCTACGGCGCGAGCTGCACTATCTTTTGCTGCTCGGCCCGCTCGGGCCGGCGCTACGCGGGAGGGCGCGGCCGGACAGCCATCATCGCCGGATCGGCCGCGCGGTGGCGCTGCTCAGGAGTGCGTTCCACGAGCCGCTGCCGGTGGTAACGCTGGCGCACGCCGCGGGCATGAGCGCATCCGCGTTCCACTACCATTTCAAGGCGGTCACGCACCTCTCGCCTAGGCAATATCAGAAGCAGCTTCGCCTGTTAGAGGCGCGACGGTTAATGCGGATGGAAGGTGCCAGCGCGCGCAACGCCGCCTTCCGAGTTGGCTACGCCAGCCCGCAGCAGTTCACGCGCGATCATGCCCGGCACTTCGGCGTACCGCCCCGACGAGGTTTGTACGTCGAGCCCGAGCACGCCGTCGCCGCCGAATGAACCGGATCAGCGCCGCGTCAGGCCACCATCGACCGCAATCGTCTGCCCTGTGATCAAGGCCGCCTCGTCGGACGCCAGAAACAAGGCGGTGCCGACGATGTCGGTCGGTGTCTGCGAGGGGGCCGGTGAGAGAAGGCCCAAAAACGTACGCTTAGCCGGTGCGTTGTGAGCGGCGGAAGGAAGTAGTGAGCGGCCCGCCGCCTTTTCGAGGGCGCGGGCGGGCGATAGCTGCCGCCAGTTCGCATCACCGGCTTTGCCGAAATTTATCGAGTTTCGGGAAAGACGGGTATCAGGGCATCCCATGACGGCGGGTGTACAGGGCAAGTTTCAGCGCGGGATCATCGTTCGCCTGGAAGCTGGCATAGACGTATGTCGCTCCGTCCCGGCCTGAAGAATGCAACGTCTTGGTGCCCGCCGAGGGTGACGCGACCAGGTGAGAACACCACCAGCCTCGAAACTCGTCGCAGGCCTCGCTCAGGGCTAGCACCAGTTCCTCGAAGGCCGGATCGCCCGCGCGCTGGTCATAGGTCGGACGGAACAGCGCGATCATCCGCTCGGCTTCCTGAGCCCAATCTCTGCCGAACATCGCCCGTGCGTCGGGCGTCGTCAGCATGTAGCGGAGGATGTTTCGTTCGCGCTGGTCCATCGACGTGAACCCGAAGAGTTCGTCGGCGGCAGCGTTCCACGCCAGCACGTCCCAGCGCAGGCCGGTGACATAGGCGGGCTCGGGCAGGCTTTTCACGATCGTGTTGATGATCTCCGGCACCGTCTCCTGACCGAATGCCTCGGCGGAACTCCGTGCGGCTAGCTTGTGAAGGTGAGCCGTTTCGGCGGCATCGAGGGCGAGCGCTCGCGCAAGCGCCGCTATCGTTCCAGCGGATGCCGACACCGGCCGGCCTTGCTCCAACTTGACGTACCATTCGCAGCTGATCCTGGCCCTATCGGCAACCTCCTCGCGTCGCAGGCCGGGCGTCCGGCGCCGCCTTGTGCCAGATAGACCCAGTGCAACGGGGTCGAGCCGATACCGGCGGGACCGGAGGAAATCGCCCAATGGCTTGTTGCCGCTCACGCACGCTCCTGACTGGTACAATTCTATACCAGTATAATACCGGCTCTTCTTGGGTCAACGCGGAGAGCCTAGCTTGGGTCCGTACCTGCCCGATAAAGGAGTTTCCGCGATGCCCATGGTCTACATCCAGATGCACGAAGGGAAGGACGCGGCGTACAAGAAGGCGGTGTCGGAAGGCATCCACGTCGCCATGATGGACGTGCTCGGCGTCCCGGACGATACGTGGGACCAGTTCTTCCACGAGCACAAGCCGGGCAACATTGTCTATGACCGCAATTATTTCGACGTCCCGCGTAGCGAGGACATGATGTTCATCCATTTCTTCTTCAACACGCGGCCCAAAGAGATGAAGGAGCGCTTCTTCGAGGCGGTGGCGGACGAGGTGACGAAGCGCGCGGGCCTTCGCCGCGAGGATCTGCTGATGGCGATCACGGAGGTGCCGTGGGAGAACTGGTGGGCCTATGGCCGCACGGTCGATCCCAAGACCGGCTTCGACACGCGCATGAAGGGGCAGGGCTGATGGACAGCCCCGGTCTAGGCGGTCGCCTGCCGCTGCAACCTCCCGCAAGCCTCGGACCCGAAGCGCGAGCGCTCTACGACCGGCTTGCCGGGGGGCGGCTGGGCAGCGCGTCGCCGTTCACGAGCCGGACCGACGCCGGCGAGCTGATCGGGCCGTTCAACGCCCTTCTCCACGCGCCCGCCATCGGCGGTGGGTTCATCGATTTCCACGAGGCCGAGGAACAGGCGACGCCGCTGTCGAAGAGGATGCGCGAGATTGTGATCCTCTCGGTCGGGGCGGCTTGGGGATCGGCCTATGAGCTTTATGCGCATCGGGCGGTCGCGGCGCAGGTCGGGTTCTCGCCCAATGCGGTGGCCGCACTCGGCGCGGGCGAGCCGTGTGACCAGCTCGCCGGGGATGAACAGGCAGCGCAGCGCTTCACGCTTGAACTGGCGCGGCATCGGGTCGTCAGCGACGCAACCTACGGAGAAGCGGAACAGATGTTCGGACGCGAGGGATTGGTTGCCCTGACCTTGCTAGCAGCGGCGTACACCGGCACTTGCATGATGCTCAACGCCTTCGCGGTACCCCCGCCATCCAACTGATTCTTCGGTCGAGTGGCTTTCCCCACGGTCTCGGAAAGAACGGTCTGATAATGAGGAGATCGCCAAGGCCGGCGCGACCGCCTCGCCGCTGCTGATGGAGGGCACGACAGCTTTGGGTGGAGATCGCGCTCACTCCAGCGGCAAAGTTTCGGGTCGGCAAATTCACCGCGGCGCAGGAGTTCATGGTCAGTCCAACCGCGAACCTGTTCATTAATTCCACCTTCGGCTGGCCGGATAGTTTTGCGACCGATCTACCGAGTGGTGGTCCGGCATATCCACTCGCCGCTCCCGGCGCGCGCCTCGCCCTCCAGCCGAACGCTCAGACGACGTTGCGCGTCGCGGCGTTCACGGGGGACCCGGCAGGGCCAGGCGGCGGCGATCCTCAGCAGCGCGAGAAGCATGGGTTCAACACTTTCGAGTTATCGGGCCGCCCGTTCGTGATCGCTGAAATCAGTCGCGCCGTCGGCGGATCGTCACCGACGCTGACCACGACGGTGGGTGGGTGGGTACACTTCGACCGTTTTGCCGATCTCAGCAACCCGATGAGCGTTCCGGGACCTGTGGTCGGCCCCTCGGGCCACCAAGATGATCTGGCCGTGTATGGCCTGGTGGACGCCCGGTTGTGGCAATCCGCGTCGAGCAGTACCCGCGCGGTGAACGGGTTCGTGCGTGCCACGTTTAGCCCGCCGGACCGAAACCCCGTCGATGTCTATGTGGACGCGGGCATCAGCCTGTCGGCACCTTTTGCGGGGCGCGACGGCGATACGGTCGGATTCGGGTTCGGCCTCGCCCGGATCCCGGATCTCATCTCGGCTTCGTTCCGCCGCACGCGAAGAACTCTTGTCCGGCGGAGTGGCGACAGTGCCACCTGCCTTTGAGGGTGCCGTGGAACTTACCTATCAAGCTACGCTGGTGGGTCCTCTCAAGGTGCAGCCCAACATTCAGTACGTGGTCCACCCTGCATCCAGTGCTCTGACCATCCGAAATCCAGGCGGGCGCCTTCCAAATGCGTTGGTACTTGGCGTGCGATCCTCCGTCTCATTTTAAGGTGGAAAGTCTCCTAGCATAACAGTTGCGTTCTTGATTGGACATGTGCGCGGGGCGCAGAGGTGCGGCCGCCTGATGAGCTCGTCGCCGCCACGGCGATCGCGGGATAGCGGTGGAATGGCTGTTGCCATTCTAGGCCAATCCGATTTCCGTGGCGCGACCGTCGCCTACGATGGGTCGGGCGAAGGCCCCGCTACCTGACCAGCTGCAGCGACTGACTGATCAGTAGGCGCCGGCTTGCGTCTGGCCAGGATCGCCGCCCACGGATTTGGCCGGGGATCGCCGATGCGGTGCAATGTGTTTCGGTCTTGGTGCATGAAGGGCGCGTCCCGACCCTGGATCATCAGCTCGGTGTCGGTGACATAGCTCCAGGAGCCGTCGGGGTTGAAGGTGATCGTGATGCGATAGCTGTCGGTTCGGAACGCCGCTTCGAGAAACGCGGTCGAGCAGATGCCGTATTCCGCATGGCCGCGCGTCGCCAAGACCGAAAACGCCTCGGCATCCACCGCCACCTTCCCGGCGGCGAGTGCGACCTGCCCGCGCGGGATCGCGACCGTCTGCATTACGAGACCGGTCTCCTTCTCCCAGAGCCAATAGCCGACCTGGTCGTGGAAGGTGATGTCCTCTTCCTCGGTCGTGATGTGGATATGGTAGTGCAGGCCGTACAGCAGCTGCGGTCCGTTCGACTGTGGATCGATCGGCTGCATGTCGATCGTCTCGATGAACACACGGCGCTCAGGGGCATCCGCTTTGGGATTGATGTCCAGGCCCTTGCGCGCGCGCCACTTTCCGGCCAGCCGGGCTAAGGGTCCGAGATTGGCCAGTGTGTCAGGGTCGACGTTGCTTTGCTCGGAGAAGACGTCACTCGAACTCATAAGAGCTCCTTTGGAGAGGACCGTGAGCATGCGGAGGTCAGTAAACGCTATTTCGGACGCCGTTCGCCACATCCATCTTCCATCGCGCGGGTAGCACAGCAGATACAGATTGTCACCCAAGCGGTCGTTTTCAGCCCAGGCTTTATACCACTGCGGTCACTATCGTTGGTCTGCCGGTGCCCGGCATAGCCGCGTCGCCGCTCGGCAGTAGACGCCATTCGGCCGGCAAATTCCATCTGCTAAGCGGCGCGCTCCGAAATGACGGTTCAGCAACATTGGCGATCGGGCCGTCCTGGGCCTGCCACCTCGTCGTGAATCAGGAAAGCCGCTCCACCACAAACTGATGATTGGGTCTGGGCCCGAGTCTGGATCCGTCGGTGTCGGGGCACGGTTCAGGCTCAAAGACTTGCGGCTGGTATCCTGCGGCGTCCGACGGCATCCAGTGACTATCGGTCATAGGATGAGTGCACGCCTGTTTAGTTCCCCTGGTCTCGTTTTATCGCATGCAGCGACAGTGATGCGACGCCGGGTCAGCGTCTTTCCCAAAGCCCTAACGCAAGGAGCAAGCTCATGAAAACGGTACTGATCACCGGCGCGGGAACCGGCTTCGGAAACGAAGTCGCGTTTCGACTCGCGCAGAAGGGGTTCGATGTAATCGCGGGAGTCGAAATCTACCCGCAAGTCGAGATCCTGGAAAATCAGATCAAGGATCGCGGGATAACGCTTCGCATCGAAAAGCTCGACGTCACCAACGAGGGTGATCGGCGCAAGGCCCTCGACTGGAACGTCGAGATCCTCGTCAACAACGCGGGCTTACTGGAAGGCGGCTCGGTCGTTGACATCCCCGGCGAGAACATGCGGAACGAGTTTGAGGTGAACGTCATCGGCCCGCTGCTGCTGACGCAGGGCATCGTCAAGCAGATGATCAAGCGTGGCGAGGGCCGGGTCGTGTGGGTGTCTTCGCGCGAGGGGATCAACGTCAATCCGTTCACCGGCATCTACTCGGGTTCCAAGCACGCGATCGAGGCGATCGCGCAGACAATGGCGGTCGAGCTCCAGGAGTTCAGTATCGAGGTGGCGACGATGAACCCCGGCCCGTTCCTGACCGGGTTCAACGACCGTGGTTTCGACACGCCCAAGAGCTGGATCGACGATCCCGCCGAGAGGCTGTTCGACTATTCCAAGCTCGCCTTCCCGCGCGCGCAGTTCGATCCGGAGCCCGTCTACGCCACCCTCACCGCGCTGGCGGCGGGCGAACTCGACAGCTTCCGCAATCTCGAGCCCAAGTCGATGATCCCCGAAGCCAAGGAGAACATCGAGAAGGTCTGGACCAAGACGATCAGCGAAGGGCTCGGGACGAGGCACAAGCAGGTCCAGCAATGCTACGACATGGAGCCGGAGCAGCGGGTTGCCCAGTCCTGACGTTATACGAAAGCGACAAATAGCTAAGATCACCAAGAAGACTCTTTACATATCGCGTGGCGAACTTGCTGCCGAAAGTCGGGCTGCGTCAGGCCATTGTCTTGGCCGATTACGTGATTGGAATGGTTCGACTTCTTCTCCAGCCTGAACGGGTGAATCATGCACAGCAAAGCGGCCGACATCGTCACGAAGACGCTTCACGCGGCGGGCGTGAAGCGCATCTATGGCCTGGTCGGCGACAGCCTGAACGGCATCACAGAGTCCCTGCGCCGACGCGGCGACATCGATTGGGTGCATGTCCGCCACGAGGAGGCGGCGGCCTTTGCCGCTGGCGCCGAGGCGCAGCTGACCGGCGAGCTTGCCGTCTGTGCCGGATCGTGCGGGCCGGGAAACACCCATCTCATCAACGGTCTGTTCGACTGCCAGCGGACGCGCGTGCCGGTGCTGGCGATCGCGGCGCAAATCCCTTCCGCCGAGATTGGCCGCAACTACTTCCAGGAGACCAAGCCGGACGACCTGTTTCGCGCCTGCTCGGATTATTGCGAGCTGGTCAGCAACCCCGAGCAATTGCCGGGGGTGCTCGAGACCGCGATCCGCTCCGCGATCGGCAACCGTTCGGTGTCGGTGGTCGTCATCCCGGGCGACGTCGCTCTGGCGGACTATGACGCGCCGATCTCGCAGCCCGCGGGTTTGCGCCTCGCCCGCCCGGTCACCGTGCCAGACCGGCCGACACTCGATTCGCTTGCCGGCTTCCTCAACAAGGGACGTCGCGTGACGCTTTTCTGCGGACGCGGCTGCCAGGGTGCGCACGACCAGCTGATGCGGCTGGCCGACGCGCTACAGGCGCCGATCGTGCATGCGCTCGGCGGCAAGGAACATGTCGAATGGGACAACCCCTACGACGTCGGCATGACCGGGCTGATCGGGTTCAAGTCCGGCTATCAGGCGATGATGGACTGCGACACGCTGCTCATGCTGGGCACCGACTTTCCCTACCGGCAGTTCTTCCCCAAGGACGCCGCGATCGCGCAGATCGACATCCGGCCGGAGAATATCGGCCGGCGCGCGCCTCTGGCGCTGGGCGTCGTGGGCGACATCGCCGCGACGATCGATGCGGTGCTGCCACTCATCGAGCGCAAGACCGACGGTGCGCATCTCGCCGACAGCAAGGCCAACTACGCGAAGGCGCGAGAAGGGCTCGACGAGCTCGCAACCGGCACGCCGGGCCGCAAGCCCATCCACCCCCAGTACCTGACCAGGCTGGTGAGCGAGGCGGCGGCCGAGGATGCGGTGTTCACCTTCGACGTGGGCACGCCCACGATCTGGGCGGCGCGCTACCTCAAAATGAATGGCCGTCGCCGGATGCTCGGTAGTCTCGCACACGGGTCGATGGCGAACGCCATGTCGCAGTCGATCGGGGCACAAGCCAGTCATCCCGGACGGCAAGTGATCAGCCTGTCGGGAGACGGCGGCTTCGCCATGTTGATGGGTGACGTGCTGACGCTGGTGCAGCAGCGGCTGCCGGTCAAGATCGTCATCTACAACAACGGCTCGCTGGGCTTCGTCGCGCTCGAGATGAAGGGGGCCGGCTTCCTGGAGTTCGGCACCGATCTCAAGAATCCTGACTTCGCTGCGGTGGCCCGCGCAGCCGGGCTGCACGGCGTGCGCGTGGAGGATCCCGCCGATCTCGAGGCGGCGATCCGCGACGTGCTGGCGCATCCGGGGCCCGCGCTGCTCGATGTGGTGACGAACCACCAAGAGCTTTCGATGCCGCCGGTCATCACGCCCGATGAGGTCAAAGGCTTCGGGCTGTGGGGGATACGCGCGGTGCTCAACGGCCGCGGCGACGAGGTGCTCGACCTCGTCAAGAGCGGTAATTTGCTCACCTCGCTCTTAGGTTAACTCGGCTTCGGTGGAGGAACGGCATGGACGTCACCGCTCTCTTGCTTTCCCGCATCCAGTTCGCGGGCACGGTGTCGTTCCACATCATCTTTCCAGCCTTTACCGTCGGACTGGCGGCGTGGCTGTGCGTGCTCGAAGGCGTGTCGCTCGCGACAGACCGGCCCATCTACCGTCGGCTGTTCGACTTCTGGCGCTCGATTTTTGCGGTCGCGTTCGCGATGGGGGTCGTCTCGGGCATCGTGATGGCCTTCGAGTTCGGCACCAATTGGAGCGAGCTGTCACGGCGCACCGGCGCCATTCAGGGACCGCTGCTCGGCTATGAGAGCTTCACCGCCTTTGCGCTGGAGGCGAGCTTCTTCGGCGTGATGATGTTCGGCCGCGAGCGGCTGCCGCGCTGGTTTTACTTCTTCGCCTGCCTGATGGTCGCGCTGGGCACGACGCTCTCGTCCTTCTGGATCATGGTCAACAACAGCTGGATGCAGTGGCCGACGGGTTTCCGGGTGGGCGCCGACGGCGTGTTCGTGCCGACCGACTGGACGGCGATCATGTTTAACCCCGTCCTCCTGGTGCGTTTCCCGCACATGCTGTTGGCGGCCTATGTGACGTCCGCCTTCTGCATCGCGGCGACCGGCGCATGGCATTTGCTGCGCGGCCAGTTCAAGGCGGAGGCGCGCACGATGTTGGGGATGGCACTCGGCCTCGCGGCGGTGCTGGTGCCGGTCCAATTGTTCTTCGGCCACTTGGTAGGCGATTACACGCACAAGTACCAACCGACGAAGTTCGCCGCGATCGAGGCACGCTGGCATGACGAGAAGCCCGCCTCGGAGGTGCTGATCGGCTGGCCCAACGAGCGGACCGAAAGCAACGACTATGCGATCAGCGTGCCATATCTCGGCAGCCTGATCGGTTCGATGAGTCTCTCGTCCAAGGAAGTCGGGCTCAAGGACTTCCCGAAGGCGGACCGTCCGCCCGTCGTCATTCCCTTCCTCGCGTTCCGGGCGATGGTCGGGTGCGGGCTCCTGATGCTCGCCATCGCCTGGCTGGGCGGCCTGCGGATGCTGCTCGGCGGCATCGAGACGCGCCGCTGGCTGCTCTGGTCCATCTTCCTGTCGTTTCCGCTCGGGTTTGTGGCGACGCTCACGGGCTGGTTCACGGCCGAGGTTGGGCGTCAGCCCTGGACGGTCTACGGCCAGCTGCGCACCGTCGATGCGGTGACGCCGTTCCTGCGCGCGCCCGCGGTCGCGGCGACGCTGATGATGTTCTTTCTCGTCTACGGCGCGATCTTCACCTTCGGCACGGTGTACATCTATCGTCTCCTGAAGCGCGGCCCCGTGGCTTTGCCGGAACCAGTGCCTGGTGAGACCAATCCGAAGCGGCCGCTGTCGATCCCCGGCGATAGTCCGGGCACGCAGGCCGAAGCGCAAATGACTGAGGCGGCGGAATGATCGCTTTCTGGGTCGCGGTGCTCGCCCTCACCATCTTTCTCTACGTCACGCTCGATGGGTTCGACCTGGGCATCGGCATGCTGCTGCCACTGGCAGCCGACGAGCGTCAGCGCCGCGGCATGATTGCCACCATCGCGCCGGTCTGGGACGGCAACGAGACCTGGCTCGTGCTGAATGCGGCCATCCTGTTCGGCACGTTCCCGCTGACCTACGCCACCATCTTGTCGGCCTTCTACCTGCCGCTCATCCTCATGCTGGGGGCGCTGATCTTCCGCGGCGTCTCCTTCGAGTTTCGCGACAAATCCACCCGGACCCGTCCATTGTGGGACGCGGGCTTCGTCATTGGGTCATATCTTGCGACGTTCCTGCAGGGCGTGGCGGTGGGTGCGCTCGTGCACGGGCTGCCGATGGCAGGAAGCCGCTACATCGGCGGCGCGTTCGGCTGGGCCTCCCCCTTCGCGCTGCTGTGCGGCGTCGGCTTATGCGTCGGCTACGCGCTCATGGGCGCCGGTTGGCTGACGTTCCGGTCGCCCCCGGCCGTACGCGAGCTGGGCTTCCGCCTGATACCCAGGCTGCTCGCCGCGCTCGTCCTGTTTCTGATCGCGGTATTCGTTCTCGCGTTGAAGGACGATATCACCATCATGCATCGGTGGTTCGAGCGGCCGGAGCTGTTTGCTTTCCCTGCGCTTGGAGTCGCCGCCTGTGCGACACTCGCCTGGGCCGTCGCGAAACGCCGCGGATTTCTTCCATTTGCTGCGGCGGTCGTAATCTTCGCGGCGGCCTTCGGCACGCTCGCGGTGTCGTTCTACCCTTACATGATCCCCTTCGCCATCACGACGACGCAAGCGGCGGCGCCGCTTTCTAGTCTTTCCTTCATGTTCTGGGGCGCCGGCGTCGTCGTGCTGCCGCTGACGCTTGTCTATACGCTGGTGGTATACTTCGTACTCAAAGGAAAGACTTATGAGGCCGAGCAGGGATACTGAAATGGGAAGAGTCACCTCTCCCCATGGCTGTGCGCTGTCGATTGTCGGGCAAGGCGAAATAGGGCGACGCTCAACCGACGCGCTTGGGACGGAATCGCGTTTTGAAGACGAGTGATCCCGATGCGCTTGTCGGCGATCCGCCGACACAGGAAGAGACGGCGCATCTCGCCGCCCGCTTCGGCCGCCTTCTGCTCGCGAATGGCGCGGACGCAAGCTACGCCGGCGCGTCGGTCCGCGCCCTCGCGGAAGGTCTCGGACACGAGGTGAGCCAGCTATACACCGCTGAAGGTGTGCTGGTCTCCGCACAATCCGGCGCACAGGCACATGTGCGGCTGAGCCACTCGATTGCCGGTACGAGGGTCGACATGGGTCGACTGATCGCCCTGCGGGGACTCGTCGCGCCTGTTCCGTCCGACCCGGCACGACTCGATCCGGCGATGGACGCGATCGAAAACGGGGCTGAAGGCCATTCGCCCGTCCTGATTGCCTTCGGTCTGGCGGTAACGGCGGGGGCGCTTGCCCGCCTTTTCGCGGGCTCCTGGTCAACAGTCCTGGTAGCCGGGCTCGTTGGCGCTGCCAGTGCTATGGTTCGACGGCAGCTGGCGCAGCGGCATGTCGGCGCGATCCCGGCGGCTTTCCTGCTCGCCTGCATCACAGGTCTCATTGCCGTGATCTTAGCACGCTTCGTGCCGGGTTCGTCGTCGGCGCTGTGCCTGACGGTAGCCGGCATGCTGCTGGTGCCAGGCGTTCCGTTGATCAACGGCGTCAGCGAGCTTGTCGTGGGGCATACAGGCATAGGGCTGTCGCGCGTGGCAAGCGGCACGATCGCCCTGCTCGCCATCGGATGCGGTGTCCTACTCGTCTCCAGCCTTGGCGGAACGCCGCTGCGCCCGGATCAAGCACCCGGCGTGCTTCCGATAGGCCAGGACCTGTTCTATTCGGCGGTTGCGGCCGCGGGCTACGCGATGCTCTTCGAGGTGCCGTTCCGGGCCGTACCGATCTGCGTCCTGTGCGGCATGGCGGGCCACGGCCTCAGGACCGAATTGATCATCAACGGCATGCCGCTTGCGGTATGTTCCCTGGCGGGGGCGATCCTGGCCGGTCTAGTGGCGCGGGCGGGTGCTGCATTTCACGGCGTACCCGCGGTCACCTTCGCGTTCCCCGGCGTGGTGGCGATGATGCCGGGATCATACGGGTTCCGGGCGGCGGCTGGCGGCTTGCAAGTCATGGACGCCGCGGCTGCGACGCCGCCGGCGCTGCTCGCCCTGACCCTGTCGCTTGCGATTACGACGGTCGCGGTGACGCTCTCGATCGGCATCGGCCTACTCATCGCGACCACGACCCCGCTTATCCCGCTCCGCTTCCATAAGGACGATGCCCATGGCCGATGATCCTACCGCCCATCCGCAGCTGAGAGACTTGCCGATCGGGATCGATGCGACGGGCAAGCGCCAGGAGTTCGACAGCATGGGTACGGTCGATGTGCCGGCCGATCGCTACTGGGGTGCGCAGACTGAGCGGTCGCTGCAGCATTTCTCGATCGGCGACGATCGAATGCCCAAGGCGGTCTACCACGCCTATGGCGTGGTTAAGAAGGCGGCGGCGCTGGTCAACGCCGAAGGAGGCCACCTGCCGCGCTGGAAGGCCGATGCGATCGTGCGGGCGGCGGACGAGACGATCGCGGGGAAGCTCGACGAGCATTTCCCGCTTTATGTATGGCAGACCGGGTCGGGCACCCAGTCGAACATGAACGTCAACGAGGTCCTGTCCAACCGCGTGATCCAGTTGCTCGGCGGGACGCTCGGCTCGCAGCAGCCCGTTGGGCCCAATGACGACGTCAACATGGGCCAGTCGTCGAACGATAGCTTTCCCACCGCCATGCATATCGCGGCGGTGACGCTGATCGACGATCGATTAGTGCCCGAGCTGAGCAAGCTGGCGGACCTGATCCAGCAGAAGGCTGACGGCTGGATGGACGTGGTGAAGGTCGGCCGCACGCATCTGGAGGATGCGACGCCGCTCTCGGTCGGGCAGGAATGGTCGGGCTGGGCAGCGCAGATCCGGGCGTGCGCAAGCGAGGTCGAACGCAGCCGCGAGGGACTCTACGAACTCGCGTTGGGCGGCACCGCGGTCGGCACGGGATTGAACGCGCCCAAGGGCTTCTCGAAGGCTGTCGCGGCGAAGATCTCCGAGTTGACCGGCAAGCCGTTTGTCACCGCGCCGAACAAGTTCATGGCGCAAGGGTCGCTGGACGGGATAGTGCGGGCGTCGGCGGCGCTGCGCGGCGCTGCGGTGGCGTTGATGAAGATCGCCAACGACATGCGCTGGCTGGCGTCGGGGCCGCGCTGCGGCTTCGGTGAGCTCAAGCTGCCCGCCAACGAGCCCGGCTCGTCGATCATGCCCGGCAAGGTCAACCCGACCCAGTGCGAGGCGATGGTGATGATCTCCATCCAGGTGATCGGCGACGATACCGCGACCGCCTTTGCCGGCAGCCAGGGCAATTTCGAGCTGAACGCGATGCGCCCGATCATCATCAACAACTTCCTGCACTCGGCCACCATCCTGGCGGACGGGTGCGAGAAGTTCCGGACCTACTCGGTCGAGGGCACGGACATCGATCGCGACAAGATCCAGGGCTATCTCGACGATAACCTGATGCTGGTGACCGCGCTCTCGCCGGTGATCGGCTACCAGAACGCCGCTCACATCGCCGAGGACGCGCAGGCCACGGGTTCGACGCTCAAAGAAGCCGCGCTCAAGTCGGGCAAGGTCGACGAAGCGCAATACGACAAGGTCATCGTCCCCAAGGACATGATCGGCACCGGCGTGTCGGGTGCATGACCCGTACCCTCCAACCTCAGACAAAGCAGGAGACTGGCGATGATTCGATGTGTGCGGTTGTGGACCGGCAAGGACGGTAATTCCGATTTCGAGGAGGGGCGTATCGAGTTCGGGAAGGGCGGCGGGGCCGACCATTGGACGCCGGACCAGCCCGCCACCAACGTCTCGTTCCGCGAAACACCGTCGGGCGGCGATTTCGACTGGCACCAGGATCCCGTGCCCCGGATCGTGCTGACTCTGTCGGGCACGCTCGAGTTCGAAGTGAAGTCGGGCCGTACCTTCACGATCCGTCCGGGCGACGTGCTGCTCGCGCAGGACAATAGCGGCACCGGCCACAAATGGCGATTGCTCGACGAGCAGCCGTGGCGGCGCGCCTATGTGGTCATACCCGACGCGGGCGCGGTCCCCTTCACGGCCAACAATCAAGGAGCGAATGCATGACCGACACACCCTTCGATGTCGTCCTGGTCGGGGCCGGCATCATGAGCACGACGCTGGCGACGTTCCTGCGCGAACTCGATCCGTCTTTGTCCATCCTGATGCTGGAGCGCCTCGGCGGCCCTGCGCAGGAGAGCTCGGACGGCTGGAACAACGCCGGCACCGGCCATGCCGCCAATTGCGAGATGAACTACACGCCCGAGCGGGCCGACGGCTCGATCGACATTTCGGAGGCGCTCGAGGTCAACGTCGAGTTCGATCTGTCGCGGCAGCTGTGGACGCACCTCATCAAGACGGGCGCGATCACCGAGCCGGCGCGCTTCATCCAGGCCTGTCCGCATCTGAGCTTCGTCACCGGCGAGGATAACGTCGCCTTTCTCAAGAAACGCCACGCCGCGATGAGCGCGACCCATTGCTTCTACGGCATGGAGTATACCGAGGATCATGCCACCGTCGCCGGCTGGGCACCCATCGTCATGGAAGGTCGCGACCCCTCTACCCCGATCGCCGCCACGCGCATGGTGACCGGCTCGGACGTCGATTACGGCACGCTGACCCACATGCTGGTGGCGGCATTGGGCAAGAAGCCGGGGTTCGAGGCGCGGTTCAACACCGAGGTGCACGCACTCTCGCAGGATAACGACGGCGGTTGGCGGCTCGCGACGCGCCCGCATGGCGATGGCGGCGGCGACGCGGGCGAGGTGCGCGCCCGCAAGGTGTTCGTCGGCGCCGGCGGCGGATCGCTGCTGCTACTTCAGAAGAGCGGCATCCCCGAAGGCCATGGCTATGGTGGCTTTCCGGTAAGCGGCATCTGGTTGCGCTGCGACAATCCGGCAGTCGCCGCACGCCACAAGGTCAAGGTCTACGGCAAGGCGGCCCACGGATCGCCACCCATGTCGGTGCCGCATCTCGATATGCGCGTGGTCGACGACCAGCACTCGATCCTGTTCGGGCCGTATGCGGGCTTCAGTCCCAATTTTCTGAAGGAAGGCTCGTTTCTCGACCTGTTCAAGTCAATCCGCTTCTCGAACATCGGTCCGCTGCTCGACGTGGCGGTGCACAACCTCAAGCTGGAAGAGTATCTCGCCGACCAGGTGGTTCTCAGCGAGGCGGGGCGGATTGAAACGCTGAAGACCTTCTACCCCGACGCGGATCCCGACGACTGGCGTGAAACGACGGCAGGCCAACGCGTGGAGATCATCAAGCCCGATGGCCACGGGAGCGGCACGCTCCAGCTCGGCACCGAACTGGTCGTGTCCTCCGACAAGACCCTGCTGGCGTTGATGGGAGCCTCGCCTGGTGCCTCTACCGCAGCGGCGATCGCGTTGGACGCCCTCGAGAAGGGGTTCGGCGAGCGGCTGACGCATGATGGCTGGCTGCCTCGGCTGCGTGAGATCATTCCAACGTATGGGATCGACCTCAAGACGGACGCCGAGGCCTGCCGCAACTCGAGAGCGCAGACAGCGCCTGTACTTGGCTTGGCTACGG
>NZ_JAKNQJ010000023.1 GCF_022662335.1 Sphingomonas sp. CROZ-RG-20F-R02-07 | reverse complement strand
CGAGCAATCGGCGTGAAGGCGCTGATCGCGGTGGCGGCGCTGCTGGCGACCGCCGCGGCGCCCGCGCCCGAGGGCACGCTAACGGTGCGCGTAGGCAATGTCCGCAACGCGAGCGGCCGCGTCCATGTCGATATCTGTCCCGAGGCGCGCTTCCTGAAGGACGGCTGCCCCTATAGCGGCGCGGCGCCGGCGGTGACGGGAACGACCGTCGTGGTCGTCCACGGCGTGGCACCCGGCCGCTATGCCATCCAGGCCTATCACGACGAAAATCGCAACGGCAAGGTCGATCGCAACTTCCTGGGGCTGCCTAAGGAAGGCGTCGGCTTTTCGAACGATGCGAAGATCGTGCTGTTTCCGCCGCGCGCCCCGCAATGGGCGGACGCGAAGTTGGACTTTGCCGGGCCGACCCAGACGACCATGCTGAACCTGCGCTATTTCATCGGCGCGTCCGGGCCGGGCTGAGGCGATGCGGGCGTTTCTGTCCGGGCTCGTCCCGGCCGCGGTTTCCGCCAGCATCCGCCGCCCGTGGTGGACGCTGATCGCTGGCCTCGTCCTCCTCGCGCTGGCGGGGCTGTACGCGGCAGGCCATTTCGCGATGACCACCGATACCGATGCGCTGATCTCGCCCAAGGTCGAGTGGCGGCGGCAGGCGGCGGCGATGGACGCGGCCTTTCCGCAGCGCAGCGACGTGCTGGTGCTGGTGATCGACGGCCGCACGCCCGAGCTGGCGGAGGACGGCGCCGCGCGCCTCGCCGCCCAACTCGCGACCGATCCGGCGCATATCCGCCGCGTCCAGCGACCCGATGGCGGCGCGTTCTTTGCGCGCGAGGGGCTGTTGTTCGGCAGCGTCGCGTCGGTCCGCGCGGCCACCGCGGCGCTCGTCGCCGCACAGCCGCTGCTGGGGCCGCTCGCCGCCGATCCGACGCTCCACGGCGTCACCACCGCCTTCGGCAGCGTGCTCGACGGGGTGGAACGCGGCGACGCGACGTTCGACCGCGTCGACGCGCCGATGCGCGCGATGGCGGATGCGATCGACGCCCGGCTGGCGGGGCGCCCGGCGTTCTTCTCGTGGCAGAGGCTGTTCGCCGGTGGCGGCGGATCGCTCGCCGCGCCGACGCGGCGGCTGGTGCTGGTACAGCCGGTGCCCGATTTCGAATCGTTGCAGCCGGGCGAGCCGACGCGCGCGGCGATCGCGCGCGCGGCGTCATCGCTGGGACTCGACGCCGCGCACGGCGTCCGCGTGGCGCTCACGGGGGATCTCGCGCTGTCGGACGAGGAGTTCGGCACGCTCGCGGAGAATATCGGCTGCGTCGGCGCGGTGATGCTCGGAGCCATGCTGGTGACCTTGTGGTTCGCCACGCGGTCGCTGCGGCTCGTGGCAGCGATCATGCTGACTATCGTCGTCGGGCTGGTCGTCACCACCGCGACCGGGCTGATGGCGGTGGGGCGGCTGAACCTCATCTCGGTCGCGTTCATCCCGCTGTTCGTTGGGCTTGGCGTGGATTTCGGCATCCAGATCGCGGTGCGCTTCAACGCCGAGCGCAATGACGGGCTCGCGGTGCCCGATGCGCTGCGGGCCGCGGGCGCCGCGCTCGGCGCGCCGCTGTTGCTGGCGGCGGGTGCGGTGTTCCTGGGCTTCGGCGCGTTCCTGCCCACCGCCTATGTCGGGATCGCCGAACTGGGCGTGATCGCAGGGTTGGGCATGGTGATCGCGCTGGCGCTCGCGGTCACTTTGCTGCCCGCGCTGATCGTCCTGCTGCGGCCCGCGGCGCCCGTTCGGGAGGTGGGTTTCGCCGCGCTGGCGCCGGTGGACGCGTTCCTCGCGCGGCGACGGTGCGGCGTGCTATGGGCATTCGGCGTGTCGACCGCGGTGTCGATCGCGCTGTTGCCGCTGGTGACGTTCGATTTCAATCCACTTCATCTGCGCTCACCGGCCAGCCCGGCGATGCGCACGCTGGCCGACCTGACGCGCGATCCCGATCGCACGCCCAATACGATCGACGTGCTCGCCCCCGATCATACCGCCGCGCAGGCGATCGCTCGGCGGCTGGCGGCGCTGCCCGCGGTCGCGCGCGTGATCGATCTCGACAGCTTCGTGCCCGACGATCAGCCGCCCAAGCTGGCCGCGATCGAGGATGCCTCGACGCTGCTCGACCTGACGCTCAACCCGTTCGACCTGGCCCCGCCGGCGGACGACGGCGCGCTGGTGGCGGCGCTGAACACGACCGCGCTGCGCCTGCGTCGGGCGGCGGGGCAGGGCACCGGGCGGGGTGCGGTGGACGCGCGGCGGCTGGCCGAGGCGTTCGCGCGCACCGCCGCCGCGCCGCCGGCGACGCGCGCGGCGATCGACGCGATGCTGTCGCAGCCGCTGGCGGTGATGCTCGATTCGGTGCGCGCGTCGCTCCAGGCGCAGCCGGTGACGCGCGCGACGCTGCCCGCCGAGATCGTCCGCGACTGGGTGGCGCCGGATGGCCGCGAGCGCGTGCAGGCGAACCCCAGCGGCGATGCCAACGACAATGCCACCATCCACCGGTTCCGCGATACCGTGCTGGCGGTCGCGCCCGCTGCCTCGGGCCTGCCGGTCGCCACCCAGGCGGCGGCGTTCACCATTGCGGGCGCGTTCGTGCAGGCGGGCGCCATCGCGTTCCTGCTCGTCAGCCTGTTCCTGTGGCTGGTGCTGCGCGACCTGCGCGAGGTGCTGTTCACGCTCGCCCCGGTGATCCTGTCGATCTTCCTGACGCTCGGCACCTGCGTGGTGATCGGCCAGCCGATCAACTTCGCCAACATCATCGCCTTTCCGCTGCTGTTCGGCGTCGGCGTGGCGTTCCACATCTATTTCGTGATGGCCTGGCGCGGCGGCGCGACGAATCTGCTGCAATCGGCACTGGCGCGTGCGGTGCTGTTCAGTGCGCTGGCGACGGGCACCGCATTCGGCAGCCTGTGGCTATCCGACCATCCCGGCACCGCGAGCATGGGCAAGATCCTGATGATCTCGCTCGCCTGGACGTTGGTGTGCGCGCTGGTGTTCGAGCCCGCGCTACTGGGGCCCGTGCGGACGAAGCGTCAGCGTCGCTGATTTGTCCTTGCACCGTTCGTGCTGAGCCTGTCGAAGCACGCCCGCCGCGATCGAGTCTTCGCGTCCGGAACAGGCCGTTCGACAAGCTCAGGGCGAACGGAGCGAGGGACGTCCTCAAACTCTATGGCTTGGGCGCCGCCGGGTCGGTCAGCGGATCGCTCAGTTCGGGCGCTCCCGATTCGAGCTTTGGTGAAGGCGGCGCTTGCGTGCTGGCGGGATCGGCGAGCGGGTCGCTCAATTGGGACGCGCCGGAGTCCGGTTTCGGCGGCGGGGTGTGCGTGCCGGCCGGGTCCGCCAGCGGCTCGCCCAATTCGGGGGCGGGCGGGGCGGCGGCAGTGCGCGTGCCCTTCAGATGCGCGATCTCGCCCGCGCGGTTCTGCAGATAGACCGAGCGCAGCGTGGCGTAGCGATCGACCGCACCCGCATTCAGCGCCTTCAGATCGTCATCGGCCTCGGCGCGGGTGTCGAGGCCCGTCGTGACCCCCTTGACCACTTGATAGTCGATCCGGTCGAACGGTTCGCCGATCGCGATCGGCAGGATCAGCCCGTCGCCCTGGCCGCCGAGGAAATCGCGCAGCGTCGTCGGCCCGAACAGCGGCAGGAAGAAATAGGGGCCGGGCTTCACGCCATAGAAGCCGAGCGTGTCGGCAAAGCCGTTCGGCCGGTGCGGCAGGCGCACGCCCGGCGATTTGGCGAGATCGACGGTGCCGGCAAGGCCCAGCGTGGTGTTCACGGCGAAGCGCCCCAGCGTCTCGATCGCCTTGCCGGGTTTGCGCTGCAGCAGGAAGTTGAGCGCGATCACCGGCTCGCCCAGATTGCTGAAGAAGTTGCGCAGCGCGGTGCGCAGCGGCCTCGGCAGGATGTGCGTGTAGCCGATCGCGGCGGGGCGGAAGACCGCGCGGTCGAACCGCTCATGCCCGCGGAACACGCGGCGGTTGAGCCGTTCGAGCGGATCTCCCGGCGCATGGCGGGCCGCGGCGGCGGGTGTCGCCGCGGGCTCGGGATCGGGCGCCACGGTCGCGGCGGCGGGCAGGGGGGGCGGCGCCGGGTTCTCCACCAGGATCACGGGCGACGTTCCGGCCGGCACGCCCATCGATGCCGCGGCGACCAGCCCCGCGACCGGGGCGAGCGCCAGGATCAACCGCCGACCTTCGCCGACAGGTCGTTCAGATGCGCCACCAGCGCCTTGGCGCCGCCGCTCGCCAGCACGCTAGCGAAGTCGGCGCGACGGGTGGCGAGCTGGCTGATCGCATTGCGGTAGAACACGTCGATGATCCGCCAACCCTGGCCGCCGTCGCGCAACCGATAGGAAAGCGAGACCGGGCCCGATTTGCTCGACAGCGTGGTCTTGACCAGCCGGTCGCCGCCGCGCGCCTCGACCTTCGGGTCGATCGCGAAGCTCTGGCCCGAATAGCCGTCGAAGTTGCTCGCATATTGCGCCAGCGTCAGCCGGCGCACCGCGGCCACCAGGGCGACCTGGTCGGCGGGCGCGATCCCCGTCCACGCGCTGCCGATCGCCAGCCGGGTCGTCAGCGGCAGGTCGAAGCTGCGGTCCACCACCGGCGCGATCTGCGCGATGCGACCGCGCATGCCGGCGGCCTTGCCCGCCTTCATGATGGCCAGCAGACCGTCGTCGAGCGCCTTGACCGGCGCGGCCGCGGGATCGGTCGCCTGGGCCAGCGCCGGGGCGGCCACGAGCGCGAACGGGGCGGCGAGCAGAACGAGCGAGGATCGCATGGAAAACGGCTCCTGATACGGGATGGCCGGCCGCTTACTCTCCTCGCCGGGGCAGGTCCAGCGTGGGGCCTAGCGGCGCTTGGGTGCGCCCATGAAAATCTTTCGACTTTCGCCCCTGCCTTGAAAAGAGTAATCGCACTGCAACATGGGTGGACGCTGCCCGACCCGCCCACCCCCGACCCGCCCAGCCACGGAGACATGGTGAACGCCATCCAGACCAGCGAGCAGGAGCCTCTCAAGGTGATCCTGGCCCAGCCGCGCGGTTTCTGCGCGGGCGTGGTCCGCGCGATCGACATCGTGGAGCGTGCGCTCGAACGCTATTCGGCGCCCGTCTATGTGCGCCACGAGATCGTCCACAATCGCCACGTGGTCGACAAGCTGAAGCGCAAGGGCGCGATCTTCGTCGAGGATCTGACCGAGATCCCGGCCGGCGCGATGACGATCTTCAGCGCGCACGGCGTGGCGCGCAGCGTGCAGGAAGAGGCCAAACTGCGCGAGCTGCCCACGCTCGACGCCACCTGTCCGCTCGTCACCAAGGTGCATGTGCAGGGCCGCCGCTATGCGAAGTCCGGCCGCACGCTGGTGCTGATCGGGCATGAGGGCCATGCCGAGGTGATCGGCACGATGGGCCAGATCGATGCGCCGATGCACCTCGTCTCCACACCTGCGGATGTCGCCGCGCTGCCGATCGCGACGACCACGCCGATCGCCTATGTCACGCAGACGACATTGTCGGTGGACGACACGCGCACCGTGATCGAGGCGCTGGAGACGCGGTTCGACGACGTGATGGGCCCCGACGTGTCGGAGATCTGCTATGCCACGCAGAACCGGCAGAGCGCGGTACGCGATCTGGCGCGAGTCTCCGATCTCCTGATCGTGGTGGGTTCGCAGACCAGCTCCAACTCGAGTCGCCTGCGCGAGATCGGCGTCGAGATGGGCGTGCCGAGCTATCTGATCGACGATGGCGAGGGGCTCGATCCGGCGTGGCTGGACGGAGTCGCCGCGGTTGGCATCACCGCCGGCGCCTCGGCACCCGACGAGCTGGTCGACAGCGTCATCGCCGCGCTTCGCCGGCTGCGCCCGGTCACGGTGTCGCAGCTCGACGGCGTCGAGGAAAACATCGAATTCAGCCTGCCCCCCGAGCTGCGCGACCGCAAGGCTCCCGTCGCCGCTGCGGCGCAATAGGAACACCGCCATGAGCCTTCCCCTTTCGCAGCTCGCGCGTATCGGCGCCTATACGCTCAAACAGCATATCAAGGGCGGCAAATATCCGCTGGTGCTGATGCTGGAGCCGCTGCTGCGCTGCAATCTGGCATGCCCCGGCTGCGGCAAGATCGACTATCCGGATGCCATCCTCAACCAGCGCCTGTCGGTGCAGCAATGCATGGACGCGATCGACGATTGCGGTGCGCCCGCCGTCTCGATCGCCGGCGGCGAGCCGCTGCTGCACCGCGACATGCCCAAGATCGTCGAGGGCTATATTGCAAAGAAGAAGTTCGTGATCCTGTGCACGAACGCGCTGCTGATGAAGAAGAAGATCGACCAATATACGCCGTCGAACTATTTCACCTGGTCGATCCACCTCGATGGCGACAAGGGCATGCACGACCATGCCGTCGATCAGGACGGCACCTATGACGCCGCGCACGAGGCGATCCTGCTGGCCAAGGCCAAGGGTTTCCGCGTTCAGGTGAACTGCACCGTGTTCGATGGTGCCGACCCGGCGCGGCTCGCAAGCTTCTTCGACGAGATGGAGCGGCTGGGCGTCGAGATCACGATCTCGCCCGGCTATTCCTACGAGCGCGCCGCCGATCAGGAGCATTTCCTGACGCGCGAACGCACCAAGAATTTCTTCCGCGACGTGTTCCGCCGAGGCGATGGCGGCAAGGCGTGGACCTTCACCAACTCGCCGCTGTTCCTCGATTTCCTGGCCGGCAACCAGACCTATGAATGCACGCCCTGGTCGATGCCGCTGCGCACCGTCTTCGGCTGGCAGAAGCCCTGCTATCTCGTCGGCGAAGGCTATGTCGAAACCTTCGCCGAGCTGATGGAGGGCACGGATTGGGATCAGTACGGCGTCGGGCGGTACGAGAAATGCTCGAACTGCATGGTCCATTGTGGGTTCGAGGGCACCGCAGCGACCGATTCGATCCGCCATCCGCTCAAGATGTTCGCCATCGGTCGCAAGGGCGTGCGGACCGAAGGACCGATGGCGCCCGACATCGACCTGTCGCACGCACGGCCCGCCGCGGACGTCCATTCGAGCCATGTCGAGCAGGAACTGGCCCGGATCAAGGCGGCCGATCCCGAGGGCTTCAAGCGGACCCAGCGCGCCGCCTGAGGGCCGCGGGCGCTACCCGGTCAGGCGCAACCTTCGCCAACTTCGGCGGTGCGTCTAACCCGGAAGCGCCATGCGCGGGCCGATCCGGACCGCGCCGCGCTTCAGTTCGCGCATCGCCTTGGCGAAGCCCGCGCTGGTGCGGGCGATGTCGGCGATCTGGCCGGGGCGCGCCGCCACCGACCGCAGCATCGCCTTGCCGTCCACGCCGCCATCGGGCCGCATGCTGACGGTGATCGCATGCGGCAGCAGGTGACGCGCGCCGTCCGACACGCAGCGCACGATCGCGAACGGCAGTCCGCGCGCCTGCGCCACCGCGGCCGCGACATGGCTTTCCATATCGACCGCAAGCGCGCCGTGGCGTTCCCCCAGCGCCAGCTTTTCCGAAATCGTGTCGATCATCCGCCCATCGGCATAGAAGCCGCCGATCCGCGCGCCGGGCAGGGCCGCAGCGAGCGCGTGAGTCCACGCGGGATCGCAGGCGAGCTCGGTTGCGCCCCACAATCGGTCCGCCACCACCCAGTCGCCAATCGCCAGCCCGTCGGCCAGCGCGCCCGTCATTCCGAAGCTGACGATCCCCGCAGCGCCGGCGGCGGCCGCCTCGATCCGGCCGCGCAGCCCCACGGGATCGCCACCGCCCGCGACCGCCACGATCCCGGCGAGCGGCGCCACGCACGCCACTTCGCGGTTGAACCCGGTCGCGACGACGACATGGCCGCTCACATGCCATACTCCACGACGCGCCCATTGGCGCGCTTCAGGTTGCGGTAGCGCGCCATCGCCCAGAGCGGGAAATATTTGGGATAGCCGTGATAGCGCAGGTAGAAGACGCGCGGGAAACCGCCGCCGGTATAATGTTCCTGCCCCCATAGGCCGTCCGCAGCCTGATGCGCCTGCAGCCAGCCGATGCCGCGCGCCACCGCCTCGTCATCCACCCCGCCCGCCGCCATCAGCGCGAGCAGCGCCCAGGCGGTTTGCGACGCGGTCGAGGGGGCGGGGCGATAGCCGGCGTAATCGAGCGCATAGCTCTCGCAATCCTCGCCCCAGCCGCCATCCGGGTTCTGGATCGCCTTGAGCCATGCGGCGGCGTTCGCCACCATCGGGTCCGCGTCGGTCATACCGGCGGCGTTCAGCGCGCAGAGCACCGACCAGGTGCCGTAGATATAATTGACGCCCCAGCGCCCGAACCAACTGCCGTCCGTCATCTGCTCGCGCGCCAGATAGCCTAGCGCCGCCTTCATCCTCGGCGAATCGCGCTCGCCCATCTGCGCCAGCATCGAGACGCAGCGCGCGGTGACGTCGGCGGTGGGCGGGTCGAGCAGCGCGCCGTGATCGGCAAAGGGCAGGTTGTTCAGATAATCGTGCGTGTTGTCCGCATCGAACGCGCCCCAGCCGCCGTTGCGCGATTGCAGACCGACCGTCCATTCCACCCCGCGTTCGATCGCCACATCGTTCGCCGGCCCGATGCGGCCGCGGCCGCGGTCCATCGCCATCACCACGACGGCGGTGTCGTCCAGATCGGGATAATGGTCGTTCGCATATTGGAACGCCCAGCCGCCGGGGCGCACGTCGGGGCGGACATCCGCCCAGTCGCCCTTCACGTCTAGCACCTGGCGCGGGCGGAGCCAGTCGAGCGCCGCGTCCGCACGATCGGTTTCGCCCGCCTCCATCATCGCGTGCGCGGCAAGTGCGGTGTCCCACACCGGAGAGACGCAGGGCTGGCAATAGGCCTCGTCCTCGCCGACGACGAGCAGCCGTTCGAGCGACTCGCGCGCCATCGCCCGGTGCGGATGATCGGCGGGGTAGCCGAGGCAGTCGAACATCATCACGCTGTTCGCCATCGCCGGATAGATCGCCCCCAGCCCGTCGACGCCGTTCAGCCGCTCCACGACGAACGCCACGCACGCGTCGATCGCCCGCTGGCGCAAGCGCCTGGGCCAGAGCCGGTCGCCGCGTTTCAGCGCGCGATCGAGCGCGGTGAAGCCCAGTGTCCATAGCGGCGTGGTGTCCGCCTTGCTCGCGGGCTCAACCATGTCGCCGGTATAGAGTTCGTCCACCAGGATGCCGCGTGCGTTGCGCGCCTTGGGCTTCAGCGCGGCCAGAACGAGCAGCGGCACGACGACGGTGCGCGCCCAATAGGACATCCGGGCCAGCGTGATCGGAAACCAGCGCGGCGCGAGGATCAGTTCGGGCGGCATCGTCGGCACCGTCTCCCACGGCCCCGCGCCGAACAGCGCGAGCTGGATGCGGGTGAACACGTTCGCCGCCGCGGCGCCCCCCGCCGCCAGGATCGCGCCGCGCGCCGCGGCCATGTGCGGCGCATCCGCGGGATCGCCGATCATCTTCAGCGCATAATAGGCCTTCACGCTGGCACTGACGTCGAACGCGCCGGCATGGAACAGCGACCAACCCTGATGTTCGGCGGACTGAAGCCGCCGCAGATAGCGGCCGATCTTGGCCTCGAGCCCCGCATCCACCGGCTCGCCGAGATAATGGCGCAGCAGGATATATTCGGCCGGGATGGTGGCGTCCGCCTCGAGTTCGAACACCCAATGGCCGTCGTCCTGCTGCGCGGCGGCCAGTGCGGCGGCGGCGCGGTCCACCGCCTGATCGATCGCGGGGAGGGAGGTAAGCGTTCCGTGCATCACGCAAGCGTTACAGCGATGCGCGCGTCATCGCCAGCGCCGCCGCGGTTTCGCCCGACCGGATCGCGCCCTCGATCGTCGACGGCAGGCCCGTGCGGGTCCAGTCGCCCGCCAGGAACAGGTTGCGCCAGCGTGTGCGGGCCGGCGGGCGCAACGCATCCTGCTCCGGCGTCGCGGCGAAGGTGGCGCGCTTTTCCTTCACCACCTGCCAGCGCGGCATCGGCGCGTCGATCCCGAGCGCGGCGCCGATATCGGCCCAGAAGCCGCGGGCCAGATCCTCGCGGTCGCGGTCCACCAGATGGTCGGCCGCACTGACCGTTACCGACAGCCGATCGGGAAAGGCGAACACCCATTCCGCGGTGCCGCCGAGCAGCCCCAGCATCGTCGGTGCACCGACGGGCGCCGGAAAGGCGAAATGGCCATTGACGATCGCGCGGTGTTCGGTCGGCACGGCCAAGCCGGGCACGAGGTCCGCCGCGACCCAGGCGGGAAGCGCCAGCACCACCGCCGTGTCGGCCGCGACCGGTTCGGGCCCGTCGCCCCAGTCGAGCGCGACGACCCGGTCGTCCTCGAACGCCAGCGCGCGAAGCCGACGCCCGAGCGTCACGGGCGCGCCTTGGTCGGCAAGCCAGGCGATCGCGGGATCCACGAAGGCGGCGGCGAGCGTGGGTTCGGCGATCCGCGGGCGCATCGCCCGGCCGCCCTTCGCCACCGTCTCGCGCAGCACCGCACCGGCCAGCGCCGCCGAACTCTCCGCGGGCGCGGTGTTGAGGGCTGCGAGCAGCACGGGCTCGAGCAGCTTCGTCCACACCGGCCCCGCCGTCGGGATTCGCGAATCGATCCGCACGTCGCCGCCCTGCAACAGGCGCGCGAGCGGCAGATAGTCGGCGATGCGGCTGCCCGGCACGCGGCGGCGCTTCGCCCCGATCCACCAGGGCAGCGGCCCGTCGTTGATCCGCACCGTCCAGCGCTCGCCGGTCCCGAGATGGCAGAAGGCGTAATCGGCATGGGGCGGTCCCGCGAGCGGCGCCGCCGCACCGATCATGGACCGGAACCGCGCGACGGCGGGATTGCCGGAGAGGACGAGATGATTGCCATTGTCGATCGTCAGCCCGAGCTGGCGATCGTGATAGGATCGGCAACGCCCACCGGCCTGCGCGGCCGAATCGCGCACGTCCACCGCCACGCCGGCCCTGGTTAGAACGACTGCCGCCGACAATCCGGCGAGCCCCGCACCCGCCACGGTCGCGCGCGCGAAACTCACCGGGCGAGGCTCAGCCGCAGCACCGTCCAGAGCAGCCCTACCTTCGACACGCGGATGCGCGCGCGCGGCGGTTTCCAGCCGACCGCCTCCATGCGGTCGAGCACCTTGCCATAGGCCGCCGCCATCAGCCGCGGCGCGATCAGGTTGCCGCGCGGCCGCTTGGCCAGGATCGCGCGGGCCTGCGCATAATGGCCGCGGGCTTCGGCGGAGAGCGCCCGCGCGGTGGCGTCGATGCGGGGATCGGCGACGACGCGTTCGGGCGTGGTGAGCGCGATTCCCGCGCCTTCCAGCAATTCGGCGGGCAGATAGACGCGACCGATCGCGGCATCTTCGTCGATGTCGCGCAGGATGTTGGTCAACTGAAGCGCCCGGCCGAGATGCCAGGCGAGCGCGATGCCCGGCGCCTCGTCCATGCCGAAGATCCGCACCGACAGTCGCCCGACGGCGGAAGCCACCCGGTCGCAATAGAGATCGAGCTCCGCCATCGTCGGCCAGCGCACGTCGCCGGCGACATCGGTGGCCATGCCGTCGATCACCGCATGGAAATCGGCGCGATCGAGATGGAAGCGGTGCACCGCCTCCGCGACGATGGCGGCCTGCCCGGCGGGGCCGCCGGCGTAGAGCGAATCGATGTCGGCGCGCCATGCGTCGAGCGCGGCGGCGCGGCCGGCGCGGTCGCCCTGCTGGTCGTCGGCGATATCGTCCACCGCGCGGCAAAAGGCATAGACCGCGTACATCGCTTCGCGCCGCGCCTTGGGCAGCACGCGCATGCCCGCATAGAAGGAACTGCCCGCGACCTGCGCCTGGAGCGCGCCGGGAGTCGCCTTGGGATTCATGCGCGCATCCTCGCGAAGACTTGGCCGACGAGCGCGCCCGCGGCGAGCGCCGCGCCCTCATAGGGGCGATGATGGACGCGCTGGCTGAGCGGATCGCGCGTCAGCAGCCGGTGCGTCAGGCTTTCGGCGAGACGCTGGATGATCGCGACCTCGGCGGCGAGCCGGCGGTCGCGAATCTGGCCGGCGAACCCCGCGCTCTGGCGCAGCAGATCCTGCGTGCGCCGCGCGCAGGCGACGATCGTGGCGCGAAGCGCGGGGGACGCCGCCGGGGCACCCAGATCCTCGACGCGCGCGCCCCCGGCCGCCAGCATGTCGAGCGGGATGTAGACGCGGCCGATCGCGGCATAGTCCTTCGCGCAATCCTGCAGATGGTTGATGATCTGGAGCGCGGCGCACAAGGCGTCGGAGGCCGGCCAGGTCGCGCGGCTCTCGCCGTGCACGTCGAGCACATAGCGGCCGACCGGCATCGCCGAGACTCGGCAATAGCCGATGAGTGCGTTCCAGTCGGCATAGCGATCCACGCTCACATCCCGCACGAACGCGTCGAGCAGATCCTGTGCATGCGCCGGGTCGATCCCGCGCTCGGCCATCACCGTGCCGAGCGCGAGCGCCGCCGGATCGTGGCCTTCGCCCGACAGCCCGCGGCGCATCTCGGCCAGCAGCCCGAGCTTTTCGGCCGGCGCTGCGACGGGATTGTCGGCCACGTCGTCGGCGGCGCGGGCGAAGCGGTAGAAGGCCATGATCGGCGCGCGCGCGGCGGGCTTCAGCAGCACGCTGGCCACCGGGAAATTCTCCTGGCGATGGTCCTTGCCGGACGCGAGCGTGGACGCCTTCGTCACGGGTGGCCGACCGGCGCGTGTGTCCGACCCTTCCACATGCCGCCGCGTCCCCGCTCGTGCGCCCAGGCCGAACGCAGCGTGCATCCGGCGTAGAAGGTGGCGATGCCGGGAAGTGCCGGCCCCCACAAGGGCGACGCGCGGTAGAAGCGCAGCATCGGCTGGAACGCCATCGCCATCAGCGCCCAGGCGATCAGGCCCAGCGCCTGCGCCGGGCCACGCGCGAACAGCGCGAGCAGCGGCGGCACCGCATAGACGATGGCAAGACCGACGATCGTGCCCGCCAGCTTCACGCGGCTATGACCGAGCTGCGTATAGGCCGAGCGCGCGATCATCGCCGCGATCGACTCCACATCGTCATAGGGGCGGATGCTGCGCGAACGATCGGTGAGGCCGAGCCAGATCGGACCCTGCCGCTTCATCAGCGCGCCGAACGCGCAATCGTCGATCAGCGCACCGCGGATCGCGGCGATGCCGCCCGCGCGCTCCAGCGCATCGCGCCGCACCAGCATGCACCCGCCCGCCGCCGCGCCGGGCCCGCGCCCGTTCACCCGCGCGAACGGGTAGAGCATCTGGAAGAAGAACACGAAGGCGGGGATCAGCGCGCGTTCGGCCAGCGTCTCGCAGCGCAGCTTCGCCATCAGCGACACCAAAGCGAGCTTGCGCGATTCGGCGCGGGCGACGAGGCTGCGCAGCGTATCGGGCGCATGCGCGATATCGGCGTCGGTCAGCCAGAGATAGCGCGGAGTGCCCGCGTCCGCGATCCCCTGCGACACGGCCCATAGCTTGCCCGTCCAGCCCGCGGGCAAGGGCGCGCCGGCGATCGTCGTCAGCGCCGTGCCGCCCTGCGCGGCGGCGACGGCGGCGGTGCCGTCGGTGCTGCCGTCGTCGACCAGCACGATCCGGAACGCGCCGGGGTAATCCTGCGCGGCGAGGCTGGCGATCGCCGGCCCGATCACCGCCGCCTCGTCGCGTGCGGGAACCACCGCCACGACATCGGGCCACACGCCGGGCGCGGGCGGGGGGAGGACGGTGTCGCGCTCGCGCGCGCGCCAGAAGCCGCCATGGCCGAACACCAGCACCAGCCAGATCAGCAGCGACAGCGAACCGAGCGCGATCACCGGATCATCCCCGCGTCCGCGAACCAGGCGATCGCCGCGCGCAGCGCCTCGGCATAGGGACGGTGCGTATAGCCGAGTTCGCGCTCGGCCTTGGCGGAGCTGTAGAACATCCGGTGCTTCGCCATGCGCAGCCCGTCCATCGTCAGGAACGGCTCCTTGCCCGTCACGCGCGCCAGCGCCTCGTTCGCCCAGGCGAGCGGGAAGAGCGGTCCGCGCGGCAGCCGCACCGTCGGCGGCTTGCGCCCGCGGATCGCGGCGATCGTGGCCAGCATATCGCCCAGCGCGACGTCCTCGCCGCCCAGCACATAGCGTTCGCCGATTCGGCCGCGCTCCAGCGCAAGCAGGTGGCCGCGCGCGACATCGTCGACATGGACGAGGTTCAGCCCGCTGTCGACGAAGGCGGGCATGCGGCCGTTCGCCGCCTCGACGATGATCCGCCCCGTGGGCGTCGGCCGCACGTCACGCGGGCCGATCGGGGTGGAGGGATTGACGATCACTGCGGGCAGCCCGTCGCGGACCATCGCCTCGACCAGCCGCTCGGCGACCACCTTGCTGCGCTTGTACGCGCCGACGACGTTCGTCTCGGTGGCGGGGCGGGTCTCGTCGGCGGCGCCGTCGGCAGCGGGGAGGAGCGTCGCGACGCTGCTGGTGTGGACGATCCGCGCGACGCCTGCCGCGTGTGCCGCCGCCATCACCACGCGCGTGCCCTCGCGGTTGTTACGGACGATCTCTTCGGGATCGCGTGCCCAGAGCCGGTAATCGGCGGCGACGTGGATCAGCGCCGACGCGCCCGCCATCGCCGCGGCCACGGCGCCGGGATCGCGGATATCGCCTTCGACGATCTCGCCGCGGAAGTTGGCCGAATTGGCACGCACGCTCGTGGCACGGACCAGGCCGCGGACCGGGCGGCCGGCGTCGGCGAGCGCGTGCGCGACCGCCGAGCCGACAAAGCCCGACACCCCCGTCACCAGCACCGTACCCTTTGCGTGTTCCTGCATCGCCGCGGCTATAGCGTGCTGGCGGCCGAGGAAAAGGCCGGCTTCAGCCGAGCATCTCGCGCACCAGCGGGATCACGCGCGTCCCATAGAGTTCGATACAGCGCATCAAGCGCGAATGGGGCAGTGGACCTGCACTATATTTGAGCTGGAAGCGCGACAGGCCGAGCGTCTTCACCGTCGCCGCGATCTTGCGCGCGACCGTTTCGGGCGAGCCGATATAGAGCGATCCGCGATCCGCTTCGTGATCGAACTGCGCGCGCTGCATCGGCGGCCAGCCGCGCTCCTTGCCGATGCGGCCGTGCATCGTACGGTAATCGGGCCAGAATTCCTCGCGCGCCTGCGCATCGGTATCGGCCACATAGCCCGGCGAATGGACGCCGATCGGCTGCACCGGCCGCTTCGCCTCGGCAAAGGCGCGGTGGTAGAGATCGACGAACGGCCGGAACCGCGCGGGCTCGCCGCCGATGATCGCGAGCAGCATCGGCAGATCGTAGCGCGCGGCGCGCACCACCGATTCGGGGCTGCCGCCGACGCCGATCCAGGTCTTCAGCAGGCCCTGCTCCACCGGCGGCACGACGCGCTGGTCCGCCAGCGGCGGCCGGATCGACCCCCGCCACGTGACCGGCCGCCCCTGGCGGATATGGGCGAAGAGATCGAGCTTCTCGCTGAACAGCCGCTCGTAATCCTTCAGGTCGAAGCCGAAGAGCGGAAAGGATTCGGTGAACGATCCGCGCCCCAGGATCACCTCGGCGCGGCCGCCGCTCGCCGCGTCGAGCGTCGCGAAGCGCTGGAAGACGCGGATCGGATCGTCCGAGCTGAGCACGGTGACCGCCGAGCCGAGCGCGATCCGGCGCGTCTGCCCGGCGATCGCGGCCAGCAGGATTTCGGGCGCGGACACCGCGAAATCCTCGCGGTGATGCTCGCCCACGCCGAAGAAATCGACGCCCACCGCGTCCGCCAGCACGCCTTGCGCGATCACGTCGCGGATCACCTGCGCATAGGAGACGGCCGCGCCGGCCGCGTCCGCGGTGACGTCGCCGAAGGTGTCGAGGCCGAAGCTCAGTTCCGTCATCATCCGTTCCTTTCGTGTCCGCCCGGCCCGTTCAGCTCGACCGTGTGGGGTCGGTCATCGGATCCGCCAGCTCGCGCGGGCCGGGCGCGGGCGCGGTCGGCAGCGATCCCGTCTGGCGCTCGATCATCCGGTGAACCCGGGGCGATTCGCCACGGTTCAGCGCGGCAAGCGCCTCGCCATTGGCGGCATCGGCCTGGGTCCGGCGCTGATTGTGGCGGACATAGTCGAGCCAGGTGGGAAGCTGATAGCGCTCGATCCAGAGCTCGGGATCGGCGAGATCGCGCATCAGATGCCATTGGCGCGCCCCGTCGCGGCGGCGGATCCGGCCGCGCTCCTCCATCACGCCCAGGAAATGGACCACATCCTCCTCGGCGATGCGGTAGTCGATCGCGATGATGACGGGGCCGCTGCGGGGCTCGATCGGCACCGCGGTCTGCGGCTCGGTCCAGCGCGCGAGCGGGTCGAGGTTGAGATCCTGCACCTGCGGCAGCGCCAGCCGAAAGCCGAGCAGCCCGCCGGCAAGCTGGAACGCGGCGGCGGCGAGCAGCGCGTCGCCCACGCCGTGATGTTCGGCGATCAGGCCGAACACCCAGCTGCCCACCGCCATCCCGCCGAACGCGGCCATCTGGTAGAGCGCCAGCGCACGGGCGACGACCCAGCGCGGCGAGGCGAGCTGCACCGTGACGTTGAAGGTGGAGAGCGCGAGCACCCAGCCGCCGCCCGCCAGCATCAGCGCGGCCACCGTCAGCGGCAGCATCGTGCTGAGCCCCGTGACCGCCGCGCCGGTCGCCAGCGCCAGCGTGGCGACGCGGACGATCCATTCGGTGGTAACCGTCCGCCGCAGCCGCCCGCTGAGCAGCGCGCCGCCCACCGCGCCGATCCCGAACGCGCCGAGCAGCACGCCATAGGTGAGGGGGCCGCCCGCCATCCGGGTGCGCGCGACGAGCGGCATCAGCGCGGAGATCGCGCTGGCGGCGATGCCGAACAGGCCGGCCCGCAGCAGCACGATGCGGATATTGGGCGAGGCCGCGACATAGCGCAGCCCCGCGCCCATCGCGACGCCCAGCCGTTCGCGCGGCAGCAGCCGCGGCGCACGATCGGGATGCCAGCGCGCCAGCACCGCGATCAGCCCCAGGTAACTCACCGCATTCGTCAGGAACGCCGCGGCCGCGCCCGCCGCGGCGACGATCGCGCCGCCGATCGCCGGCCCCAGGCTGCGCGCGATGTTGAACCCCATCGAATTGAGCGCGATCGCACCGGGCAGCGCGGCGCGCGGCACCATGTCGCCGACCGAGGCCTGCCAGGCGGGCCCGTTCATCGCGGTGCCGCAGCCGATCAGGAAGGTGAAGCCGAGCAGCCACCAGGGCGTGAGGATCCCCGCCCACGCGAATCCGGCGAGCACCACCGACACGACGAGCATGAAGCTTTGCGCCCACAGCATCACCAGCCGCCGATCGAGATTGTCCGCCACCGCGCCGGCCCAGAGCGACAGCAGCATGATCGGCAGCGTGGTCGATGCCTGCACCAGCGCCACGAGTTGCGGCGAGGAGGCGAGCGACGTCATCATCCACGACGCGCCGACCGACTGGATCAGCCCGCCGAAATTCGACGCCATGCTGGACAGCCAGATCGCGCGGAACACGGGGATGGCGAGCGGGGCGGGCGGCCGATCGGCGGTGGGGACGGGCATCGCCGCCGCTTGCGCTCCATGGGCGAGCTTGCCAACCCTTTCCGCCACGTTATGCCGCCCGCGCAGGTCAGGGGGGTAGGGAGCAGGCCGATGATCGACCGGATCGACCATTTCGCAGGGAGGGCGCAATCGCTGGAGGCGACGCGCAATTCCGGCGGCGACCGGATCGCGGCGAGCGTCGACGAAGAGGGCGTGTGGAGCGCGGCCGTCTTCCACTCGTGCTTCCCTGGCGAAGGCCGGGGCCCAGGGGGGAAGGCCTTCGTAACGAAGCGCGGCGCATCGTCGCGCAGGTCCCCCGACCGGGCCCCGGCCTTCGCCGGGGAAGCAGGAGCAGGGGCTTGGCGATGACGGCACGCGCGCCCGACGCATCCCATCCCCACGGCTTCGCCGACATCGTCCGCGTCGCCAGCGGCAATTTCCTCGAAATGTATGATTTCATGGTGTTCGGCTATTTCGCCGCCGCCATCGGCCAGGCCTATTTTCCGGCGGGCGACGCGTTCGGCACATTGCTCAAATCGCTGGCGACGTTCGGTGCCGGTTTCCTGATGCGGCCGCTGGGCGCGATCATACTCGGCGCGTTCACCGATCGTCACGGGCGGCGCGCGGGGCTGCTGCTCACGCTGTCGCTGATGTGCCTCGGCATCGTGACGCTCGCGGTGACGCCGGCCTATGCGACGATCGGCGTGCTCGCCCCCGTGCTCGTGCTGTTCGGGCGGTTGCTCCAGGGTTTTTCCGCCGGCGCCGAACTCGGCAACGTGTCGGTCTATCTGGCCGAGATCGCGCCGCCGGGGCGCAAGGGCTTCTACGTGTCGTGGCAATCCGCCTCGCAACAGGTGGCGGTGATCGTCGCCGCGCTCGTCGGCGTGGCGCTCACCGGCGTGCTGACCCCCGCGCAACTCGCCGCCTGGGGCTGGCGGGTGCCGCTGCTGCTCGGCTGCGCGGTGGTGCCCTTCGTCTTCCTGGTGCGGCGGCATCTGCGCGAGTCGGCGGATTTCGCGGCGCGGACCGACCATCCGGATCTGCGCCGGATCGCCGCGGCGCTCTGGACGGCGCGGGGGCGCGTGCTGGCCGGGATGGCGCTGGTGCTGATGACGACGGTCAGCTTCTATATGATTACGGCCTACACCCCCACTTTCGGCACGTTGCTCCATCTGCCCGAGCGCGCCAATCTGTGGGTCACGGCTGGGGTGGGCGCGTCCAACCTGATCTGGCTGCCGCTGATGGGCGCCGCGTCCGACCGGATCGGGCGCAAGCCGATCCTGATCGCGTGCACAATGCTCGCGATCCTCACCGCCTATCCGGCGATGGCGTGGCTGGCGGCGGGGCCGAGCGTGGCCAGGCTGATCGCGGTCGAGCTGTGGCTGTCCGCGCTCTACGCCAGCTACAATTCGGCGATGGTGGTGTATCTGACCGAGATCGTGCCGCCTGCGGTGCGCGCTTCGGGTTTCAGCCTGGCCTATAGCCTCGCCACCGCGATCGGCGGGTTCACACCTTATATTGTCACACTTGCGATCCATGCCACGGGCAATCTCGCCATGCCCGGCGTGTGGCTGACGCTCGCGGCGGCGATCAGCCTCACGGCGACGCTGCTGACGGAACGGAAGCCTGTGATATGATCGGACGGCCCCTTTCATGATCGAACGGATCGCGTTGATGCTGGCGCTCGGCGCGGCGGCGTCGGCCGCCTCGGCGCAGGACGCGGGCCCCGCGGAGGGATCGCCGATCGCGGTGCACGGTCAGGCCACCTTTGTCGTGCAGGCGACGCCCGGCTTCGCCTCGCCCTATACGGGGCCGCAGAGTCTGGCGCCCGATCAGGCCAGGGAGACGTTCGACGCCACCGCCTTTGTCGGCCTGCGGCCGGCCGCGGGCACCGAGATCTGGGCGAATCCGGAAATCGACCAAGGCTTCGGCCTGTCGAACACGCTGGGCGTGGCCGGCTTCCCCAGCGCGGAGGCGTATAAGGTCGGCAAGTCGGCGCCCTATCTGCGCTTGCAGCGGCTGTTCGTGCGGGAGACGATCGATCTGGGCGGGGCGGCCGAGACGGTAGCGGGCGTCGGAGACCAGTTCGCCGGCACGCGCACCGCGAACCGCATCGTGCTGACGGTCGGCAAGTTCGGCGTCGGCGACGTGTTCGATACCAACAGTTATGCGCATGATCCGCGCAGCGATTTCCTCAACTGGTCGATCGTCGACGCCGGGTCGTTCGATTATGCCGCGGACGCCTGGGGCTATAGCTACGGCGTCGCGGGCGAATGGTACGCCGGCGCGTGGACGCTGCGGCTCGGCGGGTTCAACCTGTCCAGGGTGCCGAACGGCGAGACGCTGGAAACCGGCTTCGGCCAATATCAGGTGGATGCGGAGCTGGAGCGGCGCTTCGCCATCGCCGGGCGTGCGGGCGCGGCGCGGCTCACCGTGTTTCGCAACCGGGGGCGGTTCAGCCGGTTCGACGATGCGGTGGCGCTGGCGGCGGCGACCGGACAGCCGGTCGATCCCGCACTCACCCGGCGGCGGATGACGCGGATGGGCGTGCACGCCAATCTCGAACAGGCGGTGACCGGTACGCTCGGCCTGTTCGCGCGCGCGGGCGTCGCCGACGGCGCGATCGAGCCCTATGACTTCACCGATATCGACCGCACGATCGCGGTGGGCGGCCAGTGGCGCGGCAAAGGCTGGGGCCGCGCGGCGGACCGGATCGGTCTGGCGATCGTGGCCAACGGCATCTCCGACGCGCATCGGCGCTATCTCGCCGCGGGGGGTCTGGGCGTTCTGATCGGCGACGGCCGGCTCGTGCATGCGGGCGCGGAGGGGATCGTCGAGACCTATTACGACTTGGCCGCCGCGAAGGGCATCGACGTCACGCTCGATTACCAGTTCGTCGATCACCCCGGTTACAACCGCGATCGCGGGCCGGCCAACGTCTTCGCGCTGCGCCTCCACGGCGGCTTCTAGGCTGGGGCCGCGCCGCGTTTGGCGAGCGGTTCCGCGAAAAAAGTGAATCACGTGACGATTTCGCTTGCCGAATCGGGGAGCCCCACCTAAATCCCCTTTCACCGCAGCGGCGGGCCACACGGTCCGCTTCTACGGTCACCA
>NZ_JAKNQJ010000022.1 GCF_022662335.1 Sphingomonas sp. CROZ-RG-20F-R02-07 | reverse complement strand
ACTACCGTCATATTCTGGCTATGACCAATGAGTCCTGAGCCTAAGGCTCGATCCCAAATCGCTTGCGCTCTGCAGCAAGAAGTGGATCCATCACGGCCGCCGCAGCGAGGTCTGCCTTCGCGGCCGATAGCTGCCCAGTTCGCATGCGGATTACGCCGCGCAGGAACAGGCTGCTCGCCATTTCCGGCTGTTGGTCGAGCACCGCGGTCAGATCCGCGAGCGCGTCGTCGTAGCGTTTGAGCCGGAAGTAGATCAGCGCGCGGCTGTCGAGTGCGGCGACGCTCGTCTCGGCGAGTTCGATCGAGCGGGTACAGTCCTTGAGTGCAGTGTCGAGGCCGGTATCGAGCAGCCCCTTGATCCAGCACCGGCTATTGAGCAGGCCCGCGTTGCCCGGCCGCGTTCGGATCGTCTCGTCGAGGAGCGCCACAGCGCCGTCGTGGTCGCCGACGCGCGCAAGCAGATCAGCCTTTGCGGCGATGACGTCGATCTTATTTTCGCCACCCGCATCGATCCGTTCCTGCAAAAGTGCCAGACCGGCGTCGCGCTGACCATGGTCGACATCCCATTGCGCGAGCAGGCCCAGTGCGTCGAGCGAGCCGGGATCGATCGCGCGCGCCGCCCGAATGTCGGCGAAACGGCCAGCATCGTCGTGGACGACGTTGTGGACATAGGCGCGCTGGAGGTACAGCGCCACGCTCGGTTCGAGCGCGATTGCGCGATCAAGGTCAGCGAGAGCACCTTTCCAATCATAGATGCCGATAAGGAAATTGGCTCGATTTCCATAAGGCCGCGCTTCTTTGGAGTTGCCGGCGATATCGGCGGCATAAGCGGCGAGCAGCGGCTTAAATCGACCGTCACGCTTCCCGGCTTCGGCTATCTCCCAACGCGGCGGCAGGTCGGCAGGAGCGACCACCTCGAATAGCCGCTTTTTGGCGAGCGCAACCCGCGCTCGCTCCGCTGGCACGTCGGCGGCGGCGACCTCGGCGCCTGTGCTTGCCATCCGTTCCTCAGCAAGGACGGTACCGGCATCGAGCGCTGCGGTACGAGTTATCAGGCTGCCAGCCAGCGTCGTCGTCAGCTTAGTGTCACCGTCGAGCGCAAACCCTGTTACGCCGCCGGGTAGGTAAAGACGGGTGGTGATCGCGACTGCGTCGGGTGCGGCGGTGGCGACCGGAATTGCCGCCCAAGCTGTCCGCGCCCGGTCGGGTTCGAAGCTCAATCCCGATACCGCGTGGTCCAGCGCCATCCGCCAGCGGTCGTCACGCCTGCGCCAGAAGCCGCTGCCGATCGCGGTTGCGTCGACCGTAGCTACTGCCGCGACGGGATCATAGGCGAGGGTATAGCCGCTCATGGCCACCTCGCGGCCGAGCACGGCTTGAAGGAGGCCCTGCACTGCCGTGTCCTTCTGCTCCTTGGTACCCTGCGTCTTGGCGATGCCGACGCCCTCGGCGTTGGGGCCGCGCATTGTCACCGTCGCGTGGATCAGGGTCGGCAGCCGCAGACCAGCGCGTTGGTCGAAATCCAGTGCGACCGCTACGGTCGGCTGCGCGGGCGCGCGTGCCGGCACCGCCAGCAGCGCCGCTCCGCCTGGGCGCAACGGCAGGACCCAATGCAAGGGCGCCACGTCTCGGATCCCGGCATACCGCGAGCCGGTGGTCGTTCCCTCAAGCCACAGCGACTCAGTACCTACCGTCGCATGCACCAGCACATGATCGAATGCCCCCGCGCTTGGGAGCCGCCCGGGCAGGAAATCGCCCATCGTCGAATGCGCCAGCACCGGCTCCGCCTCGATCCCCAACTGACGCAGAACCGCCAGCAGCAGCAGCGTCTTGGCCTTGCAGTCGCCGTAACGTAGCGCCCAGGTCTGCGCCGGTGACTGAGGCACGAGATTGCCGTTCTCGATACCGTTGTAGAGGTAGTGCACCTTCTCCTGGACGAGCTGGAGCGCGGCAGCGGCCCGCTGCAGCGGAGCCTTTTGCGCCGCGGCGATGGTCGCGACCTCTGCAGCGAGCGGGCTGCCCGGCGCGATCGTTCCCTCAGTAGCGTAGAGCGGCGCCACCGTCGCCGAGACGCTTCTCCAATCGGCGAAGCTCGAGGCTTCGATCAGCGGCAGCTTACGGAAGCGTAGCGGCGCATCGGCGGGGAGGTCGGCGGGCTTCGGCAGCGGCCCGGCAAGCAGCACCTCATGTTCGCCCGCCACCGTGGTTTCGATCGGCTTACCGCCCTCAGCATAGCTGCGCCAAACCACGCCGCCGCTGGCAGGCCAGACGATTCGTGCGCGCTCGAAGCCGGGATTACTCTCGCCGACTGGCAGCATTGCCGCAGCATGCATCCCGCCCTTCAGGGCGGGCTCCTTGTCCGTGACGGAGGCGGTGACCCGGAGCACATCGCCGACTTGAAGGCCTTCGACCGCCATGGTGGCGGTAAGCTGGCCGTCGATTGCAAGCTTGTCGAGTTGCTCCTCGCGACGGATCACCTCGAACCGCTTGCCCTGCGCGAGAAGGTCGATGTGCTGGCTGCCCCGGATAATCTCGACGCGATGGACGATCAGATCGCCATGTGCGGGCTGCCACGGCAGGCGGATGGTGCCGGCCTGTGCAACAACCTCCGGGCTGGCCAGTCGGGTCGCGAGGTCGGTGTACGCCCAGGACATGCCGTCTGCGAGCCGCGCTTGCTGATCATAGGTGAGCAATAACGGCGAGTCCGGCTTCAGTGTTGCTCCATCGATCGCCGGCGCGGGCTTCACCCAGACAGGCACAGGCTGGTACACCGGCTTGTCGGATGCGTCGGCCTGCGATGCCATACCCGCGAGCAGGCTTACGACGATCCACCTATGCACGTATCTTCTCCCCCATTTGGGGCAGCTTACCGAAGGTTTCGAGAGAAGCAACAAACCGCCTTAGCCAGCTGTTCAACCCGCCTGTCCTGAGCCTGCCTATGACCCGGCTCGCGTCGTCAGGCAGTCGCGACAGTCTTCCCCAGCGTCTGGCCCCCATTGCACTCTGCTAAACCAGGGAGCGCCACCCGAGCAGACAACCCGCCCCTCGTCTGTGACAAGGATGACCCAATCCCGGACAGTAACGGGCACTTTACCGCTTCCAAAAACCGGACGCTGGTTCATGCTAGCCTAGGATTAGATTCGAGCGCGAGCGCACAGGCCAAGTCAGGCCAACTTCGCGCAGAGGAATCAGCTGTTTCGCACTGACACGCTCCCGCCCTTCATCACCATGCGAACGTGGCGCACCGCCCTAATGTCATTGGTAGGATCGCCCGCCACCGCAACGAGGTCGGCAAACAGGCCGGGCCGCACCGCGCCGAGCTTGTCGGACAGGTGCAACCACCGCGCATTGCCCCAAGTCGCGCCAATTAGCACGTCGGCGGGCGTCATCCCGGCGGCGACCATCAGTTCCATCTCGCGCGCATTCTGGCCATGCGCGAAGACGCCGACGTCGCCGCCCATGCAGATTGGCACACCCGTCTTCATCGCCATCCGAAAGCTCGCGCGGTTCGTCTGGACCGCAGGGGGTGCGGGCTCGCTTCCGTTCCAGCCACGGTAGCGCGAGGTCGCATCGGACGCTGCCAGCGTCGAGCACAACGCGATCCGCTTCGCCGCCATCGCCGCGAAAATCTCGGGCGTACCGCCATAGCCGTGCTCGATCGTGTCGACCCCGGCGGCGATCGCGCGGCGCATCCCTTCGGCGGTCGCGGCGTGGACCGCGACAGGGCGGCCAGCATCGTGTGCGGCGGCGACGGCGGCCTTTATCTCCTCCACGCTCAGCGTCGCGCGGCAGTCCTCGCCGGGGCGCCATCGATAATCGGCGTACAGCTTCACCCAATCCGCGCCGCCAGCGATCTGGCGGCGCACCGCGGCGACGATCTGGTCGACCCCCGAGACCTCCTCGGCGCCTTGAGGAATCGCGACGCCGGGTTCGAAGCCCTTCGGGCCGTAGGCGCCGAGCGCGACGATCGCACGGGTGGCGACCGACAGCCGTGGTCCGGGCACGATCCCCTGATCGATCGCCGCCTTCAGTCCGACATCAGCAAACCCCGCGCCCTCGGTGCCGAGGTCGCGTTCGCTGGTGAACCCGGCAAGCAGCGTCGCCTTCGCGTTGGCGACGGCACGCGCGGTCCTCAGCGCGAGCGGCTCGTGCAGCACCTGATCGTCCCAGCTCGTCTCGTTATAGGGATGCAGGAACAGATGCCCGTGCGCCTCGATCATGCCGGGCATCACCGTCGTGCCCGGCAGGTCGATCGGCATGGTGCCGGCGGGCGTCGGGAGATCGGGGCCAACCGCGACGATCCGGTCCCCGGTAACGAGCACCTGCCAGCCTGGATGCACCTTGCCGTCGACACCGTCGAACACGCCTGCGGGCTTGAGCAGCAGCGAGGCCGGTTCCGCCGCCGGCACCGGGTCGACCAGCCCCGGCATCAGCGCCGCCATCATCATCAGCCAGCGCATAGTCATTCTCCTTTTCCGGCTCTACGCTTGAGCCATGAATAGAGTCCTGCGACACGCGCGCAATCCGTTGATCCTGTCGGCGCTGCTGACGACGGGGCTGGCGCCCGCGCGGGCCGTGCCCGACGCCGATATGACGCGGTGGCAGACCGAGGCGTCGCGGGTTACGATCACCCGTGACACGTGGGGCATTCCGCACGTCCACGGCCGTACGGACGCGGACGCGGTGTTCGGGCTGATGTACGCTCAGGGCGAGGACGATTTTGCGCGTGTCGAAGCGAACTATCTCACTGCGCTCGGCCGGACTGCGGAAGCCGAGGGCGAAGATGCAATCTGGAGCGATCTGCGCCAGCGCCTGTTCGTCGATCCCGATCAACTGAAAGCGCAATATGCGGCGAGCCCGCCTTGGCTGCAAACGCTGATGCAAGCCTGGGCGGACGGGCTGAACTATTATCTCGTGACCCATCCGGGGACGCGGCCGAAGGTGCTGACGCGGTTCGAACCGTGGATGGCGCTGAGCTTTACCGAAGGCAGCATCGGCGGCGATATCGAACGAATTTCGCTCAGCGATCTCAAGACCTTCTACGGCACCCCTACACCGCCGACGCCGGAGGAGATCGGCATGGTGCCGCGCGAGCCTTCGGGCTCGAACGGCATCGTCGTCGCGCCAAAGCTGACCGCGAACGGCCGCGCCTTGCTGCTCATCAACCCGCACACCAGCTTCTACTTCCGCTCCGAAGCGCAGATGAGCAGCGACGCTGGGCTGAACGCCTATGGCGCGAGCACTTGGGGGCAGTTCTTCGTCTATCAGGGGTTCAACGCGCAGGCGGGATGGATGCACACCTCCTCGACGGTCGATAACGTCGACGAGTTTGCCGAAGCGATCGCGGGCTCTGACCGCAGTTATTCCTATCGGTATGGCACCGAGCGACGACTGGTCATTAGCCGGACGGTGACAGTGCGGTTTCGCAGGTCCGATAGCACGATGGGCCAGCGTGCGTTCACGACCTATCGCACGCACCACGGACCGATCGTGGCGGCCAAGTCGGGCCGGTGGATCGCTACCGCGTTGATGTGGAAACCCGTCCCCGCGCTCGAGCAAAGCTACCTGCGCACCAAGGCGACCGATCTCGCGAGCTATCTCCAGATCGCCGAACGGAAAGCCAATTCCTCAAACGACACGCTGTTTGCCGACAGCAAGGGCGAGATCGCGTTTTTGATGCCGCAGTTCATCCCGGTGCGGAATGGCCGCTTTGACTATACGCGGCCGGTGGACGGCAGCGACCCGGCCACCGACTGGCATGGGCTCCACACGCTCGCAAGCCTGCCGAGCGTGCTCGATCCGCGCGTCGGCTGGGCCCACAACACCAACGACTGGCCGTGGAGCGCGGCCGGGCCGGACAGCCCCAAGGCTGTGGCTTATCCGAAATATATGGATCAGGTCGGTGGCAATGCGCGCGGGGTGCACGCCGATCTGCTGCTCACCGGCAAAACCGGCTGGACACCGGAGACGCTGCGTCAGGCGGCGTTCGATTCTTATCTGCCCGCGTTCGCGCGATTGCTGCCCGGGCTTGTCCAAGCATGGAGCGACCTTCCGCAAGGTGATCCACGGAGGCGAACGTTAGCGGAGCCGATCGCTATCCTGAGGGGCTGGGATCATCGTTGGTCAAATGACTCGGTTGCGACCAGCCTGGCGGTGTTCTGGGGCGACCAGCTGTGGCGCGAGGTCGGCAGCTTCGCGCAGGCCGAGCGGCTGAACGTACCCGATTATATCGTCACCCGCGTCAGTGCCCAAGCCAAGCTCGCCGCGCTGACCGCGGCGGTCGACCGGTTGACGCGCGATTTCGGCGACTGGCGGACGCCGTGGCAGACAATCAATCGCTTCCAGCGGCTCGACGATGCGATCGGGCCGCATTTTGATGATGCCAAGGCGTCGTCGCCCGTATCCTTCACCTCGGCACAATGGGGCAGCCTTGCCTCGTTCGGCGCCAAGCGCTGGCCGGGCACGAAACGCTATTACGGCAACAGCGGCAACAGCTTCGTCGCGGTCGTCGAGTTCGGACCGCGCGTGAAGGCGATGGCAGTAATGGCCGGCGGCCAGAGCGGTGATCCCGCCTCGCCACACTTCACCGATCAGATCACACATTATGTCGATGGCAGCCTGCGCCCCATCTTTTTCTACCCCGACGAGCTTACCGGCCATGTGGAGCGCAGATATCACCCTGGCAGCTGAGGCTCCACCATTTCTATCCTTTTGCAAAAGTGCAAATTAGGCATCAAGGAGTAGTATGCCTTGACGGCTAGCACACGAACGTTCGCCGGTATGCCGCTCAGCTGGCGGTTTGATCCAGAAGGCGACGCTCGCACCTGCGCTACCGCTTCTCGGTAACTGCCGCTCGTTCATCCTTGGTGTGTGATCGTCGGGCGCGTCTCGGAAGGTGGCGTGCTGCGCAGGCCCAGGCCTCTATCGCACGGCGAGGGGCAACGTCGGCCTTGCCGCAGACCTTCGCAGCGCCATATGCTGCGGCGCAGCAAAGCGCTCTTTTCCTCGGGAAGATGCGCGGCAGGAGGCGAGACGTGCGCAATGATTTCTTCGACGCGATCGCCAAAGGTCCTGGCGGAACGGTGAGAGCATACCGGCTCGTCGATCTCACTGGGTTCGGCTCAAACCCCGGTGCTCTGCGTGCTCGCGTTCACGTGCCAGCGCGACTGACAGATCGTCCAGCGCTCGTGGTCGTATTGCACGGCTGCACACAGACCGCAGCTGGCTATGACCACGGCTCGGGTTGGTCGCAGCTCGCTGACCGGCATGGCTTCGTGCTTCTCTACCCCGAGCAGGAACGCTCCAACAACGCTAACCTCTGCTTCAACTGGTTTGAGCCCGGCGACACCGCGCGCGGCGCTGGCGAGGCGCTGTCAATCCACCAGATGATTGAGGCGGTCTCGGTCGCGCACGCTATCGATTGCGACCGCATTTTCGTCACCGGCTTGTCGGCGGGCGGCGCCATGGCGTCGGTAATGCTCGCGACGTACCCGGAGACGTTCGCGGGCGGCGCGATCATCGCCGGCCTGCCCTACGGTTGCGCGTCGAATGTACAGCAAGCATTCGGCGCGATGCGCTCTCGCGGGCAGGCCCGACCCGATGCGTTGGCCGCGCTTATTCAGCACGCCTCCGGTCATGACGGGCCCTGGCCCAAGGTTTCGGTGTGGCACGGCAGTGGCGATTCCACGGTCAATCCGAACAACGCTGACGCGATCGTCGAGCAATGGCTGCCCATCCACGGCGTCGTTGGGAGTCCCCCAATGACCGACATTGTCGACGGTTATCCCCATCGCGCTTGGCGCGCTGCCAGCGGACAGATCGTGGTAGAAGCATACAGTATCACTGGGATGGGGCACGGCATACCGCTCGACGCGAACGCCGTGCACCCGGTCGGTGCCGCGGGGCCATACATGCTCAGCATGGGGATCTCGTCGTCGAAGCGGATCGCGGAGTTCTGGGGCCTCACCTCAGACACCATCCCGCAGCCGGAAGCGGCCAAACGAAAGCGGGACGCCAGCTCAACGGTTTCAGGAACGAGCGTTGCTTCCCGCGTACCGCAGGCGCGGCGGCTCTACCCCGAGCCCAAGCCCGCGCCCGTCATTGACGTACGCCGGATCATCGAAGATGCGTTGCGAGCCGGTGGGCTCCTGAAGTAGCACGGGCTGTCAGAAGCGGCAGCAGGTTATGACCTTTGGCCTGGCAGGTTTGCGGTAATCGCGCACTAAAAAGGATGCTAGTTGCTGCGCTCGCCCTTCCACCAGAAAGGCCGGTGTCGAGCGCGATAGCGGGAAAATCAGGTCGTTCCGCATCGACCGCGAAGACCCACATCCAGACGCTCACACCACCCGAGTGGTTCGCCAACTCCGGCCATCCGTTCAGCAAGGAAAGACGCTGAGCTGAGCTCCTGCCATATTCGCGTATGTGCTCGCCCGCCCGCCCGAATGGGCGAAGCCGAACCCCGCTGCTGCTCGAGTCCGAATTGATCGCTGCGGGACCGAACAGCTGCTTTGCTCGTTCGCAGTGCGCTATCGCGCCCTGTCCCAACAACTGAGGGCTGGAACTCCGACCTGATTTGCCTGATGATCGCCGCAGGCGTCAGGGCGAGCGCTTTCACAGGGGATAGGGCATGGCACGCACGGCGAGCAAGCGGGGCAAGGACGAGACCAAGGCCGCGGAGAAGAAGGTGAAGGCGACCGACAAGCCTGTCGGCGGCGCGCGAGGGGGCATCACCGCGCCCGTCACGTCGTCGCCCGGGCTGGCCGAGATCGTCGGCAAGGATGACCTGCCTCGCAGCGAGGTCGTCAAGAAGGTGTGGGAGTACATCAAGAAGCATGACCTTCAGGATGAGAAGGACAAGCGCAACATTAACGCCGATGCCAAGCTGGAGAAGATCTTCGGCAAGAAGCAGGCGAGCATGTTCGAGATGAACAAGCATCTGAGCGCACACCTGAGCGCTGTGAAGGCCTGATCGGGTGAATCTGCGGTCGGGCATCAACCGCCTTGTTGCCCTAACCTTGGCGGCACTCGTGCCCGCCGCACCGACGACTGCTCAGAGCGCCGGCCCCGTGCGGCACGAGCTGGTGATCCACCATTTCCGCACGGAAAGCGGCGCGGTGCTGCCCGAGGCGCGGGTGGTCTATGGCACCTACGGCATGCTCGACGCCGCCGGCGACAACGCCGTGCTGCTTCCCTCGCACTACATGGCCGACCTGACCGGCTACGGCTTCCTGATTGGGCCGGGCAAGGCCCTGGACCCGAGCAAGCTGTTCCTGATCACGACGGAGATGTTCGGCAACGGCCGGTCGTCCTCACCATCCAACACGCCCGAGCCGCTGAATGGGCCGCGCTTCCCCGCCATCACCATTCGAGACGACGTGGCGGCGAGCCGCGCTGTGCTCGACGCGCTGCACGTCCGACACCTCAAGGCGGTGATCGGCTTCTCAATGGGGGCAGAACAGGCATTTCAGTGGGCGGTCAGCTACCCCAGCTTCATGGACCGAGTGGTCGCGACTTCGGGCACGGCACGCGCCTGGGGCCATGGCATCGTGCGGCTGGAGGGGCAGATCGCCGCACTGACTACCGACCCGGCATTCAAGGCAGGCGACTATGGCAATGCTGAGCCGGAGCGCGGCATTCAGGCCTTCTCGCTCGTGTGGGCGGGCTGGCTCTACTCGCAGGAATGGTGGCGGCGCGAGCTATGGCGCGGCGATACGCCGGCCCTTACCAGCCTGCCCCAAGCTATCGACCGCTACCGGCATGTTTTCGACGGCAACGACGCCAACGATCTGATCCTGCAGGCGCGCACCTGGGAAGCGCACGACGTCGGCCGTACGCCGGAGTTTGGCGGCGATACTATCGCGGCGCTGCGCTCGATCCGAGTGCCCGTGCTCTACATGCCATCGGCAACCGACCTGTACTTCCCCCTGGAGGACGCTCGCTACGAGTGCGGGTTCATTCGAACCTGTCTGCTGTACCCGATCCCGTCGCTCTGGGGACATCCGGCCGGCGCAGGCGCAACGCCGGCAGACGCCGCGTTCATCAACAACCAGGTCGCTCGCTACATGGCAGGCGCACTGGACCAGCCGAATGCCACCACGCTGCCCCGTCAAGCCAACTGACGCTCGGTAACAGCCGCAGATGAGGCGTGTAGGACCCAGAAGGCGACATTCAGAGCTGCTTATTGCTTTCTTGAAAGCAGACATTTGTTCAGCCGTCCCGATGCACGATCCGAGGCGGCGGTTGCATGACAGCTTAGATGGTCGCCTCGCCGGTTAGGTACGGATCCACGGGCACCTCGCTGGGAATCGACACGCGCGGGACCGACCTCAACGAGGCGGCGGCCAGCCATTCGGTGCCGCCTTCCCTTCGACGCGTCGACCCGTCGCCACGGGTCGCGACGCGTCCATAGATCGGGCGCTCACGGTCCGATGGGGAGCCGCCGAACATGGCGGCGATGTTGCCGTAGGTCGACGGATCGCGGCCATCGATGCTCAGCCTGTCGCTGAGGTAGCAAGCGGTCGCCCAGGCCGCCTCGGGGCTGGGCGTCATCGCGATAAGGCGCTTGCCCCAGTACATCCGCAAGTTGTTATGCATCCAGCCGTCGATCAGGAACTGGCGCTGGCAGGCGTTCCAAGTCTCGTCGCGTGTCTCGCCGTGGATCAGCGCCGCCAGCGTCTCCTGTTCGGTCCTGGCATCGCCGGTATGGGCCGCGAGCGTCTCCGACGCCCAGCTGGCGATGCGGTCGTAGCGCTCCGGCGCGGCGAGCGCGTGCGCCTGGAAATGGAACCACTCGCGCCAGCCGAGCAGCTCGTCGGCGAACTTGCGCTTGTGCTGTCCACCCGCTCGAGCACCCTGAAGCGCGGCCATTATCTCTCGAGGACCAAGGACGCCGAAGTGCAGATAGGGCGAGAGGCCGCTGGCACCATCCGGGCGGGTGGCATCGTTGCGCGCCGACGCATAGCCCGGCAGCACCTCCGCGACCAATCTTGCAAGCCGTGCCTCCGCTGCAACGCGGCCTGCCGGGTGCATCGAGCTGGCCGGAAGCGAATGGTCGATGTCGAGGTTGGCGATAAGAGCAACAAGGTCAGCGTTTTCGGACCGATCCGGCGTGAACGGCAATGCACCGGCATAGGGCTTTACGTCCGCGACCTCCTCGTCCCAGGTGGACCAATGGGCGCGCTCCGGCTCATGACACCGCAAGAAAGCGGTTCGTCCTCGCACGTTGATGCCGATCAGCGCGGGTGGCACCAGGCAGGCGGCGTTGACGGTGAAGACGGGCACATCGACCCGTGTGGCTACGCGCTCGGACTGCCACCGTGCGACGAAAGTGGGCTGGTCCTCCAGTATGACCACCGCGGCCTCGGCCGCCAGCCGGTAAACCAAGCCCTTCTCACGCTGCCCCTCGCGATCGACGTGCCGGACGAACGCCAGACCACGCCTGCGGCATCCGTCGGCGAGATCGACGCTCGCACCTAGGATGAAGTGGTGCAGGCGGTCGGAGGCATAGGGGTAATCTTCGCGGACGCCGTGATAGACGAGCACGGGCAACCGCAGCACATTGCCGAGACGGACGGCCGCGTCGATGACTGGATTGTCGTACGCGCGCAGCGCCTGCTGAAGCCAACACAGCACGTAACGCCCGGCGCCGACCGACGGCCGGTCATTCAACGCGCGCACGCGCGGCGCTTGCTGCCAGTCGGACAAGCCGGCGGGCAGATCTGCGGACACCATCATAAGCTCAGGTTGCGCCTGCGCATCTCGGCCGACGCGATCTGGCTCAAGATCGTCGTGGCGTCACTGGAGAAAATATCGGCCATATCGAGCAGATCGTCATCTCAAAGCGCGGTGATCGACGCCGCCACCTCCGCAAACAATCTGCTGATGCGATCCGCGTCGGCGGCGAGGGCGGTCGGGCCCGATGGTACCGCAACCGCTGGATCCGCTCGACCGATGTCGCGGCGGCCAGGCACGTGCCGGCGGCTCCAGGGCCAAGGCACATCTTCGACACCGTCAACACCAGCGTGCTGGATCATGCTGGCAGTGGCTGGGCGCTGGTGGAGGCCGGCAGCACGCCAGTCCGTTTCGACGAGCATCTGGAGCAGCAGCGCTACGACGATTTCGGAGGCACCCTGCCCGGCTCGTTCACAGCCCATCCGCGACGGGATCCCGCGACCGGCGAATTGCACGCGCTTTGCTATGAGGCGACCGATCCCAAGCGCATTCGCTACAATGTCGTCGATGTCGCCGGTCGGGTGCGACGATCGGTGACGATCCCGGTGTCGCACGGTCCGCTAATCCACGATTGCGCGATCACTGAGCGCTACGTCGTAGTCATGGACCTGCCGCTCACCCTGTCGATGCGGACGGTGCTGGCGGGGCACGGCTTTCCCTATCGCTGGAACGAGAAGCACCCGGCCCGGATCGGGCTGCTGCCGCGCGATGGCGAGGCGGCGGATATCCGGTGGTTTCCGCTTGATCCCTGCTTCGTGTTCCACACCGCCAACGCCCATGATCTGCCGGGCGGACGCGTGGCGCTCGATGTGGTCGCGTACGACCGCATGTTTGCTGGCGACAACCTGGCACCAGATGAGCAGCCGCGCGGCCTTGAGCGCTGGACGATCGACCCTTCGACCGGATCGGTCGACCAGCGTGCGATCGACCCCGCGCCGCAGGAACTGCCAACAATAGACGAGCGTCGCACCGGACGCCCCTACCGCTATGTCTATGCGCTCGGCCTGCCCGAACAGATGACGGAAACGCTGGTTGGCGAAGCGCCGCTCATCAAGCACGACCTAGATGGTGGCACGCGGCGGTTACACGAATTCGGGACGGGGCGCATCGCGGGCGAGTTCGTGTTCGTGCCGAGCTCGCTAAGCGCAGATGAGGATGATGGCTGGCTCATCGGGCTCGTGATCGACGCCGGGGGGCACACCACCGCGCTGGAGATACTGGATGCCCGGAACTTCGAGGCACCACCGGTGGCATCCGTCCGCATACCGCATCGCGTGCCGCCCGGCATCCATGGCGCATGGCTGAGGTAACCTGATCCACGCTACAGCCGCGCATTCTTCCGGCCTGACACTCGCCCCTCAATCGGTCACTCGGCGCGATCTACCCGCCTCCGAGAAGGGGACGCTCGTCCATGATGCTCGTCCTGGCAGTTACACCGACCACCGGTCAGTTGCCGCGCAGCGCATCCACGATGTCATGCCAAAGAACACCGCTCCGGCCGGCAACGTCGCTGCCGCTAATCTGACTTTGTGCGACAGATAGAGCAGCGTTACCGAACATGTCGGTCAGCGACTCCGCCATGGCCAGAATGCGGCGACGGCGGTCGAACGCGCATCCGAGTTCGTCGTTCGACGGCGCTTCCGATGGCGGCAGACAGATTTTTAGTCCTAGGCCCATGACTAAGATACGCGCGCGGAAACGCGATCGATGCATCAACCGTGGTGATGCCTTCACGAGACCGACCGAAGATAAGAGCGCACCCATCGCCTTCGGTGTCTTCGATGGCTTGGCGAAGTCGGCGGCATTCGCCTACCCGCGCCCCGTCGTCGCAGGTCCCTCAACTCGGGCAAAGGCCGAATGGCCGCTATAAAGCTGCAAGGCCCCAAACCCAGCCATTCGCGCGCTCTTTTCGGCTCGCCGACTTCGGTCATTCATTCATGTCGGCGGCAATTACAGTGCCGCGTTATGTTGCCATGCCAGTCGCTCCGCCGGCTTTGCCGAAAACAATGATCAATCAAGATTAGGAATTCATTCTCCAACCCAAGAAAGCCTGTTGTGAGAAGTGCATCGTGCTCAGAAAGACTAGCTGGTATAACTCTCAGGCCCGAGCCGACCAACTGATCGCAGCAATGCTGCTTGCGAAAACAGCACATCACTGCGGCTGCGTGCAAGCGCAAGCTGTGCGGCGCGAAGGCTCTCGTCAGCGATCAGGATGTCCAATGTCGTCCGGAGCGAAAAGGCATATTCGGCACGAACCCCTTTCAACGCCAGTTCAGCGGCTTCGGCCCGGCGAGCATTGGCTTGGACTCGAGATTGTGCCGCCGCCAGGCTAGCCCATGCGGTTTCTGCGAGTCGGATCGCCTCGCGTTCGGCAGCGTCGATGCCGAATCGATCCGCACGATAGACCGCCTCCGCCTGACGGACGCGGGAGGACACAAGCCCGCCGGTGAGCAACGGCACGCGCAGCGTGGCACCGGCGATGGCGGCATTCGCATAGCCGGGTCGCCCCTGCCCCACCGCCACGCCATAGGTGCCTCCTAGTGCGATATAAGGATTACGCTCGGCGCGCTGCTGATCGATGCGCGCACCGTCGGCGCTGGCCGCCAACCGCTGTTGCCTGACGATCGGGCTGTATTCGACGGCTTGCCTACGCGCCGCTTCGATCGTCGCGGGGAGGGTTGCCGGTGCAGCCGGTGTCGCATCGAGATCGCTCGCGACATGGCCCACCGTCGCGCGATAGGTCGCGGCGATCGAAGCAGCCGCGCCTTCGGCGTCGGCCAGCGCGGAAACGGCGGATTCCCGTTGCGCTTCGATCTGGGCAACGTCGGTACGGGTCGCCTGCCCGAGCTGGAAGCGGGAGCGGGCCTCCGCCACCTGATTGTCCAGCAACGCAATGTCGGCGCGGGCGACCGCGACCGCCTGCTGCGCGTAGAGAAGGTCGGCATAAGCTCCGACGACCGTCTCCAGCACCGCCGCCTCCGTGTCCCGCACGCCTTCAGCGCCGGCCGCGACATCGCGGGACGCCGCCCGCACGGCAGACGCCACGCGCCCGCCGGTCCAGACCGGCAGGCTGGCGGTCACGCTGCCGCTTCCACCCTTGCCGTAATCGAACCGACTGTAGCCGCCCGCACCGTCCGCCTCGGCGATCGGTCGGCCTGCGGCGCGCGCCTGCTCCGGTGTCTCGGCAAGCGCGTCCTGCCTCGCCCGCGCCGCCGCGAGCTGGGGATTGGTGGCATAGGCTGCGGCCACCGCATCGTGCAGCGTTTCCCCCGACGCCGTGCCGGAGAGGCACAGCGCTGCGACCGCAACGACCGCTCGCCTAGTCATGACGCAGCGCCCAGGCGGGCGCAGCGCCGCTCGCGCGGAGCGACTGGCCAAGGACGGTCAGTACGGCGATAACGATCGCGAGCAGGCTCGCCCCGACGAAAAAGAGTGGCGAGAGCGCGATGCGATCATCGAACCCGGCCAACCATTCCCGCATGGCTATAAAGGCGAGCGGCCACGCGACGAGATTGGCGATCAAAACGGGCCGCAGGAACTGTCCGACGAGCAGCTTCACGATATCGGTCGAGGACGCGCCGAGCGTCTTGCGGATGCCGATCTCCCGCACCCGCCGCGACGTGTTGAACGAGGCGAGCCCCCAGAGCCCCACGCACCCAATGAGGACAGCGAGCCCGGCGCCGATGCCGAACATGCGAGTGGCGCGATCGTCGTCCTGGTAAAAGGCGTTCAGCGCGTGGAGGCCGGTATCGCCCATGAACGGCACCTGGGGCGCCATCCGCTGCCATAGCGTCCGGACTGCGGCGATCACCGACTTGGCGTCGCCGTGGAAGCGCAGCGTCACCGTCGGATAGGCCACGATGTCGCCATAGTACATGTAATAGGTCGGATCGTCCGGAAGCCGCGGAGAGAAGAAGCGAAGCTGGTCGATCACGCCGATGATGGTGCGTTTCGTTCCCCCGCCCACCGTCTTGCCGATCGCATCCTGCGGCGAGGCGAAGCCGAGCTTGGCGACGGCGAGACGATTGATGACGATATTGCGCACCTCGCCCTTCTTACGTCCCGTCGAGTTGTCACCCGGGTGAGCGTCGTCGAACACGCGACCGGCGATCAGCCGGGCACCATAGGTGTCAAAGAAGTCACGGCCGACTTCGATCGAGCGAAGCGACGGCCCCGGCTTGGGGCGTCCCGGCACGTCCACATTGTCGAAGTTGTTGTTCCCGATGTTGCCCACGGCGGTGTTCGCCGTCGTCACCGCCTCGACGCCGGGCAGCCGCTTGAGTGCGGCCAGCAGCGCCAGCTGGCGTCCCTTATCCAAGCTGTCGTCCCCCAAGGCCGGTATGACCAGCAGACCATCGCGCCGGAATCCCAGATCGGTGCTGCGGACGTGCCGCGTCTGCGCGACCAGCACCGACGTTCCGATGATGAAGGCTATAGCGAGCGCGAACTGGAATACGACCAACGCCTCGCGCGTCCGGGTGCCGGTGCGGCCCCCGCCAGGGGTGCGGGCCGAAGCGAGTACGGCAGCGGCAGGAAATCGCGCCAGCAGCACAGCGGGATAGAGGCCCGCCATTATACCGACGATCAGAACCAGCGCGGCCAGTGCGGGGACGACGATGGTATAAGGTACGGCTAGGCTAAGCCCGCCCGCGGCGTTCACCATCGGCAGGCCGGTTTCAGCCAGGATCAGTCCGACCAGTGCCGCCAGCGCGACCGTCAAAACAGCTTCGCCCAGAAACTGCCGGATCAGCGTACCTTGATCGGCGCCCAGCACCTTGCGCATGGCAACCTCGCGCGCACGCAGGCCGGCGCGGGCGGTTGCGAGATTTATATAGTTCACGATGGCGATCAGCAGCGTCAGCACGCCGACCATGCCGAGCGTGACGATGGTCATCTTCTTGGCGGCACTGGCCTGCCCTTGCGGCTGGAGATGGGCGTCGGCCCAAGGCAGCAACGGCAATCCCATCTTATCCACGACGTCGCGGCCCATGTCATGGGTGCCCCGCCGCGCGATGAAGGCAGGCATTTGCCGTTGAAAGGCGCGGGCCGCCTCCGGCGTATTGAATCGCAGAAACGTGTACAGCGACGTTGATCCCCAATGATACCACCAGTCGCTGAGATCGCGTCCCTGCCGCGCGAGAATCGAGAACTTCATGTCGGTGTTGTGCGGCAAATCCTCGAAAACGCCGGTGACGTGATACGATGCCGGTTTCTCGAACGCGAGCGTCATGGTCTGGCCAATAGGATTGCCTTCGCCAAAATAGCGCTTCGCTGCCGAGCGACTGACGACGATCGCCAGCGGATCGGAGAGTGCCGTCGTCTTGTCGCCGATTACCATCGGCAGATCGAACACCTTGAAGAAGTCGGCATCGACGCGCGCTATATCATCTTGCTTCGCCGCACCGTTGCGGATCACCGTGCCGCCACCTTCGCCGCCGTTAATCCGCGTGCCGACTAGGGCGGGGAAGTCCTGCTTCATCTGCTCCAGCAGGCCACCCATGGTATTCTGGTAGATGCCACTGAACGGGCTATCGATGCCCTTGGAATCGGATTCCACGAGGTAGATGCCGTCGTGATGCGGCAACCATCGCTCGAAGCTCGTCTCGAAACGGACGTACAGGCCGAGCACCAGAAACACGGCGATTCCCAGCGCCAGCCCGCCGATGTTGAGCGCGGCATAAAGCTTGTGGCGGGTGAGCGAGCGGTAGAGCGAAAGGAGGGCGAAGCGATTCATCGGTCCGGTTCCTTCAGATCGCGCGCATGGCGGAGGCGACGATGCGGCCGTCGAGCATGTCGATACGCCGCTTGGCCATGTCGGCATGGCTGGGCGAGTGCGTGACCATGATGATCGTCGCGCCCTCGTCGTTGAGCCCGGCCAGGATGTTCATCACCTGCTCGCCGTTCGCGGTATCGAGATTGCCGGTCGGCTCGTCGGCGAGGATCAGCTTCGGATTTCCGACGATCGCGCGGGCGATGGCGGCGCGCTGCTGCTGCCCGCCCGAGAGCTGGTGCGGGTAGTGGCGCGCGCGGTGGGCGATGCTCACCTTGTCCATCGCCGCGGCGACGCGCGCGCGGCGCCCACCGCTGCTAGCGCCTGCATCCTTGCGATAGGCGAGGCCGAGCGCGACATTCTCCTCGATCGTCAGTTCGTCGATCAGGTTGAAGCTCTGGAATACGAAGCCGAGCGTCGCGCCGCGGAACGCGGCCAGCGCCTTCTCGTCGAGCACAGCGAGGTCGCGCTCGGCGAACAGGTAGCGTCCGCCGGTCGGGCGATCGACCGTGCCGAGCGTGTTGAGCAGCGTGGACTTGCCGCAGCCTGATGGCCCCATAATCGCGACGAATTCGCCGGCTTCGACATGAAGGTCGATATCGTGGAGCGCGGTGGTCTCCACCTCGTCGGAAACGTAGCGGCGCTGGATGTTCTCGAGACGGATCATGCGACGTGCCCTTTCGGCCTTAGCGGATGTTGAGGAGGTCGCCCTTCACGGACGCGGTGCTGCTAGTGACGATGCGGTCGCCGGGCCGGATACCGGACAGGATCTCGACCTGCTCGGGATTGCGCCGCGCGGTGCGGATCGATCGGCGCCGGGCGTGGCGACCGTCCGTGTCGAGCACGAACGCGTACGATCCGCCGCCCGTGTCGAGCCAACCACCGGTGGGCGCGACAAGGGCGAGCGCGGTGCTGCCAAGCGTGATGCGGATGTCGAGCGTCTGCCCGCGGTTCAGCCCGGCCGGGGCCGCGCCGTCGAACGTCAGCTCGACGCGGAAGCGGCCATCCTTGACGCTCGGCAGAACCTTGGAGACGGTGAGGCGGACGGCATCGGCGCTCGCCTTCTGCCCGACATGCACGCGGCCGAGATAATATTCGTCGACATCTGCTTCGAGCTTCCACGATCCCTCGCTGTCGACCTGACCCGAGGGGTCGCCCGGCTTGAGCGTCTGACCGGGCTGGATCGTGAAGTTCGTCAGCCGCCCCGCCACCGGCGCGCGGACGACCAGCGCGTCCAGCCCGGCACGTACTGCGCCGAGGTTGCTTGTCAGCCGTCCGCGCGTGTCGTCCAGCCGCCGGCTCTGCGTGGCGGTGATGCCCGCCTCCGCCGCGCTCCCGGATCGGAGCTGGGCGAGCCTCTTCGCCTGATAGTCGGCTTCGGCCGCATAGCTCTTGATGCCCTCGTCTGACACGAAACCCTGATCGTGGAGCTGCTGGCGGATCGAGAGGTCGCGGCGTGCCTTGATAAGATCATAATTCGCCTGCGCGACCTGTCCGGCGCGGTCGAGCCGGTTGCGCTCGATGCCGAGGTTTTCGCCCGCGACCTGGCCGAGCTGGCTGGCGATCTGCGCCTCCTGCGTCAGCACCTGGAGCTTGAGCGAAGGGTTGGCGAGCGTGGCGAGCGGCTGCCCGTCCGCCACCATCGTCCCGTCCTGCACCAGCAGCTTCTCGACCTGGCCGCCCGACAGCACGCCGACCAGCGTCGTGACGCGGGGCGCGACGGTCGCGCGCACCGGGAGATAGTCGGCGAACGGCGCGCGCTGGACTATGCCAGTTTCGATGTCGGCCGCGGCGATGTCGGTCGATCCGCTCGCAGGGATGAACCACCAGACCAGGAGAGTGACGAGCACCAGACCCAAGACGATCAGCGTGCCGCGGTGCCGCCACCAGGGCGCGGTGCGCCGTTCAACCGGACGATCCATTCCGGACCCCGGGGTAGCGGTTGCTTGTGTCGGCTGTTCGGTCATCATGGGACCAGTGTCACCGATATTGGCCGGAAAGCCTAAGCTACTATGGATAAACGATATTCTGTCATACCGAACAATCGTGACCGTTCATTTGTGGACGCACCGTCCGGAATTGGACGGCTGGAGGACGGGTCAAGCGACACGGCGATTCTGCTGATCGACGACAATCCGGCGATCGCACGCGCGATCGACATCGCGCTTCGCATCGCCGGCTATCGGCTGGACACCGCGAGCGGACCGGAAGAGGCATGGTCGCGGCTCGCACGGCGGCATTACGTCGCGATCCTCCTCGACATGAATTTCACTGCCGGGGCTGCCGATGGCGAGGACGGGCTGGCGTGCCTGCGGCGGATCGTCGCCGACGATCCGCAGGCCTGCGTAATCGTCATTACCGCGCACAGCGGCATCCGCATCGCGGTCGCCGCCATGCAGGCCGGCGCGCGCGACTTCGTGATGAAGCCGTGGCGCAACGCCGATCTGGTCGCCAAACTGGAAGCTGCGATGGCGCGGAGGCCCGCGATTGCGTCCGCCCCCGCACGGGACGGATCGGCGAAGGCGCTGGCCGTGCTGATCGGCGAGAGCCGGGCGATGCAAGAGCTTCGTGCGCTGATCCGCCGCATCGGACCGACCGCAGCCGACGTCACCGTGACCGGCCCGGCCGGCAGCGGGCGCACGCTGGTCGCGCAGGCGATCCATGCGGCATCGCCCGACGCGACGCGTCCTGCGTCCCGCATCGACCTGCGCCGTGACGATTACCTCGACCGCGTGCAGGAGGCGACCGGCACCATCATTCTGCGCCATGCCGACCGGCTCGACCGGATCGCGCAGGAAGCGTTGCTCGACCATCTGCCGCGAGCGGTCCGCTGCATCGCCGTCGCCGACACCATCCAACCGCTCGCCCCGGCGTTGCAGCGTCGTATCGCGACCGTCGAGGTGGCGGTGCCGCCGCTCGCCGCACGCGGTGACGATACGGTGTTGCTCGCCCGCCATTTCGCCCGCGTCGCGGCCGAGCGTTTCGGTAAGCCTGGAGTAACGTTGACGCAGGCCGCCGAAACGATCGTGCGGACCGTCCAATGGGGCGATGAGGTACGGGGCCTCGCCCTCGCCATGGAACGGGCGGTGATCCTCGCCGACGATGGGGTTCTCGACGCGGCGCTGCTCGCTCCTCCCACCGTCGTCGAACCAGCCATCGCGGCCGGCGAGGCTAGCTTCGACCTGACCGATGCCGAGAAGGCGATGATCGAGGCGGCCTTGCGCGAGCATCGCCACAACGTCACCCATGCCGCGACCGCGCTGGGCTTGAGCCGTGGCGCGCTGTACCGGCGCATGGCACGCTATGGCCTATAGACGCGGGTGGCGCGCCGTCGCGTGCGCGATCGGCCTCGTCGGCTGCGGCATCGCTGCCGGCGCCGCATGGCGTGGCGGCTTATGGGGAACATTGACCGGCGCAGTGCTGGTCGCGGTCTGGCTCGCCACGCTGACCTGGTGGCTGGTGGTTCAGCACGGCCTTGCGCCGACGCTCACGAGCGAAGCGCCACGGAATGCGGCGGCCGATCGCCTGGTGCTGGATGCTGCTCCGACCCCGATGGTGTTGATCGAGGGAGTGAACGTGCGGGCGCTGAATCGCGCTGCACGGCGCCTTTTCGCGGCGGACGATCGGGTAGTACCGGCGCCGGGCGCGCTTATCCGATCCGAAGATCAGTATCTGCGTTATGAGGGGCGACACTATCGGATCGACCGGGTGACGCTGGGCGGGGCGGCAACCGAACGCTCGGTCGCTGCGCTGATCGACATCGAGCAGGAGGAGCGAGTCGCCGAGGCACGGGCAACGGCAGAGATGATCCATGTCCTGGGTCACGAACTGCTGAACGGCCTCGCTCCGATCGTGTCGCTGGCCGAAAGCGGGGAAGCGGCGCTCGACCGGCCAGACCTCGATCCGGCATTGCTGCGTGAGATCATGGCCACGCTCGCGCGTCGCGCCGAGGGATTACAGCGGTTCACCGAAGGCTATCGCGGCCTCGCGCGGCTTCCCGTGCCACGGCGGACCCCAACGTCCTTGTCCGGCATGGCCGACGACCTGGCTCGCCTGTTCAACGGGCGATGGCCGCAAATTGCGCTGACCGTCCAAGCCGCGGACGGTCCGGACTGGCCGCTCGACCACGATCAGTTTCATCAGGCGCTATGGGCGATCCTTCAGAACGCCGCCGAAGCAGCGACTGCGCGTCGCGACCAGGCTGCTTGCGTCATGCTGACAATCCGTTTCGGAGAGGACGAGATGATCGCGGAGGTGCAGGACAGCGGCGCCGGCGTAGAGCCCGAACAGGCCACTCGCATCTTCCGTCCGTTCCACACTACGAAAGCGGAGGGCACCGGGATCGGATTGAGCCTTGCCCGCCAGATCGCTCTTGCACATGGAGGCGCGCTTGACTTGTTGCCCCTACCGCCAACCACCTTCCGCCTAACCATTCCGCTTCACTCGGCCTGACCTTTCCCCCCCAGCGTTCAGCCCCGAGACGCCGCGCTGCTGATGGACCTGGCAGTCGTCTGCAGACCCCGCCTTCCCGAAGTCGTATCCGGTCACTGTTTCCTTAAACTCGCCGGTAAAGACGGATGAAGGAAATGGCGCGATCTTTCCAGCGGCAGATCATGCGAACGCGACAGGCACCGTCAGTGACCAAGGCGATCGGCCGTCCAGTGGCCGTGGATGACCCAAAACCAGACACTCAGTGGTTGCTCGGCGCGTCCCACAATGTGCCATTCGTTCATCGAGTAAGAACGGTAATTTCAGGCGTCGCTACGTCTGGGTCCGTGATGTGACCCCGACTGCGGTGCGAAGCGACGGGTGGAACTGGGGTGCCAATGAAGCGACATCATCTAGGGCACGCCGGAGATGGTCCGCGAGCATTACGGGGGCTTCCTTCCGCAGGACAAGGCAGCGCTCGCGGCTGAAATCCTCGACCGGGGCTGAGCAGCCTGATCTGACGGTGTCGGCCGAGCGGAACGGCACTATGCTGCGATCATGCTGCCTCCGCGCGACATGAACCTAGAGGAGCGCGATGCGTATCGCAGAGCCTTTTCGCAGACGCTGTCGCTAGCCGACGACCGCGCCTTCCTCACGATGGTCTGGGCAGTTGACGCCTTGCAGAATGGCCGGAGCGAGGAGGCGCTGCGTCATCTCTACGCGGTTCCCGCAGAGGACTTCACCGACCGCAACGCCGTTCGTGGTTGGGAACTGGAGACGCTTGCCAACGAGGTCCTTTCGAACCTGAAGAACCCGCACTACCGGCTCTTCGACACGCAGCGCTGGGAATCCATCGCGAACCTGGTCAATGTGCTGCGGCGTCTCGAGAATGCCGAGTACGGCGCGCGGCGCGGCAATGTCCCGATCCTTCGCGAGATGTACCGCATCGGCAACCGGCAGTTCGAATGGCAGCGCGGCTTCTTCGACATCCCGCAATTCTACCGCCACACCTTCATCTACGGTCAGGGCGACAGCGCTGAATACTTCCGCGCGACCCACGGCATTGACATTGCGGACATGGGCCTGATGGGCTTCGCGCTCCTTGCGGCGTTCTCCGATCAGCCGATCTACGACCGTCGGGGGGATCTGGGCCTGATCGGGATTGCGCCCGACGTGCGCGAGCGTGTCCTCGCCCGGCTCACGGCGCCCGTTGCGGACATGCGGGCGCTCGCCACGCAGGTGCGAGCGAACGGCGCGGACACGGCATACCGCCCAAGCGTGCTCAGGCGATACCCGCTGATCTCCGCCGGGCATGGACGGAGGATGCTTCATGCCCCTCTGCCCCAGCTAATCGCGGCGCGGGTCACGTCGGGTCTCTTCTACGACGTCGTGGACGGAGGTGGCCCGCTTCGCGCTGACTATGGCCACCGCTTCGAGGGTGCTGTCAGTCTAACGCGAACCCGTCTCCACACGATGCACGTCGCGCTTTGACGCATCCGCCTAACTCACGAGGATCTGCCACTCCGCCAGTGCGGCGGAGCGTCGTTCCTTGTAAGCCTGGCGGTCGACGAGATGA